>NZ_LJYG01000108.1:123178-188789 GCF_001440035.1 Bradyrhizobium manausense | reverse complement strand
GGGTGCGCGCTTTGACTACAATGGCTCGTCGTCCAGCGTGGATGGCTCCGCCTGCAGCGACACGAAATCGCCTCCGCCGTAATCGTCCTCGGGATCCGGTCGGTCGGACTGGAGATAAAGCCGGTCCTCCACCGCGCGAACGCCTGCAACGTTCTCACAGGCCACGATGGCCGCCCGATGCGCGTTTTCACCCCTGACCACGCCACGCAGCGTGACCGTGCCGTCCTTCACGCTGACGTTCAAGCAGACCGGCTGCCACGGTGTCCCGGCCAGCGCGGCGAGGACGGAGCGACGAATCTGGCCGTCATCCCCGGAGTAGCCGGAAGCGCTGGTCAGCGGGCCGGCAACCGCGGACAGGAAGTCGGATCGGGTGATGATCCCGACGATGCGCTCGCCGCGCATGACCGGTACGTGATTGAGATGCCGTCGCTCCATCATGTCGGCAACTTCCACAAGCGGCGCCTGCTCGGTGGTCGACACCGGCTGGCGGGTCATCACCTGTTCGACCGTGCGCCCGTGCTCCTTGACGAATTCGGCTGCAGTGCGATCGGCTCCGCGCAACATCGTGAGCAAACGGTTGCGTTCGTGCGCCGTGCCGATTTCAGGCCGCCTGAGGAAATCGCTTTCGCACAGGATGCCGACGAGCGTCCCGGCCGGGTCCACCACCGGCAGGCCGCTGATGTGATGGGCAAGCATCACCTTGACGGCATCGGCGACCGGCGCGTTCGGCCGTATCGTCACAACGCGTCTGGACATGATCTGGTGCGCGCGCATGTCGTCCTCCGAGAGACAAACAGGTATTTGCCGTGACAAACCACGTCTTGATCCGGATCAACGCCCGTGCGGTGCGTGGTGCCATGCTGGATATCAACATCGGAACATTTCGAACATGCGCTTACGAACGGTTCTGTTGGGTGCGATCATCCTCGCGCTGTCCGCCTCCAGCGTCGCGGCGCCTTCCGATGTGTCGGCGGCGCTGTCCGACCTCATGACCAAACTTCAGTTGCAGCACGCCAAGCTCTGGTTTGCGGGCAAGCTCAGCAATTGGAGTCTGGCGAATTACGAGCTTCATCAGATCGAGGCCAACCTTGAAGCCACCGGCAGGTTGCTGGCGAACCCGTCACAAGCCGATCGCGCCAGGGAGCAGATTCGGGCCGTACGCCAGGCGCTCCAATCGAAGGGCGTCCCCGCGTTCATGACATCCTATGCCGGGCTGACAAACGAATGCAACGGCTGCCACCGCAGCAGCGGCTATGCCTGGATCGTCATGCAGATCCCGCTCACCCTGCCCGTTCCCAATCAGCTGTTTGTCGACCAGGTGTCCGAGGGGCGCGCGATTGCCAACGCCACTTGCGGGACGTGCCACGTCGTCGCCGACGCTGCCAAGGAAGCACCGGCGTTTCGCCCGTCCCCACCAGCTTTCCCGGAGATCATCAACCGGCCCTCCTTCTCCGCGGATGGCCTGCGGCATTTCCTGACGTCAGGCCATCGGCGACTGGGACCAGACCAAGCCATGCCGAATCCGAGGCTCACAGAATCCCAGGTCGAAGCCGTCGTGGCCTATCTGGAGACGTTGCGAGCTGACCAGCGGCGCTGAAATGCGCCCACCTGTCCCGGCGGCACCATGCTCGCACGAGGCTGCGATCTGCAGCCGATGCGGCTAGCGCAACGGCAGCAATTCGAGTTGGCCCTGCGCCGTCTTGACCGCCGCGGTGAACCAGCTCTGGCTGGGCGCCTCCTTGGCGAAGCACTTGGTATAGGCCGCCATCGCCTGGTCTTCCCGGGCCATGGCATCCTCCGGCGTCTTTCTGGCCATCATCTGCTTCCAGACCTTCTCGCAGGTCGGAATCTCGGCCGTCTTGACGGCCTCGCTCGCGGCGAGGAAGAACACCTTCTCGCCACGGATCGCGACCACGTCGATCTCGTGCGGCGGACCCTTCAAATCGCCATTGCCGCGCACGCCGAGCACCGCGACCGCGGTGCTGACGGATGCGGGCTTGGTGATGGGCAGCTCGGCATATTTGGCGAAGGCAGCGTCCTGGATGGCGGCATAGTAGAAGGTGTCGGACCTGAACGCCGCGTCGATCTCTTGCGGCATCGGATCCTTGCGGTGGTCGGCAAGCCAGCGCTTGAGCAGCGTGGTCGTCGTCACCACGGCCTGCTGCTTGTCGCCCGCGGTGGCGAAAGCGAGCCCGTCAAGATGGCCAAAGCCGATGTCGTCCTTGAACAGCGTGTCGACGTTCGACTTGCCCTCCGCGGGCAGCCCCTTGATCGTGACTGGTCCGATCAGGCCGCGCAGCACGCCGGTCAGTTCGCCCAGCGCCACATCGTGTTGCCTGCTGGTCTCCTCGCTCTCCTTGGCCTTCGAAAACTTCGCGATGTAGCGGTCGCGCAGATCGAGATAGTGCTGCTCGGAAGAGGCTGCGTGGGCCGGCGTGGCGAGGGCAAGCAGGCAGAGCAAGGCAAGTGATCTCATCGAATTGTCCAGAAGGCTGAAGGGCGATCTTCAGTCTTGGTGACCGGGTTGGCCCGGAAGGTTCATCCGTGCCGGCGTGCCTGCTGCGGCGGAGAACCAATCCTTCACCATGGCGGGCGGGTTCGATTGAGCGCCGGGAAGGCGGGCGGTAAAACCCGCTGCAATGCTTTCGGGGGCTCCATGAGCGACTTGATGAGTGACTTGCGCGCTGCGGCCCGGCAATCCACGGCGAGAACCGGGATCATCGAGTTCGAAGGCGCCAGGGGAACCGTGAGCATCCCCTGCACCGTCGCGGATGTCTCCGGCACCGGCGCGCGGCTGAAGCTCGACTGGTCGCTGGCGTTTCCGAAAGAGGCCACGCTGATCTTCGCCGACGGCTTGCGCAAGGCCTGCCGGGTGGCGTGGCAAAAGCGGCGGCTGCTCGGTGTCGCCTTCGCCGATGGCGTCGCGAGCGCCGACGAGCAGGCCCTGATGATGACCGAGGAAGAGCAGGCCCTGCACCGGCGGCACATTGGGGCCCAGCTGAAGGGTGCGCGCGAGGCGCGGGGCTACACCGAGGCCCAGATTGCGGACCTCGTTGGCGTCTCGCCCGAGTTCATCTCAGGCGCCGAGCGTGGCGAGGTCAGCATTCCTCTGCACCAGCTCACCCATATGGCCGATCTGTTTCTGGTTGACCTCGACAGTCTCGTCGCAGGCCCGGCGTCGATCGACCTTCCGCCGGCTCATTATCTCAGCGGTGCCGCAGCCGGCGATTGACCCGCCGCGCCAGATAGTCGCCTGCGCTCTGCACCAGCTGCACCAGGGCGATCAGCACGACGACCACGGCCAGCATCATCTCCGGCATGAAGCGCTGGTAGCCGTAGCGGATGCCGAGATCGCCCAAACCCCCGCCACCAACCGCGCCGACCATGGCGGAGTAGCCGAGCAGGCTGACCACTGCGAGGGTGAGCGCCAGCAGCAGGCCGGGCAGCGCCTCGGGGATCAGCACCTTGAACACGATCTGGATCGGTGACGCGCCAAACGAGGACGCGGTTTCGATCAGGCCGCCATCGACTTCACGGATCGCAGCCTCGACCAGGCGCGCGATGAACGGCGTCGAGGCGATCGTCAGCGGCACGATCGCGGCCGTTGATCCGATCGAGGTGCCGGCGATGAGACGCGTGAACGGGATGATGGCCACGACCAGGATGATGAAGGGCGTGGAGCGGGTCGCGTTGACGACCATGCCAAGGGCTGCGTTGACGGCAGGGGCCGCAAACAGCTCGCCCTTGCGGCTGGTCGCCAGGAACACGCCCAGCGGCAAGCCGAACAGAGTGCCGAGCGCCGCCGCGATTCCAACCATGAACAGGGTTTCGAAGGTGGCCTGAATGATCAGGTTGATGAGTTCAGGCGACATAGCCGAGACGCTCCGCCGAGACTTGATATTGAGACAGCCAGGCCAGCGTGCGCGTCGTCGCGCCCTCGCCGCCGGAATCACTGACAGGAATGCCCAGAACGAGCGAGCCGACATGCTGGCCGCCGATCTCATCGATCCGCGCCGACAGCAGCGAGACGTCGAGGCCGAGCTCGCGGGCAAGCCGCGCGATCAGCGTATCGCCGGCCCCTGCCCCGCGCACCTGAACGCGAATCACGGCGTGGCTGCCCGGCTCCTGCACGATCCGGCTGGCCAGCGAGACCGGCAGGCTGTCGCCGCTGGCCTCAGCCAGGAATGATTGCGTGATCGGATGCTTGGGATGGGTGAAGATGTCGGCGACATGGCCGCTCTCGACCACGCGGCCGGCATCGAGGACGACGACATCCCTGGCGAGCTGACGCACCACGGACATTTCATGGGTGATCAGCACGATGGTCACCCCGAGCTCGCGGTTGATATTCGCGAGCAGATCGAGGATCGCGCGCGTGGTCTGCGGATCGAGCGCCGAGGTCGCCTCATCAGACAGCAGCACGCTCGGCCGCGTCGCCAGTGCGCGGGCAATGCCGACACGCTGCTTCTGGCCGCCTGACAGCTCTGACGGATAGCGGTCGTGCTTGTCGGCGATGCCGACCAGCGCAAGCAATTCTGTCACGCGAGCCTTGATGTCGGCTTTGGACCAGCCGGCGATCTCCAGCGGCAACGCGATGTTGTCCGCGGCGGTGCGCGAGGACAGCAGATTGAAGTGCTGGAAGATCATGCCGATCGAGCGCTGCGCCAGGCGCAGCTCGCGGCCCGTGAGCGCGGAGATGTCTCTGTTGTCGACCACGACGCGGCCCGTGCTCGGCTTTTCGAGCCCGTTGATCAATCGCACCAGGCTCGACTTGCCGGCGCCGGAACGACCGATCACGCCGGTGATGGAGCCGCGCGCGATCGAAAAATCGATGCCCTGCAGCGCGACGACGCCGGGCTTGCCGCGATAGGCCGGATAGGTCTTCGCGACGGTCTCGAAGCGGACCATCGCGTGCGGCTGAGCCGAGCCATCTTGGATTTTGACCGGTTCGCCGATCAGCAGCGATGGGTGCGCATTCATGGAAGCGGCTTTCATGGAAGGATATTTAGCCCGCCCGGGCGAAAGGCGCAGGCGGGGCCACGTCGCGATCCGAGCGACGATGGGTGGAACCAAAGCAGGCGGCCGGTGGCGACGCTGCATTGCAGCGGACCATCGCCCTTTCCAGTCTTTCTTGCAATTTCAGATATTTGCGGGGGATTGGGCGAAGTTTCCCCAATCCCCCGCAGGGGAAGAAAATTCTCCTGCCGAGGGGGTATCAATCTGCGGGGAAGCTCACCGGACCATGGCCAGCCAGGGCAGCACGATGACCAATAGCCCGGCGAAATAGAGCACCCCGAAGATCAGGCCAAAACCCCAGAACTGGCCCTTCCCGATATAGCCGCTGCCGTAATACATCGGCGCCGGCCCGGTGGCGTAGGGCGAGATCACGCCCATCAGGCCGAGCGAATACATGCAGAGCATGGCGAGCGTCGTCACCGGCAGACCGGGAATGCCGGTGCCGACCGCGAGCACGACGGGCAGCACGGCCGCCGCGTGCGAGGTGATGCTCGAGAAGAAATAGTGGATCCAGAAGAACAGCGCGACCAGCAGGATCATCGCGGTCGACGGCGAAAGCCCTATGAGCGGCTTTGCGAATTCATTGGCGAACCATTTGATGAAGCCGATCTCGTTGAGGCCCGAGGCCAGAGTCAACAGCGAGGTGAAATAGAAGAACACCTCCCATACGCTCTTCTCGCTGGCGATGTCGGCAAATTCGATCACGCCGCTGACCAGCATCAGCGAGATCACGATGAACACGACGGTCGTGGCATTGACGAAGTTCGAGCCGAGCACGGGGATGTGAATGTCCGGGCTGGAGCCGGCGATCCACAGGAACATCGCGAGCACGATCAGCACCAGCATGATCCACTCGTTGCGCGACATCGGGCCCATCTCGCCGAGCTCTTTCGCGGCCCATTCCGAGATCTCGGGGCTGCGCTTCACCTCCGGACGGCAGATCAGATAGCTGAGCAGCGGAACGAGGACCATCAGGAGAATGCCGAGCGGCGCAAAGCCGATGAACCATTGGCCCCAGCTCACGTCGACACCAACCGTCTTCTTGGCGATCGCCAGTGCGGCCGCGTTCGGCGCCAGCGCCGTGAAGAACAGCGAACTCGTGATCGCGGTTGCCGCGAATGCGGTCCACATCACATAGGTGCCGATCTTGCCGGCGGTCGGCCCCGGCTCGGAACCATAGATGCGCGGGATGTTGCTGATGATAGGATAGACGATGCCGCCGCTGCGTGCGGTGTTGGAGGGCGTTGCCGGTGCCAGCAGGAAGTCCGACATCGCAACCGCATAACCGAGCCCGAGCGTGTTGGTGCCGAGGCGCCGCACCAGCACCAGCGCGATGCGCCGGCCGAGTTGGCTTTTGCGATAGCCAATCGAGAACACGAAGGCGCCGACGATCAGCCACACCGTGCTCTCGGCAAAGCCCGCCAGCATCCAACGCAGCGATTTGCCGGGATCGGGATCGATATAGCCGGCGACACCCGCGACCGTCAGCCCGATCAGGCCGACTGCGCCAACCGGCATCGATTCCAGGATCAGCCCGGTGATGACAGCGGCGAAGACCGCAAAATAGTGCCACTGATTGACGTTGAGACCCGCTGGCACCGGCCACAGATAGATCGCGAGCCACACCACCAGCGGCGCGACAAGTTTCCAGCGAAACCCGGTCGCCTCGGATGGCTGCGAATTGGCGGTCATGCGTGCTCCCCCCCCCCTGACACCACGTCTGCGGGCTGGTTGGCCAGCCGCTATTGTCCCAGCGCGGCGTATACGGATTGTCGGTGGCGCGATCAATGGCCTGAAATCGAGGTCGGACCTCCTCTCGTCCGGCAGAACGGTTTTCCGCACCTATTCTGCGCCGCGAAGGCGAGCGTGTTCCCCGGCACGACGGCCCACCGCCGGGTCTCGACAGCGAACGACCAAAATGCCTATCTTGCCGCCATGAGCCAAGATCACGACCATCATCACGATCACGACCATTCAGAACTGTCCGAGACCGAGCTGCGCGTGCGCGCGCTCGAGACTGTTCTGACCGAGAAAGGCTATGTCGAGCCGGCTGCGCTCGACGCCATCATCCAGGCCTACGAGACCAAGATCGGCCCGCATAATGGCGCGCGCGTCGTCGCCAAGGCCTGGACCGATCCGGCGTTCAAACAGGCGCTGCTGGAGGATGGCAGCAAGGCGATCGGCACGCTCGGCCATGTCAGTCGCGTCGGCGATCATCTCGTCGTGGTCGAGAATACCCCGACGCGCCACAACATGGTCGTGTGCACGCTGTGCTCCTGCTACCCCTGGGAAATGCTGGGGTTGCCGCCGGTCTGGTACAAGGCTTCGCCCTACCGCTCGCGCGCCGTGAAGGATCCGCGCGGCGTGCTCGCCGATTTCGGCGTGAGTGTGCCCAAGGACATTGAGATCCGGGTGTGGGATTCCACCGCCGAGACGCGTTTCCTGGTGCTGCCGATGCGCCCCGCGGGCACGGAAGGCTGGAGCGAGGAGCAGCTTGCCGAGCTCGTGACCCGCGACTCCATGATCGGCACCGGCTTCCCCCGGACGCCAGGAGCTCCGTCGTGAACGGCGTGCACGACATGGGCGGCATGGACGGCTTTGGAAAGGTCGAGCCCGAGCCGAACGAGCCTGTCTTCCATGAAGAATGGGAGTCCCGGGTGCTGGCGATGGTGCGCGCGATGGGCGCGGCCGGCGCCTTCAACATCGACACCTCGCGCTTCTATCGCGAGACGATCCCGCCGCATGTCTACCTCTCCAGCTCCTACTACAAGAAGTGGTTCCTCGGCCTTGAGGAGATGCTGATCGAGAAGGGCTACCTCACCCGCGAGGAGGTCGCCGCCGGCCATGCGATGCAGCCCGGCAAGGCGCTCAAGCACGGCAAGTTCGATCTCGGTCAGGTCGAGCGCATCATGGTACGCGGCAAGTTTGCCCGCCCAGCGCCTGCGCCCGCCAAATTCAACATCGGCGACCGCGTGCGTGCCAAGAACATTCATCCGACCACGCATACGCGGCTGCCGCGCTATGTCCGCGGTCATGTCGGCGTGGTCGAGCTCAACCACGGCTGCCACGTGTTTCCCGACACGGCGGCGATGGAGCGCGGCGAGAACCCGCAATGGCTCTACACCGTCGTGTTCGACGGCCGCGATCTCTGGGGGGAGGACGGTGATCCGACCCTGAAGGTCTCGATCGACGCGTTCGAGCCCTATCTGGACCCGGCCTGATGAGCAGTGAAGCTGCTGCCGCCGCAACCGCGGCGATTCCAAGCATTCCGCGTGACGACGACGGCCCGGTGTTCCGCGCGCCCTGGGAAGCGCAGGCCTTTGCCATGGCCTTGACGCTGCACGACCACGGCGTGTTCACCTGGCCCGAATGGGCTGCGGCCTTGGCCTCCGAGATCAAGCGCGCGCAGGAAGCGGGCGACCCTGATACGGGCGAGACCTATTATCTGCACTGGCTCGCCACGCTGGAGGGCCTCGTCGCGAGCAAGGGCGTCGCGTCGATGGACACACTGCACCGCTATCGCGACGCGTGGGATCACGCCGCGGATCGCACGCCGCATGGTAGGCCGATCGAGCTGAGGGACGAGGATTTTCGGTAGGCCTGCGCGCGCCCCGAACTCGTCATTGCGAGGAGCTCTTGCGACGAAGCAATCCAGACCGTCACCGCGGGAAGATTATGGATTGCTTCGCTTCGCTCGCAATGACGGCGGAACTACNCCCCGCCACAAACTCCCGCCACCCCTTCGCCCGCAAACTGCACGCCGGGCACTCGCCGCAGCCATATCCCCACTCATGCCGCGCACCGCGTTCGCCGAGATAGCAGGTGTGCGACTGCTCGCGGATCAGATCGACCAGCGCGTCGCCACCGAGGTCATGCGCGAGCTTCCACGTCGCGGCCTTGTCGATCCACATCAGCGGCGTGTGCAGCTCGAAGGCTCGCGCCATGCCGAGCGAGAGCGCTGATTGCATTGCCCGAATGGTCTCGTCGCGGCAGTCGGGATAGCCGGAATAGTCGGTCTCGCACATGCCGCCGACGATGTGGGTGATGCCGCGCCGATAGGCCAGCGCCGCGGCGAAGGTCAGAAACACCAGATTGCGGCCGGGCACAAAGGTGTTGGGCAGGCCGTCGGCGCCCATCGCGATCGCAACGTCCCGGGTCAGCGCGGTCTCGGACACGGCCGCCAGCGTCGGGATCGACAGGGTGTGGCTCTCGCCCAGTTTTGCCGCCCAATCGGCGCGAAGGTCCTTGATGCCCTCGAACAGCCGGTCACGGCAGTCGAGCTCGACGGCGTGGCGTTGACCGTACTCGAACCCCAGCGTCTCCACGCGCGCAAAGCGGCTCAGCGCCCAGGCAAGGCAGGTGGTGGAATCCTGGCCGCCAGAGAAGAGCACGAGGGCGGTTTGGGATGAAAATGTGTCGCTCATGGGCCGCGCTTTAGCACTTGCGGGGCGTATCAGCCAATCGGTGGAAATCGGCCTGTTCCGCCCCGCCGCGCTGGGAACGGCGGCGCGCTTTTGGCATAAGGATTTGGACCCAGGAGACTGCCCCCGCAATGACCCCTTCCCGCGACATTTCCCGCCTGATCGAGATCATGGCGGCGCTGCGCACGCCGGTGACCGGCTGCCCCTGGGACCTCGAGCAGGATTTTTCGACGATCGCGCCCTACACGATCGAGGAAGCCTATGAGGTGGTCGACGCCATCGAGCGGGGCGATCTCGACGACTTGCGCGAAGAGCTCGGCGACCTCCTGTTGCAGGTGGTGTTCCACGCCCAGATGGCCTCTGAGCAGAACGCGTTCTCCTTTGGAGACGTGGTCGAGGCCATCACGCGAAAAATGATCCGGCGCCATCCCCATGTGTTCGCCGACAAGGACGGCAATCTCGCCCCGCATCACGTCAAGGAAGTCTGGGACCGCATCAAGGCCGAGGAGAAAGCCGAGCGCGCCGCGCGCCGGCCGCCGGAGGCAGCGCCGTCGCACAAATCGCTGCTCTCGGGCGTCAAGGCCGGCCAGCCTGCGCTGACGCGCGCGATGGAGCTGCAGCGCAAGGCCTCCACGGTCGGCTTCGACTGGAACGATCCGCGCGCGGTGCTGCAAAAGATTCGCGAGGAAGCGGACGAGATCGAGGCCGCTCTCGATCGCGACGACAAGCAGGAGATCGCGGAAGAGACCGGCGACCTCATGTTCGCCCTCGTCAACCTCGCCCGCCACGTCGACGCCGATCCGGAAGCCGCGCTGCGCGCGACCAATGCGAAGTTCGAAAAGCGCTTTGCCTATATCGAGCGGGCGCTGGAAGCGCAGGGGCGCACGCTGGAGCAGGCTTCGCTTGAGGAGATGGACGCGCTGTGGAATGCGGCGAAGACGGCTACCTGACGCGAGGACATGAAGTGGACATCAGACAGGACAATCCGAAGGCACCTCACGTTGCGGACTTGTTGGCGCATCATCTGGCAGAGCTGCGCAGCGTCATGGGCGAGCATGCGCAGGCGCTCGACGCGAGCGGTCTCTCGGCTCCATCAGTGACGTTCTGGACGGCCTGGCAAGGCGACGTGCTGGCCGGCTTCGGGGCTCTGAAGCAGCTGGACGCGAGGCACGGCGAAGTGAAGTCGATGCGTGCCGCGCCTGCTGCACGCCGGACCGGAGCCGGGCGCTCGATTCTGAACCACATCATTGCCGAAGGCCGCAAGCGCGGATATGCGCGTCTCAGCCTGGAGACGGGCACGGCGCCGCTGCACGCGCCCGCCGTCGCGCTTTACCGCAGCGCCGGCTTCGTCTCGTGTGCGCCGTTCGCCGACTATCAGGCGAGCCCGCACAACCAGTTCATGAGCCTCGATCTGTCGCGGTGATGTTCGGTGCGTAGCCCGGATGGAGCGCAGCGCAATCCGGGGTCTCTCCGTGTCGTGATATCCCGGATTGCGCTGCGCTCCATCCGGGCTACGTCCGACTCACGCCGACAGGCGTGGCACCGCATCAAACCTGTTCACCACGATGTCGCGCTTGGTCTTGTCCACGCGCACGGTCATGTCGAAGCGGCCGTCGTGCAGCTCCTTGGCCAGCACCTCGGAATTGCGGTGCAGCCAGCTGATTCCGGCGCCGTCGGCGGCGTCGATGGAGAGATCGAGCGTGGTGCGCTTGGCGGCGAGCCGTTCTTCGATCGCGGCGAGCAGCGCGTCGATCCCCTCGCCTGACACGGCCGAGACCAGCATCGCGGGATGATCTTCCGGCCGGCGCGCGGCGATATTCAGAAGCTCTTCCCGCTGCTCTGCGTCGTAGCGGTCGATCTTGTTCCAGACCTCGATGATGCGGCCTGAGTCATCAGGATTGATGCCGAGCTGGCGCAGCACCGCGTCCACGTCGCTCTGCTGGGCCTCGGCATCTTCATGCGAGATGTCGCGGACGTGCAGGATGACATCGGCCTCCAGCACCTCCTCCAGCGTGGCGCGGAAGGCGGCGACGAGCTGCGTCGGCAAATTGGAGATGAAGCCGACCGTGTCCGACAGCATGGCCTTGCCGCCATGCGGCAGGTTGAGCGCACGCAGGGTCGGATCGAGCGTGGCGAACAGCATGTCGGCCGCCTGCACGTCGGCACGCGTCAGGCGGTTGAACAGCGTCGACTTGCCGGCATTGGTGTAGCCGACCAGCGCAACGACCCGATAAGGCACGCGCTGGCGGCCGGCGCGATGCAAGCGGCGCGTCGCCTGCACCTTCTTCAGCTCGCTTTCGAGCTTGGTGATGCGCTCCTGGATCAGGCGGCGGTCGGCCTCGATCTGGGTCTCGCCGGGGCCGCCCATGAAGCCGAAGCCGCCACGCTGGCGTTCGAGATGGGTCCACGATCGCACCAGGCGCGAGCGCTGATAATTGAGATGGGCAAGCTCGACCTGGAGCGCGCCCTCCTTGGTCTTGGCGCGGCGGCCGAAGATTTCGAGAATGAGCCCGGTGCGATCGAGCACCTTGGCGTGCAATTCCTTCTCGAGATTGCGCTGCTGGATCGGTGCCAGCGCGCAATCCATCACCACGAGCTCGACGTCGAGGCTCTTGGCGAGCGCGGCGATCTCCTCGACCTTGCCCTTGCCGATATAGGTCGCAGGCCGGATCTGGCTGATCGGCGCGATGATGGCATCGGCAATGACGAGGTCGATCGCGCGCGCGAGGCCTGCGGCTTCATCGAGCCGGGCCTCCGCGTCACGCTGAACATGACTCTCCGATTGCGCGTCGGCACTTCCCGCGCGCGCTCGCAAATAGGGGCCGACGACAAGCACCCGCCCCGTTTGTTTAGCCCCGGCCGATCGCGGACGGTCGGCCTCCCCGTCAAAATTGCGGGGTTCCAATCAGATCACTCTCAAGCCGGCTGATCCTCGCCGCCTTCGAACAGCTGGATCGGAGCGCCTGGCATGATGGTCGAGATCGCGTGCTTGTAGACCAGCTGCGAATGACCGTCGCGCCGAAGCAGCAAACAGAAATTGTCGAACCAGGTCACGATGCCCTGGAGCTTCACTCCGTTGACCAGAAAGATCGTCAGTGGCGTTTTGGTTTTGCGAACGTGATTGAGGAAGGTGTCCTGTAGGTTTTGTGCGCGGTCTGCCGCCATTGTTTTTTTCTCGCTTTGAGTTTCTTTTTATTGCACCGGAAGCGACCCTGTTTTCAAATTGGGCCTTCCTCCGGTTGCCGCTCCTCATGAGATCCCCCTCGGAGGGACGGCTGGTCGATTAGAGGACAGGTGGACATTTTAGGCAAGCCGCTTCGCGCGGCACGACGCGCCCTATTTCTCCGAAAAACTACGGAAATAGATGATTTTTCCCAGATATCCCAGCAAGTGCGACCGTGGCGTCGAGCTTAGCCGACCCCGAGCGCCTTCAACTTCCGGTGTAGCGCCGACCGTTCCATGCCAACAAACTCGGCCGTGCGAGAAATATTTCCTGAGAAACGGCTGATCTGGGCAATCAAATAGTCGCGCTCGAACACTTCACGTGCCTCGCGCAGCGGCAGGCCCATGATGTGCTCGCCATTGTTGCTGGTCGGCATCGCCGGCACCATCGAGCCAACGTCCTGGGGCAGCATGTCGGCGGTGATGATCACCTCCGGCCCGCCCGCGGCCAGAATCATGACTCGCTCAACGTTGTTGCGGAGCTGACGCACATTGCCCGGCCAGACATGTGATTGCAGCACCGCCATCGCGTCCTGGCCGATCTGCCGCTTCGGCAGGCCGCTGCCGGCCGAGATCTGCTCCATGAAATAGTCGATCAATTCAGGAATGTCCTCGCGCCGTTCCGACAGCGCGGGCACGCGAATCGGCACCACCGAGAGCCGGTGATAGAGGTCCTCGCGGAAATGGCCGGCCGCGATCTCCTCTTCGAGGTTGCGCGCGGTCGAGGAGATGATGCGGACGTCGACCTGCACCTTGGCGGTACCGCCGACGCGCTGGAACGACTGCTCGACCAGCACGCGCAGAATCTTGTTCTGGGTCTCGCGCGGCATGTCCGCGATCTCGTCGATGAACAGCGTGCCGCCATGGGCCTCTTCCAGCGCACCGGGCTTGCGCGGATGCTCGCCGTTGGACTGTTCGACGCCGAACAGCTCGTGCTCCATGCGCTCCGGCGTGATCGCCGCGGCGTTGATGACCACGAAGGGGCCGTCGGCGCGGCCCGAGGCCATGTGCAGCGTGCGCGCGGTCAATTCCTTGCCGGCGCCGGCGGGGCCGACGATCAGGATGCGGCTGTTGGCCTTGGCGGCGCGCTCGATGGTCTGGCGCAGCTGGTTCATGCTCGGCGAGCGGCCGACCAGCGAGCTTGCGCTCGGCGCGAGCTGCTTCAGCTCCTTGACCTCGCGCTTGAGGCGCGAGTTTTCCAGCGCCCTGGTGGCGACCAGAATGAGACGGTCGGCCTTGAAAGGCTTCTCGATGAAATCATAGGCGCCGCGCTTGATTGCGGCGACGGCGGTCTCGATGTTGCCGTGACCGGAGATCATCACCACTGGCAGATCGGCATTGTCCTTCTTGACCTGCTCCAGCAGCTGCAAGCCGTCGAGCTTGGAGCCCTGCAGCCAGATGTCGAGGAACACCAGATGCGGCCGCCGGTTGGCGATCTCGGCCAGCGCCGAGTCGCTGTCGCGCGCGGTCCGCGTGACAAAACCCTCGTCTTCGAGGATTCCCGCAACGAGATCCCGAATATCGGCCTCATCATCGACAATCAGAATTTCACTTGCCATGGGTCGCGCCTGTCTTCTCAGCTGCCTGTTGAGGCTTCGATTTTCGTTGAATCATTGGTCTTTTCAGCCGGCTCTTTGGTTTCGGCCGCCGGCTCTTTTGTTGCCTGCGCCGTAGCAGAGTCCTTGGCGGAATTTGGGGCCGTTTCCCTGATTTCGGGCGTGGTTGCGCCCTTGGCGGTGTCCGTCGCCGCCGCCCCGGGCTCGGCACCTTCGGCCTTCTTGGCCTGTCCGGAGATCGCAAAGCGCATGCGCATCCAGGCGCCGCGCTGGCCTTCGCGGAAGTCTGAGGCGTCCTTCAGCTCGATGCGGCCGCCATGGTCTTCCAGCACGCGGCCGACGATGGCAAGGCCAAGGCCGGTGCCCTTGGCGCGCGTCGTCACATAGGGCTCGAGCAGCCGCGAGCGCGCAACCTTGGGCAGGCCGATGCCGTTGTCGATGACATCGATCAGGACGTCGTCGCCCTCGCGCGACACCACGACGTCGATGCGGCCTTTGCCGAGCTCTTCCGGCGGCACCTGCTCGATCGCCTCGGTGGCATTCTTGACGATGTTGGTGACCGCCTGCGAGATCAGCCGGCGGTCGAACTGGGCGCGCAGCGGATCCTCCTTGAACTCGGCCTCGATGTCGAGCTCGGGATGGGCGACCTTCATCAGGAACACGGCCTGCCGCACGGTGTCGGCGACATCCTCGCCTTCCATCACGGGTTTCGGCATCCGCGCAAAGCGCGAGAATTCGTCGACCATGCGCCTGATGTCGTCGACCTGGCGCACGATGGTGTCGGTGCACTGGTCGAAGATCTGCTTGTCCTTGGCCTCGGTGATGTCCTTGCCGAACTTGCGGCGGATGCGCTCGGCCGAGAGCTGGATCGGCGTCAGCGGGTTCTTGATCTCGTGGGCGATGCGGCGGGCGACATCGCCCCAGGCCGAGGTGCGCTGCGCCGAGACCAGCTCGGTGATGTCGTCGAGCGTGATGATGTAGCTGTCGTGCGGCTGGTTCTTCTCGGCGCTGACTCGGACCGAAAGATTGCGCTCGGTGCCGTCGCGCGTGATCGTGATCTGGCCCTGCACCAGGCGCTGGGTGCCTTCCCGCGACGCCTTCATCATCTCGTCGAGCTCGGGCAGCACGTCGGAGAGCGGATGGCCGAGCGTCTCGGCCTCGGAATGCCCGATCAGCTTCTCGGCGGAGCGGTTGAGAATGCCGACGCTGCCCGAGGTGTCGACGCCGATGATGCCGGCGCTGGCCGAGGACAGCACCGCCTCGATGAAGCGGCGGCGGCTGTCGATCAGGTCGCTGGCATTGACGAGCTCGTCGCGCTGGCTGCGCAATTCCTGCGTCATCTTGTTGAAGGTCTCGCCAAGCTGAGCGAGATCGCCTTCCGATTGATGCACGGGCACCTTCACATGGAGATCGCCGGTCGACACCGTGTGGGCCGCATTCATCAGCCGCCGGATCGGTGCCACCAGCGAGTTGGCGAAGTTGAGGCCGATCAGCACGGAAGCCATCAGGATGGTCAGCGCGATCACCGCGAACATCAGCGCGAACGCGACCTGGATGCCGAGCCGGCGCGACTCGATCTGGGCATATTCGGCGACGCTGATCTCCGTCTGGTTGACCTGACTGACCACGTTCGGGTCGAGCGGACGGGCGACATACAGGAACGTATCGTTGAAGGCGCGCAGGCGGATCACGGCAGCGACGGAGCTCGCGTCCGGAAGGATCGCGATTTCCGGCTCGGTCTCTTTGACGTTGCTGAGGAATTCCGGCGCGGGCGGCGAATAGGTCAGCCGCATGCCGGTGTCGGCGGACTCCAGGATGTTGGTGCTCTTGTCGATGATCATCGCGCCCGGCAAGTTGCGGGACGCGGCGCTGGCCGTCAGAATTTCGCGGAACGACCGCCGATCCTGATCATAGAGCGGCCGCGCGTGCGCAATGTCGTTGGCCATTCCAAGAATGTCGCCCTGGATCAGCTGGGCATGGTCGTTCATGTAGGCCCGCGCGATCGTCAGCGAGTTCTGGATCACTTCCTTGGTGGGTCCCGAGAACAGCCGGTCGAGACCGCGCTCGATGGTGACGTTGGCGACGACGGCGACCAGCACCGCCGGCAGCACGGCAACGATCGAGAACAGGCTGACGATCTGGACATGAAGGCGCGCCGCCGCCCGTCCCCGCCGCCGGGCCAGGATCAGCTGCCAGAGCTCGCGGACGATGATGCCGACCAGCAGCAAAATCGTGCCGGCATTGATCAGGTAGAACGAGCGCACCACTTCCGGCGTCGGCTCGATCTTGGCCAGACCGGTCAGGACCAGGAAAGTCAGGAGCGCCGAGAGCAGCGCCAGGGCCACCGCAAATGGTGCCAGCCAGCGTCGCGCGGACCAGCGCCGGGGCTCTTCGGCTGGGGCCGTGTCAAAGGATGCGGCCGAGGTGTCTGCGCTGGTCATTCCGGCAATGGTGCTGAAAACGTGGGTCCGCGCTGGGCGGAAACTGATGTATTCCTACCACATTGTTGCTGAGACGCGACAGTGTCAAATAGCCACGCGATCTCAGCGGCTTACCGAATTCAACTTCTTCTTTTAGCCACGATTTCCCAAAACGGGAGGTCGGGATTCGAGAGCTTCTCGCTGTGGGTGCCCCTCGCCGGCAGCTGCGGTGGAACGGGGTCCGTCCGTGGCCCGCAACGGCGCAGCGGACCAGCGGCCCGCGCAGGTCAAGACCCCGGTGACCCCGGAGGACATCACCGCTTCGGTGATGTCAGCTGATCGCCCCGGCGCTGCCAGCTCAATCCTGCTTGCGCCGATCGAGGCGTTTTCGCTGAGCCTTCATGCGCCTGATCTCCTCGTTCAGCTCGTCGGTCTTTGCCTCGAGCCGCTGATCCCTGGATACTCGCTGATCGGCGCCGCGCAGCTTCTCGATCGTCTTTTCGACCGAGAGTTTGTTGATTTCAGCCATGGCATCACTCCCTTCGTTATGCGGCAAGTCCGCCGAAGCAGGCGCCGAAATAGCCGGCATAGAGCGCGGGGACCTCGAGGTTCATCGAATGCCCGACGCCGGGCACGATCACGAGACGGCAATCCGGCATCGCCGCAGTCATGGCACGAAGATCGGCCGGCGCGATCCAGCCGTCCCGTTCGCCCCACAACACCAGATGCGGGTGGCGCAGCTCCGGCATGCGCCGTTCCAGCTCGCGGCTCTCTTTTTCCCGCGTCAGATTCACCGGCGTTCCAATCCAGATGCCTTCGGAGACGCTGAAGGTCTGCTCGATGATGCGATCGAACAGCGCTTGGATGTCTCCCAGACCTTGGCGAAATTGCGGGATCATGTTTGGCGCCATACTCTCCGGCACGAACAGCGAGGAAGCCGCGGTCGCCATGATCGTCCGCGTCAATTCCTTGCTCGCCATCATCGCCCGAAACAGGCCGATCTGATCGGCATTGAAGACCATGCCGAGCGGCGTCACCGGATCGAGCGCGAACACGCGGCCAAAGCGCTGCGGCTGCGCCAGCAGCATGCGCGCCGCAATGATGCCGCCGGTCGAATGCGTGGCAAGATGGCAATAGCCGACGCCCAGCGTATCGAGCGCGGCGAGCATGTCGTCGGCATGCTGCTGCATGGAGTAATTGGAATAATCTGCCGTGGCCTTGGGACGGTCGCTGTCGCCGCAGCCGCGCCAGTCGATTCCCACAACGCGAAGACCCGATGGAAACAGCGGCGCGGCGAGCTCGATCCAGTCCTTGCTGGCGAGATTGCCGTGGATGAAGACGACGGTGACGTCGCCCTGCCCCCACTCCCGCCAGCCAAGCTGGACTGCACCCGCCTGCACCCGCGGCATCAGATCATCCTATTTGTTCAACCCTGCCGTCGGCGCCGCGCCAGGCGGGGTCGGCGCCACGGGGATGGCCGAGGCGACGGCGCCCTTGATCATGCGGTCGGTGCCGAGTGGCGATGACGTATCCACTCGTCCCCTGGTCACGAAGTCGACGACATCGGCCGAATACTCCACCGGATTGTCGGTGTGGATGAAGTGTCCGGTCTCCGGGTAGATCTTGAGCATCGGCCGGTTTCCGACATTGGTCATGCGCGTCATGAAGGGCGTGATGACGTCGCGTCCGAGATCGGTCAGCCCGTTGAAAGCGGGCGTCGGGATGAACGGCTCCTTGTCGCCGAACGCCAGGAAAATCGGCGCCTTGATCTGCGTGACCCGCTCGTAAAGATTCTTCGGATCATCCTGCTGGAGCTCTGATCCGATCGTGTAGATATCGAAGATGAAGACGTTGCACCATTGCTCGAGCTCTTTCGGATTGCCCCTGGTGAGCCCGACGCGCTGTTCGGTGTGGAAGCGGGCATATTCGCTGTCGCTGAAGAAGTAGCCGCTCTTCGCCGCCGACACCACGCCGGTGTCAGGATCACGCTTCTTGAAGTAGAAGAAGTCGCGAATGCCCTGCTCGTCACGGGCCTTCTCCGCGGCCAGGATTCCGGTCTGGTCCCAGATCTGCTTCCACTTGTCGAAGTCGCGGCCGAGGCCCGGCTGGAACAAAGGTGCCTTCTTGTCCTTCGCGATCGTGGTGTCGCGCGGATATTCCTCGAGACCCGACGGCGCTTCGAGCGCCAGGCCCTGCACCGCGTCCGGCCAGGTCAGCGCATAGCCCATGACGAACTGGCCCCCGAGCGAGTGGCCGAGATAATAGGCCTTCTTGACGCCGAGCTGGTTGACGACCAGATCGTAGATGGTCTCGCGCATGTCCTGCATGGTGCGCGCCGGGCTCTTGTCGAGATTGCCCGGCCCCGACATGCCGTAGCCCGGCAAGTCAGGCACGATCACGCGCAGGCCGCTTCGCAGCGCGTATTGCATGATGTTGCCGTAGTGCCCGCCGAAGGCGCCCTTGCCATGGATGATGACGAGGACCTTCGGGTCCTTGTCGGTGCCGGCATACTCATCCATGTAGCCGATCTGCCAGGTATTGCCGATCTTGTCCTTGGCGTTGGCGTATTTGACCGGATAGGGATAGGTGACGAAGTCCTTCCAGAAGGATTTGCCCGGATCGATCTTCTCGGCGACTCCAGGAACACGATAATTCTTGTCGACGAACAGCTGGGCGCGATCGAGCGCGGCCACGTCGTCCATGAAGGCGACGAATTTCGGATCGTTCTTGCGCTGGTTGATGATCGGAAACACGCCGTAATGGGCGACCGGACTTTCCTGCGCGATCAGGTCCGCCCCCGGCACGCGATCGACTGCCTTTTGTGCCAGCTTGAAATTCAGCCAGAGGTCATTGGTGATGTGCATCACCAGCGTGCGCGCCTGGATACGGCCGAGATACGGATTGATGTTGTGGGTCTCGCCGACCCGGTTGCGCAAGACGAGATCGACGGCGTCATAGAGCTTGGCACGATTGGTGACGTTCAGGCCCGCCTTCTCGTTCGGCGGATCCCAGTAGAAGATTTCCGGCTGTACCGCGGCCCAGTTCTGGGTCGTGCGATAGGCAAAATCGTAACCCGTCATGCCGAGGATCGACCAGCCGAACGCGACGCCCGGCACCGGATGTTTCTCCTTGGGCAGGTTGTAATAGTCGCCCTTGGTCGCCTGCCAGACCGGATCGCCCTGGATCGCGGCAGTCATCATCTGGAAGGTCCAGTTGCCGACGGGGTCGTCGCCATCGGACTGCGTGGTGCCGCCGATCGGCATGATCGCGCTGACATATTCCGGATGCATCACGCCCCAGACATAGGTCTGCGTGCCGCCCATGGAGACACCGGTCACGAGCGCAACGCGCGCGACCTTCAGCTCGTCGCGGAGCAGGCGATAGTTTGCCTGCACCATGTCGTAGTAGCTGTATTGCGGAAACTTGATGCCGAGACCCTCGGACGGCTTGCTGGCGCCCCAGGTTCCGAGCGGATCGACCATGATGACGTAATAGCGATCGGTGTCGATCGGCCGGCCCGGTCCGATGATCGGGACGCCGCCCGACAGTGGCGCACCTTTGACCCACTGCTCATACATGTCGGTGGAATCGCCGGAATAGTAGGAATTGACGACGACGGCATTGGTAATTTCGCCCTGCGCATTGCGCCGCGCGTTGCCGATCGCGATGTAGCTGGTGTGCAGCTTGCCCGCACCGAGCGATTCCAGCGTGACGCCGCCCTCGCCGCCGAGCTCAAATTTCGAGGGATCGGACAGATCATACTTGCCGCCAATCTTGAAGTTGGCGATCTCGTAGGTCTTCTTCAAACCATCATGTTGCATTTGCGACGAACGCCGCGTGAAAGGTTGTGCAACTGCGAGCGATGTGCCGACGAGCAGCAGGATGAGGCCGACGAGGCTGTGCCTTGCGAATCCATTCCCGATCATGATGGAGCCTCCCTTGCATTTTGAGGGGACGCTAGACAGCTCGATCAGGCGAGCTTTGATCTAACTCAATGGAATGCGGCGCGTCGGATGAAGGATCGCGCAGTCAAAAACTGCTGGCGAACGCAATGCCCTTCCTCAGTCACGGCTCGTACCGGATCCGCTATGAGCTGGACGGACCGGCAGACGCTCCCGCCTATGTGCTGGTGAATGGGCTGACGCAATATGCCGAGCTTTGGGCAGCCTACTGTGATGCGCTGCTGGCCCGGCGCTTTCGCGTCGTCACATTCGACCTGCTCGGCCAGGGCGTCTCGGACAAGCCGGCGCTGTTCATCAATCAGGACGATCATGTCGCCGTGCTCCACCGACTGATCGGCACGCTCGGCGACGGACCCGTGTTCCTCAGCGGTATCAGCTTCGGCGGTCTGATCGCGCTGCGCTATGCCATCGAACACGGCAAGCGTCTGTCCGGGCTGGTGCCGATGAGCTGTTTTGCCGAGCTGTCGCCGCAGCTGCTCTTGATCGGCAACGCGCTGCGTACCGGTCTCATCCTCGGCGGTACCAGCTACCTGCAGGACCTGCTGCTGCCAATGAACCTGTCTGACCGGTGGCTGAAGCCGCTGCTGGACAAGCTCGACGGCGTCAAGCGACAGGGTTGGCTCGTCAACGACGTCTATGCCCTGCAAAACCTGATGGAGTCCTTTCTGGACTTCCATCCGATCACCTCGCAGCTCTCGTCCATCGCCGTCCCGACCATGATCCTGAATGGCGAATTCGACTTCCTGACTCCCCGCTGCCTGCACGAGACGCTTCGCGTCGAAATCCCCGACAGTGCGCTGGTGATCATTCCGGAGGCCTATCACGCCTTCACCCTCGAGAAGGGAGCGCTCACCGCAGACCTGCTCGCGCGCTTTGCCGAGGACGTGCTGGCCGGGCGCTGGCAGGGCAACAAGGCCGTCTTGATCGCGCCTGGCGAGCCCGGCGGCGAGCTCTCGCCGTTTCCGGCCGGCTACGACCATCTGCGCGCCATTCCCGTGCAGAGGCCCTCGCCATGAGCGGCTTCCTCGGACCGCTCGATGCTGACGGTCGGGTGCCGCCGCAGCAGCAAACGCGCGTGGCTGCCTTCCTGATCTCGGCCCATGGCGCGCTCGCGCGGCAGTTTGCTCTGGCGCTGCCGTTAAGGATCGAGACTGCCTGGCAGACCGAATTGAACGCGCAGTTCTATCGCGAGTCCGAGATCGTCTCGTTGCTGCAGCGCGCGACCATTTGGGTGCCGGATATCGCCCTGGGCTACATGGCCGCTTCGTGGGAGGCGGCCTGGCTTCCTCCACCAACCGGATTGACTGGGGATCGCAGCCTTGCGCCATCAGTCAATCTCGCCACGCTTGCGCACGCCGTTCACGCCGCCATTCGCCCGGCAGCGCTGCTGCCGACCGAGGCCAGCCCGGCCGATCCCTTCGTCCTGGCGCTGCGGCGCATCGAGTTCGAGAGCGGTCGCTTGCTCCAGGCGCAAATCCTGTTCCTGAAAGGGCCTGAGCTCTTGCCCTTCCGCGATGCCGTCAGCGCGGCGCTGGAGCAGCGGCACAATGAGGTGCGCAGGCTCTGGCGCGAGATGCTGGCAAGCATCGGCATCGACCCACGCGAATGATCGGAAGCCTTGACGCAGATCAACGATGGCAATCTGCCGTCCCGGAACATCAGTCCATCACCACTGTCCGCTTCCGCGATCGGAGTTCCATCGATGAAGGCCGTTTCCATCGAAGAAGCAGTTGCGATGATCCCCGCCGGTGCAAGCCTCATGATCGGAGGATTCATGGGCGTTGGAACGCCGGAACGCCTGCTCGACGAACTCGTGCGGCAGAAGAAGACCGGGCTGACCCTGATTTGCAATGATGCGGCCACCCCGGGAAAGGGTGTCGGCAAGCTGTTCGATGCGGCGCTGGTCGCTCGCTTGACCGCCACCCATATCGGCCTCAATCCCAAGGCGCAGCAACAGATGCTGGCGAACCAGATCGCCGTCGATCTCGTCCCGCAGGGTACCTTCGTCGAGCGCATTCGCGCAGGCGGATGCGGTCTCGGCGGGGTTCTGACCCCCACGGGGGTCGGCACGTTGGTTGCGGAAGGCAAGCGTGAGATCGAGGTCCACGGTAAGCCATTCCTGCTGGAGACCGCGCTGCGGGCGCAATTCGCGCTGGTGCATGCATTCCTCGCCGACTATCTCGGCAACCTCGCCTACGCGCTGACGTCGCGCAATTTCAATCCCGTCATGGCGATGGCCGCCGACACGGTCATCGTCACCGCGGAGAACATCGTGCCCGTCGGCGTCATCGCACCCGATCACGTCGTGACCCCGGCACCGCTCGTCGACTACCTCATCACCAACGGGTGACACATGGACCCGCAGATCATCATCGCCCGGCGCGTCGCCAAGGAGCTGAGAAGCGGCAATCTCGTCAATCTCGGCATCGGAATCCCGACCCTGGTCGCAAACTACGTCCCATCCGATCTCAAAGTGTTCTTCCAATCCGAGAACGGGTTGATCGGCACCGGCCCAATTCCGGAGCAAGGCATGGAGCACCCGACGCTCACGGATGCCGGCGGCCGTCCGATCAGTGCGCTGCCGGGCGCGGCCACCTTCGACAGCGCGATGTCGTTCGGGCTGATCCGCGGCGGCCATGTCGACGTGACCGTGCTCGGAGGCCTCCAGGTAGATAGCTCCGGCCATCTCGCCAACTGGATGATCCCGGGCAAGATGGTGCCCGGCATGGGCGGCGCGATGGATCTCGTGACGGGTGCCAAGCGCGTCGTCGTTGCCATGCAGCATGCGGCCAAGGGCAAGTCCAAGATCGTCGCCAAATGCACGCTGCCGCTGACCTCGGCACGGCCCGTGGATCTGGTTGTCACCGACATGGCGGTGATCGGCTTTCCCGACGGCAAGGCAACTCTGCTGGAAACCGCTCCCGGCGTCACCGCCGGTGAGGTCCTGGCGGTGACCGAAGCCGAGCTCGCGATCCCTGAAACCGTGCCGGAAATGAAGATCTGACGAGGCCAGGCCATGCGGATATTCAGCGATTTCGACGACATCAAATCCGCCATCGGGACCGAGATCGGTGTCAGCGACTGGGTCGAGGTGTCGCAGGATCGCATCAACCAGTTCGCGGCGGCGACCTGCGACGAGCAATGGATCCATGTCGATCAGGAACGCGCGGCTAAGGAAATGCCTGGCGGCAAGACCATTGCCCACGGCCTGCTCTCGCTGGCGCTCGCGCCCCTCTTCATCCGCTCCGTGATCGGCCTGAAAGGTTTGCGCAACACGCTGAATTACGGCGCCGATCGCATCCGCTATCTGGCACCGGTTCCGGCCGGCTCAAAGCTGCGCGGCCGCGTCACCGTTGCGGAAGCCGAGGATGTGCCGCCGGACGGCCTGCGCGTCAACTATCACCTCGTCATTGAGATCGAGGGCGGCAAGAGGCCCGCCTGCGTCGCTGAGCTCATCGCCTTGCATTATCGTTGAGCGCGTTCAATCGATGATGTGATAGCCACCATCGATATAGAGCACCCCGCCGGTGATCAGCTTGGCGCCGTCAAGCGCGAGGAAAGCGGTGGCATTGCCGACATCGTCGATGCTGACGAGGCTGCGCGACGGCGCCTTTGACTGCGCCTTGTCCATCAGCTCGTCGAATTCAGGAATGCCCGAGGCAGCACGGGTCGCCAGCGGTCCCGGCGAGATTGCGTGGACGCGGATGCCCTTCGGACCCAGCTCGGCCGCGATGTAGCGGACGGAGGCTTCGAGCGCGGCCTTGGCGACGCCCATCACGTTGTAATTCTCCACCACCATCTGGCTGCCGTAATAGGTCATGGTGAACAGCGTGCCGCCGTTCTTCATCAAGGGTTCGGCGAGATGGGCCATCCGCATGAACGACCAGCACGAGACGTCCATGGTCTTGAGGAAGCCGTCGCGACGGACGTCAACGACG
Organism: Bradyrhizobium manausense; assembly: GCF_001440035.1. Lineage (GTDB taxonomy): Bacteria > Pseudomonadota > Alphaproteobacteria > Rhizobiales > Xanthobacteraceae > Bradyrhizobium > Bradyrhizobium manausense. Next base: position 164,254 of record NZ_LJYG01000108.1, on the reverse strand, counting down.
CGGCCATGCAGCGCCTCCTTGGGCGAGAAGGCGATGGAATGGAGCAGGAAATCGAGCTGGCCCCACTCGGTCGCAATGCGCTCGAATACCGCCTCGGTCTGGCCCTCGGCCATCACGTCCATCGGCATGAAGATCGGCGCCTCCAGCGCCTGGGCCAGCGGCTCGACATGTTTCTTGGCGCGGTCGTTCAAATAAGTCACGGCGAGATCCGCACCGAGCGCGCGGAACGCTCGCGCGCATCCCCAGGCGATCGACTGGTCGTTGGCGATGCCGACGATCAGCCCCTTCTTGCCCTTGAGCGCCACCTTGCTGTCCGGAAATACGGGGATCATGACACCCTCTCAGATCTTGTGTTGTGCGATTGGCCGTTCATCAGCAGCGACAGCGTGTGCTGGGCGATCATCAGCTCCTCGTCGGTCGGAACGACATAGACGGGGATGCGGCTGTCGGCATGGGAGATGAGGCGCGCATGGCGGGCATTCTCGCCTGCATCGAGCACCGCGCCGAGCCATTCGAGCCTGGCTGCAACGCGCGCGCGGATCGATGCGGAGTTCTCGCCGATACCGGCGGTGAACACGAAGGCATCAAGCCCTTGCAGCGCCGCCGCCAGCATTCCGGCGTTGAGGGCGATGCGGTAGACGAAATAGTCGATGGCGAGCCTTGCTTGCGGATCGTTGCTGGCCTCCAGCTCGCGCATGTCGTTGCTGATGCCGGAAAGGCCCTTCAGGCCACACTCGCGGTAGAGGAAGTCCTGCACTTTCGCTGGCTGCATGCCCTTCTCGGAGATCAGATAAAGCAGCACGCCGGGATCGATCTGTCCGGGTCGCGTTCCCATCGGCAGGCCGTCCAGCGCCGTGAAGCCCATGGTGCTCTCGACGCTGCGGCCCTCCTTGAGCGCGCACATCGAGGCGCCGCTGCCGAGATGAGCGACGATCACGCGCCGCTTGGCGATCGCGGGCGCGAGGTTCGGCAGCGTTCGGGCGATGTACTCGTAGGACAGGCCGTGGAATCCGTAGCGCCTGACGCCCTCGGCGTGAAGCTGATGCGGAATGGCATAGTGATCTGCGACGGCATCATGGTTGCGGTGAAAGGCGGTGTCGAAGCATGCCACCTGCGGCAGCTCCGGAAAATTCGCCAGCAATGAGCGGATCGGTGCGAGATTGTGCGGCTGGTGCAGCGGCGCCAGAGAAACAAATCGTTCGAGACGGGACACGACGCCATGGTCGATCAGGACCGGCTTTGAATAGTCCGGGCCGCCATGCACGACGCGGTGACCGACCGCGATGGGCGTGACCTGGAGCTCGTTGCGCAGCCAGTCTCCGGCAACGGCCATTGCCGAGGGAACATCGGGCACGGCCTCGATCGGATAGGCGCGATCGGCCAGGGACTGCCCGCCGGCGTCGCCGGCGCGCAGGNCTGCCGATGCCGTCCATCTGCCCCTTGATCTGCCGGCGCAGCCTGGCCTCGCCTTCGATCGAGTAGACCTGAAACTTGACACTTGAGGAGCCGGCATTGACGACGAGGATGGTGTCCATGGCGGTCACGCGGCGACTGTCGGCGCCTGCTGGCGCCGGGCTGATGCGTAAAGCGCTGCGACCGCGCAGGACGCCATGCGCGCGCGCGGCGAGTCCGCGCGCGAGGTCAGGACGACCGGCACCCGTGCGCCCAGCACGATGCCGGCACCATCGGCCTTGGCGAAATAAGCGAGGTTCTTGGCCAGCATGTTGCCGGATTCGAGGTCCGGAACCATCAGGATCTGGGCTCGTCCCGCGACCTCGGAGACGATGCCCTTGATCCGCGCCGCCTCCGGGTCGATGGCGTTGTCGAATGCCAGCGGGCCGTCGAGCATGCCGCCGGTGATCTGGCCGCGATCGGCCATCTTGCAGAGCGCCGCGGCCTCGATCGTGGACGGGATCTTCGAGGTGACCGTTTCGACTGCCGACAGGATTGCAACCCGCGGCGTCTTGCCGAAGCCGGCCTGGTTGTAGAGATCGATCGCGTTCTGGATGATGTCGCGCTTGGCATCGAGATCGGGGAAGATGTTGATCGCGGCATCGGTCACGAAAATCGTCTCGGCGTAGGCAGGCACGTCCATGACGAAGACATGGCTGATGCGCCTGTCGGTGCGCAGGCCGCCCGTTTTCGCCGTGACGGCGCGCATCAGCTCGTCCGTATGCAGGCTGCCCTTCATCAGCAGCTCGCCCCTGGCGGCATGGATCAGCTCGACACCCTTGGCCGCCGCATCCTCGCTGTGCGCGGCGTCGACGATCTCGAATCCGGACACGTCGAGGTCGAATTTTGTGGCCGTGTCCCTGATCTTCTTTTCGGGCCCGACCAGGATCGGCCGGATGATGCCCGCGCTGGCGCTGTCGACGGCACCGCGGAGCGAGGTCTCGTCGCAGGGGTGCACGACGATGGTCGGTGTCGCCGGCACCGCCTGCGCCGCCGCGATCAGCCGGTCGTACTTGCTGCCGGTCTTGTGCATCGTCTCGGCCGACATCATGTCGCTCCCGTTTCCGCCAATCCGCGCTACGACGCCCGTGCCTGCGAGTCGAAAGGGGCGACGTTCGACATTGTCTCGCCCTCCTCGTCGAGGCCGAACAGCCCGGCAACACGCTTCAAGCGATTGGCGCGCTCGCCGGTGATGTCCTCGCTCGCCGACAACACCTCGCGGATCGCCGCGAAGGCCGCGTGCCGCTGGTTCATATCGGCGGGCAACAGGCTTGGGATGGCCGCCAACGCGCCCTCCCGGTCCAGCAGCATGAAGAACTGCTCGCGCACCAGCATCTTGAATTCGGACAGCGTCATCCGGGGGCCGGCATGGTCGCGCCTGACCTGACGGAGCGCCTCGATGCTGCGCTCGTCCACCATGCCGCGCGCGGAGCCGACATAGAGCAGCGCGCGGATGGAGGCTTCACGGAGACCACCCTCGCCGATCTTCGCCTTCAATTCCGCAATGCGCTTTTCGAGCATGGCGCGATGCTCGTCCGACATCTCGCGGCGGCGTGACGGTACGGAATTGGGATCGATGCCGACCGCGGCCTGGAGCGCGGGTGAGCCGTAGACATTGAGGAAGATGGTCTCGCTGAGCGCCTCCTGGGTATCGCGCCAGCTATCGAGCGCGTGCACGATCTGCTTGGAGATCTGCTCCTGGAAGGCCAGGAACGGATTGTCCTTCGACACCGGCCTGCGCTCATCCTCGACACGATCGGCGGCCGCTTTGACCGTGGACATCCAGGGATTCTTGCTGCTGAACGCCTCGTACTGCATCCGCAGCGGATGCATGTTGCGTGCCCAATCCGCCACCTGCGGCGTCACCATCTTCTTGACCCAGGGCTGCACGAACTTCTGATAGGCCGCCAGATTGAGCTCGGAGACGCGCTTGGCGGCCGCGAACCGCCGCTCGTCCTCGGGGGAATTGCCGCCCATGGCCCTGATGTCGTCGAGCGTTCGGGCCTCGCAGCGCATCACCCATTGCCCGGCAGCAAGATCGGCATTGAGCGTCTCGTTGCCCCTCGCCTCGAACGTCGCCTCGTAGAGCCCGGGCGGCAGCACGTCGATCAGGTCGATGTTGCTGGAAAATTCGGCGTGCTCCTTCTTGGCGACGCCGCCGGACACGAAGATGCCGAGATGGCCGATGCTGTCGTGAACGGTGTAGACGATGGTCTGGCCATAGGCCCTGATCTCGTCGACATCGGCATAACAGTCGAGGATCCAGTCCAATGCCTGCTGCGGCGGTGTGACGTTGTCGCCCTTGGAGCAGAACACCACGATCGGCGAACGGATGTTGCGCAGATCGACCTTCTGGCCATCGGACATCTCGATGCGGCCGGCCGCGAGATTGTTGCCGATGAAGAGCTCGTCGACGATGAACTGGATCTCTTCCGCATTGAGGTTGACGTGGCCCCCCCACCAACGCTCAAAATCGAGATAGCGCTCGGCCTCGGTGTCGACCTTGGAATAGACATTATATTGCTTGGTCCAGAGCGTGTTCGAGGGGTTCTGGTTCTCGAAATTCTGCACCAGCCAGGCGCCGTCGAACTTGCCGGCGCCGAGATCGCTGGCGAGCGCGGTGAGCCAGCTTCCGCCCAACAGGCCACCCGAATAGCGCATCGGATATTTGCCGTGGACGCCTGCCCAATACGCGAGCGGCGCGCCGGCAATGATCAGCGGGCCGAACAGTTCCGGCCGCAGCGATGCCAGGATCATGACCGCCCAGCCGGCCTGACAATTGCCGATGACGCAGGGCTTGCCGTCGGCCTCGGGGTGACGGTTGATGACAGTTTCAAGAAACTTCGCTTCCGCCCGCGCGATGCGCTCGATCGTCTGGCCTGGCATGGGTTCGGGCAGGAACCCGATGAAATAACAGGGATGCCCGGCCTTCATCGCGACGCCGATCTCGCTGTCCGCCTTGAAGCCGCCGATGCCGGGGCCATGGCCTGCGCGCGGATCGACCACGACGAATGGTCGCCGGGTCATGTCGATCGTGACGTCCTTGGGCGGGATGATGCGCACCAGCGCGTAATTGACGGGCTCATCCAGCGTGCGGCCGTCGGTGATTAATTCGGCAGCATATTGCAGCACGTGCGGTGCGGTCTGCGCGACATGCTCGCGATACTGGTCGCCGCGCTGGCGCATAATGTCCAGGAACAGCACGCTGCGCTGGCCGGCATCGACCAGATATTCCACGGCCGAGGCGACCAGCCCTGACATGGGACCATCAGGCAGCTTCAAATTTTCCATTGCCATGTTCGACCTCGTCGTGGTGCGAGGTCATTCAAGGCGAGCCGCCACGGCTCACGTTGACATAGGTCAACGGTGGGCGACTTGCGCGCGCCGCCGCTACGCGGAACCCTGTTAAGAAGAGGCAAGAAGACCGAGGTCGACGGCGGGAACGGATTGCAGCCTTTCCGGCTTAACCGGAATGGACAGATTCTTCCTCGCAACGATGGTTTCGGCGGTGTTGCTGCTGATCGTGGCCTCTGATCTCCTGGTCAACGGGCCAAGCAGGCAGGACCCGACCGTGGAGATGGCCAATATCCAGCCAGTCGCAGTGCGCCTGCTCAGATAGGCGCGAGGTGGCGTGCTGCGACGGCATGACGACAATTCGAATGTTCTAGCGGAACATATCAGCCCTATCAGGACTTCTGTCCTCCGCGTCTGCCACGAACAGCCAGCGCGATCCGGACAGGCTCAGCTCCGCTGTGGTAGGGAGCTGAGCCACTCCTGCGCAAATGCGCACGGCGTTTGTCGCTGGGACTAGCCCCCGCTCCTGTACACCTGGATATCGAGATCCCGGATCTTCTTCCGCAGCGTGTTGCGGTTGAGGCCGAGCAGATCGGCGGCGCGGATCTGGTTGCCGCGGGTCGCGGCGAGCGCGGCCGTGAGCAGCGGTACCTCGATCTCCTTGAGGATGCGGTGATAGAGGCCGGGCGGCGGCACGCCGTTCGGGAAGCCCTGGAAGTGCGATGAGAGATAGGCTTCCACCGCGCCGCCAAGATTATCGACACCTTGCTGGACCGCGGCCCCCGGACTGACCGAAGGCGGCGCCAGCTCGCCGTCGATGACGGACGCCGTGATCACGTCCTGCGGGTAGAGCGCGGCAAGGCGACGGGCGAGGTTCTCCAGCTCGCGCACGTTGCCGGGCCAGCGGTGCTGCTTCATCCGCTCCAGCGCCAGCGCATCGAGCTTCTTCGGCGGCAAGCCGTCCTTCTCGGCGAGCGCGAAGAAGTGACGCACGAGATCCGGAAGATCCTCGATGCGCTCGCGCAAGGGCGGCAGCCGCAGCGGCACGACGTTGAGGCGGAAGAACAGGTCCTCGCGGAACAGACCCTGCTGGATCAAGACGCGCAGATCCTTGTTGGAGGCCGCAACGATGCGCACGTCGGTCTTGATCGGGGTGCGGCCGCCCACCGTGGTGTATTCGCCCTGCTGCAGCACGCGCAGCAGGCGGGTCTGCGCCTCCATCGGCATGTCGCCGATCTCGTCGAGGAACAGCGTGCCGCCCTCGGCCTGCTCGAACCGGCCGGACGCCCGCGTGTTGGCACCGGTGAAGGCGCCGCGCTCATGGCCGAACAGCTCGGATTCGATGAGGTCGCGCGGGATCGCCGCCATGTTGACCGCGACGAACGGCCCGTTGCGGCGCTTGCCGTAATCGTGCAGTGCGCGCGCCACCAGCTCCTTGCCGGTGCCGGACTCGCCCGTGATCATCACGGTGAGGTCGGTCTGCATCAGACGCGCGAGCACGCGGTAGATTTCCTGCATCGCCGGCGAGCGGCCGACCAGCGGGATCGCCTCCATCTCTGCGTCATCGTCAGCTGTCGCGACGCGTTCCTTCGGCTCCGCGAGCGCGCGGCCGACGATGGCAATCAGCTCCTTCAGGTCGAAGGGCTTTGGCAGATATTCATACGCGCCGCGCTCCGAGGCGCGTATCGCCGTCATGAACGTGTTTTGCGCGCTCATGACGATGACCGGCAAATTCGGCCGCATCTTCTTGATCCGCGGCAACAGGTCGAAGGCGTTTTCGTCTGGCATCACCACGTCGGTGATGACGAGATCGCCCTCCCCCTGGCTGACCCAGCGCCACAGCGTGGCGGCGTTGCCGGTCAGCCTGACTTCATACCCGGCCCGGGAAAGTGCCTGGTTTAGAACCGTGCGGATGGCGGTGTCGTCATCAGCGACGAGAATGCTACCTGCGGGCATTGTTAATCCTCATTTTGCCCCCTGTGATGCAGACGACGACTTCCCGGCAGAGCCGTCGCGACTGCTGTGATCTGTGTGTTTGACCGATGTCGAGTACATCGGCATCAGCACGCGGAAGGTGGTCTTGCGCGGCTGAGACTCGCATTCGATGATGCCGCCGTGATCGCCGACGATCTTGGCGACCAGAGCAAGACCGAGGCCAGAGCCGGTCTGCTTGGTGGTCACGAACGGGTCGAACAAATTGGGCAGAAGATCGTCCGGCACGCCTGGTCCATTGTCCCGCACGCAGAATTCGAGCGGCAGGGATACCCGGGATTTTTGACCGGGAACTGACAGGCGCACGCCGGGGCGGAACGCGGTGGTAAGCTGGATCTCGCCGTCGGGGACGTCGATCAAGGCTTCCGCGGCATTCTTCACCAGATTGAGGAACACCTGAATCAGCTGGTCCTGGTTGGCCAGCACCGGGGGGAGCGAAGGATCATAGTCCTCGATGAGGCGGATGTTGCGGGCAAAGCCCGACTGCGCCAGCCGCTTCACGTGATCGAGCACGGAGTGGATGTTGACGGGACCGCGCACCACGGGGCGCTCGTCGCCGAACACTTCCATGCGATCGACCAGCGTGACGATGCGGTCGGCCTCGTCGCAGATCAGGCGGGTCAACATGCGGTCTTCCGAGGATGCCTGCTGCTCCAGGAGCTGCGCCGCGCCGCGGATGCCGGAGAGCGGATTCTTGATTTCATGCGCGAGCATCGCTGCTAGCGCTATCACCGAGCGCGCAGCGCTGCGGTGGGTAAGCTGGCGGTCCATCTTGTCGGCGATGGAGCGCTCCTGGAGCATCACGACGATATGGCCGGGCCGCTCGGTGAGCGGGGCGACATGCAGATCGACCTGGCGATCGCCGCCCATGCGCGGCGTGCCCAGATCGACTTTGTATTCGTTGACCGGCGAGTTCGACGACCGCACCTGGTCGATCAGCGCCAGCAAGGGGCTGCCGAACGGCACCAGCTCTTTCAGCGACTGCCGCTTCAGGAACTGCGTCGAGATATCGAAGAAGGCTTCGGTCGCAATATTGGCGGCGACGATCTTGCCGTCCGGCCCGATCAACAGCACGGGATTGGGCAAGGCATCGAGGATCGCCTCGCTGTCGCCAGGTTTGCGATGGTCCGCGGCTGAGCTCATGCAGCAGCGCTCCATGCAAAATCGTCGAAGGCATCCTGTAGCGATCGGTGGACCAGGCCCGGATCCTCGGACGTCAAAATCTTCTGGCGCCAGGCCTTCAGCGTCGGGGCCGGCGCACCGCTGGCTTTGGCCGCGACATCGAGCGCCCAGCCGAGATGTTTGCGCGCATGCTTGAGCCCGACCCGCAGGCCATAGAGAGCGCAGATGCCCTCATAAAGCGTGCGGACATAATGAAGTTGCGTCGCGAGCGAGGGCATGGCTTCAGCCGCCCCACCCTTCAGCCGTCGCCCGATTTCGCCGGGCAGCCAGGGCTGGCCGTTGGCGCCGCGACCGATCATCACGGCATCGGCGCCGGAGGCCTCGAGCGCCGCAAGCGCCTTGTCGTAAGAGGTGATGTCGCCATTGACGACGAGCGGAATCGAGATGGCCTCGCGCACGGCGCGGATCGCATCCCAATCGGCCTCGCCCTTGTAGAACTGGCAACGGGTGCGGCCGTGAACGGTGACGAGCCTGACGCCGGCGGCCTCCGCGCGCCGCGCCAGCCCCGGCGCGTTGCGGGTGCGATCGTCCCAGCCGAGCCGCATCTTCAGCGTCACCGGCACTTTCACCGCTGATATCGTCGCCTCGATCAGGCCGACGGCGTGATCGAGATCGCGCATCAGGGCCGAGCCTGATTGGCCGCCGGTGACGTGACGGGCCGGACAGCCCATGTTGATATCGATGATGTCGGCGCCCTCGGCCTCGGCAATCCGGGCGCCTTCCGCCATCCAATGCGCCTCGCAGCCGGCGAGCTGGACCACATGGGGCCCAACCCCGGTCGCTTCGCAGCGCAACCGCGACATCCGGTGACCATTGGCGAGTTCGTCACTGGCCGTCATTTCGGAGACGACCAGGCCGGCCCCCAGCTCAGCGGCCAGACGGCGGACGGGTGAATCCGTCACTCCCGACATCGGTGCCAGGAAGACCGGATTGGCGATTTCAATATCGCCTATTTTCAACGGCTTAGAGCCTGATACTGCCGAGCCGGTCACGGGGGTCTCGTTGCCTGGGCAGCGCCTCATCGCGCCTGCCATGATCTATCTTGCGCACAATTCTTGTGCAGTCAAGCGTCATGCCTACAGTTTAGACAGTTCTGCAGATCTTTCAAGTGCAGTGCAGCAAAATGCTGAATCCCACAATCCCGGGAATCCCCCTTTTTTTGCGGGCCTGCCGTGCTAGAGGCATGCCGGCAATCACCTCACTCCCGACTCTTCCCTTTAGCAGTTGAATATTTGAGTCCTATGGCGAAATCACAGCGCACCGCAGTCGTTCTCGTCGCGGCCGGACGTGGCCTGCGCGCAGGCGCCGGTGGCCCCAAGCAATATCGAGAGATCGGCGGCGTGCCCGTGATCTACCGCGCCATGGAGGCGTTCAGCACCCATCCCGAAGTATCAGCCGTGCAGCCGGTGGTGAACCCTGATGACAGCGCCATGTTCACGGCGGCGGTCGCAGGCCTCAAGCACGAGGCACCGGCCAATGGCGGCGCGACGCGCCAGGCTTCGGTGCTGGCGGGTCTCGAAGCGCTGGCGCAGCACAAGCCCGACATCGTCCTGATTCATGACGCCGCCCGCCCGTTCGTCTCGGCTGGCGTGATCTCGCGCGCGATCGAGGCGGCCAGCCGCACCGGCGCGGCCATCCCCGTCGTCCCCGTCACCGATACCATCAAGGTCACGAGCGCTGACGGCGATGTCGAGGACACGCCGGACCGCGCGCGTTTGCGAGTAGCGCAGACGCCGCAATCCTTTCGTTTCGATGTCATCCTCGAGGCGCATCGTCGCGCGGCCAAGGACGGACGATCTGATTTCACCGATGATGCCGCGATCGCCGAATGGGCGGGATTGACGGTGGCGACCTTTGAAGGCGATGTTGCCAATATGAAGCTCACCACTCCTGAGGATTTCGTGCGCGAGGAAGCGCGCCTGGCCAGCCTGCTCGGTGATATCAGGACCGGCACCGGCTACGACGTGCACGCCTTCGGCGAAGGCGACCATGTCATGCTCTGCGGCGTGCGCGTGCCGCACACGAAAGGCTTTCTGGCTCATTCCGACGGTGACGTCGGCCTGCATGCCCTGGTCGATGCGATTCTCGGCGCGCTCGCCGACGGCGACATTGGTTCGCACTTCCCGCCGAGCGATGCGAAGTGGAAGGGCGCCTCGTCCGACCAGTTCCTGAAATACGCCGTCGAGCGCGTCACCACGCGCGGCGGCCGTATCGCCAATCTCGAGGTCACCATGATCTGCGAGCGACCGAAGATCGGCCCGCTGCGTGACGTCATGCGCGCGCGCATCGCCGAGATCTCAGGCGTCGACATCTCCCGCGTCGCGGTGAAGGCAACCACCAGCGAGCGGCTCGGCTTCACCGGCCGCGAGGAAGGCATCGCGGCCACCGCCAGCGCCACCGTCCGCCTGCCCTGGAGCGCGTAGGATCATGGGAGGCAGCGACGCACGCGCCCTCTCCCGCTCGCTGCTCGATTTGTGCCGGATGCGCAAGCTGACGATCGCGACCGCCGAGTCCTGCACCGGCGGCCTCGTCGCCGGCGCACTCACCGACATCCCCGGCTCGTCCGACGTCATTGACCGCGGCTTCGTCACCTATTCCAACGACGCCAAGCGCGCGATGCTGGGCGTCGAGGCCAGCACGCTTGCCAATTTCGGCGCGGTCAGCAGGGAGACCGCGACCGCAATGGCAGTCGGTGCGCTTGAACGCGCGGACGTCGATCTTGCCGTTGCCATCACCGGCATCGCGGGTCCCGGCGGCGCCACGCCGGGCAAGCCGGTCGGCCTCGTGCATTTCGCCGCTGCCGCGCGCGACGGCCGCATCATCCATCGCGAGCAGCGCTTCGGCGCGATCGGCCGCACCGCGGTGCGCCAGCGTTCGGTGGTCGAAGCGCTCCGCATGCTGATGGAGCTCGCCCGTGGCCCGCAAGTCGCGGCCAAGCCGCAACGCGCCGCCGCGAGCCGCCTGCGTCCCCGCGTGACGCGCACGCCGCGCCGGCATGCGGCAAAGCGCAGGCCGCCACGATCACCGAGGGGATAGCAAGTCCCGCAGACCGGATGAAGCGCAGCGCAATCCGGGACTTCTATGTTCGCGGAGGGAATCCCGGATTGCGCTACGCTCCATCCGGGCTACAAGCAAACTACGACGACGCCAGCTTCGGCCGGCCATAGATCGCATCCGCCCTTTTTTCGAATGCGGTTGAAAACCGCGCAAACGCGGCGTCAAACATCGAGCCCATCAGCATTGCCAGCATGCGACTCTTGAATTCATAGGCGAGGAAGAAGCCGACGTCGCAGAATTCATTGCCGTTCTGCTGGCCCTTCGGCTCGAAGGTCCAGCGGTTTTCGAGATTACTGAACGGGCCTTGCAGATATTCGACCAGGATTTTCAGATTGGCGCGGTCGAGCGTCACGCGGCTGGTGAAGGATTCCCTGACCAGCTTGAACGACACCGTCATGTCGGCGACCAGCACCTCGGTGCCGTCAGGCTTGGCCATGCGCTGGCGGATCTTCAGTGCGCTGCACAGGGGCACGAATTCCGGGTAACGCTCGACGTCGGCGACCAGATCAAACATCTCGGATGCGCTGTGACTGACACGGCGCTTGCTCGAAAATCGGGGCATATCGGTTCAGCGCGCGGCCGCAGCCCGCGCGGCCTTCAGTCTCGCAAAGTCCTCGCCGGCGTGATGCGACGAGCGGGTCAGCGGGCTCGCCGACACCATCAGGAAGCCCTTGGTATAGGCAACCTTTTCGTAAGAGCTGAACTCGTCGGGCGGCACGTAGCGCATCACGGCGTGATGCTTGCGGGTCGGCTGGAGATATTGCCCGATGGTCAGGAAATCGACGTCGGCCGAGCGCAGATCGTCCATCACCTGCTGCACCTCGTGGCGCTCCTCGCCGAGGCCGACCATGATGCCGGACTTGGTGAAGATGGCGGGATCGAGCTCCTTGACCCGCTGCAGCAGCCGGATCGAGTGGAAATAGCGCGCACCCGGCCGCACCGTGAGATAGCGCGACGGCACGGTCTCGAGATTGTGGTTGAAGACGTCGGGCCGCGCGGCCACGACGACTTCTAGCGCCCCCTCCTTGCGCAGGAAGTCCGGCGTCAGGATCTCGATCGTCGTCGAGGGACAGGCAGCGCGGATTGCGCGGATGGTCTGGGCAAAGTGCTCGGCGCCGCCGTCGGCGAGATCGTCGCGGTCGACGGAGGTGATGACCACGTGGGCGAGACCCAGCTTGGCGACAGCCTCGGCGACGTTCTGCGGCTCGGCCTCATCCAGCGCGTTGGGCAGGCCGGTCTTGACGTTGCAGAAGGCGCAGGCCCGGGTGCAGGTGTCACCCATGATCATGAAGGTCGCGTGCTTCTTGTCCCAGCACTCGCCGATGTTCGGGCAGCCCGCCTCCTCGCACACCGTGTGCAGGCCGTTGGCGCGCACGATATTGCGGGTGTCGGCATAGCCGCGGGTGTTGGGCGCGCGCACGCGGATCCAGTCCGGCTTCGGCGGCGAAGCGGAATCGGGACGATTCACCTTCTCGGGGTGGCGCGGGCGCAGCGGGTTCGTGATGGTATCGACAATAACGACCATGATCTGTCCGGTCTGTTCAGGTCCTACCTAGTCGGTCTGGCTGCTTGCCGCAACCCGGCTCGCGCCGCTTCAGGGAACATGGCAGATATGGGCAATATCCTGCTCAGTTCTCAGGCGATTCTCACCTCGAATGGCTCCAGTCTCGAAGTCTTCCACACCCCGGCTCGGCAAGGCCCTGAAGCGCAGCTTTTTCGACCGCGACGTCCGCGAGGTCGCGTCCGACCTGATCGGGGCGACCATGCTGGTCGACGGCGTCGGCGGGATCATCGTCGAGGTCGAGGCCTATCATCATACCGAGCCGGCGGCACATTCCTACAATGGCCCGACCCCGCGGAACCAGATCATGTTCGGTCCGCCCGGCTTTGCCTATGTCTACCGCTCCTACGGCATCCACTGGTGCGTCAACTTCGTCTGCGAGGCGGAAGGCTCGGCTTCCGCCGTGCTGATCCGCGCGCTGGAGCCGACGCATGGTTTGGCTGCGATGCGTCGCCGCCGCCATCTCCAGGAGGTGCACGCGCTGTGCTCGGGCCCAGGCAAACTGACCGAGGCCCTCGGCATCACCATCGCGCACAACGCCCTGCCCCTGGACCGGCCGCCGATCGCGCTGCATGCACGGACGGAGGATGTCGAGGTCGCAACCGGCATCCGGATCGGCATCACCAAAGCTGTCGATCTGCCCTGGCGCTATGGTGTCAGGGGCTCGAAATTCCTCAGCAAGCCGTTCCCGAAGTGATCGTCGTCATTCCGGGGCGGCTCGAAGAGCCGAACCCGGAATCTCGAGATTCCCCGGTGCGCAATTGCGCACCTGAGGTCTGGTCCTTCGGACCATCCCGGAATGACGGGCGTCTTAAGACGCCTGCTTCAGCCGCTCCAGCGCCTCGAGCAGCTTGGCCTTGCGGGCCAGCGCCGCCTCGCGCTTTTCGCGCTCTTCCTCGACGACCTCCTCGGCCGCGTTGGCAACGAATTTTTCGTTGGCGAGCTTGGACTCGGCACGCTTGATGTCGGCGTCGGCCTTGCCGATTTCCTTGTCGAGACGGGTCCGTTCGGCGGCGAAATCGACCACGCCCTTCAGCGGCAGCGCCGCCACTTCGCCGCGCACCAGCAACTGAACCGCGCCGTCAGGCGCGCGATCGGCGAAGGAGATGTCAGACAGCCGCGCCATACGCTTGATGACGTCGGTCCAGCGCGGCGCGCGTTCCCTGGTCTCGGCCGAGGCGCCCGCGAGCACCAGGGCAGTGAGCGTCGCCGGTGCGATGTTCATCTCGGCGCGGACCGAGCGGATCTGCGTGATCAGGTCGATGACCCAGCCGATCTCCGCTTCCGCCTTGGGATCGGTGAAGTCGGCATGGTCGAAGATCGGCATCACGAATGCCGGCGAGACCAGTGGATCGGTGGGACCTGCCGCCGCCGCCAGAATCGCCAATTGCTCCGGCGAGGGAGCGGCTGGCTTCAGCGGCCACTCCGCCAGCGCCAGCAGGCCGTCGCGCTTGGCCGTCACCTCCCACAGTTCTTCGGTGATGAAGGGCATGAAGGGGTGCAGCAGCTTCAGAATCTCGTCGCGCGCCCAGGCGACCATGGCGCGGGTCTCATTCTTGGCCGGGCTATCGGGACCGAGCAGCACGGGTTTTGCGAGCTCGACATACCAGTCGCAATAGACGTTCCAGACGAAGCGGTAGATGCTGCCTGCGGCGTCGTTGAAGCGATAGGCTTCAATGGCCTCGGTCACCTCGCGTGTGGTGTGCGCGGTTTCATGTGCGATCCAGCGATTCAGCGTTTCCTTGGCCTTGGCCGGCTCGAACCCTTCGGGCACGGCGCAATGGTTCATCTCGGCGAAGCGTGAGGCGTTCCAGAGCTTGGTCGCGAAATTGCGATAGCCCTCCACGCGGCTGGTGGCGAGCTTGATGTCGCGCCCTTGCGCGGCCATCGCAGCCAGCGTGAAGCGCAGCGCATCGGCGCCATATTCGTCGATCAGGTTGAGCGGATCGATGACATTGCCCTTCGACTTCGACATCTTGGCGCCCTTCTCGTCGCGGACGAGCGCGTGGATGTAGATCGTCGAGAACGGGATCTCCTTCATGAAGTGAAGGCCCATCATCATCATCCGGGCGACCCAGAAGAAGATGATGTCGAAGCCGGTCACCAGCGCGTTGGTCGGGTAGTAGCGCTGAACTTCGGGCGCGTCCTCGGGCCAGCCGAGCGTCGAGAACGGCCACAGCGCCGAGGAGAACCAGGTATCGAGCACGTCCTCATCGCGCGTGATGAAGCCCTCGCGCTTGTTGCGGTCGAGCGCCATCTCGCGGCCCTGCTCGGCCGTGATCACCTCCTGCTCGACGTAATAGCCGAGCGCGTGGCTGACCGCCTCCTCCTCGGTCTCCGCGACGAACACCTTGCCGTCGGGGCCGTACCAGGCCGGGATCTGATGGCCCCACCAGAGCTGGCGCGAGATGCACCAGGGCTGGATGTTCTCCATCCACTCGTAATAGGTCTTTTCCCAGTTCTTCGGCACGAAGGTCGTCTCGCCCGACCGCACCGCCGCGATTGCCGGTTTTGCCAGCGTCTTGGCGTCGACATACCATTGGTCGGTGAGATAAGGCTCGATCACGCTGCCCGACCGATCGCCGTGCGGGACCATGTGGGTGTGAGGCTCGATGCGTTCGACAAAGCCGAACGATTCCAGCCGCTCGACGATGCGCTTGCGCGCCACGAAGCGGTCGACCTTGTTGAACTCCTCGGCGAATTGCGTGGCGCCTTCCGGCAGGCCCTTCAGATAATCCTCGTTGTCGACGAGGTCGAGACAGCCTTCCTTGTCCAGCACGCTGATGCGGCGCAGGCCGTGGCGATTGCCGACCTCGAAATCGTTGAAGTCGTGCGCCGGCGTCACCTTCACGGCGCCCGAGCCCTTTTCCGGATCGGAATATTCGTCGGCGACGATCTTGATCTTGCGACCGACCAGCGGCAGGACCACGTTCCTGCCGATCAGCTTCTGATAGCGCTCGTCCTCGGGATGCACGGCCACGCCGGTGTCGCCGAGCATGGTCTCGGGCCGCGTCGTGGCAACCACGATGAAGGTCGAGCGATCCTCCGGGTCGAAGGTCTTGCCCTCGATCGGATAGCGCAGATACCAGAGGTGACCCTTCACCTCGGTCTGCTGCACTTCGAGATCGGAGATCGCCGTGAGCAGTTTGGTGTCCCAGTTCACCAGCCGCTTGTCCTTGTAGATCAGTCCTTCGCGGTGCAGCTCCACGAACACCTTGATGACGGCCTTGGACAGGCCCTCGTCCATGGTGAAGCGCTCACGCGACCAGTCGCAGGAGGCGCCGAGGCGCTTGAGCTGGTTGATGATGGTGTCGCCGCTCTCGGCCTTCCACTGCCAGACCCGCTCCAGAAACTTCTCGCGACCCATCTCGCGGCGACCGGGCTGCTGGCGCTCCATCAGCTGGCGCTCGACCACCATCTGGGTGGCGATGCCGGCATGGTCGGTGCCGGGCTGCCACAGCACGTCGCGACCGCGCATGCGCTCGAACCGGCACAGTATGTCCTGGAGCGTGTTGTTGAGGGCGTGGCCCATGTGCAGCGAGCCCGTCACGTTCGGTGGCGGGATCACGATGGTAAAGGGCACCGCGTCGCGGCGGTCGGGACGGCCGGCCTTGAAGGCAAGGCTGTCCTCCCACACCACGGACATGCGGGCTTCGATATCGGCGGGCTGGTAATTTTTCTCGATCATGGGGCTGCTAGAAAGCCGCGCGCGGGGCTCAAGTCAACGGAAAGCTCAGCGGCAAAAGGGCTTTCCGGCCCGTTCGGAAGCCCTGATATAGCGCTCAAGCGGGGCTTAATCAGGGCTTGGCTTGGAAGAGCTTGGCCTGGATGAGCCTGGCTTGATGAGCCTGGCTTGGCCCTCAGCGGCCGCCGCGCGAGACCCGCTCGATTTCAGCCTTGACGATGCGTTCGACCAGGCCCGGCAGATTGTCGTCGAGCCAGGACTTCAGCATCGGACGCAGCATCTCCTTGACCAGATCCTCCAGCGTCCGCGCATTGCTGCTGAGCACCGTGTGGGCCAGCGAGTTGAAGGCGGATTCGACCGCCGAGACGGTCGACTGGGCCAGGATCGGCTGCTGCGGCGGCAGCGGCGGCGCGTCATAATCGACCGGCGCGTAGGACGGCGGAGGCGTCGGACGCGGCGGCGGCGCCTCGGCGAATTCGAGATCGTCGCGCGGCTCGACCTTGCGGAAGCTTGGCGGCGGCGGCGCCGGTGTCGGCGCGGGATCCATCGCCATGTCGTCGGTCAGCTCGAGCACGTCGGGCTCGGGCTCCGGTTCGGGCTCGGGTTCAGGAGCCCGCACTTCGGGCGCAGCCGTGGCCTCGTCGAGCCCTGCCAGCAGTGCGTCGATATCGTCCTGGCTGTTGGGCCCGGCATCGGCGGCGGGCGCAGGCGGCGGAGGTGGCGCGGGCTTGGCAGCCGGCGGCGGCGCGGGCTTTTCGGCAGCAGGCTTTGCAGGAGCGATCTTGGATGGAGGAATGTCAGCCATCGGCTTTGCTGCAGGCGCAGGTGCAGGCTTTGCAGCCTCTGCGGGCGGCGGCTTCGCCTCGTCATCGGCAATGATGCGCCGGATCGAGGCCAGAATCTCCTCCATGGAGGGTTCTGTGACCTTTGCAGGCTGCGTCATCTCCGACTCCACATCATCAACGCCCTCGCATGCGTTGTTTTACACCAAGCACGACGGCATTGGCCGGTTCCGGATGCGTCGTCCGACATTTTCGTCGCGACAGCCAGACTTGTCCCCAGATCACGACTCAACATGAGGCGGCGCGCCCCTGCCCCGTCACTCAAGCGCCACGCACGCAACATCGGATGCGGGCCGAATCGATCGGCAGCATCTTGGCAAGGCTATGTCAGGGATTTTGACGATTGCAAGCAAGGCACCGGTCGGTCCCGGCAGTTTGCGAGGCCGACCGGAGAACTACGGCAATCAGCGTCCGTCAGGCGTGCGCACGCCGACCCAGCTGTCGCGGACCTGCTGGTAGTGCACGCTCGGATCGTAGACGGTGGTGTTGAGGCCGAGCACCTGCGGTGCAAGGCGGCCAACGGCGGCGAGCACGTTGTAGGATGCGACGACCCGATCGTGCTGTGCGGTGACCAGCGCGACGCGCGCATTGACCAGCGCCTGCTGGGCGTTGAGGACGTCGAGGGTGGTGCGCTGACCGGCCTTGGCTTCCTCGCGCACACCGTTCAGCGCGATCTCGGACGCGGTGACCTGCGCCTGCGCGGACTGCACCTGCGCCTTGCCGGCCTGCAAAGTCCCCCAGAACTGCACCACGTTGGCGCGAACAGTGTCGCGAGTCTTCTCGAGGTTCAGACGTTGCTGCGCCAGGTTTTCCTTCGATTGGCGGATCAGCGAATATTCTGCGCCGCCCTGAAAGATCGGCACGGAGGCCGTCGCGATGGCTGACGCGGTACTCGTTCGGAAGACCGTCAGCTGCTGCTGGTAGGCCGTGCTGGCAGTCGCCGCGACCGTAACAGTCGGCAGCAACGCGCCTTCGTTGATCTTGACCTGGAGATAGTTGACGTCGATGCCGTACATCGCAGCCGTGACGTCGGGATGTTGGATCAGGCTGAGCTCGACGGCCGAGGCGAGCGTTGGCGGCAGGAACCGGTCGACCGGGGAGCCCGGCGCCAGATTCGTCGGCTCGTTGCCGATGATCCGGCGGAAATTCGCGCGCGTCGTCGTGAGCGTTGATTCCGCGGTCAGCGCTTGAGTCCTGCCGGCAGCCAGCTGCGCTTCGGACTGCGCGACGTCGGTGCGTGTCACTTCGCCCACGTTGAAGCGATCACGCGTCTGCTTCAGCGTCTGTTCGAGCACGCGCACGTTGCTGCGCTGGACTTCCAATGTCGCGGAGTCGCGCAGATAGTCCATATAGATCGTAGCTGCACTCAGAAGCACGGATTGGTCCATGCTGCGCAGTGCTTCGCGCGTACCGGAGACCTGGCTCTCCGCCGCGCGCGTCTTGTTGGCGGTCTGGTTGCCATTGTAGAGCGTCTGGCTGACGCTCACGCTGGCGGCGTTGGGCTGAAGCGGCGGGTCGCTATGGATCGCGAGGCCTTTCTGGGTCGGCTGGACGTCCTGGTATTGATAACCGCTGCTGAGGCTCAGATTGACCTTGGGGCGATAGCCCGACAGGGCCTGAGGCACGCCTTCGTCGGTCGAGCGCACCTGCGCACGCTGTGCGTTGAGCTGCGGATTGTTCTGATAGGCGCGCACGAGCGCAGCCTCGATCGTATCCGCCAATGCAGGCACCGGCCCGGCAAGCGCCATCAGCAGGACCGAAACCGCTGCTCCGGTGAAAAGCTTCACCCCATGCATCCCTGAAATTCCGTTCATTCTCACGCCAGGCTCGTGCCCGCGAGCCTGGTTACCGTATCCAAGTGGAGTCGTTGCCCCGCCGCAACATAAGACGCGGTCAAGCGCGACGGAACCACCTCCCGGTGGTTCTCAGTGGAAACTCTTCACGTGCAGCATCCCGGCCACACTTCTGATTCAGAACGGGATTTTAACGGGGTTTCGGTCGTCAGAAGACGAAGGCAGGGGCCCGTTCCAGGCCGGGCAGCACCGGGGCAGCCGCGTCGAACAGCGGCCGGTAGCCGAACTCGCCGTGCGAGCGGGTCACGATCATGGCCCGAGAGGGCCTGGATTCGGCCGAGACCCCCACCAGGCGTCCGCCTTCTTTGAGCTGGCCAAACAGGCCGTCCGGCGTCACCTCGGTGGCGCCGTTGAGGACGATCACGTCATAGGGCGCGCCGGCCGGGTCGCCCTCGGTGCAGGCGGCAGCCTTGCAGGTCACATTGGTGAGCCCGAGCGCGGCGAAGGCGTCCTTGGCTTTGGCCACAAGATCCGAATCGCCTTCCGTGGCCGTAACCTGGCGCGCGAGCTTCGCGGTCAGCGCCGCGAGATAGCCGGTCGCGCAGCCGACCACCAGTACGCTGTCGCCCTCGCCGATCTCGGCGGCCTGGAGCAGCTTGCCGGTGAGCTGCGGCTTGATAAGGAAACGCTTGGCGCCGCTCTCGCTGACATCGAGATCGAGGTCGAGATAGGCCAGAGCCTGCCGGCCCGCCGGCACGAAGGCCTCGCGGGGAACCGTGAGCATGGCATCGAGAATGCGGCGATCGGTGACGTCATTGGTGCGCACCTGGCCATCGACCATTTTTTGGCGCGCGGTCGAGAAACCGGACATTTGCGGACCCTGCAAGGCGGACGATGCCGCGAAAGATGAATTTGGCGGCATCTTTGGAACAGGCTCCGCGAAAACGCAACACGTCCGTTGGCCGGTCAGCCAGCGGCTGCGCAACGTCAGCGCATAGAGGTGCGAAAGCTTATTCGATCGCGACCGCCAGACGGCCAATCAGGGCCGCCACTTCGTCCAGCCGCGCCGAATCGGGGGTCTCGACCGCGCGAGCGAGACAGGCAAGGCACTGATCGTCGCTCAATTCAGGGATATCAGCCGGCAGAATCGAGGGGGCCTGGTCGGCACGGTCGATCTGGATGTCGGGCATGGGAATCAGCTCCGTAAGGGTCCGGCCCAACGAAGCTCGATGTGAATTAAGTCGATTTGGTGCCGTCTGCGTTACGGTGTGCGTCTCGACGTACACATCCGCTTGAACACGATTCTGCGGGGCCTGGCCGTGCGACGGGGTTGAGAGACCAATCGAGCAAGATCGCGCACCACATCAATATGCGCCTGCAAATTATTGAAAGTAAGGCGGAATTTGGCTCCCCGGGCTGGATTCGAACCAGCGACCATCCGATTAACAGTCGGATGCTCTACCGCTGAGCTACCGAGGAAAAGGGCGAACCGTACGTTCGTGCGCGCTGCGTATAACAAAGCCGATTGCGCTTGCAAAGGACGAATTCGTCATCATCCGCAAAGCATCCAGGTAGGGCTGATCGAGCCCTCCCCGCGGGCTTGTTAGGCCTCGGTCAGGCCGAGTTACTCGGCGACGAACGAGGTGGTCTTGGTGCCGGGGTCGTAGCGCAGCCGCAGAGCCGTAAACTTGCAGAGGTTGACGTTCTTCCAGAGCACAGACTCGTCATAGTTTTGCCAGTCGACGCGGATGTTCCAGACGCACCCCTCATCGTCATCGTCGAACTCGACATAGGTGCTCGCCTGGTTCTGCAAAACCCTGTCAAGTTCGTTGTCCCACTCGTCCAGGCCATCGTCAGGGGCATTGAAGCCGAGGAATTTGATGGCGTAGCCGGTCTCGTTGACGACGGTGACGTTGCGGGCATCGGCGGCGAAGGCTGCCGTGGCAGCGACAGACAGGCCGACGGCGATCAGCCCGGAGAGAAAATACTTCATATGAAATCCCCGATCGAAACAAGCCTCAGCGCCTGACATCGATCGGCGCAGGCGCCGCGGCAACAAATGGCATTGCCTCGAGACATTCGTCCGGAGCGCAGTCGAAAGGCTCAACACGCAATCGAACCGCGC
This sequence comes from Bradyrhizobium manausense, assembly GCF_001440035.1. Lineage (GTDB taxonomy): Bacteria > Pseudomonadota > Alphaproteobacteria > Rhizobiales > Xanthobacteraceae > Bradyrhizobium > Bradyrhizobium manausense. The sequence continues at coordinate 143,271 of NZ_LJYG01000108.1, read as the reverse complement.
TCCGGAGCCGTGCGCGACGCGAGACGCGCACGGGACGTTCTTATCGTTCCGACTTCTCAGCAGCAATGAACCGGCATTCATAGATCGGCCGAGTTTGTTTTCTCCGGCGCAGGCACCGCCGGCGTACCCGCCGCACCATTGGCCTTGCCGGTCACGGCGCCGACCAGCGCCTTCACGGGATCATCGCCGGGCGCAAAGCCGCTCTGGCGCAGGATCTCGTCGATCATCGGTCGCAGCGCATGCACCTTGAGCAGCTCGCCGGCGAGCCCCTCGCCGAAGCCGACGCCGCCGCCCACAGCCCCGTTGCCATTGCCACCGAACGCGCCGCCGGTGTGCAGGATGCGGACGTCCTTGAGGTTGGCGATCGGCCTGACCATCTCCGCCAACGCCGAGGGCATCGTCTCGATCCGCTTCTTGGCGATCTCGAAATCGATGACGTTGCTGCCGAGCTTGTTCTGCGCCTCGTTCTTCATGGTGATGACGGCAGCCTCGGCCTCGCCGATGTTGCGCACGCCAACCGCCTTGATCTTGTTGGATTCAGCTTCGGCGGTCGCCAGCGTCTTGACGGCCTCGGCGCGGTCGAGCGAGGCCCTCTTCTCGGCTTCAGCCGCGACGATCAGCTCGGTCGATTTGCGCTCGGCCTCGGTGCGTGCGGCAAGCACCTGGGTCAAACGGGCACGGTCTGCGACCTCGACGGCGCGCGCGGTGACCACCTTTTCCTCGGCGGAAACGGCAAGCGCTTCGGCCGTCTTGGCCTCGGCCACGGCTTCCGAGGTCTGCTTGCTCTTGGCCGCGATCTGGATCTCGTTCTCCTGGGTGGCGATCTGGATCTCGCGCTGCGCGTCGGTCTTGCGCTTGTTGATCGCAAGATCCGACTCGATGACTGCGGTCTCCTTGATTTGTTTCGCGCCCGCTTCCTTCTCGGCGACCGCCCGATCGGTGTCGATGCGGGCGTTCTCCTCCGTCAGGCGCGCGGTCTGGGTTGCGGTTGCGACCTCGGCGCGCGTGCTCGCAGTCTTGTTGGCGATGTCGCGCTCCTGCGACAGCTCGGCCTCCTTCTTGGTCCGCTCGATCCCCAGCGTCTGCTGGCGCGCTTCAAGATCCTTCTGGGCGATCGCGACTTCGTTGTCGCGCACGATGGCGTTGCGGTCACGGCGGCGGGTCTCGGTGATGGTCTTGAGCTGGGTCAGGCCTTCGGCGTCGAAGAAGTTCTCGGGGTTGAAGAACTTGACGTCGGTCTGGTCGAGTTTAGTCAATGACACCGACTCCAATTCGAGGCCGTTGGATTTCACGTCGGACTCGACCGTTGCCTGCACGTGCTTGACGAAGTCGCTGCGCTTTTCCTGCAATTCCAGGATGGTCATGGTCGCCGCCACCGAGCGCAGGCCGTCGACGAATTTCGCCTCGACCTGGTTGCGCAGGGCTTCGGCGTCATTGGTCAGCGCGCCCAAGGTCTGGCTCGCGAGCGCAATGCTCTCGTCGTCGGGGCGAACGCGGACGTAGAATTCGGCGACGATGTCGACGCGCAACCGGTCCTTGGTGATCAGGGACTCCCGCTCCTTGCGCTCGACCGTGAGTCTGAGCGTCTTCAGGTTGACGCTGGCATAGGAATGGAAGATCGGCAGGATCATGGCGCCGCCGTCGAGCACGACCTTCTTGCCGCCGAGGCCGGTGCGCACGAAGGCCTCGTCGCGCGTGGCGCGCTTGTAAAGGATGGTGAAGATGATGCCCAAAACGACGATCAGCGCGACGCCGATCATGGCCGGGACTGCGATGTCGAACATAACTTTCTCCGCTAATGGACTTGCTGGCTTAGAGTTGCTTTGGCCGGTTTGAGTTCATCGTCTGCCTTCACTGCGACGAAACGGGTGTCGACACGATCGACCAGGAGGACGAGGGTTCCCTGCGGCAGCGGCGCCGAGTCCGGCGCTGCAACCGCAAGCACGAAGTGGCGGTTGCCGTGGATATCGGCGACGCTGACGCGACCGGGCGGGCCCTGGTCGAGCGGGCCGACGACGACCTCACCGACGCGGCCGACGAGATGGCCGAGGCCGATAACGTAGCTTTCATCCTTCGGAATGATCCGGGCGATACCCCGGCTCGCGCCGCGGACCAGCGGGACCGAGACCACGACCGCCGCCAGCGAAGCGACTGAAGCCGGCAAGGGCCCGGCCACCATCCGCGCGACATCCTGGATCAGGAAGCCGGTGATCGAGAAGGCGCCGAGCGCCAGCAGCAGGAAGATCAAGAGCGGCACGCCGCCGACATTGATCCAGGAGATGGCGTTGATCACGCCATTGTCGCTGGAATGGCTGAAATCGATGCTGGTGCCGAGCATCTCGCTCAAGGAAGCCCCGACCAGCATCGTGACCACTTCGAGCGTGCCGACGATGAGGATCATGGCCGCCGCGATCGCGAACGGCCGGACCTCCGGCGCCATGACGTGTTCGAGCAATGCGCTCATGACACGATACTCTTCAGGAGCGCGACTTCAACCGCGCGAGCCTTGCCGCAATCTCCTTGTCGCGATGCAGCGCGCTGAGTTCGTCGATGTCGCTGGAATACGGAATGCCCGCCGGCACGCCGGTGACGCGTGCCACCGCCCTGCCCGCACGCAGCGCCTTCGCCGCCGCGGAGCTGCCGCCGCGCTTACGCGGCGAATGCGAAGCGTGGTGGCTTGCTTCGGCCTCGCTCTTTGCGAGATCGACGCGGCGCTGCTCGGCATCCTGCAGCGCCGAGAGCACGGCACGCAACGAGGTCACGCTACTCTCGATCTTCTCGTTGTTCTCGTCGATGGCGCGGGAGAGCACCTCGAACTGCGCCTCCAGATCCATCTGCCGGGCGATGCCGGCGCGGGCGAGATCGTCGCGGCCGTCCGTGATCGCGCCCTCGATCTTGGCGGCAAGATCGGTCATCTCGCGCTCGATCTCGGTGCGGCGGGCGTTGAGGCGGTATTCCTCGGCGCGGGCAGCGGCGAGTGCATCGCGCGCCTCGCTCTCGGCGCGCTCGATCTCGCGGATGGCCTGGCCCACGACTTTCAGCTTGTTGTTGCCTTCCGCCTGCTCGATCGCGTCATAGGCGATGCCGGCGATCAGACGCCCGACCCGTGACAGGAAATTCTCGGGAGCGGCTGCGATGGTATCCATAGCGTTCTCCTCCTCTGGCAGACTGTTCGGCGTGACGCCGTAGTGAACCTCGAAACCGTCGTCGGTGCGGATCAGGTGCGCGGGCACGCTCTGCCCCCAGCCCTCCGCGTAGCCGGCATAGTCGAAGGGCACGCTGAAGCGCCCCTGCACCGTCGAAATCGAAATGGTGGCCGGACCCTTGATCTTGGCGAGCTTGTCGTCGAGCGGCAGGCGGCGGCCTTGCGACGCGCGGTACTCGGCGCGGTCGCGCAGGCCCAGCGTCACCAGCCGCGATGGCAGCGCGGTCTCTTTGCGGATCGGCTCATAGGCATGGGCGTGCAGCAGGACCACGTTGGAGCCCACATTGTGGGTCCGCGCGACCTCATCCAGGATCTCCATCATGCGGTCATAGGCCTGGAACGTCGCCTCCATCGCGGCCTTGGCGGCCGGGTCAGGGGCAAGCCGGTAGCGAAGCGCCGATGGCGCATTTCGGGGCGATGGGCTCATGGAAAGCACTAAAGCACCATTTTGGTGCTTTACAAGGGGGAAGCACGATGAATTTCTACTGATCCTGGCACTCTTTGGGTTAGTCGCTGTCGCCTGGGGCCGCGTTCAAGGCGGCCCATCACTCCTACATCACCGCCGATCAAGACTTCTTGCACGCGCGGGTTGCAATTTGAGACGAAATGCGAGGGAGCGATTGGCAACGCAGTTGGCAGTTCCGCCTCATGTCCCGGACGCGCTGCAAGGTGAAACGTTGCGGCGCAGAGCCGGGGCGCGAGACTGAGGTTGACGCGCTCCCCCTCTCTCCGCGTCATTGCGAGGAGCTCTTGCGACGAAGCAATCCAGAATCTTTTCACGGAGAGATTCTGGATTGCTTCGCTACGCTCGCAATGACGGAGCAAGGGGCCTGCACGGCGCTCCGATAACTCGCATCTTTCTCGCAGATATAGCTCCGCGTCCTCGCGGCGCAATGCGCCCGAGCTTTGCTTCATCTCTTCACCTTAGCCGCGCTCTCCCCGGGGAGCGATGCACGATTGCCCCCGTCGCCTTGCAGATGGCTGATGCGCGGACCCGGTCGGGCCGCACGCATCACCGCAAGACTTGACGCACAGACTCCGGGCGTCAGGACGACACGGTTTTACCGTACGCTGGCCGCACCTGTCGTATGCGCGCGCGGCTCTCGCTCACGGTTGCCCGCCCTGCGAAAACCACCGCGCCGATGCAGTCGGCGTCCACCACGGCTCACCCCACGTTCGTGACGATCGCGATACGCCCCTCTGACCGCGATGAGGTGGCGGATGTCTACCGTAAATCAGAAATTCGGTAAAGCGGAATATTTTCACTCGCGGCAGTTGAACGCCCGCAGCGTGCTTTGCCTGACGGGCAACGCAAGGGATGGTAGGTCACGGCCGCCGGCATACCAGGTCGATCTCGATCAGTGCATCATAAGCAAGCCCCGTGACGCCGACACAGGTGCGGGCCGGCAGCCTGCCCTCCGCAAAGAACGTGCGATAAGTCTCGTTCATCGCCGCGTAGTCTTCCTTGAAACGCGTGAGATAGATTCGCGTCATCACGACATGCTCGAGGCCGAGATTGAGGCCGGCCAGGACGATCTTCAAATTCTCCATCACCGCACGGGTCTGGGCGACAATGCCATCAGGCAGCACGCCCGGTGTTTGCGGCGTGTCCGGCATCTGGCCCGTGACGAAGACAAAGCCGTCGGTCTCGACGGCGTGGCTGAAAGGCGCGACCGGCTTCGGTCCGCCGCTGATCATATGGAATTTCACTGGGTTATCCTTGTTAGGGGGCGTCCTGAAACAGACACTTGCCGAGGATCGCATGCACACCCCGATCATGACCAGTTTCAAGGGATGGTGTTTTGCATCGGACTGGGCCATCAATCAGTCAAGGGACAGTCCCCAGGGATCCGCCGAGAGCACGGTTCGAGGCCGGGAAAGCATCGATGACTCGTCTGCATCAGGCGACCAGTTCTCGCGCGCGAACCGATCGGTTACCCTCGTCGGTCGCAGCCAGGGCCATACGCGGGTTGATGTTGGCACTGCTCATCTGGATGGCCTGGTCCACGGCTCAGGCCGAGACCGCCAAGCTCCGCGTCGCGACCCGCATCGTCCCTCCCATGGTCGTCGAGAAGAACGGCGTGCTGGGCGGCTTCAGCATCGAGCTCTGGAACAGCATCGGCAAGCGGCTCAATCGCGAGACCGAATATGTGGTGTTGCCCGATGTGAGCGAATTGCTTGACGCTGTGGCAAGTGGACGAGCCGATCTCGCCATCGCGGCGATCTCGATCACGTCGGAGCGCGAGGACAGGTTCGACTTCTCGCAGCCGATCATGAACTCGGGCCTGCAAATCCTGGTGCGCGGCACGGCCGTCAATGTCGAAGCCAATCCGCTGCGCGAGCTGATGCAATTGTTCTTCTCGCGCACCCTGCTGGTCTGGCTCGGCATTGCGCTGCTCCTGATCCTCGTGCCGGCGCATCTGATGTTCCTGGTCGAGCGCACGCATCACAGCGGCATCATTCCAACCAAGAAATATTTTCCGGGGATTTTTCACGCGATGTTCTGGGCGGCGGGCACGCTGGCCACCCAGGCCGATCAGATGCCGCGGCACTGGATCGCCCGGATCGTGGCCGTGCTGTGGATGTTCACGGGGGTGGTGTTCGTCGCGTTCTACACGGCGCAGCTGACGGCGTCGCTGACGGTGCAGCAGATCAGGGGACCGATCAACGGCCAGCAGGATCTTGTCGGCAAGACCGTCGGCACCACGCGCGGCAGCACGGCAAAGGCCTATCTGAGCGAGCTCAAGGCAGAGGTTCGCGAGTTCGAAAAGGTCGATGACCTCTACCGGGCGCTGCTGGACCAGCAGGTCGACGCCGTCGTGTTCGATGCACCCGCCCTGCTCTACTACACGACCCACGATGGCAGCAGATTGGCGCGGACCGTCGGTGACGTCTTTCACAGGGAAGACTACGGCATCGTCTTTCCGACCGGCAGTCCATTGCGCAAGCAGGTCAACGAAGCCCTTCTGAGGCTGCGCGAGAACGACACGTATCAGCGGATCTACGAGGAATGGTTCGGCAAGCACTAGATCATGCGCCGAAGCAGGCTCTTCGTTCGGACTGCGCACCCGCCAAATCAGATGATTGTGGCGCCGGACGCAACTACGTCATGAATCTCTCGGATATGATTGGGAGCCGTTCCGGATCTGGATCCGATAACAGCCATTCAACAGCTTGTCCGCAGCATATCCACAGGTAGCGCCTGAAGCATTTGTGCTGGAGCCGCAAGGCACTTGCTGCGCACAAACCCACAGGCCAGCGATGTCAGCCGCCGGCCTGGTCGAACACGCTGCGGCAAGCCTCGCTCAGGCTGGAGCGGTTACGACGCAGACAGGCCGTGATGGCCCGGACGTTGGGGATTTCGCCGGCACAGAGCCGGTAGACGTCGGGCGTGCAGGCCCGGCGCTGCTCCGGTGTGCCCTGCTGCGCATTCGCAGCTGATGCAAACAACGTCAGGAACAGGCCGACTGTGGAGGCGCGACGCGCCCGGCTTCTCACACCCGCAAACCGCAAGAACCTCGCCTTCATGACCAGTCTCCTGTCTGCCCTGCCGGACCGGCCCTGTTGGCCGGTGTGGTCAAAGAGGTAGGAGGAATAAATCGCGGGGGATGTGATCTCTTGCACACTGGCGGCCGCCTGGAACTTCCTAGAGGTCGCCGGATTTACCTGGGGGTTCGGGGATCTTCAGAAATCGGTAACCAAACGGACCTCGATCGCCCGATCGTTAAAATCCGAACGATCGGGTCAATCGGCCAACAAACCGGCTTTGCGACAGTGCGCCATCCGCGTTCCGGAGGGTGTGATGAGCGAAGCCGAATTCAATTTGATGCTGGATGCCGTCCGGGACGCCATGATTCACGACACTTTCGCGCCTGCGCCGCTGGAGGACTTCGTGCCCCGCCCGTGGAGCTTCGACGCAGCGCTCAAGAAGCCGCTCGAGGCCGCGAATGACAATGAGGGCGCATGGCCCCTGCTGCCCTTTCCGGATGGCTGGTACGCCGCCTCCTGAAAACCTGCTGAAACCTCCTGGCCAAACCTGACGGCAGGCCACAGGTCTGCGATCAATTCTTGACGCTGTCCTTGTCATCCTGCGGCGCCCTGTCGGGCACATCAGGCGGGAAGATGCTGTCATAGATCGCGCGCGCCTCGGCAATAAGGCGAGCCCGCTCAAGCTCGGATTTCGGGATAAACCGGACGATCTCGCCCACGTGTGCTCCAGCGCTCGATTGATACGACTGCATGCCTTCGCAGATGCGAAGTTTATGCCATCGGGCCTGAATCGAGGGTTTCCAGCAAGCCCCGGGCAATTCCGGTGGGCGCGGCTCGTGCAGTTGCTGTCCGCGCCCTTGGCGGACCGAACGGAATCACGATTTAGGCTGAAATATCAGAAGTTTGGTGATGGAGGCCACGACCAGAATTGAACTGGTGTACACGGTTTTGCAGACCGTTGCGTAACCACTCCGCCACGTGGCCCCGTAAGGGCGGACCAATATAGGGGATCAGGGGGTTAAGCAACCCCGGCCGGGCGCTTACGCCTTCGCACCGCGAGGCAATCAACCGCAGAATTGGGATCAGCCCAGGTCAGGACCGTTTGCCGCGGCGGAAGTCGCGCCGGCGGCCTTTGGGTTCCGGCTTTGGCGCCAGTTCAGGCATCTCAGCCTGGACTTCGCGATAACGCGTCAACAGCCGTTCAAAACTGGCGTTCAACGTCGCGGCGATGTCGGGGCGCCGCTCGAGCCCCGCGAGCAGCGTCGCCGCTGCCTCGATGGTCGACAGCCCGTCCTTGCGCGGCTCGCGACGCAGGCGGCCATAGCGCGATGGGTGCTTCGGGTTGAGGATTACGCGCTGGCATTTCAGCATCCAGGGATTGCGCCACCACAGCGCCTTGGCCTGGCTCCAGGTGCCGTCGAGCAGCACCACGCCTTCGAGCTTGCCAAAAATGGCGCGCTGGTTCTCCGCGACCTCGCCCTTGCGGTTGAGCGCGACGATCTCGCCCTCGACGTCGAGGTCGGCGGCGCGCGCCGAACCGAGATAGAGCACAGCCCAGTGCGAGGCGTTCTCGACCGGACGGCCAAGCGCCTTGGACAGGCTCGGCCAGGACAGGCCGACCTTCACGGTCGCGTCTTCAAAGTGCCTGGCAAGCAGCCGCGCCGTGCCGAGCGCCCTGTCCTGCTCCTGCGGATGCTGCAGGATCAGGAGCGAGAGCTTGTTCTCGATCGGCGTGACAGTGTCGCAGATGCAGAGCGGCATCGGCTTCTGGCAGTGCGGGCATTCGGGGACAGGCTCGGGCGCTGCGGTCGTGGTCTCGGCTGGGTTCGACATGACCGCCGCTATACGCTCGGTACAGCCGTTCAACAACCTATTCCGCCGGCGCCGGCAGCGCGCGCGGCTCGGACCGCCGACGCAGGCGGTCAATCAGCAGGTAAATCACCGGCGTGGTGTAGAGGGTCAGGACCTGCGAGACGAACAGGCCGCCGATGATGGTGATGCCGAGCGGACGGCGCAGCTCCGTGCCCGGCCCGGTCGCGACCACCAGCGGAATGCCGGCAAACAGCGCGGCCATGGTCGTCATCAGGATCGGACGGAAACGCGCCTGGCAGGCCTCGAAGATCGCCTCCGCCGAGGACAGGCCGCGCTGGCGCTCGGCATCGAGCGCGAAGTCGACCATCATGATGCCGTTCTTCTTGACGATGCCGATCAACAGGATGATGCCGACGAAGGCGATCACCGTCAGCGGCGTGTTGGTGATCTGCAGCGCCAGCAGCGCCCCGAGGCCGGCCGAGGGCAGTGTCGAGATGATCGTGAGCGGATGGGCGAGGCTCTCATAGAGCACCCCGAGCACGATATACATCGCCACCAGCGCGCCGAGGATCAAGAGCGGCTGCCGACTGCTGGTCCTGGCGAATTCGCCGGCATTGCCGTCGAAGCTGCCGCGGATGCCCTCGGGCATGTGCAATTCATCGACCGCACGCTGGATGTTCCGCGTAGCGGCCTCGAGCACGACGCCAGGCAAGGTGTTGAACGATACCGTGGTCGATGGCACCGATTGCGAATGATAGACCGCGAGCGCGGCAAGCCCGCGCGTTGCGCGGACCACGGCAGACAACGGCACCTGCTTGTCGCCCGCGCCGGCAACATAGATGCGATCGAGATTGGACGGGTCGACCTGGAATTTCGGATCGATCTCCAGCACCGTCATGTACTGGTTGCGCTGGGTGTAGATGATCGAGATCTGGCGCTGCGAGAAGGCATTGTTCAGGGCGTTGTCGATGTCCTGCACCCTGACGCCCAGCGCCGCGGCCTTCTGGCGGTCGATGTTCAATGTCAGCTGGAGTCCGCCGGGATCGCGGTCGCTGGAGATGTCGGTGATGCCCTCCACCGTCTCCATCCGCTTGGCCACGATCGGCGCCCATTTCTGCAGCAGATCGAGGTCGGTGCTGGAGAGCGTATATTGGAAGTTGGAATCGCTCTGCCGCCCGCCGGCGCGCACGTCCTGGGCGGCGAACATGAACAGACGAATGCCGGGCACGGGATATAGTGCCTTCCTGAGACGGTCGATCACGATCTGGGTCGAGACGTGGTCGCGCTCTTCCGGCGGCTTCAGGCTGATGAACATGGTGCCACGATTCGAGGTCGCCGAACCGGGACCCCCGACGCCACTGCCGACGGTCGAGCCGATGCCGGCGACGGCCGGATCCTGCATCACGATGTCGGCCAGCCTCTGCTGCAGGCTCAGCATCGACTGGAACGAGATGTCGGCCGAGGCGCGCGTCGCGCCGATGACGAAGCCGGAATCGTCGACCGGGAAATCGGATTTTGGAACCTTGATGTAGAGCGTTACGGTCAGAGCGATGGTGGCAAAGAAGACCAGCAGCGTCAGCAGCGGGAATTCGAGCACGGCGCGCAAGCTGCGGGCATAAAAGGCGACGATACGCGATAGCAAACCTTCGATGACACGATCGAACAGCGTCGCGGTCTCCGACGTGGTCTGCCGGATGTAATGGGCGCAGATCATCGGGGTCACCGTCAGCGACACCAGGGTCGAGACCACGATCGCGAAGGTCAGCGTCAAAGAGAATTCACGCAGCAGGCGTCCCTGAATCCCGTTCATGAAAAGCAGCGGCGTGAACGCCGCGATCAGCGACAGGCTGATCGAAACCACGGTGAAGCCGATCTGTTTGGCGCCCTCGAGCGCCGCCCGCATCGGCCGCATGCCATGTTCGAGGTTGCGGAACATGTTCTCGATCATGACGATGGCATCGTCGACGACGAAGCCGACCGAGATCGCCAGCGCCATCAGCGACAGATTGTCGATCGAGAAGCCGGCGACCCACATGCCGGCACAGGTGCCGGCCAGCGCCAGCGGCACCGAGATGCCGGCGGCGATCGTCGGCGTGATCCGACGCAGGAACACGAACACCACGACCATCACCAGGCCGGCGGTCGCAAGCAGCGTCCACTGCATATCCATCACGCTGGCGCGGATCGTGGTGGTCCGATCCACCAGCGTAGACACGTCAACGCCGGCCGGAATCCATTGCCTCAGCTCGGGGATCAGCGCCTTGACCCGGTCGACGGTGTCGATGACGTTGGCGTCACCCTGCTTGGTGATCTGGATCAGCACCGCCGGCTGCTTGTTGAACCAGGCGATCGAGCGCGCGTTGCGAACGCTGTCCTCGATGTCGGCAACGTCGGAGAGCCGGACGAAATTGCCGTTCGAGCTCTTGACCACGATGTCGCGGAATTCCTGCGCCGTGCGCATCTGCCGGTTCAGCGACAGCGTCTCGCTCTGGCGCTCGCCGTTGAAGATGCCGACGGGGCCAAGCGGGTTGGCGTTGATGATAGCGGTACGCACGTCGTCGGTGGCGATCCCCGCATTCGACAGCGCCACCGGGTTGAGCTGGATCCGCACCGCCGGCTGGTCGGCGCCCGATACCGTCACGTCGCCGACACCAGGTACCTGCGAGATGCGCTGCGCCAGCACGGTATCGGCGACGTCGTAAATCGCGCTCGCCGATAGCGTCTTGGAGGTCAGCGCCAGCACGAAGACCGGCGCGCCGGTCGTGTTCGCTTTCCGGAAGCGCGGCAGTGCCGGCAGGTCGCTGGGCAGGTCGACGAGGGCCGCGTTGATCGCGGCCTGCACATCGCGCGCCGCCTTGTCGATGTTGCGGCCGATGTCGAACTGGAGCTGAATGTTCGCGACGCCGAGCGACGACGTCGAGGTGATCTGGTTGATGCCGGCGATTTCACCGAGCCGCCGTTCGAGCGGCGCGGCGACGGTGGCCGCCATCACCGACGGGTCGGCGCCGGGACGGCTCGCCGAGACGAAGATGGCGGGGAAGTCGACGTTGGGGACGGAGGCGACGGGAAGGAACTCGTAGGCCACCGCTCCCAGCAGGAACAGCCCGATCGACAACAACGTGGTCGCGACCGGACGGCGGATGAACGGTTCCGAGATAGATGCCATCACTGCATCCCCTCGGTCGCACCAGCCGTGGGCGCCTCGGGCTCCGGCGGCGGCAGCGCCTGCTCGAGGCGGCGATTGATGCGGTCGAGCGCGAGGTAGATCACGGGCGTGGTGTAGAGCGTCAGCAGCTGGCTCAAGAGCAGGCCGCCGATGATGGAGATGCCGAGCGGAAAGCGCAGCTCCGCACCGGTGCCGCTCTCGATCGCCAGCGGCAGTGCGCCGAACAGCGCCGCGAGCGTCGTCATCATGATCGGCCGGAAGCGCAACAGGCAGGCCTGCACGATGGCTTCATGGGCCGGCATGCCCTGCCCGCGCTCGGCCTCCAGCGCGAAGTCGATCATCATGATCGCGTTCTTCTTGACGATGCCCATCAGGAGGATGATGCCGATCAGGCCGATCACCGAGAGATCCTGCCCAAACAGCATCAGCGCCAGGATGGCGCCGACGCCGGCGGATGGCAGCGTCGAGAGGATCGTGATCGGGTGAATGTAGCTCTCGTAGAGCACGCCCAGCACGATGTAGATCGTGATCACGGCGGCGAGCAGCAGCCAGGGCTGGCCTCCCAGCGCCTTGGCGAATTCGGCCGCGTCGCCGGCATAGACGCCGACGATGCTGCTGGGCATCTCGATCCGGGTCTCGATCGCTTTCACCGCCTCGACCGCGTCGCCGAGCGCGGCGCCCGGCGCGAGGTTGAAACTGAGCGAGATCGCCGGGAATTGCGCCTGGTGCGAGATCGCCAGCGGCGCCGTGGTGCGCTTCAAGGTCGCCACCGCATCGAGCGGCACTTGCGCGTTGGGCGCGCCGGCGGTCGCGCTAGCGCCGCCCGGCAGATACAGCTTTGACAGGATCGAGGGATCGCGCTGGTACATCGGCAGCGCCTCCAGCACCACGCGGTACTGGTTGGCCTGGCCGTAGATGGTCGAGATCTGCCTTTGTGCAAAAGCATCGTTGAGCGTGTCGGTGATGGCCTGCAGGCTGACGCCGAGCTGGCCAGCGCGGGTGCGGTCGACCTCGAGCTGCGCGCGCAGGCCGCCCTCCTGGGCTTCCGAGGAGACGTCGCGGAACAAGGGATCGCGCCGCATCTCGTCGACGAGCTTGCGCGCCCATTCCGATACCAGCGCCGCGTCGGTGCCGGTCAGCGTGTACTGGTATTGCGAGCGGCTCGACTGGGTCGAGATCTGCACGTCCTGCACCGGCTGGAAATAGACGGTCATGCCGGGAATGCCGGAGACCTTGTCCTTCAACCGGGCAATGACCGCTCCGATATCGTCGCGTCGCTCGCCACGCGGCTTCAGCGTCATGACGAGGCGCCCGACATTGGTGGTCGGATTGACCGAACCCGCGCCAATCACCGAGACGACGCCTGTGACGTCGGGATCGGCCTTGATGGCGTCGGCGGCATCGGCCTGCCGCTTCTGCATCTCGGCGAAGGAGACATCCGGGCCGGCCTCTGTCACCGCGGTGATCGAGGCGGTGTCCTGCAGCGGCAAGAACCCCTTTGGCGCGACGACATACAGGACGAGTGTTGCGGCCAGCGTCACGAAGGTCACCACCAGCGTGGTGCGCTGATGCCGCAACACCACGAGCAGCGTGCGGTGATAGAATTCGACGGTGCGATCGATGAAGCGGCTGATGGCGGCGAGGCCCGGCACCGCCAGCTCCTCATGGGTGTGCTTGAGCAGGCGCGAGCACATCATCGGCGTCAGCGTCAGCGAGACCACCGCCGAGGTCACGACCGCAATCGTCAGCGTCAGCGCGAATTCGCGGAACATGCGTCCCACAAGACCGGACATGAACAAAAGCGGGATGAACACCGCGATCAGCGACACCGTCAGCGAAATCACCGTGAAGCCGATCTCGCTGGCGCCCCTCAGCGAGGCTTGCATCGCGTTGTCGCCATTCTCCATGTGGCGGACGATGTTCTCAATCATCACGATGGCGTCGTCGACCACGAAGCCGGTGCCGATCGTCAGCGCCATCAGCGACAGATTGTCGAGGCTGAACCCGGCAAAATACATGATGCCGAAGCTCGTGATCAGCGACAGCGGCAGCGCCACGCCCGCGATCAGCGTTGCGCGCAGCGAGCGCAGGAACAGCAGCACCACCAGCGTCACCAGCACGACGGCGAGCACGAGCGTGAACTGCACGTCGTGGACCGAGGCGCGAATGGTGACAGTACGGTCTGAGACGATGGTCAGTTTTACGCCGGCCGGAATGGCACGCTGCACCTTCGGAATCTCGGCGCGGATCTGGCTGACGACGTCAATGACATTGGCGCCGGGCTGGCGCTGGATGTCGATGATGACGGCCGGCGTGCCCTGGTACCAGCCGCCGGTGCGGTCGTTCTCGAGCCCGTCGACGATCTGCGCGACGTCGCCGATCGTCACCGGCGAGCCGTTGCGATAGGCGATGATGATCGGACGGTAGGCCTCGGCGGCGGCGATCTGGTCGTTGGCCGCGATGATGTAGGACTGCTGGGCGCCGTCGAGCGAGCCCTTTGGCCCGGAGACATTGGCGTTTGCGATGGCCGCGCGCAGATCCTCCATGGCAATGCCGTAGGCGGCAAGCCGCGCCAGATCGGCCTGGATGCGCACGGCCGGCTTCAGCCCGCCGAGCACGGAGACGCGGCCGACGCCGGAGATCTGGCTGAGGCGTTGGGCCAGCAGCGTGTCGGCGATGTCGCTCATCGCCCGCAGCGAGATCGTGTCCGAGCGCAGCGCCAGCGTCATGACCGGCGCATCGGCCGGGTTCACCTTGGCGTAGGTCGGCGGATAAGGCAGTGTCTTGGGCAAGACGCCGGCGGCGGCATTGATCGCAGCCTGCACGTCCTGGATCGCACCGTCGATGTCGCGGTTGAGGTCGAACTGCAGCGAGATCTGGCTGACGCCGAACGAGCTCGTCGAGTTCATCGCCGTCAGCGACGGGATCTGGCCGAGCTGCCGCTCCAGCGGCGCGGTGATCAGCGAGGCGATCACGTCGGGGCTCNTCGCGCCCGGCAGCTGCGTCGTCACCTGCACGGTCGGGAAGTCGACCTGCGGCAGCGCCGAGACAGGCAGCGCGAAATAGCCGAGCAGCCCGCCGATCAGCAGCGCAATGCCAAGCAGCGAAGTTGCGATCGGCCGGCGGATGAAGGGTTCGGAGACACCCATGGGATACGCCTGCCGCGTCAGGCGGCTGTTGCCGGGATCATGGCTGCTTGGCTCCAGATCCGGATGATTGAGCCCCCGATGGTTGAGCCCCCGGCCCCGGCGCTGGGCCCGTCTGGCCCTTCTGGTCGCCTTCGCTGCTCTTCCGCTTGGCGCGGAATTCGCCGTCCTTGCCTTGACCGTCCTTCTGGCCGTCCTTCTGGCCCTCCTTGGCCTGACCGCCCTTGCCGTCGGCTTGCGGAGCGCGCGTGCGCTTGCGCGGAGCGAGGTCAGCCGACGGCGTCTGCTCGTCGCGGCCGACGCTGACCTTAGAGCCGTCGGACAGATTGGCAAAACCGGTGGTCACGACGCGATCGTTCGGCGTCAGGCCGCTCGCAATCACCGCATCACGCTCGTTCTGCTGCGTCACCGTGACGGGCTTGGCCGTCACAACGTTGTCCTCGCCGATGACGTAGCTGAACGTGCCGATCGGCCCGCGCTGCACCGCCGAGGTCGGCACCACCAGCGCCTGGTTCAGCGTTTCGACCTTGAGGCGGACATTGACGAACTGCCCGGGCCAGAGCTGGTAATTGGCGTTGGGGAATTCCGCCTTGAGCCTCAGCGTGCCCGTGGTCTGGTCGACCTGGTTGTCGATGCCGGTGAGCTTGCCGGTATCGATCACGGTGACGCCGTCATTGCCGAACACGTCGACCGACAGCGCGCCCTTCGCGGCAGCGGCGTTGACGCGCATGATCTGCTGCTGCGGCAGGCTGAACCACACCGCGATCGGCTGCAATTGGGTGATGACGACGAGGCCGGTGGTGTCGGAGGCGTGGATGATGTTGCCCTGGTCAACCTGGCGCAGGCCGGCGCGGCCCGACAGCGGCGCCACGATCTTGGTGTAGCTCAGCGTCGCCGCCGCATTGTCGATTGCGGCCTGGTCGGCCTTGACCAGCGCCTCGGTCTGCGCCACCGCAGCGCGCTGGGTGTCGGCCTGCTGCTTGGAGCCGGCATTGGAGGCAGCTAACTGCTCGTAGCGCGCAAGGTCGATGCGCTGGTTGGCGAGCTGGGCCTCGTCCTGTGCCTTCTTGGCTACGGCCTGGTCATAGGTCGCCTGGTAGAGCGCGGGGTCGATCTCGCCGAGCACGTCGCCCTTTTTGACGTCCTGGCCTTCGGTGAACTTCACCGCGATCAGCTTGCCGTCGACCTGGGAGCGCACGGTGACCGTGTTGAGCGCGCGGATGGCGCCGACGCCGTCGAGATAGACCGGCACGTCCTGCACGCGCGGCGTCGCCGCCAGCACAGGCACCGGCAGATCGGGCCGAGCGCTGCGGTCATTTGCCGGCTTCTGATGCCACGCGATCCAGCCGAGATAGCCGAGACCGCCGAGGATCGCGAGCGTGATCAGGGTCATGACAAAGCCGCGGCCGCGCGACTTCTTCGCCATCCCCGCTTTCGCGCCGTCCTTTGTATCCGGCTTAAAGAGCATTGACCGGTTTCTCCATTCGCGGCTCCCAGCCGCCGCCGAGCGCCTGATACAGGCTGACGATGGCAAGAAGCCGTGCGAGCTGCGCCTGTGACAGGGTGTCTTCGGCCTGGAACAGCGTCAGCTGGGTGTTGAGCACGGTCACGATATCGGCCGTGCCGGCGCGCAGCTGCTGCTCGGCGAGATCGAAGGCGCGCCGCGAGGCGTTGACCACGTCGCGCTGCAATTGCAGCTTGATCGTGGTCTGCTTGATTGAAAATAGTGCGTTGTCGACGTCGGTGAAGGCCTGGACGATGGTTTTGCGGTAGGTCTGCAGCAGTTCGTCCTGCCGCGCCTTGGCATATTCGAAATTGCCGAGGATCTTGCCGCCGTCGAAGATAGGCTGGGTCGCGCTGCCGACCAGCTGGAAGAACGCCGCGTGCGGCTGGAACAGCGAAAACAGCGCCGAGCTCTGATAGCCGCCATTGCCGGTGAGCTGGATGCTCGGGAAGAACTGCGCGCGGGCGTTGCCGATATTCGCGGTGGCGGAGGCGAGCTGCGCCTCCTGCCGGCGTATATCAGGCCGCTGCGTCAGCAGCTCGGACGGCAGCCCGGGCGTGACACGCGGAATGGCGATCCGGTCCAGCGAACCGCCGGCAAGGCGCACGCTCTCCGGCGGGCGCGACACCAGCACGGCCAGCGCGTTGCTGTTCTGGTCGAGGGTCTGGCGCAAGGGCGGCACCAACGCCTTCTGGTTGGCGAGCACGCTCTCCTGCTGGGCGACGTCGAGGTCGGTCCCCGTCCCGGCCTTGCGGCGCTCGCGGATGGCATCGAGGATGCGCTGGGCACTGGCGATGTTGCGCTGGGCGGTGCGCAGGCGGTCCTGCGAGGCCAGCACCTGGAAATAAGCATTGGCAACGGCGGCGAGCGTCGTCAGCGCGACGGTGTCGCGATCGAAGCGGTTGGCCTTGGCGGTCTCCTCCGCCGTTTGCAGCGCATCGCGATTCTGGCCCCAGAAATCGAGCTGATAGCTCGCGCTCAGCGACGCCTGGTAGTTGACGACCTCACGGCCACCATTGGTGAGCCCCGAAGCCGAGGAGCCGGAGGTGCGCGAATAAGTCTCCTGTCCCGTTCCCGACAGGCTCGGCAACAGCGCCGCGCCCGCCTGGCGCGCCTGCGCATCGGCCTCGACGATGCGCGCGACCGCGGCAGCGATATCGAGGTTGACGGTCTGCGCCTCTTCCATCAGCTGCGTCAGCTCGGCCGAGCGGAAGCCGCGCCACCAATCCAGCGAGGGCGGTGCGTCCGCCTTCCCGGCATATTTGTACTGCGTGGGGACATCGAGCGCGGGATCGGGAAGGTCCTGGGTCAAAACGCAGGCGCCCGAGCTCGAGGCCAGGAATAGCACGGCGACCGCGCGCAGGATTCGGGGGGCAGCCCCGAGGACTTGCCCGAGGACTTGCCCGAGAACTTGCCGCCTGACGAGGGCCGGAACCCGCTGTGTCACATCCACCCCCCGACGGGCAGGTCATGCCGCTCGCGCGCGGCCGGACGANNGACAGGCGGGCGGGCGGCCGGAGGCCATTCTGTAACTCGTTCACAGCGTGATGCTTTCTGCGGAACCGGAGATTCATACTAGCCGGGCGCGGAACTGCGGGACAGTCCCGCACCCGCGAAACGCACAGCCGATCATGCCGGCGATCCGATCATCGGAATGAAAAATATGCCTGTCTCGCAGCGGCTTTTTCGATTCCAGAAAGGTCCGGAAACACATCAAGCTTACAAAGATTTCATGTGATATTGCAGCCACAGTGGCCCCGAACACCCAAAGCCAGGGCCTGCTCTCCATTGAAACCCGCGCCGCAACGCATCGTAGCTTGTCCAGCACGAGGCAGGGACATTGACGCATGCGCATCGCGGTCATCGGAACGGGCATCGCCGGCAACACGGCGGCCTGGACGCTTTCCCAGCGCTACCCGGTGACGGTCTATGAGCGCGAGCTGCGTCCAGGCGGCCACAGCCACACCGTCACCATCGACTATCAGGGCACGCCTGTAACCGTCGATATCGGCTTCATCGTCTACAATGAGCTTAACTATCCCGATCTGACCGCAATGTTCGCCCATCTCGGCGTTGCGACGGTCGCAAGCTGCATGAGCTTTGCGGTGTCCGCCGATGGTGGCCGTTTCGAATGGCGCGGCGGTGGCAATGATTGGTGGGCGACCGGCGCCGGCCTGTTTGCCCAACCGGGCAATCTGCTCTCCCCGTCCTACCTGCGGATGCTGACGGAGATCCCGGCGTTCGGCCGCCAAAGTATCGACGACCTTCGGAGCGGCCGCCTCAGCGGACTGACGCTCGGCGCCTATTTCCGCCGGCGGCGGTTCTCCAAGCGACTTCTGACCGACTATCTCGCCCCCATGGGCGCTGCGATCTGGTCGGCTCCTGCGCACGACATACTAGACTTTCCGGCCGAGAACTTCGTCGCTTTCCTCGACAATCATCGCCTGCTGCACTACGACCGGCCGGTCTGGCGCACGGTCAGGGGCGGCAGCCAGACCTATGTCGGGCGGCTCCAGGCCGCGTTCAGGGACCGGATCCGGCTCGGCTGCGCCGTGACCTCGATCGCGCGCACGTCGCACGGCGTCGTGGTCGGTGACAGCCACGGCCGGCACGAGAGTTTCGACCATGTGGTGATCGCAGCGCATAGTGACCAGGCGCTCGCGATGCTGTCTGATGCAGACAAGCGCGAGCGCGACATCCTCGGCGCCATCAACTATTCTCCGAACAAGGTCTATCTGCATCGCGACGTCAGGCTGATGCCGAAGCGGCGCCGCGCCTGGGCGTCTTGGAACTTCCTGCACTGGCGGCGCGAGGGAGCGGCGATGAACGACGTCGCGGTGACCTACTGGATGAACCGGCTTCAAGGGATCGACGCCGACAAGCCGTTGTTCGTCAGCCTCAACCCGCCCTTCGAACCCGCGCCCGAGCTCACCTTCGGTCAATATCTGTGCGAGCATCCGCAGTACAATGCGGCGGCCTTTGCAGCCCAAAAGCGCCTGGCTGAGATCCAGGGCCCGCGGCACACCTGGTTTTGCGGCGCCTGGACCGGCTACGGCTTTCACGAGGACGGCTTGCGCTCGGGCCTTTCGGTCGCCGAAGCGCTGGGGGTGACCGCGCCCTGGCGCAAGGGCCCCGTCGAGCTGGCGGAGGCGGCGGAGTAGCGCGATGGCGAGGACAGCCCTTCCGGCACCGGATGCCGCCGCGCTCTATTTCGGCGACGTCATGCACGCGCGGCTGAAGCCGACGGGCCATCGCTTCAGCTACCGCGTCATGAGCCTCCTGATCGATCTCGACCGGCTGGATGAGGCTAACAGGCAGTCGGCGCTGTTCGGCGTCAATCGCGCCGCGCTCTACAGTTTCCACGAGAAGGATCACGGCCCGCGCGACGGCTCCTCGCTGCGCGCCTATGCGGAGCGCTGCGCTGCCGCTGAAGGCATCGACCTCGAGGGCGGCCGGGTCGAGTTGTTGTGCTATCCCCGCCTGCTCGGCTACGGCTTCAATCCACTCTCGGTCTATTTTTGCCGTAACACCGCCGGCGAGCTGGTGCTGATGATCTACGAGGTGCGCAACACCTTTGGCGAGATTCATCCATACGTCCTGCCCATCAGGGCCGGCGAGCTGAATGCCGCGGGTCTGCGGCAGCAACAGGACAAGCTGTTCTACGTCTCGCCCTTCGTGCCGATGGCGATGCGCTACCATTTCCGGGTGCTGCCGCCGTCCGACACGGTCAAGCTGCGCATCCTGGAGACCGACCACGACGGCCCGCTGCTC
>NZ_LJYG01000108.1:122705-123163 GCF_001440035.1 Bradyrhizobium manausense | reverse complement strand
CGCCGCCGGGCTCTGACCACGCCTGCCCTGCTGCGATCGTTCTTCGGCCTGCCGCTCGTCAGCCTCAAGGTGATGGCGGCGATCCACTGGGAGGCGCTGCGGCTCTGGCTGAAAGGAGCGCGGCTGGTGCCACACCCCGATGCCGCAGGGCAGCGCAGCGACGAAACCATCTTGGCGCGGGGCAAATCACGCCCCTATATTATTTGATCGCTGACCGTTTGTGGGGCGCTCGGGTCAAGCAACAGAGCGGGATGGGCGCGCTCGGCTCGCGGTCGGACAGTATCGTCGGGACCATGGATCTGCCGATGTCGAATGCCATTTCGGTAACACCTGATGACGTCGAGACAGTGTTCGCCGACCTGCCGCGCATCGTTCGCCTTGCGCTCGCCTTCGGGTCGCGGCTGCGACGCGGCACGCTCGACGTCACTCTGCCCGACGGCCGCGTGATTCGGCTCGGC
>NZ_LJYG01000108.1:111654-122699 GCF_001440035.1 Bradyrhizobium manausense | reverse complement strand
CGGACACGAGCCGGGTCCGAATGCCGCGATGCGGCTGCACAATTACGGCTTCGCATCGCGCCTGATCAACGGCGGCGACATCGGCATTGCCGAAGCCTATCTCGCCGGCGATTGGGACACGCCTGATCTCACGCAGTTTCTGTACCTGTTCTGCGTCAACCATGACCTGATCCAGGCCATGCTGCGCGACAAACCGCTGATGCGGTTCGTGCAGATGGTGCAGCACTGGTTCAACCGCAACACGCGCCGCCAGGCGAGGCGCAACATCCACGCCCATTACGACATCGGCAATGCGTTCTACTCGGCCTGGCTCGATCCGAGCATGACCTATTCGTCGGCGCTGTTCGAAGGCTCGACCACCGATCTCACGGCAGCCCAAACCAACAAATACCGCCGCCTCGCCGAGGCACTCGACCTGAAGCCCGGCCAGAAGCTGCTCGAGATCGGCTGCGGCTGGGGTGGCTTTGCCGAATTCGCCGCCAAGACCTTTGGCGCGCGCGTCGTCGGCCTGACCATCTCGACCGAGCAGCGCGATTTTGCGCAGAAGCGCATCCACGAAGCAGGGCTTGCCGAACAAGTCGAGATCCGGTTGCAGGATTATCGCGACGAGCGCGATCGCTACGACCGGATTGCCTCCATCGAGATGATCGAGGCGGTCGGCGAGCAATTCTGGCCGCGCTATTTCGCCCAGCTGCGCGACCGCCTGCTGCCGGGTGGATTGGCAGGCATCCAGGCCATCACGATCCAGGACCGGCTCTTCCAGGGCTACCGACGCGAGGTCGATTTCATCCAGCGCTATGTTTTTCCAGGCGGCATGCTGCCCTCGCCTGCCGTGCTGAAATCGCTCGGGGACAGGTTCAGCATACCCGTCATCCGTGAGCGCATCTTCGGGCAAGATTATGCCAAGACGCTCGCCACCTGGCGGAATAATTTCCGTGCGGCATGGCCGGCTCTCGCTCCCCTCGGCTTCGACGACCGGTTCCGGCGGCTGTGGGAGTATTATCTCGCCTATTGCGAGGCCGGATTCCTGTCCGGCAATATCGACGTCCGGCAGGTCATCTTCGCAAAGCAGCAATAAGAGTTAAGGCCCTTGCCTTGCAAGGGGTCCTTGTATGGCTGGCGACCCTACTTTAGGCTCTGACGACTTTCTCGCCCCCAGCCGGTAATTGCCTGACATGACCATCAAAAACGACGTTGTCGAAGCCATCGGCAACACCCCGCTGATCAAGCTCAAGCGCGCGTCCGAACTGACCGGCTGCACCATTCTCGGCAAGGCCGAGTTCATGAATCCCGGCCAGTCGGTCAAGGACCGCGCCGGCAAATGGATGATCCTGGAGGCTGAGAAGCGCGGCGAGCTGAAGCCGGGCGGCCTCGTGGTGGAAGCAACCGCCGGCAACACCGGCATTGGGCTCGCGGTGGTCGCGAGCGCGCGGGGCTATCGTACGCTGATCGTGATCCCGGAGACGCAGAGCCAGGAGAAGAAGGATTTTCTGAAGCTGTGCGGTGCCGAGCTGCTGGAATCGCCGGCGCTGCCCTACTCCAATCCGAACAATTACCAGCATGTCGGCCGCCGTCTTGCCGACGAGCTGCGCAAGACCGAGCCGAACGGCGTGCTGTTCGCCGACCAGTGGAACAACCTCGACAATGCCAAGGCGCATTACGACTCGACCGGTCCCGAGATCTGGGCGCAGACCGGCGGCAAGATCGACGGCTTCGTCTGTTCGGTCGGCAGCGGCGGCACGCTCGCCGGCGTCAGCCGTTTTCTGAAAGAAAAGAACAAGGACATCCGGATTGCCTGCGCCGATCCGCACGGCGCCGGCATGTTCGAATATTTCAGGACCGGCGAAGCCAAGGCGACGCCCGGCGACTCCATCACGGAAGGCATCGGGCTCGGCCGCAAAACCGCGATCGTCGAGAGCGCCAGGGTCGATGACGCCTTTCTCATTCCGGATGCGGAAGCTGTGAGTGTGATCTACGAGCTGCTGCAGCACGAAGGCCTGTGCCTCGGCGGCTCAACCGGCATCAACATTGTCGGCGCGATGCGGCTCGCCAAGCAGCTCGGACCAGGCAAGACCATCGTCACCATTCTCTGCGATTCCGGCAGCCGCTATCAGTCGAAGCTGTTCAATGCCGACTTCATGCGGGCCAAGAACCTGCCCGTGCCGGAATGGCTGGAGAAGCGCAGCAACATCAAGCTGCCGTTCGTCTAGCTCGAGCGGTCGGCTCCAGCTGCCTAGCTCAGCGCAGGATCTGGCTCAGGAACAGCTTGGTGCGGGCGTGTTGGGGCGCGGCGAAGAATTCGTTCGGCGTGTTGGCCTCGATGATCTGGCCGGCGTCCATGAACACCACGCGGTTGGCGACTTCCTTGGCAAAGCCCATCTCGTGGGTGACGACCAGCATGGTCATCCCTTCCTCGGCGAGGTCGACCATGGTGTCGAGCACCTCCTTGACCATTTCGGGATCGAGCGCCGAGGTGGGCTCGTCGAACAGCATCACCTTCGGGTTCATGGTCAGCGCGCGCGCGATGGCGACGCGCTGCTGCTGGCCGCCGGACATCTGGCCGGGAAACTTGTTGGCCTGGTGCGGGATCTTGACCCGCTCCAGGAACTTCATCGCGGTGGCTTCGGCATCCTTCTTGGGAATGTTGCGGACCCAGATCGGCGCCAGCGTGCAATTGTCGAGCACGGTGAGATGCGGAAACAGGTTAAAGCTCTGGAACACCATGCCGACCTCGCGGCGCACCGCGTCAACATGCTTGAGGTTCGGCCCGAGCTCGATGCCGTCGACGACGATCTCGCCCTCCTGGAACTCCTCGAGCGCGTTGATGCAGCGGATCAAGGTCGACTTGCCCGAGCCCGAGGGGCCGCAGATGACGATGCGCTCGCCCTTGGTGACGTCGAGATCGATGTCGCGGAGCACGTGAAACTCGCCGTACCATTTGTTCAGGCCGGAAATCTTGACGATGGGGTCGGACATGGTGGCCTCGATCAATTGCGGCGGTGGGCGTTGAGGCGGTGCTCGACGAAGAGCGAGTAGCGCGAGATTCCAAAGCAGAAGATGAAGTAGATGATGCCGACGAAGGCAAAGCCGGTGAACGCGGTCGATGGCGTGGTCCAGACCGGATCGGCGAATGAGGCGCGCAGCGAGCCGAGCAGATCGAACAGCGCGACGATCGACACCAGCGAGGTGTCCTTGAACAGCGAGATGAAGCTGTTGACGATGGCGGGAATGACGTGGCGCAGCGCCTGCGGCAGCACGATCAGCGATGTGGTCTTCCACCAGGACAGGCCGAGCGCGGAGGCCGCCTCGCCCTGCCCGCGCGGCACCGCTGCCAGACCGCCGCGCAGGTTCTCGGCCTGATAGGCGCCTGTGAACAGGGAAACGCCGATCAGCGCGCGCACCAGCCCGTCGACGGTGAAGTTGCCCGGCAGGAACAAGGGCAGCATGTAGGTCGCGAAGAACAGCACCGTGATCAGCGGCACCCCGCGCCAGAACTCGATATAGGTGATCGAGAAGATCCGAATCAGGGGAATGGTCGAGCGCCGGCCGAGCGCGAGCGCGACGCCGATCGGCAGGGACGCCACGATGC
Organism: Bradyrhizobium manausense; assembly: GCF_001440035.1. Taxonomy (GTDB): domain Bacteria; phylum Pseudomonadota; class Alphaproteobacteria; order Rhizobiales; family Xanthobacteraceae; genus Bradyrhizobium; species Bradyrhizobium manausense. The sequence goes on along the minus strand of NZ_LJYG01000108.1, from coordinate 119,110 downwards.
CGGTAATGGCGATCACCAGGGTCACCAGCAGCCCGCCCCACAGCCGCGTATCGACGATCGGCAAGCCGCCGTGATCGAGCCCCATCAGCTTGATCACCGCGGCAATTCCGGCGAAGGTGGCGAGGCTTGTGATCAACGGCCGCAATCCGGCCCGCGCGCCGCCACCGAGCACGAACAGGATCACCGAGACGACCACGGCCGTGATCAGGAAGTCGAGCCAGGGCCCCTGTCCTGCCGCCTGCATCTGGTCGCGTAGCCAGGTCAGTGGAAAGATCACCCAATGCAGCAACGTGCCGATCAGCGCGATGACGCTGCCGATCGCCCAGAGCAGCGGGCCGGCGGCCGAGGTCTTGCTCAGGCCGACCACAACCGCACCGGCTCCGCTGATGCTGTCGGCGAACAGTTGCAGCAGGCCTGCAACCCAGCTCACGCCGAAGCCGGTGATGCCGCCGCCATGTAGCAGGAAGAAAGCAACGGCGGGAAAGGCAAAGAAGAACAGTCCGGCATTCACGCTCTTGGCCGGCAGCCGCGGAATCAGCAGCGGCAGAAGCAGCACAGCGCCGAGCGCGAAGGTCAGGGTGACCCGCCAGCGTTCGGCCTCGGGATAGAAGCCGTAGATAAGCTGCGTGGACTTGGCCTGGATAAAGGGCCAGCAGGCGCCGACCGGATGACCGACATTCTCGGCAAGGCAGGCCGTGCGGTCCTTGCCGCTCCAGACCGCATCGACCAGCAGGAACTTGAAGCTTGGAACAACGATGTACCAAATCAGCAACAGGCCGAGGATCGTCAGCAGGATATTGGTCGGCGAGTTCAACAGGCGCGTGCGGACGAAGCCGACAAAGCCGGTGGTCTTCACCGGCGCCGGGCGCTCGGCAACCAGGTCCTGTCGGACATAGGACGACGCCATGATATCGGTCATGCACCCAGGCTCCGACTGATGCGCCAGCCATAGACGCTCATGATGGCGCTGGTGACGAGCGAGGTGAGCAGATACACGCCCATCGTCATGGCGATGATCTCGATTGCCTGTCCGGTCTGGCTCAATGCCGTGCCGGCGAACACCGAGACGAGATCGGGATAACCGATCGCGACCGCAAGTGACGAGTTCTTGGTCAGGTTGAGGTACTGGTTGGTGAGCGGCGGCACGATCACGCGCATGGCCTGCGGCACCACGATCAGCCGCAAGGTCGCGCCTCGGCTAAGGCCCAGCGAGGAGCCCGCCTCCATCTGCCCCTTGTGGACCGAAAGGATGCCCGCGCGCACGATCTCGGCGATGAAGGCGGCCGTATAGGTCGACAGTCCTACCGTCAGGGCCACGAGTTCCGGAATGATCCGCGTGCCGCCGGCGAAATTGAATCCCTTGAGTTGCGGCAGTTCGAACGTGACGGGCGGACCGAAGGCAAGGATCGTCGCGAGCGGTAATCCAACAAGCAAAATCAGTACGTATGGCCAGATCCGGATCACGCGGCCCTGACCAAACAGCGCCCTCTTCGCGTAGCTGCGCAACGCCAGCGAGGCGACAAGGCCGAGCGCCAGCGCGGCAAGGAACGGAACGAGGCCAGGCTGCCCCAGCGCCGACGGCACGATCACGCCACGATTGTTGAGAAAGAAGGCGCCGAGGACCGACACGCTTTGCCGCGGCGACGGCAGCGCCGCGAGCACGGCGAGATACCAGAACAGGATCTGGAACAGCAGCGGCAGGTTTCGGATCGCCTCGACATAGAGGCCGCCGACGCGCGACAGCAGCCAGTTGGGTGACAGACGGCAGAGCGCCACGACGAAACCGATCACGGTGGCAAAGAAGATGCCGATCACCGAGACCAGCAGCGTGTTCAGCACGCCGACCAGGAACACGCGGAAATAGGTATCTGACGCCGAATAGGAAATCAGGGTCTGGTTGACGTCGAAGCTGGCGCTGTTTTGCAGGAACCCGAAGCCCGCGGCAATGTGCTGGGTTTCCAGGTTGGTGCGGGCATTGGATATGATCTCATAGGCCATCCATGCCAGGATCGCGCCAAAGACAAGCTGGACGGCGACGCCGTTCCAGCCTGCCTTGCCACCAAGCGCGCGCCGGACCTTCAGCGCGATCTGCGGTGGCGGTTTCCGGGCCTCGACGCCCATCGGCGCAGCCTTCGCTTTGCCGATCAGCGGATCGGCGGCGCGTATTGCAGGCCGCCCTTGGTCCAGAGGGCGTTGACGCCGCGCGCGATCTTGAGCGGCGAGCCGGCGCCGACATTGCGATCGAACGACTCGCCGTAATTGCCGACCGCCTTGACGATCCGGATCACCCAATCCTTGGTAAGGCCAAGCTGTTCGCCGAGATTGCCGTCGGTACCGAGCACCCGCTTCAGCTCAGGCTTGTCGGATTTCACCATCTCGTCGACGTTCTTCTGGGTGATGCCGAGCTCCTCGGCCGTGACCATCGCAAACAGCGTCCATTTCACGATGTCGAACCACTGATCATCACCGTGACGCACCATCGGACCCAGCGGCTCCTTGGAAATGATCTCCGGCAGCACAACGTGATCGGCGGGACTCGTCAGCTTCAGGCGGGTGGCATAGAGTCCGGATGAATCGTCGGTGAAGACGTCGCAGCGCCCCGACTCGTAGGCCTTGACCGCTTCGTCGATCGTGCCGAACGCGATCACCTCGTACTTCATGTTGTTGGCTTTGAAGTAATCGGCGAGGTTCAGCTCGGTGGTGGTGCCGGTCTGGACGCAGACGGAGGCGCTGTTGAGCTCCAGCGCTGAATTCACCTTGAGCGACTTCTTCACCATGAAGCCCTGCCCGTCATAATAAGTCACGCCGGTGAAATTGGCGCCGAGCGAGGTGTCGCGCGATATCGTCCAGGTGGTGTTGCGCGACAGCACGTCGATCTCGCCGGATTGGAGCGCCGTGAAGCGGTCCTTGGCAGACAGCGACACGAACTTGACCTTGGTCGGATCATTGAAGACCGCGGCGGCGATCGCGCGGCAAACGTCGACGTCAATGCCGGTCCAGTTGCCCTTGTCGTCGGGCGAGGAGAAACCGGGCAGGCCCTGGCTGACGCCGCAGGACAATGTGCCCCGGTCCTTGATGGTCTTGAGCGTTTGCGCGTCGGCAGCTTGGGCTGAGAGGCCGGCGGCGAGAGCAAGAGAGAGAGCCAGGGTTACACGTTTCATGGGCTTAAAGCCTTTCAAAGTCATCTCAAGGTCGGGAACGGAATCCCTGCAAGGACGCGCCTTGCAAGAGTCATGCTGGAAAACCTTGCCGAACACCCGCCCCATCCCAGGGAGCCATACCTTAATCCTCGCCGCCGGCGCCCGCCGCTGTGGCTGTGGCGCAAGGTCCGGTCAGACGATGGATCGAAGGTCGCGGCAGGCCCCTCAACATGCGGCGACTGAATAGCACCTGCGCATCACAGAACGACTGGCGAGCCGGGTCAAGGGGTTGACGGGACTCTTCTGTGTTCTGTTATTAACGATCGCGGCCCCGAGGCCGCCCCGGCCGTGCGGTCCGCGCCCGGCGGAAACGCTTTTTTGAAAGCAGACGCATGGATTCCTCGCACCCCGCAGAGCAGCACGCCGAAACCCGCCTGGTCACCTCCGGCCGCGACACCAAGGCGCAGAAGGGGTTCGTCAATCCGCCCGTATTCCACGGCTCGACCGTGCTCTATCCGACCGCCGAGGACCTGCATGCCCACCGCGGCGAGTTCACCTATGGCCGCCACGGCACCCCGACCACCAGGGCGTTCCAGGACACGCTGATGGCTCTGGAGGGACCGCAATGCGCCGGCGTCGGCATCGTGCCGTCGGGCCTGTCGGCGATCTCCACCACCCTGCTCTCGGTGCTGAAGACCGGCGATCACATCCTCGTTGTTGACAACATCTATCGGCCCTCACGCAATTTCTGCAACGGCATGCTCGCCCGTTACGGCGTCCAGACAACCTATTTTGATCCGCTGATCGGCGCCGGCGTCGAGAAGCTGTTCAAGCCCAATACCCGCGCCGTGCTGGTCGAGGCGCCAGGCTCGCAATCCTTCGAGATGCCTGACATCCGCGCCATCGCCGACGTCGCGCATGGGCGTGACGCGCTCGTCATCGACGACAACACTTGGGCGACGCCGCTCTATCACCGCTCCCTCGAACAGGGCGTCGACATCTCCATGCAGGCGGCCACCAAATATATCGGCGGCCATTCCGACATCATGTTCGGCACGATCTCGGCCAATGCCAGGGCCTGGCCGCAGATAGCCGAAGGCATCCGCCTGCTCGGCGTCTGCGCCGGCCCCGATGATGTCTTCCTCGCACTGCGCGGCCTGCGCACGCTGTCGGTGCGGCTCGCGCAGCATCACCGTTCAGGGCTGGAGATGGCGCGCTGGCTCGCTGGCCGGCCCGAAGTCGCGCGCGTGCTGCATCCGGGGCTCGAGACCGATCCGGGCCATGCGATCTGGAAGCGCGACTTCACCGGCGCCTCCGGCCTGTTCAGCATCGTGCTGAAGCCCGCGCCGCAAAAGGCCGTCGACACCATGCTGAACACGCTCAAGCTGTTCGGCATGGGTTTTTCCTGGGGCGGTTTCGAAAGCCTGGCGATTCCCTTCGATTGCGATGCCTACCGCACCGCGACCAAATGGGCGCCGGGCGGCCCGACGCTGCGACTCCACATCGGGCTCGAGAGCGTCGACGACCTCAAGGCCGATCTCGACCGCGGCTTCGCTGCCCTCAAAGCGGCGATGTGAGCCTGCTCACGCGCCATTCCGCCTGCGGACGCGCCAATGCGCGCCGCGAGAACGTGCAGGAGCACCGGACGTTGACGCCGACGAGCCAACAAGGGGTTGATCCGCCGACGTTTGGCGTTAGCCTGACCCCTTCGACTCCAGGTCCGGACACGGAGAATGGGTACGTTGGTTCTGCTCGATCTGATGGGTGGCGTGGCGCTGTTGCTGTGGGGCCTGCATATGGTCCACAGCGGGATTTTGCGTGCGTTCGGTCCTGACCTCAGGCATCTGCTCGGCAAGGCCCTCGGCAACCGCTTCAGCGCCTTCGCCGCCGGCCTTGGCCTCACCGCGCTGCTCCAAAGCAGCACGGCAACGGCCCTGCTCACCAGCTCTTTCGCCGCCGAGGGTCTGCTGAGCCTCGTCGCTGCGCTTGCCATCATGCTCGGGGCCAATGTCGGCACAACCCTGATCGTGCAGGTGCTGTCGTTCAACATCGCCGCCGTTGCGCCCGTGCTATTCGTGCTCGGCCTCGTCGCCTTCCGCGCGGGCCCGCGCTCGCGGATCAAGGACATCGGCCGCGTCTGCATCGGCCTCGGCTTGATGCTGCTGTCGCTGCACATCCTGCTCGACACGCTGGCGCCGGCGGAGAATGCGCCCGGCATGCGGGTCGTGATGACGGCGATCACGGGTGATCCCGTCCTTTGCATCGTGATTGCCGCCCTCCTCACCTGGCTGGTGCATTCGAGCGTCGCCAGCGTGCTGCTGATCATGTCGCTGGCCTATTCGCAGTTCATCACGCCGTATGCGGCTCTCGCTTTGGTGCTTGGCGCCAATCTTGGCAGCGCCATCAATCCCGTGTTCGAAGGCACCAAGCGCGACGCCCCCGCGAGCTACCGCCTGCCGGTCGGCAATCTCGTCAACCGCGTGGTCGGTATCGCACTGGTCCTGCCCTTCCTGGGCACGATCGCGGATCACATCCACGCCTGGCAGCCGGACCTTGCCCGGATGACGGCCGCCTTCCATGTCGCGTTCAATGTCGGCACGGCCATCCTCTTCGTCGGCCTGCTCGATACCCTGTCGCGTCTGCTCACCCGGCTGCTGCCCGATCGCGTGCAGGAAACCGATCCCGGCCGACCGCGCTATCTCGATGAGACCGCGCTGGAGACACCGTCACTGGCGCTTGCGGACGCCGCACGCGAAACCCTGCGCATGGGCGATCTGGTCGAGACCATGTTGCGCAAGGTGATGGCCGCGATGATGACGGGCGACCGTTCGCTGGTCGAGCAGGTCTCCAAGATGGACAACATCGTCGACGGCCTCGACGAGGCCGTCAAGCTCTACGTCACCAAGCTGACCCGCGGCAGCCTCGACGAGAGCGAAGGACGGCGTGCGATGGAGATCATCTCCTTCGCCATCAACCTCGAACATATCGGCGATATCATCGACAAGAACCTGAGCGAGCTCGCCACCAAGAAGATCAAGCGGCGCTTCCAGTTCTCGCCGGAGGGCGCGGACGAGCTCGCCGCCTTCCACAAGCGCACGATGGATTCGCTGCGGATCGCCTTCGGCGTGTTCATGTCGGGCGATGCCAACGAGGCCCGCAAGCTGCTGGTGGAAAAGACCGCGCTGAAGAACACCGAGCTCGCCGCCGTCGAGCGACATCTCGACCGCCTGCGCGAGGGCCGGCCCGAGACGATCGAGACCACATCGCTGCACCTGGACGTGCTGCGCGATCTCCGGCGCATCCACTCGCATATCTGCTCGGTCGCCTATCCTGTGCTGGATGCGGCAGGCGAGCCCTATCGCCGCTCCGAGGCGGAGACATCGGCCCTGCCCGCCTCAGGCGCGACGGCGCTGCCGCGCTAGGGCTGCGCGCACCAGCACGGCACCGCCCGACAGCAACAGCCCCGCTGCGCAAAGCAGCGTCGGGGCGATCCACAACGTCAGGAACGACAACAGGCGCGCATCGCCGGGGCGCCGCGGATCGTAGGCGATCCTGACCGGCTCGCCATCGGCATTGGGCTGTGCGGTCGATCCGGATGGGGAGGTGAACGTCATCACGCGGCCGTCGCGTGCGGTGAATTGAAAGGTCGGATAGAGAAATGTGCCGCCGTGGTTTCCACCGCTTCGTGCGACGGCACCGACGAAGCGCGCTTCGGTCTGCTCGGCCCTGGCAAGAAAAGCGATCGTGTCGCCCAGATCGAAAAGGCCGCGCCCGAGCAAGGTCAGGCCGACCAAGAGGACCAACAGGAACAGAACTAGCGGGATTTTGCCCATGCCGATCCGGAGATTTGCATGTCGACGCGAGCCCTGAATCAGCGATCCAGCGTCTTCGACGCGCGGCCGCGGTTCTTGATGATCAGCATGATGTTGCGGACGTAGATGATTGTCGCCAGCGCCTGTCCGAGGATGATGACGGGCTCACGTTTGACGACGCCGTAGACCAGCGTCATCAGGCCGCCGCCCATCGAGCAGAACCAGAACGCCATCGGCACCACGCTGTTGCCGGCGCGCTCGCTCGCGATCCACTGCACCAGGAAACGCGCGGTGAAGAACAGCTGCGCAACCAGGCCGAACGCCAGCCAGAAATCGAACTTGGCGACGAAGACGTCGTAGAGATAATTGCTCAACGCCTGGCCGTATTGGATGATCATGCGTTCACCTCAGTTACTTCCGGCGTCGGCTTCTTACGGCGGATCAACCACCACACGCCGGCGAGATCCATGATCCCGATCCACAGCCGGTCGAAGAAGCCGTAAT
>NZ_LJYG01000108.1:83042-111635 GCF_001440035.1 Bradyrhizobium manausense | reverse complement strand
TCGATCACGTCGACATAGGCGATATCGAAGCCTTCGCGGCGCATCAGCGCCGGCAGGAAGCGATGCAGCCCGTCGAAATAGGGCATCATCAGGAAGACCTCGCGGCGGAACGCCTTCAGTCCGCAGCCGGTGTCGCGCGTGCCGTCCTTCAGGATGGCGCTGCGAACCTTGTTGGCCACCCGCGACTGGAACTTCTTGAAGCCCGTGTCCTTGCGCCCGACGCGCTGTCCGGCGGCAAGACCGACGTTGACGCCCTTCTCAACCGCCGCGATCAGGTCCGGCAGGAAAGCAGGATTGTTCTGGCCGTCGCCATCGAGCGTCGCCACGACCGTGCCGCGTGCCGCGCGGACACCGCTGCGAACCGCGGCCGACTGGCCGGTGGATTTTGCGTGACGAAGCTGCCGCAGATTGCCGCGCTGCTTCATGATCGCCGCGAGCCGCTCGCCGGTCGCATCGGTCGAGCCGTCGTTGACATAGATGATCTCATAGGCCCAGCGGCCATCGAGCGCGGCCGTGATCTCCTCGATCAGGGGCGCAATGTTATCGGCTTCGTTGCGCACGGGGACGACGATGGAAACCGAAGGCTGGGAGGACGACAAATCGAAAGCTCGTGGTTGGATTGGCCCGTTCCCAGGAACCCTTGGTCCGGGAAGCAGCCGCTTTTATGGGGCGGATGGGCCGCGGGCAACCCTTTTGAGGCGCCCTGGAAGCACTCCCGGAAGCGGCACGATGCTGCCGTCGGCGCGGATGGCAAAGGCGAGCCGGCGCGCCGCAAACCAATAGCGGACCGCCATGGCGCCGACCATGCCCACCAGCGCACCGGCCGTGACGTCACTCGGGTGATGCGCCAGCAGCACCAGGCGCGTCAGCAGGATGACAACGGCGTAAGTGAACATGACCACGCGCAGACGCGGCCAAAGCGCCGAAACCGCAAAGGCGAGCGCGAACGCCGTCACCGCATGCCCCGACGGCAGGCTGGCATAAGCCCCCGTGCCTTCGAGCGGGATGAAATTGAACGGATCGGCTTTGCCGCCGACGAACGGACGTCCGCGACCGATGAGATATTTCAGGATCTCGGTGACGAACACCGACAGCGCAACGGACAGAAACAGATATTGCAGCCGCGTCCCGAAGCCGAGCAGCAGCGCCCGGCGGCTGCCATGCATTCCGCTCGCGACGAGCGCCACGACCACCAAGGCTGCGCCCAGCACCCAGAGCACGTTCTCGTCCTTGCCGAAATCGGTGAGGATGCGGATCGGCCACAGCCAGGCCGTGCCGCGAGCCGGCATCAGCTGGATCTCGGTCCCATCGAACGCGAGCATCAGAACGATCACCAAAGCGGCACCCGCCGCGCTGAGCCACAGCGAGTGCCGCGCCAGTTTTCGCGCAGCCGCAGCACGGCGCGAATGCGACGGCGAACGCACGAGCTGCGCGAGCGCCCGTCCCACGACAGAGACCAATTGCGTGGGGTAACTCGCACGCGGCGCGATGGTGGCCGTATCAGGCATCCTAGTCAGGGCCCTCGGAACGGAAGATCGAGATCGAGATCGCACGCCCTTGCGAGAAATTATAGCCGTCGATACGCGCGCCGACCTTGTAGCGCAGCCCGATCGCCTCGGCGCGCTGCACGAAGCTGCGCTCCGAGCGCTGCTCCACCAGGGCAAACCGGCAGCTTCCCTGCCTGAGGAAATCGGCAGCCCCCGATCCGTCGGTGAGCAGCGTCTGGGTGCCGGTCAGGAACACAAGGCTCGGCTCGGCATAGCCGGCCGAGGCCGCCTTGGGCCCGACGCAAGTCACGTTGCGCAGCGCGCGCGCGACCTCGATGCTCGGAAACAGCGGCGTCAACGACGGCAGCACGATGCCGTAGACCGCGACGGCCAGCATGAGCGCTGCGACCAGCGCGTTGAGCAACGAGCGCTCGGCGCGATTGGTGTCGAACAGCCACCAGGCGAACAGGCCGAAGATCAGCGAGGCCGCGATGAACGGCCAGGCCACGAAGGCCGGCTGCCGCGTCAGCATGACCGCGCCGACGACTGCGATGATCGAACCGCCCGCAGGGACCACGAACCACCAGGCCGAGCCGCGCGCGAGCCACGAGCGCGACAGCACGTTTCGCTCCACCGCGCCGGCGGTAAGGATCGCAATCGCGGGATAGAGCGGCAACACGTAATGCGGCAGCTTGGTCAGCACCGCCTCGAACACGATCCAGGACGGGATCAGCCAGGCCAGCAGGAATTGTGCGCCGGGCTCGCGCCGTGCCCGCCACACCGCCGGCGCCGCCATCGCCGCAAGCGGCGCGCCGGGCCAGAAGGTGATCCAGAACAGCGCCAGATAGACACCGGGCGGCGCGCCATGGGATTCCTGCGCGCCGATCTTGCTCAGCATGTCGCCGCCGACGGAATCCGCAAAGAAGGCATCGCCGGCGCGCCAGAAGATCGCGACGAACCAGGGCAGCACCAGCACCAGCACCCACATCAGACCCCAGACCGGGCGCAAGCGCCACAGCCAGGAGGCATCGCGATCCTGGATCGCGAGCGCGATGATGGTGAGCCCTGCGAACATCAGGATCAGCGGGCCCTTGATCAGGATGCCGACCGCGAGCGCGGTCCAGAAGATCGCCGGCCAGCTCCAGGGCGGATGGGCCTCCTCCTCGGCCCGCTGCCACGACAGATAGGCGCGTGACATCGCGCCCATTGCGGCGACCACCGCGAACAGCAGCACAGCGTCGGTCTTGGCGAGGCGCGCCTCGACACCAAGCAGCACGGAGGCGGCCATCAGCAGCGCGGCGAGCACTGCCCCGCGCCGCGTGACGAAGCCCAGCGCCGTCCAATAGGTCATCAGCACTGCGCCGATGGCACCGATCAACGAGGGCAGCCGATAGACCCAGATGCGCAATTCGGCCTTGGGCAGCTTCAGCACTGTGGCCACTTCGACGGCCGCGGATTGCAACCAGTAGATGCCGACCGGCTTCTTGTAGCGAACGTCCTCCTGGAAGCGAATGTCCACATAGTCGCGGCTCTCGACCATCTGCTTGGTGGCCTGCGCGAACCGTGCCTCGTCGCGGTCGACGGGCGGGATGGTGAAAAATCCCGGCAGAAACAGCAGCAGCGCGCACAGCACCAGGAAGCCCACGGCGCGGGCGTGGCTGGCGGTGACAAAGTCGAGCATCAGCACAAGCCGACTGCCCGGATTCACGGGCGTTTTCGGCTGTCGGGGCGCTCCAAATCGGGGAGTCGGATAGGTCTCGGCCATTGGTTCCGCTTACGCTGAAACCGCCGTCGCCACAACCGCTTAAGCCGCTCTCATTGAATTCGAATGACGACTGTGTCCGCGGCGCCCGTGGCGTCGATCACCGTCAGCCGTGCAAAGCCCGGACCGGGCGGATCGATCAGGCGCTGGCGCCGTCCGTCGATCTCGCCGAGCGCCGTTCCGTTGACCATGACAGTCATCGGCAGCACCCCGCCGGCGACCTTGACCGGCATGGCCGCCGCCTCCGCTCCGACCGACCGATCCACATCGATCCGGGAGCCATTGAGCGGGAACTGGATGTGGAGCGCCTGCTCGCCGCCGGGGCGGACCAGTTCCCCGACAGGCCGGAACCGTTTGAGCGGCAACGGCAACTTTGCGTTGCTGGCAAGGAGGGTTCCCTTGGGGGGCTTTGGCAGTGGGGTCAACGTCTTGCCGGTCCGCGCGAAGGCATCGAACAGAATGGGCGCGGCGGCGAGGCGACCGATCAGGCCGGGCACCGGCGCGCCATCGGGCCGGCCGACCCAGACGCCGATGGTCATGCGGCCGTCGAACCCGACCGACCAGGCATCGCGATAGCCATAGGAGGTGCCGGTCTTGAAGGCGATGCGGTTATGGGCTGCGTTCTCCGGCGGCGGGGTTCCCAGCAGCACGTTGCCGACCTGCCAGGCCGCCACGGGGTCCAAGAGCCGCAGCGGCTCGCGATCATCCTTGGTGGCCATGATCTCGCGGAGTGGCTTGGTGGTGCCGAGCCGAGCGAAGCCTGCATAAAGCTGCGCCAGATCCTGGAGCGTAATGCCGACACCGCCGAGGCCCATCGCGAGCCCTGGCGACTCGTCCTTGGGCAGAACCAGATTGCCTCCGGCCTGCCGCAGCCGCGAGGCCAGCCGGCTCGAGCCGACGCGGTCGAGCAGCACGATGGCCGGCACGTTCAATGACATCTGCAGGGCCTTCTTCACCGGCACCGTGCCCTGGAACGTCATGTCGAAGTTTTCGGGCGCGTAGGAGCCGAAGCGCACCGGACGATCGTCGATCAGGCTGTCGGGGTGAACGAAGCCGTCCTCGAAAGCCAGGCCATAGATGAACGGTTTCAGTGTCGAGCCCGGCGAGCGGATGGCGCGGGTCATGTCGACCTGCCCTGCCCGGCTCACATCGAAATAATCGGCCGAGCCGACACGAGCGAGCACGTCACCGCTCTCGACGTCGACGACGATGATGCCGACCGAGATGTTCGGCCCCAGCGCAATGGCGCGGTCGCGCGCCAGCGGCTCCAGCACCTTCTGAAGATTTGAGTCCAGCGTCAGCTTGATAACAGGCGCATCCTTGACCGTTGCCAGCGCGTTGTCGGAGGCATGCGGGGCCAGGATCGGCATCGGCTTGCGCAGCGTTGGCACTGGCACGGCCTTGGCCTGCTTGGCATCGTCGACGCTGACCACATGCTCCTCGACCATGCGGCCGAGCACGCGATCCCGCGCGATGCGCGCGGCGTCGGGATAACGGTCGAGCCGACGGGTTTCCGGCGATTGCGGCAACGCGACCAGGAGCGCGGCTTCCGCCAGCGACAGCCGCTTCGGCTCCTTGCCGAGATAAGCGATCGATGCGGCTCGAATGCCTTCGAGATTGCCGCCATAGGGCGCGAGCGCGAGGTAGAGGTTAAGGATCTCGTCCTTGCTCAAGCTGCGCTCCAGCTCGATCGCGCGGACGATCTGATGCAGCTTTGCGTAAAGCGAGCGCTGCCGTCGCGGCTCCATCAGCCGGGCCAGCTGCATCGAGATGGTCGAGCCGCCCGACACGATGTAGCCACGGGTAGCGAGCTGGACAGCAGCACGGCCCAGCGCCAGCGGGTCGATGCCGTCATGGGCGTAGAAGCGCTGGTCCTCATAGGCGAACAGCAGCTTCAGGTAAGTCGGATCGACATTCGTCTTGGTATCAACAGGCAGACGCCAGCGCCCGTCCGCCATCGCGTAGGCACGCAACAGCTTGCCGTTGCGATCGACGATAGTGGTCGAGACGCGTCGCGCCTCGTCGAGCGGCAGCGGGCCGAGGGAATAGACCCAGCCGACGAAGCCGATAAGGGCGAGGATGAAAGCGAGCGCGAGGGCAGAGAGCGCGCGATGGCTCTTGCTCCGCACTCCACTGCCGTCGTTCCGGGATGGTCCGAAGGACCAGACCCGGAACCTCGAGATTCTCAGGCGCGCAATTGCGCGCCATCGTTCGGCTCTTCGAGCCGCCCCGGAATGACGAGAGATATGATCGCCGTCGCGCATCCCACCACTCACTTCGCCGCCCGCACCTCGACTGTGCCCGTGCCGGTGCGGCCATAACGCGAGGGGTTGTACATGTCCTCGACATAGGCCTGCGGCAGCACATATTTGCCCGGCGAGACCACGCGCACGACATAGGCGACGGTGAAGACCGCCTTGGAATCCGAGGCCCGGTCGACCGCCGCGGTGAAGCGGTCGTCGCGGAATTCGGTATCCTCGGGCTCCGCGCCATCCTCGATCCAGTCCAGCGTGCCGCTGTCGCCCGACGACACCAGCTTCGGATTGTCGATCTCGAGGCCGGCCGGCAGATAGTCGGACACCATGATGTGGCCGTATTCAGGCTTGGCTTCCGTAATCTTCAACACCACGGCAAAGCGGTCGTTCTGCTTGACCTTGCTGATGTCGGCCGGCTTGCCGTCGAGCGTGAAGTAGTTGCGCTCGATCTTGAAGCCGTTCGACGCGGCCGGCTCCGGCGTCACCGGCGAGCCCGATACCGAGATCACCGCCTGCACCGGCGCATCGCCGGTGTTGGTGATCTTCAGCGGCTTGCCGCTCAGCGTATCAGCCTTGTAGCTGCGGTAGAGCGCAGCCTTGATCGGCTGGCCGTCGGCCTCGATCGAGAGGTTTTCCTTGGCCAGCGCCCGCGCGGCCAGCACCAGCCATGCATTCTCCTGTGTGGAGGTGTAGGGCGTCAGCCCGCGCGCGACTTCGACCCGCGAGACTGCTTGCGTCAGTGTCGCCTTGGGCGCATTGCCTTCGCTGGCGAGCGAGACCAGCGCTGCGGCATCGCGGAGCTGCGAGCCGTAATCAGTGCGGCCGAACTCCAGCACCGGCTTTGGCGCCAGACTGTCGAGCGCCGCGCTGTAGACCCGCTCCGCGCGGTTGCGATCGCCGACCAGAGCGAGCGCCGCCGCAAGCTGGGATTTGGCGATCGGCGTCGCCAGATTGTTCAGCTTGGTGTCGGCGAGATAGCGGAGATCGCCGATCGGAGCTGCGCCATTGCGGGCGAGCACATAGAGGCCGTAAGCGAGATCGCGGCCGCCATCTTTCTCCGGCTCGTTGCCGTTGACGACAGAGTTTCTGATGCGGTCGAGCGCGTTCTTGAACAGAACGTCAGGCACCACAAAGCCCTTTTCACGGGCGCGAGTCAGGAAGTCCGTGACGTAAGCATCGAGCCAGGCGTCATCGCCGCCGGCCGACCACAGGCCAAACGAGCCGTTGGAGCCCTGACGGGCCAAAAGCCGCTCGATGGCGTCGCGGATGCGCTGGTCGACCTCGGTATCCATGGCCAGATGCGCACCGGCCGCCAGGTCGTTGACATAGAGCAGCGGCATGGCGCGGCTCGTGATCTGCTCCGAGCAGCCATAGGGATAGCGGTCGAGCGCCTTGAGGATGGTCGCCGCATCGAGCGCGGTCGACAGGCTCGCCGAGACCGAGACGCTGCCGGTGCCCGGCACGAGGTCGGAGAACATGTCCGAGGTCAGCGTCAGGCTCTCGCCTTTCGCCAGGGTGCGGATCGAGCGCCGCGCCAGCACCTGCGTTGCCGCCTTGACGTCGAGCGCGTAGTGGCGCGCGAGCGTCAGGCCGTTCGGCCCCTTGATGTCGACATCGAGCGTCGCCTGTCCCGCCGCGGTCGCATCGATAGCAAGCGCGAACGAATTGCGCTGCTTGGCGGCGAGTCTGACAGTGGTGGCCGGATTGCCCGTCATCTTCACCGGACCGCCCGTCTTGACGTTGATGACGTAATCGCCGGCCTGGCCCTCGACATTGTCGATCTCGAGATTGACCGTGCCGTGATCGCCATTGAGCAGGAAGCGCGGCAGGGTCGTGGTCAGCACCACGGGGTCGCGGATCACGACATCGGTGTTGGCGCGGCCGAGTTTTGTGGCGGTCCACGCCACCGCCATCACGCGCGCGGTGCCGGCGAACTCCGGAATGTCGAAGCTGACTTCCGCCGTGCCGTCGGCGCCGACGGTGACGATACCCGAATAGAGCGCGAGCGGCTTTTGCGTGGGCGGCGAGCCCTGCAGCTCGGCAGCGCCTGCGTCGCCGCCGGATTTGATCTGACCGCGCGTGCCGGACATGCCGTCGATCAGCTGCCCGTAGAGATCGCGGATTTCCGCCGAGAGCTGACGCTGGCCGAGATAATAATCGTCGGGTGCCGGCGGCTTGTAATTGGTGAGATTGAGAATGCCGACATCGACCGCGGCGATCACGATCTTGGCGTCTTCGCCGGGATTGAGCCCGTCGAGCCTGACCGGGATCTTGAGCGTCGAATTCGGCCGGATCAGATCCGGCGGCGCCAGCTTCACGGCAAGCGTGCGCGCCTGCTTGTCGATGCCGAACCATTTCAGGCCGATCGCGCGGCCCGGCATGCGCTGGGCGGCCGCATCGAGCGGACGGCGCAGCGTCGCCACCACATAGGCCCCGGTGCCCCAGTCCTTGCCAACCGGGAGTTTTACTTGCGCGGTGCCTTCCTTGACGTCGACGGTCTGCGTCGTCAGCAGGCGGTCGCCGACCACATTGACGGTCAGCTTGCCGGCGGAGCGGACATTGACCGATACCGTCATGGTATCGCCGGAGGCGTATTGCGGCTTGTCGATCGAGGTCTCCAGCAAATCAGGCGTATCGGCGCTGCCGTCGGAATACCAGCCGACGTCAAACTGCACCGAGGTCACCGGACCGTCTGCGTCATTCGACTTCACATCGAGCCGGTAGCGGCCGGGCCGGGGCGCCAGCGAGATCCGCGTCGGCTTGTCGGCGGCGATCGTGACGTCACCGTCGGCGACGCGCGAGGTCGACTTGACCGGCTCATACTCCCAATAATTGTTCTGGCGGTACCATTGATAGCGCGATTCCATCTTCAGGAGCTCGTAACGCAGGCCGTCGCGGGGAATCGTCTTGCCCTCGGGCGAGACGAACACGACATCGAACTCGGCCTTGTCGCCTTCCGCGACGTTCTTGTCGCCGAATAGCGGCTTGATGCCGATCAGCGCGGTCGCGGGCGCGACCGGCAGAACGAGCTTGCGCTCGACGGCGCGGCCGCCGGTCTCGACCATGCGGACGAAGATCTGCGCCTCCTGCGGACGGGTCGAGGCCGGCTGCTTCTCCAGCGTCACCGGGAAGGTCGCAACGCCATTGGCGTCGGCCTCGGGCAGGTTCTCCAGCGGCGTGCGCTCGTTCGAGGTGGTCTGCTCGTCATCGACGCCGAACTGGTAGCCGGCATAGCCGGGCCGCCCGGAGGCAGGCGCAATCAGCATGTCGCCTTCGAGGCTGAGGCCGGAGGCCGGCGCGCCGTAGAGGAAATGACCGTCCGCCTTGAGCTCCACAGGAGCGTTGGCTTTGATCAGCTTGTCCTTGGCGGACAATTCGAATTCGATCCGATCGGGGACGTAATCCTCGACCATGAAGGTGGTCTCGCCGACCGACGAGCCCTTCGGATCGGTGAAGGCGCGCACCCGCCAGGTCCCGGTCGGAACGGCCGAGTTGAGCGGCACGGCGAGCGTGCGGCCGCCGGCGCCCTGGTCAGCCAGCACGGCGCGGCGAAATTCGACGCCATCAGGACGCTCGATCACGAGCGTCAGCGGCCCACCATTGACGGCATTGCCCTGCCCGTCGCGCAGCAGCGCGGTGAGATAGACGGTCTCGCTGGAGCGATAGACGCCGCGCTCGGCATAGACGAAGGCATCGGCCCCCGCGGGCACGACGCGGCCCGCGACACCACGGTCACTGAGGTCAAAAGCCGAGCTCTTCAGGCTCAGGAAAGCGTAGTCGGCCTTCTCGCCGGTCACCGTCAACATCGCGGGCGACAGGCCGCCCTCGCCGCGCGCCAGCCCCGTCTCGAACAGCACATGGCCGGCATCGTCGGTCTTGCGCGTCGCCAATATCTCATTGTTGCGGGCGACCAGCCGCACCTCGGCTTTGCCGACCGGATCGGTCGAGGCCAGTGAGTTCACGAAGACATGGATGCCGTCATTGCCGGAATAGGCTGACACGCCGAGGTCGGAAACGATGAACCATTGGGTTGCGAGTTGATAATCATCGTCGCTGCCCGGCCCCTTGGCTGCCGCCGTCATCACATAGACGCCGGGCTGCAGCTCGCCCAGCGCCTCGTCGACCGGGAATGCGGTGGTGACGTCCTGGTTCAGCGTCATCGCGGTCGCGAGCTCGCCCGACCAGACCTTGACGCCGCGCTCGTTGCCGAGATCGCTGAGCTGGTACTTCGACAAAGTCTTCTGGAAGTCGCTGTCGACCACCGTGTTGATCAGGTTGCGATCGCCGATCCGGAAAACATCGATGTTCACCGCGGGCGTGTTGACGCTGACCACGGGAATGCCGCGCTGCCCGGTCCGCGGCAGCACGTAGGCGCGGCTGGTGAAGCGCACGAACGGCTTGCGGTCGCGCACATAGATGTTGAACTCGGCCGATTTCGGCAGGCCTTCCTTCACCGTCGACGGCAGGCCGGCACGTAAGTTGATGTTGTAGCGCTCGCCATGCTTCAGCCCGTCGACGCAGAGCTGCTTGCCCTCCGCCGACAGCGCCGGCTTGTCCTGACCTGCGAGCGCCAGGAAGGGCGCGAAATCGGTGCGCTTGGCGAGCTCTTCCGAGAACTGGAAGCAGGCGCGCGGGCTCGCCGAATCCGAGTCCACGGTATAGTCGAGCAGGCGGAAGCCGTGCTCGTCGCGCAGCTTCTCATATTGGCCGCGGACATCGGCGACCTCGCGCATGTCCAGCGACAGCCGCAATGCGTCGAGCGAGGGGCGGAACAGATGCCGTTCGGCGAGCGACTTGCCGAGCACCGCGAGCGCATCGGCCTCCTCGCCCTGATTGCCGGCGCGCGTGTAAGCGATGTAGGCGGCCGTCGAGGCCCGTTCCCAGAGGAACGTCTGCTCGCTCGAGCTCCGCGGCGTGATCTGGAAGATCACCTTGGCGAGCCGCAGCCAGTTACCGGCGTCATCGGGCGTGGTCGCGGCGATCTGGCCAAGGACCGAGAGCCCGGTGCGGTAATCGTTGCGCTTGAAGGCGGCGTCGGCGTCCGTCTTCAGCGTCGCATTGGTCTTGGCGACCGGCCCTGCCTCGCTCTTGATCTGCGCCTCCAGCTTGATCGCAGAATCAGCGAGATCGTCGCGCTTGAACGCCTTGTCAGCGGCATGCGCCGCGCTCAGGCCAAACGCCAGCGTTGCGCAGAGGATGACGGCGCGAACCAGACCGATCATGAATGGACTCCCGGAAATCGCGGACGAGCGCCGCGGCGGCGATAATGTGTGCGGAAAGGTGACGGACTCATGGCGATGGAACCAAAGGTGCAAAACGTCGCATTCGCCATGGCAAGGCACGCCCAGAGGAGACCGATCACGCTACCGCCGCGCACGCCGTCCTGAGGCGCAGGCAATATCGGACCCGTCGACCGGCGACCGTGTCCCGGAAGCTGGTCAGCGTTGCCGGCGACGTGATCCGTCGTCCAGTCCGCTGCCGCTCAACCCGGCACCCTGACACTTCACCGTTCCGGTTTGTCGCAGCACTGAGGAAAACGGTTCGGTTCAGGCTTGGCGAAAGACCAGATTTTTCATATTGCCATGATATATGAACAGCCGGGCCCCAACCCGGGCTGGCCGGAACGGTCCCGTAGCTCAACTGGATAGAGCATCAGATTTCTACTCTGAGGGTTGCAGGTTCGATTCCTGCCGGGATCGCCACCCTTTCAACTTCCAAATCAAAACCTTGGCAAAGTATCCGCTTCGTTCTTGCGCCCCATCCGTGTTGCGCAAGTCGCTTGGCGCCGACAGCAAATTCAACGCGTTGCGCGGCACTACAAATCGCTCCAGGCAACACGGCAGCAACACGCTCATTCGCTTTCCGTTCACGAACGCCGCGACACTACTGCCAGCGATGATCGCCTCAGGCGCCGTCGCGATCCTTAGGACCAACGACTGGCAGTAGCTCGCGCTCGTTCAGTGCCACAAGGAATTGACTATTTGACTCTCGACAGTACCGAGTTTCGATCGCGGGATGAGTGTCCGCCTTCTCAAACACGAAGCCGTGCCCGGCACAGGAAGCTTCGAGGTCCGCTTCGCGGATGGTCGCCGAAGTCGATACTTTTATTTCGACGACCTACCATCGCGACGGCTCCGTCCAGGACAAGTCCCGCGCGAGCAAGCGATCGATTGGGCGAGAATGTTCGCACGAATTATGCGTGGCTTGATCGAAGGTTGGGACTGGAGGAAAGAGGCCGCCAACTGAGGCGGCCCAACGTCCGGGTGTTCCGCTTGTAAGTACACGTCCGAAGAACAAAAGCAGGCCTATTATATTCAAAGTCCGTTCTCGACCGGAGAACAAAGAGACAAGGGGCGGCCAACGCGAGCAGCATAGCTTGAGGCTGGCTCAATCATCCCAGGTTCGGTCGCCGCATTCGCATTCGAACGTGCGCACGGTCGTACCGCGGTCTGGGAAATGCACCACCCTCAACAAGCGAAGCGTTCTTCCGCAAAATCTACATTTCCTGTCGGGTCGGCTATCGGTTTCGCCGATCTTTTCCGCCTTAAACAGTTCCATCTGGCTTTAGCCAAGGTATTGATGCCTTAGAATTGGGCACAGATTCCGCGCGCTGTCAGTTCAAAAATTAACGTATGTTACCTCTCAAACGCCCTCCCTACCTGGGTGTTCCGCTTATAAATACACGTTCAAAGACAAAGCAGGATCAGCACAACCTTTCTCGCCCGGAGAACTATGGGCCCGCCAGCGCGAACCGGTGGCGCCCTCTATATTCTACGTCAGCGACCATGCAGGGTTGCGGTTGTTGAACCACCGTCGGCGATCGAGTGATCTCGGTCTTCCGAGCCATCGTTGCCATCGTCAGCACTGCAACGCGCGCGATGAATGCCGTACTTGTCCGGATGTTCGACCAGGTGGTCGCGACCAAACGGGCCCTACGGCCCGATGCGATCAGTCCCTGCGCTCGATTCGTCGTTGCGACGATCGCGCGCAAGCTGATGCCACGCCAGCGCCAGTTCGATGAGGCGTTGCCGGTCGGGGCCTTCCGACTCGGCGGCACGCTTCATAGCTGCCTCGGCTTCATGCTGTGGATCGTACTCGGTACACATGAGTGCCGACTCTAACCGCTCGATCCGGACAAGTGCGTGGCAATTTCGTCCGTATGATTGCGGATAACGGGGCGTGTTGCTGATGATTTCGGCACGCTCTAATTGTGACCTCCATAGAATTGCACTGGCGGTTTCAAACCGCCGGGAAGCGCCCGCCGCGCACGATGGTGCTGATCATACACAAAGCGGTGAGGCCCGTTCATATGCGCCGATCTGTGAATTGCATCACAGCCGAGGCTCGGCGCGTCCGCTAAAGAGCAACATGGTACTCCGCAGAACGCGACAGAGGATCGATGGCTATCCCCCTCACGAGACGAGAAGCCGAAGCGCAAGCGCCCGCGTCGATGCGCAAAGCCGACCTGCAAGGCTTCGCCTTTCTCGCAACCATAGCCATCGTGATGACCGCCTGGATCGGTGCCCTGGTCTGGGCTGCGATGGCGTTCCTGAGCTGGCTTGTCTCGTAGCGCGAATGGCGCGCTAAAACAGGAGGTGCACGATCTGCACCCCCTTGATACCCCCGCAAACGATCATGGCCCATAGCGCCAAGCTGATCTGGATCGCGTCCAGCATGATCCCGTCCCCTGCGACTCACTTTTGATTTTTTCTTTGATCAATTGCGTGACGCCACAATGAGCGCCAGTGGAAATTAAGGGCAGTTGTTGTGCGTCGCCACAGAGATTGATTTGCAAAAAGGCCTTCTGTCATTTCCGCAAACAACAGCCTTCTGTCATTTGCGCAACAAATGAGGCGGGCTTGAGCCCGCCTCATTCAATTCAGATCTCGCTCAGGCGCTCAGTAACAGGCGCGCGGATCGACCTGCACATACTGGCCGCTAGGATAGCGGTAATAACAAACCCCTTCGGCGACATAGTAGCCCGGACGTGAAGCGGCCGTTGCTCCCGCGATGGCACCGGTTGCACCGCCGATGACCGCGCCCGCAGCCGCACCCGAGGCGTTGCCCGAAAGCAGGCCGCCGAGCACACCGCCGACAATGGCGCCGCCCAGCGCGCTCGCGCCGGGATCGGGCGCCGGCGGCGGCGGAGGTGGTTCGTAAGCCACGGGCGGACCCGGCGGCGGCGCGTAGGCCACCGGCACGTCGTCCACATATTCCTCGGAGATATAAGCGGGTGGGCCGTCCATCCGCTGCGGATAATAGTACCAGACGCCGCCAACGTCCCACCACCAGCCGGGACGGCCATTATGGACCTCATGACGCCAGCGGCCGCCCTCCCAGGCAAGATTGCCACGGTAGGTATGTCCACCCCAGTCGCGCGCGGGCGCCGGACCACGCGCCATGGTACGGCCGGGCCTTGGGGACGGACCATCGGCACGGTGCGGACCGGCTCCGGGCGTCACGTGGGCCTGACCGCCAGGTTGGGAGACGGATCGCCCTGCCTGCGGTGGTGGACCTTTGCGGGTGTTCTGGTCGGCCGGTGGCGGAGTAGCTGCGCCCTGCCCTGGCGGTTGACCTGCGCCCTTGGGGGGACCCGCGTCCTGCGCCTGGGCGGACAATGCCAGCAACGACATGGCCGAAACCACGGGAATGATGATCTTCATACGGCTGGACGCACTCATTCGTGCCTACCCCTTAACTTTCAGAAATTGCCGTGGCCCATGCGCGATAGACGATTCGGATCGCCTTTGGCTGATGCCGCCTGATAACTGACCTGCCAGATTGACCCGCCAGGCCGGTAATGTCCCGTTACATCTGTTTAAGATCGCGGCGAATTTTCGCCGGGACGCCCGGTGAACCCGGCACTAGCGCGCCGGCTCGATCACATCGCAATTGCGTCGCCCCGACATCAGGCAATCCTGCATCTTGCTGGCGGCGGTGAGGTCCCGAGCGAGCCACAGGCCAACTGCGAGAAGGGCGGCAGCAATGATGAGCCCCGCGACCGCGCCGCGACGGCTGTCGCCGGATTGGGATTTGGGGGATTGGGGTTTGGGCGAAGCTTTGGGCTTCTCTACGGGTTCGGGCATCAAGTCAGGCTCGGACATGGCGACCTTGGCGCTCGCTGAGGCCGTTTATCACCTCCGCGACGTCACGTCACATCCTCGCGCAGCCGTCGCCGCTCGACCCTTGGCCGCTCAACTTTGACCGCTCAACCCTTGGTCTGCCGCACCGCTTCCTTGCGCAAGGTCTCGACCGCCGGGATCGCCTGCTGGGCGCGCGGCGCGCAGCTCGTCAGGATGAACGCGGTTTGAGTACACTCCCAAGCGGCTCCAAGAACCGCACTCTCGATCGGCTGCGGACGGGCAGCCACCAGGACCGCGCCTACGACCGCCACTGCTGCGACCACGATCGAAAGGGCTTTCGGGCTCAGCCGGAAAAAGATCATGCCCGTGCTCCGTCTCGTATGGCGGACGCTAGGCGCCGCCGCTGGGTGCCCTTATGAGGGACATCACAATTCGGCAGTTTTTCCGGGCTACGAAGGGTCGGCTGGTTCAGCGATTTCGTGGACCTGATCGGCTGCGAATATGGGTGGCTTCGCGACGCGTGGCGATGTACACGCTTCTGCGTCGCGTGGCGCCTGCTTGTGCCCAGCCGACGTACCAACAGGCAGTGATTTAGGATCGAAAGCGAGGAAGACAAGGCTCGTCGAATGAGTGGATTTAGGGAACCCGGCTTCGCAGACCGGCAAAAGGCGGCGCTGGAAGCCCGCAAAAATCTTTTGAACAAATTCAAGTCGCAGCCCGGACCTGACGATCCCGCTGTGGTGGCGAAGCGCGCCGAGCGCGAGGCGCTCGCGGCCAAGCGCGCCGAAGCGAAGGCTGCGCGCGAGGCCGAAAAAGCCGAGCAGAAGCGCCGCGAGGAAGAAGCCAAGGCCGCTGAAGCCGCGCGCCTTGCGCGTGAGGCCGAGGAAGCGGCTGCCAAGGCGGCAGCGCTCGAGGCCGAGCAGAAGGCCAAGCGCGACGCCCGTTACGCCGCCCGCAAGGCCAAGCGGAAGTAAGCTTCAACAAAATTTGACCTGAAATTTGACCTCAAAATTTGACCTCAAAATTTGACCTGGGGCCCACCGGCTCCAGGTCAAATCGCGCCGCACCAGCCGCGAACGCGAAACGCGACGACGGGCCGTGGATGGACGAGGCAGATGCTGGGCATGCCGGGCTCGCCCCGCTGGAGGCGGCCGGCATGACGGCGGAAGATCAGTTCTTCTTCATCATCCCGTCGTCTTTTTTCATGCCATCCTTCGCCATCGTATCCTTCTTCATGCCGTCGTCCTTGGACATGTGATCCTTCTTCATGCTGTCCTTGGACATCGTGTCCTTCTTCATCATGCCGTCGTCCTTGCCCATCTTGTCCTGGGCAAAAGCGGCCGGCGACAGCGCCAGACCAAGCGAGAGAGCGGCAGCCGAGGCGCCGAGCACGATACGGGTGCGAATGGTCATGAGAGACAATCCCTTCGAGATGGTGTTGTGAAAGCGACAGGTGCCGCTACTCAATCTCGACGGATCGACACGCGCGCTTGTTACGCGACGTTGCGAAGTTTTTTTTCGTCAGCCGCCGCGCGATTGGGCGATCGTTTCCCTGACCAAAAGCGTTATTGGCCGAAACACGAGGGCTCGGCGAGTGCAGCGCAGCAAGGCGAACACTTGCCGCGGCCTTCCATCTCGAACTATCAGGTGAGAGAACTCAGGGTCTAGACCGGCTAGAATGGGGCTCCGTGCCGGTCTCACGACCCGCCAGATCACTCAGATGAGAAGCGTTCAAAGAACCGTCGAAGGGGATACTTCATGTTCACGCGTCGTCACCTGCTCGCGACAGCAGTCGCAGCCCCCGCCATTCTCCGCTTCGGCATCGGCACCGCGCATGCCGCGACCACGCTGAAGATCTCGCACCAATTCCCCGGCGGCACTATCGACAAGGGCGATTTCCGCGACCGGCTCTGCCGCATGTTCGCAGCCGAAGTCAGCAAGCGCAGCAATGGCGACATCGCCGCCGAGATCTATCCGAACTCGTCGCTGATCAAGACCAACGCGCAGTTCTCAGCGATGCGCAAGGGTGCGCTCGACATCTCGCTGTATCCGATGCCCTATGCCGGTGGCGAATTGCCGGAGACCAATATCGGGCTGATGCCCGGCCTCGTCACCACCTATGACCAGGGCATGCGCTGGAAGAAGGAGCCGGTCGGCAAGGCGCTCTCCGACTTCCTCGCCGACAAGGGCATCATCCTGCTCACCTGGGTCTGGCAGGCCGGCGGCGTCGCCAGCCGTTCCAAGCCGATCGTGGCGCCGGAAGATGCCAAGGGCATGAAGGTGCGCGGCGGCTCGCGCGAGATGGACATGGTGCTGCAGACCGCAGGCGCCTCGGTGCTGTCGGTACCGTCAAACGAAATCTACGCGGCGATGCAGACCGGCGCGTGCGATGCCGGCATCACCTCCTCCACCAGCCTGATCTCGTTCCGCCTCGAAGAGGTCGCGAAGTCGCTGACCTCGGGCGCCGGCGCGTCCTACTGGTTCATGCTCGAGCCATTGATGATGTCGAAGGCGATCTTCGACAAGCTGCCGAAGAACCAGCAGGACATCCTGGTCGCTGTGGGTCAAGAGCTCGAAGCCTTCGGCCGCAAGGGCGCGCAGGATGACGACGTCGAGGTCGCCAAGGTCTACGAGAAGGCCGGCGCCAAGGTGAGCGCGCTCGATGCCGCCACCGTCGGCAAGTGGCGCGACATCGCCCGCGACACTGCGTGGAAGGATTACGGTGCCAAGACGGCGACCGCCGCCAACCTGCTCAAGCTTGCCTCCGACGTCGCTGCATGAGCCGCGGTCCTCAGCCGGATCGTGACGATCAGGCCAATGCTGCCGCAAGGACCGGCCTTGCGGCAGCGCTCGATCGCGGTCTCGCCATCCTCAACCGCATCATCATCGTGTTCGCGGCGCTGGCGCTGGTCGCGGCGTGCGCCATCCTGAGCTACAGCGTGCTCAGCCGCGCGTTGTTCAAGGCCGCAAATTACTGGCAGGACGAGGCCGCCGTGTTTCTGCTGGTCGGCGCCACCTTCATGACCGCCGCCTATGTGCAGCAGAATCGCGGTCATATCGGCATCGAGGCCTTCGTCGGCCTGCTGTCGCCGCTGGCGAACAGGGTCCGGCTCTGGATCGTCGATGCCGCAACGTTCCTGTTCTGCGCCTTCTTCACCTGGAAGTCGTGGACGCTGACGCATGAGGCCTATGTCGACGGCCAGGTCTCGAACTCGATGTGGTCGCCGCCGCTCGCCATTCCCTATTCCCTGATGGCGCTTGGCATGAGCCTGCTCTGCCTCCAGATCCTCGTGCAGCTGGCGCTGCCCTTCGCAGGAGCCAAGCGGCCATGAGCGTTTTCGGCATCGGTATCGCTTACGGTGTCGCGACGCTGATCGTGATGTTCTCGGGCATGCCGATTGCGTTCGCGCTCGGCGCCGTCGCGGTCGTGTTCATGGGCATCTACATGCCCTCGGCCTCGCTCGATACGGTGACGCAGAACGTCTATGAGGAAATGGCCTCGATCACGCTGCTGTCGATCCCGCTGTTCATCCTGAAGGGCGCGGCGATCGGCAAATCGCGCGCCGGCCAGGATCTCTATTCCGCACTCCACGCCTGGCTGCATCGCGTGCCCGGCGGCCTCGGCGTCGCCAACGTGTTTGCCTGCGCGCTGTTTGCGGCAATGGCGGGCTCGAGCCCCGCGACCTGCTCGGCCATCGGTTCGGCCGGCATCCCCGAGATGCGCAAGCGCGGCTATTCCGGCGGCTTCGCGGCCGGCATCATCGCCGCCGGCGGCACGCTCGGCATTCTTTTGCCGCCCTCGATCACCATGATCCTGTTTGCGGTCGCCGCCGAGAAGTCGCTGGGGCGCCTGTTCCTCGCCGGCATCGGGCCCGGCCTGCTGCTGGTCTCGCTGTTCGGATTCTATGCGGTGTACCGCTTCCGCCGGGAATATGCTGCAGCCGAGGCGATCTACAAGAACGGCGGGCCGGAGACGGCAATCCTCGCCCGCGACGAGTACACGCTGGCCGAACGCTTCAGCGTGCTGCCACGCGTGATCCCGTTCGTCCTCTTGCTCACCGGTGTCATGGCCGCGCTCTATGGCGGCTTTGCCACGCCGTCGGAGACCGCCGGCCTCGGCGGACTTCTGGCGCTGGGGCTGATCGCGGCGATCTACGGCGTGTGGCGGCCGGAAGATCTCGGCCCCATCATGAAGTCGACGATCCGCGAATCGACCATGCTGATGATGATCATCGGCATGTCGCTGCTCTATTCCTACGTGATGAGCTATCTGCACATCTCGCAATCGGCCGCCGAATCCGTCGTGGCGATGCACCTGCCGCGCTGGGGCCTGCTGCTCGCAATCCTGGTCATGGTCGTCGTGCTCGGCTTCTTCCTGCCGCCGGTCTCGATCATCCTGATGACCGCGCCGATCATCCTGCCGCCGTTACGCGCTGCCAATTTCGACATCATCTGGTTCGGCGTGGTCATGACCATCGTGATGGAGATGGGGCTGATCCATCCACCCGTCGGGCTCAACATCTTCGTCATCCGCAACGTCGCGCCTGACATCCCGCTGAGCGAGGTCATCTGGGGCACGCTGCCCTTCGTGCTCCTGATGATGGGCGCAGTGCTGCTGCTGTGTCTGGTGCCGGAGATCTCGACCTGGTTGCCGGATCTGGTGATGGGACCGGACGGAAGCAGGTAGCGGCAAACACAGGTGCGGTAGTCCGTAGGGTGGGCAAAGGCGCATAGCGCCGTGCCCACCACGTCTCAATGATCGGGTAGATTGCGTGGGCACGCTTCGCTTTGCCCACCCTACGGCACTGAGCCTCAGGGCGTCGCCCGCTTCTTCTTCGCATTCAGCGCCGATGCCACGCGGCTCACCGGCGGTTTGCCCAGCACCGCGCTCATCTCATTCGTCGCCGCCAGCAGCTTCTCCATATCGACGCCGGTCCTCACGCCCATGCCCTCGAGCATGTAGACCACATCCTCCGTCGCCACATTCCCCGTTGCCCCCGGCGCGTAGGGACAGCCACCGAGCCCGCCGGCGGCGGCATCGATCACGCGGACGCCCTCCTCCATCCCAGCATAGAGATTGGCCAGCGCCTGGCCATAGGTGTCGTGGAAATGCATCGCGAGCTTTGCGGCGGGAACGTTCGCCGCGACCGCGCGCAGCATCTCCTTGGCCTTGGTGGGCGTGCCGACACCGATGGTGTCGCCGAGCGAGATCTCGTAGCAGCCGAGATCCCACAGCGTGCTGGCGAGATCGGCGACCGCCTTCGGCTTGATCTCGCCGTCGAACGGACATCCGAGCACGCAAGAGATATAGCCGCGCACGGGCACGCCATCGGCCTTGGCGCGCGTCAGCACGGGCTTGAAGCGCTCGATGGACTCCGCAATCGTGCAGTTGATGTTGGCGCGCGAAAAGCCTTCCGAGGCTGCCGCGAACACGGAGACGACTTTCGCGCCGGCAGCCCGCGCAGCGTCGTAGCCCTTTTCGTTCGGCACCAGCACGTGGAGTTCGGCACCCTTGATGTGGCTGACGCCGCGCAGCACGGCATCGGAGCTCGCCATCTGCGGGATCGCCTTGGGCGAGACGAAGGCGCCGACCTCGACCGTATCGAGCCCGGCCGCAACCAGCGCCTCGATGAAGGCGATCCGGGCCTCGACGCTGACAGGCGCCTTCTCGTTCTGGAGGCCGTCGCGCGGCCCCATCTCGATGATGCGGACGGGGTCACTCATGCCACTCTCCGGAGGCCTCGACCACGGCGAGCTCGATGCCTTCCTGCACGATGTCGCCGACTTTGCATTTGATGGACTTCAGCACGCCGGCATAGGGTGCCCGCAGCGTCTGCTCCATCTTCATCACTTCCAGCGTCAGGATCGGCGCGCCCTTCTCGAGCTTTGCGCCTTCCTCGGCCAGAACGGCGACGACCGTGCCCGGCAGAGGCGCTGCGATCTTGTCTTCTCCGACATGCTCCTCGCTCTCGCCGCCGAACGGATCGACCCAGTGCAGGTCGAAGCGGCCGTTGCGTGTGCGCAGGTAAAGCTCGTGGCCGTCGATCACGGCGGCAACGGATGATTTGACGCCATCCAGCGTCAGATCGAAGCCGCCATCCTTCGGCGCAACCGCGAACGCCAGCTCGCGCTCGCCGATCACCAGCGTCGATGGCCCGCTGCCATAATTCAGTGCGATTTTCTGCTCGGGGCCATGACCAACACCATGGCCGACGCGGAAGGCAAAATTGCGCTGGCGGCGGCCGACCGGCTGCCAGCCGAAGGTCTGCCATGGCGAACGCGGCTCGCCTTGCGCCGCCTGCCGCTCGTCATTGACGATGGCGGCAACCGCGGCACAGAGCTCGAGCTCGCCCGGTGCCGGCGCCGCCGGTGTCAGGACCGCCAGCTCACGCTCGATGAATCCGGTGTCGATCGCATTGGCCCGCACCTTCGGATGCGTGATCAGCGCCGACAGGAACGGGATGTTGGTGACGATGCCACGGACGTCGGAGTCTTCCAGCGCGCGGTTGAGCCGATCGATCGCCACTTCGCGCGTGGGCGCCCAGGCGATCATCTTTGCCAGCATGGCGTCGTAGTACGGCGAGACGCTGTCGCCTTCACGATAGCCGGCGTCGATGCGCAGGCCGCCCGTCTCGGCAGGCAGCCGCCAGGTCGAGATCCTCCCGACCGAGGGCATGAAATTCTTGGTGGGATTTTCGGCATAGACACGGGCCTCGATGGCGTGGCCGTTGAGCTTGATCTCGTCTTGCTTCAGCGGCAGCGCCTCGCCGAACGCGACGCGCAGCTGCCATTCGACGAGGTCGACGCCGGTAATCAACTCGGTCACGGGATGCTCGACCTGGAGCCGCGTGTTCATCTCGATGAAGAACACGTCCTTGCCGTCGGAGACGAACTCGATGGTGCCGGCGCCGACATAGTTCACCGCGCCCGCCGCCTTGCGCGCGGCAGCGCAGACCGTTTCGCGCTGGGCTGCATTGAGCGTCGGCGACGGCGCCTCCTCGATCACTTTCTGGTGGCGGCGCTGCAAGGTGCATTCGCGCTCGAACAGCGACAGCAGATTGCCGTGGCTGTCGCCGATGATCTGCACCTCGATATGCCGGGGATTGTCGACGTACTTTTCGATCAGCATGCGGTCATCGCCGAACGCGGCCTTGGCCTCGCGCTTGGCGCTGACGATCGCCGGCCCGAGTTCGGCCGCCGAGCGCACGATGCGCATGCCGCGGCCGCCGCCGCCGGCCGATGCCTTCACCAGGATCGGGAAACCGACCTTTTCGGCCGCCTTCGCCAGCGTCGCATCGTCCTGCGCCTCGCCGTGATAGCCTGATACCAGCGGCACGCCGGCCTTCTCCATCAAGGCTTTCGAGCCTGACTTCGAGCCCATCGCATTCATCATCTCGGCGGTCGGGCCGACGAAAACGAGGCCGGCGTCGTAGCAGGCCTGCGCGAATTCGGCATTTTCAGACAGGAAGCCGTAGCCGGGATGCACGGCCTCGGCGCCGGTCTTGCGCGCGGCCTCGATCAGCCGCTCGATGTCGAGATAGCTGTCGCGAGCCCGCGCGGGTCCGAGCAGCACGGCCTCATCCGCGAGCGCCACATGCATCGCGTCGCGGTCGGCCTCGGAATAGACGGCGACGGTGCGCAGGCCCATGGCACGCGCCGTGCGGATGACGCGGCAGGCGATCTCGCCGCGGTTGGCGATCAGGAGCGTGCGAAAACGGCGGTAGAGTCTTGTGCGGTCCATCGCATCACATCCTGAACAGGCCGAACTTGGTCGGCTCGATCGGCGCATTCGACGCCGCCGACAGGCCGAGGCCGAGCACGAGGCGCGTGTCGGCAGGGTCGATCACGCCATCGTCCCACAGGCGCGCGGTGGCATAATAGGGATGGCCCTGACTCTCATATTGGTCGCGGATCGGCTTGCGGAACTTGTCCTCCTCCTCCTTCGACCAGCTGTCGCCCTTGGCCTCAATGTTATCGCGGCGGACCTGGCTCAGCACCATCGAGGCCTGCTCGCCGCCCATCACCGAGATGCGCGCGTTCGGCCACATCCAGAGGAAGCGCGGTGAATAGGCGCGGCCGCACATGCCGTAATTGCCGGCGCCGTAGGAGCCGCCGATCACCACGGTGAATTTTGGCACGGACGCCGTCGCGACCGCCGTCACGAGCTTGGCGCCGTCGCGCGCGATGCCGCCCGCCTCGTATTTCTTGCCGACCATGAAGCCGGTGATGTTCTGCAGGAACACCAGGGGAATACCGCGCTGGCAGCACAGCTCGATGAAATGCGCGCCCTTCAGCGAACTCTCGCTGAAAAGAATGCCGTTATTGGCGATAATGCCGACCGGAAAGCCCCAGATATGGGCGAAGCCGCACACCAGCGTCGTGCCGTAGAGTTTCTTGAATTCGTCGAACTCGGACCCGTCAACCACGCGCGCGATGATGTCGCGCACGTCGAACGGTTTTCTGCCATCGACAGGCACCACGCCGTAAATCTCCTCAGCCGCATAAAGCGGATCACGCGGCTGATGCATGTTGAGGTTAGGCCGCGCCGGTGGCTTCAAGGTGCCGACGATGCGGCGCGCGATGCCGATCGCATGGGCATCGTTCTGGGCGTAGTGATCGGTGACGCCGGATTGCCGCGAATGCACGTCAGCGCCGCCGAGTTCTTCGGCGCTGACGACCTCGCCGGTCGCAGCCTTCACCAACGGCGGGCCGCCGAGGAAGATGGTGCCTTGATTGCGCACGATGATGCTCTCGTCCGACATCGCCGGCACATAGGCGCCGCCGGCTGTGCAGGAGCCCATCACGATGGCGATCTGCGGAATGCCCTGTGAGGACATCTGCGCCTGGTTGTAGAAGATGCGGCCGAAGTGCCGCTCGTCCGGGAAGATCTCGTCCTGCAGCGGCAGGAAGGCGCCGCCGGAATCGACCATGTAGACGCAGGGCAGATTGTTCTGCCGCGCAATGTCCTGCGCGCGCAGATGCTTCTTCACGGTCATGGGATAATAGGTGCCGCCCTTGATGGTGGCGTCGTTGGCGACGATGACGCATTCGCGGCCCGAGATGCGCCCGACGCCGGTGACGATGCTCGCCGAATGCACGTCGCCGCCATAGAGGCCATGGGCCGCCAGCGGCGACAGCTCCAGGAACGAGGTGCCGGGATCGACCAGCAGATCGACGCGCTCGCGCGCCAGCATCTTGCCGCGCGAGGTATGGCGGTTGCGTGAGGCCTCGCCGCCGCCGCCGGCGACCTCGGCGAGCTTTTCACGCAAGTCCGCCACGAGCGCGCGCATGGCGTCCGCATTGCGGGCAAAATCGGATGACGATGGGTCGATGCTGGAATGGAGCGGCATGTGGTCCCGCGTTTCTGATGACGTGGTTGAGGGTTTAAGCGGTTTCCGACATCAGCTCGCGGCCGATCAGCATGCGGCGCACTTCGGACGTGCCCGCGCCGATCTCGTAGAGCTTGGCGTCGCGCCAGAGCCGGCCGACCGGAAACTCGGACGTATAGCCGACGCCGCCGAGCGCCTGGATCGCCTCGCCCGCCATCCACGTCGCCTTCTCCGCGGAATACAGGATCGCGGCCGCCGCGTCCTTGCGCAGCGTGCGCGCGTGGTCGGCGCGATCGCAGGCCTTTCCCACAGCGTAGACGTAAGCGCGCGTGGCCTGCCAGGTCGCATACATGTCGGCGAGCTTGCCCTGCATCAGCTGGAAGTCGCCGATCGGCTGGCCGAACTGCTTTCGCTCGTGCATGTAAGGCACCACCGCGTCCATGCAGGCCGCCATGATGCCGAGCGGGCCGCCCGACAGTACCGCGCGCTCATAGTCGAGGCCGGACATCAGCACCTTGACGCCCTCGCCGACCTTGCCGAGCACGTTCTCCTCCGGCACCTCGCATTCGTCGAAGAACAGCGGATAGGTGTTGGAGCCGCGCATGCCGAGCTTGTCGAGGTGCTGGCCATGGGTGAAGCCCTTGAAACCCTTCTCGATCAGGAATGCGGTCATGCCGCGCGGGCCGGCCTCCGGATCGGTCTTGGCGTAGACCACCAGCACGTCGGCATCGCCGCCATTGGTGATCCACATCTTCGAGCCGTTCAGCACATAGCGATCGCCGCGCTTGTCGGCGCGCAGCTTCATCGAGACGACGTCGGAGCCGGCGCCGGGCTCGGACATCGCGAGCGCCCCGACATAGTCGCCTGAGATCAGCTTCGGCAGATAGCGCTGGCGCTGCGCGTCATTGCCGTTGCGGCGGATCTGGTTGACACAGAGGTTGGAGTGGGCGCCGTAGGACAGGCCTACGGCCGCGGAGCCGCGCGAAATCTCCTCCATGGCGACGATATGGGCGAGATAGCCCATGTTGGACCCGCCATACTGCTCCGGCGCGGTCATGCCGAGCACGCCGAGGTCGCCAAGGCGCTTCCACAGGTCGGCAGGGAACAGATTGGCCTTCTCGATCTCGGCAGCGCGCGGGGCGATCTCCGCCTCGACGAAGGCGCGCAGCGTATCGCGCAGCATGCTGATGTCGTCGCCCAGATCGAAGTCGATGCTCGGGATGTTCAAGGCGATTCCTCCAAGGATCCTGCAAGTTTCTTGTCGGGTCCGAACCTACCCCTGCCCGGGCGCTCCGGCGGTCTAAAAGGTTGCATTTTCCGCCAAGTTTGGCGAGGATTTTCCGATGCCCTTCCAGGCCGTAACCGCGACGCCCCGCCGCGCCATGACCCCCGCCGCCTTCGTCCGCGGCGTGGCCGCGGCCTATGCCCGTTATGGGCGGGATCCGACCGAGGCGCTCGCCAAGGGACAGGTCCAGCCTGACCTGGTCGGGTCGGCCGACGGGCGGATCACGGCCGTCCAGTTCGAGGCGCTGGCCGGCCACGCCATGCGCGAGCTCGACGACGAGGCGCTCGGCTGGTTCTCGCGCCGCCTGCCCTGGGGCAGCTACGGCATGCTGTGCCGTGCCTCGATCACCGCGCCCAATCTCGAGGTCGCGCTGAAGCGCTGGTGCCGGCATCATCGCCTGCTGACCGAGGACGTGCTGTTCGAGCTCGAGGTCAGCGGCGAGACCGCGACCATCTCCCTTCGCGAGCAGCGCGATCTCGCCGACTGCCGCGAATTCTGCCTCGTCACCCTGCTCCGCTACGTGCTCGGCTTCTCCTGCTGGGCGGTGGATTCCGCAATCGCGCTGCGTGCGGCGGAATTCCCTTATGCAGAGCCCGCCCACGTCTCGGTCTATCCCACGATCTTCTGCAAGCACATCCGCTTCGATGCGGAGGCCGCCCGCATCATCTTCGACAAGCACTATCTCTCACTGCCCCTGACCCGCAGCCCCGCCGATCTCGACAGCATGCTCAAGGGAGCGTTGCGCCTGACCGTGCTGCCCTATCGCCGCGACCGCTTGCTGGTCGAGCGCGTCCGCCGCGTGCTGCGCGAGGCGCGCGGACGCATTCTCGGCGCGGAGGACGTCGCGAGCGAGCTCGCGCTCTCCACCCGCACCATGCATCGGCGGCTGCGCGAAGAAGCGACCTCGCTGCGCGACCTCAAGGAAGAAGCCAAGCTCGAGCTCGCCAAGCAGGAGCTGATGCGCGGCCGCAACCCGATCAAGCGGATCGCCGAGAGCGCCGGCTTCCGCAACGAAAAGAGCTTTTCGCGGGCTTTCCGCTCCTGGACCGGCGCCAGCCCGCGCGAGTTTCGCGACCGCTATCGCTGAAGCGCGCAGTCGCGTCGTCTCCCATCGCCCTAGCCTGCCGGCGCGACCGCGATTTCCTTTACGGGCAGCGGCACGTCCTTTGCCACACCCAGCACTGGAAAGCTGCGCACGTTCTTCACGTTGGGCATGGCGGCGAAATGCAACAGCTGCTGGCGCATGCTCTCGACGCTCGGCGCCACGCATTTGAGCAGATAGTCGGTGTCGCCCGAAATGCGCCAGCACTGCTGGATGCGCGGGATCGCTGCTATCGAGCCCTCGAAGGCCTCCAGCACCGGCTGAGCCTGGCTGCCGAGCTGGATCGAGACGAACGACACCACTTCATAGCCGAGCAGTCGCTCGTCGATGACGGCGCGCACGGCGCGGATCACGCCGCGGCTGAACAGTGATTTGAGCCGCCGCAGGCAGTTCGGCGCCGATACGCCGATGCGCAGCGCCAGCTCGTTGTTGCGGACGCGCCCGTCCTGCTGCAATTCGGAGAGTATCTTCAGATCGACGCTGTCGAGCTGGACACGCCCGGCCATCCCTTAACCCCGTCATGGTCCCGTCATGCGAGTTAGCGAAGCACGGGGCGCAAGGGGTGCCAAGGGGTGCCAAGGGCTGTCCGTTCGGACCGCCGAAAGGAAGCCCCTCAGTGCGTCCAGGGCTCGCCGCGGCGGAAGGAGAAATTGTCGGCATAGGCGACCTGGCGATGCAGGGATTCCTTGGGCTCGATCACCTGGTAGGCGATGCCCTTGCGCTCGCAATAGGCGACCGCCTCGTCCTTGGTGTGGAAGCGCAGCGTGATCTGCTGCTTCATGTCGCCCGATGAGGTCCAGCCCATCAGCGGCTCCACCGCGCGCGGCTGCTCCGGCTCGTAATCGAGTTGCCATTCCTTGGTCTTGGACCGGCCGGATTGCATCGCGTTCTTGGCGGGCTTGAAAATGCGTGCGGTCATTGGCGGTCCGGCCTCTTCGTCTTTCGTTCGATTTTCGTGCGTCACGGTAGCGATTGGTGCAAACCGCGGGCATAGTATAGAGACACCTTCGGGAACTGATCGGTGATTCCGGCCCTCCCGGGTCTCTCACCGACGGGTATAGTCATTATGCTGCACTGTGACAATTGCGTACCCGCCCTCCGCCCGGGAATCCCGCCCGGCGGCCCCACCTCGCCGCCTTCAGGGTATCTGCCCCCTTCGAGAGCTTTCGTCGCATGGCCTTCCTGAACATCAATGCCACGCTCCCAGACAAGGGCCGTGACCTCAGGCTCGACCTGTTTCGCGGCATCGCCAACTGGGCGATCTTCCTCGACCATATCCCCGACAACGTCGTGAACTGGATCACGACGCGCAACTACGGCTTCTCCGACGCCGCCGACCTGTTCGTCTTCATCTCCGGCTATACGGCCTCGTTCGTCTATGCGCGGATGATGCTGGAGCGCGGCTTCATCGTCGGCGCCACCCGCCTGACCAAGCGGGTCTGGCAGCTTTATGTCGCCCACATCATCCTGTTCGTGATCTACATCGCCTCGATCAGCTATCTGGCGCTGCGCTTTGGCGATTCAGAGATGATCAACGAGTTCAACGTCGCCGGCCTGGTCGACAACGCCACCGAGACCTTGCGCCAGGGCCTTTTCCTGCGCTTCAAGCCGCTCAATCTCGACGTGCTGCCGCTGTACATCGTGCTGATGGGCCTGTTTCCGCCGGTGCTGTGGTTCATGCTGCGCAAGCCCGATCTGACGATGGTGGCGTCCATCGTACTGTGGCTCTCGGCACGGCACTTCGGCTGGAATTTGACCGCCTATCCGGCCGGCCAGTGGTACTTCAACCCCTATTGCTGGCAGGTGCTGTTCGTGTTCGGCGCCTGGTGCGCGATGGGCGGCGCACGTCGCTCGGGCTGGCTGATCAATTCGCAGATCACGTTGTGGGTCTGCCTGGCCTATCTCGCCTTCGCGCTGGTCATGACCATGGCCGGTCGTTTCCCGGCGCTCGGCGGCCTGTTCCCGGAATGGCTGTTCTCGGCCTTCAATCCCAACGACAAGACCAACCTTGCGCCCTATCGCTTCATCCATTTCGTCGTTATCGTGATCCTGGTGATCCGCTTCGTGCCGAAGGACTGGCCGGGGCTGGAGTGGAAGATTTTCGATCCCGTGATCGTCTGCGGCCAGCAATCGCTCGCCGTATTCTGCGTCGGCGTGTTCCTGTCCTTCGTCGGCCGTTTCGAGCTGTCGATGAGCTCGGGCTCGCTGTTTGCGCAGCTGCTCGTCTCCATTGCCGGCATCGCGATCATGACGACGGTCGCCTATTACATCTCCTGGTCGAAGCGGCAGG
>NZ_LJYG01000108.1:63164-83031 GCF_001440035.1 Bradyrhizobium manausense | reverse complement strand
CCGCCGGCAAAGCCCGCAGCTCCCCCGGCGGCAAAGGCCGCCTAAGGCGTCGAACGCGCGCTTGCGTTCGACATGCGTTGCCGTGCCCGGCTTGTCAGGGATCGGCTTGACAGAGATCCGCTTGACTTGGATCGGCTTGACCTGGGTCAACCGGGAGCAACGCCGACCGGCCTAGGGTCACGAGGACACGCGCCGCCGCACCGATGTCGGCGGCCTCCCCTCGGACAAGGCACAAGCACATGCCCTCTCATTTTCACGCCGTGGTTTGGATCGATCATTCGCAGGCCCGGATCTTCCATCTTGGCCTGAGCGGCTCCGACGAAGTCACGCTGCATCCGCAGCTGGCAACACGGCATCTTCATCACAAGGCCAACGAAATCGGCAGCGGCCACGCCGCGCCCGACGCAACCTTCCTCGCCGAGGTGACCAAAGCTCTCGCCGACGCCGGAGAAATCCTCATCATCGGTCCGGCGAACGCGAAGACCGAGCTCGCCAGCCACATTCGCGCCCATGCGCCCGATCTCGCCAAGCGGATCGTCGCGGTGGAAGCGGCCGATCATCCCACCGACAACGAGATCGTCGCTTACGCCAAGCGTCACTTCAAATTGCCGCTGCCGCGCGTGCAGCCCCCCGGCGCCGCCGCGGGTGAAAGGCACGCCGGCTAGAGCATGATCCGGACCCGAAGGGCCGCGTTAGCGCAAAGTGTGAAGCGGTTTTCCGAAAAGATCATGCTCAAACAAAGAGCTAAAGCGCGATGACGATTCAACCCAATCACATCGCGCTTTAGGCAAGGCGCCTCCGTTTCAGGCCGCCGCCTCGTCGTCGTACTCGGTGAATTTCTTGTAGATCCAGTCGCGGCCGTCGTGACGACGCCAAACCTTGCCGTAGACGAGTTGCCCATTGATTGAGCGGCGCGGCACGATGACGGTCCAGAGATGCCAGATCTCGGTCCAATCAGGCCGTTGGCGGGATGTTTTCGTGAGATCGAAAGCCATGACGGACAACTCGCGCGAAACGCCGCGACGAATGTGATCTCGTGTGAGCCACTGCCGGGTCGTCGCGTGCCGAACGGGTTGATACCATCAGTCAAAATGGCCGCAACGACGCTCCCTGCTTAACCTAACCGATCAACCTTACCCGGCGACGGACAGCCGCGTTGCCGGTTGAAACGCCTGCCTATCTTTCTTAAGATGCAAGCGCGATTTGAGAATGAATGCGCCGTTTCCGAAGAGCGCGCCGGGCTGATTTCAGGCTGAATTTTTCAAGCGACTGACTTGCGCAGGTCGACCATCATGAATTTGCAATGTGGATATTTGCGTCTGGCTATGACTTGGCCGCTCCCGACACCGGTCGCCATACAGCCGCCGGATCAATCGCCGAAGGCTGCCAACGACAATCATCCTGTCTGGCCGCTGGTCCCGTTTCCGGCGGGCTGGTACGCCTCGGGCTAAGCCTTGAAAAGCGCAGCGCCGTGCAAGCGGAGTATCTTCGCTTGGCGGCGTCCAAGCAACGATGCAGCTTAGTAGTGATAGTTCACGCCAATCGTCGCAGCATGGATCGTGTCCTTGAGATGGGCCACGGTGACGCCTTCGGTCGGACTGATCAGTTGGATCGGGCTGTTGGTGCCGAAGTCGTGGTAGTTGTATTCGACATTGGCCGACCAGCACGGTGCAAACGCCCATTCCACGCCGGCCCCCAACGTCCAGCCCGTCCGCATGACGGACGCGCTTGGATCGACCGCGAAACCGGTGGTCGGATTGATATACCCCTCATCGATCTTCTCGTGAGTCCAGGCGACGCCGCCTCGCCCGTAGAACAGCCAGCCTGAGCCATAGGCGTAGCCGAAACGCGCGGTGATCGAGGCGAGAAAATCGTTCTTGATGCCGAACTGCGAGGGCACGGCAAGATTGCCGAGCGCTGGAAAGACCACATGGCTCGCGTGCTGGCTCGACAGGCCTGACCATGCGGCCCGGCCTTCGGCGCCGACGACCCAGTTGGATGCAAATTGATGATCGCAGCCGACCTGTCCACCACCGATAAAGCCGCCTGCGCCGAAATCGACCGTACCGCCGGCGTTGCTGATCGTGCGGTCGTCGCTCGCGCCGCCGCCGAGATGAGCTCCGAGATAGCAGCCGGTCCAGTTGAAGGTGGGTGGAACCATCGGAGGTACCGGCCGCGCATAGTCGGCCGCCGTTGCCGTCGTCGCGGAGAAGGCGAGAAGCGCCGTTGTGCAGAGAGTTCTAAACATATCCGGTCGTCCCCATTGCATGCGCAGAGGTAAAGCACGCGAAGCTGACGCGGAGGTTGTGGCGCGACCAACATGTCGCGGCGACAGTTCCGCCGGCCTGACCAAGCCAATGCGGCGGATACGCTTCTCATTCTCCAGGGAAAATGGAGGAGGCCTAAGCCCGGGACTGGTCGGGGCAGCTGGATTCGAACCAACGACCTGCAGTACCCAAAACTTATCTAGTTCTTTTCCGGCGAGTGCCGGCCAGTGCTGATGATTTCCAATCGATCTACAACATATTGATATTATTGGAATATATTAGGAACCTCATTTTCATTGCTTTCCCGTCGTTTCCGCCCAATAGATGATCCGGTGGCTACTCGGTGGCGACTCTGGGGGAAGCATGCCAATACTGAAACTCGGGCGACGTGCTGTTACCGGCCTGCCGGAAGTGACCAAGACGACCATTTTTTATGATTCAGAACTGACGGGTTTCGGCGTCAAGGTGACGGCCACCGGGGCGCAGTCCTGGATTGTCGAATACCGCCCCGGCGAAGGCGGCAGGCGCGTTGCCAAGAAGCGGCTGGTGATCGGCACGCCGTCGACCTTGTCCCCTGAAAAGGCGCGCGAGGCGGCCGAGAAGCTGTTGGCCAAGGTAAAGCTGGGCGCCGACCCGGCAGCCGATCGAGGCGCCGCCAGGAAGGCCGAAACGGTCGATGAGCTGATCGACAGCTTTATCGAGAAGCACCTGAAACCGAAGCGCAAGGCTGGGACCATCCGGCTCAGCACTGGCTACATCAAAAACCACATTAGACCCGCGATCGGCAAAAAGAAGGCGAACGCTGTCACGCATTCCGATGTCGACCGGTTGCACCGGAAGATCGGCGAAACACACTCTGTGACGGCCAACCGCGTAGTTGCGCTGATCGGCACTATCTATGCATTCGGGCTCAAGGCCAAGGTGCTCCCGAAGGGCACAGAGAATCCGGCTGCCGGTATCGAGCATTTTGACGAGCGGCAACGACAGCGGTACCTCACGGAGGAGGAGCTGCAGCGCCTTGGTGATGCTCTGCGCGAGGCTGAGACTACCGGACTGCCGCAGGTTGTCGACGAGGCCAAGAAGTCGAAGCACGCCCGCAAGCCGGAGAATCGCTTCGTCAAAATCGACCAACACGCTGCGGCGGCGTTGCGCTTGTTGTTGTTCACCGGATCCCGCCTGCGAGAGATCCTCGATCTCCGCTGGAAGGAATATGACGCAGGCCGCGGCCTCCTATTCCTGCCGGATTCTAAGACCGGGCAGAAAACCGTCGTGCTCTCGGCACCCGCTATAGCGATACTGGACGCCCTGCCCCGGGTCGGGCTGTATGTGATCGCTGGCGAGTCGGCTGGAGCAAAAGACGAAACTCCGCGCGCCGATCTGAACCGGCCATGGCGTGCCGTACGGAAGCGCGCTGGCATTGAAGATGTGCGCATACACGACCTACGGCATAGCTTCGCGTCGGTCGGCGCCGGTTCCGACCTTGGGCTGCCGATCATTGGGCGCCTGTTGGGCCACACCCAGGCGAGCACGACGCAGCGTTACGCTCACATTGCCGTCCATCCCGCAAAGCGGGCAGCGGACCTGATTGCAGGCAAGATCGCTGACGCCATGAATGGGAAGTGATTGGGTGCCGAAGAGCACTTAATCACCGAGTGCAAGTAACGAATTGTTAAAAATCGGTTACAAGTGCGGTTTGTGCCGCATTTGTT
The DNA here is from genome assembly GCF_001440035.1 of Bradyrhizobium manausense. Taxonomy (GTDB): domain Bacteria; phylum Pseudomonadota; class Alphaproteobacteria; order Rhizobiales; family Xanthobacteraceae; genus Bradyrhizobium; species Bradyrhizobium manausense. The sequence continues at coordinate 79,055 of NZ_LJYG01000108.1, read as the reverse complement.
CCGGTTCGAGTTTGATAGAAGGCACCCAGTGGAATTCAGCGGCATCGTTGGAAACCAGCTAGGGCGCTTTAGCATTTTTCGAAACCAAGCGCACTAGTAGCTACTCGCCGACTGGCCTGCCTTTGCCGGGGCGTTCGCCTTCCTACCTCTGGGGAGTCTCTAGTGAACTTGCTTTCTATCGATGATGTGGCGACCGTCACTGGTCTGTCAGCTTCCACACTTGCCAAGCGCCGCTGCGACGGCAGTGGCCCAGCCTTCTTCAAGATCGGCCGGACGGTGAAATATGACCAGGCAGATGTAAATGCCTGGATTCTGTCGCGGCGACGAACGTCGACGTGGGTTGCCAACGGTGCGGAGGCTGCGTGATGGGGACCAGTAGAGGCGCGTCAATATTCTTGATGAGACTGTCGACGCCAGAACAACGGGCGGAATGGTTTCGCGACCTCGCGCGCAGAGAAATCATGGAGTCACAGCATCTCGCCAACGCGCGCGGCCTTCGGAACTCTAAGGTGGAGGTCTATTCCTTCCAGGAAACGGCGATGGAGAAGTTTATCCAGCTTGCCTTCGTAGAGGAGCGAGATGACACCGAGGCGGATGAGGCGGCTAACCACTTCATCTTGAGCGCAGACTACTACGCGCGCGGATCCATCCCGAACGCCATCCTCTACACGCGGGCGTGCGGGCCGCGAGTCCGCTCCAGCGTCCTAAAGAATGCATGGACGGATGGGAGGTCTGGTTCGGTCCTAGCGCTCAACACATCGTCTCGAATGATGTGCTGGAACTACTTCACCGAAGCAGATCCAGAACACCTGATGGACGCGGATGAACGCGCAGAGCTCGCAAGCCTTGGCGAGACCGTCAGGCTCTATCGCGGCGCCAGGATGAAGCACGACCTCCGCGCAACTGGCTTCGCCCTATCCTGGACACCGGACTACAAGACGGCTCAGAGCTTCGCCACAACACATGGTCACGGCGATGGCAGTGGTGTTGTTCTTGCCGCCGACATTCCGCGTGACGCCATAGCTGCGTGGTGGACGGAATCCGGCAGGGAGATCGAGGCGATCGTTAACCCGCGGCGTGTGCGGAACGTGCGCGCTGTCGAGACCATGTCTCGGCAGGCGGCCTGACGTACCATCGCCTCGGCTACGGCCGGGGCGGTTACATAACTGGGAGGGGTGGATGGCGCTGACCAATGCAGAGAAGCAGGCGCGATGGCGGGACAAGAATGTCATCAAGCTTACTGACCACGCCGTGGATATCGCGGAGAAGCTTATCGAGATGGACGATCAGAAGAAGCTGGCTAAGCTCGCCAAGTTCATCAACGATCATCTGAAGCACCCGGACAGGACCGCATTCCAGCGGCGCGCTGCTCGTGGCCAGGAGGGCATGGAGCATGCTGATGGGCGGCGGTACACCAAGGCCGAGTTGATGGCAGTTAGTTCCTGGCGCGTCGAGGTTGCTGACACGTCCGGCAAACGGTGGTGCAACAACGTGCGGCTCGCCACGGAGAATGAGGCGAGGATCTATGCCGACACCTTCGCGCGCGAACAGATCGATGGTTATGTAACCGCCGAAGTTATCCGAGTTGGCGAGCCGTCGATGCAGACCGTCATCACGGACGATGACGGTAACGTATCGCTCGGCTTTATAGACGGCATGTGCAGCATGATGACGTGGCGTCCGGTTACATAACCAAACGTAACGACCGCACGACCGGCCTTTTTGCCGGGTGCGATTTTGAACCGAGGACCATTATCGTGAAGATACTATCAGTGACGCCATCCTATGGCGGCAGCGAACTTGCGCGCGTGTCCATCGAGGTTGCTGACGGCGTGCGCCTGCATGAGGTGAAGGTTATGCAATCCGGCAGCGTGTTTGCGCGCAACGCGACTCTCGACCGCAACGCAATCAATCAGATTCTCGACCTTGTAAAGGGCGCTCGCCATGAACGTCTCGCTTCCTAAATCTGTTTCTCCAGATCCTATCCGCACTCACTGCGAAATGCTCCACAGCTTGGCCGAAGGCATTGACGGCAAGCTGGTTGTGTCCGTTTTCTACGCCGCTGGCGGCGAAGGCACTATAAGCCACCACCGTATCGGCGACGTCGACGGCATGGTTGCGGCCATAGACGCGCACAGTGGTACCGAGGGCGCGAACGTCTACGCCGGCCTGCAGATCATGCGCACCAGCCTGGCGCGCGGCGAGCGCGGCGGGAAGGATGATGTTGTTGCTGTGCTTGGTCTGGTGGCCGACTTGGATGGCGATACGGGTAAGACTGGCGCCCTACCGTTTGCCCCCAGCTACATCATTGAGACCAGCCCCGGCAATCAGCAACCAGTTTGGCTATTCGATAGACCGCTGACTCCAGATGAAGCCAAGCCGCTTGCCGCTGCCCTGCAGCGCGCGACAGGTTCAGACAGTGGCACCAAAGATATAGCGCACGTCTGGCGCGTCCCCGGAACGAAGAATTGGCCGAACTCGGCCAAGCTGAAGCGCGGCCGGTCGCCTGAGCCTGCGTCAGTACATTGCGCGCAAGAATGGCACGGCGACCTAATCAGCGTTGACGCCTTCCGCTCGGCCTTGGCTCCATGGGCGGTTGCGCCTGAGAGTGAGGTGAAGCCCGTTGAGCTTGGCGAACTGCCAGACGTTGACGGTGTCACGGTGTCTGAGAAGTTGGCCACCTTGCTCGCTGCTAATGACGTTGATGACCGCTCGAAGCACGCCTCCGCGGTCGCTGAGCGTCTCGCCTTTGAAAAGTACGATGCCGAACCCGCTGCGGCATTGTTCCTGTCTGCTACGGGTAACTGGCTAGACCGCTACTCGACCGAGGCAAGTGCCAGGAAAGACTTCGGGCGATTGTGGGGCAAGCCATTCTGCACGAAACATACGGAGATGCGAGAGGCCGGCGCCAGACTGGTGGCGGGGCTGGCCACTCCAAAGCCAGCGAACGATAACGTCAGGGGCGGCGGCATCAGTCTCCTCTCTTTTGAGGAGTATAAGGCGCAACAGTTTGGAACTGCGGAGGCCATGATTAAGGGTCTTGTCCGCACCGGCACGCTGATCGCAGTCGGCGGGAGGCCGGGCGCCGGCAAGACCGCACTCATGATCGCCATTGCGGACGCCCTCGATAAGGGCGAGCCGTTTCTCGGTCGGGAGACGAAGGAGACAACCGTCGCATACATCGCAGCAGAGGACGGCGGCGACGTGGCGAATCGCCTTGAAGCGATCGGCAATACAAGCGTTAAGATCGTAAAATCGCCAGACGGGTTTCCTCTCACAAAGCCGCAACGGGCAGCCGAGATTGCCCGCGAGGTCGTCCGGCAGGCGAAGGCCCTAGACCCGTCCCGCCACGTCATGCTCGTTGTGGACACGCTGCGCGCCGCGCTCGGCGGACAGTCTGTGCTCGACGACAAATACACCTCTCCTGCGCTAAACGCATTGCGCGAGGTTGCCGAGGCCGAGGGCGTTGTCATCGCGGTGTTGAATCACACCAACCGCGAAAACAACAAGGCGACGAAGGGCGAGACGTTGGAGGCCGTCACGGCTCTCGAATTGGTGCTGCTCGACGGCGAAGGCGACTGGCACACCGTGTACGTCGGAAAGAACCGAAGCGGTCCCGGGCAGCGCAATATCGGCAAGGTCCGCTACACCTCCGTGCAGATTGGCGATGTCACTGCGGCGATCATCGAGGAGATGGTTGCGGAAGAAGGCGCTGTTGATGCCCCGAAGGAAAAGGAGCGTCGACCATCCGATAACGCAAAGATCCTCCACGGCATCATCTCTACGGCCATCCTGGACTCCAGAGACCACATCCATCCGTTCGGCAATGACGGCCCCCGAGTCAAGGCTGCGCAGATATCCGACATCCGAGCCAGGTTCTATTCCAGGAAGGAAGGCTTGGAAGACACGAAAAAGAAGGCGTTCACGCGGGCCTTGAACTATTGGATCGAGAAGGAGTGGATCGTCCGCGGCAGTTTCGGTGTAGAGGGCGCCGTCTGGCTGTCCGGGAGGGAAATGTCCCCGCCACAGGGCGATTAGGGGGACAGGACACCACCCAACCAAGCATCTGTCCCTAACTGTCCCTCTAGGACGGGGGGACAGGACAGACAGATATATAGGGTTCTGTCCTGTCCTGTCCCCCACTCAATCCGTGCTCGGAATACATGTTCCTGAACGACACGACGTTGCCAGCGCTCGGTGTCTGGCATCGAGCGCCATCCGGCGAGACAGGTCGGCGGCGACCTTCGTCAACGAGGGCGGCATCATCCTTGTATCCCATCCGCCACACCACAAAAATAGTCGTTTCGTCGCTTTATGATTCCCGTTCCAAAACCCTACTTATGGTCATGAGCGTCATCGCGCGCGCTCCGGCGGCCAGTCCGAACCTGGCGTCGTGATCCACCCAAGGGTGGCGACATGGTGTTTGCCGTACCGGACGGCTCGACGACCAATAACGCGACGCCCATTCGTGGGCAGCCCGGCCGGGCTTTGAGCGGCAACCCCTGAAGTGAAACCTATGGAGACAGCATGCCGTCGCATGCCAACGACAACACTCTCGCCCCCGAATCCCACCGCGCCATCACCAGCACCCATGCCGCAACCCAGCCCCAAGGCAACGTCCGCCCGCACCGGGGTAATCACTGGCCCACAGCAGCCCGCCTGGCCGGCGATATCGGCGGCAAAGACATGATCGCGGCCATGCTTGGCTGGCGCGCCTTCACGGCACAGCCTCAGGTCTGCGTCGCGAACGATAACTTTGCCGGAGACGACTATGAGGGCACGGAGGAGTTGGTGCCCTTCAATCACGACAATCGGCTTCTCCATGACACCGCCGACCGCACGGTGGCTCTACACGGCGAAGGCAAGCCGTGGGCGCCCGGCGAGGAGCGCTTCACGCAGGGTCACCGCAATGCTCCCGAGCGCTCCGTGCCGGCCGGTACCTACACCATGAACGGCACAACGTTGCATCAGGTGGACGCCGAATCCGAGATGATCCGCAAGGTCGACGAGAGCGCTGCCCGCCCGCGCCTGGGCCACGTCTGTGCTCGGTTGCTCGACATGGCTTCGTCGGATGCGACGCGCGCCGAGATTGCTGCAGCGGTCAGGCAGCCGGACTCCGATCGCATCGACCGCTATGTTGACCACGCGATTATTGCCTGGATGCGAGACGACGCCTTCGCTGCGCAGGTCGCCTAACACCGCGATGGTGCGGCGGATTGTCGCGATCTGCCGCAACATCTGCTTAAAATGCACTATGTTTATAGTGTAACTAACTGATTTTATTTCAGAAACGGCTTCGTACAACATCTTAGGAGGCCATATCCGGTTACGGATCGCCTCCTCCCCTTAGGCCCGCCGGCAGCGGTTTCTCCAGCTCCGCGCGGGCCATTTTGTTTGTAGCCGCAACGGTCTCATTGTCCGCATTCGCCTCGCAGTTCGAAGCCATCATCACGCGCGTCGCTGCCGGCGAACCGCTGACCGCCACGCTGCGCGCCCTGAGCCTCCCCGGCAAGTCTGGCTTCGACGCCTGGCTGCGTCGCCATCCCGATCTGCGTGCACGTCTCGATGCTGCTAGGCCTTTGTCCGGTCAAGCTCTGGTCCGTGCGAAGTTCGACAACATTCTCGCGGCCATCCGCGACGGTGCGACCGCTGAGGGTGCTGTCGAGAGTTTCGGCGGCACAGGCACCAGCTTCTTCAAGGTCATAAAATCCGACAAAGCTTTGAAGGCGCGTTTCGTCGCAGCGACCGCCTCTCGCGAGGACGGCGAGAATGCCATCGGCAAATCAGCGACAGGCCGTTGGTCCGAGGCCGATTTCACCAGGGCACTCGATGCACTCCGTGCCGAGCCGAAGGTCGGTATGCAGCGCGTCTTGACCGATGGCTATCCGACTCCCTTCCTCGTGCTCGATAAAGCCCGTCGCGATCCGGCCTTCCGCGAACGTCTTGTTGCAGTAGTGGGCGAGCGTGCCAAGCGTCGCACCGGCCTGCGCAAAGCAGCGCCACGCGTCTATGAAGACGGCCTTCTGCGCCGCGCTCTTTTGCAATTGGATCTGTTTCGGATCGCCAACAAGACGTTCGCGGGACTCGATCCAGCCGATCGTGAAGATTGCACATCGGAAGCCATTTGCGCGGCGCTTGATGGCGAGATCACCATCGACGAGATCAAAACGAAGGGTCGCAAACTGGCTCGTGCGCGGGTGTTTGGCAGCGTGGCATGGCCTGTGTCGCTCGACGCCCCGCATTTCGACACCCGAAACGCAGAACCGCTTGGCGCATTGCTCGCCACACCCTGCCCGATCGTCCATTACTAGGATTCCAATGACCATTCGAGTGAATAGCCCAGCTGCGTGGCGCGGCAGGCTTGTGAAGGTTGCATCAATTGACGGCAGCGATGCCGAGATTGTTTGGATCGGCCGCGATGGCGATGTTGAGACTCGTGATGTGTGGGTCGGCGATCTTGTTTCATTTGGAGACGCCATGAGCACCCAGTCCAACTGGGGCGCGGCAGCCGAAGAGGAATCCAAAATCCGTAGTTGGAGAGCTGCAGACTGATGTGGCCCTTCTCCCGCAAATCCGCAGCAGTGCCAGAAGTCAAATCCGAGTTGACCGACCCGACCAGTGATAGTTGGGCTGCACTCTGCGATGCCGTCGCGGTGTCTGCATCTGGCGTCTCTGTCACGGCTGACTCCGCGATGCGCTGTGCTCCGGTCAACGCCGCCGTTAATATCCTGTCCGACTCCACCGCCACACTGCCTTGCCGCCTGTTGCGTGATGATGCCGACGATGGAGAAACTGCCGCCAAAGAACATCCTGCGTTCCAACTGGTCAACAGCTTCAGCAACGAATGGTCCAGCGCGGCGGAAATTCGTCGCCGCGTAACGCAAGATGCAATCCTGTTCGGTGACGGCATTGGTCTGGTGACGCGGTCCGGTGGCGGTCCGGCCGAGATTCTGTATGCGCCGCGCAATGTGGTCGTGCTTGAATACAAATCTGACGGCGAGCCGGTCTACAATATCGATGGCCAGGCCTACGGCCCGCGTGACGTTATCCACCTGCAGGTGCCGAATCCAAGCAATCCGATGCAGTATCGAGGGCTCGGTCTGCTGCATACCGGGCGAGACGCGATTGGTCTGGCGATCTTGCTGGAGCGTAGCTCGTCAAATCTATTCAAGAATAACGCACGGCCCGGCGGTGTGCTGTCCTTCAAGGGCAGTCTCAACGCCACTGCAGCCGGTCGGATTGCCCAGATGTGGCGATCCGCACATGGTGGCGACAAGGCCGGCGGCATTGCCGTCCTCGACAACGAAGGATCGTACTCACAGGTCGCTTTTAGCAGCGTTGACGCCCAAGCCGTTGAAATGCGCGCGTTCGCGGTCAGTGAAATCAGCCGGCTAACTCGCGTCCCGGCTACGCTGTTGTCGGATATGAGCCGTGCAACATGGTCCAACTCGGTGCAGCTCGATCTGCAATTCATCAAGTACGGCCTGCAACCGTGGCTGCGCGCTTGGTGCGATGCCTATTCCCGCACACTTTTGACGCCCGAAGAGCGCGCCTCGCTGCATTTCGAATTCGATATGTCGCAGCTTCTCCTGGCCGACACGACGGCCCGTGCCGCGGCGTTCGCGCAGTATCGCTCTGCCGGCGTGATGACCGCGAACGATGTAAGGCGCGAACTGAATCTTCGGCCCCTTCCAGATGGCAACACCCTGGCGTCTCCGCATGTGCAATCGCCAGCCAATGATAACTCTAACCCCAAGGATCAAGCGGCTTGAAGACTCTTGAGCATGGCCACGCACGCCTCGACGTAAAGAGTGTTGCCGAAGACGGCACCTTCCAGGGATACGCTTCGCTATTTGGCGTCACCGACCTTGGCAAGGATGTCGTCAATAAAGGTGCGTTCACGAAGTCGCTCGCTTCAAAGCCCGCATCGCGCGTTCGAATGCTGCGCGAGCATGACCAGTCTGAGCCGATCGGTGTATGGACTTCAATCAAAGAGGATGCCACTGGCCTGGCAGTCTCTGGCCAGCTTGTGCTCGACACCGTGAAGGGACGCGAGACGCACGCGCTGCTCAAGGCTGGCGCGCTTGACGGTCTGTCGATCGGCTATCGCACCAAGTCCTCACGGCTCGATAAGGCCAAGGGCATCCGCATGCTCGATGAAGTCGAGCTACACGAGATCAGCGTTGTTACATTTCCAATGCTGCCGGCAGCGACCGTTCATGCGGTCAAACATAATGGTTCGTCATTCCGCGCGCTTGTCGACGCCATCAATTCTGCGCGCGATTCACTGAAGGACTAATCGTTAATGACTTTTCACTCTGGACTGGAATTCAAATCGTCGGCCGAGCTTTCGGAAGAAGCCGGCGTGACTGAGATCAAGACCGCGCTCGAAAATCTGACCAAGGACGTCAACACCAAGACCGCTCCGGTTGCCGACCTGGAAAAGCGCCTCGCGGCTGCTGAAGCAAAGCTCGCCCGCCCGAACATTCAGACCGAGAAGAAGACGGACGAGGCCAAGGAGCTGGAGGCGAAGGCCTTCAACACCTTCATTCGCAAAGGCAAGGAAGCGCTCGATGCTGATGAAGTGAAGTCACTTCGCGTCAGCGACGACACGGCCGGCGGCTATCTCACTCCCGATCAGTTCTCGACCGAGTTGGACCGTAACGTTGTCTTGTTCTCGCCCGTCCGTCAGGTCGCGCGCGTGCTGCCGACCGGTTCGCCGGAAGTGCGTTGGCCCAAGCGAACCGGCGGCATGACTGCAGCCTGGGTCGGCGAAACCCAGTCACGGCCCGAAACCAGCGTCACCTTCGGCCAATCCCGCTATGCGGTCTGTGAGCTGGCCGCCTATGTCGACGTTTCGAACGCCATGCTGGAGGATTCGTCCTTCGACGTGGCCGCCCTGCTCGCTTACGAATTCGGTGAGGAATTCGGCTTCGAGGAAGGCAAGGCGTTCGTTACCGGTCAGAGCACGCTTTCGCCAGCCGGATTCATGAACGACCCCGCAATCGCTTACACGCCGTCCGGCGCCTCTGACACTTTCGTAGCTGACAATCTGATTGATCTGTTCCACGGCATCAAGGCCCCCTATCGGGCCAACGCTGTGTGGGGCATGAACACCACCACGCTCGGAAAACTCCGCAAGCTAAAGGACGGTGAGGGCCGCTACTTCGTCAACATTCAGGGCATCGACAACACTCCGGTCACGACCATCCTTGGCCGACCCGTCGTCGAAATGCCTGACATGCCCGACGTGGGTACCAACAACTTTCCCGTGATCTTCGGCGACTTCTCGCAAGGCTATCGCATCTTCGATCGCATCGCGCTGTCGATTCTCCGCGATCCCTACAGTCAAGCGACCAACGGCATGACCCGCTTCCACGGGCGACGGCGTGTTGCCGGTGGCGTTGGCAAAGCCGAGTCCCTGCGCAAGCTCAAGATCGCGACCTCCTAAACAACATCGGGCGGCTGCGCATCGTAGCCGCCCTCACCTCTCATTTAAAAGGAATTCCCATGCGCGATCTCGCGAACAACCTCCACTTCAAACCGGCCTTCAATCCCGGCGCCGCGGTCACCGACAACACGGCACAGGTCTCGGCTATCCTCGACACCTATGGATACGGTTCGGCCGTGCTCGCCTTCAACACTGGCACGCTGTCCGATGCCGATGCCACGTTCACGGTGCTGCTGGAAGAGTCGAACGATCCGGCCATGGCAGGCGCAAATGCGGTCGACGACAAGGACATGATCGGCACCGAGGCATTGGCATCATTCCGCTTTGATGATGACAATGAAGCCCGAAAGCTCGGATACATCGGCTACAAGCGATACATTCGTGCCACGGTCACGCCGGCAAATAACACGGGCAATTTGTTCCTGGCTGGACTGTGGGTGCTCGGTCGGCCGACGTCGGTCCCGACTGCCAACCCGCCGCAGTAACGAGTTGACGTACTGCAAGGGGGATTCCGCGACAGTGGAATCCCCCGCCGTTTCTCAACACGGAGCCAATCATGACGGCGATCCTGTCACCATCGCAGATCATCAAGGCAGTCCTTGATCGTCACGTTGAATTGGACGAAACGCTTGCCGCTGAACTCGTCGATGCCCTTGAGGCTGCTGGTTGGCGTTTTGTTTTCAATCGTGATCCTTAGTGCCCTTCGCAGCGCCGCGTTTGTGCACCTGTGGCCGCGTCGTACCGGCCGGAAAGCGGTGCGAGTGCTCCATCAAACGCAAGGCAGAGAATGATAGGCGCCGCCCTACCGCGCAGGCTAGAGGATATGGGCAAGCATGGCGTGATGCGCGTAAGGCTTGGCTTGCAGCGCATCCTAAATGCGTTATGTGCGGTGGATCCGCAAATGTTGTCGATCACCGCATTCCTCATCGTGGCAACATGAAGTTGTTCTGGGACCGTAGTAACTGGCAGAGCCTATGTGCTTCGCCATGTCACAACAGGCACAAGCAGCGAGACGAACAGTGATACCGATTGAACAGTTCGATGCAGAGATCCGGTGCGGTCGTGAGTGGGTGCCATGTGTCGTGCATGGTGTAGCTGGCGATGACGCAATGCCTCAATGGGTTGTGTCTTTCGAGGATGACGACGGTCTAACCACGCTGATGCGCGTGCGCGACGTGAGGCGCATAGAGGCTCGCTGAGGCGTCGTCGGATTGATGGCACCGCGCCGCCTCCATCTCGATTGAATGCACAGACGCTGCGCGCTGCTGGCTGGCTATGCCCTCACCGGGTGGTCGCAGACTTTAGCCGATCGCCAGATTACCGGCGGCCAACCAACGCACAAGAGATGCCCAAATTCCATCATTCCTTAAATTAGGTCCGAAGTGGACCGCATCACCGCACTAGTCGCGATTCGCGCACCTTAAGCTTCGCCTGGAACACCTCCAGCGATACCCGGAGTTCATCGAGAAAATGGCCACACCGAAGTTACAGGGCCTCGCCAAGGCAATGGCCATGTTGGAGCACAACATGGAGGACGGCGCAGGGAAACTGCTGGCTAAAATCGAGTCACTCGGGTCTCGTGGCGAGGCCGCTCTAGCCAAGGGCCACACGAAAATCGACGGCATTGGCAGCCGCGTGGCCGAGGTTGAAAGCTTTGTTACTGCACTGGAGGGCGCTAATGGTGGCGACCCTTTAGAGGGCACCGCGACGCCAGCGCCGAATAGGTGGCCATAATGGCGTACGCCACCCTCGATCAACTGAAGGCGCAGGTCAGCACGGCCTTCGCAGATGACGACGATCTGCTACAGCACTACCTGGACGCTGCGGAGGAGTACGTTCGCGGCTTCCTCGCCGACGACCCAGAGGCCGACGATCCGCCTTCGCCTGTGCCGGACACGGTGAACCAGGCGACGCTGTTGATCGCGGCGGCATGGTATCAGAACCGAGAGAGCGTGGTGAACACATCCCGTGGGAGCCTGCTGCCCGAGGAAATCCCCTACGGCGCACATCAGTTGCTCAACCAGGTTAGGGGTTGGGCCTTTGGCTAGAGATCCCAAGCCGGTTGCTGACGCAATCCGTGCGGTCCCGAAGCCGCCTGCGCATTTTGGTCCGTCCGCAAGGGCGGAATGGAAGCGCATCATGCCCGTCTTGGTGAAACGGCGCGTGCTTTCCCCTGCCGACCTTCATGCTGCAGAGCGCTTCTGCGAGGCCGCATCGGATATCGCTGATGCGCGCGAGGCCATTGCGCAGCAAGGCGGCTACATCGAGAACCGACTTGGCGAGACCAAGCGCCACCCGGCCTTTACGACGCTTCGCGAGGCAACCGCCAATAGCAAGATGTGGGCGTCGGAATTGGGCTTGACCCCGAAGAGTCGCAACAAGGCGGGCGCGACCGAAGACGGCGATGATGGTAATGACAATCCATTGGCGGTGAACTGATGACGGCGGCAGGAAACCTGACGGAGAAGGTAACGCTTCTGGCATTGGTAACAGTGCCTGACGGTGCTGGTGGCTCCACGCAGAGTTGGGAGCCCCAGTTGACCGCGCGAGCCGAGATACGCGTCCTAAAATCAGGCGAGGCGATTCTTGCAGGCCGGTTGCAAGGCGTCGAGACTTTCGTAGCAACCGTACGCTATCAGGCCGCCATGGCTGCTGCGAATAGCACCAGCCGATTGCGCAATGAGCGCACCGGTAAGGTGTTTAACATCAGTGCGATCACTCCGGATCAGCGACTGCAATGGGTCGACATCTTGTGTCAAAGCGATGAGCTGTGACCGGCAGCACATACCCCGCGTGGATCTATGATGACTCGGAGATTCCGGATCCTCTCGGATTTGGAGAACGAGCCGTCAAGTTTCTGCGCCTTCTGAAGCATCCCAAATCCACCCTCCCCGGTAAAGCCTTCGTGCTCAACCCATGGCAGGAACGCGTGGTTCGCGCGATCTATGGACCACGGCACGAGGACGGTAGGCGCATCGTCAACACCGTTGTCATGTTGTTGCCTCGCGGCAATCGCAAGACATCGCTCGGTGCCGCGCTGGCCCTGCTGCACACCATAGGCCCGGAAAGAATGCCCGGCAGCGAGGTCATCTTTTCGGCCTCGGATCGTAAGCAGGCTGGCATCGCGTTCAAAGAGGCGCGCGGCATCGTTCAAGCCGATAAGCGGCTAGTGAAAGCCACGAAGGTCTATGACGCCTTCAACAGTGCAAAGAAGATCGCCTATCCGAAGGACTCGGTAGAGCTGGAGATTATCTCTGCCGATGCGCCCTCCTCCGAGGGCCGCACGCCCGCCTTCGTGCTCGCGGACGAGACGCACATCTGGCGCGGCAAAGACCTTTGGACCGTCCTGACCAACGGCCTCGATAAGATCGATAACAGCCTGCTGGTCGTGACCACAACCGCAGGCCGCGGCACCGACAACATCGGGTATGAGATCATCGATCGGGCGCGCAAGATTGCGCGCGGCGAGATCGTCGACCCGACCGTGTTGCCGGTGTTGTTTGAGGCCGAACCGGACTGCGATTACACTAGCGAGGAAGTCTGGCGCCGCGTCAATCCTGGCAGCGAGCACGGCTATCCCTCGATTGAAGGATTTCGGCGTCACGTTAAGCGCGCGAAGGATAACCCGACCGAGCGCAGCAGCCTGAAACGGTACAAGCTAAATATTTGGGAGGACAGCAGCACGTCCCCATTTGTCGACATGCTCACATACGATGAAGGTGCCGGCGAGATCGATCTAGCCGCCCTTGAAGGTGAGCCGTGCTGGCTGGGCGTCGACCTTAGCTCCAGTATCGACCTCAGCGTGGTTGTCGCGTGCTTCCGCGATGGCGAAGATTATATCGTTGTCCCCTACTTCTTCTGCCCGGCTGATAATTTGCGCGACCGACAGGAGGCAACAGGCGCGCAGTATCTCGATTGGGCTGCGCGTGGCCTGATTGAGGCGACTGTCGGCAACGTGATTGACTTCCGCCGCGTTGAGGAATGCATCCGGGAACTGTGTGAGCGCTTCAGCGTGCAGGAAATCGCGTGCGATCCTGCGATGGCTCGTAACCTGCTCAACAATCTGTTGGAGGATGGGCTTCCAGCGATCGAACACCGGCAAGGCTCGCTTTCGATGATGCCGGCAATCGCCGAACTACAGCGCGCCATTATCGGTCGCAAGTTCAAGCATGGCGGCCATCCTGTCCTCAGGTTCTGCTTCTCCAATGTCGAAGCGGAGACCAACCCGGCAGGGCATATCACGCGATTCACAAAGCAGAAGAAATGGCTATCGATCGATGGCGCACAGGCCAGCGCCATGAGCGTCAACAGAGCCAGTGCTGGCGGGAGTGCTGCGGTGACGTCGCTGTATGACGATCCCGAATGGGAAAAGGCGCTGGCGGGGTTTAATTAGAGATGTCTTATGCCTTAACCGTACTCTTGTTGCTGTCCGGCTTTGTGGTCGGCTGGGCCGTTGCGGCTTTCTTCGGAAGCCTGATTGAGATTCGCAACAATCTGCGAATTAGCCATTGGTATTTCGATCGCATCTTGACCTGCATGGAGGCGTCGCATCCTTCGTCCGGCCAGGATAGATCGAACCATGCTGATGACTTGGAAAACTGAGTTGCGGATGGCAATGACGGCGGCAGCGTAGCAACCATGTGCACCGTTTTTGCAAATTCTCCGTTGCGTTGGTTCTCTTTGATGAGAACATCGCTCGGAGACAGGACCTCAAGGCCATTGAAGTCTAGCGGTGCTGGAGCGCGGTTGTAGATTGTAACATTCAGCCGCGCTGAGCGTATCCCTCCGGCACCGCTGCTGAATTCCAGCTTGTGCTGGATCATAGGGCGCTCTTGCCACTTGCCCCAGAGAGTTTTGATAGCAAAGCCGCCAATTGCAGCACCAACGCCGAAGGTGAAGACATTGTTGAGCACGGACCAGATGACGCTTGGTATCCCGCTCATTTCTTTGCCTTCACCGACCGGAAGGTAGTCCCCGGTTTCGGCCAACCGTCCTCGCCGAAGCCGCCGTCGAGATAGGCTGATCTGGTCACGCCAATTGGCGTGACCAGTAGTCACGACGCAGTGCACTAATCTGGACTCGAAATCCACCGTATGGCGAAAGCGCGCCCTCTCGTACATGTGCGGTGAAGGTCGACAGTCCCTCGGAGAGGTGGCGCACAGTTTCCATGATCGGTTTGTCGGTGCTGTGATAGTGCTCGAAGTATGATCGGACCATGTAGAAGTGATCCCACGCCTTCTCGATTTCAGCGATTGAACGCCCTTCGCGCATTTCGCTGTTTAGCTTGTCTAATAGAGCCTTGGCGTCGTCCATCACAATGCCCCTTTGTTTTTCGCCTTCAACCCCAGCTCGACGAGCCTCCGAATCGCTTCCGACCGCGACGGCATGTCGGGCTGATGTGCAGCCCACTCGTCTAGTCGCGCCATGAACTCGTCGGATAGGCGGAAGGTGCGAGCGGGATCGGTGCCCGTTGCTGGCCGACCGGCGCCGGGGCGCTTTCCGCCAATTGATTTACGTATTGCGTTTTTCACAATTCAGTATTACGTTTTTCAGGCTTGCGACGCAAGCGGCTCGCCATGATGTTACGAGCACCATGACGAGCCTGACCCGAAACGTGAGGTAAGTCATGTCTCAGGCTAAGGCCGAGAATAGCACACCAAAACCCATATCCCGCCAAGTAGTCGAGGCGCAGATCGATCTGCTTATCGACATGCTGAATACGATGGACGGTGACCCCGACGCCGAGCCATCCCTCGGCTTCTCTAACGGCGGCTACCGTCCCGAGGATCAGCCGCAGGAGGGCTTTGCTCTGCACATGAACGCAGATGCCGGGCGGGATATGGAGGACGAACACGACGGCGCGGAGCCGCACGAGGACTCGGAGCCGTCTCTCGGCTGGACCTCGCAAATCAACCAGACGTCGCCCGGCTGGCAGGCGAACCATCTCGGCACCGTCGACCTAGAGGCCGGCGTCGGGCCGGTGCGTAAGAAGCGACCCGCATCGAGGACGGGCAATCGCGTGTTGGCTATGGTCGAGGTGTTCTAACGATAACACCGGCCGGCGGCGCTGCTGTGACCCCCAGTCCCGCCACGCCGCCGAGGCCCGCCCCAGCAATGGGGCGGGCTTTTCTTTTGATGGTGGCTACTCGGTGGCGATTTGGCGATTCCTTAGCTTTTGGGCTTCGAGCTAAGTGGTTGATTTTATTGGTCGGGGCAGCTGGATTCGAACCAACGACCTGCAGTACCCAAAACTGCCGCGCTACCAGGCTGCGCTATACCCCGAATGTCCGGCGAGCCCCGTCGATACACGCTTCCTGGAGGGCCATCAAGCGTCCAAACTGCCCGGCTTCGGCGGCCGTGACAGGGCCTTAAGAGCCTATTTGCTGCCGAACAGGGGGTGCCCGACGCGGTCGCCGGGGCGGATGCCGTATTTCTGGGCT
>NZ_LJYG01000108.1:50364-63088 GCF_001440035.1 Bradyrhizobium manausense | reverse complement strand
TGGTCGAGAGCGGCTCGGTGTTTTCGGCGATGCGCAGGATGCGGCCATCGGCGCGAATGAAGATCATGTCGAGCGAGACATAGGTGTTCTTCATCCACATCGACACTTCCTGCTCGGGATTGAAGTCGAACAGCATGCCTTTGCCGTCGGCCAATTCCTTGCGGTACATCAGCCCGGTCTGCTTCTCCTCCTCCGTGGTCGCCATCTCCACCGAGAACACCTGCACGCCGTTCTTGGTGACGATCTCGAGCGGCTGGAAGCTGGCGGCGCGAACGGGGGCGACGGCGAAGCCGACAATGACGAGAGCGGCGGCAAGAAAGCCCCGGGCAACGGACCGGGCGGCCTTTCGATCAAAGCTCATGACGGGATACTCGGCAGAAAACTCGGCAGGAAACGCGGGGACGATTATGACGGCCCGGCGGTTGCGGGACTGCGACATCCTTACGCGGCCACCGCCGCAAAAGCCAGAAGCGCGCAAGGCCCCTGCGCGCTTCTGCTGACGAATACGAAAATTTGAAGTCCGCTAGTGCGACTGGAGGCCTGGCGAGCCGGTTTCGGGGTGGATCTCGGCGGCCATCATGCCCTTGGAGCCGGGCCCGAAGCGGACCAGCACATACTGGCCCGGACGCAGCTCGGTCATGCCGAAGCGGCGCAGCGTCTCCATGTGCACGAAAATGTCGGGCGTGCCCTCGCCACAGGTCAGGAAGCCGAAGCCGCGCAGCCGGTTGAACCATTTGACCTGGGCCCGCTCGAGGCCGCTGGTCGCGGTGACCGTGACGTGGGTGCGCGGCGGCAGCATCTGTGCGGGATGGATCGCGGTCGACTCGTCCATCGAGACGACGCGGAAAGCCTGGTAGCCCTTGGCGCGCTGGACGCACTCGACGACGATGCGGGCACCCTCGTAAGCGGTCTGGAAGCCGTCGCGTCTGAGGACGGTAACGTGCAGGAGGACGTCGGGCCAGCCATTGTCGGGGACGATGAAGCCGTAGCCCTTTGAGGCGTCGAACCATTTGATGACGCCATGGACCTCGACGAGGTTGGCGCTGCCCTCACCCAGCCCGGTGAAGGGACTGAGCGCGTTGTCGCGACCGGCGCCGTGCTCGCCCGGCGCGGGAACTCCCAGCTTCTTGGACTCAAATCCGTCCGACGACCCCATAACCCCGGACCCCGCAACTGTCATGCAACCCGCCACATCGGCGGTGCTCGAATCACGCGTCTTAAGAGAATCTTCTCATTCGACGCGACGCGAATCTTTCGACTCAAAAGATAACACTCCCGGTTGAGACGCATAGATAAAAAAGTGATTCGCCGGAACCTATGAACAGCTTGCATAGCCGCGAATCAAACTAACGCCTCAATTGCCGACAAAGGGGCCGAGCGTCTCGCCGATGTCGTGGTGGATGACGAGGTCGGCGAGTTCGTCCTGCTCGGTCGGCTCGCGATTGATGATCACCAAACGTGCACCCGAATTCTTCGCCATCATCGGAAAGCCGGCCGCCGGCCACACCACGAGCGAGGAACCGATGGCGATGAAGAGGTCGCAAGACTGCGACAGCTCGGTCGCGCGCTGCATTTCATCCTCGGGCATCGCCTGACCAAATGAGATCGTTGCGGTTTTCACCGGCTCGTCGCATGCGGTGCAGTCAGGCGCCGCGCCGTCCTCGTCGAAGCGGCGCTTCACCCAGTCGAGCTGATAGACCTGCCCGCATCCGATGCAGCGCGCGTAAGTGGTATTGCCATGAAGTTCAATCACGCAATCGGGAGCGAAGCCGGAGGCCTGGTGCAGATTGTCGATGTTCTGGGTGATCACTGCCGGAACCTTCCCGGCACGATGCAGTGCCGCCAGCGCACGATGACCGCGGCCGGGCTTTGCCGCGGCGAACACCTCTTCCATCGCGAGACGGCGGCGCCAGGATTCATCGCGCGCCGACTGGCTCGCGACGAACTCTTCGAACTGGATCGGGCGGTGGCGGGTCCAAATGCCGCCCGGTGAGCGGAAGTCCGGGATGCCGCATTCGGTCGAGATGCCGGCACCGGTAAACGGCACGATGATCCTGGCACGCGCGATCATGTCGCCGAGTTGCTCGACGCCGCTCTGAAGGTCCTTTGCAATCATGCGCCACCTCCCGATTCAAAGTCGCGCCTGCTGCACCATTTGCAAGCGGCAGGATTGTTGACGCTCTTATCCCCCGCCGCGCATGCACTGTCATCAGGCGGCAATTCCTTGCCGACCCTCGCTTATCACAATCCTGCAATGCCTCCTCCCCATTGACGCCCCAATCAGAAGCGCCAATGCATGTGTTGACGCGACTCAACGTGATTGCGGCGGCAGTACTTGAGTTCAGACGCGCACATAGACTCAAGTGGAGTGGGGATTTGACATGACCGAAGCCGAACAACGCAAGATCCGCGAACGCGAAGAGATCGCCGCCCGTGTCGCCGCCTTCCGAGCCACGCAGGAGAAATTCAAGCGCGAGCGCGAAGAGTATTTCGTCTCGACGCTGGAGAACGCACGCAAGGTGGAACGACCCTCGCTTTGGCCGTGAGCGCATCGCGCGGTGCCTTGCGAACGAAAAAAAGCCCGGAGCATCGCTCCGGGCTTTTCGATTCCTTGGGCCATTACCAGTGACGGTAGTAGCGGTGGTGCCGGTAGTACGGTCCGCCATAATAAGCATACGGGCCCGGGCCGTAGCCTTCATAATAGACCGGGCCGCCATAATAGCCGTATCTCGGTCCGTAATAGCCGTACGGATGGGACGCTGCGACGGCGCCCGCGGTGATCGCGCCGGCGGCGAGACCGAACGCAAGGCCCGGGCCGTAGTCGTGCGCCTGTGCAGGTGCCGCAACCGCGGTCACGCCGACGGCGGCGACGGTGGCAAGGACGGCGAGTGTCTTTTTCATGATCTCCTCCTTCGCATCTGGTCGGACAACGCAGCCCCGGCGCATTGGTTCGCCGCGGATGGAACCGCGACGGGCAGAAAATAATCTCCCGGCTGGCGGAACGTTTTGAACTGCGATGGATTGACGCCATACATGCGAAGGCCTCCGCCATCCGGTGGGGCAAGAGCATGACGACCCCGTCAGCA
This sequence comes from Bradyrhizobium manausense, assembly GCF_001440035.1. Classification (GTDB taxonomy): domain Bacteria; phylum Pseudomonadota; class Alphaproteobacteria; order Rhizobiales; family Xanthobacteraceae; genus Bradyrhizobium; species Bradyrhizobium manausense. The sequence goes on along the minus strand of NZ_LJYG01000108.1, from coordinate 60,002 downwards.
TCTCCGCGGTGCTGGCGGGGTTTTCAGTTTCGCGGGCAAAATGGCAGCAGACATCAATGGCTGCCAACGGGGCGGGAGGCCGAGGAGACAAGATTGCCGATATCCGCTTTGCTCGCCCGCATCCGCAGGCTCGTTCCCGCAAACGACACGCAGCATTACGACGAGATCGTCCGGAACTTCGGCACAGGCGCGCTTCGCCCGCCCCCGACGCCAATGAGCGACGGCGAGCTCGCCCGCGCAATCGCCGAGTTCCTCAAATCATCGCCGTCCCCGGAGGCGGTTGCGACGCTCGGTCGGCGGCTCGATCCCACCTCGCCGCTTTGAGCGGCGTTTCTTCGCAAGGGAACAGGTGCCTCGCGCGCGGGTTGAAATCGTCTTCCCGCAAGAGGAGCTCATCATGCCCGTCTGGCTCGAAGTCTTGCTCAACCTCTCCGGCTATGCCGGCTTCGTGGCGCTCGCAACAAGCGGCGCTGGGTGCTCGCAGGACTCCGCCGAGGACGAGACCTGCCGCAGCAAACGCTAATTAGCCTGCCGCACGTCACCTGCCGTACGTACCAGCCGGTCGGCCTTTCAAAGGAGTCGATCGACTCGTTTGGCACAGGCCGCGGCGTCGATGCCTCCTCACACACGACCCGTTCTGCATCCGACTCCATTTCGTTCCTGAAGAACGAATCGGAGGCGAGTCATGCGGTGGCAGGCATTTCCTAACGAGCGATGAAGCGACGCGCCGTCACAGGGGATCGTCACCGCCTCGAGCGGAGGCCTTCAGGCCGCCGCGCGCCGGGCGCTCGGCTTCTCCGCAAAGCATTCCAGGATCTGGATGCGGATTTCCTCTGCGGCCGGGCCCTCGACCTTCCTGAGCTGGTTCCAGAGCCGGATCACTTCGCGCTGCTTCTCAACGGTCATGAATCATCTCCTTGAGCTGGATGACTCACTAGAACAAAATGAGAACATAAAGTCCAGCCCGCACGCGAATTTCCTGTGCGTATCGCGTTGAACCTTTTCGGCGCGCCCAAGACCTATGGAAGCTGGGGATTTCAGCGCCCAGTCAGATTGGCAGCGCCGCGATGGACGAACATATTCCGTCACCGCGGCGCTGTTGCTTTTTGGATTTTCAACCTTAAGTTAGAGAGCGGCTGGCGGCCAGGCGCTGAAATCCCAACGCCGTCAGCGAGAGAGCCCCGTGCGCAAGCGCGGGGTTTTTTCGTTGTGCAGGGATGGCCTTGGAGAATTCCACGCAGAACGTGACGACATCAGTCTTTGAGCATGATCCGGAAAAGTCTGAAGCGGTTTTCCGAAAAGATCATGCTCAAACCAAAAGCTAAAGCGCGATGGTGATTCAACCCACTCTCATCGCGCTTTAGAAGATTGTCACGCCGCGCCCGGAGGCGCGGATGACGCGCGACAGCCGGATTCAGACGGCGTCCTTGGCCACCTTCAGCGGCGAGGCCTTGACCGATTTGCTCGCCGGCTTGGCAGCAAACTGCATCGGCTCCTTGGTGAAGGGATTGATGCCCATGCGGGCCTCGGTCGCCGGCTTGTTGACGACCGACATCTTCACGAAACCGGGAATAACGAACTCGCCGGACTCGTTGAGCTCCTTGTAGCCGACCGTCGCCATGTACTCGATGACCGACTTTACGTCGTTCTTCGCAAGCTGCGTGCCCTCGGCAATCGCATCGATCAATTGAGTCTTGGTCATCTTCGCCATGTCTGGAATTCCTCTGAATGGGAGTGCGCGCGAGCTGCGCTGTAGCTTCGTCCCGGAAACGGTAAAACCATGCGCGCCGCGTCTGTTCGTGCCTGAAGGCCACGAAGCAGCCGGGCTTAGAGCCCATCAGGGGCGAAAACGCAAGCAGCAGTTCGGCTCGGGTTCCGTCCTGTTTCCGTCTGGCCGTGGCGATGACGTCGCCGCGGCAACAGTGCTGAGGATGGCGCACGTCCGATGCTTCGGCGTGCTTGAACCCGCGTGAGGGAGGTCCGCGCGTTGACCGTCGCGGGAGTTTTCCACACCCGGCCTCACCTCACCGGGAAACTTTGATCTTGATGGATGTTGTTCAGACTCTGGTAACCTAACGCATCCACTCTTTCATGCAGTCTTGTTGCGTTGGAGTACCCGAAAAGTGCTGAATTTTGATGAGCTGCGTGAACTCGCGGCCGATGTCCGCGTATTTGTCGATGTCGCCGAAGACAAGGCCGAAGCGCTGAGGTCGGTCATCAGGGCCTATGACGTGGTGCTGGCGATCTTCCCGTCCGGAGACGGCATGGGCCTTCACGTCATCAAGGGCAAAGATATCCTGGACAACATCGCAAAGTCGCGCACGCACGCGATCTACAGCCACACGGCGATCGCGGTGCCTGACCTCGAGCATGCCGAAGCACTGAAATATTTGACGACGCCGCCAGAGCAACGGATCGCGGCATAGGCGGCGAGCGCCGACACATCGAGCGATCGTCCTCGGGACGATCGCCCTTCAGTGCCCCCATATCGCGATGGCGAAGCCGATCGCGAGAATGCCGATGCCGATGATCATGCTCCCGGCTTCTGCCACGTCGTCCGCGCCGAACAATTTGGCGATGGCGGCTCCAACCAGGTTGAGGACCATCTCGAAGACGAAGCCGAACAAGGCGTCAAGCATGGCGGCTCATCCAGCCCTGCCAGACTTGATGCCGTGCACCGCGTCGCCGATCGAGCCGCCCACGACCAGCGCAGCGAACACCGGCCAGCCTGCAGACACGACCAGGATCGTCGCCAAATGCGCGTCCTCGCCAGGCCGCCGATAGGCATCGTAGCCGGCAAAAAAGACCACCGCGATCAGGTAACTGACGACGTATCGTTTGAACCATGTCACGGCGAAATGCCCTCGTTTCCAGGCATTCGTCGCCTCAAGCGCCATCCCGGTTCATGCTTGCTTCGCTTGCGGGAGAGGCCAACACTGTCCCCGCTTCGCTTTGCCTGACGTCGTCACCGCAATTGCAAGCCCTTCAGCATGTGACTTGGTCGCCCTGGCCCGCCAAGGTTCATGAGGCACCGTTCAGGGCTCGCCTCGACCTGGATCAGTGCGACGCTGCGCAACAATCCCGTGCAAATCTCACCTTGATCTTAAGCCTCCGCCGCCGCCTTGTTCACCGAAGATCAAGCTTCTTGCCCTAGCCTGCACCGCCGCTTGGAGATCATCACCGGGGGTGCTCGATGAGCGAGGGAGAGTTACGCAAGGACAGGCGCGTCGCGTTCGAACGGCCGCTCGATGCGCGCGTCATGGCGATCGACGGCACATGGCAGCGCGCCTGCAAGATCCACGACGTCTCCGAAATGGGGGCGAAGCTGGTGATCGACGGCGCCGTGACGGATATCGGCCAGAGGGAATTCTTCCTGGTGCTGTCCCCCATCGGCCTCGCCTACCGACACTGCGAGCTTGCCTGGATCAATGGCGAATTCGTCGGCGTTCAATTCATCAATCGCGGCAGGGCAGCGAAGCGAGCGCGTCGCGGCGAAACCCTGGTGAAGTGACGGGGAACTCCCAACAGACTGGCAGCGCTGCCACGCAAATCTGCCCTCATCCCGAGGGCCCGCCTGTCGTGGGGTGCTTTGTAGGGTGGTTAGCTCCGCGGATGCGCGAAGCGCAGTCCGTTGAGCGTAACCCACCAACTTCGGCCGGCATTTGCGAAAAGCATGGTGGGTCACGCCGTGCGGTCAGCGCTTTGCGGTCGCAGGGCTAACCCACCCTGCGACAGCGGTGGTTCACAGAGATCAGCTGCCCGGCGGCTTGTAAGACGCGCGCAGCTTGACCGCATTCTGCCGCACCTGCTTGATCTCGTCCTGGGTGAACAGGCGCGTCAGCTTCACGTTCTGCAGCGCACCTGTGGCGACGGTCAGCCCCGAAATCGCCGGTGCAATGCTCGGATCAGGCACGTCAAAGATCACGAGAACACCGGGCCCGTCGGCAGCAACGCTGTACATCGAGACCAGCTTGCCACCGCCGGCTTCGATCACCTTTGCTGCCGCTTCCTGGCGATTGGTCGTGGGGTTTTCCAGGATCGCATTGAGAGAACGCGGGGTGTATTGCCCTGTGATACAGAAATGCATGGCTGAATTCCTTCTGAACTCATGAAAATCTGGCCGCGACGAGTTGGTCGTCACGAGCGTAGGCTTGCGAACAATGATGGAGTACTTGCCCGCCGTGGGCACAAAGGCCGCCGGTAACCGACGAGATTTCGGCACACCTCGTTGGCGGCTCGTCCTGACGATACATCAGCCGGAGCAGGTGTGAAAGACGCCTTTCGCGTGCAGCCGCTGCAAGCGCGTCGGATGAGTTGCGCTCTTGCAAGTGCACTGTCACCGCTTTTCGAAGATGGTGGAGAAGCTGGTTATCCGATGGGGATCATGGCGGGAGCGGGCGCACCTCGCTCACATCACGCGGTGAAGCATGAACGCTGCCAGCAGCCACTTCAATTCGTCGTGGTCTTGCCGCCGCGCATGGACACGAGCTTGTCCTCACGAAATCCGAGAATGAGCCATGCGGTCTCATCGAAACCGTGTGGGCGCTTTCCCGCGTGAGAATACACCATCTGGGCAGCTTCCGACTTCGACGGTGGTCCCAGCGCCGTGATGACCTGCTGACGCGACATACCCAAATGCAGCTTGCCGTCGAAGACGACGGGCGAGAACTTGTCCGGGATGATGGCGCAATCGGTCGAGGCGCCGGCGTCTTTCTCGGCGAGCTCCTCGACGATCTCCGTGACGCGATGGTCCGCGCCGCCCATCTCTCCGCTGGACACCACCCATATCAGATGCTGCGGTTGCCGATAACACAGCCAGTAGATGCTAGCTGCAGCGTCGCCCTGCTGTTGCATGGTCCCCTCGCCCACGGCTTCGCTGATAGCACCGAGCGGCGTCTCCTCGAAGCGGCCGGCGAATCCGCCCAGCGAAAATCGGGTCGCCAATCTCTTCGCGACCGTCGGCGGCACGCGCTCGAGCGCATGTTCATCGAGTGGCGGCGGCGGTGTCTGCGCGAAGCAGACATCCGCGGGCATCGCGAAAAGCAGAAGCAGCAGGAAGAGCGTCTTTGTCCGAACCATGCAGCTTAGTCGCGCTCGCTCGACAAGGGTTCAGTCGGCTTCCACCGTTCACTGCGAAGTCTTGATGAAGCCTTTGCCCTTCATCCAGCTGCGGGGAACCGTCGGAAGCGCATCTATAGGCCGGTCACCTGTCCTTTGACTTAGGTCAACATAGCGCCCGCCCGCACAGCTCCTTCTACTCGGGGGCGCAGGATACAAAGCTCAGGAGTGTGCCATGGGCAGCAAAGCAAGCTTTGCGGCGATCGCGCTGCTGGCGACGACTTCATCTCTCACCTTCGCAGCCGAGACGCCATCGACGGTGGGAGTAGCGCAGCCGAGCGCCGCCGACCTGAAAAGCCTGACGGACATTCGTGTCGGCATCGTCAAGGCCGCGTTGCAATTGACGTCCGAGCAGGAAAAACTCTGGCCGGCCGTCGAGGAAGCCATCCGCAACAGAGCGAAGAACCGGCAGGCCCGCCTGGAGCGGATCGCCGAACTGCATGACGACGCCACGGATCCCCTCCACCAGGGCAACCCGGTCGAGCTCATGCAACGCAGGGCGGACCGGCTGATTCAGCGCGGAGCCGATCTCAAGAAGCTCGCCGATGCCTGGGAGCCGCTCTACAAAACATTGAGTGATGATCAGAAGAGGAGAATGTCTTTTGCTTCCTATGTCGTCGTGCGGGGCATGCACGATGTGATCGAGCACAGCGTCGAAGCCGAGGACGACGACGATTAGAGCCATCCACATGGAGGTAGATCATGCTTCGATACATCCTCACTGCTTTGGCAGCAATCATTCTCGTGACCGCCAGTCTCATTCCCGATGACGCGTTCGCCCGGCGAGGTGGCGGCGGTGGCGGGTACCGTGGTGGTGGTGGCATGCGCGCCGGGGGCTTTCATGGCGGCGGCATGCGCGGAGCTCACGTCCGCGGCGGTGCCGTTCATGCCGGGCGTGTCCACGGTGGCCGCGGCTACCGCGTCGCCGGAGGTCCTCGGCCGTCGCATCCAATAGCGGGCCGGCCTGGTCGCCCCGGCTATCCGGGCCGTCCCATCGCGGGCCGCCCGGGCCGTCCTATCGCCGGCTACCCCGGATATGGTGGCGGCTACTATCGCCCGGGTTGGGGCTACGGTGCCGCCGCTGTGGGAGCAGCAGCCGCGGCAGGAGCTTACGGCTACTACAACAACTACAACAGCGGCTGCTACTACGACGCCTCTGGCAACTACGTTTGTCCCGGCCAATATCCTTACGGATACAGCTACTGACGAAACTCGATCGCGCGCGGCAGACGCCACACTGCCGCCGCGACGTCAAATTGCCGGGGTTCAAATAGGCGCGAAGTGGACTCTCTCGCTCGGTATCCGACTTCGCGCATTCGTCATCGCGGACACCGCACGGGGATGGCAATGTGGGTGCTGATGTACGTCTTCTCCTACTCGGTCAGCCCGGCCGCCGCCAGCGACAAGGCGGAATGGAGGCTGCTTGCGACGGTGGTGTTTCAGGAGTTCACGAGCGAAGAGCGATGCAAAGCGGCCAAGTCGGCACTTGAGGGCAGCTTGAAGGAAGCTGGAACAAGCTGAGAAGCGGTTTGGAGGACCTGAAGAGCATCGGAAAAGCCGATCCTGCCCAGATCATCATCGCTTACAACGTGGAGTGCCTTCCGAAATAAAGTCGGTCACGGTGCTGCCACTTAATCCAAATTCACTTTCGGTTCACGGAGCCTGGAAGAATTGCAGCGTCATTCTGTGGCCGACGTCTGCAAGCGCCGTAGCATCCGCGGTCCCATTCGATCGACTTCATCGGCAAGGGCGAACGGCGAGAGCGGTTCGAAGCCTGCGCCGCTGGACGGCACCTCCCGAATATCTCAAGATAGTTTCAGTGTCGGTACACCAGATCATCCGGGGCCGGCGTGAGTCACGTGCACCGCAATACAAAAACAGCAGGGAAGAAACGATGCAGCGAAACAGAAATGTGGCTGATGATGCTGCCATGGCTTGCCTGGCTCTCGTAGCAGCCATCACGGTGATCGCGATCTCGCCGGCCAGCGCCGACGATTCAGCCAACATCCCACCCGCGCTCAAATGCGCTGACTTGACCGGCTGGAAGCTGCCGGGATCGACGGCGTCTGTCACCAAGGCCGAAATCGTGCCGGAGGCGCCGCCGGGTACCGTGCAGCCGTCGCCGCCGGCGCCGGCCACAATCTCGGTGGCGCTTCCGCAAAACTGCCGCGCCGATGGCGTGGTCGATCAGCGCGTGGGCGTCGAGGGCAAACCTTACGCGATCGGCTTTGCCGTCGCCCTGCCCGATCGCTGGAACGGCCGGTTTCTGTTTCAGGGCGGCGGCGGTTTGAACGGCTCGATCCGGCCGCCGCTGGGTTATCAGGCGGCCGGCGAGGTGCCGGCGCTGGCGCGCGGCTTCGTCGTCGTCTCGACCGATAGCGGTCATCAGGGCGCGGTGTTCGATGCCTCGTTCCTGAAGGACCAGGAAGCCGCGCTCAACTTCGCCACTGCCTCTGTCGGCAAGGTGACGATGGCCGCCAAGGCGATCGTCGCGCATTACTACGGCCAGCCCGCCAAACATTCCTATTTCACGGGGTGCTCGACCGGGGGCCGCGAAGGCATGCTGGCCTCGGCGCGCTATCCCGAACAATTCGACGGCATCGTCGCCGGCGCGCCCGCGATGCGCACCGGCAACTCCAATATCGGTCTCGCCTGGGCCAACGCTGCTTTCAGCCAGATCGCGCCGAAAGATGCGTCCGGCAAGCCGGAGCCCGCAAAAACTTTTTCCGCTGATGAGCGCAAGCTGATCACGAACGCAATCCTCGAGGCCTGCGATGCCAAGGATGGCGTTAGGGATGGCCTGATCTTCGACGGCAAGGCCTGTCAATTCGATCCAGGGGTCCTCACCTGCAACGGCAGCAAGACGGATTCCTGCCTGGCGCCGCCACAGGTCGATGCCCTGAAGAAGGCTTTTGCCGGACCAAAGAATTCACGCGGCACGCCGGTCTACCCGCCGTTCCCGTGGGACAGCGGCGTGGCAGCCGAGGGCGTTGCCATTCCCGGCATCCTGGCGACAGGCGCGCGCAGTCCGGTCGGACCGCCTGTCTGGGACAGCATCGACGTCGATCAACTCGAAGACCGGGTCAACGCCAGCGGGATGGATCGCCTCGCCAACACCGCCTACTGGACCAACCTTTCGAGCTATTTCGGCCGTGGCGGCAAATTGCTGTTTTACCACGGTGTGAGCGATCCCTGGTTCTCGGCTGAAGACACCGTGAATTACTACGAGCGCATGGCGGCGGAGTCCGGCGGCATGGAGATGGTGCGGGAGACATCGAGCCGGGCCTTCCGGGTGCCCGGCATGGGTCACTGCTCGAGCGGCGCCACACTCGATCGTTTCGATCTCCTCAGCGCGGTCGTGAACTGGGTCGAAGACGGCAAGGCGCCCGATGCGGTGGTCGCAACGGGACCAGCTTTCCCCGGCCGCAGCCGGCCGCTGTGCGCCTATCCGCAACATGCACAGTACAAGGGACAAGGCGATCCGGAGAGCGCGGGGAGTTTCGAGTGCAAGTAGGAGAGCTGTGCGCGGTGTGTCCAATTATGGTGACAGTGCTGGACTGCACCCCAGAAGCGAGACACGATAATTGCAGTGACAGATTACGGTGACAGTGCACTAAACTCGACGCATCAGCGACGGAGGGGCGCATAACAGACATTGGATTGAGTACACTGTCACCGTAATGACAAACCTGTACGCGTGATGATGACTGTTCATTTGAACATAGAATTGCGCATGACCGTGACAGTGCTCAATTCATCCCGTCGCGACTTCGACATGCTCGGCGGAAGCAGCTGAGTGCACTGTCACCGTAATTCCCGATTGACGGTGAAGAAGCCTCCACACGAAACGAAGCCGAGGAGGTCCGCGGTCATGGCGCGACACTACCAGGCAACAAGAGCGATGGCTTCCGCAAGGGCTCAACCCGTCCTGCGGGCTCTATACCCTTGCAGCGGCTTTCGAATGGTGCCCCGGCGTCACGTTTGCAGCGACCTCGAATGGTGCGCGGCGGAAAAGCAATTTAGGGCACTGTCACCGCAATTCTTCGATTCAATCGTGCTTCGACGGCGTGCTGCATTCTGTGTCTGATTGTGCATTCATGAATTTGGACATCGGTTACGTTTTCCGCTTCGCAAATTCGGCGCAGGGAAGCAGTGTCCAAATCTTCCCTTTGCGATGCGTCGGAGGCGACCAAACCATGGATGAGCAGGACGAACAGACCGGCACTGAATAGGGTGAAAATTGGAAAATTGCTCATCTCCTCACCTCTTGGGCGTCTCCCATTGGTCCTATAACGCAAACGTCTTTGCCGAGTTTTCCCGGTCTTATGAAAAATCGTCAGCGTCGTAGCGGTGGCCCTGCAATCAAGCTTGGCTGGCTTCGGCAACCGCGCCGTCTGTTGCTCCAGCACTCGCTATGGGCGTTGCAGCAGAAGAAGTCTCTATCCAACCAAACAGTTTGACCGCAATTTTCCGACAGGCCAACCCTGCCTCAGGTTCCCCCGCCCCCTGCCCCTCCCCCC
>NZ_LJYG01000108.1:0-50353 GCF_001440035.1 Bradyrhizobium manausense | reverse complement strand
CCGCCGTTCCGGCCCAAAGCAAAACCCTCCGACCCAAAGGGAGCAACAACCATGCGTTATCTCCACACCATGCTGCGCGTGCGCAATCTCGATGTCGCGCTGAAGTTTTACCAGGATGCGCTGGGGCTGAAGGAGGTGCGGCGGATCGACAACGAGAAGGGGCGGTTCACACTGGTGTTCCTGTGCGCGCCTGACGATCTCGAGGCACTGAAAAAGCAGCCGCCGACGCGCGGCGCGCCGCTGGTCGAGCTCACTTACAATTGGGACGAGGAGAAGTATGGCGAGGACCGCTTCTTCGGCCATCTCGCCTATGAGGTCGACGACATCTACGCCACCTGCGAGAAGCTGCAGAAGGCCGGCGTCACCATCAACCGGCCGCCGCGCGACGGCAACATGGCCTTCGTCCGCTCGCCCGATCTGCACTCGATCGAGCTGCTGCAGAAGGGCGAGCCGAAGGCGCCCGCCGAGCCCTGGGTTTCAATGCCGAACACCGGGCACTGGTAGGCCCTGCCAGCAGGAACCACGGCCGCTCCCTAGCGTTCACCCCTACGACAATGCAATGGAGGAGAACGCAATGGGACGCGGAATTTTGCTGTGGCTGCTGGGTGTGCCGATCCCGGTGATCATTCTGTTGTGGCTGTTTTTCGGCCGTTGATATCAGCGCAAACGCGTTTAGCGTTTGTCGCTCCAGCGCAAACGCGTTTAGCGTTTGTCGCTCCGGCGCAAACGCATCTTGCTGATGTCGCATTCGGCACCCCGCAATGAAAGCTCCGCTCGGCCGAGCGGAGCTTTTTGCATGAGGGGCGCGCGGCAATCGGCGTCGCTGCGTGCGGCGATTTCGGCTATCACCCGCAGAACTCGTAGCCCGGATGGAGCGCAAGCGTAATCCGGGGCGCTTTCCGCGGCGGCGGTCCCGGATTTCGCTACGCTCCATCCGGGCTACGACAATCATCATGCCGCGGGAGACGCTCGATGCCGGACACACAGCTGACGATCTGGGGCCGCGCCAATTCGGTCAACGTGCAGAAGGTGCTGTGGTGCCTGACGGAGCTCGCGCTGCCCTATCAGCGCATCGATGCCGGCATGGCCTACGGCAAGACCCGCGAGCCCGAATATCTCGCCATGAACCCCAATGCGCGGGTGCCGACGCTGGTCGAGGGTGACTTCTCGCTGTGGGAGTCCAATTCGATCATGCGCTATCTCTGCATGGCGCATGGGCGCGGCACGCCTGTCTATCCGGAGGCGCCGAAGCTGCGCGCCGGCGTCGACCGCTGGCTCGACTGGACGCTGTCGACGGTGCAGCCGGTCGACCGCCCGGTGTTCTGGGGCATCGTGCGCACGCCGCCCGCCGAGCGCGACATGATCCAGGTGCAGAAGGATGCCGATGCCGCCGCCGAGGTCTGGGCGATCGCCGATCAGCTCCTGGCGAGCCGGCCCTACATGGAGGGCGACGCCTTCACGCTCGCCGATATCGCCGTGGGCGCCTATGCGCGGCGCTGGCTCGGGGTCGAGGGCATCACCCGTCCGGCGCAGCCGAACCTGACGCGGTGGCTCGCCGGGCTCGGCAAGCGGCCCGGATTTGCCGAGCATGTGGCCCCGCCGATGTCGTGAGCCGCGCTGGCGCGGCTTAAGGCTTGGCGAGAGCACGATGAATCGCCGTGAGCGCGCAAAATGGCCCGCACCTAGCGCCTACTGTGCATGGGGTTGTTTTCGCGTTTTGGTTTGAAGGCCTAGTGCCAGGTGCGCTCGACGGTCACGACGATGGCGATCAGCGCCAGCGTCACCACCACCGTGGCTATCCTTGCGGTCCAGGACAACCCGCGGCCGACCCACCACAGCAGCGCGCAATACATCAACACGGGCACCAGAAGATCGAGCCGCACCAGATCCGGTGACATCGACCTCAGTGCCTGACCGTGGTGTCGAGGCGGACCGCCCCGCCGATCTTCACGCAGGTGCCCTCGACCATGGTGAAGCCCTGGCCATAGGCGGCGCAGGCATTGGCCTTCGCCGTCCCGCTTGTGCCCTTGAGCGGCAGGGTCTTGGCGGACTGCGCCTGGTCGGTCGGCGGCAGGCGCAGGGTCTCGGCGCCGGCGGCTTGGGTCATCGCGAGCGAGGCGAGGATGAGGAGAGCACGCATGCGGCCCTTGTAGCGTGGCGCGCTACCTGGCGCCATCCGGCGGCGGTCAGAGGAACCTGACGCCGGCCGACTTGCCGCGGCGCCAGACCACCTGGCAGCTGCGCCCGGTCCGCGCGTCCCGCGCAAAGGCCATCCGGATCACGCCCGGAAGCTGGCTGGCATCCTCGTCCAGCGTGATCCTGGCGCCCGAGGGCGAGATGTCCCGGACCAGGCAATGCCGCGCCGCGAATCCGCCGTCCAGCGTGATCCAGGCGTGCTGCGACAGCAGCTTGCGGGCTGCGCGCTTCTTGGGCTGAGGCATCGGCAAAAATATCTCCCGCGTCAGCGCTAGCGCAAGGAACCCTAAGAAACCGTTGAAATCGCGGCCCGAACCAGCCCGGGGCGTTCTATCCACCGCCGGCCAAAGAGCCTGCCGGAACGGCTTGCCCGCGGCCGCAAAGGCCACTATACGTTCGCCCGCTGCAAGCCGCCGGGCACGACTCGGACGGCCAGCGGGCCTGTCGCCATCAGCGGCGTGGCCTTGCGTTTGCTCCCTTCGTCTATCGGTTAGGACGCCACCCTTTCACGGTGGAGAGAGCGGTTCGATTCCGCTAGGGAGCGCCACGCAGCCGGCCCGACCTAGATCGCCTTGATCTTGAGGAAGGCGAAAGCCACCATCTTCAGCAACATCCAGCCATGTCGAAACCTCGAGATCTGGGTCTCGCCATAGGTGCGCGCGGCGTAGCGGATCGGCAGATCCACCGATTTCAGATTGAGCTTCGAGGCGCCGAAGATCAGGTCGAAATCGCCGAACGGATCGAAATCGCCGAAATAGGCCTTGCCGGCCTTCAAGCGCTGATAGTCGCTGCGGCGCAGAACCTTGGTGCCGCACAGCGTGTCCGTGTAGCGCTGATTGAGCAGCCAGGAGAACAGATACGAAAAGATCTTGTTGGCGATCAGGTTGAGGAAGCGCATCGCGCCGTCATCCATGGGGTAGACCAGGCGCGATCCGTTGATGAATTCGCCCTTGCCCGACAGCAACGCCTCGGCGAATTTCGGAATCTGCTCCGGCGGCATGGTCAGGTCGGCATCGAGGATCACCAGCACGTCGCCGCGCGCAGCATCGAAGGCGGTGAAGACGGCGTCGGCCTTGCCTTTGCCGGGCTGACGCATCACCTTGATGTCCTTGGACGGGTAGGCCTGTTTGACCCGCTCCATCTCCTCGAAGGTACCGTCCTGGCTGTGGCCTTCGACGAAGATGATCTCGATATCGTTGCAAAAATCGGGAATGCGTTGGACCGCAGGCTCGATATTGCCGCGCTCGTTGCGCGCCGGGACGACGACGGTGGCCGAGGCGAATTCTTCCCTCGCCTTGAGGCTGGAGCGCGCCACCAGATAGTGCCGCAATGCCAACTGGCGGATCCCCGGCAACACGCTGACGAAACGATTGAGAAGGCGTCCGAGCCCGAACATCCGGACCGGTAAGAGCACCCGCTGCTCCCACTTCACCGGATCGAAATCCGCAAGCCTGGCAAGGCTGCGCAAATCAGGCGGCGACAGCACGTTCTGCTCGGGATGCGGCATCCGCAGGCCGACGAATTCGGCGAATTTGAGCACCGGGTACCAGAGATGGGAGAAGTAGCCGATCACCAGCCGCGTATCCCGGGTGCAGAGCGGATGGAGCTGGGCGATGAATTTCTGGCAATCCTCAAGCGAGCCGATCGTATCGAGGACGAGGATGTAGTCGAACGGGCCCTGCAGCGCCTCGAGCGTCACCGGGTCCTCGGCATCGCCATCGACGAAAATGAGATCAGGATGGCGCTGCCGCGCGATCGCAATTTGCTTGCGACAGAAATCGATTCCAACGCCATATGACGGCGCGAGGCTCGCAAGCGTATCACCGACGCCGCAGCCGATGTCGAGCACGCGAGTGCCGGCCGGGATCAGAAACTGGAGATAGCGCTCATCCTCGTGGTGGAAAAAGCTGTTCTTTTCCCGCCATGCCACGCGATCCGTAGCAATGCGCTCAGCGTGATCGAGAATGCCCGCTTTCCGCGGCGACAGGCAGCCGGACGTCACGGTCATGTCCAATGCAAGACACAGGCCTGGTTGAGCCCGCTCGAACTGAAACCAATCGCGAAACCAAATGCCGCTGCGCAAGACGACGCAGCCATGAAAATAGCCATCAACATGGTCCCCCCAGACCTCGCGGTACACAAGCGCAACTGGGAGACGAGATCAACAGGAAGATGGTCGGCGAGCGACGACGCGAGATCGGGCCTCGGGCCCCTCGAAATCCGCCATCCAGGCTTGAACCTCCCCGCCCTTCACCTCCGACCAACGTCGGAAGGAAACCGCCCCGCCCGCCGCGATGGCGTCACGGACGGCAAGATCGGTTCGGCCCATGGAGCAGCGCAAATCCACCAAGAACGACCAGTCGGGCGTCCCGTCGGCGACGAGCGCGCCTCCCACTTGGATGCATCGTGCGACGTCCTATTCGCCCGACCGGCGCGCCAAGATGCTGGAGCACATGGCGCGCGCCAGATCGGTGCCCCAGCATCAGCCCGCTGTCGCACCGGTGCCGGCACGAAAGAGCGGCCTGGACATCCTCGGCGATCTGTTCGGCTATATCGTCCTGTTCGGCGCGATCGCCATTCTGTGCATGTCGCGCATTCCCCTCTATCTCGGCGCGTTTCTGTTCCTGGCCGACGATGCGCGCATCGAAGGCGCCTTCGCGGCGGTCGGCGTCCGGTTCGAGCCCGATACGGTCGGGCCCGACCTCATCAAAGCGTTCGCGTCGTGGTTCGGATGGATCGCCCTGCTCGCGTGCTTGCGAACTTCCGCCCCGGTCTGGCTTGCGCCGCTCCTGCCGGCGTCGCAGTCGTGGGCCAACATCGCCGGCATCGCCCTGGCGCTCTCCGTGGTCGAAGCCCTCGGATCGCTTGCGATGCGACGTGCTCGGCTGCGGTTCGGATGGGAGGTCGGGCTCGACGGCCTGACTGTTACGACCATCAAATTCGTGATCGCCATCGGTGCGTTGCTGCTGGTGGTGCTGCTCGGCGCCGTTTGAAGACCTGGTCCGGTCCGGGCGAGGCCGCCCGTTTACCGGAAATTTACCCCTGCTCCTGAGCTCCGGTATCATTTGCTTAGAATTCGATTGCTACCGTGGAAGTACGGAAACAATCCGAAACACAATTTGAGCGCCCATGTCCGTCGCAGAGTTCCTCAGGCAGCGTGCAGTGGAAGTGACGGTGGACGGCAGCTATTCGCTGCCACGCTGGTACGATTGCGAGGGCAAGTTGCGAAACTTCGCCTGCCGCACCAAGCGTGTCTCGCCATTCCGCATGATCGTGGACGTGCCGGTCGTCGGCAAGATCGGCGAGCGCGTGACCTCCTACTTCCAGGATTTCGGCGAATTCCAGGGCACCATCAGCGCAACGCTGAAGTCGGGCTTCCTGATGGAGCTCGAGATGACGCGGGCGCGTCGCGCCTGGATGTCGGAAAAGCTGACCTGGCTCGAGAAAAAGCAGAGGGATGAGAGCGTCCGGGAGCTGCGGCGCGAGGCGCGCTTCGTTCCGCAGGCCTCCCACACCACTCTGACGCTGGCCGACGGCAGCGGTCATTCCTGCTTCATCATCGACGTCTCCACCGCCGGCGTCGCCATCTCCTGCGAATATGACCCGACGATAGGTACCCCGCTTGCAGTCGGCGCCTGCGTCGGGCGCGTCATCCGCAAGTTCGACAATGGCTTTGCGGTGAAGTTCGCCGAGAAGCAACAGCGCGACCACCTCGTCCGCTTGCTTGTGCGGCAGGCCGCGCCGCAGCCGGCTTGACGCCGAAGCTCAGCCTCCTGCGGTCAACCGACTTGCCCAAGCGACTTGCCCAAGCGACTTGCCCAAGCGACTTGCCCAAGCATCGCTGCCCTATCCCGGCCCCAATGCAGGATCAGCCTTCGACGGTCCGGCGCACCGGACCGTCATTTGCAGACTTGCGATCGGGGGACCGGATGGCAGTCGACAGGATCACAGTTGACAAGATCACTTGGGACCGGGTCGGCCGGGTGACCGAGCCTGGACGCTACATGTACACATTCGGCTGGCTGACGATCACGGCCGGCGATCTGGATATCTGGAAGCAATACCCGCAAGCCGCATTCACGCTGCTCGCAAACGCTTCCGAGTTGGACCAGACCATCGCCGGGGAATTCCATCTCGGCGCCTTCGACGTCGCGCCCGACGCCCCATCGCCGTTCACCACGCATTGAGCGCCGCAAGCGGCGGCGTGGTCGTCTATGCGCTCGGCGCAGGCGAGAACGGGAACGCATGGCATGCGCATTGCTTAATATTTGCCATGATGCAGATCCCAGCCGTCGACCAGGCCTTCCTGCTGTTCCTTCTCGTCTCCTGTCTCGGCACGTGCCTCGTACGCGCCCTTTGGGAGTTGGAGCAGATCCGAGCCCGCCGAATTGCGTCACCGCCGCGCCAACGTGTAACCAAGCGCGACTAGGGACTCGCGCTGTCCGGGCGAGACTTCACGCTCGCCTCTGGACTCGAAGCCCGCAGACGTGCATCGTGAAGAAACTGGCACACCACCTTGATCCAACTTAGCAATTCCAGTCCAAGCGCAACCGGGGGACGGTTACCAAGGACGATAAGGCGGTCGTGTCATGCAGTTGATCGCACTGGTATTCTAACACGTAGGGCCCTGATGAACGCCAGCTGTCACGCTTGTTAAGCGACGCGATAGCCGGTGCATGACAGATGGTCGCACTGCTGCGAGTGGATAAGCCGGCCAAGGGAACCTATTTCGACGCCGATGTACCTGATTGAAGCGTTACCCACCGTCATCGGAACGGCGGCCGTCGCCCCAGCACTGCTGATGCTGTGGCTTGTGATTGCGGCTGAGGAACGTCCCGGACCGCCAGCCCAGGTCTGGACGGCATTCCTGCTTGGCGCAGCCAGCATTTCGCTTCTCGGCCTCGCCCGGGCCCCGTTCGCCAAGATGGTCGCCGCGCCCGAAAATCCCTGGGCGGAGCTTGCCATGCATTCGGTCTTCGGCGTCGCGCTGCCCGAGGAGGCGGTGAAGGTGATCGCGATCGTGCTGGTCTCCTCGACCAAGCGGCGGACCTTCGCCAATCCCATGGATACCGTGGTTTACGGCGCCGCCGTCGGCCTCGGTTTCGCGGCGTACGAAAACCTCGCTTATCTGGTCCAGCACGCCGAGATGTGGCGATCGCTGGCGGCGCTGCGCAGCGTGCTCACCGTCCCGTTCCATGGCGCACTCGGCATCATCGCTGGCGCTTACCTGACGATCGCGCGTGCCGGCACGGCACTGGGCGCGAACCGCCATCACCGCGACTGGGCCCGCCTCTCCAGCCGCCTGCTGATCTTCGCCGGCCCGCTGGCACTGCATTCGGCCTTCGACTTCCCGCTGCTCACGCTCCAACGCATGCCGGACCTCGATCCTACCTTGCGAATGTGGCTCGGCGGCGCGAGCCTGCTGATCGGCTTCAGCTCGATTGCCTTCGCCATGCGTCTGGTGCGCCGCGTCGCACGCCATCACGCGCCCCGCACCGATATCGCGCGGGAACGTCTCAGCCAGCTGCGCCGGATGTGGGCGCTGTGGCTGGCGGGCGGCGGCGGCGGCTTCCTCGGCCTCGCCTTCGTGCTGACCTCGATCCACCACTGGCTCATCAACCCCGAGCGCAATTTGACGCTGGCACTGATCCCGATCGGCTTCGTCTCGATTCTGCTCGGCCTTGCGCTGTTGGTCGTTACGACCGCGATCTACGTGCTCGGCCGCAACCGCATCCGCACAACTGGCGAAGGTTTTTCGTCAGCGCACGGCGGCGGTTGATCCACCGCATGGCAAGCGTCGTGTATGCGTACTAGATTGAATGTACATCTTCGATCTGGAGCTTACCGATGACATCGCCTGAGGAATTTTCACGGCTGCAATCTGCGATGAGCAAGGCGGTCAAGGCGCATTGGAAGGCCTTTCTGTTCGAAGGCATTTTGCTCGCCGTGCTCGGCATTGCCGCGCTGATCCTGCCACCGCTCGCGAGCCTCGCCGTCACGATCTTCCTCGGCTGGATGTTCCTGATCAGCGGCATCGGCGGATTGATCGCGACCTATTGGGCGCGCGCCACGCCGGGCTTCTGGTGGTCGCTGATCTCTGCGGCGCTCGCCGTACTTGCCGGCATGTTACTGCTGGCGCGCCCGATGCAGGCCGTGCTGACGTTGACCATCGTGCTCGGCGCCTATTTCCTCGCCGAGGGCGTCACCACCATCATGTACGCCCTGGAGCACCGCCGCGAGCTGAGCGGGCGCTGGTCGTGGCTGCTGATCTCGGGCCTGGTCGACATCGCGATCGCGTTCATGGTGATCACGGGACTGCCTAGCTCGGCGGAATGGGCCATCGGCGTGCTCGTCGGCATCAATCTTTTGTTCGGCGGCGCCACCCTGATCGGCATGGCGCTGGCGGCGCGCAAGAGCAGCAGCTGAGGCACCTGGCGCATGCGCGCCGATTGGGGGGTGACAACCCGCTGGCGGCGCGCTATATGACCGGCCATGATCACCGTCGCCACCAGCTATTTTTGGTACTTTAGCTACGACAGCTTGCTGGCGGCAGGAGGATCGCGCTCAATCTAAGGTATTGAAGCAAAAGTCCGAACAGCCGCCAGGCCTGGCGGCTTTTTTATTGGCCGGCAGGTTCTCGAAACAGACAGGAGCCCGCCGTGCTGAGCACGACCGACGATCTTCGTATCCGCGAACTGAAAGAGCTGAGCACGCCCGAGGACGTGATGCGGGAGGTTCCGCGCACCCTCACAGCCACGCGTGTGGTCATGGCTGCGCGCAACGCCATCCACGCCATCCTGGGCGGCCAGGACGACCGGCTGCTGGTCGTCGTCGGTCCCTGCTCGGTGCACGATCCCAGGGCCGCGCTCGACTACGCCGAGCGCCTCGCTAAGCTGCGCGAAGACCTCGCCGACCAGCTCGAGATCGTGATGCGGGTCTATTTCGAGAAGCCGCGGACGACAGTCGGCTGGAAGGGCCTGATCAACGACCCCGATCTCGACGGCAGCTTCGACATCAACAAGGGCCTGCGCCTCGCGCGCAACGTGCTCTCGGCCGTCAACAATCTCGGCCTCCCCGCCGGCACGGAATTTTTGGACATGACGACGCCGCAATACATCGCCGACCTCGTCTCCTGGGCTGCGATCGGCGCGCGCACGACCGAAAGCCAGATCCATCGCGAGCTGGCCTCGGGTCTGTCCTGCCCGGTCGGGTTCAAGAACGGTACCGATGGCAACGTGCGCATCGCGGCGGACGCGGTGAAGTCGGCCTCGCATCCGCATCACTTCATGGCGGTGACGAAGCTCGGCCGTTCGGCGATCGCCTCGACCGCGGGCAACGAGGACTGCCACATCATCCTGCGTGGCGGCGCCAAGCCGAACTACGACGCGGCAGGCGTCGCGGCAGCGTGCAACGAACTTTCAAAATCAGGCGTCGCGCCGCTGGTGATGGTGGATGCCAGCCACGCCAATTCGAGCAAGAAGCCGGAAAACCAGCCGCTGGTCATGGCCGACATCGCGGGCCAAATCTCGGGCGGCGAGAATCGCATCATGGGCGTGATGATCGAGAGCAATCTCGTCGCGGGCCGTCAGGATGTGGTACCGGGCAAGCCGCTCGTGTACGGCCAGAGCATTACCGACGGCTGCATTGATTGGGCGACAACGGCCACCGTGCTCGAGCAGCTCGCTGATGCGGTCGAAATCCGCCGCAACACTGCGCGCGCCGGACTGCACGAGCGCTCCGCGTAATCAGGGACCAACGCGGGCGGGGCGACGCTGCTCGCGCCCTGCCCGCTCTTGTTGCTAGCAGCCGCGGCAGATGCTCTTGATCTTCTTGTCGAGTGCCAGGTTTTCCTTGCTCAGGGGATCGTTGGGATCGCTGCTGATATTCTTCTCGTTCGGAACGTCGCCGGCACGGGGCTGTCGATGGCCGACGGGCGCCTGCGGCACCGATCCCGAGCTTGCGCCACCTGACGTCGATCCCTTGGCGGCGGGTTGGGCAATCGCCGCTCCGCCAAGCAAGACCACGAGCGATGCCGCCACCATGATCTTCTTCATATCCGTACCTCCATTCCTCAAACCGCCGTCCCCCTGACCCGTTCACGCTTCGGGCGGATAGAGATGAACATCGCCGCAATAGTCGACGATACGATAGCGCGTTTCCGTCCTCGCATCACCAGCATCGACTGCGGTATTTTGTGCCGCCAACACATAATTCGGCCCGATCGGTGATTTGCCGACGCCGCCGGGAATGTCGATCACGTATTCGGGCTGACACAGTCCTGACACCCGTCCACGCAGCTGCCGCATCAAGTCCTGCCCTTGCGCCAGCGTTGTCCGAAGATGCGCCGTGCCCGGCGCGAGATCGCCGTGATGCAGATAGTAGGGCTTGATCCGGCATTCGACGAAGGCCCGCATCAAATCCGACAAAGCGGCGACGTTGTCATTGACGCCGCGCAAAAGCACGGACTGGCTCACCATGGGAATCCCGGCATCGACCAGCCGCGCGCAGGCGGCGCGGGCCGTATCCGTCAGCTCGCGTGCATGGTTGGCATGCAGCGCGACCCATGTGGTCGCGCCCTCGACCTTGAGTGCTGCGACCATGTCCTCGCTGATACGCGCAGGGTCGGCCACGGGCACGCGGGTGTGAAGGCGGATGATCTTGACGTGATCGATTGCAGCAAGATCGGCCATGATCTCGCTCATGCGACGCGGCGACAGCATCAGGGGGTCGCCGCCGGTCAGGATCACCTCCCAGATCTCGCTGTGCGCACGAATGTAGTCGATCGCCGCGCGATAGGCGCTGTCCGAGAGTGCGTTCTCCTTGCCGGGGCCGACCATCTCGCGGCGGAAGCAGAAGCGGCAGTAGACCGCGCAGACATGGACGAGCTTGAACAGCACGCGATCGGGATAACGGTGCACGATGCCCGATACGGGCGAATGCGGGTGATCGCCGATCGGATCGGCATTCTCACCCGGCTGCATCTGGAGCTCCGCAGCGGCGGGAACGAACTGGCGCGCGATCGGGTCATCGGGATCGGCGGGGTCGATCAGATCGACCAGCGCCGGCGTGATCGCAACTGCATAACGCGCGGCCACGCGTTCCAGCGCGGGCAGCGCCGTGACAGGGGCGAGGTCCGCAGCCACGAGCTCGGCCGGCTCGCGCAATGTCTTTGCAAGATTGGTCTTGGTCATCTCTCATCCGCAGGCGGTGTCCATACCACCTGATCAATCCGTGTTGCGCCGCTTGCCAGCATCACCAGCCGGTCGAAGCCGAGCGCGACGCCGCTGGCGTCAGGCATTTGGGCGACAGCGGCCAAAAAGTCCTCGTCCAGCGGATAGGCCTCGCCATAGCGTCGCTGCTTCTCTGCCATCGACTCCGTGAAGCGCTTGCGCTGCTCTTCAGCGTCGGTCAATTCGCCAAAGCCGTTGGCGAGCTCGACGCCGCAGGCATAGACCTCGAACCGTTCTGCGACCCGTGGGTCGTCAGTCTTCACCCGCGCCAGCGCCGCCTCTGGAGACGGGTATTCGAACAGAATGGTCAAACGCTCCTGCCCCAGATGCGGCTCGACATGTTCAACCAGGACCTTGCTGAAGATGTCCGACCAGGTGTCGTCCTCGGCGACCCGGACCTTGCCGTCGGCCGCTTGAGCGAGCGCGGACCGGTTACCGCTGTTACCCGAGATTGTCGATAGCAGGTCGATTCCAGCGAAACGCTCGAACGCGCCGGCAACTGTCAACAGCTCCGGCTCGGCGAATGGGTCGGAGGTGTGGCCCCGGAAGGCGAAGGTCCCGATTCCGGTCGCCTGGGCCGCACTGGCGATCACGACCACCGTGTCCGCCATGATAGCATCGTAGGGGGCCCCCGCCCGGTACCATTCCAGCATGGTGAATTCGGGCAGATGCAGGTCGCCGCGCTCGCGGTCCCGGAACACCCGGGCGAACTCGAAAATCCGTTGCTCGCCGGCGGCCAGCAGCTTCTTGCAGGCGAATTCGGGCGAAGTCCGCAAGTATCGGCTGGCTCGGCTGCCGTCGGCGCGGATGATCTCGGTCCGGGGGGCGTGCAGATGGGTCTCATTGCCCGGGGAGACCTGGAGAACCGAGGTTTCCACCTCGACAAAGCCCTGCTCGGCGAAAAAGCCCCTGACAGATCCGGTAACGGCCGCCCTGGACTGGAGGAACGGCCGCCGGTCGAGGTGCCGCGAGGGGGTCCAGAACGGCGATATCGGCTTGTCCCCAGCCATCAACCGAACGTCCCCTGCACCAGCAAAGTGCTGGCATCCAACGGCAAAATCAGTATGTTGCGGCCCGAAACGGGCGCCGAGGTCTGATTTGAGGCCCCAAGTCCCCCATCGATTTGACCACGTCCTGGCCTGAGCCGGGCCAAGCAAGCAGGAAATACAGCTTTGAGAGTCATCGCCAGTTCTATTCGCAAGGGCAACGTGATCGAGCAAGACGGCAAGCTCTATGTCGTCGTGAGCGCCGAGAACATCCATCCCGGCAAGGGCACGCCGGTCAGCCAGATCGAAATGCGCCGAATCTCGGACGGGGTAAAGATCTCCGAGCGCTACAAGACCACCGATCAGGTCGAAAAGGCGACGATCGAAGAGCGCAACTACACCTTCCTGTATGAAGATGGCGACGGCTTCCACTTCATGAACCCCGAGACCTTCGATCAGGTCCAGGTTTCCAAGGACGTCGTCGGCGATGCCGCCGCCTATCTCCAGCCGGATATGACCGTCAAGCTGTCCATGCACGACACCAACCCGGTGTCGATCGCGCTGCCGCAGCGCGTGACGCTGGAGGTGGTGGACACGGAGCCCGTGACCAAAGGCCAGACCGCGTCCTCGTCGTACAAGCCGGCGGTGCTGTCCAACGGCGTCCGCACCACCGTACCGCCGCACATCACGGTCGGCACCCGCATCGTGGTGATGACCGAAGACGGCTCCTACTCCGAGCGCGCCAAGGACTAATCCGGGGGCTGGGCCAAGGGATCGGGGATCAGGGCAAGTGCCGCCGGGGGGCGAGACAGTGGTTGGGAAGAGTTTCCGCTTCGTCTCGCTGTTTCTGGCGTCGCTCGCACTCCTCACCGCCACGCCGGTCGCTGCGGACGAGATCCGCAGCCCTTCGCTCACAGCCCTGCGCGTCGATTGGCGCGCAGCGCTGGACCAGCTCCGCACCGAGATCAACAGCCGCCCGCAGATCGCGGGCGATTTCATCTTCGTGCCGCGTCGGTCGGTGCCGCGTTTTGATCCGCGGGGGATGCCGGCGCTGGTGCAGCTCAATGCGATCTCCTCGCAATTCTACACCGGCATCGCCCGCAGCTCGGTTCCCGTGCTGCTGCCGTTCGATGCTGCCGCCTATCTCGAGGCCCAACGCAACGGTGCCCCGGCCACATCAGTGCTTTCGCGCTACCAGGCCGATTTCAATCCCATCGACATGTTCGACGCCGGCCCTGCCGGTTACAGCGCAACGTTCTCACTCGAGCCCGGTGCCGGCGACGGCATGCCGGCCCGCGTGTTCGCAAAGCCGGTCGAGATTCAAATCACGGGATCCGCGCTCGTCTACGACATCGCCGATCCCGCCGGCGGCAAGGGCGAGCCGGTCAAACCGCTGGCATCCATCTATCCGGATCTGCGGAAGTTCATCCGCGAGGGCTATGTGCGCTACGCCTTCACGCGGTTTGGTGTGGCCTATGTGGTGTCCATTCAGTGCCTCGACAGCGTCGCAAAACCGCGGCGGCTGGCGTGCAAGGAGGCCTATCCGGTCGCCGAGCGCTTCCTGAAGGCGCTCCACGTCGCCGGCGGCCAGCGCATGCGGCCGCTGATGGACGTTGCCTCCTACGTGATCGATCGCCCCGCCGCGCGCTCGGCGGATTTCGGCTACCGACCCAGCGGCGACATCATCCCGAACACCGGCTATCGCAAACAGGGCGGCCACCCTGATGTGATGGCCTATGCGCAGATCCGCTTCCCGCTCGAGAAGGCGCCGGCCTACGTGCATTCGCAATCCCACGCCAAGCGCAACAAGGATGACCGCCCGACCGCCTATCCCTGGCGTGACAATTTCTGCGAGTCCCGCAGCTTCGAGGTCTGGCAATGCGGCGGCGGCTTCGGTCACCAGGGCGAGGACATCCGCGCCGCCGACTGCCCCTCGCCCGGCGATGCCCGCGAGCCCTGCGATCCCAAGCAACGCGGCGTCGTTGCCGTGCGCGACGCCATGGTGATCCGGACCTCCAAGGATCAGGCTGCGATGCTCGAAGTGAACAGCCGCACCGAGCACATCCGCTTTCGCTACATGCATATGAATCCGCAGGCGTTGAACGCCGACGGGGTGCTCAACGGCCGCATCGTCGCCGAGGGCGAGAAGATTGGCGTGATCTCGAACTATCTCGATCATCCCGCAGGCACGTCAATGCACCTGCATTTCGACGTCCAGGTGTTCACTCGTGACGGCTGGATCTGGGTCAGCCCCTACGTTACGCTGGTCTCGGCCTATGAGCGCCTGATCCGCGCCCGCGGGCGCGAGATCGGCACGGAGATCGCCGGCACCCCGCAACCGGTCGCGCACGCGCTGCCCGAGGACGTCGTCAAGCCCGACCTGCGCGAGGGATCGAGCAGCGAAGAGAACTGAACGGCCGGCTCCCGCCGCCGCGCTTTGATGACCCGTCGATGCCAGCGCCCCAGGCCGCCGGATCGGATTTCGGACCCGCCCCGCACCGCCAGACCTTCCACTGGCCCCAGAATTGCTTTGCTCCCTCCCGGACAAACAGGACGAAGGGAAGCACATGCGTTATCTCACCACGGTGGCTATTCTGGCCACTGCTCTCGCTGCGCCGACACACGCGCAGGAGCTGACCGGCACGCTGAAGAAGATCAAGGACACCGGCGCGATCACGCTCGGGATACGCGACAGCGCCGTGCCCTTCAGCTACATCGACGACAAGCAGAAGATCGTCGGCTACGCCGTCGACATCTGCATGAAGATCGTCGACGAGATCAAGACCGAGCTCAAGCTGGACAGGCTCGAGGTCAACGAGAGCATCGTCACCTCATCCACTCGCATCCCGCTGATGGCGAACGGCACAGTCGATCTCGAATGCGGCTCGACGACCAACAACGCCGACCGCCAGAAGCAGGTATGGTTCACCAACACGCATTTCCTCACGGCAAGCCGCTTCGTGTCCAAGAAGGCGCTGAAGCTCGACCAGGTCGACGATCTCAAGGGCAAGGCCGTCGTCTCGGTCGCCGGCACGACCAACATCAACCAGCTCACCAAGGCCAACCTGGCCCGCTCGCTCGG
The DNA here is from genome assembly GCF_001440035.1 of Bradyrhizobium manausense. Taxonomy (GTDB): domain Bacteria; phylum Pseudomonadota; class Alphaproteobacteria; order Rhizobiales; family Xanthobacteraceae; genus Bradyrhizobium; species Bradyrhizobium manausense. The sequence goes on along the minus strand of NZ_LJYG01000108.1, from coordinate 34,859 downwards.
CATCACCGTCATGAGCGCCAAGGATGTCCCCGAGGCGTTCCTGATGGTCGAGACCGACCGCGCCGCGGCTTTCGTCATGGACGATATCCAGCTTGCGGCCATGATCGCCTCTTCGAAAGACCCGTCGCTCTACGCCATCAGCAACGGCGCGTTCTCCGATCCGGAGCCGTATGGCATCATGCTGCGCAAGGATGACGTGCCGTTCAAGACGGTGGTCGATCGGGCGACCGCAAACCTCTACAAGAGCCCAGAAATCGAAAAGATCTACAACAGATGGTTCATGGAGCCGGTGCCGCCGCGCGGCCTGAACTTCCACGTCCCGATGCCGGCTTCGCTGAAGAAGTCGTTCGAAAATCCGTCCGACAATCCGGATCCCGCGTCTTACGGAGGCTGAGGATAATTTGCGCGGCCCGGATGGCGCGTAACGACATCCGGACCACGGTGGTCACTCCAGATACGTGGTCAGCTCGGCGCCCTCATCCGCCACGAACACGGCGATCAGTTCGGCAGGCTCCGTGATGCTGGCATTTGCGGAGACCAGATGCGTCGCGCCCGGCGGCTCGAAGAAGGACTGCCCGACGCCGAACGTCTCGACCGGACCGCCACCGAGCTGGGAGCGGATCGCGCCCTTGGTGATGTAAGCGGTCACTGAACCCGCATGCCGGTGCGGCCGCGAAAACCCGCCGGGGCCGTAGAACACGCGCACGATAGTGACGCGTTTGCCCGGCACATTGGGCAGCGCGTAGGAGCCGATCGGCTCGACCTTGTCGAGCGGCGAGCTTTCTGCAGCGGTCGCACAGAGCGGCGAAAGCGCGCCTGAGACCGTATCCATCGTCACCGGCAGCGTCTTGCCAATCGCAAATGCACATGCAAGCCCGCCGACGATGGCCAAAACCATCGATGGCGATTGACGTGGCGCAGCCGCCAAACTCAAAGCCGTCATGGTCATTCCCCCGCTTCACTCAGGATGCCGCGGCATTGGCCGCGACCTGCCGCTTCGGCGGCGTCCAGCGAAAGGCCGCGCCAAAACGGTTCCAGACACTGATCGAGGCAATGGCCGACGTCAGGTACATCAGTTCGGTCTCGGAGAATTCACGCTGCACCTCGTCGTAGACCTCGTCGCCGAAGCGATCGGGCAGCAGGGTCAGAGCCTCGGCCCAAGCCAGCGCGGCACGCTCGCGCGCGGAATAGATCGGTGCCTCGCGCCAGACGGCGACCAGGTGGAGCTTGTCCGCAGGTATCCCGAGCCGCTCCGAGAGAAGAACATGATGCTGCACACAAAAGGCGCAACCATTGATTTGCGAGGCACGCAACTTGACCAGCTCGAGCAGTTGCTTGTCGAGCCCGGCCTTCGCCGCGACCTGACCGAGTGCCAGCACCAGATCGAACGCATCGGGCGCGATCCGCTTGAAATCCTCGTATTCGCTGCGCGCGTGTGACATTGCGGTTCACCTCGTGATATTGTAAGAGTACTTATATCCTATAAGAGCTCGTATATTATGCACAAGCCGGCCAGCATCACGAAATCGAAACCGGAGCGGAGGGCGTCCGGCGAGGAGGTCGCGGTGCGCGTTCCCGCGCCCGGCGAGGGCAAGCGCGGCGAGCAGGGCTATCTTGGCTACCTGCTACGCCAGGCCCACGCTGCCGTCCGGCTGAAGATGGAACGGACACTGGCCGATCTCGGCGTGACCTCGCCGCAATTCGCCGTGCTGACCATGCTGAATGCCTATCCGGGCCTGTCAGGCGCGGACGTCGCCCGCCTCACCTTCCTGACGCCGCAGACCGTCGGCGTGATCATCCGAAACCTCGAGCGCGACGGCGCGATTGTGATGACGCCGCATCCCGTCCATGGCCGTATCCAGCAATGGACGCTGACACCCCGCGGATCGACGCTCCTGAAGGCTTGCAGAGAGCGCGTGATCGGGTTGGAGAAGCGTCTGGCCAGTAGCCTCGATGCCAAGGCGGAGGCAAGCATTCGCCGCTGGCTCGCCAACGTCGCGACGGAGTTGCAGGAGGACTAGGGCAAGCTGGGATATCCGGCCACGCGCAGCTGTGGCCTATCCGCCCTTCAACACTTTCTTAACTTCACCGTCGGGCCAGTCTTCGCCGGCGGCGATCACGCGGACTCGGCTTTGATCCGTGCCATTGACCAGCACATGCGAGCTCACCCGGTCCCCGCTGGGCGCCAGGTGCAGCTCGGTTTCCGGTTTCCAGCTCAGCGTTGTCGCGAGATCACCAGGAAAAATCTGCCAGCAGGATCCATCGTCGAGCTCGACGACATGGCTTTCCGCATGCGCGCGTATCTTCATTCCACCCCAAAATCTCGTTGAGAAAGGCGGGCCCCGGCGGTCGGCCGGGGCCCTGCTGTGTCAATCGTTGTCGTGATGAATCACGGTCTTGCTGCGGTTGCCGAATTCATCTTCCTTCTTGATGACGGTGGTGCGGTCCGCGGGCTCACGCTCCTTGACGATGGTGGTCCGATCGCGATCGCGGTCGCGGTCGCGATACTCGTGGGACTCGCCGACCGTCACGCCGGCACCAACGGGGCCAACGTGAACGCCGACCTCATCCGCGAAAGCCGGGGCCGCAATAGCCGTGACCATGGCAGCTGCAAACAGATATTTCCTCATCTCGTTCTCCTCGGTGTTGTGCGAAGAGAATGCGAGCCTGCGACAGTTTGTTCCGGACGGAACATGGGCGCTGAGGAGGAGCCGTTCATGTTCCTGGAACCGCCCACAGCAGCGTGATTCCGGCTACAATGCACCTATGAAGCAAGCTGATTCCTCAGACAATCGCGTCACCCGCCGCGCCCTGCTCCAATCCACGCTTAGCGCATCGACGCTGCTCTTCGTGCCGACCCAGCTGCTAGCGTCGCCGCCCGGCTTCGATGAATGGCGCGAAGGCTTTCGTGCGCGCGCCATGGCAAAAGGCATCTCGGCCGCGACGTGGCAACGCGCGATGGCGCGGATCGAACCCGACATGAGCGTGTTCAGGCAAATGCGCAACCAGCCGGAGTTTCACGAGCAGGTCTGGCAATATATCAACCGCCGCGTCTCCGACTGGCGCATCATCAACGGCAAGATCGCGCTGAAGAACAACGAGGCACTGTTCGCGCGCATCGAACGTGATTTCGGCGTCGAGCGCGGCACGCTGCTGGCGCTGTGGGGCGTCGAGTCCGCTTACGGCGATCCGCTGGTGCAGCAGAACCACATGACGCCGGTGTTTCCCTCGCTTGCTGCGCTTGCCTGGAATGAGCCGCGGCGCAAGGCCTATTGGGAGGCCGAGCTCATCAATGCGCTGCGCATCGTCGACAAGGGCTGGAGCACGCCCGAAGAGATGCGCGGCTCCTGGGCTGGCGCGATGGGAAATTCGCAATGGATGCCCGAGGTCTGGCTCAATGTCGGCATCGACTATGACGGCGACGGCAAGGTCTCGCCGTTCGGCAAGCCCGACGACGCGCTGGGATCGACGGCAAAATATCTCGTCAATCGCGGCAAATGGCGCCGTGGCGAGCATTGGGGTTATGAGGTGCGCGCGTCCGGCGAGATGAGCGGCAGCCGCACCTATGCGGCGTGGCAGGNGGCGGCCGGCGTCACCCGCGCCGATGGCCAGCCGTTCCCGCAGCCAAATGCAACCGCCCAGATGTGGACGCCGGTCGCGGGCGGGCCGACCTTCCTGCTGGGACCGAACTTCTATGCGGTGAAGAGCTACAATCCCTCGATGAATTATGCGCTGGCGATTTGCCATCTCGGCGACCGCTGCCTCGGCGCGCCGCCTTTCATCCAGCCATTCCCCGGCTCCGAGCGCGTGCTGACGCTTGCCGAGGTGCAGGAGATGCAGACGCGGCTGACCAAGGCCGGTTTCGACACCGGCGGCACCGATGGTCGCGTCGGCAACGACACGATGAAGGCGATCAAGGATTTCCAGCTGCGCGCCGGCATCACGCCCGCCGACGGCTACGGCGGGCTGAAGGTGCTAGCGAAGCTGCGGCAGGGATCGTAGGTACCTGTCATTCCGGGGCTTGCGTAGCGAGAACCCGGAATCTCGCGCGACAATCTCCGGATTCCGGGTTCGAGGCTTCACCTCGCCCCGGAATGACCTCTTTGATTTCAGTGCCTGTACTGCGGCTCTTCCGCGTCGAGCTGGCGGCGGATCGCGGCGAGATGCAACCGGGCGGATTCGGAATCGCCCTCGCGCATTTGTTGGTAGGTCGCGGCCGCAATCGCGGGATCGACCGGCAACACCTTGCGTCCCGTCGACATCGCCAGCACCTGCACTTCGGCGGCGCGCTCGAGGTAGTAGAGATCGTCCCACGCTTCCGCGATGGTCGGCGCCAGCACCATCACGCCATGATGCTTCATAAAGACGATGTCGGCATCGCCCACGGCAGCCGCGATGCGCGCGCCTTCGCGGTTGTCAAGCGCAAGGCCGTTGTAGTCGCGGTCGACGGTCGTGCGCCCGTAGAATTTCAGCGCGGTCTGACCCGCCCAGATCAAGGGATCGCCCTCGGTCATCGACAGCGCGGTCGCATAAGGCATGTGGGTGTGGAACGCGACCTTGGCGCGCGGCAGGCGCTTGTGCATCTCGGCATGAATGTAGAATGCGGTTGCCTCGGGCTCACCTTCGCCGTCAAGGACGTGGCCGTGGAAGTCGCAGATCAGAAGCTTTGACGCCGTCAGCTCCCGAAAGGCATAGCCGTAAGGATTGACGAGGAAGAGATCATCGTGCCCGGGCACCACGGCCGAGAAGTGATTGCAGATGCCTTCCTCAAAGCCGTTACGCGCAGCCATGCGGAAGCATGCGGCGAGATCCTCGCGCGCGGCGCGGATCGCATCGGTCGCAAGGTCTGGCCGGTTCGAGCGAACGGCTGCGGGTGAGGAGGCGTGAAGGCTGTGCGCCATGGCGAAGGAGACCTCTTTCGAGCGGGAGACGGCAGCGTTTTACAGCGCCGACGCCTGCGCGTCAGCCCCTGCGGCCGCCGCCCTGCCCTGCGCCTTTCACGCCCGCCGCGGCACCCCGCCGGCATTCATGCCGCCATCGATCACGAGCTCGCTGCCGGTGACGTAGCGCGAGGCATCTGACGCCAGATACAGCACACCGGAGGCGATCTCCGCGGCCTGGCCGGCACGGCCGAGCGGGGTTGCGACCTTGGCGCGCTCTTCCGGATCGATTGGCGCGTTCTGGCCGGCGCCCGTCGCACCGGTCGGGATCTTGCCCCAGATCGGTGTATCGATGATCCCGGGATGAACGGAATTGACGCGGATGCCGTCGCCGGCGGCCGCGCACTCCATCGCAATCGATTTAGCGAACAGCCGGACGCCGCCCTTAGTCGCCGAATAGGCCGACAATCCAGGCGCACCGCGCAGCCCCGCCAGCGAGGACATCATGACGATCGAACCGCCGCCATGCTTGCGCATCAGCGGCAGGCAATGCTTCACCGAGAGAAACACGCCGTCAAGATTGATTGCGTTCTGCTTGCGCCAGTCAGAGAGCGTCATGTCGACGATCGAGGATACTTGGATGCCGATGCCGGCATTGGAGACGAGCACATCGAGCCGGCCGTAGCGCCTGGCGATCTCGGCTGCGATTTCGATCCAGCGCTCTTCGCTGCTGACATCCTGCTCCAGGAAGATCGCTTTGCCGCCGGCCTTTGTCACGCGCGTGGCGAGTTCGGGGCCGCGCAATTCGTCGATGTCGGTGATGACGACGGTCGCGCCTTCGCGTGCAAACAGCTCGACGATCGCCTCGCCAATGCCTGAGGCGCCGCCCGTCACCAGCGCTATCTTGCCCTCAACCTGCCCTGCCATGTTCAATCCCTTTTTTGTTGTTCGAGGTTTATTGTTTGAGGCGATTTATTACCATGCGCTACCTAATCACGGATGGCCCCTGGTCCGGAAGCGCGACGTCGATGACGCGGAATTGCACGCGCTCGGCGCCCTGGTAGCGATCGACTGACAATGACCCCGCGACATGCAGTTGTTGGCCGCGATTGGCGAGAAGCGCATGGCCCAGCTTCTGCCCGACCGAACGGAACGCGATGCCGTTGACGATCGCGCCGTCGCCGGACTTGAAGCGCAGCCTTAAGTGCGCCTGCCCGACCTCCTCGGCAAAGACGAGCTGATGCGCCGGCAGCGCCAGCACCGGCTCGGGATTGCCGCTCCCAAACGGTCCGGCACGATTAAGCGTGCCCGCAAGCTCCGTTGTCACCGCTCGCGCCGAGACCGCGCCATCGATATAGAGCTCGTTGACGTGGCGTGCTTCGGCGACGTCCTGCGCCAGTGCGTTTTCGAGATAGGCACGGAATTCGGCGAGCTTCTCCTTTCGGAGGGTCACGCCAGCGGCCATCGTGTGGCCGCCGCCCTTCAGCAGAAGGCCGTCAGCTACGGCCTGCCGCACCACCTTGCCAAGATCGACGCCGGCAATCGAGCGTCCCGAGCCGGTGCCGATGCCGCCGGGCTCGAGCGCAATCGCAAAGGCGGGCCGCGAGAACTTCTCCTTGAGCCGCGAGGCAACGAGGCCGACCACGCCGGGATGCCAACCCTCGGACGCCGTGACGATGACGGCAAGCTTGTCCTCCAGCCCGATCGAGGCCAGCGCCTCGGCTTCGGCCTGCGCTTCGGCGGCCTGTTCGATCACCCGACGTTCGCTGTTGAGGCGGTCGAGCTCGGCGGCGATCCGCGCAGCCTCAACGCTATCGCCCTCGAGCAGTAGCCGCACGCCGAGATCGGCGCGGCCGATACGGCCGCCGGCGTTGACGCGCGGTCCCAGCATGAAACCGAGATGCCAGGCTTCGGGCGGGCCGTTGAGCCGCGCCACATCCATCAGCGCCGTGTGGCCGACATGGTCCCGCCGCCGCATCGCGATCAGCCCCTTGGCGACGAAAGCGCGGTTCAGCCCGATCAACGGCGCCACATCCGCGACGGTGCCGAGGGCGACGTGATGCAGCATGCCGAGCAAATCGGGCTCGGGCATCCCCGCGTTCCAGAAGCCGCGCTGGCGCAGCTCCCTGTTGACCGCGACCAGCGTGACCAGCACGAGGCCGACCGCAGCGAGATGTCCAAGCCCCGAGAGATCGTCGAGCCGGTTCGGATTGACCAGCGCATCGACCTCCGGCAGCTCCGTGCCGGCCTGATGATGATCGATCACCACAACGGACATGCCCAGCCGTCTTGCTTCAGCGAGCGGCTCGATGCTGGTGGTGCCGCAATCGACCGTGACGAGCAGCGTGGCGCCCTTGGCCGCGAGCCCGCGAACTGCTTCCACGTTGGGGCCATAGCCCTCGAAGATGCGGTCGGGAATGTGGATCAGCGGGTCGAGCCCGCAATGGCGCAGGTGCCAGGCCAGCAGCGCAGCAGAGGTCGCGCCATCGACGTCGTAATCGCCGAAGATCGCGACGGTCTCGCCCTTCGCGGCGGCATCGGCGATGCGCTTTGCGGCCGCCTCCATCTCCGTCACCGTGAACGGGTCCGGCAGCAGCTTTCGGATGGTCGGATCGAGGAAATCAGCAACGGCATCGATGTCGACGCCGCGGCCTGCCAGCACCCGCGCCAGCAGTTCAGGCAGCTGGTGCTGCTGCACCATGGCAAGCGCCTTGGCTGCCCCTCTTGCGTCCAGCCGGTCGCGCCAGAGCTTGTCGGTGAGCGAACGCGCCACGCCCAGGAAGGCCTGGGGCATCTCGACGGGCAAGGCGGTGGTGGGCGGCGTCATGGCGAGAGCTGGCTGTTGGGAACTCGGGACCCGGGTGATCACGGAGGCCGGGTAGCCAAGGGATTTGGCCGGCAATCCCTGCGGATTTGCAACGGCCCGGCCGCACAAAGCGGTGGATGGCTGCCCAACCGGCCGGCGTGACTACCATTTAGGCACTCCGCCGAACAGCAAATTAAGCAGGCGTTAGGCGGAATCCTCGAAAAAGAATTGTATTCGATCTGTAGTTGATTGTTCCGGGTTCATTGCAGATCAAGACCTCATTGCCAAGGGAAGTCCCCGATGTCTGCTGCGCTGGGTCTGAAAACCAAATCGGTTGCCACCGAACCCGCCGACGACGATGCCGATATCTCCGCGTTGATCAACCGACTGACCGCGGAGGTCAACCAGATCGCGGTCGACAAGACCAAGTCGATCCAGCAGATCACCAACCAGATGAAGATGCTGGCGCTGAACGCGCTGATCGAAAGCTCGCGGGCCGGCGCCCAAGGCGCGGGCTTTGCGGTGGTGGCGCAGGAGGTGCGCGGCGTCGGCCAGCAGGTCGAGACCATCGCGCGCGAGCTCGAGACCCAGCTGACCAGGCGCACCGGCGATCTCGTCGCCTCGATCGAGCGCATGAGCCAGCGCTCGCGCGGCGAGCGCATGATGGATCTGTCGCTGAACGCGATCGAGCTGATCGACCGCAACCTCTATGAGCGCACCTGCGACGTGCGCTGGTGGGCGACCGATTCCGCCGTGGTCGATTGTGCCGCCTCGCCCGCCCCTGCCGCGGTCACCCATGCCTCCCAACGCCTCGGCGTCATCCTCGGCGCCTACACCGTTTACCTCGACCTCTGGCTCTGCGACCTCGACGGCAATGTCATCGCCAACGGCCGCGCGGATCGCTTTCGCGTCGTCGGCCAGAACGTCGCCCATACCAAATGGTTTCGCGAGGCGAAGGCCTTGCGCTCAGGTGACGATTATGTCGCCGGCGACATCGAGAACCAGCCGCTGCTCGGCAACGCCCAGGTCGCAACTTACTGCGCCAGCGTCCGCGCCGGCGGAGAGGCCCACGGTGCGCCGCTTGGCGTGCTCGCCATCCATTTCGACTGGGAGCCGCAGGCGCGCGCGATCGTGCAAGGCGTGCGCGTCGGCGACAGCGACAAGGCCCGCGTGCTGCTGGTCGACTCGCATTTCCGCGTCATCGCCGCCTCCGACGGTCAGGGCATCCTGGGCGAGCGCATCCCGCTCTCGCTCGACGGCCAGCGCTCCGGCTTCTACAATGACCGGACAGGCGCGATGATCGCCTTCCACGCAACGCCGGGCTACGAGACCTATCGAGGGCTCGGCTGGTACGGCGTCATCGTTTGCGGGGCGTGAAGGGCTGGGCCGGGTGTCCCGGCTCCTCAATCCAAATCGTGAAAACAACCCCATGCACAGTAGAGCATGCTGGTTCCACGAAGCTTGCATTGCCATTTGACACGTCGGGCAAGACACTGCCGCCCTGGGATCAACGCGAGGTCTGAGACCTCCTCTGCCTACGGATAAATACCTAGGTCGCCTCCAGTTTGCGCCGTATCAAGTCCGGCACGGCCGTCTCTGCCAATTATTCCCGAAAATAACGGGAGGTTGGCTCATGCTGGTCAGAATCAATACCGCGCAGCGCCGTCCGATCGATGGGCATCTGGCTGCCGTTGCCGGCGATCGCGCGTTCTGCAGCGAGTTCTGCTATCGCAGAGGCAGCGAGATCTTCGGCGAGGGCGAGGACGCGGAATACGTCTACCAGATCAACTCCGGAGCGGTGCGCACCTACAAGCTGCTTCCGGACGGCCGGCGCCAAATCAATGCGTTTCATTTGCCCGGCGACATGTTCGGTTTCGAGAACAACGAAACGCATCGCTTTACCGCTGAAGCCATCGTCGAGACTGACGTGCGCATCATGACGCAAACCAATCTCCTGGGCGCGATGCCCGATCGAGCCACCGGACCAAAGCACCTGATCGGATTCGTCACACAAAATCTTCAGCACGCCGAGAACCATATGCTGCTCCTGGGGCGGAAGACATCCCTGGAGAGGGTCGCTGCATTCCTGCTCGAAATGGACGACCGGCTGGCACATCCCAGAGTCATGGACCTGCCGATGACGCGTCGCGACATTGCAGACTACCTCGGACTCACGCTCGAAACCGTCTCGCGCGCCCTGTCGATCTTGCGGGACGACCAGATCTTGCGATTTGACGGAGCAACCCAGCGACGGGTCGAGGTGCTTGATCGAAACCGGCTTTCGAAGCTCGACGCCTGATGTTGCAGCGGACGTCGCCTTGGCTGGGCCGGGCGAGAGCCGTCTGCAAGGCCAATGGGAGGAATGGTCATGCTCGTCAAGACGCTCACATTGCACTCCCTGACCTACCTGGTGGGGATTAGCAGTTCGGTCGCGGTCTACCAGAATGCCCTTTGGAGCCTCGGAGCAGACCAGACGGACACGCGCCAGATTGTTCTTCGCGCAACCAAGAGCGACAGACTGCCCGTCAAGCTGAGCAGATCTCACGCGCGCGACAACGCGCCCGCGCAGGCGCCGACAGTCGTCAATCCCAGGATCGAGGACGCTTGCAAGCCGCCGATCGACGTCCGTGGGCGCTGCTTTGCTTCGGTCGGCTTGAGCAGCCAGGCTGCGTAATTCTGCCGGCCGAGCTACCCTTCCAGCTGGGCTCTGGCGACGTCGTCCCCTTCCATCAGCAAGGTCGCCCCGCCGAGCGTCTGCGACGGGCGCTCCCCGAACATCGCCTGGTAATATTGCGCGAACCGGCCGAGCTCATAAAAGCCCTGCTCCATCGCGACGGCTGATACGGTGACCGAGCCGGGCGCGCTATCGCGCAGGATCGAATGGACCGCGCAGAGCCGCTTGTGGCGGAGGAAGCTGACCGGGCCGAGGCCGAACACCTCCTGAAAGGCGCGGTGCAGAGTGCGCCGCGGGACGCCGAGCGCTGCGCAGATTTCCGACACATGCACCGGGCGATTGCCGGCCGCCTCGAGATGCTCCTCGACCCGGCGGATCAGCCGCCTTGCCGACCGCAGCCAACCCTCATCGTCGGGCGGCAGCGACGACATGACATTCGCCGCCATGCAATCGACGATCGATCGTTTCCAGAAATTGGCGGTGGCTGGCGTCAGCGCCCCGCGATGCGTGCGCAAATGCGACATGATGCGAACCAGGCGGCGCGATGCGATCGCGCCGATCTCGGTATCCGCACGGAAATGGCCGCGGCTGCGCCAGGTGTCGGGATCGCTCAACCGCGCTTCCCCGCCGAACAGCGGGACGACCTCATTGAGATCGAACCGCACGGCGGCATAAGCGGATGCGCCGTGAAAAACCCCGTCGTGCTCCACCAGTGGCGGGATCACAAGCACGTCGTTGAGTTGCATGTCGAACGACCAGTGCGCGACGCGTTCCTGGGCCGACAGCAGCATTCCGATGATCAACTTGTCATCACTCGCGACACGCTGGGTCCGCATGCCGACGTTGAACGCGCCGATGCTCAGCGAGAAATCGCCGATGCCGACATGGGACAAGCGTCCGTGCAATCGCCCGCGACCGAGTTGCATTACGTCGACATGCGAGCCATGGACGGCCTGGTGAAGATCCTCGAAACCGTCCAGCCGCTTCGAATCAACCAAAAGAAATGGCTCCATACCGTACCCTGTTACTGAAGCGCGACTATTCTGCGGCAGGCGGCAAGGGAATACTACCATAACGCGAAGTCGGTGCGACAATCTGACTTCGTGTTGAGGCCAACGTTTTTGAAATCCGTCTCGTCAAATGCGCCTCCCTTGGCTGCAATTTCGCGGATTCTCGAGAGGGGGCGTTATGTTTACCCAGTGCTGTCGCGTCGTGGCACAAACTGCACATCACAGCCGGCCGATCTTCGGATACCCTTTTCAACCTTAGCGATATCGACCAAAAGCGCTCTGCGGATGGCTGAGCGCACGCCGAGAGTATTTTCCGCGTGCTCGAGAGTGTCCGCGCGATGGGAAAGAGATCTTGACGCAATGAGGCGTCGTGCTCTCCCGAACGCAAAAAAAGGGGGGACCAGACAATGAGTCCAACTTGCCGTCGTCGAAGCCTGCCAGCGTCTGCGCCGTAGCGTCAGGTGGACTAAGCGTATCGGAATTTCCACCATGCTGCGGGCGGATCCGGATCACTGCGAGTGGTTGCCGGATGATGCGAAGACCGGCGAGATGGTATTCGTTTCCGGCGGTACATTTCGCATGGGATCCGACCATCATTATCCGGAGGAGGCGCCGAGCCATCGCGTCTGCGTCGACGGCTTCTGGATCGATCGCACGCCTGTGACGAACAGGCAGTTCAAGCAATTTGTCAACGCAACGGGCCATGTCACTGAAGCCCAGATCATTCCTGACGCGAAGGACTATCCCGGGGCTTTGAAGGAGATGCTCTACGCGGGCTCGCTGGTGTTCTCGCCGCTGCCCCGCATCACCGATCTCACCGACTGGAGTCAGTGGTGGTCGCTCGTGCGAGGCGCGAACTGGCGCCACCCCTACGGCCCCGGCAGCAACATCAAAGGCCTCGACGATCATCCGGTCGTCCATGTCTCCTTTAGCGATGCCGCCGCTTATGCACGCTGGGCCGGCAAGGATTTGCCGACAGAAGCTGAATGGGAATTCGCCGCGCGCGGCGGCCTCGACGGCGAGGAGTTTGCCTGGGGCGATGCGCTGATGCCCGGCGGCAAGCACATGGCCAACATCTGGCAGGGCAACTTCCCTGTCCAGAATCTCGGCGAGGATGGGTTCGAGCGTACCTCGCCGGTCCTGGCCTTCCCGCCGAACGGCTACGGCCTCTATGACATGATCGGCAACGTCTGGGAGTGGACTGCTGACTGGTGGTCGGATCGGCACATCGCCGACGCCGCAAAGCCTTGCTGCATTCCAAGTAACCCACGCGGCGGTCGTGAAGATACAAGCTACGACCCCCGCCTTCCCGACATCAGGATTCCCCGCAAGGTCCTCAAGGGCGGCTCGCATCTTTGCGCGCCGAACTATTGCCGCCGTTATCGCCCCGCCGCGCGCCACGCCGAGCCGGTCGACACCTCGGCCAGCCATGTCGGCTTCCGCTGCGTGGTGCGCACGCCAATAGGCATTCAGCGCGAAAAAGAAGGATCTGCTGCAACATAGGGAGTATCGCGTGAGCAGCGAGGTGGAGAACAAGAACAACCAAACCGGGGCTGACCAGTCGATCGATCGCCGAAAGGTTCTGTTGGGAACGTCGTCCATCGTGGCTGCGGCGGCGCTGACTTCCGAAGCCCTGGCGCAGGGGCAGAAAGCAGCGCCCGGGCCGGCGCCAAGCTCCCCAGCAGCTACACCTTCCGGCCGCAAACCCAACATTCTGGTGATTTTTGGTGACGACATCGGCCAGACCAATATCTCCGCCTACTCCTTCGGCCTGATGGGCTATCGCACCCCGAATATCGACCGCATCGCCAAGGAAGGCATGATGTTCACCGACTACTACGCCGAGCAGAGCTGCACGGCGGGCCGTTCGTCCTTCATCACCGGTCAATGCACGCTGCGAACGGGCCTTTCAAAAGTCGGCATTCCCGGCGCAACGGTCGGTCTGCAAGCACGAGACGCAACCATAGCCGAGCTGCTGAAACCGCTCGGCTATGCGACGGGCCAGTTCGGCAAGAATCATCTCGGCGACCGCAATGAGTATCTCCCGACGGTCCATGGCTTCGACGAATTCTTCGGCAATCTCTATCATCTCAACGCAGAGGAGGATCCGGAGAACCGGTTCTACCCGACCGATCCCGCTGTCCGTCAGGCCATCGGTCCGCGTGGCGTGTTGCGATGTAAGGCGTCCGATCGCGACGACCCGACCGAGCATCCACGCTGGGCCAAGGTCGGCAGGCAGATTATCGAGGACACCGGCCCGCTCACCAAGAAGCGGATGGAAACGATCGACGACGAAACGTCGGCGGCCGCGATCGACTTCATGCAGCGCCAGGCCAGGGCAACCACGCCTTCTTCTGCTGATTAAATACCACCCGCATGCATTTCCGTACGCATGTCCGGGCCGAGCACCGTGGCCCGCCGGGACTGACGGCCAGGACCGAATACGCCGACGGCATGATCGAGAATGACGCAACGATCGGAGCGGTGCTCAAGGCGATCGACGATCTCGGCATCGGCAACGACACCATCGTGATCTACACCACGGATAACGGTCCGCATCAGAACTCCTGGCCGGATGCCGGAACGACGCCATTTCGCAGCGAGAAGAACACCAACTGGGAGAGCGCATTCCGCGTCCCCTGCATGATCCGCTGGCCGGGACACATTCAACCCGGCTCGATCTCGAATGAGACCATCAGCGGGCTCGACTGGATGCCGACCTTGTTGGCTGCGGCTGGCGATCCCGACATCAAGGACAAGCTCCTGAAAGGACATCAGGCGGACCTTCAAGGTCCATCTCGACGGCTACAACCAGCTTCCTTACCTCACGGGCCAGCAGGAGCGCGGTGCGCGCAAGGAGTTCGTCTATTTCAACGATGATGGCGAGCTCGTGGCTCTGCGATACGAGAACTGGAAAGTCGTCTTCGAAGAGCAGCGCGTGCAAGGCACCCTGCGAATTTGGGCCGAGCCTTTCACCACGCTGCGCGTGCCAAAGATCTTCGATCTGCGGTCGGACCCGTACGAGCGCGCAGACATCACGTCGAACACCTACTATGACTGGCTCATGTCCGATGGAGCGGGTGTCTTCCTTGCAGCTCCGCGGGTGGTGGCCGAGTTCCTCGCTACCTTCAAAGAGTATCCGCCGAGCCAGCGGCCATCAAGCTTCGGCATCGATCAGATGGTCGAAAAGCTGCAGCGGGGGTTTGAGGCCACCACGCAATAGCGCCGTGCCGCACTGACCGGCAGCTCACTTCCCGGAAGCGCGGCCGGTCATATCGTCGACGAAGCGACAGGCTCGACACGTTATCGACCGTGATCCTGCGACAGATCGCAATCCTGACTTAGGTCAATCCATTGTGAGCAGAGACCCAGCAATGAAAAAAGCAATCCTGACGGCCTGGTTCCCCTTCCTCATGTCGGCCGTATACACGCAGTCGCCTGTTCCCGTCACGATCGACAATTTTGCCCGCGCAGAGTCCGACCTGTATTTCAATAACGCAATCAAGGACGCCGGTGGCCCAGGCAAGCTGTTTCACCATCGCGAGCCGATGGCGATGGACAAGCAGAGCGTCGTCCGGTCGAACCGGGATATACTCTGTATTCGATGGCTGTGGTCGATCTCGACGCCGGGCCGGTGACCGTGACCTTGCCCGACGCCGGCAAGCGATTCCGCTCCTTGATGGTGGTGAACGAGGATCACTACATCGTCGGCGACATCGAGTATCGCGCCGGCAAATACACCTACGACCGGGCCAAGGTCGGGACGCGCTATGGGCTGATCGGGATCAGGACTCTGGTCGATCCAAACGATCCCAGGGATGTCGAGCAGGTCCACGCCATCCAGGATGCGGTGACAATCAGCCAGAAGGCGCCCGGCAAGTTCGAGATTCCGAATTGGGATCCGGTAAGTCAGAAGAAAGTGCGTGACGCCCTTCTGGTGCTGGCGTCAACCGCGGGCGGTTTCAAGAATGCATTTGGTGCCAAGGGACAGGTCGACCCGGTCAAGCATCTGCTCGGGACTGCCGCAGGCTGGGGTGGCAATCCCGACAAGGGCGCCACCTATCTCAGTTTCTCGCCCGAGAAGAACGATGGCAGCATAATCTACAGGCTGACTGTTCCCGCCAACGTTCCGGTCGACGGCTTCTGGTCGATCAGCCTCTACAACGCCGAAGGCTATTTCGAGAAGAACGAATACGGTGCCTATGCGCTGAACAATCTGACCGCGGCGAAATCGGCTGACGGGTCGACCACGGTGCAGTTTGGCGGCTGCGACGGCAAGATCCCGAACTGCCTGCCGGTCATGAAGGGCTGGAACTACACGGTGCGGCTCTATCGGCCGCGGCCCGAAATCCTGAACGGCAAGTGGAAATTCCCCGAGCCGAAGCCGGTGAGCGGGTCATGAAGGGGGGTATGATGAAAGGTGCGGCCGTAGCCCTTGCAGCTAACCTGCTGATGCTCGCGAACGCGTCGGCACAATCGTCCTCATCCGATGATCTCGCCGCGCGTAACATCCAGCGCCGAGCCGTCGAGGCCATGATCTGGGGCATGCCGGCAGTCAACGCCGATTTGATGCTCCAGACCATGCTGAGAACGACCAAGGCGAAGCCGAACGAGATCTTCTACTGGTCAAAGCCGGTAAACTGGAAGAACCAGACGCTGACACCCAATCCGGATTCGATTTACTTCATGTCGTTCTGGAACGTGAAGGATGGTCCCCTCGTCATCGAGATTCCACCGGCGCAAGGCGGCTCGATCGCCGGCAACATCGTCACGCTCTGGCAGATGCCGCTGGAAGACGCGGGGCCCGAGGGCGCCGACAAGGGACAAGGCGGCAAATATCTGATCCTGCCGCCCGGCTACAAGGGCGAGGTGCCGGCGGGCTATATCGCGCTTCACTCCGACACGTTCAGCGGCTTTGCCTTGCTGCGCGCCAATCTCGCCAGCCATGGCGATGCCGATGTCGCCAAGTCGGTCGCCTATGGCAAGCAGATCAAAGGTCTATCCGCTCGCGCAGGCCGAAGCTCCGCCTCCAACCACTTTCACGGACGCGTACGACGTCCTGTTCGATTCCACGATTCCCTACGATGCGAGCTTTTATCGCAGCCTCAACCGCGTGGTGCAGAACGAGCCGTGGCTCGATCGCGATCGCGCCATGATCGATCAACTCGCGAGCATCGGCATCGAAAAGGGCAAGGCTTTCGATCCGGACCAGAAGACCATTGCGCTGCTCGATCAGGCCGCCCGCGAAGCTCACGCGATCCTGGAGCGCACTTATGACGCGGGCTTTCCCGTCATCAATCCCGGCATCCGCTGGTTTCCGGCTGCAGTGGCGGAGATGGTCAAGGCGGCAAGCACGGGATACGCCGATCCGAACGCCTATCCGCTCGACATGCGCGGCGTCACCTACACGCTGGGCTTTACCGGCATCAAGCGACTCGGAACCGCACAGTTCTATCTGATGGCCAACAAGGACAAGGACGGCCAGCCGTTCGACGGCGCGGCCACCTATCGCCTGACGGTGCCGCCTGACGCACCCGTCAAGCAATATTGGTCCGCAACGGTCTACGACCGCGAGACGCATGCCCTGGTGCGCAACATGGCGAGCGCCAGCCGCGCCTCGATCAGCGCCGGCATCCAGACCAATCCCGACGGCTCGGTCGACCTCTATTTCGGCCCCAAGGCGCCGGAGGGCAAGGACGCCAATTGGGTGCCGACCGATCCCGCGCGCAAATTCGAACTGCTGTTTCGCCTCTACGGGCCCGAGCCGCCGCTGTTCGATCACAGCTGGAAGCTGCCCGATGTCGAACGCGTCGCCGCGACGATTGGGGGCACAACGAAGTAGCGCATCGGGCGCGCGTAGTGCGTTTGGTTGGACGCGCGCAGGGGTTTGGAGACACGACATGACGGGACACATTCGTAAGGTCGGACTGACGATTGCTGTGGCATTGACCGGGTTCGCCGTGTCACCCGCCCTCGCCGATTCCGGCGGTGTCAGCTTCTGGTTGCCGGGTATCTTCGGCAGCCTCGCCGCCGTGCCGGCGGCGCCGGGATGGGCCTATTCGACGATCTACATCCACCTCAACGATAAGGCGGGCGGCGGACAGAATTTTGTGACCAGCGGCGGCATCCCCGGCTCCGTTACCGCCGGCCTCAATGCGCATGCCGATGTGCTCGTGCAGGGCATCACCTACACCTCGCCGATGCCCGTGCTCGGCGGCCAGGCCGCCTTCACGCTGCTGACCGCGCCCGGCAATATCGGCGTCGGCATCGATGCGACCCTGACCGGACCACGCGGCAACACCATCTCCGGCGGCGCGTCCGACAATCGCACCACGCTGACTGATGTGTTCTACCAGGGCACGCTCAAATGGAACCAGGGCGTCCACAACGAGCTGGTCTATCTCACCGGCAACATCCCGAGCGGCACCTACGATTCCAGCCGGCTCGCAAACTTGAGCTTTGGATTCCCGGCGATCGATGCGGGTGCCGGTTACACTTATCTCGATCCCAAAAGCGGCCATGAGTTTTCGATCGTGGGCGGCCTCACCTACAATTTCACGAACAGCGCGCTGCGATACCAGAACGGCATCGATTTTCATCTCGATTGGGCCGCCTCGCAATTCGTCAGCAAGACCGTCCACGTCGGCATCGCCGGCTATTACTTCCAGCAGATCACGGATGACAGCGGACCGGGCGCCAGGCTCGGCGGCTTCAGAGGCATGTCGGTCGGTATCGGCCCACAGATCGGGTTCATGATCCCGATGTCCGAGGGCTATCAGGGCTATCTGAATATCCGCGGCTACAAGGACCTTGAAGTTGAGAACCGGCCGAGCAGTTGGTCGACCTGGGTGACCTTCTCGCTCTCCCAGGCCGCATCGCCACCGGCTGCGACCAAGCCCATCGTTCGGAAATACTGACGGAGGCGCTCACGGCTCCGATGACCGGAGAGAACACCAGGCGCACCTTTCGGATCGGCTTCCAGACATCGATCATCACGGTGTTCCTGGGCGTGGTGCTGCTCGTCGGCCTGACGCTCGTTTATCTCAGCTTCGCGTCGGCCGATCGTGCGACAGCTGATCGAGACCGGCGCCTCGCCGCATCTTGGCGGCTCCAGGCGCGAGGTTACGGTCCTCTTCACAGACGTGGCCGACTTCATTCCAAGACCGAGCAGGCCGATCGTTGGGACGAAGTCTTTGCGGGCATTGCGCAGGACGGCGCAGCGGAAGCCACTCTCGTCCGGTTTTCCGGCTTCCTGCACGATTACCCCGGAGACAGCGTCGCGCGTTTCACGCGACGCGGTTTCGCAACGCTGCCCAGGGGACGGGCGCCGCGGCGTGATCCCTGAGGTTTACCTGGCAGCGGCCGAAGAGGCGCCGCCTTCGGTAAATACCACAGGCGTTCCCTTCACGACGCTGGCAGCGACCCGCTCGGCATCCCAATTGGTCAGACGCACGCAGCCATGCGACTGTCCCTTGGAGATGTTTTGCGGCGACGGCGTGCCATGGATGCCGTAGCCGTCGGCGGACAGATTGATCCACATCGAGCCGACCGGATTGTTCGGGCCGGGCATGATCTTGAAGGGCTGTTTGGAATGAACGCCCTTGAAGTGATAGGCGGGATTGTAGCGATAGGTCGGATTTGGATCGATCTCGGTGACCTTCAGCGTGCCTGAGGGCGACGGCTTTTCCTCGCTGCCGACGCTCGCGGGATAGAAGCCGATCAGCGCATTCGACTTGTCGAACAGTTTCACGGTTTGCCTGACCTTGTCGATCTCGACCCGGTCGGCCCTGGCAGGCGCAGTGCCCTCGCCGGTGTCGACGACGGCGATGGTCTCGCCGGCGCGGTCGAAGCGGTGCCCTGGATTGAGCGCCGCGAGCAACTGCTCGCTCATGTGAAACTTCTCGGCCAGCTCCTCGCGCGGACTGGTGTAGCCGAGCTTCGGAATGTCCTTCATGTCTTCCATCCTGGACGGAAGCTTCTGCAGGAAGGGGCCTGCGACGTCCTTGTCGGTGATGGTGTAGGTCGTCATCGGCGATCGCGCGTCCGCCTGGAGCGCCTTCCAGAGGTCTTCCGTCACCGCATCCGAAGCAGGCAATTGCCGCGCTTCCGCATAGGCGCGAAGCGCCTTCCTGGCATTCTCGCCGAACTTGCCGTCGATCTCGCCGGGCGAGAAATGGGCTCTGTCCAGCAAGACCTGCAGACGCACGCCCGCCGGGGTCGGCTTGTCGTTCGACAGGGTTTTCTTCGAAGGCTCGGCGGACGCGATGGCGGCCGCGTCCATCCCCGCGGCGAGCGCCGGTGTGGCCGCCAGGACAAAGCATGCGGCGGCGAGCGCCATCTTCATTGCTGGCATGTTCCAGCTCCGACGTGGATAGGTTCGTCGGATTGCCAACTCGGCTCGACGGCAGAAGTTTCCAGTTTTTCCTGAGCCGCGAAAGCCGGTCAGGCGTCGCGCCGCCCGGCCATCTCCGCCGCGAGCAGCACTGCGGCGCGGGCGGCGCCCGTCGATGCGATGCCTCGTCCCGCGATGTCGTACGCCGTGCCGTGCGCGGGCGTGCAGATCGGAAACGGGAAGCCGCCGAGCAAGGTGACGCCGCGATCGAAGCCCATCAGCTTCATCGCGATCTGGCCCTGGTCGTGATACATCGTCAGCACCGCATCGAAGGCGCCGGCCTTTGCACGCAGGAACACGGTGTCGGCAGGAAACGGGCCCTCCACGGCGATGCCGGCGCGCTGGCCGGCTTCCACCACGGGTGCAATGAGATCGATCTCCTCGCGGCCGAAATTGCCGCCGTCGCCGGCGTGCGGATTGAGGCCGGCGACCGCAATGCGCGGGCGCGCGAAGCCGGCATTGCGCATGCAGGTATCGGTCAGCCTCAAGGCGCGCTGGATGCGCTCGCTCGACAGTTTTGCAGCAACATCCCTCAGCGGAATGTGCGAGGTCACGCGTGCATTCCAGAGTTCGCCCAGCACGTTGAATTCGCTGGCCGGCGTCCGCAGGCCGACCACCTCCGCGGAGAAGGCAATCTCGTCGTCATAGTCCGAGCGCGCCAGTCGCATCGCCGCCTTGTTGAAGGGGGTGAAGCAGACGGCATCGACCCGCCCGTCCCTGCCAAATTCGAGCGCCTGCTTGTAGTTGGCGAGCGCAAATTGCCCGCCCTCAAGGCTCGCCACGCCCCGCTCGACCCTGATGGGATCGAGGTGGCCGAGATCGAGGAAGAGCGCATCGTCCTTCAACTCATCGAAATCGGCGCCCTGCTCCACCGCGGTCATTTCAGGCGCAACGCCTGCGATCTTCGCACCCTCATCGAACACCCTGACGTCGCCGATGACCACGAGCCGGCACCGCGCGCGGATATCATCCTGCGCCACGAGCCTTGCCGTCAGCTCCGGGCTGATGCCGGCAGGATCTCCCATCGCCAGCGCGATCAGCGGCTTTCCGGTCATATGATCACCTTCTCCTGGTTCGTCGTTTCCAAACTGGCGGGCTTGCGGAAGATGCGTGCGAACAGCAGCAACAGCAGCGGCAACAGCAGTAATGCGACGCCTGATATGACGAGACAGGTCACCAGCTTGTTGGCGAAGAAGATCCCGAGGGATCCCTTCGACATCAGCATCGACTGCCGGAACGCATCCTCGGCCTTGTCGCCGATGACGATGGCGAGCACCAGCGGCGCCAGCGGATAGAACAGCTTCTTGAAGAGATAGCCGACGACGCCGAAGCCCAGCATCATGACCACGTCGAGATAGGAATTCGAGACCGAATAGGCGCCGACGACGCAGATGATCACGATCAGCGGCGCAATGACCACGAAGGGAATCCGCATCAAGGCGGCGAACACAGGCACGGTCAGCAGCACCAGGGCGACCGCGACGATGTTGCCGACATACATCGAGGCAATCAGGCCCCAGACGAAGTCTTTCTGGTCCACGAACAGCATCGGACCCGGATTGAGACCCCAGATCATCAGCCCGCCCATCATGACGGCGGCGGTCGCCGAGCCGGGAATACCGAGCGAGAGCATCGGCAGCAGGGCGCTGGTGCCGGCGGCATGATCGGCGGTCTCCGGCGAGATGATGCCTTCGACCTCGCCGGTGCCGAAGTAGCGGCCACGGCGGGAGAAGCGGCGGGCGATGCCGTAGCTCATGAACGATGCCGCGGTCGGGCCGCCCGGCGTGATCCCCATCCAGCAGCCGATCGCCGCGCTGCGCAGCAACGCACCACTGTGGCGCGGCAGGCGGCCGACCGCCCGAAACACCTCGCGCCAGTCGATCTTCGAGGAGGCGGCGCGGGCATGAAACTCCTCCTCGACCGCGACCAGCAGCTCGCCGATGCCGAACAGGCCCATCACCGCGACGACGAAATTCACGCCCTTGACGAGTTCGTCGATGCCCATGGTGAGGCGGACGCTGCCGGAGACGGTGTCGATGCCGATGGCGGCGATGGCAAAGCCGATCGCAAGCGCCACGACCGTCTTGATCGGCGCCGCGCCGCCCATGCCGACGAAGCTCGCAAAGGCGAGGAAATAGACGGCAAAATATTCCGGAGGCCCAAAAGCGAGCGCGACCTGCGCCACCCAGGATGCCAGGAAGGTGATCAGGATGACGCCGACAAGCGCGCCGAACGCCGCCGAGCCGAACGCGGTGGCGAGCGCCGTGGTCGGCCGTCCGTCGCGCGCCATCGGATAGCCGTCGAACGTGGTGGCGACCGAGGACGGCTCGCCGGGGATGTTGAACAGGATCGAGGTGACGGAGCCGCCGAACAGCGCACCCCAATACATGCTGGAGAGCAGGATGATCGCCGAGACCGGCTGCATGCCGAAGGTCAGCGGCAGCAGCAGCGACACCCCATTCGGCGCGCCGAGCCCCGGCAGCACGCCGACGAGAATGCCGAGCAGCACGCCTGTCGCCATCAAGGCCAGGTGCGGCACGGTAACCGCGATGGTGAAACCGTGCAGGAGCTCCGAGAGATTATCCATCGCCTGCTCCCTCAGAGCCCGAGCGCGGCGGCGAGCGCGCCGTGCGGAAGGCTGACCTGGAACATGCGTTCGAATACGACGTAAAGCGCGAGCGCCGTTGCCGCTGCCGTGATCGCCGACCACAGCACCTGTTGATGCCGGGGGATCGCGAGCACGGCGAAGACGTAAGCCGCCGAGGCGATGTACATCCCGAGCAGCGGAATCGCGCCGACGAAGATCGCTGCGGGCACGAACAGGCCCGCCAGCCGCCGCAGCTCAATCGACGTGATGGCGATGGGAACGCTCGCCAGCGAAGCCGCCGGCACCACGCCGCGCGCCAGATTGTAGAGACTGCCGACGACGATGATGATGCCGGTCAGGAAAGGGAACGTGCCGGCATCGACACCCTCGCTCGACCAGCCGATGCCGTTGTCCAGGCTCTGGACCACCACCGCAACGCCAAAACTGCCGGTGAGGATGGCGGTCGCAAGTTCGAGGGCGCGGCGTGAGATCATTGAAGACTCCAGATCCTCACTTGACCAGCCAGCCCTGCTCGCTCGCGACCTGCTTGACGTGCTCGAGGTCCTCCTTGATGAACTTGTCGAACTCGGCGCCGGTCAGGAACGTGTCGACCTGGGAGGTCTTCTCGATGTAGTCCTTCCACTCGGGCGTCGCCTGCACCTTCTTCATGAGATCGACATAGTAGGCCGCCTGCTCCGGCGTGACCTTGCCGGGCAGCCAGACCGTGCGAGGCTGCTCGTATTGCTTGATGTCGAGGCCCTGCTCGGTGCAAGTCGGAACGTCGCTCCAGCCCTCGGTGGCGGTGATCTTCGGCGCTTCAGGCAGGCGCTTCGGGCTGAAGACGCAGAGCGGGCGCTGCGTGCCGCCGCGCCATTGGCCGAGGCTCTCGCTGGGATTGTTGACGTGGGAATCGATGTGCCCGCCGGCGAGCTGCACGGCGGCCTCGGCGCCGCTCTTGAACGGGATGTAGGTGAGCTTGACGTGTCCCGTCTTCTCGATCATGCGCGTCAGGACCTCATCGGTGTCCTTGGACTGCGCGCCGCCCATCTTGAATTCGCCTGAGGCGGCCGCCTTCAGATAGTCGCCGGCCGTCTTGTACGGCGCGTCCTGCTTGACCCAGAGCAGGAATTCGTCCTGCGCCATCGCCGCGATCGGAGTGAGGTCGGTGTAGTTGAAGGCAACCTTGGAGACGAGCGGCTGCTGCCAGGCGTTCGAGGTGCCGAAGATCACCTTGTAGGGATCGCCGGCAGAAGCCTTGCCGTAGACATAGCCCTCCGCGCCGCTGCCGCCGCCCTTGTTGACGACGACGATCGGCTGCTCCGTCAGCTTGTACTTGGTGATGATGTTCTGCACCGCGCGGGCAAGATTGTCGGTGCCGCCGCCGGGACCTGCGGTGGCCACGAACTCGATCGGCTTCTGCGGCTGCCAGGCCGCGAATGCCGGCATCGGGCCTGCGAGCACGGCCGCACCGACGGACAGCAAAAAGAGGGACGTCCCACGCATGATTTCCTCCAACTTATTTTTTCTGTTTTGCTTGATCAGCCGTCTCGACGTCCGTTCAGGCGACGCTTTCTTCGCGCTCCCTGGATGCCGAGACGATTGCGCCTTCTTGCTCCAGCGCTTCGATTTGCCTCTGGTCGAACCCGTGCTGGGCCAGCACCTCGCGGGTATGTTCGCCATAGACGGGCGCGCCTGATGCGACCTTGCCCGGCGTCTCCGAGAATTTGACCGGCAGCCCGATCGTCTTGACTGGGCCGAGCGTGGAATGCTCGACCTCGACGACCATCTCGCGCGCCAGCGTCTGCGGATCGCTGAGCGCCTCCAGCATGTCGTGCACGGGCCCGCAAGGCACGCCCTTCTCGTCCAGCGCGGCGAGCCAATGCGCGCGCGTCTTCGTCCGGAAGCGCTCGCTCAGGACGGCTTCCAGCTCCTTCAGGTTGGCCATGCGGTCGGCGCCGGTGACGAAGCGCGGATCGGCGGCGAGCTCGCTGGCCCCGAGCGCTTCCAGCATCAAGAGCCAGTGCTTCTTGTTGGCGCCGCCGACGACGAGCCAGCCGTCCGAGGCCTCGAACGCCTGGTATGGCGCGTTGAGCGGATGGGCCGAGCCCATCGCGCGCGGCGCGCTGCCGGCGGCGAGCGCAATGGTCGACTGCCAATAGGTCTGCACCAGTGCCGCCTCAAAGAGCGAGGTCTCGACCCACTGCCCCTCGCCGGTCTTGAGGCGGTGCGTGTAGGCGGCGAGGATGCCCATGCTCGCGAGCAGGCCCGCGGTGATGTCAGACAGCGGCGGACCGCATTTCACCGGCGGACCATCGGGGCGCTCGCCGGTGAAGCTCATGATGCCGCTCATGGCCTGCGCGACGAGGTCAAACCCGCGGCGGTGCTTGTAGGGACCGGTGCGGCCAAAACCCGACAACGAGCAATAGATCAGCGACGGATACTGCTTGTGCAGTTCCTCGTAACCGAACCCCAGGCGCTCCATCGCACCCGGCGCAAAGTTTTCGACCAGCACGTCGGCGTCCGCGATCAATCGGCGCAGCACCTGTTTGCCGCCGTCACTCTTCAGGTCCAGCACGATGCCGCGCTTGTTGCGGTTCATCATCAGGAACGAGGCGGCTTCGTCGCCGATCTTCGGCGGCACCGAATGGCGGGTGTCGTCACCACCGGGCCATTTCTCGATCTTGATGACGTCGGCGCCCATGTCGGCGAGCATCAGGGTGCAGGTCGGCCCGGCCATGACATGGGTGAGGTCGATCACCTTGAGGCCGGCGAGCGGTCCCGAACGGCGTGAAATAGATTGCGATCGATCGCTTTGCATTCGGGGCATCCTATTGGCCGCGCCACTGCGGGGCGCGCTTGCTGAGGAAAGCATCGAGCCCTTCACGAAAATCCTGGCTCGTGTAGCACATCAGGATGAGGTCTTCGCCCTCCTCCGGCATCAGCCGCCGTTGCAGCCGGGCGACCGCCTGCTTGGTCGCATTCAGCGTCAGCGGCGCGTGGCTGGCAACGAGGCGCGCGACTTCGTCCGTGCGCTTGTCGAGCGCGGTGAGATCGTCGACGACCTCGCCGAGCAGCCCGATGCCGGCGGCTTCGGCGGCATCGACGAGACGTGCGGTGAAGATCAGGTCCTTGACCCGTGCCGCCCCGATCAGCGCGGTGAGACGGCTGACATTGGACATCGACAGGCAATTGCCGAGGGTGCGGGCAATGGGAAAGCCGATCCTGGTGCTGCGCGTGCCGATGCGCAGATCGCAGGCCGCGGCAATGCCCGCCCCGCCGCCGGTGCAAAAGCCGTTGATCGCCGCGATGGTCGGTACCCGGCATTGCTCCAGCGTGGTCAGCACCCGGTCGATCCGGTTCTCGTAGTCGATGGAGTCCTGCGGCGTCCGGAACGCGCGGAACTGGTTGATGTCGGTGCCCGAGGCAAAGGCCTTGTCGCCGGCGCCGCGCAACACCAGCACCTTGATGGACCGGTCATCGTTGGCTTGCTCGCAGATGGCGGCGAGCCGCTCGTACATGGTGAAAGTGAAGGCGTTGCGCGCCTGCGGGCGGTTGAAAGTGATCCGCCCGATCCCGTCCCTGCATTCAAAAACGAGGTCGTCCGCCGCTACGGCCTGGTCCATTTCCTCGATCTCCAACTGTTTTTGCATTTTTGAATGCAAAATTTTGGTTTTTCAAGATAGAATTACCTAACTTTCGTCTATTGGATCATTTTTGCATTCAAAATAGAGAGTACCCCATGCTGCATGAGGAGGTCGTCGGCCGCATCCGCGACATTCTGCTCGACGGCGAGATCCCGCCGGGCGCGCGGATTCCCGAGCGCGAGCTGTGCGAGCGGCTGGAAATTTCGCGAACGCCGCTGCGCGAAGCGCTCAAGGTGCTGGCCGCCGAGGGCCTCGTGCAGCTGCTGCCGCATCGCGGCTCGCGTGCAGCCAAGCTGACCGACAAGGACATGCGCGACCTGTTCGAGGTCTGTCAGGGGCTCGAAGCGCTGGCGGGCGAGCTCGCTTGCGAGCGCATCACCGATCACGAGATCGCCGAGATCGCCGCGGCCCATGCAGCCATGGTGCAGCATTATCGCGAGGGCGATCTGATCCAGTATTATCGCGGCAACCGCGCCATCCACGAGGGGATCGTCAACGCCGCCGGCAACCCTGTCCTCACCGGGCTCTACGCATCAGTGACCGCGCGCATTCGCCGTGCCCGCTATGTGACGCCGATGACGCCGCAGCGCTGGGCGCTTGCGGTGACGGAGCACGAGGCCATCCTCAACGCGCTCCAGCGCCGCGACGGCGTCGGCCTCTCCCACATCCTGCGCGCGCATCTGCGCCACAAGCGTGAGGAGGTCTTGCAGGCGGGATTTGCGGAGACGGAAACGAGCGAGCCTGCGCTGAAGATTGCATGAGGCGGCGGCTCGCCTAGCAGCCGAGCTTGTCGGCGATGCCGCCGAAATCCTTGGCGACGATGTCCCAATTGCCGGTCGCCTCGAAATCGACCTTCTGGTGCGGCCCGTACTCGGTCGGCCGGGCGACGAACGCGGTCTTCAGGCCGTTCTTCTGCGCAGCGGCGAGATCCCCATTGTGGGCGGCGACCATCATCACCTCTGCCGGCTTGAGACACAGCAGCTTTGCGGCACCGAGATAGGTTTCGGGATCGGGCTTGTAGTGCTCGAACAGCTCGGCCGACATGATGAGGTCCCAGGGGAGCCCTGCGAACTTCGCCATGTTGGTGAGCAGTGCGACGTTGCCGTTCGACAGCGGCGAGATCACGAACTTGGTCTTCAATCGTGTCAGGCCGGCGACGCTGTCCGGCCAGGGATTGAGGCGATGCCAGCCCTTGGTGAGATGATCGAGGTCGGCGTCCGTGAGCCCCTTGATGGCGAATTTCTCGACCAGTTTTTCCAGGGAACGGCGATGCAGATCGTCGAGCATCACATAGCCGCGTTCGGGATGCTCGCGCACGTCCTGCATGGAGGCGACATAGGTGCCGCGCCAGCCGTCGACGAGCGCGGTCCAGTCGGCGCTGATGCCGCGGCCCTTGCCCCACCACATGAAGTCGGTGATCAGGCTGGTGCGCCAGTCCACGACGGTGCCGAACACGTCGAAGATCAGGGCTTTGACGGCGGAGAGATCGGACATGGCGCTTCCTCGTTGTCATTCCGGGGCGCGCGAAGCGCGAGCCCGGAATCCATTTCACATCGTACTCCGCCGCCCGATGGATTCCGGGCTCTCCGGGCCGCGCGGTCCCGTCGCCCCGGAATGACGGGCAGAGCTAATCCAGATGGAACTTCGCGAGCTCGCGATGCTCGGCCTTGATGTAGCGCACGGTACCGGTGACGGAGCGCATCACCACCGTCTCGGTCTCGATCACGCCGTCCTTGCGGAATTTGACGCCCGACAGCAGTGAACCGGTGGTAACGCCGGTCGCGGCGAACAGGCAGTCGCCGCGCGCCATGTCCTCGATGCCGTAGATCATCTTGGGATCGTTGACGCCCATCTTGGCCGCGCGCTCGATCTTCTCGCCGGAATCGAGGATCAGGCGGCACTGCATCTGGCCGCCGATACAGCGCAGCGCCACGGCCGCGAGCACGCCTTCCGGCGCGCCGCCGGTGCCGAGATACATGTCGACGCCGGTGTTGTCGGGGTCGGCGGTGTGGATCACGCCGGCAACGTCGCCGTCGGTGATGAGGCGGACGGCAGCGCCGGTCGAGCGCACGCTCTCGATGATGCTGGCATGGCGCGGACGGTCGAGCACGAGAACGGTGATGCCCTCGGGCTTGACGCCCTTGGCCTTGGCGAGGCGGCGGACATTGTCAGCCGGCGATGCATCGAGCTCGACGACGCCCTTGTCGTAGCCGGGACCGATCGCGAGCTTCTGCATGTAGACGTCGGGGGCGTGCAGCAACGTACCGCCATCGGCCATCGCCATGGTGGCGATCGAGCCCGGCATGTTCTTGGCGCACAGCGTGGTGCCCTCGAGCGGGTCGACCGCGATATCGACCTCGGGGCCGGCGTTGACGCCAACCTTCTCGCCGATGAAGAGCATCGGCGCCTCGTCGCGCTCACCCTCGCCGATCACGATGGTGCCCTGGATCGGCAGCTTGTTGAGCTCGCGGCGCATGGCGTCGACGGCGGCCTGGTCGGCGGCCTTCTCCTGCCCGTGCCCGCGCAGACGCGCCGACGACACCGCCGCCCGCTCCGTCACACGCACGATCTCCAGCGTGAGAATGCGCTCGAGCAATGCTTGCGGCGGCACTGAAATATGGGTCGACATCGGCTAACTCCTTCGAAGCGTTCGGGACGGAAATCTCCGTCCGCATCAACTCGTAACACCCACAGTTCGTTCGAACTGTCTTATCGTTTGAGCATGATCTTTCCGGAAAACCGCTGCACACTTTTCCGGATCATGCTCTAGTTCTTCTCAATCCGTATGACTTGCGGCCGCCCGCTGATCACCTTGTCCTTTTGCACGGCCGCGAGCGCGCGGCGCACCGCGTCCTCATGGGTGGCATAGGTGATCAGAATGACGGGCACGGGCACCGCCTTGCCGTCGCTAGGTGCAGCGCCGCCATTGGGATGACGCTGCACGATCGACTCGATCGAAATCTTCTGCTCTGCGAGCCGGGTCGCGATTGCAGCCGCGGTGCCGGGGAAATCGCGCGCGAGCAGGCGAATGTAATAGCCGCCTTCGTGGCGCTCCATCGGCGCCTTCTTGGTGTCGTGCAGCTGCGCGATCGGCCTTCCGAACGGATTGGCGCGAATGCCGCGCGCGACGTCGGCGATATCGGCAACGACGGCGGATGCGGTCGCAGCTCCGCCCGCCCCTGGGCCGACCAGCGTGATCGGCGGAATGCCCTCGCCATCGATCGTAACCGCATTGGTGACACCCATCACCTGCGCGATCGAGGATGTCTTGGGAACCATGGTCGGATGCACGCGCTGCTCGATGCCCTTGGCGGTGCGAACGGCAACGCCGAGCAGCTTGACGCGGTAACCGAGATCGGCGGCCGCGCGAAGATCTTCCGGCGCGATGGAGGAGATGCCTTCGACATACACCGCGCTTTGAGCAACTTTCGTGCCGAAAGCGAGGCTGGCGAGGATCGCGAGCTTTTGCGCGGTGTCGTGGCCGTCGACGTCGAAGGACGGATCGGCCTCGGCATAGCCGAGCCGCTGCGCATCCGTGAGGCACTCGGCGAACGACAGGCCCTCCTGCTCCATCCGCGTCAGGATGTAATTGCAGGTGCCGTTGAGGATGCCGTAGACGCGATTGATGCCGGTTCCGGCAAGACCTTCGCGAAGCGTCTTGATGACGGGGATCGCAGCGCCGACCGCTGCCTCGAAATTCAGCGCACCGCCGTGCTTTTCGGCGGCTCTTGCCAGCTTGATTCCGTGCTTGGCCAGCAGTGCCTTGTTGGCTGTGACAACCGACTTGCCAGTGCTCAGCGCGGCTTCGACCGCCGAGAGCGCGGGATCGCCGGCGCCGCCCATTAGCTCGACGAAGCAGTCGACCTCGGGATGCGTGGCGAGGGCAAGCGGATCCTTGGCCCATTCGACGCCGCGCAGGTCGATGCCGCGCTTCTTGGCCTTCGAACGTGCGGTGACGGCGACGACGCGAATGCCGCGGCCGCTGCGGCCCGCGAGCACGCGCGCCTGCGTTTCGATCAAACGGACAACTTCGGCGCCCACGGTGCCGAGCCCCGCTATGCCCACTTTCAGGGGTGCAACCATGATGCTCGAGTGAACCTGCAGAAGAAAATTAGCGCCGGTTGGCGAGTGGAACGACGTTGTGCAACGTTTCGATGCCGCTTTCAAGGAAGCGGCGCACGCCGCGTGCGGCCTGCCTGATCCGTTGCTCGTTTTCCACCATGGCGATGCGGACATATCCTTCACCATGTTCGCCGAAGCCGACGCCGGGCGAGACCGCAACGCCTGATTTCTCCACCATCAACGTCGCGAACTGCATGCTGCCGACACTGCGGAACGCCTCCGGCAGCGGCACCCAGGCGAACATCGAAGCCTCAGGCGGCGGAATCTCCCACCCCGCGCGACCGAAAGATTCCACCAATGCGTCACGGCGCTTGCGATAGGTGTCGCGCATCTCCTTGATGCAGTCGTCAGGGCCGTTCAGCGCCGCGGTCGCGGCGACCTGCACCGGCGTGAAGGCGCCGTAATCGAGGTAGGATTTGACGCGGGCGAGCGCTGCGATGACGCGGTCATTGCCGACCGCAAAGCCCATGCGCCAACCGGCCATCGAATAGGTCTTCGACATCGAGGTGAACTCGACGGTGACGTCGATCGCGCCGGGTACCTGAAGCACCGAGGGCGGCGGATTGCTCTCGTCGAAATAGACCTCGGCATAGGCAAGATCCGACAGGATCAGGATCTCGTGCTTCTTCGCGAAGGCGACGAGGTCCTTGTAGAAATCGAGGCTCGCGACATAGGCGGTCGGGTTGGAGGGATAGCAGACCACGAGCGCGAGCGGCTTCGGAATCGAATGCACGATCGCCCGCTCCACCGCCTCGAAGAATTGTGGCGTCGGCTCCGAGGGCACCGAACGGATCACGCCGCCCGCCATCAAAAAGCCGAAGGCATGAATCGGATAGCTCGGGTTCGGACAGAGGATCACGTCGCCCGGCGCGGTGATGGCCTGCGCCACGTTGGCAAAGCCCTCCTTGGAGCCCAGCGTCGCCACCACCTGGGTGTCGGGGTTGAGCTTCACGCCGAAGCGGCGGTCGTAATAGGCAGCCTGGGCGCGGCGCAGGCCGGGAATGCCACGCGAGGCCGAATAGCGGTCGGTGCGCGGCTTGCCCAGCGTCTCCTTGAGCTTCTCCAGCACATGCGGCGGGGCCGGCAGGTCCGGATTGCCCATGCCGAGATCGATGATGTCGGCGCCGGCGTTCCGCGCGGCCGCCTTGGCCCGGTTGACCTGCTCGAACACGTAAGGCGGAAGGCGGCGGATGCGGTAAAATTCTTCCATGGGTCTCTGGGCTCCGGGCAACCGGTCAGGGCAGAATCGAGGAGCAATGACACCCCTTCCAGGAGACATCGCCCGGCACGCGAAAATCACTCAAAATCAAATACTTGGAGTAATTTTCGGCGGCAAGGACTGAACTCCTTCGCCCTGACTCTCGGCTGAATTGAAGTCTTTTTAGCACGGAGTGGCGGTGGCGCCAGCGATTACGCGGCCTTATTTGGCATCCTTGGCCGCGACGGCCTGACGGTCGCGCGCGGCCGCAAGCTCGGCCTCGATCTTGGCGCGTTGGTCCGGCGGGATGATGGCCTGATCACGGTCAGGCGGCAAATCGTGCACCGGCAAATAGCCGGCAGGCTCCTTGGGGTGAGCGGGCGTGTCGGCGGCAGACATATCCGCGAGCTGGCTCGAACAGCCGCCCAGCATGAAAGCTGCGATCAGCAGCGCACAGCACACGAGCCGCGACTTTTGCAGGTCCCACAACGCCAACACTTGGGAATTCCCCTACTCGTCCCAACGCAAGGCTGCCGGCAACTTAGCCAACAACCTGCCCAAGCTCAAACCATTGCTGCCCACAAATGGCACGAGCGAGAAATCTTCCAAGGCCCACGGTCCGAGACGTGCACCGCGATTGTGACAAAAGCAAGAAGCATTGTCGCAGTGCAGCACATCTTCGCGCCTGTTTCGCGCGAAACCGGCGAGCTTCGCGGTGACGAATACGGAATGAATCGTTACTGTTGTTCTCATGAGTACCGTCACGACCGACATGCCCAAGCCTGGCTCGACGTCAGGGTCAAAGTCCGAAACGAAGTTCGATGCGGAGGCCTTCGCGATGAATATCGCGCGGGCGATGGAGAGCGGCGGCAAGGCGCTCGCCGCGTATCTGAAGCCGCGCGAAAGCGGCGAGGTGCAGGACCGCCCGCCGGCCGAGCTCACCGAGGTCGTCAAGACCTTCACCACGGTCGCCGAATATTGGCTGTCGGACCAGTCGCGCTCGTCCGACCTGCAGACCAAGCTCGCCAAGGATTATCTCGATCTCTGGGGCTCGGCGGCACGGCGAATGGCCGGCCAGGAGGCGCAGCCCGCGATCGCGCCCTCGCCGCGCGACAAGCGCTTTGCCGATCCGGAATGGAAGTCGAACCAGTTTTTCGATTTCGTGATGCAGCTCTATCTGCTCTCCAGCAAATGGGCGCAGGAGCTGGTCCGCGACGCCGAGCTTGATCCGGCGACGCGCCGCAAGGCCGAGTTCTACGTCCAGCAGGTCACCAACGCGATCTCGCCGTCGAACTTCGTGCTGACCAATCCGGAGGTGCTGCGCGAGACCGTTGCCAGCAGCGGCGAGAACCTGGCGCGCGGCCTGACCATGCTGGCGGAGGACATCGCGGCCGGCAAGGGCATGTTGAAGATCCGCCAGTCCAA
Source organism: Bradyrhizobium manausense (assembly GCF_001440035.1). Taxonomy (GTDB): domain Bacteria; phylum Pseudomonadota; class Alphaproteobacteria; order Rhizobiales; family Xanthobacteraceae; genus Bradyrhizobium; species Bradyrhizobium manausense. Next base: position 2,121 of record NZ_LJYG01000108.1, on the reverse strand, counting down.
CCCGGACAACCTCGTCGTCGGCGTCAACATGGCGACGACGCCGGGCAAGGTGATCTACCAGAACGAGATGATGCAGCTGATCCAGTATTCTCCGACCACGGAGAAGGTGCTGCGCACCCCGCTCCTGATCGTGCCGCCCTGGATCAACAAATTCTACATCCTCGATCTCAAGCCGGAGAAATCCTACATCAAATGGTGCGTCGACCAGGGCATCACCGTGTTCGTGATCTCATGGGTCAATCCGGACAAGAAGCTCGGTTCCAAGAGCTGGGAAGACTACATGAAGCTAGGCCCGCTCACGGCGATGGACGTGATCGAGAAGATCACCGGCGAGATGAAGGTGCACACCGCCGGCTATTGCGTCGGCGGCACCATGCTCGCGACCACGCTGGCCTGGCTCGCCGAGAAGCGGCGTCAGCGCGTGACCTCGGCGACGTTCTTTGCCGCGCAGGTCGACTTCACCCATGCCGGCGATCTTCTCGTCTTCGTCGACGAAGACCAGATCGCCTCGCTCGAGCAGGACATGAAGGCCTCAGGCGTGCTCGAGGGCTCCAAGATGGCGATGGCCTTCAACATGCTGCGCTCCAACGACCTGATCTGGTCCTACGTCGTCAGCAATTACCTCAAGGGCCAGCAGCCGAGCGCGTTCGACCTGCTGCACTGGAATTCCGACGCGACGCGGATGACCCAGGCCAACCATTCCTACTATCTGCGCAACTGCTACCTGGAGAACCGCTTGTCGACCGGCACCATGGTGCTCGACAACACGCTGCTCGATCTCTCCAAGGTCAGGGTGCCGGTCTACAACCTCGCCACGCGCGAGGACCACATCGCGCCGGCGGAATCGGTGCTGTACGGCTCGCAATTCTTCGGCGGGCCGGTGAAGTATGTCCTGTCAGGCTCCGGCCACATCGCCGGCGTCGTCAATCCGCCGGCCTCGGGCAAGTACCAGTACTGGACCAACGACAACATCAAGGCCGCCAACGTCGCGGAGTGGATGAAGGGCGCGGTGGAGCACAAGGGCTCGTGGTGGCCGGACTGGCGCGAATGGCTGGGCGGGCTCGATCCGGAGGAAGTGCCGGCGCGCAGCGTCGGGAGCGAGGCCTTCCCGCCCATCGAGGACGCGCCCGGCAGCTATGTCAGGGTGCGCGCATAGGCAGGGCTGCGCGTTTTCGTATAAGCTCACGACATCGAGTTGAGAGGGGACCGGGTTATGACGCGTGAATTGTTCTGGCTGACCTGTACGGTGATCCTGACCGGGATCCTCTGGATTCCCTACACCATCAACCGCTGCCAGGTTCGCGGTCTCAGCGGCGCCATGGCCAACCCCACGCGCGGCGACAAGCCGCAAGCCGAATGGGCGAACCGTTTGATGTTCGCGCATGACAATGCGGTCGAGAACCTCGTGCTATTCGCACCGCTGGTGCTGATCCTCAATGCGATCGACTATTCCACGAAATGGACGGTGCTCGCCTGCGTCGTCTATTTCTGGGCACGCGTTGCGCATCTGATCGTCTATGCGCTGGGCATTCCGGTGTTTCGCACCCTCGCCTTCACCGTCGGCTTCCTGGCGCAGGCCGTGCTGGCGCTGGCGATCTTCAAGGTGTTTTGAGGCTCTCTCCACCGTCATTGCGAGGAGCGCGCGACAAAATTGCGAAGCAATTTTGCGCTGATGCGACGAAGCAATCCAGACCGTCTTCGCGGTGAGAGGTCGTCGTCCGTTAAGAAACCGATTTGAGCGGTGAGCAGTCGCTGGCGGGCGCGATGAGGGTGGTGAGGATCAGGCACCAAAGAGCTCTCAGCCAGGCGAGGACACGGCGGAAGTTGTGACCGACGGCGGAGAGGATGACGTTAGCCGCATCGCCGGGGCGGCCTTTGAGATAGCATCGGCCGAGGTGACCATCGGTCTTCAGGTGTCCGATGATGGGCTCGATGGCGGAGCGGCGGCGCAGCTCGCGCTTGATGACACCGAAGACGCCGCGCTTCTGGCCGGAGATGAAGACGCGACGAGGATTTTGCGCGTCGTGGCCGCGGTATCCCTTGTCGACATAGGCCCGCTCGATCGCACAGCCGGTGAGTGTCTCGGTGCGGTCGATGACGTCTCGCAAGGTGTGACCATCG
>NZ_LJYG01000107.1:19972-47046 GCF_001440035.1 Bradyrhizobium manausense | reverse complement strand
GAGTCGTCCGTGAAGAACGAGGCTCAAGCGATTTTTTGAGCGGGGTCGGTCTCGATGAAGGCTCGGATGAAGATACGCAAGAGTTGTGCGAGCCATCGCAGGAGCAGGCCGAAGTTGTAACCTGCAGCGGCGAGAACAGCGTTGATGCGGTCGCCGAGGCGTCCCTTGAGATAATTCCGGTCCATGCGGTGCTCGGCCTTGACGTGGCCGATGACCGGCTCGACTGCCGCGCGACGCTTCATCTCGCGACGGATGGAAGCCGTGACGCGGCGGACCTGCCCCGAGATCCAGACCCTGAACCGATGCGGGTGGTTGTGGCCGCGATACCCTTTGTCGACGTGGATGCGGCGCGTCTCCACGCCGGTGAGCTTCTCCATGTCGGTGATCACAGGGCCGAGCGTGTGCCCGTCGAAGGGATTGCCGTGCAGGGCCTTGGCGTGGAGCACGAACTGTCCGCCCTTTGGAGACGTCGCGGGGGTGGCGATACTGACTTTGCAGCCGAACTCGTAAGGCGCGCGGGCTTTACCCTTGCCGATGCACTCGACCTCCGGGGCGTGTAACGCATAGACCTTTGGACCACGCTGATGCTGATCCTGGCTGCGTATCTGCTGCGCTAAACCGAGCAGCGGGCCGAAGCGAGCTTCCAGCACCGTGTGGCCATCAATCTTGCGGCGGATGTCGCGGATGATCCGGCCAAGCCGTGTCCGCAGGAACTTGAGCTGGCGCCTGGCGCGTTTGAACTGGTGCGCGTGGGTATAGCGGCCGACCATGATGGCGGCACGCTTAGCCAGGCGCAGATAGCTCTGGCGCAGCGGCAAACGGTTGCGCTTGGCGAGCCCGACGAGCTTGATGATTGCTCGATGGATCAGCCGCGCATCGGTCGGATGCGCAACCGCCTTGGGCTGAACCGTCGTATCGACGACCACCCGCTCTAGGTCTTTGGGGCCAATGGCGCCAGTCTTGTGCGCCACCGACAGACTTTCCTGGATCAGCGCGACGAGCTGTTCCTCTCCGAGCCGCTGCCGCCAGCGCGTCATCGACGATCGATCGAACGGCAGACGGTGGCGGAAGCTCAATTCGCCGCAGAAGTATTGGTAATAAGGGTTCTCGATCCAGCGGGCGCACAACACCTCATCCGACAGGTTGTGCATGTGCTTCAAGATGAACAGGCCGGCGACAAGCCGCGTCGGAAGGCCAGGCTGTCCCGACCCCGCTTGGCACACTGAACTGAAGCGATCGTTCAGCATATTCCAGTCGATCAGCGCTGCCAACCGCACCAGCGGATGGCTCATGTCGATGATCTTATCGAGCGCCGGAAGCAGCAGGTCCTTCTGGCGATCGTCCCGCGGTTTGCTCATCGCATTCCCCAATGTCGACGACACCCTCAGGGAATCACGAATCACTCAAAAGCAAAATCCCAAAACGCAAGAAAGCGAGGTCCAACTACCAGCTTTCCTGCAAAATCGAATACTACATCAAGACCAGTTTCGCTTGTTTCCTAGCCCCGATCTGCATTCTTCACGGACGACTCATGACTGGAGTAGACTCCAGATTCTCTTATGCAGTCAAGGTTGGCCCTTTTTGAAAGGAAACTGACCTATGACTTGGCAAGTAACACAACTGATGCTGGACTATCATAACGATCGCGGCATCGTGTCCATCATGAAACAGGCGCAAGATCCAACCAAGCCAAACGACTACTCCAATGTTAGCGTAAATTTTCCGGTGGCTGACAATGATCAAGAGAAGGAGGGCGAGGCTGAGTCTGCGCTGCGTCAGCGGACAAAGCAATTGCTGATCGACGCAGCAAACTCTCTCTAAGCGAAGCCAACTTGGAGGTCAGGTTCATGACCTGACCTTAGAGGATGGACATCCTCACATCCGTATCCATTCCTCAAGCTCCAGTCTTCTTGGGCTTTTTTGCATTCTTTGCCGCTGCCCGTTTCTTGGGCTTTACCTTCAACGGCTCATGCGGTGTCTTGAGCGCGCCACGTAGAGCAGCCTAAACGCTCTTGGGTTTCGCGCTCTCCGTACTTTTCACTCTTATCTTTGTTCATAGGCCCGTTATGCCCCGTACACGGATCATCGCGTCCGCGATTGTAACGTATCCATGAGTTTCTCCAGGCGCTGGTCGCCCGACTCTTGGTTCGCCCCGCTCTTGCTCCTGAGTGTAGGCAGCGGAAAATATCCGAAAGTGCAGCGCACGCTCCCTACCATTTCCTGGAGGAGCGCAAGATTGCTTTCACTAGTATATTTCCTCGCCTAATCGCAGCTTGCATCGCTGACCAACTGGCGGTGAAGAGACATGGCTGGCCATAAGAAAATGTGTTCGTTGTTGTAAGATACCGGCCTGCCCTCCCGGGGTGATGCTAGTTGACGCCCTAAACTTGCCGAACGACCTACTTCGGAAGGGCCTGGAGTAGCTGAGAAAACACTCGGGTGCGAGAGGAAAGCCGTGACGCCTCACTGGGAATACCAGCTTAGATTTGATGTAAGCGATTCGGCTGCGGCGGAGGCGATACGACTAAGACGCCAAGAGCCGAAGTTGGGGCCATTGTTCGATATCCTCGTATCCCATCGTGCCGCGCCAAAATGTCTGTTCGATGCCTTTGGCGAGTATGTGGCCGCCGGCGAAAAATACGGCATCGAGCGGTATCCGCTCTACGAATGGACAAAGGCGACGATCGAGACTCCGGCGACGCGAAAGAAGTACTTGAAGAGCTTCGCAGTCTACGTGGACGACCGCGAAGTCTATGCCAAGGCAACTGCCGATGCATTGGAGACAGCCCTGCAGCCGCTGGTCAGCTGCGGACTGTTTGCGCGGATAATTAAGCACGATACCAATCCCGCCAACAATCCGCAGCCGCCAGAGTGATGAAAACTGCCTGTCCGGAATGCCGTGCCTATTTCGGCAAAAGTGAATGGCGACCCGTCGTTCGCGCGCTCACACCGAAGCGTTTGCGCAATGCGTGGGCTGGTCAACCCGATAACGTCAGCAATACGGCTCTCGCCCAATCGGCCTTCCCGTGACCGCGCGAGACTGCAAGGACCCAAGTGCCGCCAGCTGCTCTTCACTCGCCACGACTTGAGATTTACCTGACATGCCCCGCCTCCGCGAGGCAGCGTGAAGACGGAATCACGCTCGGCATCCGTTAGTTTGATCGGGACATCCCGCTGCTTCAGCTTCGTCCCTTATGGCTACGATGAACCGGACCTCCTCCATTCGGAAAGTCTCTCAATTTGTCTCAAGGGCGCTGACGGCGAAGAGACTGAGGGCAATAGTCTATGCGGTTTCGCAGTTGGCACGTGTTTTGAATAAGAAGTCTTACTCAGAACAGCTCAATGGGAGACGAGGTGATCCCTCATAAACGATGTTGCCTAATCTCGACTTCGAGGCGCGACGCTTGCTAACTTGCTCGGCTGCCGGGAGCCCGGTTCAAGCGCCGCCATCGCACGATGTTCGCATCGATTGCGTGCCGTGACTCCTTCGCACTTGCAATCCCAAAGCGTTCTTATCGTTTCTTTCGAGCGGGCTGCCGAACGTTGTCGACGCCGAGATAGTCGACGCTTCCTTTAGGAAGGGCAGGATCCAGATGACCACCGGGGACCCTTCGTCCGAAGCGGCCGTCGAAGGCGGCCTTCTGAGGCAGGAGGCAAGCCCGGCACGGGAACCAAAAGCATCCGAAGAAACCTCCGTGGTGCATCCAGTCTGCTCTCGTTCAGAGGTATCGGTCCTGTGCTGTACCTTTGCAACTCTGACGCCCAAAAACGACATCATGACAGCCGAGTCGGACGTTACCTCTGCGAACGCAAGCATTCGGGCGAGCACCGTCTGGACAATTGTGCTCGGCTTTGCCGCCGATCCGTTGATGCGTTGGAGTTGGCCTGACCCAGGGCAATATCTTAGGAGCATGCCTCAATTCATTAACGCCTGTGGCGGAGGAGCATTCGAGCATGGCACAGCGTACGTCACGGGCGAGAGTCGCGCCGCGGCCCTGTGGCTGCCTCCGGACGTGCAGCAAGATGAGGATGCGCTGGACGCAATCATGGCGATGTCCCTGCGCCCGGAGATCACCGAAGATATGGCACATCTACGGCAGGGAATGGCCGAACATCACCCCCCCGAGCCACATTGGTATCTGCCTCTCATTGCCGTCGACCCGAACTGGGTCGGACAAGGGCTTGGCACATTGCTGATGAAATACGCTCTTCAACGATGTGATGAGCAGGGCATCGCTGCCTACCTCGAAAGTTCGAATCCGGAAAACATTCCCTTTTACCAACGTCACGGCTTCAAGGTCATTGGAGAGATACAGCACGGTTCTTCGCCGCCACTCACGCCAATGTTGCGAACGGCTTATTGAGCCAAATTCGGAAGACCCTTCGCATCCTCCTGATGCCGAAGCTTCCCTGCGGACGGCGAATTGGTCTAGCCAGAGTTGCACCACCAATAAAGGCCGATGCCAGCTTTGAGGCACCTCCCCCAACGACGTGACGCTCCGCGCGGTTTCTGCCTCTAAGGCGCTACAGCGCGAGTGAGCTGCAGTCCTCAATGGGCAAGCTGCTTGCTCTATTAAATCATTACCGTCCGGCGAACTGGAAGGATACGGCTTTATTGGCTCATGGCGTCCGATCCGCACCGTCCTGCTCTCCGCGCGCAATCGGGAGTAGGAGCGCTACGAAACCCTACGTTCGTGCGGCTACGGTGGCGCGAGCTGATAGCATCTGGCCTTTAGAAAAAACAAAGTCGAGGCGGGGCCGTTCGCAAGCTGCTGATGCCTGCGCGCGGCGAGATCGGCATAAGTGAACGTGGCCTCCATGCAGATGCCACCAGCGCGCATCGCCTCCGGGCAGATCGGCCCGTCCGATCGGTCGGGGTCAGCCGTTTTCGAGCCCGAAGAGAGCGTGGAGCCACTGACAGCTCGAAGTGCGGCAAAGGTGGGCGACAACTTTGTCGGTGTGAACACAGCGCGTTAGCGTCGAGGATACATTTTTGATGAGGCGAGATCGCAGGGGTATGGTCGAGTAGTCATAGCACGGAGGGTGGCCCATCTGGCTCGGCCATATTCGCTTTTGGGCGCAAACGACGAGGTGTTCATACCGTCGCCCTATCCAGTCAGGATTGATTGGCGATGACCTAACATGACCACGTTCGATTGAAGACGGTTTTGTTCGGGGCCAGACAATGAACACGCGAGGCCCTGCCCCGGTCGACGCAAAGCATACGCATCCGTCCTTTGGCACAGTTGGCACGTCTGATGCTGAGAGCTGGTGAGGGTTCAGTTCACTGAGCGTCGATCACTGCCGGCGAGCCGTTGCATCGATGGGCTCCCAACATTTTTCTGATTTAAGGGCCGCACAAAGCGATGGATGGCGTGACACGTACGGCTACCGACGATCGATCCAGCAAGAATCAGTTTGTGGAATGTCTGCCGATCGACGCCATCATGGCGATCGACCGTATTGCAGGATCGGATCCAGAGAGGGTTGCGCTGAGGGTCGGTGCGGGCGAACTCACCTACAAGGAGCTGCGATCAAGATCGGATGCCCTCGCAAGGACGTTACAAGAGCATGGCGCTCAGGGCGCGGTCGTCGGCTATTTGGGTGAGCGAGACCTCGACTGGGCGACGGCGGTCGTCGCAATTTTGAAGGCGGCATCAACTTACCTGCCGCTCGATCCATCGTTGCCGGCTTCGCGTACATCATTCATGATCGAGCAGAGCCGCTGCTCTTTGATTATTGGCCCACACCAGCTGGATTTGCTCAGCGTGTTGCAGGCGAAAAGCAAAGCCGCCACGCAATTCTTGCCGATAGAGGCCGCGTTACGACATGGCCAGACTTCGTCTGTCGTGCCGTCATCGAACGAGGATGGACTCGCCTACATTCTGTTTACGTCTGGTTCGACGGGCCAGCCTAAGGGCGTAATGATCGAGCGCGCAGCCCTAAACAATCATCTGGCGGAAAAAACTAATGCCCTAGCCCTCACTCGGACGGATTGCATCGCGCAGACAGCATCGCACTGCTTTGACATTTCGTTGTGGCAGCTTCTGGCGGGGCTTTGCGCCGGAGGCTGCATCGCGATCCTTGATGATGCGACACTGAAATCGCCAGCATCCCTTCTCAAAGCAATTCAAGGGTACGGCGCGACGGTTATTCAATTCGTTCCGTCGATGCTTGCAATATTTATTGAATATCTGCAGTCGCTTGCGGTGGCTGAGCGAGCTCTGGAGCGTTTGCGGATTATCTCTACGGTCGGAGAGCCTCTAACACCCGGACTGGCGCGCGCGTGGCTCGCCTTGTATCCCCGGGTTCCTATTCTCAACCACTACGGACCGACCGAATGCGCGGATGGCGTTGCACATCATCTGGTTTCGGTACCGCCTGCGCTGGCTGACCTTTATGTGCCAATCGGCAAGCCGATTTCTAATCTTGAGGTTTATGTCGTCGACGGATCGCGGCTGTGCAACACGGGAGAGGTCGGCGAAATCTGTGTTAGCGGCGTTGGCGTCGCTGCTGGTTACGTCAATGACGATGTCCGCACCAATGAAGCCTTTGTGCCAAATCCGTTCTCGAACGACCCGTCGTTCCAGCGTCTATACCGGACAGGTGATCTCGGGCGCGTTCGTTCCGATGGCCTTTTGGAATGTCTCGGTCGAAGGGACCGTCAGGTCAAAATCCGGGGGCACAGAATTGAGCTCGGAGAAATCGAGGCCCGCCTCTCCGCTCATCATTCGGTACGTGGCGCCGTCGCGGTCACCTCCGTCTGCGCGAGCGTAAAGCTAATGGCGAGGGACATAACCGGGGTCGCGGCGGACACCGGATCGAGACGACTCATCGCGTATGTATCAGCTCCGGCTGAACTGGCGGAAGGCGAGCTTCGGAACTTTCTTGCCGAAGCGCTTCCCACCTACATGCTGCCAGAAAGGATCATCCACGTCGACCGCATTCCGCTGACCAGAAACGGAAAGGTCGATTTTGGAGCATTGCCGGACCCGACCAGTGTTCGCCCTCCATTGCCGACGCCATTCGAGGAACCGCAAACAGGACTCGAAGCCCAGCTGCGTCGAATTTGGTCCGCAGTTTTGCGTATTGAGAACATTGGCGTGAATGACCAATTCATAAGCCTCGGCGGAGATTCGCTCCGGGCAATGCTCATATTGGGCCAGTTGCAGACCCAACTCGGAGTGAGAACGGATTTCAGGCTGGTGCTGAATGGAACGATCCGCTCTCTCGCGGCTTCGATCTCGGCCGGATTCGACTCCAAACCGTGCACAACCCCGACCTACGGAAAGCTTGAGCGATCGCCTCTGACGCGAGTTCAGGAGCACCTATGGTTTCTCTCGCAGCTCGATCCGTCTGCCAGGAACTACGTCCTTCAAGGCGGCCTGCGAATAAGGGGAACCATCGATTTGGCCGCGTTCAATCGCGCCTGGACCGATGTCGTTCATTCCCATCAGGCACTTTCGGCCCGCTTTGTCGACGAGGACGGTCCGGTCCAGCTTTTTGATGCTCCGCAATGCGCACGTCTTAAATTGGTTGACGCGTCTCATCTCTCGGCGCAGGAAGGTGAGGAGCTGATCGCAGAGTTACGGCGCACAGAGCTGAACGGAAGCTTTGATCTCAGCCAAGGCCATCTGTTTCGCGCGCGCATGGTCCGTTTTGGCTCTGACAACCATCTCATACTGATCACCGCTCACGAAATTATCATCGACGCCTGGTCGATCTCTGTTCTAATCAGGGACCTTCGACAACGGTACGTAGATGCGGCTGCGTTTTTGCCAGAGGACCGCACATCACTCTCGGGCTACGCTCTCTGGGAGAAGCAGCACGTTACTCCGGAGGCGCTGTCCAACCAACGTAGCTATTGGCGTCGCCAGATTGGTGATGATCCGCCAGTGCTTTCGCTTGGAACGGGCAAAGCTCGGCCACACACAAATTCCTACCGCGGCGCCTCGCATGCGGTACTGCTTGGCAGCGACCTCTCTAATCAGGTACGGGAATTTGCGAGCCGACACAGGTGTACCACGTCGACAACACTCCTCGCATGCTTCAAGCTGCTGCTGAAGATGTATAGCGGTCAGAACGACATTATCGTTGGCACACCGCACGTCGTACGAGATCAACCTGGCAGCACTGAAATTGTTGGCTTCTTCCTCAATATGCTGCCAATCCGCACCGCGATCGATGTCGACCAGTCGTTTGCGGTTCATGCCTTACGAATCCAGGGCTTGGTCAGCGATGCCATCGCAAATTCGGCATATCCGTTCGGTTGGATGGTAAGGGATATCCGGCTACATCGCGAGGCCGGACGCTCACCGATCTTCCAGGTCATGTTTAACATGTATTCCGAGGCAGCGGAGCCACTTGGCCAACATGAGTTGGATCTGACATTCCGCGAATTTGACACCGGCTATGTAAAATTCGATCTGACTTTGTACGCACAAGATCAGAACGACGAAATTGCCCTCCAGTTGGCGTATGCCGAGGACATGTTTTCCAGCGATCTGATTGTCCGGATGGCCGACAATCTGCGCTGTCTGATTGCAGCCTGCGTGGAGAAGCCGCTTGCGCCCATTAAAGACCTGAGCTGCCTTAGCGCGTCAGACGTCACTATGCTGGACTCGCTGGAAGGCTCGGCGCAGCCATATGAGGGTGAATGTTCGCTTGTCGAAGCGTTCGATCAGATCAGCGTCTCCAATTGCAGCCAGGTGGCATATTTTGGTGATTTCGGTGAGATCACATTCGGCCATTTGCGCGAGCGCGTAACAGCTATCAGGTCGTTGCTGCAGGCGTCCGACGTCGGGGCTGGCGATATGGTCGCTATCCTGGTCGATCGGTCGCCTGACGTGGCCGCTGCTTTTCTTGCGGCGCGAGCCTTGCAGTCCATTGTTGTCCCAATATCGCCGGATTATCCGCGTCGTCGGATCGAACATATCCTGCGAGTTACTCAGGCAAAGCTGTTGGTTCACGCAAATGCCGCTGACCTTGGTTTTGACATGCCGTCGATTTGTCTACTGAACGTAGAAGAGTGCGACGCGCCCGCGTACGATTTTGAGCGCAACGACAAATCATCCGATCAGGGAATTGCAAGCCTTATATACACGTCGTCCTCGACCGGGAAGGCCAAGGGGGTTCTGATACCGGAATCGGCAATTCTCAATCGACTGAACTGGATGTGGCGAAGCTTTCGCTTCAACAGTACCGACGTGATGGTTATCCAGAAGTCAGCATCACTTGTTGCGTCCGCTTGGGAGTACTTTGGGGGGCTTCTAAGAGGTGTGCCCGCACTGATCCTGACCCAAGAGCAGTTGCTGGATCCAGATCTATTATTGTGCTTGTTGGTAAGACATCGCGTGACACACTTATTTGCCTCGCCCCCACTCCTGTCCGGCCTCATTGCTTCCCAGGAACGACAGCCGCGACCGACTGCTTTGCGGTTGGTCACAAGCAGCGCCGAACCGATGCCTGCCTCGCTCCCCGTTCGCTGGCGTACGCATTTCCCGGACGTGCCGTTGTGGAATTTCTATGGTGCTACAGAATGTGCGTCGAATGCCGCAATCTACGAAACATCGGATGCCGACAACGGCTCGTCGCTCATCCCCGTGGGGCGCGCAATCGATAACGTCAAACTCTACGTGCTCGATGCCCAGTTGAAGAGAGCCCCTGTCGGAGCCGCCGGCGAGCTCTGCATCGCGGGACGCTGCGTGAGTGCTGGGTACTGGCGGGATCAAGATCGGACCAACCGCTGTTTTGTGCCCAATCCGTATGATGACGGACAATACAGCATTCTTTATCGAAGTGGCGATATCGCACGCATCTCAACCGGCGGCCTTCTCGAGATTTGCGGCCGATCGGACAACCAGATCAAGGTGCGGGGCTTTCGTATCGAGCTAGAGGAGGTCGAAGCGGCCCTTGAGTCTCATCCGGCAATCGCAAAGGCCGCGGTCGTCGCGGACGGCATAGAGGATCATCGTCGCTTGACCGCTAGCGTGGTTCCGGCTCGCGACAGCCTGAGCTCTGGAGATATTGTCACCCACCTGCGCCAAACATTACCCTCCTATATGATTCCCGCCGACTTCCGTTTGGTTGACAGTATCCCCGTTACAGCGAACGGAAAGATAGATCGTGCTCGCCTGTCGTCCGTTCCTTACCGCGAGGTCGGGCCCGGCCCATCTGCTGAGCCCCGCACGAGGGAGGAGCATATTCTTGCTGCGATCTGGCAGGATCTATTGGGCGCCAAGCGGGTCGGAATCGATCAAAACTTCTTTGATATCGGCGGAAACTCTCTTCTGAGCGTGCGCTGCGTCACGCTGGCGCGCAAAGCCGGGCTGACTCTCACTGTCGACCAACTTTATCGAGCACCGACCATCAGGGAATTAGCGGCAGACGGCGCGGCGGTTACAACCGATACCTTCCCTTCGGGGGGCAGCGCATTGCCAGTCACCCCCGGCATCTCATCTTGGAACCGTCTCGCCGGCTTCGATGAGCATTTCAACATCGGCGATCTGTTCTTCTTGCCCCGCGGACTACTGAATATTCAAACTCTCAAGCATGCCCTTGCCCATGTCATGGATAGGCACGAAGGCCTCAGACTCCGCATTGCCCGGACCGACGATGGTCTACGTCTGACAATTGGACCTTCCGTGGCTGAACGCCTCGTGGAGCAGATCGATCTTGTCGGAATGACCGACCTAGAGCAGCGTAAGGCAATCGAGAGCATCTCAGCCAGACGTCAACATATGTTTCGGTTTGACGGCCAGACGCCTCTTGTTAACATCACGGCGTTCCGCACCTCGGAAAGCGGCGATTACCATCTGCTCTTCCTTTTGCATCATTTTGTAGCGGACGGGATAGGCTATCGACTTTTCCTGGAAGCAATGGATGCGGCGTACAACACCCTTGCCTCGGGCCACGCCGTGACTGGTCCCGAGAACATACAAATGCTCTCCCCATGGTTGAAGCGCCTTGAGCACTACGCGAATAGCGAAGCGCCAGCTGAACTCTCATACTGGGAGGGGATTGACTACCATCAGTTCGATTTACATATCAGCGATACTTCATCGGGGGCTGCGAGCTTTTCGGAAGTGACCGCAAGAGAGCTTCACTATGCAGGCCTTGAGGGTCGCTTGAATGAAGCAGCTTGCCGGTCCCTTTGGGAAGATCAGGCCAAGTACTATCTGGAGATTGACAAGGAAGCGACAGCTCGTCTCCTCAATATTGCGGCCAGATCGACGCAGTGTCAGGACTTTGACGTGTTCCTTGCCGCCATATCTGGCGCCATTGGACACGTTTTCGGCAGCTATTCGCTCTGGATTGACAGCCTCACCTCCACCCGAGGTCGGCTGTTTGATGATCTTGATCCATCTCAGATTATCGGCGTTATCAGCGAGATCGTTCCGCTTCCCTTGGCTCTCACGGGAACGGAGCCCCGGCCCGATCGTGCTCGATCAATTTACCGCCAGCGCAATGCCCTGCCGCGCAGCGCAATAGGCTTTCGCGCCATGAAATTCCTGAACCGAGATCCCGCCGTGCGGAGCCGGATCGATCGCCTGCCCTTACCCCGAATTGGATTGAATTACCGAGTGGGTTTGCAGCGCCATTTTCCACGGCACTTCCTAGCCAAGGACCCTTCTCCACTCTGGATCGGCAAAGACATGGATGAAGCAGGCGTGAACTACCTCTTCTGGTTCAGTGTCGGCTATGAAGCCGGCCAGCTACAGATCGAAACGAGATATAATCCAACCCAAGTGGGTTATGAGGTGACCCGCAATCTTTGCACGGTGTTGCGACAGGAGCTGTTGCAGACGATCCGCGAATTCGGAAATCATCCATGAATGAGCCGCAAATTTGCCATCGAGGGCGATCGCAATGCCAAAGAAGAAGCGGCCCATCGATCTATCGGACCCCAATCTCTCGAGCCTTATCCTGCGGCTCGCCATTCCATCTATTGTTGGCTTATCGATCAACGCGTTACACCAGGTCGTCAACGCGATCTTTGTTGGCGCACTTGGCACGCAGGCGATCGCAGCCGTCAGCATGACCTTTCCGATCGTGGTCCTGCTCACGGCAGTCGGACAAGGGATTGGCGTTGGAACAGCGTCTTTCATATCTCGTCATCTTGGCGCTGGTGAGTACCTTGAGGCGAGTCGTGGCGCCAGTACTGCACTGGCGCTCGCCGCTCCGATCGGCATCATGTTTACCGCCGCTCTGCTTCTAAATCTGCGAGGGATCTTCGTAACGCTGGGGGCCACGCCAACCATCATGCCTCTGGCGCTCGACTACGCGACGACGATTTTGTTCGGGTATACCCTGATGCTTCTGAACATCGTCAACGGCTTCATTGTCCGAGCCGAAGGCAACACACGATTCAGCATGTGGACGATGATGACCGCCTTCATACTGAACGCCGCGCTTGATCCTGTCCTCATATTCCTGCTGGACCTCGGCGTACGAGGCGCAGCTCTGGCAACGCTGGTATCTCAGATCGCTGCTATTAGCCTCTATATCGCGTATTTTACAAAGCTACGCGGGATGGTCCTCGTCAGGATGTCTCACATCTCGTTGCGAACAGCTCGCATCAGACAGCTCGCGCTCATAGGAGCGCCGGCGACCATGACCAGTATTTTGTCCGCCATTGCCTCTATGCTCTTGTACGGAGCTGCTGCGCCGTTCGGCGACGATTCCATCGCGGCAGTGGGAATAGCTGTGCGATTGCTGGTGATCGGCGCACTGCCTATCACCGGCTTCTGCATAGGTTCTCAAGCTGTCCTGGGGTTCGGTTGGGGCGCACGAGACTTTGCTCGGGTATTGAAGGCTGCGAAGGTCATGCTCTCCGTGGCTTTTGCTCTTTCCGTTGCATATTCTGCGGCCGTTGTGATTTTGGCCCGACCTTTGGTCAGGCTGTTCAGCGATAGCGAGAAGGTCACGGAAATTGCGGTCTCAAGCTGCATCGTCTTCCATCTCTTTTTTTGGCTTTTTGGTATTCAGAGCTTCGTGACGACCATGCTTCAGTCGTTCGGAAGGGCACGTCTCAGTGCGGTTGTGTCCTTGGCGAGACAGAGCTATCTCTTCATACCGGCCGTACTGTTATTCCCGGTCATATGGGGTTTCAAGGGGCTGTTGGCCAGTCAAGCATTCGCTGAGCTGGGCGCCGGAATGATCGCGCTGTTTGTCATGTTCAACCAGTTCGCTGAGCTACGACGGCACCCGGCTTCAAGAGCGATCGAGATGACGAGTTGACCTGACAACGGACATCATCGCGGCCAGAGCATTGAGCCCACATGGCCGGCAGGTGTTGCGATGCGAGAAAGTGATGAGCGTAACGTGCACGAGTCATGGAGCTATAGTAGCGGTCTTGAGCGGCGGTGCTTGCGATCGAGCCCTCAGCTGCTGCCGTCGAATGTTGTTGTGCGAACCTGTCCCGGTACTTGGAACGGCGGAGCTGAAATCCTGCCCTCGGAAGAAGGAGCCGTGGCCACGGCCGTCGACAAGAGAAGGAACGAGTTTGCGGTCGGACGTGCCTGTGCAAGAGCAGCGTTGTCCGAGTTAGGCGTTCCTCCTTGCCCGATCCCCAGCGGCCTACACCGTGAACCCCTTTGGCCGCCAGCTGTGGTTGGGAGCATAACGCATTGTCCGAGATTCTGCGCAGCAGCTGTCGCCATCCGCGCGAGCTATCATTCAATTGGAATTGACGCAGTGATCGACGAGGCGCTGCCACCGGGTCTGTTGGCATACATCGCAGTCGACGAAGAGCAATCGTGGCTCACCGGTGCCCCCGGGGACATCCATTGGGATCGGCTGCTCTTCAGCGCCAAGGAGAGCATTTTCAAGGCGTGGTTTCCGCTCACCCGGGCGTGGCTGGGGTTCCAGGACGCTATGGTGACCTTTAGTGCAAATGATCATGCATTCTGGGCTCGCCTTTCTCGTCCCCTACCGCATACTTGCGGCGGCACGCGTGAGCTTCGCGGTCGCTTTATGCTCGCGGACGGGCTGATTTTCACTGCTGCCTTGGTTAAGTCGAGGATCCAGACAACGCCCTGAAATGTGACAATGGTTCTGGAACCTGGCGAGGGTGAACAACACCTCGTATTGGCTCTAAAGAGAGCCGTTGGGGGCAGGAGCGTGGCCGGTCCTTGATGATCGGCTTTTGGGCGGTGACACTCGCACCCATGGCGATGAATATGCGACTTGAGGATAGTTGGAGAGAGCGGAAAAACCGAGACTTGTTGGATCGTCTCACCCGCGAGGTGCAACGCTGGATGCGCGCGAGTGGGGGCGGAGCCGCAAGTCCGAGCATAAATTGTTCGCTCCCCTAACGCCCAGCATAAGCCAAAATCGTCTACTTGATCTTCTAGTTCTTGACAACCGCTGCGGCCGTCGCACATGAACCGCGAAGGTCCGCTCATAGTCCTTCGCGAAATATAGCGCCGGCGCATGATCTCCGTCACTTTGTAAGCGAAGCCGACATCATATAGGAGCACGGCCCAACTGCTCGACTCCGCGTCGAGAACAATCTGGATGAGAGGCGCCTTTCGCAGTCCTGACTTGATGTCCGCCTCCCCCATCGGCTAGATGGACTGGCTTCAACTCGGAGATACTGCATTGGCAATAGGTACTGTGAAGTGGTTTAACGCGACCAAAGGATACGGCTTTATCACACCAGACGATGGAGGCCCGGACATCTTCGTGCACATTAGTGCCGTCGAGAAAGCCGGTTACAATGCCCTCGCGGAGGGCGCCCGAATTAGCTATGAGCCCAAGACCAGCCGCTCCGGGAAACCCTCCGCCGAAAATCTCCGAGTTGGATAGGCTCCTCGGTAACGACTAGAAATGAAGAGCCCCGCCCCGGGAGAAAAGGGGCGGGGCTGCTCCCCTGTGCAGACGGGAATCACGCTGCCGAGAAACACCTCACTACTCGTGCAACCCGCAACGCTCGTTTTTCGCCGGGTCACAATTCTCGCTGTGACATCGGGGTGCTCTAATTTTCGACCTTTGGTGGTCTTGCATTGTTGCGGACATTGCCCAAGGCGAATTCAGAAAGCTGCGCAGCCAGCTGGTCTTCTTGGACCCTGCAAGCTGGCAAGCATCGAAACAAGCACCTGGATTGTCAGGCTCGGCAGTTCAAGATAATTCTCTTCGTCTCGGTGATTCCTGCCTGCAGCGCTCCAGATTGCGCTGTACGCGCGTCATTCCCGATGGTTCATGGCACTACTCGAAGTCATGATTCATGCAGAACCCTTCTCCGAGTTCGGCAAACGCCTTTTCGACCACGAATTGCGCGGGCTCCCGTCATTGCCTTCAACAAAGCCCTTCGCGTTCAGCAGTTCGCGGGCATCGCGCACCAGCGCAAGGCTTTCGCAAATCATGACACGGACATGCTGCGGATCGAGCACCGGCAGCTCGATCTCTGTACACAGCTTGCCTGACGCAATCAGATCGGTGATCCGAGGCCGAATTCATTCTTGGCAGCCCCAAAAATATCCTCCACAGCCCAGCGATGACCTCCACCGCCACCAGCTTGGCCATCGGCGTGCCCTTGGGACACCAAGCGGAGAAGAAGCATATCACCAGCGGCGATGTTGCGGCGGATCAAAAGCCTCGTGTCCGTTCCCCGGGAACGGTTTCGGCCTCGAGATCGGCCAGTTCGACGTAGGCCCAGTCGTGTAAACGCGGCCCTTTGGCTCCTTCGCCGGACGACAGGCGTCGCCACGCGGTCCCGGGAAGGCTGTGCGCATTCGTGGCGGCGGTGCAGCTGACAAACTGAGGCTAGCCCCAGGAATGGCGCACGCGATTTGCAACGACGCCCAGGATAGCCCTTGCCCGCATTGCGAAACAACGCTTCGATCATTCCCGTGCCATACACGGTGTCGGTCGCGACGAAGGAGAATGGCACCTTCGCGGCGATCGCGCGCGTAATCATCCGACGAGCGATCTGAGGTTTGGTCGCAAATACCACATTGTTCGGCACATGCGCCGCCTTCAGCCGGCGGCGATCATGCGTCCATTCCTTTGGTAAATAGAGTGCTCGGTCGATGAAGGCATGACCGTGCCGCGACACATGGGAAGCGAACACCCCGATCTGCCAGTTCGTGATCTTACCCGCCGAGCCCGTGTACTGGCGCGCAACTCCGCAATAGACGGCCTGGACCATGTCTAACAGGAAAACTCCCGCCAGCCCTTTGCACGCACCGCACAGGCGGGACATTCACCGCAGCCAAACCCCCAGTCGTGCCGGGCACCGCGTTCGCCGAGATAACAGGTGTGTGAGTGCTCACGGATCAGGTCGACCAGTTCCGCTCCGCCGAGCTCGGAGCCAAGTCGCCAAATCGCCGCCTTGTCCAGCCACATCAGCGGCGTGTGTAGATGAAAGTCCCTCAACATGCCATGGTTGAGCGCATTGTTCAGCGCGCGGATGGTCACGTCCCGGCAATCGGGGGCGCAGGAATGATCTTTCTCGCACATGCCGCCAACGATATGAGAAATCCGGCGCGGGTAGGCGAGCGCCGCGGCAAAGGTCAAAAAGATCAGATTGCGGCCTGGCACGAACGTGTTGGGCATCCCGTCCGCGCCTATCTCGATCGTCATCTCGCGGGTCAGTGCGGTCTTTGATATCGCAGACAGTGTGGGGATCTCAAGCGTATGCTTGTCGCCGAGCTTGCTCGCCCAGTCTACGCGCAGCTTCTTCAATCCGTTCAGCAACTGATCGCAGCAGGTCAGCTCGATCGCATGGCGTTGGCCATAGGCAAAGCCGACGGTCTCAACCCGGGCAAAGCGCGACAGCGCCCAAGCGAGGCAGGTGGCGGAATCCTGTCCGCCAGAAAACAGAACCAGCGCGGCTTCGGATGTGAAATCGGTCATTGAGAGGATTCGCTTACAATGTGAAGAGTTGAGATCAGGCGCGCTTGGCAATGGCGAACAACGGCAAGAAGCCTGCGATAAATGCCGCTTTCCCTTCATTGAGTTCCGACTTAGAGGACGTAATTCATGATCGCCTCTAAGATGAAGCCGCAGAACGCTTGAACGTGCACGGGTTTCTACCGCACGCCGAGAAACTTATGCGTCTGAATGCTGACACGCCAGTCGCGCGCGGTCGCCTCCTGAATGCACAGCTTCGTCGCCTTCCGGCTTTGGCTCAAGGGCTGCAGCCATATCATCGGCATGAATTCGCGCGGGATGTTGAGGGCCAGGAGCTTCTCGATATCAGCAGGCTTGCCCACGCAATGTTTGATCTCGTTGCCACGCCGCAGCGCTTCATCCAAAACAACGAGCCCGCCGGGCATGCCAATTTTCGGGCTGATGGTCACCCACGTGCAGGGGTGCACCTGAATGGCATGGGTGCCCGATGTCTCCACCTGCACCGAGAAGCCAGACTTGATAAGTAGCGTCGTCAATGGCTGAAGGTCGTACGCTGCGGGCTCGCCGCCCGTGATCACGACATGCCGAGCCCTAAACCCCTGCACGGCGAGCAGTATTTCCCTCGGCGACATCATAGCCCAAGTGTTGGTGTCCTCGACCTTGGCCGTGATCTCGGCTATCGACACTTGGTTTGCTGGATCTGCGACCCATGTGTGCTTGCTGTCGCACCAGGGGCAACGAACTGGGCAGGCCTGTAGCCGCAGGAACACGGACGGCGTGCCGCTCTTGCAGGCTTCGCCTTGGATAGTTTCAAAGATCTCGTTGACCGGCAGCACGGCTCGTTCCCCGATAGATCGCGCTGTTCGCACCGTGCTCTTTGACTTCGACAGATGCAAGCCGGCAACGCGGAGAAAGTCGCTCTGTCAGCAGCCACTTGCTCGCGATGCCGTAGACGTGCTCGGCAAACTTTTCGCAGCCGACAGCGGGTAGCACAACGATATCCGCGACGCCGCGTCGCGCCGCCTCGTGGAACCATTCAAGCTCCGGATCGTCCGCAGCTACGACGGTCTTATGGTCAAACGTGTCTTCGAGGATCGCTTTCAGCTCTTTGAGGCCGCCAAAATCCACGACCCAATTCTTGTCGTCTAGGGTGTCGGCCTCGAACTCGAAGCGAAATGATAGCGAGTAACCGTGCAGCAGACGACAGTGTGACAGCGCGCGCCACTGGCGAAATGTAGCGGATAGTCCGATTTCATGACCGTATGTCTTCGTCGATAGGTACGTCACGGTTGATCCTTGACCAGTGTCATAAATTCGCTGCGCAATGTCCTGTCGTCGCGGAAAGCACCGCGCATGATGCTGGTTATCATGATGGTGTCATCCTCGCGGACACCACGCCAGATCATGCATTGGTGCTGCATCCTAACGATGACGGCCAATCCCTTCGGCAGGATACGTCGTTCCAGTTCGTCCGCCAGCATAACTGCGGCCTCCTCCTGGATGTGCGGGCGCGACATGATCCAGTTGGCAAGGCGCGCAAACTTGCTGATACCGATCACTTTTTCGCCGGGCACCACGCCGACCCACATGCGGCCAGTCATGGGTACGAGGTGATGCGAGCACGTCGAGCGCACGGCAATGGGACCCAACGTGTAGAGTTCATTCAGGCCGCTCGCGTTCGGGAAGTCCGTAACCTCCGGCGCGGGCTCAAAGCGCCCGGCAAAAACCTCGCGCACGTACATCCTGGCAATGCGCTTCGCGGTCGCTTTGGTGTTGTGGTCGCGGCTGGTGTCGATAACCAGGGCTTCCAGCACACCCTGCACGTGCCGCTCGACCTCGGCTTGGATCACCTCAATGTCACCAGGCAGCAGGTATTCTGCGATATTGGCGTTTGCCGCAAACGACGCGCCGGCGTCGCGCAGACGTTCACGAATTGCTTGCGTTGAGCTCATCAGAAATCCTGTGCCGGGAGCTTCGCTTTTAGTTTGCGTGAACGACATGGTCTGCGATCGTCGTGAAGAACAATGGAGGGACCCGCGATGGACAAAGCTTCAATTGGGGAAGTGCCTTACCGGGCAGTGTTTAGTATCAATTTGCATAGGATCGAGAACTTTCATCTTTCCTGCGTCGTTGACCGAGAGACCAGGATTGCCAAACGGTCCTTTTTAGTCTCTCTGCAATCAGCATGCCGCAAAAGCATCTGTGCGAGACTTGCTTGAGGAAGAGAAAATCAATGCACTGTGCCGCGCCTGCCGATCATTTGCGGCCTTCGTGTCAGGATTCAGACATACACGCCGACAAGCGGACACGATTGAGGCGCCAGCAAAAGCAGCAAAATCTTACCCGCCCCGAAGCCATCAGACGGTTAATAGCCCTGTGATTGGCGCGAAGAACCGATGAACGGGACGCCCAAACGCATCAGGGTAGAGGATGTCGCCCGAATTGGCGAGAACAAGAGAACTATACAGGCAGCTCGGGGCGAAATTCCTGACCCGGGAAAGCCATTCAAGGCTTGGACATTTGACGAGGTCAAATTGCGCACGTGGATCGCCAGCAAGGAACGCGCTCATCGCCTGACCAAGCCAAGCGACGTAGTCTCCCAGGTTCGGGCACCAGTGAACCAGACGCCTCGCTCAGAGATTTTTGCCTGTCGAGCGATTCCACCCCATGATCGGCCTAGGTGAATTCACTTACAAAAAGGGACGTGAAATCTACGGCGAGAAGGAAGCCGCCGAGTATGTCCGTCAGGTCGAGCGCGGCGCGGTGCGGAGCTATAAATTGCGACGGTCGCCGCCCGATCGGCGCATTTCATTTGGACGGCGACATCTTTGGACGCGAGAACGGTGAGACACATCGATTTACCGCAGAAGCGGTGGTCAAAACCACTGTTCGCGTGATGAGACGGGCAAGCCTTGAAGTGGCCGCCGACAGTGATATCGTTGTCTGGCGTAACCTGCTCGGTCTGACAACCGACAACCTGCAGCACGCCAAAAACCATATGCTGTTGCTGGGACGCAAAAACCTCACTTGAGAGGCTGCCGCGTTCTTGTTTAGATGGATGGGCGGCTATCCGCCGCCGGCGTAATTTCGCTACCGATGTCCCGCCGCGATATCGCCGACTACCTTGGCTTGACGCTCGAGACAGCGGGCGGTGTCGCAACTGGACAGGGCGGGCATCCTTCATTTTATGGGGAATTCCTAACGCGCGATCGTGATCCTCGATCGACAGTCCCTTGCGCTTTTCGACCTGGAGGCACGATCAATGAATAGGCATAAGGGGGCAGAACCGATTTTAGCGAGAGCAGATCACGCGGGTACCAGATGCGATCGGCGCAAAAGCTCTCTCTAATCAGAGAGCGGGCAATGTTTGCGCGCCCGAGGTGGGCGGCTCCCAAGCTGCTCGATTCGTCTGTAACGCTCGGATAGCTATCGGCAAGCTCGAGGGACTTTTTGGCCTTCGCGCATAATACGCGCTGGAGCCGAACACTTCGCGCGCATGCTCGTAGTCCGACCTGATCAGATGACTGCGCAATGAAAAGTCATACTAATCGCTGCGTCAAACCTAAGTATGATTTTAGAAATTCGTCATCAAGCCTACTTGTCGTCCAGGATGCTGATGCAAGCTCTTTCCAGCGTCAGGAGGGCGCATATTGTCTACGCCTATGATTTCCGTCGTCGATGACGACACGTCGGTCCGCTTTGCGATAGAGAACCTTTTAAGATCGCGCGACTACATCGTCCATACATTTGCATCGGCTGAGAAGTTCCTGCACTCACCCCAGTTGAGCGAGACATCCTGTGTGATTGCGGATGTGCAGATGGCGATGATGAGCGGCTTGGACTTACTGAGAGAGATGCGGGCTCAGCGATACGACGCGCCATTCATTTTTATGACTGCCTGCGGTAGTGACCGCATTCGCACCTCTGAGCTGAATCGGGGAGCAGTTGGGCTACTGGCAAAACCCTTCGCCGGCCATACGTTGTTCAAGCACCTCGATGCCGCACTGGAGCAACACCGCGATGACGCCGATGCCTTAGACAACGAGCCATCCGCTCAACTTTAGCTCTACGCTGATCGCCCGATGCAAGGTCATGCGGTTTCGCATTGCGAACCGACGAGGCTCATCTGAAATGGGTAAGGCAGTGCGCAATGAGAAGATCGTCGAAAGGATGGAATAGAAGAGCTCATCCCCGGTGTATGCTCTCGATCATCGCGAAGAGATAGCTATCTGGCCTCAACCGCAGATGGGGCTGAGGCCGGCGTGTTGTCCAGAAACGCAGTTGAGATGGCGGTTGAGCTTGCGCTTCTGGCTTTGCCGTTTCAACCTTCGCGCTACAAGTCTCAGCCGGAAATCCAACGGGGCCTCGGCTTTCTTTCGTGCCTATGCAGCCGCGCAGGCTGGCTTTCGAACGCTTCCATTCGGCGTTGACCGTTGCGGCGTGTAGGTAGTGAGACTCGTCAGCTCTACGCAAGTTTAGCGATCGGACGTGGAGCGTATCGCACGCTTTGCCCCAACGAGCACCCGGTACTCTGGACGTTGCGCAAGCTGCACAAGGGGCCATACGGCGGCCACGCCAACACTGCTGCATAGATGGATCGCCCGATCATTGCCAACGCAGACGGCGACATGGGCACCCGAAGCGACGCTAGTCCTAACGGGGAAAGCAGATTGCCACTACGTGACAATCAATCGGCCGTCGGCTCTGATCATCCGCTGACCCCTGCTCGTCATCCGAAAGCTGACCTCGCAGGTGGAGGAACGATCCCCATTTGATAGCGCTAACGTTGCGATAAATTGCATTCAGCCTCGATATTTGTGACTAGAAAGATTGAATGCTCGGGAATGTAGATGCTACATAAGCTGAAGCAAGGATAGCTCCGAATGGCAGAACCGGTACGGCCCGTGCCGCCACAGGTCACAAGCGATCCTTTGGCCCGCACAAAGCTGCTGGCTGAGAAGCTGGCAACGACGCTTATTGACGAGGATGTTTCAGACGCAACATTGGCCATTGCGTTTCTCACGGGCGGCGTCATCAATCATTACGCCCGCGATGCCGTGGAGGCCCATGAGCTGTTGGACAAAATCCGGCAGCTTGAAGACCGGCTGCTTGCAAGAACGATGAAGGCTGCTCCGCGTACGCTGCAATAATGCTTGCTCGATGTGCGGATCAATTCGCGAGGAGGCAAAAGGCGCGCCCTTTCCTACGCGTCGACGAGGCCACATGCTCTTGGTGTCTTATGAACGACGATTTCTATCGGGCGCGAGCGTCCCTGGTCCGCGAGATTGCTGAGCGAGCTGATCCGTTCACGAAGCAACGTCTCTTGAAGCTTGCCGATCAGTATGAAGTTCGGGCAGGTAACCCATCATGCGCTTCACGCTCCATAGCGCGACCTATTCCGCTTCCGTCGTCGCACAGTCGTAGTAAGGCGTGAGCGGTATTCCACGACTGACGGGCAGCACATCAAGACGTGCGTCCGACACAATCGCAGTCATACCAAAGTTACATCCGACGATCGCACCAGGCATGTTGGCCATGCACAAATTGCAACAATCCAGAGACCGCCGGCCTGGTCATACCGTTACTGCGTCTTTGGCAGCCTTGAGAGGTGATGCCCTAACTGATTTGCTGGCCGGCTTCGCCGCGAATTCCATCGGCTCCTTCGTAAAGGGATCAACTCCGGTGCGAGCTTCAGTAGCGGGCTTGTTCACGACCGACATTTTGACGAACCCTGGAATGACGAACTCACCTGACTTATTCAGCTCATTATAGCCTACAGCCGCCATCTGCTCGATGACGGCCTTTACGTCAGCCTTGGAAATGTTCGCTCCTTCAGCAATCGCGTAAATAAGCTGATTCTTCGTCATCTTAGCCATGATGCATTCCTTTGAGAGGCGCAGAAGCTTCAAATGGTGAGCTATGCCGACTCGGTTACCTTTGTTTGAGCAGCGCATACCCGCAAAGATCGGTTTCCGTTGGCGTCGAGTTCAGTGAACTTACAGGCTTACTACCTAAGGATGAGTTCGAGTGAGTTTCCGCCATCCCGATCGCTTCTTAACATCAGGGCGGATTCCACCAATAGCTTTTTCTGCGTCAACTGATCGACACTGGGCGGGCGGCCTTTAGCCGCATCAATCTAACGGTCGACAATTCGTGCACCGCGTGACCATTGAGTCATCGGCGCGCATACGCTACCCGATAGGCCTTATCGTTAACGGTTGCGCTCGCCGGCTTGGCGGCGGCTCAAGCAAGCCATAGACCGCCATAACGAACGGAGCCAGGTCCCACGAGAGGGAATGATCGTCGACCGCCGATTTTGCTGCAAACCCACGTCGGCGCCACCAGCCCGCCTACGTGACAGAGTTGATCTGAGGCCGGCAAATTGGACCATTTTTGGCTAGAGTTTTTCGCATCGATTCCCCGGCTGGGAGGAGCGAACAACGATGAAAGCCTCGAAGTTTTCGGACGCCCAGAAGGCGTTCATCCTGAAGCAGGGCCATGATGGGGTTACAGTGGCGGAGATCTGCCGCAAGGCCGGAATCAGCCAGGCGACCTATTTCAACTGGAAGAAGAAGTATGACGGGCTGCTGCCGACCGAGATGCGGCGGTTGAAACAGCTCGAGGAGGAGAACGCCAAGCTGAAGAAGCTGGTCGCCGATCTCAGCCTCGACAAAGAGATGCTGCAGGACGTGATCCGCCGAAAGCTATGAAGCCTGGCCGCAAGCGCAAGCTGGTCGACGAGGTTTGCGGTGAGTGGCAGGTCTCGATCCGCAAGGCTTGCGAAGCCCTCGAGTTCGACCGGTCAACCTACCACTACAAGTCGCGTCGCTGCGGCCAGGCAGCCCTCGAAGATCGCATCAAGGCGATCTGCCATGTTCGCGTTCGCTACGGCTATCGCCGTGTTCACGTTCTCTTGCGCCGCGAGGGATGGCGCCACGGCCAGAACAAGACACGTCGCATCTATCGCGAATTGGGCCTGCAATTGCGCAACAAAACGCCAAAGCGCCGGGTCAAGGCCAAGTTGCGGGATGATCGCAGGCCTGCGACGCGCTCGAACGAGACCTGGGCGATGGATTTTGTTCATGATCAGTTGGCGACGGGACATAAGCTGCGCGTGCTCACGATCGTCGATATTTTCTCCCGCTTCTCACCGGCGCTGCAGCCACGGTTCACTTTCCGCGGCAGCGACGTCGTGGCGATACTGGAAAGGGCCTGTAAGGAAGTGGGATACCCGGCGACGATCCGCGTCGATCAAGGCAGCGAGTTCGTGTCGCGCGACCTTGACCTTTGGGCCTACCAGCGCGGCGTCACGCTGGACTTCTCACGGCCCGGCAAGCCAACCGACAATGCGTTCATCGAAGCCTTCAACGGTCGCTTCCGGGCCGAATGCCTCAACACCCACTGGTTCCTCAGCCTTGCGGACGCCCAGGAAAAAGTGGAGACTTGGCGCAGATACTACAACTGCGCATCAGAACACCCATCTGGCTATGTGATTGAAGAGAAGAGATTTTGTTGAGCGGGATGCGATCCCGCGGGGTATTTTGGGTTCTGTCGCGCTCGTTCGGCGATAGATTGAGCAGCAGTTGTTATCAGCCCGGTGCGGGCGAAGATCCAAGGACCATCCGGCAGAGGATGGATGGATTCGATCTCGCCGGCTTCAGCGGCCAGCCGGAGCGTCTTGGGCGCGATCTTCAGGAGCTTTGCGGCGTTGCCAAGGTTGAGCCATGGCTCGATCCCGTCCTCGGCGGGCTTGAACACCGGGATGTGGTAGTTCGAGCGCATTGATGTGACGCGCTCGCGAGTCCAGCGATTGCCGTTACCGGTCTTGAGGCCGTTGCGATTGAGGAGGCCGGCAATCAGATCGTCGCTGGCGATCAGCACCAGTTGACGCACGGCTTGGACGATGTCGGCAGAGGTGCTGTTGCGCTGTCCGCGCCGGCGCTTCGGCAAGCGCAACTCGCTGTGGGCGCCCCCCACCCAATGGACGATGAGAACGATCTCCGAGACTGCGTCATCGATATCGGCCACGACCTCATGGATGAGGGTGCGCACAATGCGCTTCTTGAGGCGAGCATCCGTCGTCGGCGCATCCCAGACCGTTTTGAGGTTGGAGGCCAGAACGCCGAGCGAGGCTGGATCAGCAAGGGGGGCAGGCGTCGCCGCATCATGCTTGGCGATCTTGGCCTCAACCTCCGCCGCGTGAGCGAGCGCCCTGTTCCAGCGGGCTTCCAGCTCACTGGCCACCAGCCGGTTCGCGGGATCAGCGGCATCGTATTGCCGGAAAGCCCTGTCGGCGGCATAGCGCGCCGCTTCGAGGTCGCGACTGAGAGCATCGCGTACCTGATCGCGCCGTTCCCTGGCTCCCTTGGCGGCAGCGGTTGCGGCGGCGACAGCGCCCGGACCGACGATTCCAAGCAGCGATTCCTCGATGGCGTCATCGACGCGCAGTCCGCCGAAGGCGATGCAGTGGGCCCCGCCATTATCCATCCAGGCACGGCTGCAGCTGTAGCGCGGGATATGGTTTTCCATCCCGGAGTACCGGAGTGTGAGCTTACGACCGCAGCGCTTGCAGCGGATCAGACCGGCCAGCAACGCGTCACCATGCTTGGGCGCGCCGTGATGCCGACTGGTGGGAACATTGCTGCTGACCATGGTGCGAATCGCCTCGAACTTCTCCCAGCTCACATACCCTTCGTGAGTGTTGGGCTTCAGCGTCAGCCATTCGTTCCGCGCCTTGCGGCGGATCTTCACGCTCACGCCCGCGGCGCTGTATCCCGCCGCCACGGCCGTCTTACCATAGGCATAAGCGCCGCCGTAGACCGGGTTCTCAATGATCCGGTGGATGGTGGAGTAATTCGGTCGCCGCCAGGCCGTGTCGCCGTTGGTCTGCTTCACCGGCAGATCGAGATTGTGCTCGTGGAGCCAGCAGAGCGCCTGTCGCGCACTGCCCAGTTCTTCGACCTTGTCGAACACCAGCTTGATCGCTTCCTGGACACGCCGATCCGGGTCTTTCTCATAACGGTCGCCGGCCTTCACGAAGCCGACGGGCGCTGTCACAACCAACTCGCCCCGACGCGCCTTCTCGTAGCGGGCCGAAAGCGAGCGCTGGCGCAACAGATCCAGCTCGTACTCGTTGAGGCTGCCCTTGAGCCCGAGCAGCAGGCGGTCGTTGCCGTGCCTTGGCGCATAGATGGTCTCTTGATCGACCAGAACGGTATCGACCACGCGGCACATCTCGATGAGTTGCTGCCAATCCCGGCTGTTGCGGGCGAAGCGCGAGACCTCGCGGGCGCAAACCGCACCAACCTTGCCGAGGCAAACCTCCGCCACCATTCGCTCGAATCCGGCGCGCTGTATGCCGCCGGCGGCTGAACGACCGAGATCATCATCGATCACTTCAATTTCTGACCACCCGAGTGCCGTCAGCCGGTCTCGCATGGCGTATTGCAGCGCGCTGCTCTCGCGATTGTGCAACACCTGATGGGCCGAAGATTGACGCACGTAAAGAATCGCCTTGCGCTCCAGATGATGAGGCCTGACCTTGTCAGAGATCATGATCGACCTCCTTCGCGCGCGGCGTCGCTGTCATCGCAGCATGGTCGAGGATCAACTGCGTCATCAGGCTCGTGAGCGCTGCCCGCGCTTCTGCTGGCAGATCCAGCCATGTGGGCGCGCCGATGGCGCCGTTCGACAGGCCACTCCCGAACAGATCCATCTGATGCTGCGGCCGCGGTTGTCGATTGTGTCGGTATCCGCTCCCTGGCACTGCCGTCTGCCGTGACATGAGTCTCTCCCGGATTCTGGTCGTGAGAGGCTCTGGATGCGCCAGAAAGCAGGGCAGCTGATGGCGTTCGATCCTTCAACGCCAGATCGAGAAGCGCAGAGAGCGCCGCAAGTGCGTCGATGCCGACAAACGGCTGAGCTGTCAAAGGCTCGGCGTCAGGGCATGCTGCCCGATCGAACATCCATGCTGGAACCTCCAACCATCGATCCGCTTGCGATCCATCCAGCGAGCAGCGGAAAGCGACATCATCAGTCTTCTCGACCCTTCCATGAACGCAAACTCGACGACCAGACCAGGGATGATGTCGATAAAGAACCTCGCGAAGAACGGTCCTGTGGGCGTTCTCAAACCTTGTTGTACAACGACACACGACCACACTCACGGCTCGGATGGAGGACGCCATCCGAGTTCGCCACCACCTGCCATCCGCGGCGGG
>NZ_LJYG01000107.1:0-19922 GCF_001440035.1 Bradyrhizobium manausense | reverse complement strand
GCCGCTGCCACCGCCCAACCGGGCAAATCCAACAGCCGGGGCGAACTCAGGACTGGATAAAACTTGGGGGCAAGGTCAGGATGTGTCGGCTTCGTGACCACTGTTGCACGTTCACCCCCTCCCTCTTTGCCTCGCGACTAGCGAGCGTATTCACACGAAATCGCTTGTTCTCCTCGATCGGCTAATTGGCACAAAGTTTGAGTCTGGCAGAGCGTGCGAGACGAGAGCGAAGTGCCGGCACATCAATCGCGGGAAGAATTAACTAGTCCTTGTAACCATCTTGCCCATCAGCCCACTAAGAACACAACACTCGAGTCGGAGACTTCGTATGCCATCTACTAAGGAGTTGAAAAATAGCTCCTGGGACGATTGGCGTTGGCAGCTTGATAATAGCATCACTACGCTTGAGGCCCTAACAGATCACCTAAACCTGGCGCCAGAAGAGAAAAATGCATTTCACAAAGTAGGTAAGCGCTATGTGTTTCAAGTAACTCCATATTACTTATCGCTGATGGATCGGAACGATCCAAACGATCCAGTTCGCCTCCAGGCGCTTCCAAACGTCAAGGAGCTTACTGACATCTATCATATAGACCAACTCCCATCATTCCACCGATCAGGCGTGGAATCCGAGAACCCTCTTTGGAAGGAGGGGAAGACCGATGTGAAATGCATCGTGCACAGGTACCCCGATCGCGTTCTTTTTCATCTAACTAACTTGTGTCCCACGTATTGCAGACACTGCTCGCCTAAGGTCCACGCGAGTCAGGACTCAATCGTCAGTGATAGATCTTTGATTGACAGAGGAATTTCGTACATTGAAGCGCGGCCAGAAATTCGGGATGTCTTGTTGAGCGGAGGTGACCCTCTTACCATTGGCGACAACAAGATTGAGTACGTCGTGTCGCGTCTCAGGCAACTTCCGCATGTACAGATTATTCGTATCGGCACTCGGACTCCTGTGACACTTCCGCAGCGCATTACGCCCGAATTCTGTCAGATGATTAAGAAATATCATCCGATTTGGATCAATACTCAATTCAATCACCCCAATGAGATAACATCAGAGGCAAAACTCGCAATCGAGCGGCTGCTCAAAGCTGGGGTTCCGGTGGGCAATCAATCCGTACTATTGAAGGGAATCAACGACTCGGTCGACGTTATGAAACGGCTGGTCCACGCACTCGTTATGGCGCGCGTGCGGCCATATTATTTGTATCATGCTGACTTGGTGCGGGGAGCTGAGCACTTCAGAACATCGATCGCCGAAGGGATTCATATCATCGAAAATCTCCGCGGACACACCTCCGGATTTGCGGTGCCACAATATGTAATCTGCACGCCGCTTGGTAAGACGCCGCTCAATCCGAATTACCTGATTGGCTCGGGACCGGGGCACATCGTCCTCCGCAATTATGAGTGGCGAACTTGGAAGGATCCCGACGCTTGAGAGCCGGGTCCCAAGTGTGCTGCGCAAACCTATGCTCGTCGTAATCCCAATCAGGACCTGTCGTTACGACGATCGAAAACCGCGCAATCTCTAGGAGCGCATAATGTTTCTCAAGGCGGACGGAACTAAGGTCTGGCTGCAGAGCTCCCCAAGCCTGCCGTATTTATCGCTCGGTGGGGTGATCGAGACATCTGAGGACTATCTGGTGGTTCGATCGAGGCTGCTTCAAGTGTATAAGCGGCATCACGGCTTGGCGTGTGACGATGCATTCATTATTTGGGATGAGGATGGCGGTACTCTGCTTTTCTGCGCTCGACCCGACAAGAATTGTGCTTTGTTGCTGCTTGGAGAATTTGGCCGAAGCAGGAAGAATGGGACACCAAGCGCCATTCTTGAGGACCTGATCGATATTGTCGACACGAGCCTCAGCGGAATTGCGCGGCACAGCGGCGCGACCATTCGGCTTCAGATAGTGAAGCCCGAACTTGCGATCGGTACCGGCTGAAGGACGAATGGCGCGAGATGTTTTTGCCGACGAAGTGCGGTCGCGTTCTTAACATTCTGACGAGTCCGCGGGCCTCCGACAGGCCGAGCGCAACTTGCAGCGGTCCTGGACGACAAGCCCGCGGAGCCGACGGTGGCGGTTGCCTTACCCGGAGAAGTAACGGCCGGGCGCGGTTCCATGGCTCTCATAGTGCGTTGAAGCGAAACTAGTTTTTGGAACGACGCCGGATGCATGCCTGGAAGTATCGATCCCTTCCCCTTCTTGGAAGCCGCATAGAGATTGTGCAACCGACCCTCACCGCTACTGCGACGAACAGTGGTGTCATGACTAGCAGAGAAGGGCTACAGCGCGTTTGGTATCACGTCACTCGTTGTCGGTTCTCCGGCGCCGGCGTGATTGGCCAGCAGGGAGTTTCGTACGCTAAGCCACTTTCATTCCACCGACGATCGTCGAGTTGACGCGGATGTCGGATTTGCTGTGTGAGATCTTCTGCCCCGGCTGCGTGTCATCTGCTGCCAGCGCTAGGCTCTCGAGTGGTAGATCGACCTGACAACGTTGCGGGCTTTGGCCAGATCCTCCGCTTACGTACAGCTCGACGAAATGGTTGCGCGTGTGACAAGCCGCATCGCAGCCGACAATCTTATATCACTCTATTTGGATCGGAACGAGACGAGGGTCATGGCGAAATGAAAGTTGCTGTTCTAGGCGCCGGAGTCGTGGGTTGCGCAACGGCCTATATGCTCGCGAGGAAGGGACACGAGGTCACGGTCGTTGATCGTCGCGACAGGCCAGGAATGGAAGCAAGTTTCGCAAATGGAGGTTTGATGACGCCGAGCGACGCTAGCCCGTGGAATTCGCCGGGAACGGTGAGGCAGCTCGGCAAGATGCTCTTCGACCCCAACCCGACGTTAAAGATCAACCCAAGCGTCATACCGTCAATCGTTGGTTGGGGCCTCAGGTTTCTGGCGAACTCGACTTATGAGCGGCACAAGGCGAACATGATTTCCAACATCCGGATCGCGAGATTGAGCTTGGAGGTCTTGCGCAGTATCCGCCAAACTGCGGCTCTCGACTACGATCAAACGACACGTGGCACAATGCGGGTCTTTCCTCGCGGCGGGCGGATGTCCGAGTTCGTGCAAATGTGCCGCGAGATGCAGGGTAAGCGTAGCGCCGAGGCCCGTCGGATTGTTTGTGCGGAGTCTTGAGAGCACCATTAGAAGAGTCATCTTCAGCAAGGGTGCTCACAATGGACGACCATTCGGACGACATAAGACGACCGTTGTCGGCGCGTATCGAAGTGTATGCTGGCGCAGGTCGCAAGCGGTGGCCGGATGATTTGAAGGCACAGATCGCCGCGGAAAGCCTCGAGCCGGGGGCGGTTGTCACAGATGTCGCTCGTCGCCATGGCTGCCGGCCCCAGCAGGTGCATGACTGGCGGCGCCGGGCGCGTTTGGGCCAGTTGGTGCTGCCGGCTTCGGCGGATACGCTGTCGTTCGTGCCGGTGGTGTCGGAATCGGCGCTACCGGCGGCCGCAGAGCCTACCGGGTCGCCGGAAGCAGCCATTGTGACGGTTGAGCTCCAGGGAGCACGCGTGGAGGTGCGGGGGGCGCCTGGCCTTGCTGTGTTGAGTGATGTGTTCTTAGCGCTCCGACGGACACGTTCATGCTGACGCCGCCTGCGAGCCTTACGATTTACGTAGCGACCCAACCTGTGGACTTCAGAAAAGGTGCGGAGGGCTTGGCGCTGTTGGCGAAGGAGACGCTGGGCCATGACCCGATGAAGGGCGTGGCGGTGGTCTTCCGTGCGAAGCGCGCTGACCGCGTGAAGATCGTCGTCTGGGATGGCAGCGGCCTCGTGATGTACTGGAAGCGGCTCGATGGCAGCGGCTTCAAATGGCCTCCCATTGTTGCCGGCGTGATGCGGATGAACGCCGCGCAGTTGTCGGCGCTTCTAGCCGGCATGGATTGGACGCGCATGCACGCGCCTCGAATCCCGCAACCGAAAGCACTTGCGTAGGACACAAAATCTTCGCTGCATCCGGGCGCGAAGCATGGCAGAGTTGGGCCAATGAGTGATTTGCCTGACGAGCTGCCGAGCGATCCGGCCGAGCTGCGTGTCTTTGCCGCGGCTCTGCTGGATCGCTGCGCCAGGCTCGAGCGATTGCTCAAGCTTGCAAAAGATGCGCAGTTCGGTCGGTCCTCGGAAAAGCTGGACGCTGATCAGCTGCAGCTTGTTCTGGAGGACATCGAAGGAGCCGTCGCAGCTCTCGAAGCCGCCGAGGATCGCGCCAATCCCAGAACCTGCGAGAAGAGAACTGCCGCGCGCAGAGCCAACCGTGGTCATCTGCCGGAGCATTTGCCGCGCATCGTCGAAATCATGATGCCGGCTGCAACCTGCTGCCCGTGCTGCAAAGGTGATCTCGTCGAGATTGGTTGCAATGAGAGTCAGAGGCTCGACGTCGTTCCGGTGCAATACCGAGTGATCGTGACCCGCCGGCCCAAACTGGCCTGTCGCGCCTGTCACGGCGTCGTCCTCCAGCACGCAGCTCCCGAGCGGCTGATCAAAGGAGGATTGCCCACCGAGCGGCTGGTCGCACATGTGATCGACGCCAAGTATCATTGGCATTTGCCGCTTTACCGCCAGGCGCAGATGCTGGCGACGCACGGTATCGCCATCGACCGTTCCACGCTCGCCTTCTGGGTCGGCTATGCCGCCCAGGAATTGAAGCCCTTGTGGCTTCGTCTGCGCCAGCTTCTGCTCGCCTCTTCGAAGCTCTGTGTCGATGAGACCCCCGCACCGGTGTTGGATCCGGGTCGCGGCAGGACGAAAACCGGCTACTTCTGGGCGTTGTCACGCGATGACAGGCCCTGGGCCGGGCCTGATCCGCCTGGGGTGGTCTATGCCTATGCACCGGGCCGCGGCGCCGTTCATGGCTTGCGGCTGCTTGAGGGCTATCGCGGCATCATCCACTGCGACGGCTATCAGGCTTACAAGACCATGGCCCGAGAGACGCGTGCGGACGCCTTGTCCGGAACGCTCGCGTTCTGCTGGGCGCATCTGAGGCGCCAGTTTGTGAAGATCGAGCGCGAGGCGGCTCCCGCGCCAGCTCCGGTTGCCCGCGAGGCTCTTGAGCGCATCGCCCAGCTTTACGCGGTCGAGAAAGCGCTCCGCGGCCGATCGGATGCCGAGCGCCGTGCTGGCAGGCAGGTGCATGCGCGACCTTTGGCTACAGCCTTGAAGCAGTGGTTTGAGGCCAAGCTTGATCACCTTGCACAGAAGAGCGACACGGCGAAGGCCTTGCGTTACGCGCTGCGTCATTGGGACGGCCTGACGCTCTATCTTGATGACGGGCGCATCGAGATGGACACGAATGCTGTCGAGCGTGCGATGCGGCCGATTAAGCTCAACGCCAAGAACTCTCTTTTTGCCGGTTGCGACGAGGGCGCCGAGAATTGGGCAGTTCTGGCTTCGTTAATCGAGACCTGTAAGCTCAACGGCGTCAGTGCCGAGCACTGGCTCGCTGATGTTCTCGCCAAGCTCGTCAATGGTTGGCCTGCGGCGCGGCTGGACGAACTGCTCCCTTGGGCGTCGATCTACACGATGCATGCGCACGATCCGAGGCTGGCGGCATGAGCCTGAACACAACCGCGGTCCGGATCAAGGTGACCCTCAAGGACGTGAAGCCGGAGGTGATGCGTCGCCTTGTCGTACCGGTCACCCTGCGCCTCGATCGGCTGCATCTGACGCTTCAGGAGGCATTCGGCTGGACGAACAGTCACCTCTTCGAGTTCTTCGCTGGTGAGGTCCATTGGGGGATTCCCGACCCTGACAATGATTACGGCCACCAGCCCATGGATGCGAGCAAAGCGCGGCTTTGCGATATCGTTCGCGAGACCGGCGCCAAGACGATCCACTATCTCTATGACTTCGGTGACAGCTGGGACCATGTGATCAAGCTCGAAAAATGGTTCGAGAACACCACGACGGAGGGACTTCCGTTCCTGCTCGAGGCCGCCGGCCGCTGTCCTCCGGAAGATGTCGGCGGTGCGCCAGGCTATGCCGAATACCTCGACGCCATCAGCGACCCCTCCCATCCAGAGCACGAACAAATGCGCCTCTGGGGCCCGGAGCGGTTCGATCCCAACGTCGTCGACCGGAAGGCGCTCGAAGCCGCCGTCAACGGGTTGTCCGACACCTGGAAACCGCGGCGGCGCGCCACGCGAACAAAATAGGCGTCAAGCGCCATTCAAAAGGGCCACAGAGCTCCGCTTACGATGCAGGAATGGGGAGTCCAGTTTGAGGTCCTCGATCAGAACCAGATACTTGAGAAGGAGCCCTGCCTCGGTGCTGTTATTGACCGCTATGTCGGTGCCGTATTCTTTCCAGATGACGAAAGTGGTGATGCCCACAAGTTCACAAATGAGATCGCGAGACTGGCTGCTGAATTAGGTGTTCAGTTCTTGCTGAACACCACTATTCTGGAGATAGTCAAGGGATCTTCCTCGCGAATCTCACATCTATTGACATCACGAGGCGATGTATCTGCAGATGTGTACGTTCTTTCGCTCGGCAGTTACAGCCCAATATTGGCTCGCGCATTGGGCATCGCGTTGCCGATCATTCCCGTTAAAGGGTATTCCGTCACTGTGGCACTAAACGGGTGGAAGGGAGGACCGACACGCCCCGTTATGGATGATGGATACCACGCGATGATGGTCCCCATGGGCGATCGACTGCGGATGGGCGGTCGAGCCGAATTCGCTGGATACAATACACGTGTTGACGAAAAGGAAGGATGGCGCGTTCTGAACGACATTATGAAAATCATACCGGCCCTGAGGTCTCACATCGACGAAAATGCTGCGCTAAATTGGTCTGGCTTGCGCCCGATGACGCCTGGTGGCCCCCCTCTGATCGGACCAACGTCCTATGCGAACCTGTTGCTGAACACCGGTCACGGCCCGCTTGGATGGACCATGGCATGCGGGTCCGCAAAGCTGATTTCCGATCTGATTACGTAAGGACAAGCTTGAGTAGTTTCTTCGATCCAATTTCGTCCGTTAAGAAGCTGATCTTTGGGCTGACGGGACGCTGATGGCTGCTATGAGGGCGGTCTGGATACGAGACAAGGATGCGGCGTAAGCTCTCGCCGACGGCGAAGAGGAAGTAGTTGGCGTCGCCGTCAGCACGGTCTTTGAGATAACAGCTGCCGCGGTGACTTTCGGCGTTCGGGAGGTCCGATGATGGGCTCGATGGCGGAGCGAAGGCGCAGTTCGCGCCTGACGACGCCAAACGACGCCGTGCTTCTTGCCGGAGATGAAGATGCGACGGGAACGACGTGAACATGTGCATCGTGACTACGAGATCCAGTTCTCGATCTAGACCCGATCGGCCGAACAGTCGGTAACGTCTCGGGACGATAGATGACGTCCCGCAAGTCAGGCAGTGCCCTGGTGTGACGCACCAAAAACTACCAGGACTCCCGGCGGTTGTCTGTCACGATGGGAGCCTTCACTGCGAACTCCGAATTCGTAACGCACGGCGCCCTTTCCCGACGTGTTCTACCCCGGGGACGGAAGGAATAAAGCTTTATCTGCGCTGGCGCTACTGCGAGCGGATCCGGATGATCGGCCTAACGTGATGGCGAACGCCTCCTCCAGTGCCGCCTTACATT
Source organism: Bradyrhizobium manausense (assembly GCF_001440035.1). Classification (GTDB taxonomy): domain Bacteria; phylum Pseudomonadota; class Alphaproteobacteria; order Rhizobiales; family Xanthobacteraceae; genus Bradyrhizobium; species Bradyrhizobium manausense. Next base: position 12,290 of record NZ_LJYG01000107.1, on the reverse strand, counting down.
CGATCTTCCGTCGCTGTCGCAGATGGTTGGGAACGATAGGATAAGCAACTGCTGCTGAAGTAGCCCGAATTGTTTAGGCATTGGGGTAGTCGGGAAACCATCGTCGGCGCAGCCGTGACCCTCGCGAGAATAGGCTGCCGCAGCCTGACGCCGTGCCTTCTTGCGAGAGGTTGAGCCCTTTGATTGCGGCATGCAAGAGCTCGGCATCCGTCGAAGGGCGACGCCTTTGCCTACATCGTGGTATCAACCGTGACATGCTGAACGTCTCGGGCAATGCGTCCAGCCTTGTTCTCGGTCAAGATGGTAGTGCCTTGTTCTTGAACAACTAAATGCGGAGTTCAAGTCCAACCCTGCCGACGGCTGGAATTCCGCGATTATCGACACGCAGCTATAGACAGGTGGATGACTCGACCTACCCCTAACCAGTCCTACCGAGTTGAAGTTGATCTCACAAAGACTGATACGTCGAATGCAGCCTATGCTGGGATACTACCTTGGACATCTGACGTGCGATCTCAACTGTGATCGGGCTGAGTTTAGCCTCTACTCTCTTAGGCGTCCAATTGGCAGTCGAAGCTGCGATGTTAACAGCAGCTACAACTTTGTTGTTGTAACCAAACACCGGCGCGGCCGTCGAGATGTCGCCAGGCATCGCTTCCTGATCGGTTATGGCGAAGCCCTTTCGGCGCACTCTCTCCAATTGTTTGAGAATTTTTTGCCGATTGGCGGGGATCGTGCGCAGAATTTTGTTGGTTGAGGCGGGCTCAAGGTTCGCCAGGATCGCGCGCCCTGGGGCCGTGGCAAACGCAGGAAAGCGCGTGCCGATCGGTACGTAGGAACTCATCACGCTTTTGCCGGGAACACGAGAGATAAATATAATGTCGGAACCATCGAGCTCTGTCAGATTGACCGTCTCCTGCGAACGTCTGTTGGCCTCGAGCAGGTAGGGAAAAGTTGCTTCGACTATGGGATTGCTGTGTACGTGGGCATTTCCAATATCCAAAGCCCTCGCTGACAGCGAATATTGGCGTGTCGTTTCGCTCTGGATAAGGTATCTGAGCGCCCGCAACGTGTAGAGCACCCGCTGGGTTGCACTCTTGTTCAACCCAGATGCTTCCGAGACTTCCGCGAGTGTCATCGGCCGAGGATTGGCACAGAAGGCAGCGAGGATCAGTAGCCCCTTCTCGAGGGTTCCGAGATAAAGCCGTTCGTCAACGTCGGCCTTCGCGAATGAAGCAGGCAAGTTGAGCCCAGTCCTGCTCTTGTTCTTGATGTCGAACATCATCACTATCAATCCTTACAGGATTGTGACCCGCACATTGCTATTCAATGCGAATGTAGAGTCCCGCTGCCGATCCAAGTGGGCTCTGCGCCAGGGGCCATCCCCCGACGGGCTCAAGATCGGCCGGCCGTTGAGCTGCGAACCCGCATGTCGATGCGCCGACGCTTGAGGACGTAGGGGCCTCCGTTATCGAGTCCCCTTGAGCCCACGCGGCGATGATCGCTGGCATCGTCTATGACACCGAAGGACAACCCGATTACCGACGCCCGTCAACTACCAAGACCAGTAGGTGGCTCGGATCCCGGACGTATGCCAATGAGTTCATAGAGAAGCAAGTTACCTGCCCTGTAGAGCTCAGACATGAAAAATCGAGCACGATGCGCAGCCGCCAATCACAGGCGGCGACATTAGCGTTGATGCGGCGCTCAAATATCCAGTCGAGAGAGCGACGATGTATGTTGTCAATGCGAACGGCGCTTGTATTCCCGGCATCGGGATCGGCACTTGGCAACTGCTGGGGCGCTCCTGCGCGCGCATTGTCGAGGAAGCGCTCGAAATCGGGTATCGCCATATCGACACCGCCCAATCCTATGAGAACGAGTCCGAAGTCGGCGAAGCCCTGCATGCTTCCGGCGTAAAGCGCGAAGAGGTGTTCCTGACTACCAAGGTCAACAGCATCTATTTCGCGCTGGGCGATTTGGAACGCTCGGCCGAAGAGAGCTTAGTGCGACTGCGGCAACCCTACGTCGATCTGCTGTTATTGCATCGCCCCAACCCTTCCATTCCGCTCGCGGAAACGCTTGGTGCGCTCGCCCATGCCAAGCGGCGCGGACTGACCCGGCATATCGGAGTATCCAATTTCAATGCCGGCTTGGTCGAGGAGGCGGTCAAAATTTGTCCCGAGCCACTAGTCTGCAATCAGGTTGAATATCACCCTTATCTCGATCAGCCGACGTTGAAGGCTGCCTGCAACCAAGCAGGCCTCGCGGTCGTGGCCTACAGCCCCATTGCCATGGGCAAGATCAATAGTGACGAAACGCTACAGCAGATCGGGCGCTTGTATCGCAAGACTCCGGCTCAGGTTTCTCTGCGCTGGTTAGTGCAACAGGGCGCCGTAGTGATCCCTCGGACTTCCCGTCCCGAACGGCTAGCGGAGAACATCAATATTTTGGATTTCCAGCTCACAGATGCTGAAATGGACCGGATCTATCAACTGGGCAGCCCTGAGGGTCGCATCCACAGGGGGTCGTTCGTCTGAAACTGAAATGATCGCGATTATCCAGCTTCTAATCGGTCCGGTTCGGAATCAACGACGGACCGCATCCGGCAAAACGGTGTAGAGCTAGTGGTTGGTGCGACGCTTAATGGTGCCCGATCTCATCCAACGCACGACCTTCGAATGCGCGACGCTTGCGCGCGATCACCACCGAAACCGAAAAATCTTACGGCGATAGGCACTATGTGACCGCTTCCTTCGACAGCATCGACCGGGACCGTTGCCCAAGCTGTCGTAAACATACAGTTCCTAGATCTTGCACTATATTGCGCGCTGGTCGAAGGCGCTGGCGATGCCACATGACGGCATTCTCGGGCAGTGGAAAGATGGTATGCCACAGGGAGCTATCAGCCTTCTCCCGGCGACCTATTCCTGCACTAGGCATTCGATCCAGTACCTCCTCATGCAGCTACGAAGTTAAATCCGACCGTCGCCTGACCGCCAGCGCTCTGAAACGAGGAAGCCATCTGACGCGAACGTCGATTTCGAAGCCTCTCAAATAGCGTAGGTGCGACGGCAAGCCAAAAAACGCAACGATAGCCGACTGAAGAGGAGCCGACATGAACCGAGGCGCACCTGCCGACCAGCAAGCGAGAGCCGCCGACCTTGATATCCGATCGAAGGCGATACGTCGGAGAATACTGGAGGTGCTCGCCGCGAGACAAGTTGCCGGGCATGTCGGTCCGTCATTCTCAATCGTTGAAATTCTTCTTGTGCTGTACGACGAATTTGTCCGACTTCCACAAGATCCGGCGGAAATGGATGACCGCGACCGCTTCATTCTTAGCAAAGGGAACGGCTGCCTCGCGCTCTACGCCGTGCTTGAGGACAAGGGTCTCATTTCACCGCAGATACTCAATCAGTTTGGTTCGGTTGGCTGCGAACTTGGCCTTCTTCCGGAGCAAAATGTCCTGTACGGCATCGAGGCCACCACAGGGGCGCTGGGTCATGGGCTGCCGATAGCCGTCGGTATGGCGCTAGCGGCGCGAATAACCGAGAGGCACTTTCACGTCTATGTTCTGGTCGGCGATGGAGAACTAAATGAGGGTGCGAACTGGGAGGCGGCGTTCCACGCTGTGAAGCACGGGCTGTCCAACCTTACCGTATTGGTTGATCGAAACGGCCAACAGCGCAATGGGCCAGCAGAGAACGTCCTGCCCATGCCATTCATGCCGGCACTGTGGCGTGAAATTGGTTTTGACGTTCGTCATGTCCCGGGGCACGACCGTCGCGCTATTCGGGAGGCACTGCGGTTTCCATTGTCTGCTCAGCGTCCAAGAGTAGTCATCTGTGAGACGGTAAAAGGAAAAGGACTGGGAGAGTTCGAAGGAAGTGGCGACTGGCATTATAGACGAGTACCGTCGATCAGCGCAGTCCCGTCTTTATTGTGAATGTCGTTTTTCAAGGTCGACTCGAGAGGTAGATCATGCGTGGGACATACCGCAAAACGCTCCAGCAATTGGCGACAAGCGATATGCGGATTGTGGCGGTTGGGTGCGATCTAACCTACAATAGCATGAGCGAATTCAGGGCCGCTTTTCCGAATTGTTCTTTTATGGAGGGTATCGCAGAGCAATATGTGGTTGGTATGGCAGCTGGGCTTGCAGGAGGCGGTTTGATTCCCTACGTCGAGCTTGTTGCGGCGTTCGGCACGAGAAGAGCATTCAAGCAGCTCTTTGTTGACATAGGTCTGCAGCGACTTCCGGTGCGAATCGTCGGAACTGGAGGGGGTTAAGCTGTACCGAGTTTGGTCCGACCCACACGGCGCTCGATGAGCTCGCTCTCTTACGTCAAGTTCCGAATATGGCAATACTCGCACCACGATCCAATCGCGAGTTACGGCATCTGCTATCATCCACGATCGAGTGGGATGGGCCACTATATATCCGTCTAGGTGGTGAAACCGCTGAAGATGACCGGCGCCCATTGGGAGAGTTAGGGCGTGCATGTCGGCTGCGAGATGGCAAAGGAGCTTTGATTGTATCGACGGGAATCGTGAGTTCGACCATATTCGACATCGAGGAAATGTTGGCTAAAGATGGACTTGATCCAGAGGTGCTTCACTTTCCAACGCTCAGTCCATTTGATTCCGAGGCTCTTTGCGAGGCCGCCAGACGGGCCGCCTGTATCGTCGTTGTCGAGGAGCACAATCGTGATGGCGGACTAGGGAGTATAGTCCTCGAGACTCTGGCCGATGCGAGGATCTTACGGTTCACGACCAGGATCGGTACCAGGTTTGACCCGAAGTTGAACTACGGCACCTATCACGAGGCCACCGTCAACTTTGGCCTTCGTGGGGCGGCTCTAGCTGACGCAATCTTGGCCGCTTGCAGTTAGGTCGCCGCCGCGCCTTTGGATTCATGGTATGCTGATTGGTCGTGTCGATGAGTAAGAGTCACACTCGCGCTACGCAGCAATAGGAGTTCTAGCAAAGTTCATGGGTTCTGCGTCCGCATGAGACTCAGTTACTTGCGCACTACGACGAGCTTCATGATAGGCCGCCGATGCAAGAAAATGACCAAACGTGACGACGGCTACGGCTCTGTCCGATCCAGAGTGGCGACTGCGCTGGCTTCCGAGAAGCTTCGGATCGTGGAGGTCTGGTCCCTGGACCAGGGTTGTTGAGGGTACTCGGCGACATATGTTCATCGCAATCTGCTCACTCAACTATCCAGTAAGTGGATCATCCTGGGTCCCGAAGGCTTCACCGCATGGACTTCTCGACTTGCCAGTGCTCCTCGTGCGGACTCCATCCTCTCGGGAGTTGTCCTCTGCAAGCCCTGGAGTGGTTCGGCGACCCGCCTGGATCCGGAGGCATGATTGATGGTGTCCGCACAAGCGGCACTCTACCTACGAGATACCCGCACTACATTCCGTGTCGAGCGAGCTGCATGGACCCGAACTCCGCCTCGACATAGGGATACCATGGGTGGCCGCCAACTGTGCTCAACAAAGACTTGCAGAACGCAGGCGTAAGCTTGCCGCGGTGGATCACGACGCTTTCGTGCCCTGTCGAAGCTCGAGCGTTCTGCCAGAGGCGATTGTAGCCGCGCTGTTCATTGGACTTCACGTGGCAAGCGGCGAACTCGGCGTCATCCAGCGTCGCCAACTGCCACGCTTGTACCGGCCGCTTCGTATGGATATGCATCCACACCGGACTCGGCACTGCACCATTGCCCAGTGCCTTAGGCTGCAGCTTGATCTCGAACAGCGTCCCTGGCTCGCCCTTCAACGCGCGCGGTGGATCCGCGGGCGCCAACTCCTCGGCCGCCCGCAGATATTCAAGATATTTCTGCGACGGAAAGGCGTAGGCCTTCATGCAATCCATACTGATCGTGGCCTTTCGCGCCTTCAAAGCATTTGCTTGCCCCTGCACCTCGGATAGCATTCCCTGGAGCCGTACAATTTTGTTGTGCACGTCACGCACTTGCGCAGGCGTGAGTAGGCCGCGTCGACGGGGTTCCTCCAGCGCGGCTACACAGGCCTCAATCTCGGCGGCCTGTATCTGCAGGCGCTCGACGACAGTGTCCACGACGTGGTCGGCGTCCTCGGGTTTCATTTGGCGCGCTTGAGAGACGGACCTTTGCTGGCCGGCCAGATCGAATTGCAAAAGTTCGTCCAGTCGCTTGAGTGAGGACGTCAGGGTCTCCATCGACGGCGGCGCCTGCCAGATCGCCAAGTGCCCTCTCGCCGACGACGCCTTCGCATGTGCCTCCTCCGGGCTCACGAGTTTCTTCGTGCCCAGATCCGAGAGCACGATAACCTTGGCTGTTGGCGCCGCTCCGGCGCCGGGCCCAGTGAGCTGCGGCTCGGGCCGCCCGGCCGCTGAACTCCCCTCGCCTGCGGCCGGCGTGCGCTTTCCTTTCCCTTTCCTGCGCGCTGCAGTGCCTTCACCCACGACAGCCCTGACGGTAGTATTGGCCGGTATTGCGGCCCCAGCCTCGGCCGGCTGTTCAACCATGGCCGGCGTCTTCGGCTGCACTGTCAAGAGGCGCATGACTTCGTCCGCAGTGACCCAGGCGCCTTCGACGGCCTGGTCCAACAGTTCCAAAGGGAGGTCGGCACCAGCTTCGACATTCCTTAGCTTGGCAACGATGCTGTGCAACCCCGACGCAAATTCCGAAAGCCGCTCCATAACTCCTTCCAGAACGGCGGAGTGCTCTGCGTCGAGTGCCCGTCCGTCGCCGTTCAGAACAGCGTCGGCCGCCGAAACGAATGCGGGAAAGACATCTTCGATGAAGGTCCCAAGCAGGCGTACCCGCCCGTTCTCACCCATGAGGATTTCGCTCAAGGCTGGTTCGAATGTGCTCGCCTGCGGTTCAATCATGACGTTCGCGAGAGCGACCCGCGATTGCAGATACATGCACTTCGTATACGACGCCCATCCGGTGTGCAGCCTTAGTGCGGCTTCTCCGGCCTCCCGCATCTCGGGCGTTGCGCTTGGCAAGTTGGAGGTGGCCGCGCAGACAGATTGCATCCGCTCCGAGCGCAATGCTTTCTTTCCCCACCACTCCATGGAGGCCAAGTAGCGTTTCGCCACGGCGGAAACGGCGCGGCTCAGCTGGTCGCGCGGAGCGTTGGATTGGCGCATCCGGTCGAGCACGGCTGTCGCACTCTTCCTGCTCTGCTCCAAGTCATAGATAGTCTGGGTAGCCAATTCGTTGCATTCGTCCGCCGCCTCGAGCGTCTCGTCGCGGAGTCGGCGAGCCTGATCGTCGGGCAGAATGCGACGCGCCAAAGCTTGAGGCAAGCTTGCGTAGTAGTCGAGAACTGTCGAACCTGCCTTGACGACTTGATCGATCAGCTCTTGCGCCTCGGATGAATTCTGCGCTCGCTTGGCCACATTACGAGAAGCATCAAGGTCCTCAAGGAGGCGCCCCAGCTTTCGCTTCGCTGCCCTGATATCGTCGCCCCTTGGAGCTACCGTACCCGAAGCTGGCGGCTGGCTGGCGTGCGGCGCCGCCCTATCTTGGGGCCCAGAGCGCATCCGCTTCAAGACGGAGTCGAAAAATTGGCTGCCTTCCCTAGGGGGAAGAGCGGATTCCGAGCGCGAACTGCTTAATCCCCCCGCGCTGTCCGCGCCTGCAGCCCCAACGTGCGATTTGCCAGAGCGATCAATGCCCGTCATATTTCTTTCCAGCTCCGATACAGTCGAGAATGCGCAGCCAATCTCGATAGACCGCCTGGCTGACGATTGGCTGACGAAGGGCGTTCTCCGGCTACGTCTCTGGTTTCATTGATCATTTTGAAGTAGGCGAGCGGCATTCTGCCCGATATCGAATAGTCCGACGCGGGACCACTGTTGGCCAGTGTCTGACCAAGCGTTATTTCAGTGTCGCTAACGCCTGCGCCGACGTCGCTGTTGCTATGGCGATCCCGAGAAGCTTATATCTTCGGATAATTGGGACCATTGTGCCCCCTTGGTCACTCGGAGGGTACTATTCGCACGTGTTGCGTCTGTCCCGTCAAAGCGTCGCAAAGGATAAAAAAGGAAACACAGCAACAGCCGCGCCCCGACCGCGAGTGGCCGGCTGATCGCTGTTCTGACTTGATCTTGAAAGACGCCCTTATGCCATGGAACCGCGCCGTCTGACGGCCTCAGCTTGCCGCTTACGCAGCACGCTTCCAGCTTGCGGAATCAAAGCAAGCCGGGCCGGTCGTGACCGCAGACCTACCGATCGAAACTGTCAGCTCGGGTATCTTGCCGCGCCTCGCATGCTGCGCTCGTACTAGCCCGCCCCGCAAAGCCGGCCGGCTTCCGCCTCGAACATTGCGTTCAACGTCTCTTCCATCGTCCCGCGACCATCTCGCCAAGATGATCCCTGATCCGGGCTTCGTCGATCTGGATCATCCGACCATCGGCATTTCGTCGCTCATTGCTTTCTCCTTCGCTCTATGAAGAAGCTGTCATTTCGGAAGGTGCTGCACGTTATCACAACGCACGGAAATGATGCCTCATTGCGCCGCGCGGTACATCGGCCATTGGACTTGCTCGCGGGGGCGCGTCGCTGAGGACCCTATGTGTAATTCACCAAATGCATGAAAACCAAAACGCGTTCGCTGGTTCAACGATAGAACCATGAACGCAGCGCGCCGATCTGCGAAGGCTGGCTGCAGGTTGGTACTCGTGTTCGACACAGATCGGATCGCTAGCCCAAAAGTGCGGCATCGCGCGCTAGCATTCGAGACGGCACAACAATTGACACGACTACCAAAACAGGTGGGTGCGTATTGCGTAGTGTCGCGCTAGGCCACAGCATGTAGGAACAAGCCGTCACGATTCATCGAAATTACTCGAATTGAGCCGAAGAGGCGGCATGAACGATTCTCACCTATTCGCGCGGGCAACCTTCCGTCGGCCCAAACTGCGCATAGTATAAGCAGAGCAAGATATGTGCGGCATCTGTGGATGGGTTGATTTCGAACGTGATTTGGGCGCTCCCGTCGCGCGACGGGAGCTTGCCGACATGACGGCCTCAATGGCTAGCCGCGGTCCCGACGACGAGGGAACGTGGATAGACGGAATCGTAGCGCTCGGGCATAGGCGCCTAGCGATCATCGACGTCGACGGCGGTCGCCAGCCGATGACGCTCCAGGAGGACGGCCGACCCGCGTTGGTTCTTGTTTATACCGGAGAGACCTACAATTACGGCGAGCTGCGCCGACGACTCGCCACCCTGGGCCATCGATTTGACACGAGCAGTGACACTGAGGTGGTGCTGCACGCCCACCGTGAGTGGGGCCGCCGAGACCCGCGCGCCGCCGTGAACGAACTCAACGGGATGTTCGCCTACGCACTTTGGGACACTGCAACCCGCGAACTGCTTCTCGTGCGAGACCGGCTCNGTCAAGCCGCTTTACTACTATCCCACTAAGCACGGAGTGTTGTTCGGCTCCGAGCCGAAGGCGATTCTCGCCAATGGTCTTGCAGAACGGGCCATGGATGCCGACGGGCTTCGTCGCACGCTATGCTCGCTTGCTGATCCCGGCAGCACCGTATTCTGCGGCATGCGTGAGGTACGGCCCGGCCACATCGCACGAGTGACCCGCGACGGCATCCAGCAGATAGCCTATTGGCAGCTCACCGACAGCGGGCACACCCACGACGTGCCAACCACCGTTCGTCGCGTCCGCGAGCTGCTCGAGGACACGATCCAGCGGCAGCTCATCGCCGACGTGCCGCTGTGCACGCTCTTGTCTGGCGGGCTTGACTCTTCCGCGCTAACGGCACTGGCCGCGCGTTTCAGCGACAAACGAGTCCGGTCCTTCGCCCTCGACTTCGTCGACTATACCAACAATTTCACCCCGGGCCCAATGTGCGGCACACCCGACGGGCCGTATGTCCAGGAGGTCGCGAAGTTCGTCGGTACAGACCACACGGACATCACTCTGTCTGCGGACGAGCTCATGGACCAGAGCGTGCGGGCCGCCACCCTCCGAGCCCGCGACCTGCCCTCGACCAGCGGCGACATCGATAGCTCGCAATATCTGCTGTTTCGTGCAATCCGGCAACACTCGACGGTTGCCCTGTCCGGGGAGTCGGCCGACGAGATTTTCGGCGGTTACCCGGAGTTCCACGATCCGGCACACGTTCAGGCCGACACATTTCCTTGGTACGGCAGCAGGGCGTACGTCAACAATACCAGCCAGCAGTACCTAGACCCCGGGCTCATCGAGAAGCTCGACCTCCCCGGCTACCTCGACGGGCAGTACCGCATGGCACTTGCGGAAGTCCCCCGCTTGACCGGACCGGCCTCGGCCGACTCACACGAACGCCGCATGCGCGAGGTCTGCTACCTTTATCTCACGCGCCACCTGCCATGGCTGCTCGACCGCAAGGACCGGATGAGCATGGCGTCGGGTCTCGAGGTGCGGGTCCCATACTGCGACCACCGCGTCGTTGAATACGTGTTCGGCACCCCATGGGCCCACAAGACTTTCGACGGGCGCGAGAAGAGTCTGCTGCGGGCCGCCACCGCAGACCTGCTGCCGGAATCGGTGGTACGGCGAGTCAAGAGCGCATATCCGACCATCCAGGATCCGACCTACGACCGAAATTTATTCACTCGGTTCGCTACGCTGCTGAACGACCGCAATGCGGCAGTGGCACCACTGCTGTCGGTCGAAAGCTCCCGCGCGCTACTCAACGCGAGCAGGAACGTCAGGGGGGTGGAGCGTATCCTGGCTCTCCAGGACTTCCTGAGTCGTCCGTGAAGAATGCAGATCGGGGCTAGGAAACAAGCGAAACTGGTCTTGATGTAGTATTCGATTTTGCAGGAAAGCTGGTAGTTGGACCTCGCTTTCTTGCGTTTTGGGATTTTGCTTTTGAGTGATTCGTGATTCCCTGAGGGTGTCGTCGACATTGGGGAATGCGATGAGCAAACCGCGGGACGATCGCCAGAAGGACCTGCTGCTTCCGGCGCTCGATAAGATCATCGACATGAGCCATCCGCTGGTGCGGTTGGCAGCGCTGATCGACTGGAATATGCTGAACGATCGCTTCAGTTCAGTGTGCCAAGCGGGGTCGGGACAGCCTGGCCTTCCGACGCGGCTTGTCGCCGGCCTGTTCATCTTGAAGCACATGCACAACCTGTCGGATGAGGTGTTGTGCGCCCGCTGGATCGAGAACCCTTATTACCAATACTTCTGCGGCGAATTGAGCTTCCGCCACCGTCTGCCGTTCGATCGATCGTCGATGACGCGCTGGCGGCAGCGGCTCGGAGAGGAACAGCTCGTCGCGCTGATCCAGGAAAGTCTGTCGGTGGCGCACAAGACTGGCGCCATTGGCCCCAAAGACCTAGAGCGGGTGGTCGTCGATACGACGGTTCAGCCCAAGGCGGTTGCGCATCCGACCGATGCGCGGCTGATCCATCGAGCAATCATCAAGCTCGTCGGGCTCGCCAAGCGCAACCGTTTGCCGCTGCGCCAGAGCTATCTGCGCCTGGCTAAGCGTGCCGCCATCATGGTCGGCCGCTATACCCACGCGCACCAGTTCAAACGCGCCAGGCGCCAGCTCAAGTTCCTGCGGACACGGCTTGGCCGGATCATCCGCGACATCCGCCGCAAGATTGATGGCCACACGGTGCTGGAAGCTCGCTTCGGCCCGCTGCTCGGTTTAGCGCAGCAGATACGCAGCCAGGATCAGCATCAGCGTGGTCCAAAGGTCTATGCGTTACACGCCCCGGAGGTCGAGTGCATCGGCAAGGGTAAAGCCCGCGCGCCTTACGAGTTCGGCTGCAAAGTCAGTATCGCCACCCCCGCGACGTCTCCAAAGGGCGGACAGTTCGTGCTCCACGCCAAGGCCCTGCACGGCAATCCCTTCGACGGGCACACGCTCGGCCCTGTGATCACCGACATGGAGAAGCTCACCGGCGTGGAGACGCGCCGCATCCACGTCGACAAAGGGTATCGCGGCCACAACCACCCGCATCGGTTCAGGGTCTGGATCTCGGGGCAGGTCCGCCGCGTCACGGCTTCCATCCGTCGCGAGATGAAGCGTCGCGCGGCAGTCGAGCCGGTCATCGGCCACGTCAAGGCCGAGCACCGCATGGACCGGAATTATCTCAAGGGACGCCTCGGCGACCGCATCAACGCTGTTCTCGCCGCTGCAGGTTACAACTTCGGCCTGCTCCTGCGATGGCTCGCACAACTCTTGCGTATCTTCATCCGAGCCTTCATCGAGACCGACCCCGCTCAAAAAATCGCTTGAGCCTCGTTCTTCACGGACGACTC
>NZ_LJYG01000106.1:105070-111357 GCF_001440035.1 Bradyrhizobium manausense | reverse complement strand
CACCCTACGAGACTGTGAATCTTTTGTACCGCGTGTCGGGCGAATGTGATTCTCTAGGCAGACTGATCTGCTGGAGAGGATGATGGCTGACGAGGGACTTTTTGGCGAATTGCCGGATCAGTCGGCGCCACGAACCGAAGCGGTGCCGCGGGGTGCACCTCGGCTGCGCGAGCCCGTGCGCAATCAGGTCGAATTGCGGGCGGTCGATATCGACAGCCTGATCGGGCAGGATCATCTGGCCCGGGTGATCTGGGCTTATGTCGAGGGGCTCGACCTGAGCGAGCTGGAAGATCGGGTTAAGGCACGGGAAAACAGGCCGGGCCATCCGGCGCCATCACCCCGGCTGCTGCTGGCGCTTTGGCTGTACGCCACGAGCGATGGCGTTGGCAGCGCGCGGGCGTTGGATCGGCTCTGCGACAGTCACGACGTCTACCGCTGGCTCTGCGGCGGCGTGTCTTTGAACTATCACACACTGTCGGATTTCCGGGTCGGCTGCGCGGACCTGCTGGACCGTTTGCTGGTCGAACATCTGGTGGCTCTGAATGAGGCAGGGCTGATTGATCTGGAGAAGCTGACCCAGGACGGGGTGCGGATACGGGCGAATGCGGGGGCCGGCTCGTTCCGGCGGGAGGCAACGCTCGGCCGGCAGATGGCCCAAGCGAAGGCTGTGGTGGAAGAGCTCAAGCGCGAGGTCGATGCGGATCCGGAAGCCAGCAGCCGGCGTATCAGGGCGGCCAGAGAGCGCGCGGCACGCGAACGCAGTGAGCGGGTGCAGGCTGCGCAGAGGGCTTTGGACGAGATCAAGCGGAAGCGCAAGCAACTCGACGAAAAAGGCGGCAATGGCAAAAAGCCGAAGGAGCCCCGGGCCTCCACCACCGACCCGCAGGCAAGGGTGATGAAGATGGCAGATGCCGGCTTCCGCCCCGCCTACAATGTGCAGGTGGCCAGCGCGGCCGGCGAACTGATCGTGGTCACGGTCGACATCGACAACAACGGATCAGATCGCGGCTTGATGCGGCCGATGCTGGAGCGAACGCGCACTCGGCTGAAGCGCTTGCCGCGTCGCTACCTCGCCGATGGCGGGTTCTGCAGCGGCGAGGACATCGAATGGGCGCACGGTGAAGGCGTCGAGGTCTACTGTCCTCCGCCCAACTCCAGGAGCGGTGTCGATCCCTTTTTACCTCGGAGCAGCGACGGTCCTGGCGTCGCGGCCTGGCGGGCCCGCATGGCCAGCGAAGCCGGCAAGGCACAGTACAAAGCCCGCACGATCTGCGAATGCATCCATGCCCGGTGGCGGAACTGGGACCTCAGGCAATTGACCGTGCGCGGCATCGAGAAGGTCCGTGCCGTCGTGCTCTGGTACGCCCTCACCAACAACATCCTGCAAGGACACCAACTGGCAAAAGCATAGACAGCACAGCCATCCCCCGGCGGTTCGACATCGACGGCCCCCGACATCAGCGCGGGCGCTACCCACTCTTTAATATCGAATGCGGAAATGACTCACAGGCTCTACGACACCGTCGATCTGGCTACTTCATCGGCTTCTCGTCACCGCGCGCCGAAGCGCGCAACGCCCGCCTTGCACGACGTTCGGCGAAACGCTCGATCATCTGGCTGATGAGGCCGCGCGGCTTCTTCGGTGTCGTTGCAACCGGCGCGCGGCGCACCGGCGGCGAAATCTTCTCAAAAGTGAACGATGGCATCGTGTGTCCCCTCGCCGTTGAGATGAACCACTTGCTCGAACTTCCCTGTTATCCGGACGAAGCGCAACTGCCGCATCCATTACTCCACTCAATTCGAATGGAACATTTTCAAGCACAGTCCATGCCAGATGAAAGGGCAATTGCGTCTACATTGCGGACTGATCCCCATGATCCTAAACTGAGCCATGTTCGAAGCACACTTCCAGACATTCGAGGAGCCCGAGGCCGGCGTCGCATTGACGGCGCGTCTGGCTGCGCTCCGTGAAGAACTCGCCCGCCGCAAGCTGACCGGCTTCGTCGTTCCGCGCGCCGATCAGCAGCAGAATGAATATGTGGCGCCCTCCGAAGAGCGGCTCGCCTGGCTGACCGGCTTCACCGGCTCGGCGGGACTTGCCGTGGTGCTGGCCCAGGAAGCCGCTGTCTTCGTCGACGGCCGCTACACCATCCAGGCCGCCAAGCAGATCGACCCCAAGGCATGGGCGGTGGAATCGCTGATCGATCCGCCGCCGGAGAGCTGGATCTCGGCGCATCTCAAATCGGGCGATCGCCTAGGATTTGATCCGTGGCTGCACACTTTTTCGGCAGCCGAACGCCTTTCGGCCGCCTGCAGCAAGGCCGGCGCCGAACTGGTGGCGGTCGACAGCAACCCGGTCGACGCAGTCTGGCAGGACCGGCCACATCAGCCGATCGCACCGGTCGCGATCCACGGCCTGCAATATGCGGGGGTCGCCGAGGCCGAGAAGGTGGCGCAGATCAAGAGCGAGATCGAGAAGCTCGGTGCCGAGGCGCTGGTGCTGTCGGACAGCCATGCGGTCGCCTGGACCTTCAACATCCGCGGCGCCGACGTCGCACACACGCCGCTGCCGCTGTCCTACGCGCTGGTGCCCAAGGTCGGCCGTCCCACCGTGTTCATCGACCACCGCAAGCTCTCCAATCTGACGCGCGACCATCTCGAGCAATCGGCCGACGTGCGCGAGCCCGACGCGCTGACGCCGACGCTGATGGCGCTGGCCAAAAGCGGTGCTGCGATCGCCCTCGATGGCGCTACCGCGGCCGAGGCGCTGAGCCGGTTGATCACCGAGGGCGGCGGCAAGCCGCTGCGCGGCAGCGATCCGATCGCGCTGCTGAAGGCGGTGAAGAACGCCACCGAGATCAAGGGGACGCAGACGGCGCACCGGCGCGATGCCATCGCGCTGGCGCGCTTCCTTGCGTTCATCGATCGCGAGGCAGGAAGCGGCAAGCTCACCGAGATCGACGCCGTCGAGGCGCTGGAGACCTTTCGTCGCGACACCGGTGCGTTGAAGGACGTGTCGTTCCCGACCATCTCGGGAACGGGGCCGAACGGCGCCATCGTGCATTACCGCGTCACCCGCAAGAGCAACCGGCGCATCGTGCCGGGCGATCTCCTGCTGATCGATTCCGGCGCGCAATATGAAGACGGCACCACCGACGTGACCCGCACCATGGCGATCGGCGAGCCGACCGCCGAGATGCGCGACCGCTTCACCCGCGTGCTGCGCGGCCATATCGCGATCGCGCGCGCGGTCTTCCCCGACGGCACCACGGGCGCGCAGCTCGACACGCTGGCGCGGCAATATCTGTGGGCCGCCGGAATCGATTTCGAGCACGGCACCGGCCATGGCGTCGGCAGTTATCTCAGCGTGCATGAAGGCCCGGCGCGGATCTCGAAACTCGGCACCACGGCGCTGAAGCGCGGCATGATCCTCTCCAACGAACCAGGCTATTACAAGACCGACGCCTTCGGCATCCGCATCGAGAACCTCGAGCTGGTGGTCGCGGCCGACATCAAGGGCGCCGAGAAAGCGATGAACGCGTTCGAGACGCTGACCTTGGCGCCGATCGATCGCCGGCTCATTGACACAGCGATGCTGAGCAAGGACGAGCTGGCCTGGCTCAACGCCTACCACGCCCGCGTCCGCACCGAGGTGGGGCCGGCGCTGGACGAGGCGACCAGGGCGTGGCTGGATCAGGCGACAGCGGAGCTGACGGCCTAGACGATGCGCGCATAGCGCCACGCAACTGGCGCAACGCTCCAGCATCGCGCATAGCCGCATACCGAAACGACCATGTTCGCGGCCGCAGCGATGCGGCTAGTGTCGATCCATGCACGGTATGATCAGCCAACCGCCGGGAGTGGCAACCAACATCGCGACTTCGCGCGTGGTGCTGCTGTTGCTGGTCGTCATGACCGGGATCGCGCCGATCTCGCTCTACATCCTGGTTCCGGCATTGCCCGTGCTGGCGACGAATTTCGGGCGCGACATCTCGATCGCCCAGATGACGGTGTCGCTCTACATGGTCGGCATCGCGCTATCGCAGCTCACCATGGGGCCGCTGTCGGACAGATTCGGCCGGCGTCCGGTTCTGCTTGGCGGCCTTGCGCTGATGGTCGCGGCGAGCATCGCCTGCATCTTCGCGCAAGACCTGCCGCAACTGATCGCGGCGCGCTTCTTCCAGGCGCTGGGCGGCGCCTCCGGCATGGTGATCAGCCGCGCCATCATCCGCGACATCTACGAACGCGACCGTGTCGCCTCGATGATCAGCCTCGTGGTTGCCGCCCTGATGATCGGACAAATGGTTTCGCCGCTGACCGGCGGCCTGATCGAGACCGCATTCGGCTGGCGCGCGATTTTCTACGCCGTCACCTTCGGCGCGGTTGCCGTCGCAATCGGCATCGCAATCGCACTGCCCGAAACGCGCCGCGACCGCGCAGTCGGCAGCGGCGGCTTTCGCAGCGACGTCGGCAGCCTGATCAAGAGCCGCGCCTTCATCGGCTATGTGATGTGCCAGGTGCTGGCCTCGCAGATCATCTTCACCTTCGCCGGCGGCGGACCCTATATCGTCGTGACGCAGATGGGCCGGACCAGTGCCGAATACGGCGCCTGGTTCGCCACGACAGGCTTTGCGTATCTCGTCGGCAATCTGCTCTGCGTGCGCTTTGCGCCGCGGCATTCGCTGGAGAAGCTGATCTGGTTTGGCCTGGCCCTGCAACTCTGCGGCAGCCTGCTGAATCTGCTGTGGAGTTTCACCGGCTGGAACGAGGCCCCAGGCTGGCTGTTCGGCACGCAGATGATCGTGATGGTGGGCAACGCCTTCGTGATGGCGAACTCTGCTGCGGGCGCCATCAGCGTCCGCCCCGAGGCCGCCGGCACCGCGTCGGGCGCCATGGGCTTTCTCCAGCAGGGTATCGGCGCGCTGATGTCGCAATTCGGCGCCTATCTCGGCGGCCATTCCGCAACGACCCTGCCGCTGACCTCGGCCGTGCTCGCGATCTCGCTGCTCTGCGCCTGCATGATGATCTTCGTCGTGCCGCGCCGGGACGTCATGGTGAGCGAGGAATTGATCGAGCAGGCGGAGGAGGAAGAGAGCGGGATGATGTGAGATTTTCTCACCGTCATTCCGGGGCGCCTCGAAGAGGCGAACCCGGAATCCCGAACTTCCGGGTTCGATGCTTCGCATCGCCCCGGAACGACAATACCAGCATCACTCCCCGATCAGCGCCAACCACTCATCCTCGGTGAGCACCTTGACGCCATGCTTGTTGGCGTCCGCGAGCTTCGAGCCGGCACCGGGGCCGGCGACGACGAGATCCGTCTTCTTCGACACCGAGCCCGAGACCTTGGCGCCAAGCCGCTCGGCGGTGGCCTTGGCCTCATCCCGCGTCATCTTCTCCAGCGAGCCCGTGAACACCACCGTCTTGCCGGCAACCGCCGAGTTGCTCTTCGGCTTTTCGGCGTCGATGATCTCGACCTCCCTGGTCAGCCGCTCGACGATGCCGCGGTTGTGGCTCTCGCCGAAATAATCGGCGATGCTCTTGATCACGGTATCGCCGATCTGGTCGAGCGCATCCATCTCCGCCATCGCCTCCTCGTCGCCCTTGGCGACCTTGAGGCAGGCGTCGTGGAAGGCATCCCAGGAGCCGTAGCCACGCGCAAGCGCCAGCGCGGTGGTTTCGCCGACATGGCGCATGCCGAGCGCATAGATGAAGCGCTCCAGTGCAATTCTGCGCCGGCTCTCGATGGCACTGAACAGATTGCGCACCGAGGTCGCGCCGTAGCCCTCGACCTCCTCGAGCTTGAGCCTGGAGTTGCGCTTCTCCAGCGTGAAGATGTCGGCGGGCTCTTTCACCCAGCCCTCGTCGAAGAAGTACTGGAGCTGCTTCTCGCCGAGGCCGTCGATGTCGAAGGCGCGCCGTGACACGAACAGCTTGAGGTGCTCGATCTTCTGATAGGGGCAGGCAAACTCGCCGGTGCAGCGCGCGCGCGAACCCTCTTCACCGGTTGCGGTCTCCTCGCGCACGACGTCGGTATGCAGCGGGCACGGGCACTTCTTCGGGAAAGCGAATTCCTTCGCACCCTTCGGCCGCTTGTCGAGCACGACGTCGACGACCTGCGGGATCACGTCGCCGGCGCGCTGGATCACGACGGTATCGCCGATCCTGATGTCGCGCCCCTCGCGCAGCACCTCGCCCTTGTTGCCGATGCCCTTGATGTAGTCCTCGTTGTGCAGGGTGACGTTCTGCACGATCACGCCGCCGACACCGACCGGCTCGAGCTTGCC
>NZ_LJYG01000106.1:91110-104973 GCF_001440035.1 Bradyrhizobium manausense | reverse complement strand
CCGCTCCTGCCAGTCGATGCGATCGACCTTGTAGACGACGCCGTCGATGTCGTAGTCGAGCTCGGCGCGCTGCTCCTCGATGCTCTGGTGGAACGCGATCAGTTCCTCGACAGAGTGACAGAGTTTTGTCAGCGGATTGGTCTTGAAGCCGCAGCGCTCGAACCAGTGGATCATGCCGGTCTGCGTCCGCTCCGGCATCGCGCTCATCTCGCCCCAGGCATAGGCGAAGAAGCCGAGGGGACGCGAGGCGGTGATGCCAGGATCCTTCTGCCGCAAGGAGCCTGCGGCCGAATTGCGCGGGTTGGCGAAGATGGTGTCGCCCGCCGCCTTCTGCCGCTCATTGAGCGCGAGGAAGGCCTTCTTGGTCATGTAGACCTCGCCGCGCACCTCGCAGATGTCAGGGATGTTGCGGCCCTTCAGCTTCTGCGGCACGTCCTCGAGCGTGCGGATATTGGCGGTGACGTCCTCGCCGACCGCGCCGTCGCCGCGCGTCGCCGCCGTGACGAGCTCGCCGCCCTCGTAGCGCAGCGACATCGACAGGCCGTCAATCTTGGGCTCGGCCGAAAAATTGATGTAGTCGTCGTCGAGCTTGAGGAAGCGCACGATGCGGCCAACGAAGTCGCGGACGTCCTCCTCGGCAAACGCGTTGTCGAGCGACAGCATCGGAACGGAATGCTGCACCTTCCTGAAGCGCCCTGACGGCGCCGCGCCGACCTTTTGCGACGGTGACTCCGCACTGACGAATTCCGGAAAGCGCTTTTCGATCGCATTGAGGCGCTGACGCAGGGCATCGTACTCGGCGTCGGTAACGGTGGGCGCGTCCTCTTGATAATAGCGCTCGTTGTGCCCCTCGATCTCGAGCGACAGCCGCATATGCTCGACCTTGGCCTGTGCCTTGGTGAGGTCGGCGACGTCACGAAGCGTTTTGGATTTTGCTGCTCTGGCCATTACACTTAAGGTTGCGTCTCGTCGTTCCGGGATGGTCCGAAGGACCAGACCCGGAACCTCGAGATTCCGGGGTCGCACTTCGTGCGCCCCGGAATGACTGTTGGGATGGGCTCGGAAATCATGGCGTACTACGTCTATATCCTAGCAAGCCGGCGGGACGGAGCAATCTATGTCGGCGTTACCAATGACCTTGTACGCCGCGTCTATGAGCATCGAATCAAGGCCGTGCCAGGCTTCACGAAGAAATACAACATCACGCAGCTCGTTTGGTTCGAGACCTATGATGATCCAATCTCCGCAATATCGCGCGAGAAAGAACTCAAGAAGTGGAAGAGAGTTTGGAAAACCCAACTTATCGAGAAGGACAATCCGAACTGGAATGATCTCTACGAATCGATCTGCAAATGAGACGTCATTCCGGGGCGGCTCGAGGAGCCGAACCTCAGGTGCGCAATTGCGCACCGGGGAATCTCGAGATTCCGGGTTCGATGCTGCGCATCGCCCCGGAATGACGGTGGGGGTCTAAGCCGTCGCCGCTTTGAGCAGCCGCTCCGCGGCGGCCCGCGCCTCGGCCGTGATCTCGGCGCCGGCGAGCATGCGGGCGATTTCCTCGCGGCGGTGGTCAGCGGCGAGCGCATTGACGCGGGTGGCGACGCGCTTGCCCTTGTCGAGGGCGTCCTTGGAGATCAGCAGGTGCTGGTCGGCGCGGGCTGCGACCTGCGGGGCGTGGGTCACGGCCATCACCTGAACCTTGCCGGCGAGCCGAGCCAGCCGCGCGCCGATCGCATCCGCGACCGCGCCGCCGACGCCGGTGTCGATCTCGTCGAACACGAGGGTCGGTGCCGAGCCACGGTCGGACAGCACGACCTTGAGCGCCAGCAGGAAGCGCGAGAGCTCGCCGCCGGAGGCGACCTTCATCATCGGCCCCGGCTTGGTGCCCGGATTGGTCTGCACCCAGAACTCGACGCGATCGAAGCCTTGCGGCCCCGGCGCGGCTTCGTCCGTCGTGACCTGGGTGATGAATTTGGCCCGTTCAAGCTTGAGCGGCGCGAGCTCGGCGTTGACCGCCTTGTTGAGCTTCTCGGCCGATTTCTGCCTGCTGGCGGAGAGCTTTTTCGCAGCGGCCGCATAGCGTGCGTCGGCCTCGATCGCGGCCTGCTCCAGCTTCTTCAGGCGCGAGGCGCCGGCATCGATCAGCACGACATCGGCGGCGTATTTGGCGGCGAGCGCGGCGAGGCCATCGACCGGCGTCGAATATTTGCGCGAGGCGGCGCGCAGGGCGAACAACCGCTCCTCGATGCGTTCAAGCTCGGCCGGGTCGAAATCGGTTGCGGCGAGCGCGGCCAGGAGATGCTGGTCGGCCTCCTCCAGTGCATTGATCGCGACGTCGATCGCCTTCACAGCAGGCTCGACCAGCGCCGGCGAATTGACGCCGCGACGCTCCAGGCGGCGCACCGCAGCCGACAGCGCCGCGACCGGCGAGTTGTGGCCGCCGACGACCTCCTGCGCCTCGCGCAGATCGGAGGCGATCTTCTCGCCCTGCATCATGGTGGTGCGACGATGAGCGAGCGAGGTCTCCTCGCCGTCCTTGGGCGCGAGCTGCTTCAGCTCGTCCGAGGCATGGCGCAGATAGTCGGCTTCGCGCGCGGCGCGCTCCATGCTGGCGCGATGCTCTTCCAGCTCGGTGTTGGCGGTCCGGCGCGCATCCCAGAGCGCTTCGACGGCAGCTACGTCCTTTTCGAGGCCGGCAAAGGCATCGAGCAGGCTGCGATGGGTGGCGGCATCGACCAGCGCCCGTTCATCATGCTGGCCGTGGATCTCGACCAGGGCGGCGCCGACCGCCTTCAGCGTCTGCACGCTGATCGCCTGGTCGTTGATGAAGGCGCGGGTGCGGCCGTCGGCGAGCTGGACCCGGCGCAAGATCATTTCGCCGGTATCTTCGAGCCCGTTCTCGGCCAGGATCTTCGTTGCGGGATGATTCTTCGGGATATCGAAGACGGCGGTCACCTGCCCATGCTCCGCGCCATGGCGCACAAGACCCGCGTCACCGCGGCCGCCGAGGGCCAACGCGAAGGCATCGAGCAGGATGGATTTGCCCGCCCCGGTCTCGCCGGTCAAAACCGCAAGTCCGGTGTCGAATTCGATATCGAGCCGTTCGATCAGGACGATGTCACGGATCGACAGACGCGCCAGCATGGAACCAGATTTCCTAGCCGAGACTTAAAGGCCAATCTTCTTGAAGGTCTGGCTGATCCAGGACCCCTGATTCTCGCTCGGCTCGAGACCGCCGGATTTTACAAGATTATAGGCGTCCTTGTACCAGCGGCTGTCAGGAAAATTGTGGCCGAGCACGGCGGCTGCCGTCTGGGCCTCGCCGACGATTCCGATCGACATATAGGCCTCGGTGAGGCGGTAGAGCGCCTCCTCGACGTGCCGGGTGGTCTGATATTGCGTCACCACCGCCTTGTAGCGGTTGATCGCAGCCGTGTAGTCGCGCTTCTGCATATAGTAGCGGCCGACCGCCATTTCCTTGCCGGCGAGCTGGTCGCGCGCGCCCTCGATCTTGGCCTTGGCGGAGGTCGCATATTCGGAGTTCGGATATTTGCGCACCACCTCTTCCAGCGAGGCGATCGCCTTCTCGGTGCGGCCCTGGTCGCGGTTGATGTCCGGTATCTGGTCGTAGTGCGAGGCGGCGATCAGATATTGCGCGTAGGCGGCGTCCGGGCTGCCCGGATGCAGGGTGATGTAGCGGGTCGCAGCGCCGATGCAGCTGTCATAATCGCCGCCCTGGTAGGAAGCATAGGCCGACATCAGCAGCGATTTGCGCGCCCAGTCGGAATAAGGATGTTGGCGGTCGACCTCCTCGAACTTCTTGTTCGCCGCCTTCATGTCCTTCTTTTCGTTCATGAGGTACAAGCCCTCATTGTAGATCTTGTCGGCAGGCTCTTCGACGAAGGTGTCGTCCTTGTTGAGGAACTTGTCCCAGAGCGCGCCGGTGCCGCAACCGGCCAGCGGCAATGCGAACAGGAAGAGAGCAGCGGCTTGAAGCAGCCCACGGGCTCGCGGTGAGACCAAGAGAAATCCGCGCGTCATACGCTGTGCCGACATGAATTTAAGACCTGACGCCCTTTGGTGCGGTGCCCGCCAGCCCATGATCCCCGTCATGGGCGCGAAATGTGTCGTGGTGCCTGCCATGCGACCACGTCGGTGTGACCGAAAAACGATCGTTAACCCATCGGATAGGCAGGCATTCCGCCCGGATTAAGGCGAAAACGCCGCAATCCTAGTCGATCATGGTTACCAGGAGTTTCCCGGAGAAATCGCCGCTTGGCTGCCTGCCGCAGGCTTTGCTGCCTGCCGCAGGGCTTGTCCGCCTGCGGCAACTGCCCTTCAGGACACGTCCGGCCCGTAGGCCGCGGCGATCCGGCCGCCGACGATACCGCTGCCGACCTCGACCACGGGACGGCTGGTGCGGCGAGCTGCCTCACCCTCGACCACCCGCCATGCGGTACGGTCGGCGAGCAGCGCGGTCAGGACGGCGTGGTTCAGCTTGTGGCCGCCACGCACCGAGCGATAGGCGCCGAGCAGCGGCAGGCCAGCCAGCGCAAGATCGCCGATCGCATCCAGCACCTTGTGGCGGGCGCATTCGTCTGCGTAGCGCAGGCCCTCGGTGTTGAGCAGCCGCTCCTCGTCAAACACGACGGTATTCTCGAAGGAAGCACCGAGCGCGTAGCCAGCGCCCCAGAGCTTGGCAACATCGCCCATCAGTCCGAAGGTCCGGGCACGGCCGACTTCGCGGCGAAAGCACTCAGGGTTCAGGTCGAAGCCATAGCTCTGCTGGCCGATGACGGGATTGCTGAAGTCGATTTCGACCTCGGCACGGAAGCCGTTGGCGTAGGGCCGGAGCTCACCGAAGGAGTCGCCCATGTTGACCGAGACAGGCTTCAAAACCTGGATGAAGCGGCGCTGGGCCGGCTGGGTCACGATGCCAGCCTGATCAATTGCTGCGATGAAGGCCGCAGCGCTGCCGTCCATGATCGGCACTTCGGGACCATCGACTTCGATGATGGCGTTGTCGACACCCATACCCCGCAGCGCAGCAAGCACATGCTCGGCCGTGGAGATCAGCGGACCAGTGCGATCACCGAGCACCGTCGCGAAATCGGTTGCCACCACCTGATCGGCGGTCGCCTGAATCTCGCGGTCACTTCCCTCAAGGCCGGTACGGACAAAAATAAGACCTGCGTCCACAGGTGCAGGTCCAAGCGTGAGGGTAACCGGAAGACCGGAATGAACGCCGACGCCGGCCACGGTGGCTTGCGCACGAAGCGTTGTTTGCCGGCTAAACTTCATCAGGAACCGCCCCACTACGACCCATTGCGACTTATACGAGATCTGATTGATCGACCGAGATCGACCGTTCGAATCTCCGTATCCCCAAGTCACGCCAAACCATAGTCACTGCCCTAAACAGCGCCAACTCACGCTTTTTTACCGATTGTTACCCCAAACCCGCCGTATTCGCGCCAAGGCTTAACCAAATTGCACCTCGCTTTGGGGTCGTTACGAGCAGCTTTACTGAAGCATCCAACAGGTAATTAATGATTTAAAATCAGTTGCTTGAAGATGAAATCCGGACCTGCACGGGGAAAAAGGAAAGGCCCCGGCAAGCTTCTCGCCGGGGCCTTTTTGCGTCTGCCTTATTGTAACAATTCTCAGGTTGCCTGCCGCCGCAGGAAGGCCGGGATATCAAGATGGTCGTCTCCCTGTGGCGCCGGCGCAACAGGTGCCGGGCGGCCATGGGCGTCGAGACCCTGCGGCGCGGGCCGGCGGGCGTACTCCGAGACCGGCTCGTTGGCGGCGATTTGCTGCGCCACCGACCGCTGCGGCTTACGCTCGGGAAGCGCCGGCATCGCGGGACCAGCAGTGCGGGCGGCGATCGGGGCCTCGGTCTCCTCGTCGCGACGGCCGAGGCCGACATTGGCGAGGCGCTGGAGCAGCGACAGGCGGGTCTTCTGGGGCGTCTCTTCTTCCACCTCGCCACGGGCCTGACGCAGCTCGGCCTGGGCCGGCATCGGCAGCTCGTCGAGGCGCGGCATCCGGGGCGCGCGAGGCGGCGCACGCTCGGCCTGCGGCGGGATGAAGGTTTCCGGCGTCATCGGCTCCTGGATGGCAAGCGGGGCCTGCTCGGGTTCCGGAAACAGCGTGGGCTTCTGCGCGATCGGACGCACGGTAACGTCGCCATAGGTCTGCGGCGCGGGCGGGACTTCGGACACGGCCGCTGCGATGGCGGCGAGCGCCGCACGCTCGACGTTGGGACGGGCGGCGGCGGGCGCGGCCGCAACCGGTGCGGCGGCCGGGATCTGCGCTTCCATCTTCTGGGCACGCTCGGCCAGGCGCTGATTGTCGGCGCGAAGGCGCGCGGTGAGATCGGCAAGACGGCTCTCGGCAACAGCGGCGGNGGGGGCCTGCTGCAGCTGCTGCGGCGCGGCGTTTGCGACCGGAGCGGAGGTCGCCTGGCTGTTGCGGGCGATCGCGGCCTGCTCGATGCCGGTGGCAACGACCGAGACGCGGATCAGGCCGTCGAGCGCTTCGTCGAAGGTGGCGCCCACGATGATGTTGGCGTCCTGGTCGACTTCCTCGCGGATGCGGGTCGCGGCTTCGTCGACCTCGAACAGGGTGAGGTCCTTGCCGCCGGTGATCGAGATCAGCAGGCCCTTGGCACCCTTCATCGAGGAATCGTCGATCAGCGGGTTGGCGATCGCAGCTTCCGCGGCGGTCAGCGCGCGCTTGTCGCCGGAGGCCTCGCCGGTGCCCATCATCGCCTTGCCCATTTCCCTCATCACCGCTCTCACGTCGGCGAAGTCGAGGTTGATCAGGCCTTCCTTGACCATCAGGTCGGTGATGCAGGCGACGCCCGAGTAGAGCACCTGGTCCGCCATCGCGAAGGCGTCGGCGAAGGTGGTCTTCTCGTTGGCAACCCGGAACAGGTTCTGGTTCGGGATGATCAGCAGCGTGTCGACCACCTTGTGCAGCTCGGCAATGCCGGCCTCGGCGGTGCGCATGCGGCGGCCGCCCTCGAAGTGGAACGGCTTGGTGACGACGCCGACGGTGAGGATGCCCATGTCACGCGCGGTCTTGGCGATGACGGGAGCTGCGCCGGTGCCGGTGCCGCCGCCCATGCCGGCGGTGACGAACACCATGTTGGCGCCCGACAGATGATCGCGCAGTTCGTCGATCACTTCTTCGGCGGCCGCAGCGCCGACGTTCGGCTGCGAACCCGCGCCCAGCCCTTGCGTTACCGCCGTGCCCATCTGCACGATGCGCTGCGCCTTCGACATCGTCAGCGCCTGCGCGTCGGTGTTGGCGACCACGAAATCGACGCCCTGAAGGCCCGCCGTGATCATGTTGTTGACGGCGTTGCCGCCGGCGCCGCCGACGCCGAACACGGTGATGCGGGGCTTCAACTCGTGAATATCAGGAACGTTGATGCTGATGGTCATGTTTGCCTCTCGATCACGCGCGCGTGGGTTCGCCCCGGCCTGCGGCCGCGGGAGTTGGTGAAATCAGACATTTGCGGAAAGCGGTCATCAAAAGCCCTCGCGTAGCCATCGTCCGACCTTTCCGAAATAGCCGCCGGTCCCTGTCTTGACCTGCTGCCGCGTATGCCGCGGTTCGACATGTTCGAGGTGAACATATTGCGGGTAGACGAGAAGTCCGGCCGGCACCGCGAACGCGGCGTTCTTCGCCTCGTTGGGCAGCCGGCCAAAACCGAGCGGACGTCCGACCCGCACGGGCCGGCCGAGAATTTGCGTTCCAAGCTCGACGAGGCCGGTCAGCTGCGAGGCGCCGCCCGAGAGCACGACACGGCCCTTGGGCTCTGCCGCGAAGGGCGAATCCTTCAGCTTGTCCCGAACCATTTCGAAGACTTCCTCGGCACGATGCTTGACGATGTTGGCGATAGTGGCGCGCGAAACGATCTGCGGCAGATCCTGGTCGTCACCGGCCGTCGGTACAGACATCAGCTCACGCGAGTCCGATCCGCCGGTGATGACGGTGCCGTATAACGTCTTGATTCGCTCGGCATCGGCAATGGTCGCCGAGAGTCCGCGCGCAAGATCCATCGTGATGTGTTGCCCGCCGACCGCAAATCCGGCCGCGTGCACGAAGCGGCCGCCGGAATAGACCGCGATCGTGGTGGTGCCCGCGCCCATCTCGATCACGGCGGCGCCGAGATCGGCCTCGTCGTCGGTCAGCACCGACAGGCCGGCCACATAGGGGCTCGCTGCCATGGCTTCGACATTGATGTGGCAGCGTTCCACCGCCAGCATCAGATTCCGCGCCACGGTGGCATCGCAGGTGACGACATTCATGTCGACGCCGAATTGATGCGCGACCATGCCGCGGGGATCGCGGATGCCCTTGACACCGTCGAGCGTGTAGCCGACCGGCAGCGCATGCAGCACGGTGCGGCCCTCGCCGGTGGCGTGGCGCATGCCGGTGGAGGTGACGCGGCTGACATCGGCCGGCGTCACCGCGCCGCCGCGGATATCGGCTGCAGCTTCGACGAGCTGGCCGGAAAGCCTGCCGCCGGAGACGGACAGCAGCACGGACTCGACCCGCACCTTGGCCATTTTCTCGGCAAGCCCGACGGCCTGGCGCACCGACTGCTCGCATTCGGCGAGATCGATCACCGCGCCGGCCTTCATGCCGCGCGACTGGATCTGGCTGTAGCCGATCAGTTCCACCGCATGGGTGCGGCCTTGCAGGGCTTCGCTCGGCGCCGACGGTTTCAGCCGCGCGATCATGCAGGCGATCTTGCTGGTGCCGATGTCGAGGCAGGCAACGAGGCCGCCGCGCTTGTGCGGCATCGGGCGCGTCTTCGGCGTCTGGGTGCGATCAAGACCGGTCATGCGGCGTCCCCGGCCTTCTTTTTCTTCTTGTCCTTGAACAGATCTTCGCGCGCCTTGGCGGCGTCGTCGGACAGCTGCACCACCAGACGGTCAGGCAGGCGCATGTCGATCGCGACGATGTCCTTCGAGAACAGGCGCTCGTCCTTGTCGAGCTTGGAAAGCGCGGCAAGCGCGTTGCCGACGTCCTGCTCCGGCAGGCGGACGTCGAGGCCGTCCTTCAGCCTCAGGTTCCAGCGCCGCTCACCGACATAGATCGCGGCCTTGGTCACCGAATTCACCTGCGGGTAGCGCGCCAGCAGCGCCAGGAAGTCGCGTGCCTGGGTGTCGGCGCCCTTGCCGACCACGAGCGGCAGCGACAGGAACCGGCGCGAGACATAGGGCTCGAGCAGCGCGCCGTCGTCGGCGATGACGGAGAGCCGGCCGGCCTCCTGCCACAGCGCGAACGGCTTGCGCTCGGTGATCTCGATCATCAGCTGGCCCGGATAGAGCTTCAGCACGGTCGCATCCGCGATCCAGGGATTGGCCTTGAGCTTGTCGCGGACGTCGTCGGCATCGAGGAACAGCAGCGAGGAACGGCCGCTGACGCCGCCGATCGCGAGGATCTCGTCCTGGCTCAGCTGCTTGCGGCCGTTGATCACGACCGAGGTGATGCGGAAGCCGGCCGAATTGGCCATGGCGTTGCGCGCATCGCTGACCGCGGTGACGAAATCCTGGAGATGGCCGCCCTTGACGATGCCGAGGCCGCAGCTGCCGATCAGCAGCAGCACGGTCATGGTGATCCCGACCCGGCGCGGCAGATAGCGCTCGACCAGCGCCACCAGGCGCGGCGGCGGCTCACGCTCGACGACGACCTTGGGCTTGGTTTTCTGCTTGAGGGCAATGCGCTTCTCGGCGCGCTTATCTTGCACCCACTCGCGCAAAAGCACGACCGCTCCGATAGCGGCCGCCTTCAGGTCAGCTTGGGGCCTCAGCGATCTCATAAACGATCGGGTGAGGCTTCCTGCTCCATCCATTGCACGAGCTCGTCAACAGTTTGCCCACGACATTGCGCGGGTCCTGGCGAACATGACGTCTCGGACGTGCCGGGCCGGGTGATGGTCTTCGGCGGAAGAAACCGCTCCCCTTCGAAGCGTTCACCGATCGGGAACAATCCGAAACGGCTCACGGGCCGGCAGCCAAAACGCCATATGCGCCGCCAGCGTTAACCTTCGGACGTCCTGGTAAACAAAAGGTAAAATTCGTTAACGCGGGATGCTTTTTGCCCAGGCAAGTGAGGCAGTTGCGCCACGATGTCCGGCATTTTACCGGCTTTGGGCACCAAACCGGGCGTTTTGGCCGGTCCGGCCGTTAACCAATCCTAATTATTTCCGCACCCGCCGCTCGGCGAGCTCGATCAGGCCGCGGAGGAAGTCGACGAATGCGATGCCCTCGGCTTTCAGCGCCTTGGGGTAGAGCGAGGACTTGGTCAGCCCGGGCAGCGTGTTGGTTTCGAGATAGACCAGCCCCTTCTCCGAGACGATGAAGTCGGAGCGGGAATAGCCGGTGCAGGACATCGCCCGATGCGCCAGCATCGCCTGCTCTTTGAGCGCGGCGGTGATTTCGGGCGTGAAGCGGCCCGGGCAGATCTCCTGGGTCGTCGACAGCAGATATTTTGCGGCGTAGTCGAAACTGCCCTCGCCCGGAATGATCTCGATCGGCGGCAGCGAGATGATCGATCCATCCAGCCGCTCCAGCACGCCGCAGGTCGCCTCGATGCCCGCGATGTACGGCTCGATCACATATTCTTCGTGCTTGGCGGCGTTGCGGACGGCGACGAGATCCTGCTTGGCGTTGACGAAGATCAGGCCATAGCTCGAGCCGTCGCGCGCCGGCTTGGCGATCAGCTTGCCGTATTCGGCGAAGGCGTCGTCGATGTTCTCGAGCGCGATGCCCACAGGCGGCGTCACGCCGCCGATCGCGGCAAAGCGCTTGGCCGCGATCTTGTCGAAGGCAAGATGCGAGGAGGCCGAGCCGGAGCCGGTGAAGGGCACGCCGCGCGTCTCGCACATCACCTGCAATTCGCCGTTCTCGGCGCTTCCGCCATGCAGGCTCAGCACGAGAACACGGTCTTCCACCCTGGCCTGGTCGAGCGCCTGCGGAAGCGGAATGCCACGCGTGCCGGGCTTGAACTCGTCCTCGAACGGACGGGCATGCTCGAGCAGCTGTTTCGACTGCACGACATGCACCTTGTCCTCGACGTCCCAGAACCAGAGATCGGCCTCAGGCAATGCCTGATGCAGCGCCTGGGCCGAGGCGACGGAGACCAGACGTTCGCGGTTGGAGCCGCCGAAGAGGATGGTGATGCGCATGTTTCCTCGCATTTCGTCATTCCGGGATGGCGCGCAAGCACCAGACCCGGAATCTCGAGATTCCGGGTTCGCGCTCCGCGCGCCCCGGAATGACCGTTAAATAGGGATTCCAATCCGCTTGATTTCCCACTGCAATTCGATTCCGGAACTTGCCTTTACCCGTTCGCGCACGGTCTCTCCGAGCGTCTCGATATCGTGCGCGGTGGCATCGCCGGTGTTGATCAGAAAATTGCAGTGCATCTCGGAGACCTGGGCACCGCCGACCCGCAGGCCGCGACAGCCGGCCGCATCCACAAGCTTCCAGGCTGAGTGGCCGGGTGGATTCTTGAAGGTCGAACCGCCGGTCTTTTCGCGGATCGGCTGCGCGCTCTCGCGGTGGCTCTGCACCTCCGCCATCCGCGCGCGGATCGCCTCTGCATCCCTGATCTCGCCGCGGAAACGCGCGGAGGTGAAGATGATGGAAGGATCGACGCCGCTATTGCGGTAGACGAATTTCATGTCGGCGTTGTGGAAGATGTACCTGGTGCCGTCGCGCCCGACGCCGCGTGCCTCGATCAGCACGTCCTTGGTCTCGCCGCCATTTGCGCCGGCATTCATCCGCAGCGCGCCGCCGATCGTGCCGGGAATGCCGAAGAAGAATTCGAGCCCACCGATATTGGCGCCGGCCGCGACCTCCGCGACGCGCTTGTCGAGCGCGGCGGCACCTGCGGTAACGGTATCGCCGCTCGCGGTGGCCTCACCAAAGGCGCGCGGCGCAAGGCGGACCACCACGCCGGCGATGCCGCCGTCGCGCACGATCAGGTTGGAGCCGACGCCGACGACGTAGACCGGAATGTCGCCGGCGAGATGCGCGAGGAAGTAAGCGAGGTCATCCTCATCCGACGGCGTGAACAGCACCTGCGCCGGACCGCCGACGCGAAACCAGGTGAGCTCGGCCAGCGACTGGTTCGCCAGCAACCGGCCGCGAAGATCCGGCATCGCGGCTTTGAGTGAGGGGGTGATGTCGGGGAAGCTCACTGCCCTACCCCAGCGCCTTCAACTGATCCGGCAAGGCATACGCCCATTGCGTGATGTTGCCGGCGCCGAGACAGACGACGAGATCACCCGACTTTGCCAGCCCCTTGACGATTTCAGGAAGCGCCGTCGCCGCCGGCAGCGGGATCACCTCGCGATGGCCGTGGGCACGCAGACCTGCGACGAAATGATCGCGGTCGATGCCATCGATCGGCGTCTCGCCCGCGGCATAGACATCGGCGACGATGACGGCGTCGGCATCGTTGAAGCAGGTGCAGAATTCCTCGAACAGCGATTGCAGGCGGGTGTAGCGATGCGGCTGCACCACGGCGATGATCTTGCCGTTGGTGGATTCCCGCGCTGCCTTGAGCACGGCTGCGATCTCGACGGGATGATGGCCGTAATCGTCGATCACGGTGACGCCGTTCCACTCGCCGGTCTTGGTGAAGCGGCGCTTGACGCCGCCGAAGCCGGCGATCGCCTTGCGGATCGCATCGTCGGAGACGCCGAGCTCGCGCGCCACCGCGATCGCGGCCGTCGCGTTGGAGGCGTTGTGGCGGCCCGGCATCGGCAGCATCAAATCAGGAATCTCGTGCACGGCGCCGGTCTTGCGATCGCGGAAGGCGACCTTGAATTTCGAGCCGCCACCCATCGGCGTCAGGTCGAGCAGTCGCACGTCGGCCTGCGGGTTATGGCCGTAAGTGATGATACGGCGATCCTCGATCTTGCCGACGAGGGTCTGCACCACGGGATGATCGATGCACATCACGGCAAAGCCGTAGAACGGCAGGTTCTCGACGAAATGGCGGAACGCGTCCTGCACCGCCTCGAACGTCTTGAAGTGGTCGAGATGTTCGGGATCGACGTTGGTGACGATTGCGACATCTGTCGGCAGCTTCAGGAACGTGCCGTCGCTTTCGTCGGCCTCAACCACCATCCAATCACCGGCGCCGAGACGTGCGTTGGAGCCGTAGGCGTTGATGATGCCGCCGTTGATTACGGTGGGATCGAGCCCGCCGGCGTCGAGCAAGGTCGCGACCATCGTGGTGGTCGTGGTCTTGCCATGCGTGCCGGCAATCGCGACGCAGCTCTTCAGCCGCATCAATTCGGCCAGCATTTCGGCGCGGCGAACCACGGGAATGCGCCGCTCGCGCGCCGCCATCAATTCCGGATTGTCGCGCTTGATCGCGGTAGAGACCACCACGACCTCGGCGCCGTCGACATTCCCGGCCTTGTGGCCGACGCAGACCTTGGCGCCCTTCTTGCGCAGGCGGTCGAGATTGTAATTGTCGGAGGCGTCCGAGCCCTGCACGGCATAGCCGAGATTGACCAGCACCTCGGCGATACCGCTCATGCCGATTCCGCCGATCCCGACGAAGTGGATGGGTCCGATCTCGCGCGGCAGTCTCATGTGGTTTCCTTGGGATCATCGTCCGCGGAAGGCGGACGATCCAGTATTCCGCGACGCCTGAGAGGCAAATCAGCTGCGTCGTGTACTGGATGCCCCGCTTTCGCGGGGCATGACAAGGGGCTTTTTGGCCATTCCGGGGCGGAACAGGCGTCAGAGTCCCGCGACTTTGATCACAAGATCGGCCAGCCGTTCGGCGGCATCGAGCCGGCCTGCCCCTTTGGCTGCGGCC
>NZ_LJYG01000106.1:70544-91059 GCF_001440035.1 Bradyrhizobium manausense | reverse complement strand
GAGCCGATCGGAGGTGAACTCAGTCTGCGGGATGCGGATCGCGCCGTCAACCCTGGCCAGCACGCCGGCATTGGCGAACTGGTCCTGGTCGATCGAGCCCGGCAGCGGCACCAGGATCGAGGGCCGCCCGATCGCGGCGAGCTCGGCCACCGTGCCGGCGCCGGAACGCGACACGATCCAATGATTGGAGGCGAGCCGCGCCGGCAGATCGGTGAAGAAAGGCGCGAGCTCCACCTTGATCTTGAGCTTGTCATACACCGCGCGCACGCGGGTCATATCCTCGTCGCGTACCTGCTGGGTCAGCACGAGACGGCCCCACAAAGCGGGCTCGAGCCGCTCGATCGCGCCGGGCACGATGTCGGCCATGATCCGCGCCCCCTGGCTGCCGCCGACGACGAGCAGGCGCAACGGTCCGTTCGCTTCAGGTGCGGCATAGGGCACCGCCGCCGCGGCGAGCACCGCCGGTCGCATCGGCGTGCCGACTGTCGTGGTCTTAGCCGCAAGCGCCGGATCTCGGTCGAGCACGCCGGGCAGCGACGTCGCGATGGCCTTCACGCGGCTCGACAGGAAACGGTTGGCGCGGCCAAGCACGGCGTTGGCGTCGTGGATGATGCCGGGCACGCCGGCGAATTTTGCCGCAACCAGCGGCGGCAATGTCGGATAGCCGCCGAAGCCGACGACGGCTGCGGGCTTCAATCGCCTGATCAGGCTGTAAGCGGACAGCGTACCGGTGGCGAGCGTGAGGCCGGCATAGGCGAGCTGGATCGGATTGCGGCCGCGCGCGGTCTCGCTCGCGACGACGTCGATCATGTCCTTGCTGAACAGCCCGCTGTAGCGCAGCGCGCGGTCATCGGTGACGAGACGCACGCGAAAGCCGCGCCGGATCAACTCGACGCCGAGCGCCTCGGCCGGAAACAGGTGGCCGCCGGTGCCGCCCGCGGCGAGAAGAATCAGGGGAGATTGATCCATAATTCACGTTTTACAGTGTCTCCCCCGTCATTGCGAGCGGAGCGAAGCAATCCAGAAATGCATCCGCAGGAACAGTCTGGATTGCTTCGCTCCGCTCGCAATGACGAGTCCGTAGCCCGGATGGAGCGCAGCGTAATCCGGGGTCTCGCGGTTGGAATAAGCATCCCGGATTGCGCTACGCTCCATCCGGGCTATGCATTCAACCATTACCGGAAACTACGCGTAGCTCCGCATCGCCTCGGCGTGGCCGCTGGCCTCGACCTCGGTGCGCGGGCGCAGCCGCGTCAGCGCCAGCATCATGCCGACGCCATAGGCCAGCGAGACAATCGAGGAACCACCGTACGAAATGAACGGCAGCGTCATGCCCTTGGCGGGGATGAGCTGCAGGTTCACCGACATGTTGATCGCGGCCTGGACGCCGAACAGGATCGCCAGCCCAGAGGCCGCAAAGCGCGAGAACATGTCCTCATTGGCATAGGCGCGTGACAGCGTGCGGATGACGACGAAGGCGAACAGCGCCAGCATGGCAAGGCACAGGATGATGCCGAACTCCTCGGCGGCGACCGCGAACACGAAGTCGGTGTGGCTGTCCGGGAGGTTCCGTTTTGCGATGCCCTCGCCTGGCCCTAGGCCAAACCAGCCGCCGTTGTAGAACGCCTCCATTGCGGTATCGACCTGGAAGGTGTCGCCGGAAGCCGGATTCATGAAACGCTTGATGCGGCCGGCGACGTGCGGGACGAACAGATAGGCGCTGAACAGGCCGGCGGCGCCGAGGCCTGCGAGGCCGAACACCCAGATCATGCGCATGCCCGCGATGAAGAACAGCGAGCCCCACACCATCAGGATCAGCATGGTCTGGCCGAAGTCCGGCTCCATCACCAGCAGCGAGACCAGCATCAAGAGCAGCACCAGCGCCATCGAGGTCGCCGGCATCTCCGGTCGCCTGGTCGATTCCGCGAACAGCCAGGCGGCGATGACGACGAAGGACGGCTTTGCGATTTCGGAGGCCTGGATATTGACGCCGATGAGCGTGATCCAGCGCCGCGAGCCCTTCACCTCGGGGCCAATAGCGAGCGTCACCACGATCAGGATGATGCTGAGCGCGAAGATGATCAGCGCCGAACGTCGGATCGCGCGCGGCGACAGGAAGGAGACGCCGAGCAGGACCATGAAGGACGGCGCCAGGAACATCACGTGACGGCTGAAGAAATGGAAGGGATCGAGCCCGATGCGGGTCGCAACCGAAGGGCTCGCCGCCAGCGACAGGATGACACCGGTCAGCATCAAGAGCAGGATCGCGCCGAACAGCGGCTTGTCGACGGTCCACCACCACTCGGAAAAGGGGGTGCGTTCTTCACGGGAGAGCATGGGCGGCCGCTTTCGGACAGAGGTCCGCCCATTGGTCGCCGAGGTTGGTTACCGGAGGGTTAAGGGAATGCGGATGTTTCGAGATGAGCTCCGCAGACGCCACAAAACACTCTGTCATGCCCCGGCTCGACCGGGGCATCCAGTACGCCGCGGCCCCTCGGCTCAAGCACGGTCTCTGGAATACTGGGTCGCCCGGTGCTACTGCGCAATTGCGCACTGGCCGGGCGACGACAGCGGAGGAGCAGCCGCGCCTCACACCACCGGCTTCACGCCCGGCAGCGCCTGCACCAGTTCGCGGAACCTGGTGCCGCGGATCTCGAAATTGCGGTACTGGTCGAACGAGGCGCAGGCCGGCGACAGCAGCACGACCGCATCCGCAAGTCCTGATGCTTCCGCATCGCGCGCGGCGTGCGCGACCGCGACGTCGAGTGTCTGGCTGATCTCATGCGCGACCGAACCGAGCGTGCCGGAAAATTCCTGCGCGGCCTCGCCGATCAGATAGGCCTTGCGGATGCGCGGGAAAAATCCCGCCAGGCTGGCGATGCCGCCCGCCTTCGGCTTGCCGCCCGCGATCCAGAAAATGTCGGCAAAGGACGACAGCGCATGGGCTGTAGCGTCGGCGTTGGTGCCCTTGGAGTCGTTGACGAACAGCACGTTGCCGCGGCGACCAACCTGCTCCATGCGATGTGCCAGGCCTGGAAAGCTGCGCAGGCCGTTCTGAAGCACGTCCTGGCCGATACCCATCGCGAGCGCGGCAGCAGCGGCGCAGGCTGCGTTCTGCGCATTGTGCAGGCCGCGCAGCGAGCCGATGCCGCCGAGCTTGGCGATCTCGCTGCGGGCGCCGCCCGCGGTCCGCACGATGCTGCCGTGCTCGACATGAATACCTGAAGCGAGCGGATTCTTGACGGAGATGCGCACCACGTTCTTGCCGGCGCGATCGAGCCGGTCGGCAATGTCGCGGCACCAGCCGTCATCGACGCCGACGATGGACGTGCCGCCTGCCTGCACGTTCGCAACCAGGCGCTCCTTCACTTCAGCGTAATGCTCGATCGTGCCGTGACGATCGATGTGGTCCTCGCTGACATTGAGCAGGATGCCGACGGAGGGATCGAGCGAGGGCGTGAGGTCGATCTGGTAGGACGACATCTCGATGACGTGGACGCGGCCCGTGCGCGGCGGCTCCAGCGACAGGATCGCGGTGCCGATATTTCCGCCCATCTGGGTGTCGTAGCCGGCAACCCTCGTCAGATGCGCGATCAAGGCCGTCGTCGTCGACTTGCCGTTGGTGCCGGTGATGGCGACGAACGGCGCGTTCGGCGCGTGACGACGCCGCTCGCGGCAGAACAGCTCGATGTCGCCGATCACCTCGACGCCTGCCTCGCGCGCCTTCAGCACGCTCCAGTGCGGCACCGGATGAGTCAGCGGCACGCCGGGCGCGAGCACCAGCGCTGCGAAATTGTCCCAGGAGGCGTTGCGCAAATCCGCGGTGATGAAACCCGCCTGCGCCGCCTTGGTGACATTCTCGGCATTGTCGTCGGCTGCGATCACTTCGGCGCCACCGGCCCGCAGCGCATGGCACGAGGCCAGCCCCGAGCCGCCGAGGCCAAACACCGCGACCGTCTTGCCGGCAAAGGATGTAACGGGGATCATGATTGGGCCTCTGTCATTCCGGGGCTCGCGCAGCGAGAACCCGGAATCTCGAGATTCCGGATCGCCGCTTCGCGCCGTCCGGAATGACGAGAATGGGGATACAGGGCCGTCACCATCATCAACGCAGCTTCAGCGTGGAAAGGCCGGCGAGCGCCAGCATCACCGAGATGATCCAGAAGCGGATCACGATCTGCGGCTCGGTCCAGCCGAGCTGCTCGAAATGGTGGTGGATCGGCGCCATGCGGAAGAAGCGCTTGCCCGTCAGCTTGAACGATACCACCTGCACGATCACCGAGACCGCCTCCAGCACGAACAGGCCCCCGATCACCGCAAGCACGATCTCGTGCTTCACCGCGACCGCGATCGAGCCCAGCATGCCGCCGAGCGCGAGCGAGCCGGTGTCGCCCATGAAGATAGAGGCCGGCGGCGCATTGAACCAGAGGAAGCCGAGCCCGGCACCCAGCAGCGCGCCGCAAAGCACCGCCAGTTCGCCGGTGCCGGCGACATATTTGATCTGGAGATAATCGGCGAACACCGCGTTGCCGGCGAGATAGGCGATCAGCCCAAAGCTCGCGGTCGCGATCATGACAGGCACGATCGCGAGGCCGTCGAGACCGTCGGTGAGGTTCACGGCATTGCCGGCACCAACGATGACGAAGGCGCCGAACACCACGAAGAACCAGCCGAAATGCAGCACGGTGTCCTTCAGGAAGGGGACCGTCAGCGCGGTCGAGGCGGGATCGCGGTTCAGCCGCACCAGCGCGTAGCAGGCGACCAGCGCGATGATCGCTTCGATCAGGAGGCGCAGCTTGCCGCCGAAGCCGCTCGTGGTCTGCTTGGTCACCTTGAGGTAATCGTCATAGAAGCCGACGAAGCCAAAGCCGAGCGTCACCGCCAGCACGATCCAGACGTAAGGATTGAGCGGATTGGCCCAGAGCACCGTGGCGACCGTCAGCCCGGACAGGATCATCAGCCCGCCCATGGTGGGCGTGCCCTTCTTGGCCAGATGCGATTGCGGACCATCGGTGCGGATCGGCTGGCCCTTGCCCTGGCGGATGCGCAAATGATCGATGATCCAGGGTCCGAACAGGAACACGAACAGCGCGCCGGTGGCAATTGCACCGCCGGTTCGGAAGGTGATGTAGCGGAAGACGTTCAGAACGGTGCGCACGGCACCGAAGCCCGGAAATGTGTTGGAGAGCTCTATCAGCCAGTAAAACATTCAGTCGGTCCTATGGCGCCTTTCGCGCGGCCTTCGCTCAGGCCCCAACCTCTGACGCGCATTCTCTGGTCTTCGTCATGGGGTCGGGCGACCCCAAAGAAACCGGACGGCGCAAAGGGTGGGATTCGGAAACTGCGCCTTCCAAGCAGTTTACGCCTTTGCCTGCAAGGCGGCCACTAGGCCCGGCACAAACTTGTTGACCCAGAACATCTTCTTGCTGCCCTTGACAACCACGACATCGCCTGCCTTCAGCAGGCTAGCGACCTCGCTGGGTTTAAGTGTGGCAGGATCGTCGTGCCAGCCAAGCCCCTTGCCTGATGGAAGCGTGTCATAGAGGTGCCGCATCAGGGGACCGACGCAATAGATGCCGTCGATGCCTTGGAGATGCGAAGCCAGCGCGGTGTGGTAGCGCGGGGCATCGTCGCCCAGCTCCAGCATGTCGCCGAGCACCGCAATGCGGCGACCGCCGGTCACGTTGCGCGCCTGCAGGCTTTGCAGCGCGGCAGCGACGCTCGCCGGATTGCCGTTGAAGCTGTCGTCGATCACGGTGACGCCGCCGACCGCCTGCTCGACGCCGCGGCCGGTCATGATGCCGACGCGATCGAGCTTGATCGCGAGCGTCGCGACATCGAGATGGGCGGCATGAACAGAGGCGAGCGCGGCGAGCGCATTCTGCACGCGGTGCGGCGCGCCCGGCGTCAGGCTGAAGGCGATCTCCTTCTTGCCGATCGCGGCCACGACCTGCCAGCTCTCGCCATGCGGCGCGTGCTTGACCTCGTGCACCTCGGCATGCTCGCCGAAGCGCACCACCTTGCCCTTCCATTCCGCCGCCTTGAGCCCGGCGGGGAGCACCAGCACGCCGTCGTCGGGCAGGCCGAGCGCGATCGACACTTTCTCGCGCCTGATCGCATCGAGCGAGCCGAGCTTTTCCAGATGCACCGGCTGGACGTTGACGACGAGCGCGACCGTCGGCCGCGTCAACTCGCTGAGCCGCGCGATCTCGCCTGGCTGGTTCATGCCCATCTCGACCACCCAAAGGCTGGCGTCTGCCTTCGCATTGCACAGCGTCAGCGGCACACCCCAGAAATTGTTGAAGCTCGACGGGCTCGCATAGGCATTGGGATAGGCCGCCAAAAATTCCTTGGTGCTCGTCTTGCCGGCACTGCCGGTCAATCCGATCACGGGGCCGTTGAAGCGTGCGCGCGCGGCGCGGGCGAGACCCCAGAGGCCGTCGATCAGCGTGTCCTTGACGACGATCTGCGGGACACTGATGCCCGCGATCTCGTGCGGCACGATCATCGCGACCGCACCTGATGCTTCCGCCTTGTCCGCGAACTCCCAGCCATCGCGCGCACTTGCGAAGGCCGAGATGAAGCCGCCGCTCGGCGTGCCTGATAGCGCCACGAACAGACTGCCCGGCTTCACCACGCGGCTGTCCTGGGTGACGAAGTCGATCGGGGTATCAGGGAATGATCCTGTTGCACCCAGCGCACGCGCCACCTCGGCAACCGTCCATAATGGCCCGCTCATGCGACCCTCGTTGCTAATGCGGCGGCGACCGCCTCGTGATCACTGAACGGCAGGACCTCGCTGCCGACGATCTGCCCGGTCTCGTGGCCCTTGCCGGCGATGAGCAGCGCATCGCCATCTTCCAGCTCCTCGATCGCCGCACGGATCGCGGCCGCGCGATCGCCGATTTCGCGCGCGCCCTTGGCGGTGGCGAGGATCGCGGCGCGAATGGCTTCCGGCTTTTCGCTGCGCGGATTGTCGTCGGTGATGATGACGCGATCGGCATTCTCGGCCGCGATCTCGCCCATGATCGGCCGCTTGCCGGCATCGCGATCGCCGCCGGCGCCGAAGACGACGATCAGTCTCCGCCTGGCGTAAGGCCGCAGCGCCTGCAGCGCCTTCGCCAGCGCATCGGGCTTGTGCGCATAGTCGACGAAGACAGGCGCGCCGTTACGCTCCCCGACCCGCTCGAGCCGTCCCTTGGCGCCTTCCAGATGTTCGAGGCTCGCAAACACATTGGCTGCATCGCTGCCGGTGCCGATGGCAAGGCCGGCCGACACCAGCGCGTTCTCGATCTGGAATTCACCGACCAGCGGCAGCCGGACTGCATGATGTTTGCCGCGATGTTCGAGGCTGAGCCTTTGCGAAAAGCCTTCGACCACGGCCTCGAGGAGGCGGATACCCTCGCCTGCCCCATCGCCGTTGCGTCCCACCGCCATCACATGCAGACCACGCGTCTTCGCCGCGTCGATCGCCTCCGCCGAGCAATCATGATCGGCCGAGATCACCGCGGCGCCACCCGATGGAATGAGCTCGCGGAACAGCCTGAGCTTTGCTGCAAGATAGTGCGCGACGGTCGGATGGTAATCCATATGGTCGCGCGACAGGTTGGTGAAGCCGCCGGCGGCGATGCGCACGCCGTCCAGGCGATATTGATCGAGGCCGTGCGACGAGGCTTCGAAGGCGAGATGCGTCACGCCTTCCCGCGCGATCTCATCGAGCTGCCGGTGCAGCGCGATCGGATCGGGCGTCGTCAGCGAACCGTAGACGGTGCGCTTGGGCGAGACGAGACCGATGGTGCCGATGCTGGCCGAAGCGTGGCCGAGCCGTTCCCAGATCTGGCGCGTGAACGCGGCGACCGAAGTCTTGCCGCTGGTGCCGGTGACCGCCGCGATCGTCGCAGGCTGGGCCGGGAAAAATCTGGCCGTCGCCAGCGCCAGCGCGCGACGCGGATTGGCGACCGTGATGAACGGGACCTTGCAGCCGTCGGGTGCGTGATCCCCGACCACGGCCAGCGCGCCGGCCGCGATGGCAGCGTCGATGAAGCGCGCACCGTCAGTCTTGCTGCCTGCGAGCGCAAAGAAGAGGTCGCCCGGCTTGACCGCGCGGCTGTCGAGCGCAACGCCCGTCACCTCGAGCGCCCCCGCTATAGGCTCGATCGCGGCTTCATGGCCCAAAGCATCTTGGCCTAAGAGGTCACGCAGCTTCATGGTCTTCCAGTCGACATGCCGCGCCGGAACGCCGAATCGTCAGGAAAAGCCGAATCAGCGGCGGCGGCGGCCACCCCAGTTGATTACTGGGTTGTCCTGGATGCTGCAAGAATAAGGCGGTCCGCGGGCGGCAAGTCGTAGCGGGGCTCGATGCCGAGCAGCGGCCCGATCCGGGTGATGACGTTGCCGGCGGTGGGAACAGCGTTCCAGCCCGAGGTGATGAAGCCGTAGGTCTCCTTCAGCGGCTGCGGCTCGTCGAGCATGATCAGGAGCTGGTACTTTGGCTTGTCCGCCGGCAGGATCGCGGTGAACGCGGTCAGCACTTTCTTCTTGGCATAGCGGCCATTGATCACCTTTTCGGCGGTGCCGGTCTTGCCGCCGATATAGTAACCGGGAACGTTGGCCCTCTTGGCGGTGCCGATCTCAGCATTGAGCCGCATCAGGAACCGCATCTTGTCCGACGTCTCGGGCTTGATCACGCGCTTTGCGACCGCCCGCGCCTCCTCTTCCGACCGCTTGAGGAAGGTCGGCGGAATCAGCAGGCCGCCATTGGCCAGCGCGCTGACGCCCATCACGGCCTGCAACGGCGCCACGGCCATGCCGTGGCCGAACGAGATGGTGATGGTGTTCAGATCGCCCCAGCGTTTCGGCACGATCGGCGAGGCGCTTTCCGGCAATTCGGTCCGCAGCCGTTCGAGCTGGCCCATCTTGCGCAGGAAGGCCTTGTGGGCCTCCACGCCCTGCGACAGCGCGATGCGCGCGGCGCCGACGTTGGAGGAGAAGGTGAACACCTCCTTCATGCTCAGGAAGCGGCCCTTCGGCTCGTCGTCATGAATCGCGAACTTGCCGTAGTGCAGCGGCCCGCGCGCATCCCACAGCGAGTCGAGGCCGTACTTGCCGGTATCGAGCGCCATCGCGAGCGTGAAGGCCTTGAACGTCGAGCCCATCTCGTAGACACCCGTGGTCAGGCGGTTGATACGGTCAGGATCGTGGGCTTCCTTGGGATTGTTCGGGTCGAAATCCGGCACCGACACCATGGCGATGATTTCGCCGGTGTTGACATTGGTGACGAGGCCGGAGGCCGCCTTGGTGTGGAACTTTTCCTTGGCCTTCAGCAGTTCGTCGCGCAAAGCGTGCTCGACGCGCAGATCGACCGACAGTTCGACCGGCTTTTGCAGGCGATCGGTCGCAAAACCGGCGCGATGGAGATCGGCGAGGCCCTGGTTGTCGAGCCACTTCTCCATGCCGGCGATGCCCTGGTTGTCGATATTGACCAGACCAATGAGGTGGGCGACCTCGTTGCCGGTCGGATAGACACGCTTGTTCTCGCGCAGGAAGCCGATGCCGGGAATGCCGAGCTTGTGGATGTCCTGCTGCTGCTTTGCCGTGATCTCGCGCTTCAGCCAGACGAAGCCCTTGCGCGTTTTCAGGCGGTCACGCACCTCGGCCTCGTCGAGATCGGGCACGGTCGCGGTCAACAGCTCGATCGCCTCGTCCTTGTCGATGATGCGGCGCGGCTCGCCGAACATGCTGGCGGCCTTGACGTCGGTCGCGAGGATCGCGCCGTTGCGGTCGACGATGTCGGGCCGGGCGGTCGCAACCACTTCCTGCGAGGCGGCACGACGCGCGCCGTGGGCGTCGGCGCCGATCGCGAACATCACGAGGCGGCCGGCGATCAGGGTGTAGACGGTGGCAAAGGCGAGTATCGCAAGGCCGACGCGCGCACGCGCTTTCGCGGCGCGATCGACATTGCGCCCGTAGAGGAGGCTGCGGATCAGACGCTGGCGCCAAGGCTCGGCTGGCCGCGCGGAGGGTTTGGCCGGAACAGCGCTCATTGCTTGTCCTCGGGCTGGGGCACCGAGCCGGTCACGCTATCGGGATCGCTCGCGGCTTCGATGGTGTTGATCATGGACCCGATCGGATCAGGCTCGCCCGGCCGGAACATCCGCGGCGGACGATCCGGCAGGTTCTTCAGTGAATCATATTGCGTGCCATTGACGGGCTTGAGCGGCAGATGCCGCTCGACCAGGCCTTGCAGGCGCAAGGGCGCATCGAGCTTGGCCCATTCGGAGCGCAGCTGCGCGATCGCATCGCGCTGCTCGCGGATCTCCGCATGCAGCCGCAGCACCTTCTCGGTGCGCGCGGTGGAATCCATCTTGATCCGGTAGACATAGGCCGCCGCGAAGATCAGCGCGCCGATGACGAGAAGGTGGATGAAGCGCATCTGCTAGCCGCCCCTCATCACGTCGGAGAGTTTTGGCCAAGACGATGGCTCGTCGTCATGATGCGCAGGCGCCGTGGTGCGCTCGGCGGCGCGCAGCTTTGCGGAACGCGCCCGCGGATTGTGCGCGACTTCTGCCTCGCCGGCGATCACGGGCCGCCGCGTCAGCAGCTGGAAGCTCGGTGCTGTTTGCGCCACCTCCGGCAGATGCCGCGAGCCGCCGCCGGTCTTGGAACGCTCTGCGAGGAAATTCTTGACGATGCGATCTTCCAGCGAATGGAAGGAAACCACGACGAGACGGCCGCCGGGCTTGAGCACGCGCTCAGCCGCGGCGAGCGCGGTCCGGAGTTCTTCGAGCTCTTCGTTGACGAAGATGCGCAGCGCCTGGAACGTCCGCGTCGCCGGGTGAATCTCACCGGGCTTCGAGCGCACCACGCGGCCGACGAGATCGGCGAGCGCGCGCGTGGTGGTGAACGGCGTCTCCTGCCGGTCCGCCACAATGGCACGGGCGATTCGGCGCGAATGCCGTTCTTCTCCGAAGAGGTAGATGATGTCCGCGAGATCGCCTTCCGAGGCACGCGCGACGATTTCGGCGGCCGTCGGCCCGGTCTGCCCCATCCGCATATCGAGCGGACCGTCGAGACGGAACGAGAAGCCGCGACCGGCCTGGTCGAGCTGCATCGAGGACACCCCGACATCCATCACGACGCCGTCGACCGCCTTGACGCCTTGTGCGGCGCAGACTTCGGCAAGATTCGAGAAACGGTCTTCGACCAGTGCCAGCCGGCCCGAAGCGCTCGCAACCAGCTCGGCGCCGCCGGCAATCGCGGTGCGATCGCGATCGATCGCGATGACCTGGGTTCCCGGCACATCGAGGATGGCGCGGCTGTAGCCGCCGGCCCCGAAGGTGGCATCGACATAGATGCCGCCCTCGCGCAGCGCGAGATGCGCGACCGCCTCGACGCCGAGCACGGGAATGTGCGGCGCGTCGCTCATGCGTCGCGCCGGTCGGGCAGACAGGTGAAATCGGCGGCGAAGCAGCCCATCACGCCTCGAATAACTCCGCGTCGCGGCGGTTCCACGACAAAGCCCCTCTTCAGCATGCTTGCCAGCATGCGCGCCGCGC
The DNA here is from genome assembly GCF_001440035.1 of Bradyrhizobium manausense. Taxonomy (GTDB): domain Bacteria; phylum Pseudomonadota; class Alphaproteobacteria; order Rhizobiales; family Xanthobacteraceae; genus Bradyrhizobium; species Bradyrhizobium manausense. The sequence continues at coordinate 79,504 of NZ_LJYG01000106.1, read as the reverse complement.
CCGGTCGTCCCAGGCATCAATCCCGGTATTCCCAGTGGAATATGTCGGGCAGCCATGGGGATTCGAGCCAAAAACGCTTTTGGCCGCCTCCGGACGCGGGTCGGCTCTTCACCTCTCAGTAACGGCGCTTAGCGTTAAGAAAGCGTTGATCGGCTCACGACATCTCGAAAAGGTGCCTGGGTGGTGATGCGTCATCCACACACCAGGCGCAAAATGCACGCATTAACCGACCTGCGCGATTGCGCGGACCGGACAGTAAAGAAATAGTAAAGAGAAGGGCTTGGCCCAGCCGTCCTCCGATTCTGAGCTGTTTATGTCGTCCGGTCCGTCAACACCGTCGGGTACTGATTCGAAGCGTCAGCGCGTTCTCCCGGTTCCAAAGGCCGCGGCGAACATGCGGACGTTCGAGCCGGATTCGTCGATCGTCTCGGACATCATCCCGTCGCCCAATCACGGCGAGCGCAATAAGGGACGGCAGATCGACATGATCTTGCTGCACTACACCGGCATGCCCGACGTCGAGGGCGCGCTGGCGCGGCTGTGCACGGCCGGCACCGAAGTGTCGGCTCATTACGTCGTGCTGGAGGACGGCCGCATCGTGCAATGCGTGCCGGAATCGCGCCGCGCCTGGCACGCCGGCGTCTCGTCCTGGGCCGGCGAGGACGACATCAACTCCTGCTCGATCGGGATCGAGATCATCAATCGCGGCCATGATTGGGGCTATCCGGAATATCCGCTGCGCCAGATCGCGGCCGTGATCGCGCTGTGCCGCGGCATCATGCTCCGCCGCAAGGTAGCGCCGCAGCGCGTGCTCGGCCATTCCGATGTCGCGCCCGCACGCAAGAAGGATCCCGGCGAAAAATTTCCCTGGCATTCCCTGGCTAATTCCGGCGTCGGTCACTGGGTGACGCCGGCGCCAATCGTGCGCGGCGAGACCCTGATGCTCGGCACCATCAGCGACGCGGTGCTGAACCTGCAGCAGGCGCTCGCACGCTATGGTTATGGCGTGCCGCTGTCAGGCAAGTACGATGCCGCGACCATGGAAGTCGTTACCGCCTTCCAGCGCCACTTCCGCCCCGCGCGCCTGGATGGTATTGCCGATCACTCGACGCTGTCGACGCTGCAGGCGCTGCTGGCGAGCCTGCCGGCCGATGGGACCGCTGCCGCGTCGAAGTGACGGCGAAGCCGTCATTGCGAGGAGCTCTTGCGACGAAGCAATCCAGAGTGTCTCCGCGGAACGATTCTGGATTGCTTCGCTGCGCTCGCAATGACGGAGTTTGTGGCACCTACCCCATCTCCCTCACCCGCCGCGCATACAGACGCCGCAACGGTTCCAACTGCGTTGCCGCCGTCGCTGCCGCATAGGCCTCGCGCGCTTCCTGCTTCCGCTCGAGGCGCCGCAGCAAATCCGCGCGCACGGCCGGCAGCAACTCGTAGCCGTCAAGGCCGCCGCGCGCGGTGATCGCCTCGACGAGATCGAGCGCGCGGGCAGGGCCGTCGACCATCGACACGGCGGCGGCGTGGTTGAGCTCGATCACCGGTGACGGATTGATGCGCAACAGCACTTCATAGAGCCCGGCGATCTGCGGCCAGTCGGTCGCCTCGAAACTCGGCGCGCGAGCATGCAGTGCGGCGATCGCGGCTTGCACCGCATAGGGCTGCGGCCGGCCCGGCAGGCGCAGCGCGTCGTCGACGAGACGCAAGCCTTGCTCGATCTGCGCGCGATCCCACAGCGAGCGGTCCTGCTCTTCGAGAAGGACGATGTCGCCGGCCGCGGTCTCGCGGCCAGCGCGGCGCGCATCGTGCAACAGCATCAACGCCAGCAGGCCCTTGATTGCGGCGCGATCGGGCATCAGACGGTCGAGCAGGCGCGCGAGCCTGATTGCCTCAGTCGCGAGATCGGGCCGCATCAGGTCGGCGCCCGAGGTTGCGACATAACCCTCGGTAAAGACGAGATAGATCACGGCGAGCACGCCGTCGAGCCGCGGCACCAGCGCCTCGCGCTCCGGCACCTCATAGGGGATGCCGGCGAGCCTGATCTTCTGCTTGGCGCGGACGAGCCGCTGCGCCATCGCATCCTCACCGACGAGGAACGCCCGCGCGACCTGCGCGGCAGAGAGGCCGCAGACGGTGCGCAGCGTCAGCGCGACCTGCACCTCGGCTGCGAACGCCGGATGGCAACAGGTGAAGATCAGCCGCAGCATGTCGTCGTCGAGCATCGCCGGCGGCTCGGCCGGCGTATTCGCGTTGAGCTCGAGCTCATGCAGGAGCGCCTGCTGCTTGCCGCGAAAGGCGGCCTGGCGCCTGATACGGTCGATCGCCTTGTTGCGGCCGACATTGACGAGCCAGGCGCGCGGATTGTCGGGGATTTCGCCGGCCGCCCAGCGCTCCAGCGCGACCGCGAACGCATCTTGCAGCGCGTCCTCGGCCAAATCGAAATCACCGACGAGGCGGATCAGGGTGGCCAGCGCCCGCCCCGCCTCGTCGCGGAAGATCCTGTCGATGTCGCTTGGTGTGATCAATTGTAGATCATGACCGGCCGGACCTCGATCGAACCCCGCTTCGCCTCGGGAACTCGCGCGGCGAGCGCAACGGCCTCGTCGAGATCCTTGGCCTCGACCAGGTAATAGCCGCCGAGCTGCTCGCGCGTTTCCGCGAACGGACCGTCGGTGGTCATGGTCTTGCCGTCGCGCACGCGCACCGTGGTCGCCGTCGTGGTCGGCTGCAGGCCGTCGCCGGCCTTGAAATGGCCGCTCTGGATGATCGACTGCGTGTAGGCGCCGTATTCTCCCATCAGCTTCTGGCGGTCGGCGGCGCTCATGTCGGTCATGTAGTTTTCGTTCCGGTAGATCAGCAGCAGATATTGCATCGCTTCACTCCTGTGGTTCGGCGGGATCGCCGACATCAGTCGAACGGGGCCGGCACCAAACGACATCTTCAGGATAAATTATTTCCGCCGCCGCGTGCGCCACGATCTTGGCTTGACGAAACCGTCACAAATGCCCATTGCGTTGTCAGTCAGTCGGCCGGACGGCCGCTCCGGCAGGTGCCGAAAGGCCGCCGGGGAGGAAAGTCCGGGCTCCCTTGACATACGGTGCCGGATAACGTCCGGCGGGGGCGACCCCAGGGAAAGTGCCACAGAGAACGAACCGCTCCCTCCTCGGAGGAAGTAAGGGTGAAAAGGTGCGGTAAGAGCGCACCGCGGGTCCGGCAACGGAGCCGGCATGGTAAACCCCACCGGGAGCAAAACCGAATAGGGACGGCGTAGCGGGCTGTTCGCTTTGAGCGATAACGCCGCGGGGCGATGTCAGGCCCGCCGTCCGGGTAGGTTGCTCGAGGCCATGTGCAAACATGGTCCCAGAGGAATGGCCGTCACGTATCGCCTGCGCAAGCAGGCGGTGCCCTACAGAACCCGGCTTACAGGCCGGCTGATATCTTGCAACGAGGGGTTCGATGCTAGCGCATCGGACCCCTCACCATTTTGGACCGTGCGCGCAACCATTCAATTGCCGTCATTCCGGGGCTCGCGAAGCGAGAGCCCGGAATCCATCGTGCGACAGAGTTGGTGGAGGGATGGATTCCGGGCTCGCGACTTCGTCGCGCCCCGGAATGACGGCTGTGGGTTAAGCCACGATCTCCTGCAACACACCCACCAACGCCTCTGGCGCCGTCACGTTCGGCGCGTGGCTGGCGTCGAGCTCGAAATAGCGCCAACCATCCTCGCTCTTCGCGCGCCTTGCGAATTGGCCGAACACGTCGCCCGGCGGAATGCGGGCGCAATAGATGTAGCTCCGCGGCATCGCCGGTTCGCCGTGCTGAAGCTTCAGCTTCGTTTCGAAACATTTGATCGGCATGTTGATGCGGCGCGCGTTGAGCCAATCGAGATCAGCCTGCGGCGTATCTGATGGCGGCGGGTTCGGCGGGATGCGGTAGCCATCGCCGGCGGCGGCTGCCTTGCGCATCGGCTCGCGTCCAGCTTCGTTGAGATCGAACAACGACTGGCCGTCACGCGGCACGAAGGCGTCAAGATAGATCAGTTGCGTGATGCGCTCACGCGCGCGGTCGGCAACGCCGGTCGCGACCATGCCGCCATAGCTGTGGCCGAGCAGCACGATGTCGTCGAGATCCTCAAACTTGATGACGCCCAGGATGTCCTGGATGTGCGTGTCGAGATCAACAGCGGGACTGGCAAGATGCGCACGCTCGCCGAGCCCGGTGTAGGTCGGCGCAATCAGGCGGTGGCCGGCCTGCGCCATCAGCGGATGCATCTTCCGCCACGACCAGCCGCCGGACCACGCGCCATGACAGAGCAGGAAGGTTCTTGCGCGTGCGGCCATCGGCGTTTCCATCGTTGTTGTCTTGACGCGATGGAGTGTAGCGATGGCCGGCGCGATGTAAACGCCGCGAGCCGCCTCAGGCCGCGCGCGGCGCCTTCACCAGCACGGGCGCAAGCTGGCCCGCTTCGCGCCGCAGCTTGCCCGCCTCGAACCCGTGCATGCCGATCTGCCACTGCAGGCCGACGATGGCGCCCTTAGTCGGTTGCAGCAGCGCGAGCGAGGCAAACAGCGTCACCGGCAGCCACACCGCGAGTTGCAGCCAGACCGGCGGCGCATAGGCGGTCTCGACCGCGAGGATCACCGGCACCACGAGATGGCCGACCACAACCATCACTAGGTAGGCCGGAAAATCGTCGGCGCGCTGGTGGGACAGCTCCTCGCCGCAATGATCGCAGGCGTGGGCCACTTTCAGGAAACGGCCGAACATGTGCCCTTCGCCGCAGCTCGGGCACTTGCCGCGAAAACCGCGCCACATCGCCTTTGCCAGAGAAACTGAACCGGTCGCCATGACGACACCTCTTCCGTTTTGCATACAATAATATACCGTTTCCATACATTCAAAGGATATGGACCCAAATTGCATGGATTGGACCCCTACAATCTCGGAGCTGTCAGGGCCGCGCTACCAGCGTATCGTCGAGGCCATGGAGGCCGACATCGCCGCCGGCCGGCTGGTGCGGGGACAGCAACTGCCGACGCAGCGCGCGCTGGCCAAAGCGCTGGGCATTGACCTCACCACGGTGACGCGCGCCTACACCGAGGCGCGGCGCCGCGGCATCATGGAGGCCCGGGTCGGCCAGGGCTCGTTCGTGTCGGAGACCAGCGCGCGCCGCGCCGTCGACCTGCCGCATCCGCTCGCGATCGATCTGTCGATGAACGTGCCGCCGCATCCGCTGGAGGCGCAGCTCGACGAGCGCATCCTCGCCGGCCTTGAGGCCCTTCGCGCGCAATCGGGTCTGACCGCGTTCCTGAACTACCAGCCGCCGGGCGGCAGCGCGCATGAGCGCGAGGTCGCCGCGCGCTGGATGCGCTCGCGCGTTCCACATGCGCAGGCCGACAAGCTCGTGATCTTTCCCGGCGCGCAGACGATCCTGTTCAACCTGCTCGCGCACCTTGCGCGGCCGGGTGACGTCGTGCTGACGGAGGCTCTCACTTTCCCTGGCATCAAAGCGGCGGCGGCGCAGCTCGGCGTCAGGCTCGTCGGCGTCGCCATGGATGACGGCGGCATCTTGCCCGATGCGCTGGCGAAGGCATGCCGCAGCTACAAGCCGAAGGCTGTCTATCTCATTCCGACGTTGCACAATCCGACCACCGCGACGCTCTCCGCCGATCGTCGTAACGCCATCGCAAAGATCGTCCGCGATGCCGATACAGACCTGATCGAAGATGATGCCTACGGGCTGCTCGAGCGATCGGCCTCGCCGATTGCGAACCTCATCCCTGACAGGACATATCTCGCGACCACACTGTCAAAATGCATCGCGCCGGCGCTGCGCGTTGCCTATCTGCTCGCGCCCGACAGCGGCGCGCAGCTTCAGATGCGAGGCCATCTGCAAGCGACCGTGCAGATGCCGGCACCGCTCATGGTCGCGCTGGTGACGCACTGGCTCGAGGGTGGGATCGCCGACCGCATCATCACGGCCATCCGCAGCGAGGCCGTCGGCCGCCAGCAATTGGCGCAGCGCGCGCTGAAGGGGTTTCAGTTCCAGGCCCGGCCCGCCGCGCATCATTTGTGGCTGCGGCTGCCGGAGGGATTGGGCCGCCGCGATGTCACCGCGCAGCTGCTGCGCGAAGGGCTTGCCGTCGTGGCGAGCGACTCTTTCGTGGTCGATGGCGACCCGCCGAATGCGGCGCGGCTGTCGCTCGGCGCCGCGCGCAATCGTGCGGAACTCACGCAAGCACTCCGGATTCTGACCGGCGCCCTGCAAAGACCCGCTGATACCAGGCAGATCGTCTAAGGCGCGTTAGCCACCTTGTCTCACGCTGTCGAGAAATTGCTCGCGTTCGCCGGGTGCGTAACCCTGGGAATCTCGCGGATACATTCCATAGTCTTCACCGTATGGTGCCGCGCGGGGGTAGATCGCCGGCCCGGATGGCGCGTAACCAAAAGCCGAAGCGGGGTCCGAGGCGCCCTGATCGGGACGAACAATATGGTGCCGGTGCGCGTGGTGCACCGTGGCCGCGTTCACAGAGCCCGCCAAGGCGATCAAGAGGCTCGAAGCCAGAATCATACGCATCGTTTTTCCTCCAATCGACAGCCGCCCGCCTCAGATACGAATCGGGTCGCTCTTTTCCAACAAGGAGCGGGTTCACGATTAATCACATCGGTGGCATCACCGGCGCGCCCCACCTATGGTTGTTGTCCATTGTCCACCCTGGACTGCGGAATCCGCGGGGCTACGCTCATCGAGCCGCGAACCCGAACTCCTATGCGGACGACCTGGGCCGGGCATGTCGTTCGAAAATGCCCGACGATTGCAGGCCGCGGTTGCGTGCAAGCATGCATTGACCGTCACGTCCGTGGCCGTGCTATGCACGGTGCGGTGATCACGAGATCGCGCCAACAGGAACCTAAGGCTTGGAAACGTTCACGATTGCGCTGCTGCTGTTCGGCGCGCTGGCCGGTGGCTTCGTCTCGGGGCTGGCCGGGTTCGGCACGGCGCTGATGGCGCTCGGCATCTGGCTCTATGTTCTGCCGCCCTCGCTCGCGGTGCCCTTGGTGCTGATCTGCTCGGTGATCGCGCAGAGTTCGACGCTGCCATCGATGTGGAAGAGCTTTGACCTCTCGCTGGTGTGGCCGTTCCTGATCGGCGGGTTGATCGGCGTACCGATCGGGACCACGCTGGTCGCCTCCGCCGATCCCAAGGTGTTCAGGCTGAGCGTCGGCGTCCTCTTGCTGATCTTCTCGAGCGCGCTGTACTTCAACAAGAAGCAGTTCGCCGTGACCTTCGGCGGCCGCATCGCCGATGGCGCGATCGGCTTTGCCGGCGGCATTCTGGGCGGCCTTGCCGGCCTGTCCGGTCCGCTCCCGATCCTGTGGGCCAACATCCGTGGTTGGAACAAGCACGAGCGGCGCGGCATCTTCCAGTTGTTCAATTTCACCGTGCTTGCGACCGCGCTGATGCTGCAGACGGCCTCGGGCCTGGTCGCATTCAAGGTGGTCTGGCTCGCGATGGTCGCATTCCCGGGCACGCTGATCGGCGCCTGGCTGGGAGCGCGTGTCTATCACGCGCTCAGCGACAAGCATTTTGGCGACGTCGTGCTCGGCCTGCTGTTCCTGTCGGGCGCGACGCTGGTCTGGAACAGCGTCAATGCGTTCTAGCTCTTCTTCGCCAGCGCCATGCCGCCTGCGACACCGACACCAAGCACATAGGTCCAGCCCGGCGTGAAGTCGAACAAATGGGTGTTGAGCAGCGAGGACAGCATGTTCTGCACCACGACCAACAGGCCGATCCAGCAGGCGAGCCCCTCGCGACGGAACATCAGCAAATGCGCAAACCACAGCGCGTAGAGCACCAGGACGCCCACCACGCCCCATTGCACCGCAACGCTTAGCGTCTGATTGTGCGGATTGCTGACGATCTCGCTGCGCAGCGGATCGACCTCCACATCCGCAGCCGCACTCGCGAACAGAGCGCGGATCGAGCCGGTGCCGTGGCCAAGCAGCGGCGCGTCTGCAATGAAGCCCAGGGATTTGCGCCAGTACTCCAGACGCGAGCCCATGCCGCTCACCTGCTTGTCCTCCACGCTGATCTCGTAGTCGCCCTGGAATTTCGCAACGGTCACGCGCAGATGCGGCGAGACCGCCCAGAGGAATACAGCCAACAAGGCCATCGCCCCCGCGGCCAGCAAGGCGGCGCGCCAACGCAGATGCAGGAGAGCAAAGACCACGAGCAGGATCGGCAGCGTCACCAGCGCGGTGCGCGAGACCACGACAAACATCATGTTGACGAGAAAGCCGGTCGCGATGGCCGCGAGCACTATCGCGATGCGGACGCGTCCCTTTCGAAACAGCGTCACGATCGGATAGATCAAGGCAATCGCGCAGAGGGCGAACTCCTGGCTCTGATCGATATAGTTGCGCACGGCGATCCCGCTCTCGACCTTGTACGGTCCGCGCGACAGATAGAGCTTCAGCGACAGATCGGGGTCAACAGCCACGGCGAAGGAGACCAGCATGACCAGCGCGCAGGACGCCAGAAAGGCCGCGAACACCCAGAGGCCGTAGGGCCAACGCTCGAACTGGTAGATCAGGAGCGGGATCACCAGGAGCTTCAACACCGGCCCGATCGCATGAATTCTTTCCGGCCATGGGGCACCCGACCAGAGCATGCCGACAGCTGCGAGGACCACCAGCGCGATCGGCAGCAGACTGACCGGACGCAGCAGCGAGCGCGGAAAGTCGGGCAGATCGAGGAACGCGAAGGCAATCAGCCAGGGGATCAGCGCGAACGTCGTCCCGGTGGTCGTCCACGGCAGCAGCAACGCGATCAGCGCGACGAAACGAGCCGGCGTGCGGTAGCGCGCCGCCCAGATCGCCGAGACCCAGGTCGCCGGCCGCCCCTCGTCCGCCCCTCCGCCCATTCGTCCCTTCGACAACCCATTCCCGCGGCCCGGGAAGTT
>NZ_LJYG01000106.1:34731-70494 GCF_001440035.1 Bradyrhizobium manausense | reverse complement strand
GCATGATCCGGAAAAGTGTGAAGCGGTTTTCCGAAAAGATCATGCTCAAACAAAGAGCTAAAGCGCGATGACGATTCAATCCAATCTCATCGCGCTTTAGGCCGGCTCGCGTGCCAGAGGCGCGCCGGGCTCGGGACTCGCCGGCGCTTCAGCTTTCTCCTCCGGCGTCACCAGCCGCTTCCTGAACTCACGGCGCAGCAGCCACAGGCTCTGGACAGCCTGGAGCGTCGTCGCCGCATTCGACATGTACCAGACGTATTCGATCCGAAAGCCCGGCCGTGTCGAGAGCCAGATCGCCGGCAACGAGTAAGTGAGGACGCGCGTCGCCGAGCTCCACAGCACCGGCTTGGTGTTGCCGAGGCCCTGGAACATGCTGGAGCAGACGAAGATTAATCCCTGCGCCACCATGTTCAGCGAGATCATCTTCAGGAACAGCAACGCGACCCTCATGGTCTCCGGATCATTCGAGAAGCCGGCGAGCAGCAATCCGGGCGCGAGCTGCACGAACACAGTGAGCATGATCATCACGGCCGTCGCGATCAGCGCCGCCTTGACGAACGTCTCCCGCACCCGCTCGCTGTTGCCCGCGCCGAAGTTCTGGCCGGCAATCGGCCCTGCCGCGAGTGCGACGGCGAGGGCCGGCATCTGGATCAAGCCGATGACGCGCGTGCCGATGCCAAAGCCGGCCTGGGCCGCCGGACCAAGGTCTCGCAGCACGTAGTAGATCGCGGCCATGAAGATGAAGATCATCACGAACTCGCCGCCCGCGGGCAGGCCCACATTAAGGATCCGTTTCCATTCCCGCAGCCGTGGACGCCACTGCGCCGGATGGAACGCGACGTAGCGCTCCAGCCTGTGGAAATACGCGAACAGCATCAGCACGCCGATGAACACCGCGATCGAGCTTGCCAGACCCGCTCCGGCGACACCGAAGGCGTATCCGGTGCCCCAGCCGGTGATCAGGACCGGCGCCAGCGCGATGTTGAGGAGCACGGCGAGCACCTGCACCAGCATGCTCGGCCGCACGATGCCGGTGGCCCGCAGCGCCGCCCCCATCACCTGCGTCACGAATTGCAACGCCAACGCCGGCATGAACCAGTGCAAATAGGTGGCGCCGGCCTCGATCGTGGCCGCGTCGACCGAGATCGCTCGCATATAGGGGCGCGCCAGCGCCAGGCCACCGAGCAGCGTCAGCAGCCCTGACAGCACCGACAGCACGACCGACTGGTTGAAGATCATATTGGCGTCGGCGCGATCCTTGCGGCCAACGGCGTGCGCGATCAGCGCGACCGCGCCGACGCCTAGCATCTGCATCAGCGCGTTGACGAGGAAGCCGGCGTTGCCGGCCGCGGCGACGCCGGCAACCGCGGCATCGCCGAGCCCGGACACGAAGTACAGGTCGACGAGCTGGCAGATCATGATCGTGATCATGCCCGCCACGATCGGTGGCGCCATGCTCAGGATGTGGCTCACGATGGAGCCGCGCGTCAGGTCCTTCATGTCATTCCATCCTCGACGACGCGACGGCGGGATCTTCGCCCCGCCACCGCGCGTCATTCCGCCGCTGCGATATGCCCGAGCTCCACCACCTGGCGCTCGAACAGACTTCGATAGATGCCCCCTCGCTTGCTCGCGAGCATGGCATGGGTGCCCTGCTCGACGATCTCGCCGCGGTCGAACACCAGGATGCGATCGAGGCTCTTTACCGTCGACAGCCGGTGCGCGATCACGATCGAGGTGCGGCCTTTCATCAGCCGCTCCATTGCCTGCTGGATCAGCGCCTCCGATTCCGAATCGAGGCTCGAGGTCGCCTCGTCCAGGATCAGCACCGGCGCATCCGCCAGGAAGGCGCGCGCCAGCGCCACGCGCTGCCGTTCGCCGCCGGACAGTTTCACGCCGCGTTCGCCGACCAGCGTGCCGTAGCCCTTCGGCAGGCGCAGGATGAAATCGTGCGCGTTGGCCAGCCGCGCCGCCTGCTCGATCGCCTCGAGGCTGGCGCCGGGCCGGCCGTAGGCGATGTTCTCGGCCAGCGTGCGGTGAAACAGGATCGGCTCCTGCTGCACGATCGCGATCTGGCTGCGCAGCGATTGCTGCGTTGCCAGCGCGATATCCTGCCCGTCGATCAGAACGCGGCCACCGGTGACGTCGTAGAGCCGCTGCACCAGCTTGACCAACGTCGTCTTGCCGGAGCCGGAGCGGCCGACGAGGCCGATACGTTCGCCGGCGCGGATCGTGAGCGACAATCCGTCGTAGAGCGGCGCGCGATGGCCGCCATAGTGGAACGTGACGTCGTCGAACACGATCTCACCGCCCTCGATCGCGATCGGCAGCGCGCCTTCGGCATCCGCAATGCCGATCGGCTCGTCATGGATCGCCACCAGTTCGTCCATGTCGTTGACCGAGCGCTGGAGGTTGTTGATGTGCATGCCGACATCCCGCAGGTAAGCGTGGATCACGTAGTAGCTCGTCAGCACATAGGTGACGTCCCCGGGCGAGGCGCGACCCGACATCCACAGCAGCACAGAGCCGCCGATCACGGACGCGCGCAGGCACAGCAGCAGCGAGAGCTGCGACATGGCCGTGTAGTTGTAACGGAACCAGGTGCGACGCACGCGCGTGCGCCAGCGCTTGATGACGCGGGCGAGCCGCGCATCCTCGCGCATTTCCGCGCCGAACGATTTCACCACCGCATTGCAGGTCAGCGCGTCCGCCAGCGTGCCGCCGACCTTGGTGTCCCAGGCGTTGGAGACACGCGCGGCCGGCGCGATGTAGCGCGTCGAGAACAGCACGGTCATCGTGACATAGACAGCCGCGCCGAGCGCGATCACCGCACCGAGCGAGCCCCAATGCACGCCGAGCAGGATCATCGACCCGATCAGCACCGCAAGCGACGGCAGCAGCGCCAGCAGGATGGTGTCGTTCAGGAGATCGAGCGCCCACATGCCACGCGTGATCTTGCGCACGGTCGAGCCGGCGAAGGAGTTGGCATGCCAGTCGGTCGAGAAGCGCTGCACGCGCAGGAAGGCATCCTGCGCGACGTCAGACATGATCTTCAGCGTGAACGGCACGATCACCTGGAGGCCGCTCAGGCGCAACACCATCGACGCGGCGCCCAGCACGATGATGCCACCCAGCGCCACCAGCGCGGCGTGGCGTGCATCGGGATCGGACGGTCCGCGCGTCAACGCATCGACCAGATGCCCTGAGAACACCGGCATGAACAGGTCGGCGACGGTCGCACCTAGCAGGCCGACGGCGATCGCAAGCGCCCGCCCCGGCTGCTTCAGCCAGTGCCTGAACACGAAGGGCAGCACCAGGCGGATCGCCGCGGGCTTTTTTGACAGAGCGGTCATGGCATCATCCGGCCGCTGTTGCGGGCCGGCTCCATCGATGGACGCGAGTCGGCCCGAAGGCCGCAACGGCGTCACGTAAGACTGATTTTGACTTGGAAAGCGGAACGATCGGGACCTGGAGCCCAATCGAAGCTGGCGGAAGAGGCCTCTAACAGGCCGCGTACATACCGAACCAGGAGATCATCGAGCGCGGGTGCACGATCTGCGAATGCGACGACATCATGCAAATCTCTCCCCGGTTCGATTGAAATGAGGTGCGCTTTATAGATGTGTCATTTGCGATTTGCAACGGGGCCTGCGCGAGATCACGCACGAGTGTTGCATTTTGGTGCGCGTAACTCCGCACTCCACTGTCATGCCCCGGCTTGGCCGGGGCATCGCTTGGCCGGCTAATGCGCGTCGCCGCCGCTGCCGAACGGCGAGGCCGGCCTTTTCAGCAGGGTGACCAGCACGCTGAGGCAGAGGTAGAACAGCGTCAGCATGAAGAACGCGTCGCCAAAGCTCATCACCACGGCCTGACGGTGCACGATCTGGCTGAGCTGCTTCATCGCCATCAGTGCGGAGTCGCCGAGCCCCTGGAACTTTTGCTGGAGCATGGTCAGCGTTTCGGTCGCAGTCGCATTGCCCCAGGTCATGCGCTCCTGAAGGCGCGTGATGTGCAGGTCGGTACGATTATTGAGCACGGTGTTGATGACGGCGAGCCCGACCGCACCACCGAGATTGCGCATCAGGTTGAACAGGCCGCTCGCGTTCTTCACTTTCTCGGGCGCAAGCGTGCCGAGCGCGACGTTGTTGGTCGGCACCATCGCGAACATCATGCCGATGCCGCGCAGGATCTGCGGCATCAGCAGCTCGTAGAAATCGTAGTCGCGCGTGATCCAGGTCATCTGGTAGGAGCCGATCGCGAACACGATCAGGCCGAACGCGATCATGTAGCGCATGTCGAGCTTGGCCATGAGCCGGCCGACCAGCGGCGCGACCAGGAACATGGTGATGCCCGAGACGAACATGGTCTCGCCGATCATCAGCGCGCTGTAGCCGCGCACCTCGGCGAGATAGCGCGGATAGATGTAGGTCAGGCCGTAGAGGCCGATGCCGATGCAGAATTGCAGCGTGCAGCCGACGGCGAAATTCCGGTCGGAGAAGGTGCGCAGGTTGACGATGGGCTCGGCTGCCGTGAAGACACGCACGAAGAAGGCGATCGCCGAGACGGCGCCGATCGCGGCACAGATCGCCACCGACGTGTCCTGCAGCCATTCATATTGCGGCCCCTCTTCCAGCACATATTCCAGCGTGCCGAGGAAGCCGGCCATGAACAGCAGGCCCCACCAGTCGAAGCGGTCGAGCAATTCGAAATGCGGCTCGTCGAAATCGACCAGCGCCCAGACGCCGAGGGTGATGCCGATGCCCGGCACGACGTTGATGAAGAACAGCCAGTTCCAGGACATCAAATCGGTGATGTAGCCGCCGACCGTCGGCCCGACGGTGGGAGCCAGCGTCGCAACGAGCCCGATGATGGGACCGACGATGTGGAACTTCGACCGCGGGAACACGGTGTAGGCGGAGGCGAACACCGTCGGGATCATGCCGGCGCCGAGGAAGCCCTGGAGCGCGCGCCACAGGATCATCTCCTCGATGGTCGTGGCGAAGCCGCAGAGCAGGCTCGAAAACGTGAAGCCGGCCGCCGAGATCGCGAACAGGAGCCGCGTGCCGAAGGCGCGCGACAAGAATCCCGACAGCGGAATCGCGATCACTTCGGCAATCAGATAGGCGGTCTGGACCCAGGAGACTTCGCTGGAGCTTGCCGACAGCCCGGCCTGGATTTCGCTCAAGGACGCCGAGACGATCTGGATGTCCAGGATCGACATGAACATCCCGAACACCATGATGATGAAGGCGAACAGCCGCTTGGGCGCGATGCGCTCCGAAGCGGGATCCGCCATCATGGCAGGTGAAGCAGTCGTGGCGTTCGCCATGGTCTGACCCTCGCAGCGCCGATCGCGCGCTTACTGCGGATGGATCATGGTGGGATCGTCCAGATCGATCTCGCTGTCGGCGTCGGCGGCGCCCGTGTTGGTGTCGACGGTGGCGTAGACCGACATGCCGGCGCGCAGCAGGTTCTGCTTGGCGACCGACTTCGGCACGCGGATGCGGACCGGGACGCGCTGCACGATCTTGGTGAAGTTGCCGGTGGCGTTGTCGGGCGGCAGCAGCGTGAACACCGAGCCGGCGCCCGCCGCAATGCTGTCGACGACGCCGGAGAACTTGCGCATGCCGTAGGCGTCGACCTTGATCGTCACCGGCTGGCCGGGACGAATCCTCTTGAGCTGCGTCTCCTTGAAATTGGCGTCGATATAGACCTCGTCGAGCGGCACGACATTGCCGAGACGCTGGCCGACGGCAACGAAATCGCCGGCGTTGACGAGACGGTTGGAGAAGATGCCGTCGACCGGTGCGCGCACCGCCGTGAAGGAGAGGTCGCGCTCGGCCTTGGCGAGCGTGGTCTTGAGCTCGGCGAGCTGGGCCTGGGCTTCGGCCTGCTGGGCCTTGGCGACATCGACATTGCTCACCGCAACATCGTAGGCGGCCTGAGCGGCCTTGACGGCCGCTGCGCCCTGGTCGCGGCCGGCTTCCGAGCTCTCGAAGGTCGCGCGCGAGGCAAAGCCCTTGCTGCTCAGTGCCTGCTGGCGCTCATAATCGAGATCGGCGCGCTTGAGCCCGGCCTCCGCCGAGACGAGCTGCGTCTTGGCCTGCGCGACCTGGCTGTCGAGCGCCGCGACCTGGCGGCCGATGCGGTCGATGGTCGCCTGCTGGGTCGCGATCTTGGTCGCGGCGGCGTCGACAGCGATCTTGTAGTCGCCGTCGTCGATACGCATGACGATCTCGCCGGCATGCACCGGCGTGTTGTCTCTGGCCAGGATCGAGGAGATATGGCCGGCCACGCGCGCGCCCAGCATGGTATTGTTGGCACGGACATAGGCGTCGTCGGTCGAGACATAGAAGCGGCCGACCAGCGTGTAGTAGCCGGCATAGCCGGCGGCTGCGAGCGCCAGCACCAGGCCGACGCCCATCATGACGAATTTGCGCTTGCCGGGCTTCGGCGCCGGAGCGGCCGGGGCGGTCGGAGCCGGCTGATTGGTCAC
Source organism: Bradyrhizobium manausense (assembly GCF_001440035.1). Lineage (GTDB taxonomy): Bacteria > Pseudomonadota > Alphaproteobacteria > Rhizobiales > Xanthobacteraceae > Bradyrhizobium > Bradyrhizobium manausense. The sequence continues at coordinate 63,998 of NZ_LJYG01000106.1, read as the reverse complement.
AGGCTTCTCCGGCGCCTCACTGGTGCGGCGCTTGCTTTCTTCGACCACATGAGACCGCAACTGCTCGGCGAGGGCTGCGGACGTCCCGGTCGCAGCTTCGCCGTTCGCCGTCGTCGTCTCCACCGCTTCCTGGCGAAGGACGCGCGCAGCCTGATCTCTCGATGTGGCCATAAAGGCCTCCCCAATAAAAACGCGATCGGGGGCAGCCGTCGCACGGCCGCAATCCCGCTCACCCATCCCAAATACCATTGACCGAACCGTTCGGTCAATATACTAAATATCGCTGGCGGGACCCTACTGGCCCGAATCCTTTATTTGGGTTCAATCACCCCAAGACCGCGCCAAGACCGCGCCAAAACCTTTGGAGACCCTGAACCAATGGTTGCAGCAAACCGCGAACATCTGCACGTCCTCCCGGACGAGGACAGCTCCAAGCGCCGCCAGATCCTGGCCGGCGCCCGCAAGGTGTTCATGGATCTGGGTTTTGACGGCGCCAGCATGGGCGAGATCGCGCGCGCGGCCGGCGTCTCCAAGGGGACGCTCTACGTCTACTTCGCCGACAAGAGCGCGCTGTTCGAAGCCATCCTCGAGGAGGAAGCGCTGTTTCACGGCCAGGTCGTGTTCAATTTCGACCCTGCGCGCGATGCCGAGACCACGCTGAAGGATTTCGGCCAGGCCTATCTGCATCTGCTCTGCCGGCCCGGCGGCGGATCGGCGATTCGCACCGTGATGGCGATTGCCGAGCGCATGCCCGACGTCGGTCGCCGCTATTATCTGCGCGTGCTGGACAAGACCATCAACCGGCTTTCCGAATATCTGAAGGCCCATGTCGCCTCCGGCGATCTCGCCATCGACGATTGCGACCTTGCGGCCTCGCAGTTCATGGAACTCAGCAAGGCCTCGCTCTTCCTGCCGCTCATCTTCCAGGCCGCGCCGCCGCCTTCGGAACAGCGCATGGCGGAAGTGATCGACAGCGCGACGCGGATGTTTCTGGCCGCGTACAAGGCGAAGTGAGCGGAAGCCGGCGACGCGTTGCGCCCGCGGTTCGTGCCGCTTTATATTGCGCGCCATGTCCCGTGACCTTCGCCCGCCGGTCGATATCCTCCATTATGAGATCGTCCAGGAACAAGCCTCGGCGCTTGGACGGATGGGCCGCACGCTCGAGCAGGCGCTGGCGCGCCTGCGCGAATTCGACGCCGCCCATGAAACCTCGGAGTCGTCCTCGGAGACGCCAGCTGCGATGCAGCCTGCCAGGCGCAAGCTGGTGATGGAGGCCGGTCAGGCGCTCTGGATGTTTGTGGTCCAGCGCGAGGCCACGGGCCTGCGCGACAGCCGCCATATCATGCGGACCTACGACGTCCCGGCCGAGGTGCAGCGCTGCATGGGGCTGGCCCCGCCGCCGTCGAAACCGGCTTCGAAATGACTGTCTACCGCGGCGTTCGCTAATCGGCCACCTGCTTCCTCAACGCCGCGAGATCGTTGACGACCATTTTGGTCGGACCGGTCGAGATGATGCCCTCGTCCTGCAGCCGACCGAGGATCAGGCTGATCGACTGCCGTGTCGCACCAATCATGCGCGCCAGGTTGGCCTGCGTGATGCGGCCGAGCGAAATTGGGCCACTCTCGTCCTGAGCAGCGTTTTCGCACAGCTTCACCAGCAGCAGCACCAGCCGCTCCGCCGCCTTCTGCCCCGCCAGCGTCTGCGCCAGCATCGAATATGTCTCACCCTTGAAGCCGAGGCACTCGATCAGTGCCACCGCAAACGACGGCGATCGTGCGATCAACGTTCGGATCGCGTCCTGGTCGAGATGCAGCGCCTCGACCCGGCCAAGCGCCCGGGCCGACCAGCTATGGCGATGATCGCCGAGAATGTAGGGCGCACCGACGAAGTCGCCGGCCTCCCAGGTCGCCAGCATCAGCTCGCGTCCCTGTGTGCCGGCATGGGTACTTTCCACGATCCCGTTCAGGATGATGTGGATGCCGTTCGCGGGCTCTCCCTCCCGCAGCAGATATTCGCGGTTCTGGTAGGCCGCGAGCCTGCCGGTCCGCATCACCAGGTCGAGATCGGCCTTGTCGAGCGCCTTCAGCACATAACGTCCGGTCCCGGCCGCTTGCACCTCGGCGCAAGGCCCACTTGAAGACTCACCCGGATCGGCCTCATCATGCGCATGACTGCGCCCCACAATCGGTCTCCCTTCGAGCGACGGCTCGAAGGCTAGGAGGTCTCCGCTTGGATTGCAACGCGGGGAAAATGCTCAAGCCTGGGCTTCCGCTCCCGTGAATGCACAGGCGAGGTCGGCGAGCAGGCGCTCCCGCCCCGCCGGCGCCAGAAAGGTGACGCCATGGGGCACGCCCGCCCTGGTCATCGCATTCGGCACCGCGATTGCGGCGAGCCCCAGCGGATTGGCGTAGTTCGTGTAGTAGCCATTGTTGAAATTTGCCGTCAGCGGATCGCGCGCGACGTCGTCAATCGTGAGGACGGTTCCGACCGTCGGCACGACCAACGCGTCGTGAGTTTGCCAGAAGTCACGCAGCGAACGCTGCACCTCCTTGACCTGGTAGAGCGCGCGATAGGCGTCTGCCGCGGTGAACTTCCGGCTGCCGACGACGAGATCGCGCACGATCCTGACGCCGGCATCCGGATTGGCATCGAGGAACGCGCCGACCGAAACATCCCGCTCGGCGAGGAACGGCCCGAAGAACATCAGATCGTTGATCGAGGTGAACGGCGAAAAATCGGTGGAAGCGACCGACATGTCGAGCCGCCGCAACTTGCGAAGCCCGCCGCCGAACAGCCTCTCCGTCTCTTCGTTGCCGAAGAACCTAAGCTGGTCCGGTCGAGGTGTCGCGATCCGGAATGGCCGCGTCGGAGGCATCTGCTCCGTCCAGCCGGCAAAATCGACTGGTGAAAAGCAATCCTCGGGATCGCGTCGCGCCAGCGCCCGATAGACGTCATAGCCGTCGCCCGGCTCCCGCGTGTAGAGCGAGATGGTATCAAAACTCCGGCAGGCATAGACCATGCCCCGCTGGCTGAACGCACCCGGTGCCGGCTTGAAGCCTGTGACACCGCAATAGGACGCCGGCACTCTGCCCGATCCGCCGGTATCGGTGCCGAAGGCAAAAGACGATGTGCCTGACGCGACCGACACCGCGGCGCCCGAACTGGAGCCGCCGGGAATGTAGTCCGGATGATGCGGGTTGCGCGCGATGCCGTAGGGCGAGCGCACACCGACGAGGCCGGTGGCAAACTGATCCATGTTGGTCTTGCCGATATAGATCGCTCCCGCGGCGATGGCGTCGGCGACAACCGGGCTCGTGACTTTCGCGACATAAGCGAATTCCGGGCAGGCCGAACTGGTCTGCTCGCCTGCCACATCGATACAGTCCTTCACCGAGACGATCAGCCCGTAGAGCGGCAGCTTGTCGATTTCATGGACGCGCGCATCGAGCGCACGCGCGGCGGCCATGACATTCTCGGGTTTGGCTTTCGATATCCAGACGCCGCTCTGGTCGGCATCCCCAAGGCGCGACAGCACATGCGCGGCGATATCGGATGGTCTGAGCGCGCCGCTGCGATAGGCGGCGCGGAGATAGCGGGGCGAGATATCCATGTCGTTCTGTACCTGCAGGAACGGGACTATGCCGGCGAGACAAGCCCGCCGGCACTGGCCTTAACGGCCGATGACTTTCTCGAGATAGGCCGGCTGGACGAAGGTTTCGAAGTCGGCGCGCGGCAGCAGTTTCGGCAGTCGTTCCTGCTTGACCAGAAAGTCGGCGGTCGACACCAGCGTATCGACGAACTTGCCCTTCTTTGCGGACGTGCCGAGATAATCTCCGGTGAGCTGCTTGTCGCAGGGGACCATACCGGTGCCCTTCATCATGCGCGTTGCATCCTCGAGCGGCAGCGACAGCTCCTCCGCGATGATCTCGGCCGTCTTCTCAGGATTCTTCAGCCAGAAATCGATCCCCTCGCACTCGGCCTTGACGAACTTCTCGACGTAAGAAGGATATTTGTCCGCGAACGCATTCATGACGACGCCGATGTCCCAGGTCGGGTAACCGCGCTTGGCCATCTCTCCAGAGGTGATGAGGATCTTGCCGCCGTTCTTCACGGCCCTGTCGAGGTTCGGTTCCCAGAACCAGGCGGCATCGATGTCACCGCGAAGCCAGGCCGCTGCGATATCCGACGGCGCGAGATCCAGGATCTTCATCGAAGCGGGATCGACGCCCTCGTCCTTCAACGCCTGGAGCAGCAGATAATGCGTGGTCGAGCCGAACGGCGCGGCGACCGTCTTGCCTTTGAGGTCCTTGAACGAGGTGATGTTCTTGTCGGTGCGGACCACCATCGACTCGACATAGTCGAGCATGTTGATGACGAGGATACCCTTGATCGGCAAGGCACGCGTGACCCCGATCGCCGTCGGCGGATTGCCGAGGCCGCCGAAATCGACGTCGTTGCCGGCGATCGCGCGCAGCATGTCGCCGCCACCTCCGACCTTGACGTATTTGATGTCGACATCCGGCATCTCCTTGGCGAGCAGGCCGAGGTGTTTTGTCACGAGCTGCGCGTTCACCAGGTTCAGATAGCCGACCGTGATCTTGGCCGGCTTGTCCTCGGCGCGTGCGGTGGACGTGAATGCAAACGTGGCGACAGCAACCGCGGCAACAAGTCTCTTGATCATACTGGTCTCCCCTCGGATTGGAATCAGGCCCATGAATCACGACCACGGCATCAATAGTTTCGCGATGCCGCGCATCATCAGGTCAAGCAAGACGCCGGTGAGGCCGAGCACGATCAGGCCCATGATCACGACATCGGACAGCAGGAACTTTGCGGCGTCCCAGATCATCCAGCCGATACCGGCGGATGCCGCAACGATCTCGGCGGCGACAAGAACGGTGTAGGTGAAGCCAAGCGAGATCCGCATGCCGGCAAGGATCAGCGGGCCGGCTGCGGGCAAATAGACGTGAAACAGCAGGTCGCGCCGGGTCGCACCGAGCGATTGCGCGGCGCGCACATAGACAGGATCGACGCTGGTGACGGCCTGGACCGTCGAGATGACGATGCCTGGCAGGCCGGCAAGAAACAGCAGCGACAGTTTCGAGCTCTCGCCGATGCCGAGCCACATCACCAGCAGCGTGTAGAGCCCGAGCGGCGGCAGCGGCCGGTAAAACTCGATCAGAGGATTGAGCAGCGCGCGCGCATTGCGCGAGACACCCATCAGGATTCCCAGCGGAATGCCGATCAGGCAGGCCAGGGCGAAAGCGACGAGAATGCGATAAAGACTGGCACCGAGATGCTGAAGCAGCGTTGCGCCCTGGTAGCCCTTGGTCATGGTCTTGATGAAGGCAGCCCACACCGCCTGCGGCTTCGGCAGAAAAAGCTCGTTGGCCCAGCCCATCTCAGTAACGACGGCCCATGTCGCCAGCAGCACGGCGACGGTGAGCGTCGAGAGCAGAACGGACCGCGAGACCTTCGGGAGCCTCAGGCTGCCGCGCCGCGTGCGATCAGCCGAGATCGGAATGGCCATGGGGCTAGCCTCGACGCTCATGTGCGAACTCCCAGGATCTGCATGATGGTCAGCGCATAGATCTGCGTCGCCATCACCGACTTGGTGATCGAGATATTCTCATTGTCGACAGCCCAGCCATCCTCGCCGGGACCGAAGGTCACCGCGTTGATGCCGGCCTCGCGGAAGCGGATGGTGTCGTTGAAGGCGTTCTTGCGATTGACGCCGGGCTCGCGGCCCATCAGGCGCCGGTAGACCGCGCGCAAGGAGCGGCAAGGCTCCTCCTCCACCGGCACCGGCTCGGTAGCGTTCACGAACAGAGAGCCCGGTACCTGGCGCACCGCGACCTTGACGTCGTTGACGCCCGCAAACGTTTCCTTGCCGAGGCGCTCGATGTCGGACAGGACGCTGTCCAGCGTCATGCCGGGCACGACGCCGACCACCGCAAGCGTGATGGTGCAGGCATCCGGAGAGAACTGCATCTCGCCGGGCAGGCCACCGCGAATGCGCACCACCGAGCAACAAGGCGGCGTGTGGCCCATGAACTTGCCGGGGACATGCGTGAACGCCATCTCCTTCAGCTTCGGCAGCAGCTTGGCCGACTCCATGATGGCGTTGACACTGATGTCGGGCCGCCAGATGTGCGACTTGACCCCCTGGACCGTCACCTCGACCAGGCAATGACCTGAATTGGCGACCGAGAGGTTCATGCCCCAATCGCCGGAGACGTCGCCCCAGGCGGTCGGCTCCGCAGTGATCTCGTAGTCGGCGGTCAGGCCGACCTTGCTCAGCATATAGATGGAGCCCTCGGTGCCGTTGCGCTCCTCGTCGACGGTGTAGCAGCACATCAATGTGCCATCGAACTTCACACCCTCCTCAATCAGCGCCTGCACCGCCAGCAGCGATGCGGCGAGATTGCCGCGCGTGTCGGATGTGCCGCGGGCATAGAGCAGGTCACCGTGACGCGTGGCCTTGAACGGATCGAAATCCGTCATGTGCCATTTCTCCGGCTCGACCACCGGATAGGTATCGAGGTGATCGTTGAGGATCAGCGACGGCGCACCCTCGCGTCCCTTCAACACGCCGAGCACGTTCGGCCGGTGCGGCTGCGCACTGTGCTTGGTGACCTCCATGCCGAGGGCTTCGAGCTTGCCCGCGACCAGCATCGAGATTGCCTCTTCCTCGGCCGGCGGCAGGTCGGGATCGAGCGGATTGCCGGAGCGCGGCTGGCCGGTGCGGATCAACTCCGATGCCAGTTCAAGCCAGCGCTGCTCCGTGATGCGCGACAGCACGCGCTGCTCGAGCTCGGAATTAGGCGGGGTAACAGGCATCTGCATGACGGTTCCGATGGCTCACGGCGCCGGCCGCGCCGCTTCGTTGCAGCACCTTCATTGCAGCGACTGTGCCAACCACCCGAAATACCCGTCAGGGCGTGATTAGTGATTGCAGTTCAATGATTTGGACGGAAATCTCGACCGCGCAAATTTTTGCGCCCCAGATCGGCTTTGCCAAAGACGCAGCGCAGGCTGAACAGACTGTCCTCAGCATGCGAGCGGCTCGCCTCTGGCTAATCGTCCGAGAACTCGTCTTCCTCGTTGATCTTCTCGTGCCTGCCGCTCTTGCGCCCGCCAAGCGAGCCGGTCACGTAGGGATCGCGACTGCTCGCATATGGATTGTGCTTGCCCGCGCGCGCGGCGACCTCTTCGCCGGAGACTGCGGCCGGCTGGCAGATCAGGCGACGGCTGGCACGGCGCATCAAATCGACGTGGATGTGATCGTAGTGATAGACGTTGGAGCCCGGTGCCAGCACCGTGGTGAAATGTGCGCACGCGCCCGACTGGACGTCGCGCAGGAATCCCTGCTCTTCCGGCATGCCGTGCCAGCCATCCTTCACGGTGATGCGGCGGCCGTCGGCAAGCGTGAAGGCGGCGATGTCGAGCGCGTTGCCGAAGGCGTGCTCGGAGATATGGGCGTGCGGGTTGCCGTTCATGCCGCGGCAGGAATAGGCGGAGATCTGCTTGATCTCGACCACGCGGGCGCCGAACCAGCGCATCGCCGACGGCTGCACGCTGTCGGCAAACCAGCGGTCGAGCTCCGACACGATCGGACAGGCGAGCGTCGCCGTCGGCTTCACCACGACGGGACCCACGGCAGCGACGGGATCGCCCTGCGCAGGGCCGAGGCGCGGCAATGGCTGTTGCACCGGCGCCTGTGAATACGGCGCTGGAGCGGGCTGCCGCGCCGGATAGCTCGGCGCATTCATGTAGCGCGCGGCACCCGCGGCGTCCGTTCCCTCGGGCGGCAGGTCGATCTCGTCTTCCTGCGGTGCGACGCCAGGCGCGCTGAGCGACACCGGGCCAGAAGACGCGCCATAGCCGGCGGGCTGGCGCACCGCGCTTTCGGGATAGTTCGAGCGCTGCGGATAGCCGGAGGCTGGATAATTCTGTTGCGGCCCGCTCACCGGCCAACGCGGCTGGTTGCCGATATTGCCGGGCGGTCGCAGCTCCTCGTCGGCGAAACCATAGCTGCCGGCGGGTTCACCGATGGCGGCGACCTTCAGCGGGAACTCGGCGCCGCACATGCCGGGGCCGGAGATTGGATCGATCCGGACGATGTCCGCGCTTTCTTTCACGGCGCCCGATTTCAGGCACGCCGCTTCAGCCTCGGCTCGCCACGGTTCGCGCTCGGCCTGGAAAAAGCCGCGTCCGCAACCCGCAAGCGAAACGAGGACGATGGAGCCGACCAGATACAAACGAACTCCGCGCGTCATGCGCGGCAGGTTCGGTGAATTTACTTAAAGACTCTTCAACGTGTTGATTTCAGCCTTCCTTAACCATGCCGGCCGCGCACGGCAGGCGCAGCCGGCAGCGAGGCGACGTTGGCTGGCCCCGGCAGCCGTTGTGAGGTCCGTCACAGAAGGCCGCAGCTGTCAGGCCTAAGGTCGAACCACATCGGGCCCAAGGGCGACTTCAATCCATCTCGGCACCCACACCATTTTATTTTCGGAGGTTGTCATGAACAAGCTCACCATCGCCGCCGCGGCACTGTTCCTCGCCTCGACCGCCGTCGCGCATGCCGGCAGTTCGATCTCGTTCCAGATCGAAGGCCAGAACATCCGCATCGAGACGCCGCGCAATTGCGCCTCGCTCGATTGCGTCACCATCGTGGCGCCCGGCCTGTCGAACAAGCCGATCAGGCTCAACAACATCAACCTCAACGGCCTTGGCTCCTCCAAGGACGATGACGACAGCACGCCGCCCGCGACGACGGCGCAGCCGGCGCCGGCTCCGGTGCAGCAGCAGCCCGTGACGCCAGCGCCGGTGCAGGCGACCGCGCCCGCTGTCGCGCCCGCCGCCCCGGCCGTTGCCGCCGCTCCGTCCGTCGACACGACCACGCCGCCTGCACCCGTTGCAGCTCCCGCGCCGATCGCTGCGCCTGCGCCGGTTGCTGCTGCGCCCGCTTACACAGCACCGCCGGCTCCTGTTGCGCCGGTGCAGGCCGCGAACACGCCGATCGGCGTGTGGGCGACCGAAGAGAACAAGGGCAATGTTCGTGTCGAACAATGCGGCCCCAATCTCTGCGGCTACGCCGAGAAGACCAACGAGCGCATCCTGATCAACATGAAGCCCGACGGCGCCAAGTGGAGCGGCCGCATCCACGATCCCGACTCCGGCCGCAATTACGACTCGACGATCGCCATGAAGGGCCCGAACGCCCTGCGCGTGCAGGGCTGCGCTTTCGGCGGCATGTTCTGCGGCGGCCAGACCTGGAAGCGGGTGAGCTGACGCGCGAAGCGCGTCATCCCTATTGCGCAATTGCGCAAGGGGGGCGATGCGCAGCATCGAACCCGGGATCTCGCTCCACAATCTCGAGATTCCCCGATGCGCAATTGCGCATCTGAGGTTCGCGACTTCGTCGCGCCCCGGAATGACGAGCAAGAAGGCGGCGCCACGTCCTGTTTCAGGGACGTGGCGTTTGAACGTTCACCGTTTCCATGCAACAGATGTTCATCCGCCGTTCAGCAATCTCCGGCTGATATCGGCCGATCTCGCCTCTCGTTCTCACCGGGACCTCATTCGTGGCTTTGATGGTGGCTTGGCGCCGCGTCATGTTTGCTTTGTCGCTGCTGGCGCTGCCATTGGCCGGCGCGGACAATGCGCGCGCCTCCGACACAATCGAGCTTGCGCAGGCCCAGCCGCAAGCGCAGCCGGCGCCCGCGCCCTCCCCCGCGCCGGCAGCCTCGCCGGCGCCATCAGCGGACGCGCAACCGGCCGCCGTGGAGCCGATCGGCAACGTCGCCACCGTGACGGGAATTGCGACCGTGATCCGCGACAAGAACTCCTATCCGCTCAAGGTGCGCGACGACATCTATCTCAACGATGTCGTGCAGACGTCCTCGAACTCCTCGCTCGGCATCACCTTCAACGACGCCACCACGTTCAATCTCTCCGCCAGCGCCAAGATCACCATCGACAACTACGTCTATGAGGACGGCGGCAAGCAGAACTCGGCGATCTTCGACATCGGCAAGGGCACGGTCGCCTTCGTCGCGGCCGCCGTGGCAAAGACCGGCGACATGAAGATCGCAACGCCGACTGCAACGCTCGGCATCCGCGGCACCACCGGCGTCGTCGACGTGCCCGCGAACGCGGCGGCGAGCAGCGCCAACAACGTCAACATCAAGCTCTATCCCGACGCCGACGGCCGGGTCGGCCATATCGACGTCAACGATCGTGCCAGCGGCACGCGGCTCGGCGCGCTGACGCAAGCCTCGAGCGGATTTGCGATCCGGCCCGGTGCGGCCGGCCCCGGCGGCATGCGCTTCGCCGCAGTCCCGATCACGATTCCGCCGCAGCAGGTCGCGCGCGACCGCGGCATCGTCAGCCAGGTCCACGCAGCGCAAACCACGGGACGCCAGATCGTCACCGAGCAGCGCGATTTCCGCCGCGCCAATCCGGCTGCGGTGAGCCGCATTCCGCGGCCGGCGCAGGTACCGCAGCAACAGCAATTGCGTCCGAATCCGACACCGCCCCCGCAGCAGCCGAACGGCCAGCCTGGTCAACCCGGCCAGAACAACCGTCCGGGTCAGCAGCCGCAGCCGGGAGCACCGAACCGTCAGGGCACGCAGCAACCGCAGCGCCAAGGACAAGGTGGAGCGACGCAGCCGGGCACGCCGCGCGCGGGCCAGGGTCAGCAGCAACCGGGCCAGCAGGGCACGGGTCAACCGGCCGGCCAGCCGCGTGCGGGACAAGGCGCGCAACCCGGGACCGCGACGCCGGCGCAGCCACAGCGCGGCGGACAACGTCCGCAGCGGCCGGGAGCGGTCGCGCCCGCGCAGCCGAACGGCACCACACCGCAGACGCCGCCGCACACCGGATTGCAGCCCGGTCAGCCCGGAGCGCCACCGACCGTGCAGCCGCAACAAGGCGCCGCGCCACGCCAGCCCGGCTTCCAGCAGCGCCTGCCCGGCGCACAACGCCCCGCCGCGCCGCGCAAGCCGGCGCTGGCCCCGCCGCCGAAGGAAAAGAAGAAGCGGTAGAGAGCGGGCGCCGGCCGCTCCTCGTCAGTTGCGAGGAGCCCTTGCGACGAAGCAATCCAGAATCTTTCCGTGGCGGGACTCTGGATTGCTTCGCGGAGCCTGTCATCGGGCCGCGCTCGCGCGGACCCGGTGGCTCGCAATGACGACGAGAGAGTTGACCTGCGCCATAAGCATCAACGCGCCGTTGGCAAGCGGCGCGGTGTCGGCTCACGCCTCGCCGCGCAGCCAGGCGCGCACCTTTTGCAACAGGCCGTGCCGCAACTCGTCAACCGATGCAGCCTCGGCCGGTGTCAGCGTCTGCAACGCTGCATCGATCTCGTCGGCGGCCGGCGTCGGTTCGGGCGCGGGTGACGGTGCAAGGCCGGCCGCGGCGATCGCGATCGGCCCAACCTGGGTGAGAAAGGCGCGCTCATATTCGCGTGAGAGGCGCGCGAGCGCGTCGTCCAGCGGCAACCAATCGACCGCCTTGATGTCGTTCATCAACTTCCGGACCTGGCCGCCCTCGGCCTCCATCCGCCAGAAATGCACCGCTTTCGAGCGCCCTCCCGACTGGTACACGAGCGTGCCCAGGAATTCGTGCATGACGACGTCGTGGCCGGTCTCCTCCATCACCTCGCGGTGCGCGGCCTGCTTCGGCGTTTCGCCGTCGTCGAGCTTGCCCTTGGGCAAGACCCATTCATTGCGCTTGCGTTGACGCACGATCGCGATCAGCGGCGCGTCGCCACGCCGCAACACAATACCACCCGCCGCCAGCACCGGCGCCCGCACCATCACCAATCCCGTCGTATCGTCTATTCGTCCCCGTGGACGATATAGACGCAGGACGCGGCGGAATGAAGACTAGTTCCGCCGCAGCAGCGCTTGACCTGCACGAATGCGCGTGCCCTCCGCAACTCCGTCGCAGAACGAGAAATCGCCCGGCGCGAGGATGATGATGGTCGAGCCGTGCTCGAACCAGCCAAGCTCCTCGCCCTTGGTGACGTTGACGTCGCAAGGAAAATCGACCGGTCCCCTGGTCTGCGCGTTCAGCACCATGTCGAGAAAGTGCAAGCGGATGCTGGCGACCAGGATCGCCGCCACCGGCACCAGCGTCACGGCCTCACCCGTCGACAAATGCGTGCGGATCACCGCGCGCTCGTTCTTGCAGAACAGCCGCTCGACCCGCTTCAAGGCGATCGGGTTGACGTTCCAGACGTCGCCATGGATCAGCGTGACGCGCTCGATGTGCGCATCGTACGGCGCATGGAAGCGGTGATACATGCTCGAGGTCAGCCGCAGCGTGACGAAGCTGCCGTTGCGGTGCTGCTCGACCATTGCGGGATCGCCGAGCAGGTCGAGCAGCGAATAGGGCGCGCCCTTGACCTGGAACAGCTCGGTGTCGGCGATCTTCCCATGAGCGCCGACGATGCCGTCGGAGGGGCTGGCGACGACCGAGGGATCCGGATCGAACGGACGCAGACCCGGCTTCAGCTCGCGCGTAAAGCAGTCGTGCAGGCTGGTGAAATGGGTCTTGCGCGCTTCCGACAGATCGAGGTCAGAGAACAGCTTCCAGAGCGCGATGGAAAAATCCCGCACCAGCGGATTCCTGATCTTGGAGAACCAGCCCATGAAGCGGGTCAAGCCTGCGCGGGGGATGCGGTTGGTCAGCAGGAAGTTGAGGTCTTCCTGCTGGGTGAAAGACGCGATGAGGGCTTTGACTGTCATGAATCTGTCAGCTCACAGGTTTAGCGCTTGTTGTCATGGAAACGACACTCCCGATTCTCTCGATGTCCGTGGCCGCCGCAGCGTCTGCTGCCGCCGTCCTCCCGAAAATCAAGGCGCGGGTCGAGTTGTCCCGCGCCAAGCACCGCTCGCTCGCCGGACACTCCAAGATGTCGCGCCGGGTGGCCAAGCTGCTGCCGTTCTACGAGTTCGAGGGTGATAAGTATTTCTGCTGCGACGGCGCGCCCGGCAATGTGGTGATGCAGCGCAAGGACGCCTTCTTCCGTCTGGCGCGCATCTACGCCGATCGCTATCCCAGGGGCCGCGCGATGACGAAGGCGGCGGCCGAGAGGATCTCGGACCTCAATTTCACCGAAAGCTACCGCGTGCCCTTCCAGTTCTCGCGCCTCGTCCGCGAGCATCTGGGCAGCTCGACCTTCATGGAGTCCTCGAGCGGCGTCACCGTCACCGATGTCGACGGCAACACCTTCTACGACCTCACCGGGTCCTACGGCGTCAACATCTTCGGCAACGACTTCTACAAGGAGTGCATCGAGGGTTCCGAGAAGCGCGCGCATGCGCTCGGCCCCGTGCTCGGCCCTTACCATCCTGTCATCCTCGACAACGTGCAGCGGCTCTGCCAGATCTCGGGCCTCGACGAGGTCTCGTTCCACATGTCCGGCACCGAAGCGGTGATGCAGGCGGTGCGCCTTGCGCGCTACCACACCAAGCGCACGCATCTGGTTCGTTTCGCCGGCGCCTATCACGGCTGGTGGGGCGACGTGCAGCCCGGTGCCGGCAATCCGCTTCCCACGCATGAGACCTACACCCTCTCCGAAATGTCGGAGAAGACGCTGCACGTGCTGAGGACGCGCAAGGACATTGCCTGCGTGCTGGTCAATCCGCTGCAGGGCCTGCATCCGAACAGCAACGCGCCCGGCGATTCCTCGCTGGTCGATTCCTCGCGCGGCGGCAATTTCGACCGCGCGGCCTACAGCGAATGGCTGAAGAAGCTGCGCGAGGTCTGCGACCAGCGCGGCATCGTGCTGATCTTCGACGAGGTCTTCGTCGGCTTCCGACTCGCCGCCGGCGGCGCCCAGGAATATTTCGGCGTCAAGGCCGACATGGTGACCTACGGCAAAAGCCTCGCCGGCGGCCTGCCGGTCGGCGTGGTCTGCGGCAGACGCGACCTGATGCGCCGCTTCCGCGACGATCGTCCCGCCGACATCTGCTTCGCCCGCGGCACCTTCAACTCGCATCCCTACGTCATGACGGCGATGGACGAGTTCCTGAGCCGGCTCGCCAGCCCGAATTTTCGCGCGGTCTATGACGGACTGGAGGAGACTTGGAACGGGCGCGTGAACAGGCTCAACCAGATGATGCAGGATGCCGACCTGCCGGTGCGCTTCGCCAACTTCTCCTCGATCTGGACAGTGAAATACACCACGCCGTCCCGCTACAATTGGATGCTGCAATATTACCTGCGCGCCGAAGGCCTGGCGCTGAGCTGGGTCGGCACCGGCCGTCTGATCTTCAGCCTCAACTACACCGACGCCGACTTCACTGAAGTCGCCGATCGCTTCGTCCGCGCCGCCGAGAAGATGAAGGCGGACGGCTTCTGGTGGCACGACGGCGCACTCACCAACAAGACCATCAAGCGGCAGATCTTGAAAGAGATGCTGGCCAGGCGTCTTGGGCGCTGAGGCTGGCTCTTTCAGCACAACCACCGTCATTCCGGGGCGGCTCCGAGAGCCGAACCCGGAATCTCGAGATTCCGGGTTCGATGCTGCGCATCCCCCCGGAACGACGGCGCTCGCGGCAGCCCTCAACACGTGGATGCCCGGCACGAGGCCGGGCATGACGTAACCGTCGGACATCGGAGTGCGTGGCGTGTGCGGCGCGCTCAGGCGTGCTGCTCTTCGAGCACGGGCTCGTCGATGAAGCCCAGCGTGTGCTCGGGGTTGAGGTGCAGGCCGGGATCCATCAGTTCGCCGCGCATCAGGGCGAGCGGAGCGCTGCGATACAGCATCAGATCATGGAACGGATCGGTCAGGATTTTGGTCATCCAGACGAGGCCGGTCTCGACATCGCGGATGAAGAACAGATGCACGGTGCGGAACAGAAGACCGCCGCCGCCGACTGCCAGCCAGATCTTGGCGACCTGGCGGACGAAGTCGCTCGCATTCGCCCAGGGCGTGAACAGGCCGAACAGCGTGGGATCGACGACCAGCACCAACGGCGATGCCGCCCAGATCGCCATCAGCACCACCTTGCGCTGAAGGTTGTAGCCGACCTTGATCTCCTCCTTGTACTCGTGCGTCGCCTGGTTGATGTGGTCGTAGGTGTGCGGCTCGAAGAAGAAGTGGCCGGCCTGGCGCGAGGCCATCGAGACCAGCCAGCCGACCAGCGCCGAGATCATGGGATCGACGAACAGCCAGACATAGGCAAAGAGGAAGCTCAGCGCGCTGACGAAGTGCAGGCTCTGATTGATGCGGCTGTGGTGATAGTAGCGATGGTCGTCCCAGCGCTGGATCCGCAGCTGCTCGAGGTAGTTCTTGATCATGCTCTCCCCCAAAATGCTTTCGGGCTCAGGATTTACAGAGATTCGATGTACGGCGTGTGACATCATCGTTTTGTCATATGACGATGTGCGGCGACGCGATGACGCACGAAGAACGCGCGAGCGGTGCTGCCTTGCTCAAGCTGCCTTGCTCAGGCTGCCTTGCTCAAGCTGCCTTGCTCAAGCTGCCTTGGCGATGTCGATCTTGCGGAAGCGCACCAGCGAGAAATGGCCGAGCGGCGGAATCAGGCGGCGCTCGGCGAGCTCCATGCCCTTGGCGCCGGCAAGCCATTTGGCATAGCGCGACCAGGCGAACTCGGCGGTGCGGAAGCCGAGCGGACGCACCACCGGCTGCAGCTTCTGCTCGATGAAACGGCGCATGCCGGTGTCGGCGCTGACACGGGTCAGGATGATCAGCTCGCCGCCCGGACGCAGCACGCGGGCGAATTCGTCCAGCGCCTTCTCCGGATTCGGCACCGCGGTGACGACATATTGCGCCATCACGACGTCGAAGGAATTGTCGGGGAATTCGAGCTTCTCGGCGTCCATCACCGCGAGGCCCTCGACGTTCTTGAGATTGCCTTCGCGAACGCGGCGGCGGGCCTTGTCGAGCATCGCGTCCGAAATGTCGGTGCCGAAGATGCGCAGATGCGGGGCATAGAGCGGCAGCGAGATGCCGGTGCCGACGCCGACCTCGAGCACGCGGCCGCCGATCTTGTTGGTGGCTGCGATCGCGGCCTGGCGGCCCTTGGCGAATACGCCGCCGAACACGAGATCGTAGACGGGCGCCCAGCGGTCATAGGCCTGCTCGACCGAGCCACGGGTGAGGTCGAGCTGCTGGGTGCCGTCAAGGTTCATGATCTTAGCCATCGATGAGGTTCTCGCTTTGGGTCAAAATATGGATCACCCGCGCACCGGCCGCTGCGCCATGCGAGGTGAAGCGCGCAAGGCGCGGCTGGGCTGAAGTGAGGTGAGATTGCCGACGAACTGGCGCGCGCTGTTTTCCCAGGAGCGCTCCAGCGCGAAGTTGCGGCAGGTCTCGCGCGACATGGTGAGCGCGCGCAGGCAGGCGGCGCGCAGATCATGGTCGATCGCGCCGATCGGATGATCGGCGATGACGTCCTTCGGTCCCGTTACCGGAAACGCTGCAACGGGCGTGCCGCAGGCGAGCGCCTCGAGCTGCACCACGCCGAACGTATCGGTGAGGCTCGGGAACACGAACACGTCAGCGGCGGCGAGATGCGCGGTGAGATCGGCGCCCTTCTTCTCGCCGAGGAAGACCACATCAGGATATTTCTTCTCCAGCGCGGCCTTCTGCGGTCCGTCGCCGACGACCACCTTGGTGCCGGGCAGATCGAGCGAGAGGAAGGCTTCGAGATTCTTCTCGACCGCGACGCGCCCCATGGTCATGAAGATCGGGCGCGGCAGATCGAGCTCGGCCGGAGAATCAGGATGAAACAGCTCGGTGTCGACGCCGCGGCCCCAGTAGCCGAGGCGCTTGAAGCCGCGCGCCGAAAGCTCCTGCCGCAGCGACGGCGTCGCCACCATGATCATGGCGGCGGCATCGTGGAAGTGGCGCAACACGGCGTAGCCGACGGCATCGGGGATGCCTGTTCGCACCGAGACATATTCCGGAAAGCGCGTGGTGTAGGACGTCGTGAAAGCGAGGCGGTTGCGGCGGCAATAGGCCCGCGCGGCCCAGCCGATCGGGCCTTCGGTGGCGATGTGCAGCGCTTCGGGCGCGCACCTCTCGATCCGGCGCGCGATCTCTTTCCCGCTCGGCAACGCAATGCGAATGCCCGGATAGGTCGGCAGCGGCCAGGACCTGAAGCCGTCAGGCGTCAGGAAGTCGATCTCGACATCGAGCGCCTTGGCGGCGGCAGCGAGCGAGGTCAGCGTCCGGACCACACCGTTGACCTGCGGATGCCAGGCGTCGGTCGCGATTAATACCCGCATGGGGAAATCCCGAGAGTTTGATGATTCTCAGGCATCGACCATCAACCACGGATATTTCAGGCGTGTGACGTCACAGAAGTGTCGGCCCAGTGTTTTGTTCGTTAACGAACCGTCGTGGCCACGAAACTGTCATGAAACAATCCTTGCCGCGATGAAACCGTTTTCGATTTTCCGCGCAAACGTCCCGAAACTTGTTTCCGTTAGGAACCTAAGCAACGGAGCACCGCAACGGTGCCGGGGTGACCAAGAAACACCACGCAAACAGGGGCGACCAATGTTCAATCTGGACACGTTCAGGACGTATTCGCGCGCAGTTGCCGTCAGTGCAGTGGTCGTTGCTGCAATCGCATGTGCCGGCCCGGCAAAAGCCGCGCCCGTGCAGCTCTTGCCGTTCTTCCAGCCGCTGCCGGTGATGACTGCGCCGCAGCCGCTTCAGCCTTACCAGCCCTATTCTGCGCCGACCTACCAGGCCGCGCCATCAGAGAACCAGGATGCCGTCGAGACGCCGGCCCGCTTCCGCCGCCAGACCGTTTCGTATGCGACGCGCGAAGCGCCAGGCACCATCATCATCGATACGCCCAACACCTATCTCTATTATGTGCTCGGTAACGGCCAGGCGATCCGCTACGGCATAGGCGTCGGCCGTGACGGCTTCACCTGGTCCGGCACGCAGTCGGTGACCAAGAAGGCCGAGTGGCCGGACTGGACCCCGCCGCCGGAAATGATCCAGCGCCAGCCTTATCTGCCGCGCCACATGGCCGGCGGCCCCGGCAACCCGCTCGGCGCCCGCGCCATGTATCTCGGCGGCACCGTCTACCGCATCCACGGCACCAACGCCCCCGACACGATCGGCAAGCACGTCTCCTCCGGCTGCATCCGCCTGACCAATGACGACGTCTCCGACCTCTATTCCCGCGTCAACGTCGGCACCAAGGTGATCGTGCTGCCGATGACCGAGCGCCGCGCGGAGCTGAGGTAACGCGAGGTCCTGGAAGAAAATTGCAAACGGCCCCGGCAATGCTGGGGCCGTTTTCGTTTGGAGCTCGTGCGTGCGGCCATCCTTCGAGACGCCCGCTAAGGCGGGCTCCTCAGGATGCGGCCGGGCGAGGCGGGCACGAGGCGCCGCTTACTCCCGCCCCCGCCACCCCGAGAGCAACCGCAGCCACGCCGCCGAATGGAACGCGCTCATCAAGAGATACATCGGCACCATCCCGCCCAGCGACATCCCGTGCCCGGCGGAGCAGAGCATGTCCGCCGGGCCGCCACTGAAGGCGGCCGTCAGCACCGCCATGGCCGCGAAGGTCGGCGTGGCCGCCAGGCCCAACCACCGAGCAAGATGGGATGGGGCAAGCTGGGATGCGGCCTCGCTGCCGTCACGCCTGGCGCTGGCGGGATGGACGTCGCTCATTGCGCACCCGGTGTGCGGAGCGCGATCTCGCCGGCGTCGGAGACCTCGACCCATTTCTTGTCGGGCTCCGCACCCGCCTCGTAGCTGTCGTGCCAGTTCCACCATTTGTAGGTCGGCGTCTGCGGATAGCCCGGAGGCGAATCCTCCCACACCTCCTGGCGGCCGAGCGGGGTGATGTCGAGATAGTTCCAGGTGCTGCCCATCTGCTCGTCGCCGCGGCTCTTGATCAGATAGGTCCGGAAGATTCGTTTCCCGTCGCGGTAGAACACGTTGGTGCCGTGCCACTCGCCGACGCCAAAATCGGCATCAAAGCTGTCGGTGATGGTGACCCACGGAATGTTCCAGCCCATCCGCGCCTTCAGCCGCGCGATATCCGGCTGCGGAGCCCGCGAGGCGAACACCAGCGTGGTGTCGCGGGCGTTCAGATGCGCCACATGGGCGACCTGGTCGGCCACCATGGAGCAGCCGCGGCAGGCATGGTCGGGCCAGCCGAACACATCAGGCTCGAAGAAGGCCCGGTACAGGATCAGCTGGCGCCGGCCCTGGAACAGATCGAGCAGACTGGCCTTGCCGGATGGCGTCTCGAATGCGTAGGTTTTGGTCACTTCCATCCACGGCATGCGCCGGCGTTCGGCGGCGAGTGCGTCGCGGGCGCGGGTATGTGCCTTCTCCTTCACCAGCAGCACCTGACGGGCCGCTTCCCACTCCTCCGCCGAGACCACTGGCGGTGTTAGCATGGCGGGCTGTCCGTTGGTCGCTGCTTTGTTGGCTGATGTCATCATGGCTCTCCAAATCTCTCGCTCGCCGCACATCGTCGGCCGTGGGAGAGTTCTCGCACCGGACGGGCGCACGGTGGGAGTAACAAGTGTGGCGGGATTTTCATGGAGTCGCTGATCACGGCCGCCGCCCGCGCGCTGGAGGCCGGCGATCCGCTCGGCGCGCTGAACCGCGTCGCACTGCGCAACGATGCGCCCTCGCTGGCGCTGCGCGGCATCGCGATGGCGCAGCTCGGCGATCTCGCCAAAGCCAAGGCGCTGCTGCGCAGCGCCGCCCGCGCCTTCGGGCCGCGCGAAGCGGTCGCGCGGGCCAGATGCGTGGTGGCGGAGGCCGAGATCGCGCTGGTCTCGCGCGACCTGAACTGGCCGGCGAAGGCGCTCACAGCGGCGCGGGCGACGCTGGCAAGCCACGGCGATCTCACCAATGCTGCCCATGCCGGCCATATCGAGGCGCGCCGCCTGCTCCTGCTCGGGAGGATCGATGAGGCCGAGCGGACGCTGACCGAGATCCGCGCCTGCCCGCTGCCGCCTGCGTCCCAGGTCGTGCGCGAGCTCGTGGTCGCCGGCATCGCCATCAGGCGGCTCAAATCGAACGAGGCGCGCGCGGCGCTTGACCTCGCGGCCCGCGCTGCGCGACGGGCCAACATCCCGGCGCTGGTGGCCGAGGTCGACGGCGCAAGCCTCATTCTGAAGACGCCGGCCGCGCGCCTGATCGCACGCGGCAGCGAGCACCCGCTGCTGCTCGGCGAGGTCGAGCGCCTCGCGACCTCGACCGCGCTCGTCGTCGACAGCTTTCATCATGTCGTGCGCAGGCAGGGCATTGCCGTATCGCTCGGGACGCGGCCCGTACTGTTCGCGCTCGCCCGTCTGCTGGCGCAGGCATGGCCCGAAGATGTCTCGCGCGAGGCGCTGATCTCGGGCGCGTTCCAGGCGAGGCACGCCGACGAATCGCACCGTGCGCGCTTGCGCGTCGAGATCGGACGGCTCCGCACCCAGCTCAGGCCGCTGGCCGAGATCAGCGCCACAAAACAGGGCTTCGAGCTGGCGCCGCGAAAGACGCGCGACGTCATCGTGCTGGCGCGCCCGGTCGAGGAGAAGCACGCCGCCGTCCTTGCCATTCTTGCCGATGGCGAGCCATGGTCGAGCTCGGCGCTCGCGCTCGCGCTTCGAATGAGCGCACGCACCGTGCAGCGGGCGCTCGAGGAGCTGGCGCGATCGAACAAGGTGCAGTCGTTCGGCCATGGCAGGGCACGGCGCTGGATGACCCCGCCGGTCCCGGGTTTCCCGACAGGCTTGTTACTCCCCTCGCCGCTCTTGAAAGCGTAGGATTCATTGATTGCCGCACGGGGACCACACCATGAAACGATCAGCCGCCGAGATCATCCGCGAGTACGGGCCTTTTCCGAACGTCAAGTCCGTGCACGGCGTCACCTATGACGGCAGCCAGGTCTGGTTCGCGTCCGGCGACAAGGTGAACGCCCTCGATCCCGCGAGCGGCGAGGTCTCGCGCTCGATCGACGTCGCCGCACATGCGGGCACGGCGTTCGATGGCCGTCACCTGTTCCAGATCGCGGAGGATCGCATCCAGAAGATCGACGCGGCGAGCGGCGCGATCGTCAGCACGATTCCAGCACCGGGCGGTGGCGGCGATTCCGGGCTGGCCTGGGCCGAGGGCTCGCTCTGGGTCGGGCAATATCGCGAGCGCAAGATCCATCAGGTCGATCCTGAAACGGGAAAGATCCTCCGCACCATCGAGAGCAAGCGCTTCGTCACCGGCGTGACCTGGGTGGACGGCGAGCTCTGGCATGGCACCTGGGAAGGCGATGACAGCGACCTCAGGCGGATCGATCCTGATACGGGCAAGGTGCTCGAGCAGCTTGATATGCCAGAGGGGACGATGGTCTCGGGGCTGGAATCCGACGGCGGCGACCAGCTGTTCTGCGGCGGCGGCGACAGCGGCAAGGTGAGAGCGGTCCGCCGCCCCAGGCGCAGCTAAAGGAGCGCAGCTTGCGGAGGCCAAAGCGAGCAACGCCGCTTCCGTTAACCCGTTTGCCGCAATTCCACCCCACCGGTGCGCTCTAGCGCCCTCCTCGCCCGCCCTGTAAAATCCCCGTTGGGCGGCTTGGGGGACTGATGCGTCTGACGTTGAATTTAAAGACCGTGCTGATCGCTGTTGCGGTGCTGGCGGCGTCGTTTTTCATCAGCCTGAAGGCGATGGACTTGATGTCGCCGCGCGCGACCAATTCGGCGCCGCCGATCGCACAATTGCCGCCGCTGCCGCCGGCCGCCAAGAGCTCGATCGTGGTGGCACCCGTCGCGATCGCGCTGTCGGCGATCCGCGACCAGGCCGAGAAGGCCTCGCCGCGCAATTTCGCCGGCAAGGCCGAGAACCCGATCTCGCAGATCCTGGAGAATGCCGATATCGGCTGGACCGCCGCCCGCGGGCCGATGTCGGCGACCGGCGACAAGGACGTGCTGACGCTGTCGACGCCGATCACCGGCAAGCTGAACGTAACAGGGTCGCTGTCGGCAAAGGCCACCGGCGCGCTCGGCGATGCCCTGGGCAGCGTGCTCGGCGGCGACGCGGCGAAACGGATCGGCGCCGTCAACATCAAGAATTTGAATGCCAGCGCCGAGATCAGGGGCAGCGTGGTCGTCACCTCGCGCCCCAAGCTCGCGGCCGCCTGGCACCTCGAGCCGAATTTGGGCGCGCAGGTCAATCTCGGCGACACCAACGTCAACGTCGCCGGCGCCAAGGTCAACGTGCCGGCGCAGGTCAAGCCGCTGATCGACAAGACCGTCGGCGAGCAGCTCAACGTCGTCGCCGAGCGCATCCGCAACGATCCTGCCTTGCGCGACAATGCCAGGGTGCAATGGGCCAAGGCCTGCCGCTCGATCCCGCTGCAGGGCGCCGGCTCCTCGGCGGCGCTGCCGCCGCTCTGGCTCGAGATGAAGCCGACCCGCGCCATTGCGGCGCAGCCGCGCGTCGACGCGCAGGCCGTGACCTTGCTGCTCGGCCTCGAGGCCGAGACGCGCGTGACCTCGACGCAGACCAAGCCGGACTGCCCCTTCCCCGACAAGATCTCGATCGTGCCGCCGACCGGCACCGGCGTGAACATCGGCGTTCCCATCGACGTGCCCTTCACCGAGATCAACAAGCTGATCGCGGCGCAAATGGTCGGCCACACCTATCCCGAGGACGGCTCCGGTCCGGTCGACGTCACCGTGAAGAGCGTCAACGTGATCCCCTCAGGCGATCGCCTGCTGATCTCGCTGCTGGTGCGCGCCAAGGAGAAGAAGAGCTGGCTCGGCCTGGGTGCCGAGGCGACCGTGCACATCTGGGGCCGGCCGATGCTCGACCAGGCGCAGCAGACGCTGCGGCTTGCCGACATCCAGCTCGCGGTGGAATCCGAGGCGGCTTTCGGCCTGCTCGGCGCCGCGGCCCGCGCGGTGGTGCCGCAGATGCAGCAGGCGCTGGTGCAGAAAGCGACGCTCGACCTGAAGCCGATCGCCGCCAATGCGCGCGAGAAGATCGCAGCCGCCATCGCCGACTACCAGAAGAGCGAGGACGGCCTCAGGATCGATGCCAAAATCGACAGCCTCACGCTGACCGACATCGCGTTCGATTCCAGGACGCTGCGCGTGGTTGCGGAAGCCGGCGGGACGCTGAACGTCTCGCTGACGAAGCTGCCGTAGCGCGCCTTCTCGGCGGGTCCGCGCGCGTCAAGCGCTTGCGCCGCTGGCATTCTCGTCGCAGGATGATAAGCTCATCTGCGCCACGACGCGCAGACAATATTGTAGCAGATAAAATTGTAGTGGGGCACGAAGACAAGATGGAAGCCGGCCTGGTCACGCCCATCCTGGTGCGCTTTTCCGGCATTCAGAAGACCTATGATGGCGAGCACCTCGTGGTGAAGCACCTCGATCTCGACATCAAAAAGGGCGAGTTCATCACGCTGCTCGGCCCCTCGGGCTCGGGCAAGACCACCACGTTGATGATGCTGGCCGGCTTCGAGGTGCCGACCCAGGGCGAGATCTACCTCGCCGACCGCCCGATCAAGAACATGCCGCCGCACAAGCGCGACATCGGCATGGTGTTCCAGAACTATGCGCTGTTTCCGCACCTGACGATCGAGGAGAACGTCGCCTTCCCGCTCTCCGTGCGCAAGACGAGCAAGGCGGAAACGCAGGAGCGCGTCAAGGCTGCGCTGCGCATGATCAAGATGGAAACGCTGGCGCAGCGGCGGCCCGGGCAGCTTTCCGGCGGCCAGCAGCAGCGCGTGGCGCTGGCGCGCGCGCTGGTGTTCAACCCGCAGCTGGTGCTGATGGACGAGCCGCTGGGCGCGCTCGACAAGCGCCTGCGCGAGCAGATGCAGCTGGAGATCAAGCAGCTGCACGAGACCATGGGCATCACCGTCGTCTACGTCACCCACGACCAGAGCGAAGCGCTCACCATGTCGGACCGCATCGCCGTGTTCAACGACGGCATCGTGCAGCAGATCGACAGGCCCGATGCGCTGTACGAGCGCCCGGTGAACAGCTTCGTCGCCAATTTCGTCGGCGAGAACAACGTGCTGTCAGGCACCGTCGAGACAACAGACAAGGATTATTGCCGCGTCTTGCTGGCCGCCGGCGGCACCGTCATGGCCCGTGCGGTCAACGTCTCGGGCGCGGGAGCTGCGACCTCGCTGTCGGTGCGGCCGGAGCGGGTCGCGATTGTACCCGACGGCGCCTCCAGCGACGGTGCGAACCGGCTGCCGGCCAAGGTGCAGAACACCATCTATCTCGGCGACCATGCGCTGGCCGTGCTCGATGTCGCCGGGAATACAGAGTTCATGGTCAAGCTGCAGCCAGGCGCGCATGACCGGCTGAGATCGGGTGAAAGCGTCTTCATCAGCTTCCGCCCCGAGGACTGCCTCGCGCTCGACCCCGTTTGATCGACCGATCAACCTCAACGCAACTCACCAGAAGAAGGACAAGGACCATGCTGAAGCGCAAGACCAGCAAGATGACCGGCAAGATTGCTCTGGGTTTCGTCGCGGCGTTCACCGCCAGCGCGGCGCTGGCGACGGTTGCGCAGGCGCGTGACCTCACCGTCGTGTCGTGGGGCGGCGCCTATCAGGACGCGCAGAAGAAGGTCTATTTCGAGCCGTTCAAGAAGGCGTCAGGCATTGCCATGAACGACGAATCCTGGGACGGCGGCGTCGGCGTGTTGCGCGCCAAGGTGCAGGGTGGCGCCGCCACCTGGGACGTCGTGCAGGTCGAGAGCGACGAGCTCGCGGTCGGCTGCGAGGAAGGCCTCTACGAGAAGCTGGATTATTCCAAGATCGGCGGCGAGGCCGCCTATATCCAGCCGTCGGTCAATCCCTGCGGCGTCGGCGCCATCCTCTATGATTTCGTGCTCGGCTACGACAAGGACAAGCTGAAGGAAGCGCCCAATGGCTGGGCCGACTTCTTCGACACCAAGAAGATCCCCGGCAAGCGCGCCTTGCGCCAGGGCCCGAAGACTACGCTCGAGATCGCCCTCATGGCCGACGGCGTCCCGCCGAAGGACGTCTACAAGGTGCTGGCGACCGACGAAGGCGTCGATCGCGCGTTCAAGAAGCTCGACACCATCAAGGGCGACCTCGTCTGGTGGAAGGCCGGCGCCCAGCCGCCGCAATTGCTCGCCTCCGGCGAGGTGGCCATGACCTCGGTCTACAACGGCCGGATCGACACTGCGAACAAGAACGAGAAGAAGAACTTTGGCATGGTGTGGGACGGCGCGCTGTTCACGCTCGACAGCTGGGTCATCCTGAAGGGCAGCCCGAACAAGGACGCGGCCTACAAGTTCCTGGACTTCGTCGGCAAGGCGGAGAACCAGTCCAAGCTGTCGCAGAACATTGCCTACGGCACCTCGAACAAGGATGCCGCCGCCCTGATCCCGCCGGCCGTCCTGAAGGATCTGCCGACGGCGCCTGACAACATCAAGAACGCGGTCGAGATCAACGTCGCCTTCTGGCTCGAGAACATCGACAAGCTGACCGAGCGCTTCAACAAATGGGCCGCGAAGTAGCGCGGCCGAACTCGCGTGCGGTGCGGGCGGAGGGGCGAGACCCTTTCGCCGGCGCACCGCCCCTTGCCTGAAATGATCAACCCATGACAGCAGCCTCCCTCACCGGCGCGGATGTGAAGACCAACGTGTCGCTCAAGCGCCGCCTGAAGCGGGCGGAGCGCGCGCGCCAGATCAAGGCGCTGGCGCTGGTTCTGCCGCTGCTGCTGTTTCTGCTGTTCACCTTCGCCGGGCCCATCGCCGGCATGCTGTGGCACGCGGTCGATGACCACGAGGTGCGCCAGGTTCTGCCGCAGACGGTCGCGGCTCTCGCCGGCTGGGACGGCAAGGATGTGCCGGACGAAAAGGCCTATGCCGCCCTGGCAAGCGACATTCAGGCGGCGCGCGCCGCCGGCACCATCGCCATCGCGGCCAAGCGGCTCAACTACGCCCAAAACGGTTTTCGCACGATCCTCACCAGCACCGCACGCAATCTGAAAGCGATGCCGGAGCCGGGCACGGCCAGGGAGACGCTGGGCAAGATCAACCCGGCCTGGCGCGACCGCGCCACCTGGACGACGATCAGGGACGCCAGTGGTCCGGTCACCAGCTTCTACCTGCTCGGCGCGCTCGACCTTGTCAGGAACGCGGACGGTGCAATCGTCGCGGCTCCGCCGGATCAGGCCATCTACCGCGATGTCTTCGGCCGCACGTTCCTGATCAGCCTCGGTGTCACGGTGCTCTGCCTGGTCCTCGGCTTCCCGGTCGCCTATTTGCTGGCGACGCTGCCGCCGGGCCGGTCGAACCTGTTGATGATCTTCGTGCTGCTGCCGTTCTGGACCTCGCTTCTGGTTCGAACCTGCGCCTGGATCGTGCTGTTGCAAAGCAAGGGCGTCGTCAATGACAGCCTGCACTGGCTCGGCATCATCGACGAGCCGCTGCGCCTGATCTACAACCGCTTCGGCGTCTGCGTGGCCATGACCCACGTGCTGCTGCCGTTCATGATCCTGCCGCTGTACAGCAGCATGAAGGCGATCTCGCCGGCCTATATGCGTGCCGCCGCCTCGCTCGGTGCATCGCCCATCACCGCTTTCCTGCGGATCTATATGCCGCAAACCCTACCCGGCATCGGCGCGGGCAGCCTGCTCGTCTTCATCCTGGCGCTCGGCTATTACATCACGCCGGCCCTCGTCGGCGGCGCCGCCGACCAGATGATCAGCTACTTCATCGCGCTCTACACCACCGAAACAGCCAATTGGGGCCTGGCTTCGGCGCTGGGCGCGGTGCTGCTGCTCGCGACCGTGCTGCTCGCGCTCGTTTATGGCAAGCTGGTGCAGGGCCAGCAGGTGACTGGAGGGATGAAGAATTGAGCGACGCTTCCTCCTTGCGCACACCCAGCCAGCGCATCGCCTGGACCGCAACCATCGTCATCTCGACGCTGGTCTTCATCTTCCTGATCGCGCCGATCCTGGCGATCATGCCGCTGTCCTTCAGCTCGGGTTCGTATCTCACTTATCCGCTGCCGGGTCTCTCCTTGCGCTGGTACGACGACTTCATCAGCTCACCGCGCTGGATGAACTCGCTGAAGAACAGCATGATCATCGGCGTGGCCTCGACGCTGTTGTCGATGGTTCTTGGCACGCTGGCAGCCCTTGGGCTGGCGCAGTGGAAGAGCCGGTTCAAGCCGCTGGTGCTGGCGTTCGTGCTGTCGCCTGTGGTCGTGCCCGGCGTCATCACCGCGGTCGGTCTCTATTTCTTCTTCGCGCCGATTGGCCTCACCGGCAGCTATCTCGGCCTGATCCTGGCTCACACCGCGCTGGCAACGCCGTTCGTGGTGATCACGGTCGGCGCGACGCTGCAAAGCTTCGACACCAACCTCGCCCGCGCCGCCGCCTCGCTCGGCGCCTCGCCGCTTCTGGCGTTCCGCCGGGTGATCCTGCCGCTGATCCTGCCGGGACTCGCATCGGGTGCACTGTTCGCCTTCGCGACCAGCTTTGACGAGGTGGTGATCGTGCTGTTCATGGCAGGGCCCGAGCAGCGCACTTTGCCGCGCGAAATGTTCAGCGGCATCCGCGAGAACATCAGCCCGACGATCACGGCAGCCGCGGTGATCCTGACGACGGTCTCGGTGATCCTGCTCGCCACGCTGGAAGGCCTGCGCCGGCGTAACGAGCGGCTCAAGGGCGGGGGTTGAGCCGCGGGGCTCTTCTCCTTTCTCCCCTTGTGGGAGAAGGTGGCATAGGCGACCTTCGGTCGCCGTTCCAAAGAGGACGCCGAAGCGAAGCTTCGGCTTCGGCGCCGGATGAGGGGTATCTGTCCGCGGATTCAATTGAGAGTTGGACTCGCGGAGAGAACCGCTCGTCCGTCTCGCCGCTATCGCGGCGAGCCACCCTCTCCTCCAAGGGGAGAGGGTTAGGAACACCGCCCGCCCCTTCCGATTTTGCATTCTGCTATGGCGCGGGGCGCTTAGCTGCGATCGCCGATAGCCGCTAGAACAGTCCCCGCAACAACGCCCCAACGACAATACACAGGGAGAAACGATATGCATAAACTCATCGCCGCGGTCGCGGCCGGCCTCGCCGTCGCCGCCACACCGCTCGCGGCACAGGCGCAGATTTCCGACAACGTCGTCAAGCTCGGCGTGCTCACGGATATGTCGAGCCTTTACGCCGACGCGACCGGCAAGGGCTCGCTCGCGGCTGTCGAGATGGCCGTCGCCGATTACGGCGGCAAGGTCGCTGGCGTGCCGATCCAGGTCGTGTCCGCCGACCACCAGAACAAGCCCGACGTCGGCGTCAACATCGCCCGCAACTGGTACGACAACGAGAAGGTGGACGCGATCCTCGACGTGCCGACCTCCTCGGTCGCGCTGCCGATTTCGGCGCTGACGCGCGAGAAGAACAAGATCAATCTCAACTCCGGCGGCGGCTCGTCCGACATCACCGGTCCGGCATGTTCGCCCAATACGGTGCACTGGACTTACGACACCTATGCGCTGTCGAACGTCGCCGGCAAGGCGATGGTGAAGCGCGGCGAGGACACCTGGTTCTTCGTCACCGCCGACTACGCCTTCGGCATGGCGCTCGAGCGCGACGCCGCCAACGTCGTCAAGGAGAGCGGCGGCAAGGTGCTCGGCGACGTTCGCCATCCGCTCAACTCGTCGGACTTCTCGTCCTTCCTGCTGCAGGCCCAGGCCTCGAAGGCCAAGGTGGTCGCGCTGGCGAATGCCGGCGGCGACACCACCAATGCGCTGAAGCAGGCCGCCGAATTCGGCATCACGCAAGGCGGCCAGAAGATGATCGCGCTGCTCATGGAAATCACCGACGTTCACTCGCTCGGCATCAAGGCGACGCAGGGCCTGATCATCACCGATGCCTTCTACTGGGACACGAATGACGAGACCCGCGCCTTCTCCAAACGCTTCAACGACAAGGTCGGGCACATGCCGACCATGATCCAGGCCGGCCTCTATTCCGCGACCATGCACTATCTGAAGGCGATCGAGGCCATCAAGAGCGACGAAGCGCCGAAGGTGATGGAGCAGATGCGCAAGACGCCGGTGAACGACTTCTTCGCCAAGAACGGCAAGATCCGCATCGACGGCCGCATGGTCCACGACATGTATCTGTTCGAGGTGAAGAAGCCCGAGGAATCCAAAGGCGAGTGGGACCTCTACAAGCTGATCGCCACCGTGCCCGGCGACGAGGCCTTCCGACCGCTCGACAAGGGCGGCTGCCCGCTGGTGAAGGGGAATTGAGGATATTCTCCCCGAGAAAAAGACACGAC
>NZ_LJYG01000106.1:21684-34724 GCF_001440035.1 Bradyrhizobium manausense | reverse complement strand
GAAAACCGGGCGCGCTGCGTTCAGGCGTTTAAAAGCCCATTACTCCGAGTACTTGAACTCGGGCATGTTCTTCAGCTCGTCCTTGGTCGCATTGAACACGGCGTGGTCAGGATACCACTTCGAACTGGACGACGCCGTCGTGGTGGTCGTCGTCTTCTCGGTGCCGGTCGCAGCACCCGTCGTCGTGGTCGCAGCGGGCTTGGCGCCCGGGTTCGTCCCGGCGCCGGTGTAGGCCACGGCCTCATTGACGAACTTCAACTTCTCATACGGCACGGCAACGAGATGCTCGCCCATGCCGAGGAAGCCGCCGACGCCAATCACAGCGATTTTCACGGCGCCGCTCTTGTCCATCAGCAGGTCGTTGATCGAGCCGATGTTCTCGTTCGCCTCGTTATAAACCTTCACGCCTGCCATCTTCGAGGCGCGCCATTCGCCCGACGCGCTCGTGGTTGTCGTCGTCGCGGTCGAAGCGGTGGGCGATTTGTCGGCGGTGGTAGCGGCCGGGTTCTGCGCAAACGCAACGGTCGCAAGCAAGGCAGTGCCGGCCAGGCCGGCAGCGATCGATTTCATCAACATGGTTTGTCCTCTCCTTCAGCAGAAAACTCGTGCGGAGAAAACAGCGACGGTCAGCAGCAGTTCCCAAGGTGCGGCAATTTCGTCGCGCCTTTGCGGCACTGCGGCGCGAGGAAAAGTTCCTGGAACGCGCGAGGCGCACAGTTCCCCGCGAGATGTCGCGAGCCATGGCCGACCACCGCGTTGATCTCATCATCCTCGACGTCATGCTGCCCGGCGAAGACGGCCTCGGCCTGTGCCGCAAGGTCGCCCGGACACGTCGCCTGATGGCGCGCATCAGCTGACCGATGCGGCGCTGCTGCTCGGCTCGGCGAGGCCCGACGACCGGCCGCGCCTCGTCGCAGATCTCGCGCGCGTCGGATCGCACCAGGATGCTGGCGGCGATCAGCCACGATCTGCGCACTCCGATCACGCGGCTGCGCCTGCGCGCCGAGTTCATCGCGGACGAAGGCAACCGCAAGCGCATGCTTGTTGACCTCGACCAGATGCGCTCGATGCTGGAGAGCGTGCTGTCGCTGCTGCGCAACGACCGCAAGATCGAGGCGGTGACGCTGGTCGATATCGCCTCCACGCTGCAGCTCATCGCCGACCAGTTCGGCGACATGGGCCATGTCGTGCATTACGAAGGGCCCGCCATCCGCGACCGCCGCAGCGCGGCCCGACGATCTGCATCGCGGCGTCACCAACCTGGTCGAGAACGCGGTGCGCTTCGGCGCCGAGGTCACGATCCGCCTCGATGTATCCAGCACAAAACTCGTCATCGATGTCGAGGATGACGGCCCCGGCATTTCGGACGCGCGCAAGCAGGAGATGGTGGAGCCGTTCGTGCGCGGCGACGATGCGCGCACCATGGACGATGCGACCGGCTTCGGCCTTGGCCTGTCGATCGCGCGCGCAATCGCGCTCGCCCATGGCGGCGAGCTGTCACTGCACGACCGCCGACCGCACGGGCTGATCGTCCGAATGCAATTGCCGATATGGCAGCAGCCGCGGCTGGCTGCCTAAGGCCTTCGCCTCAGGCCGCGAGCGGGACGGTCACGGGCTCATCGAAGATCGCGATCGCCTCGAAGTGATAGCCACAAGCCTGGCATTTCCAGAGATAGGAAATGCGTCCCTCGCCCGGCTCGATCCAGTCCGGGAACGGGATCGGTGTCCCGCATTGTGCACACGGATTCTGCGTGGGGATGTCGCCGATGTCTGCTGGGGTCACGGACGTCCTCCCGAATGCTGGTGGTGCGGTTTTTGGGCGAATGCACCAAGGGACAGACCTGCTGTCGCGTAAGGCACTCCGCCGGCTCCGAAACTAACCCATGTTTGAGTCGTAAAAACGACGGCTCGGCGAAAATCGCCGGTGGCGGCGTTTCGCCACATCATCGCCGTGTTCGGCAGGCCTAACGCGCACGGTCCAGGTCAGTTCTGCCGGGGAACATTTCAATGAAAATTTTGCGCATCGCCGTTCTCGCGGCAGTCGGGCTGATATTGCCGCAGGCCGCAATCGCAGGCCAGGCCGACTATGCAGAGATGGTCGCGATGCATGCGCGCGCCAACGGCGTGCCGGAGGCGCTGGTGCATCGCGTCATCATGCGCGAGAGCCGCTATCAGCCGGGCCTGGTCGGCCATGGCGGCACCATCGGGCTGATGCAGATCAAGCTCGCGACCGCCCGCGGCCTCGGCTACACCGGCGATGCGAGCGGCCTGCGCGACCCCAACACCAATCTCACCTATGCCGTCAAATACCTCGCCGGTGCCTATCACGCTGCCAATGGCGATCACGACCGGGCCGTGCGTTATTTCGCGGGCGGCTATTACTATGCTGCAAAGCGGCAGCGTCAGGAGATGGTGCGAGAGGCAAGCTTCGAGCCTCAGCTGGAGCCGAACGGCAATCCGCAGCCGATGTTCGGCTCCGCGCCGCATCGCAAGCTGGCCCAGCAGCTCCGCAACGCGCGGGCGCAGGTTCCACACGATTGATCGTCATTCCGGGATGGTGCGAAGCACCAGACCCGGAATCTCGAGATTCTCAGGTGCGCAATTGCGCACCGGAGTTCGATGCTTCGCATGGCCCCGGAATGACGGGGTGCAACATGCGTTGACCACCCTGTCCTACTGGCCTACATTAGAGCCGTTCCGAGGGGTGCTCCGAGGAGGAGCTGAGATACCGCTAAATGGGCAAGCCTGCACTTCGGCAAGCACGCCCAGGACCGCGGTGACCCTTTGAACCTGATCCGGGTCATGCCGGCGAAGGGACAGGGATGTTGCAGACGACCAAGCGACCGGATTCCCCGGTATCCATCATCGGCGCAGGCATCGCCGGAGCCTGGCAGGCGCTGCTGTTCGCGCAGGCCGGCCACGCCGTGACCCTGCACGAGCGCAGTGACGCTGACATGACCGATGCCACCAGCCATTGGGCCGGCGGCATGCTCGCGCCCTATTGCGAGGCGGAGGTCGCCGAGCCCATCATCAGCCGCCTGGGGCTTCGCTCGCTCGATATCTGGCGCCGCGAGCTGCCCGACACCCCCTTCAACGGCTCGCTGGTCGTCGCCCATCCGCGCGAGCGCAACGATTTCGAGCGCTTTGCCCGGATGACCGAGGGCCATCGCCGGCTCGATGCCGCGGGCCTCGCCGCGCTCGAGCCGTCGCTGGAAGGCCGTTTTCGCGAGGCGCTGTTCTTCCCGACCGAGGGCCATGTCGAGCCGCGCCGCGTGCTGCCGAAGCTGCACGAGCGCATCAAGGCCGCCGGCGGCACCATCAAGTTCGGCAGCGACGTCACGGCCGCCGATCTTGATGGCCTCGTGATCGACTGCCGCGGCCTTGCCGCGCGCGAGGAACAGCCCGGCTTGCGCGGCGTCAAGGGCGAGATGATCCTGATCGAGACCAGCGAGGTGCAGCTGTCGCGCCCGGTGCGGCTGATCCATCCGCGCTGGCCGCTTTACGTCATCCCGCGCGAGGCCAATCTGTTCATGCTGGGCGCGACCTCGATCGAGGCCGAAGACACCGGCGTCAGCGTCCGCTCGGCGCTGGAGCTCTTGGGCGCCGCCTATGCCGTGCATCCGGCGTTCGGCGAGGCCCGCATCGTCGAATTCGGCTCCGGCCTTCGCCCTGCGTATCCCGACAATCTGCCGCGCATCGGCGTGCACGGCGGCAAGATCAGCGTCAACGGGCTCTACCGCCACGGCTTCCTGATCGCCCCCGCCCTCGCCGAGCTGACGCTGGCTTTCGTCGAGCGCGGCCAGATCGACAACGAGGTGATGCAATGCGCGTGATCGTCCAATGCTTGTAATCGTCAACGGCGAGCAGCGCGAGATCAGTTCAGCCAGCGTCGATGCGCTGCTGTCCGAGCTCGACTATGAGGGCACGCATTTCGCCATCGCGCTCAATTACGACGTCGTGCCGAAGAGCCGCTGGGCCGAGACGAGCTTGAAGCCCGGCGACGAGATCGAGATCATCACGCCGCGGCAGGGAGGGTGATGGAATGAATGCCTCCACGAACTCAGCCGTCATCCCCGCGCGAGCGCGAAGCGCTCGTCGCTGGAGGTGCGAGCCGTCTTCGGCTCGCCTCGAAGGATGGCCGCAAGCGGCGCTGTCATCCTTCGAGGCGCGCAAATGCGCGCACCTCAGGATGACGGTCTGTGCAAGTTGCCTGCAAGGAAATTAGAGCCATGGTGACCTTCTACGGCAAGACCTTCGCCTCCCGCCTGCTCATCGGCAGCGCGCTCTATCCCTCGCCTGCGATCATGCAGGACGCCATCCGCGCCTCCGGCTCCAACATCGTCACGGTGTCGCTGCGGCGCGAATCCGCGGGCGGCAAGACTGGCGAATCGTTCTGGAAGCTGATCCGCGAGCTCGACGTCGCGGTGCTGCCGAACACCGCCGGCTGCCGCACCGTGCGCGAGGCCGTGACGACCGCAAAGCTAGCCCGCGAATTGTTCGGCACCTCCTGGATCAAGCTGGAGGTCATCGCCGACAACGACACGCTGCAGCCCGACGTCGTTGGCCTCGTCGAGGCCGCCACCATCCTGATCAAGGACGGCTTTGAGGTGTTCCCCTATTGCACCGAGGATCTCTCGGTCGCCAATCGCCTGGTCGAAGCGGGGTGCAAGGTTGTGATGCCGTGGGCCGCCCCCATCGGCAGCGCGAAGGGCATCATCAACCGCGACGCGCTCAAGCTGCTGCGCGAGCGGCTGCCTGACGTCACGCTGGTAGTCGACGCCGGCATCGGCGCGCCGAGCCATGCGGCTGAAGCGCTCGAGCTCGGCTATGACGCCGTGCTGCTCAACACCGCGATCGCCAAGGCCGCCGATCCCGTCGCCATGGCCAAGGCTTTCCGCCTCGGCATCGAGGCCGGCCGCACCGCTTATGAGGCCGGGCTGATGAACGCCCGCGACTTCGCCTCTCCTTCCACCCCTGTCGTTGGGACCCCGTTCTGGCATGCCGTATCCTGATCGCGACGCGTATCCTGATCGCTTTTATCCTGTGGTCGACAGCCTGGCGTGGGTCGAACGCCTGACCAGGCTCGGCGTCGGCACCATCCAGCTGCGCGTGAAGAATCTCGACGACGCGCAGGCCTTGCAGATCGTCACCGATGCGCTCGCGATCACGAAAGGCACGCAAGCCAGGCTGGTCGTGAACGATTATTGGCGCGCGGCGATCGTCGCCGGCGCCAAATATCTGCATCTCGGCCAGGAGGATCTGGCGGAGGCCGACCTCAAGGCGATCCGCGAAGCGGGCCTCTCGCTCGGTATCTCCACCCATGACGACGACGAGCTCGCGACCGCGCTCGAGGCCAGGCCTGACTACGTCGCGCTCGGCCCGATCTTCTTCACCACGCTCAAATCGATGCGCTTCGAACCTCAGGGCATACCCAAGATCACGGAGTGGAAGCAGCGTATCGGCACCATCCCGCTGGTCGCGATCGGCGGCATCAAGTTCGAGCACGCCGCGGAGATTTTTGCGGCGGGTGCGGATTCCATTGCCGTCGTCAGCGACGTCACCCAGAACGCCGACCCGGATGCGCGCGTGCGTCAGTGGCTGGGCCAAAAGGAGGCGGCATGACCGAAACTCTCTCCGCTCGTCATTGCGAGCGCAGCGAAGCAATCCAGGATCGTTCCGCGGAGGGACTCTGGATTGCTTCGTCGCAAGAGCTCCTCGCAATGACGGAGCAAGATCTCACCGCCGTCGCTTTGGCGCAAGCACAACAGAATTAACCGGAGGACCCCATGAACATTCGCTCCAACCCCGAAAAAACCGTCCCCGCCGTCACCACCGGCCCGTTGCCCTCCTCGCGAAAGATCTTCGCTTCCCCGGACGCCGCGCCCGATCTGCGCGTGCCCTTGCGCGAGATCATCCTGTCCGAAGGCGCCGGCGAGCCGAACCTGCCGGTGTACGACACCTCGGGCCCCTACACCGATCCGTCCGTGACCATCGACGTCAACGCCGGTCTGCCCCGCAACCGCAAGCAATGGGTGCTGGAGCGCGGCGGCGTCGAGGAATATGAGGGCAGGCAGATCAAGCCCGAGGACAATGGCAGCGTCTCCACCGACAAGGCCGCGCGCGCCTTCTCGGCCTATCACAAGCCCTTGCGCGGCCTCGACGGCCACAAGATCACCCAGCTCGAATTTGCCCGCGCCGGCATCATCACCAAGGAGATGATCTACGTCGCGGCGCGCGAAAATCTCGGGCGCAAGCAGCAGCTCGAGCGCGCCGAAGCCGCCCTTGCCGACGGCGAAAGCTTTGGCGCCGCCGTCCCCGCCTTCATTACCCCGGAGTTCGTCCGCAGCGAGATCGCGCGCGGCCGCGCCATCATTCCCTCCAACATCAACCACTCCGAGCTCGAGCCGATGATCATCGGCCGCAACTTCCTGACCAAGATCAACGCCAATATCGGCAACTCGGCGGTGACGTCGTCGGTCGAGGAAGAGGTCGAGAAGATGGTGTGGGCGATCCGCTGGGGCGCCGACACCGTGATGGACCTCTCCACGGGCCGCAACATCCACACCACGCGCGAATGGATCCTGCGCAACGCGCCGGTGCCGATCGGCACCGTTCCCATTTATCAGGCGCTGGAGAAGTGCAACGGCGATCCGGTGAAGCTGACCTGGGAGCTCTACAAGGACACGCTGATCGAGCAGTGCGAGCAGGGCGTCGACTATTTCACCATCCACGCCGGCGTGCGCCTGCAATACATCCACCTCACCGCGAACCGCGTCACCGGCATCGTCAGCCGCGGCGGCTCGATCATGGCGAAGTGGTGCCTGGCGCATCACAAGGAAAGCTTCCTCTATACCCATTTCGACGAGATCTGCGACCTCATGCGCAAATATGACGTCTCGTTCTCGCTCGGCGACGGCCTGCGACCGGGATCGATCGCCGACGCCAACGACCGCGCGCAATTCGCCGAGCTCGAAACGCTCGGCGAGCTCACGAAGATCGCGTGGGACAAGGGTTGCCAGGTCATGATCGAAGGCCCCGGCCACGTGCCGATGCACAAGATCAAGATCAACATGGACAAGCAGCTCAAGGAGTGCGGCGAGGCGCCGTTCTACACGCTTGGACCGCTGACGACCGACATCGCGCCGGGCTATGACCACATCACCTCAGGCATCGGCGCCGCCATGATCGGCTGGTTCGGCTGCGCCATGCTCTGCTACGTCACGCCGAAGGAGCATCTCGGCCTGCCCGATCGCAACGACGTCAAGACCGGCGTCATCACCTACAAGATTGCCGCCCACGCCGCCGACCTCGCCAAGGGCCACCCCGCCGCGCAACTGCGCGACGACGCCCTGTCCCGCGCGCGGTTCGAATTCCGCTGGACCGACCAGTTCAACCTCGGCCTCGATCCGGACACGGCAAAAAGCTTCCACGACGAGACCCTGCCAAAGGAAGCCCACAAGGTCGCCCATTTCTGCTCGATGTGCGGCCCAAAATTCTGCTCGATGAAGATCACCCAGGACGTGCGGGACTACGCGGCAACGTTGAACGATCCGAACAGGGTGGGCATGTCGATGGCCGGCACCGCCGAAGACGGCATGGCCAGGATGAGCGCGAAGTTCAAGGAGATGGGCGAGAGCTTGTATCTGGATGCGGAGAAGGTGAAGGAGAGTAATCGGGTGCTGTGAGGGACTCTTCGCTCTATCAAGCAGCATTCAGCTCGTAGGGTGGGTTAGCCTTGCGGATGCGCGAAGCGCAGTCCGGGAGGCGTCACCCACCGCTTCTGTTCGCGCAGCCACAGACGAGGTGGGTTACGCCTTGCACCAGCTTTCTGCGAGAGAGCGCATTCGCGGGCGTCTAACCCACCCTACGAGACCGCCTGCGAATTCGGGATCGGCGTCACCTGGGGATCGGCGAAGGCGCTGCCGCGGCCGGCGGCGCGCAGGATCGGAATCCGTAGCCCGGATGGAGCGAAGCGCAATCCGGGACCACCTTATCCGCCGATCCAGCTCCCGCATTGCGCTTCGCTTCATGCGGGCTACGACGCGACGGACGATTGACTTGATTGAAATCCACCGCCTCCCCGACCAGCTCCGCGAAAACCTTCGCCTCGTCTTCGTCGGCACCGCCGCCTCGACGCGCTCGGCGGAGCTTGGGCATTACTACGCCCATCCCGGCAATCGGTTCTGGCGCGCGACCCATGAGGCCGGGATCACGCCGCGGCGCTATCAGCCAAGCGAGTTCGCGAGCCTGATCGAGCTCGGCATCGGCTTCACCGATCTCTCCAAGTCAGGCGCGGGGATGGATCACCAGATCGCGGCGGAGACGATCGATCTGCCGGGCTTCAGGGCGAAGATGGAAAAGTATCGGCCGCGCACGATTGCGTTCACGAGCAAGAAGGCGGCGAGCCTGTTTTACGGCCGGCCGTCAAGCGGGATTTCGCTGGGGCGACAGCCGCGCGACGCGAGCTTGCCGGAGATTTTTGTGTTGCCGTCTCCATCAGGTGCGGCGTCCGGGCATTGGACGATCGAGCCGTGGCGGGCACTGGCGGCGTGGATTGCTGCGTAGGTAGCTGTGCGGCGGCGCGAAGCGCGGCCGCGCGGCGTAACCCACCGCTTCTGCCTCCGCGAATGCACAAGTGGTGGGTTACGCCTTGCGCCGTTCCGTGTCGATGGACCACGCTTGTGAGCGGCTAACCCACCCTACGCACCGCCGCCGCCGCCCAGCGCCGCCAGCTCCCGCGCCAGATTGGCGCGGGCTTGCCGGTCATACACCCCGGCGAAATCCGGATCGGGAAAGATCACCTCGCGGGCCGCGAAACGGCGCAGCACACGGGCGCGGCCGATGCGATAGTCGTGTTCGCTGACATGGCCGAACTCGCGGCGGATCGCTGCGGCATAGGCATTGTAGCGCGCGGGATCAGCGCCGAGAATGCTGAGGTCGATCGAAATCAGGATGGCCCCCAAGCGATCGCCGGCAGCAACATCGTGCGTTTTCGTCAGGCGAATCAGGCGGCCGACCTCCTGACGAAGCTCGGCGCGAACGTGCTGCTCGGCGAGCTCTGCGCTGCGCTCCTCATTGTCCGACCGGGTCGGATCGTAAACGACATCATGCCACCAGATCGCCTCCGTCAACGTCTCGCGCTCGGCGGCCGAAAGGCCGCCAACCCGCGCGAGCGCGGCCAGGCAATCCTCGATATGCGCAAGATTGTGATAGTAGCGGCCAGGCGCCGCATAGGCAGCAGCCAGTTGGTCGCGGTTCATCGAAGCATCACTCCTCGGACGTCGCGTTGTCGATCTTGTCAGTATTGATGGCCATCGCGATATCCCCGGAGCAATGTTTGGGTCATCCTACGGCACATCGGGCAATCCGCAACGCCCTCCAAGGACACAACTCTCGTAGGGTGGGCAAAGGCGCCCTTGCGCCGTGCCCACCACCTTCCGACAGAACGTGGGCACGTCGCGCGAAGACGCGCGCCTTTGCCCACCCTACGAGAGCATGGCTACAGATCGAAATCGGTCGGCATCATCACGACGTCGCGGATGGTCATGCCGCGCGGGCGGGTCAGCATGAACATCACGACTTCGGCGACTTCGCTGGCCTCCAGCAGGCTGCCGGAAGCCCTCGCCTCCTGCAGCTTCTCGGCCGGCCAGTCCGCGAGCAGCGCGGTGACGACGGGGCCGGGCGATATCGAGCCGACGCGAATGCCGTGCTTGAAGACCTGGCGCCGCACGGTCTGGACGAAGCAGTTTATCGCCCATTTCGACGACGCATAGACCGGCTCCCATGGCGTCGGAAAATGCGCCGCCAGCGAGCTGGTGACGATGATGTCGCCGCTGCGGCGCGCGATCATGTGCGGCAGCACGTCGTGCACGTTCTTCATCACGACGTTGACGTTCAGGTTCAGCATCCGGTCGATCGCAATGGTGTCCGCATCGACGAGGTCGCCGCCGACATAGCTGCCTGCGTTGGCGTGGAAGATGTCAAGCTGCCCCGCCTTCTCCAGCACGCGCGGCAGCAGCGTCGCGCAGTCTTTGGGGTCGAGCAGGTCCACCACCAGCGGGATCACGGCATCGCCATGCTTGTTGCGAAGCGTGTTGAGCGCAGCCTCGTCACGATCGACCATCACCACGCGCGCGCCCGCGGTCAGCATCGCTTCAGAGCTCGCCAACCCGATGCCCGACGCCGCCCCGGTCACGGCCGCAACCTTGCCTTCCAATGCTCTTGCCATGAGATCACCATTCGCTGAGGTCGACAGTATAGCGATACGAGGCAAATTGGCGATGTGGAACGCTGTCCTCGTAGGGTGGGTCAGCCTGGCGAATTGCGCGAAGCGCAAGCCGCCAGGCGTAACCCACCAAGTCTGCTGCTGCGGTGACGGAAGCGGTGGGTTAATGCGCTTCGCACATCTGCTTCGCTAACCCACCCTACGGCACCGTCATCCTCACCCCGCATACGCCTTGTCCAACTCCGCAATCACGAGCTTCCGCATCCCCATCATCGCCTGCATGACGCGGTTCGCCTTGGTGCGATCAGGATCGCTGAGATAGCGGCCGAGCGCGGATGGGATCACCTGCCAGGACAGGCCGAACTTGTCCTTGAGCCAGCCGCAGCGGGATTCCTCGCCGCCGTCGGCGGTGAGCGCTTGCCAAAAGTAATCCACCTCCTCCTGCGTCTCGACGCTGACGAAGAACGACACCGCCTCGTTGAACCGGTATTGCGGCCCGCCATTGAGCGCGTGGAAGCGCTGCCCTTCGAGCTCGAACACCGCCATGAAGTCGCTGACGGTCTCGACTTTGGCATTGGGGAATACGGATTTGTAAAAGGCGACGGCATCAGGAACATTGTTGTCGAACCAGAGAAACGGCGTGATGGAGGTCATGTCAGGATATCCTTTGCCTTGGACCAGGCGCGCACAGGCACGCCGTCGCACGAAGGACGAAGGCGGGGGCGATAATCCGACAGGCGGAATAGCATTTTTTGATCCGGAGAGCGGCCTCCGCCAAACGGATGATGCCGGGGAATCCTCCGATCGACGTCGTGTGCGGACACTTGCCAGGGCCTGACAGCAGCGATACGACTTTGAGTGGAAACCGCGTTGGAACAGCCGGGCCTCAACCGGCGCACATGTCGAGGATGCCGCCGCATGAGCGACGATCTCTCCGGTGTCTGGGACGGCACTTACATCCAACCCGGCACGGGAATGGTCACGTTCACGGCGACGCTGGTCGAGGCTGGCGGCGCGCTCTCAGGCTGCGTCACCGAACCCTGCTCCAATCCGCGCTGCCCGGTGCGAACCCACAGCGCCTCGATCACGGGCCATCGCGCCGGCAGCGTGGTGTCCTTCGTCAAGCGCTACGAGCCGCCCGGCTACGGCTTCGACATCGTCAACTATGACGGCATCATGAACGGAGAGGCGACCGAGATCGACGGGCGCTGGCGGCTTCCGGGCACGTCAGGATCGTTCCTGATGATCCGCTCCGGCATGCGCGCAGAGGCCGCCACCACCGACAAACGAGCCACGACGCCCGCCCGCGAGTAAAGGGAGCCATCATGCTGACGCTCTATTCCTATCCGGAGCTGTTCGGCCTCGCCGACAACAACGGCTATGGGCTCAAGGTCTACGCGTTCCTGAAGCTGTCAGGCGTTCCGTTCGTGCATGAGCATATCTTCGATGCCTCGGCCGCACCGCGCGGGCAGCTGCCTTATATTGTCGACGACGGCGACACCATCGGCGACAGCGAGACCATCATCGCGCATGCGATCGCAAAATATCATCTGACCATCGATGCCGGACTGTCGCCGGCACAGCGCCGCACGCATCATTTCGTCACGCGCATGCTCGATGATCTCTACTGGGTGATGTCCTATTCGCGCTGGAAGGACGAGCGC
Organism: Bradyrhizobium manausense; assembly: GCF_001440035.1. Taxonomy (GTDB): domain Bacteria; phylum Pseudomonadota; class Alphaproteobacteria; order Rhizobiales; family Xanthobacteraceae; genus Bradyrhizobium; species Bradyrhizobium manausense. The sequence continues at coordinate 22,835 of NZ_LJYG01000106.1, read as the reverse complement.
TATTATCCCGCGTTTCGCGACGGCTTCATCGCGCAACATCAGCAGATCGATGCTGCCGGCTTCGAGAAGGCGAAAGCCTACAACGCGCAGCGCTACCACTACCAGGGCATCGGCCGCTACACGCCGGAGCAGGCCTACGCGCGGGGGCTGGCCGATTTGCAGGTGCTGGCCGAGATCGTGCCCGCAAATAGCTTCGTCGATGGCGAGCGCCCCACCAGCTGCGATGCCGGCATCTACGGCTTCATCGCGAATATCTATTACTTTCCGATCCCGACGCCGCTGAAGGCCTTCGTCGATGCGCATGGCAATCTCGTCGCGCATTGCGAGCGGGTGCATGCGATGGTGAGCGGGTAGCCACGTCCGGGATCTCGTAGGGTGGGTTAGTCCTGCGGATGCGCGAAGCGCAGGCCGCGGGGCGTAACCCACCATTTCTGTCACCGCGGAAACCAAAGAGGTGGGTTACGCATCGCGACCGCACTTCGCGCCGTCGCGACGCTAACCAACCTACGGCACCGTGCCCTACTGCATCGTGATCGCAAGGCCGGAGAGGTCGGCATTCGCCATCAGGCCGGTCTGGGTGCCCGACAGCTCCAGCACCGCGCCCTTCTGGTTGGTGAGCACGATGGCGCGGGCGCCGCGGCCGACGGCAAGGCCTGCCCCGGCAGCGCCGTAGACGCCGGCGACGTCGGAGGGCCTGACGATATTGGAGACGCGACCGCGCAGCACGGTCTTGGAGCCGCCAAAGACGAGGCCGTAATCGAGCCCGCCGGTCGAGAGCCCATAGGAGCGGCCGTGGAAGTTCAAAACGCCCGAACCGCCGGAGCCGCCGATGAACCAGCCCGCCTTGTAGATCGTCAGCACCACGGTGCCGCCGTCGGCCTGCGCCGCGGTCGAAAAGCCGGCAAAAGCGGCCATGGCGACGAGCACGGCACGCAAGGTGGAAGCAATCTTCATGAGGCGTCTCCGGGGGCTATTTTTCTCGGGAGGAAAAGCGAATCAGACGCAGCAATCTATCCGATCGATCGCGGCGGCAACATGATGGGGCGAGTTTCTGCGAGTGCGGTGGCAGCTGGGCCCGCGGTAATCCCTCATTCTCCGTCATTGCGAGCGCAGCGGAGCAAGCCAGAATCTTTCCGCAGAAACAGTCTGGC
>NZ_LJYG01000106.1:6683-21660 GCF_001440035.1 Bradyrhizobium manausense | reverse complement strand
CGGGTGGATGGATCCCGGGCTCTCACAGTCGGCGGGGGCACGCGGGGAGAGGAGATGCGAGCCGCCCGCCCCCGCACCCATCCCCATCATGCCATCCTGCCACTGTTTTGCCCGACGGGTCAACGCGCATTTCTCCCTTCCCGAATTTGCGTTTTGGCCGATCATTTCTACTGTGCATGGGGTTGTTTTCGCGTTTTGCGTTGGAGCCGGCCGCGCTTCCCGCTACGCTTCGCCCAACTTACCCGCACCCTCCGAGGCCCCCATGCCGATCCAGCATTTCGCGCCCCCGCCGCACGTCAAGGCGCCGCCGCTCTCCTTCGCGACCCGTGTCGGCGACCTCTTGTTCGTGTCAGGCATTCCCGGCTTCGATGCCCATGGCGCGCTGCCTGACGGCTTCGAGGCGCAGTTCACCAATGTCGTCGTCAACATCAAGCGCGTGCTGGACGAGGCCGGTGCCACGACGCGCGACCTCGTCAAGGTCAACGTGCTCCTGACCCGCCCCACTGATGTTGCCGCGATGAATGCGCTCTATGCCGGCGCGTTCGGCCCGCCGCCATTCCCTGCACGCACCACCTGCGTGGTGCAGGCGCTGCCCGATCCCAAAATGCTGATCGAGATCGAGGCGGTGGCGTCGCTGGCGAAGTGAGCGTGTGTGTCCTGCAGGGCACGCAGTCAAACCAAGTGGTCGCAACGGTCTGACATGTCCGTGAAAGCCGGCTCCCCGGCTTGCAAAGCAGCTGTTTTTACCGCACGAATTTTCGGTTCACCCGTCCAGACTGAGGAGATTTTCCATGCGTCGCGTTTTCGCCCTTTGTGCCGTTGCCGGCATCGCCAGCTCCGTCTTTGCCGCGCCCGCCTCCGCGAAGGTCGGCTATTACGTGATCCGCTGGGACAACACGGGCATCTGCCAGGTCTGGAACGAGGACCTGCACTACAAGCCGCTGCAGTGGGGCGTCTCGACCTACAAGGTCGTCAGCAAGCCGTTGCCGACCTTCGCCCAGGCTTCCGACCTCCAGATCAAGATGCGTGGCGAGCGCCGCTGCACGCTCTGAGCCATCAGGCGGGTCCCGATATCGAGGGCGGGTTGCGCAAGCAGCCCGCCCTTTCCTTTTGGGGGCTTTGAACCTGATCAGCACACGGCACTACTCACCTCTTGTCCGGGGCGCAGGCTGAGGAAGCGCCCCGCACTCCTCCCCGTCATTGTCGGGAGGCGCATCACATCTTTCAATTGAGGAGCTGATCCATGCATCGCCGTATTTCCATGCTCTGCGCTGCCGCCGGTCTCGCCGCCGCCGCTTTCGTCGCTGCGAGCCCCGCCGAAGCCGGCTATCATTTGATCCGCTGGCAGGACAGCGGCTTCTGCCAGATCTGGGACGAGAGCATTCCGACAACGCCGTGGCCCGCCGGCTATCATCGCGCCAGCACGACCGTTCCGACCTTCGTCGACGCACTCGCGATCAAGGACAGCGCGCTCAAGGCCGGTCACTGCCGCTGGTAAGTCCTCGATCGGCGGACGACAGGGCCGGGCAAGGATGCGACGCTAGCATCCTTGCCCGGTGGTTTTTTGCCTCCCGAACAGGAGCAGCTCGATGCGCGCACGGACCACGACGCTGGCGGCCCTCGCCGCTTCGCTCCTGCTTGCCGCTGCAGTGCAGGCGCAAGCCCCGCTATCCTTCCGCGTCATCTCGCCGATCTTCGGCCAGCTCGTCGCCTTCGCGATGCCGTCGCGTTTCGCGGCGGTGTTCGAGAACACCAGGGGCGGCCACTACATCCGCGAAGCCGTGCTGAAGGGTGAGACGCCCGAGCGCTGGACGCAGATGATCACGGTGACCGGCGAAAAGGGCATGACGCTGACGCCGGGGAGCTCGCCGGAGATGTTCGCGGGCACCATGGCCGGCGGCTTCAAATCGGCCTGCCCCGACAGCTTTGCGGCGCGGCCCTTGGGCGAGACCAGGTTCGGCCGCTTCGAGGGCTTTGTCGCGGTGATCGGCTGCGGCCGCATCGACAGCGGCCCGACGCGGCACAGCGAAACCACGCTGCTGATCACGCTGAAGGGCACGAGCGACTATTACACCATCCAATGGGCCGAGCGCGGCCCCGAAAGCGACGAGCCGCCGGTCAACGACATCAGCTGGCAAGCGCGCCTGCGCGACCTCAGTCCGATTGATCTCTGCCCGATCATGCCGGGCGAAGCTGCGCCCTATCCGAGCTGCCTCAACAAGAGCTGAGCGCTCTCAGGCGTCCTTGTGCGCGCCGGGATGAATCAAAACGTCGCGCGCGGCCGCGAGGTCGATGAAGGCCTGCGCGCTGCCGCCCTGGTCGGGATGCATGCCCTTGGCGGCGCGGCGATAGGCCTGGTTGATATCCTCGCAAGTGAGCTGCACCGCGAGCGGCAGGCCAAGCATCTTGCGCGCCCGATCCTCGCTGGACAGTTTCTTTGGCGCCGCGTTGCGACGGCCAAAGCGCGGCGCAGTCAGATCATGGACGACGTCGAGGATCACGCCAATGCGGCGGCGCGCGGCCAGCGTCACTCCGTGATCGTCATTGTCCGCGGCCTGGCGCAGCACGGGCAGCGCCTGTTCGGCGGCCTGGCGCAGCGTAGCATCCGTGCTCATCCTGATGATCTCGGCCACCAGCCGGCCCGCCTCGGCCCACTCCGCCGTGTCCGACGCCCGCAGGCGCTCGAGCGCCAGTTTCCAGGATTCAAGTCGTTCCATCATGCGCGCAACGTTTAGCAACGCGGACGAGTATGCCAAGGCTGCCGTTTCCGACCCCTTAATTTCGGGTTAGCCTTTCATGAAACTTAGAAGCGAATCCGGGAGGAAATTGCCATGGCATTGCTCGCAAACCACATCGCTGTCGTCACGGGCGCCGGATCCGGCATCGGCCGGGCGATTGCCGCCGGCTATGCCCGCGAAGGCGCGCAAGTGGTGCTGCTCGACGTCAACGCCGCCACGGTCGCGGAGGCCGCCGAGGAGATCCGCAAGGCCGGCGGCAAGGCTACGAGCTTCGCGCTCGACGTGACCAGGCGTGACGACTGTTTCGCACTGGCCAAGCAGGTCGCCGATAAGGTCGGGCAGGTCTCGATCCTCGTCAACAATGCCGGCATCACCCGCCGCAATGCCTTTACCGCCGAGACTGAAGCGGTGGCGAAGGACTGGAACGACATCATCTCGCTCAACCTCAACGGCGTTTTCAACATCACGCAGGCGTTCCTCGGCCCCCTGCGCGCAACCAAGGGGCGTATCGTCAATATCGCCTCGATCCAATCCTTCGTGCATCTGCGCACGCCGAGTTCGGCGGCCTACACCACTTCGAAGCATGGCGTGCTCGGCTTCACCAAGGCGCTCGCGGTCGAGCTCGGCAGGGAGGGCGTGCGCGTCAACGCGATCGGGCCGGGCTTCATCGAGACCAACCTCAACGCCCATGTGCGCGCCACCAATCCGGCATTGGTGCAGGCCTTCGTCGACCACACCCCGCTCGCGCGCACCGGCAAGCCCGAGGACATCGTCGGTCCCGCGATCTTCCTCGCGTCAGACCTGTCGTCCTTCGTCACAGGATCGATCGTGATGGTCGACGGCGGATATCGCACGGTGTGAGCGAGATCGGTCCGCATCGCTATGCATCTTATGCCAATCGCGGCAACGCGGCGGCATTCCCAAGGTCAATTCGTAGCGATCGCCTGGAATTAACCTTTCATTAACCAAAGCCGCCCACCGTAGATCTACGGATTAGGAGTCGTTGTTCTCGATCCGCTTCCAACGATGGAAGCGGGCGTTGATCGGGGGAGTGTATTGATGACCACTGTTCATGTCGCGGCGCCCGAGCAGGGCACGCAATTGCTTGCACCCAATGAGATCGTTCCACTGTTGATCGGCGCGACCGTCGGCGAGGTCGAACGCGAGCTGGTACTGCAGACGCTCGCGCGCTGCGACGGCAACCGCACGCGTGCCTCGCGCGTGCTCGGCCTGTCGGTGCGCACGCTGCGCAACAAGATCAGGATCTATGCGGCCTCCGGCATCGAGGTGCCGGCCTATCACGACTAGCGCGTGACGGCGCCGAGGAGCGTCCGGTACAGCTTCGTGCCGGCAAGCAGTGACGTCGTGATGATCGCGATCCAGGCCGCGGTCAATTGCGCACAACGCGAAGGCCGTCAGTATCGCCCATGACGGCTGCGGCTCCTCGGCGTAGCCGACCGGGACGACGTCGGGGCACGATGCCGTCTTGCAGCGCCGATTGATGTTGATCAAGCCCGCCACGACGCCCGGCCGGAATTGCTGCTGCCGTCAAACGCCGCTAATTAGCAAGCGTGCCAAGAGGGAGCAGCGGCGTGGCAGACGATCAGGGACGGCCGGGACCGCAGGGTCCGCGCGGACGGCAGGGCGAACCGGGACGGCCGGGGCCGCAGGGTCATCCGGGCAAGCGCGGCCCGGACGGCGCGCGCGGCAAGCCGGGACCACAAGGCAAGCCTGGACCGACCGGAAAGGCTGGACCGCAGGGCAAGCCTGGCTTGCCAGGCAAGGCAGGCGAGGTCGGTCCGCGGGGTGCCGCAGGACCCCAGGGCCCCGCAGGACCTCAGGGCCCCGCAGGACCTCAGGGCCCAGTCGGTCCGCAGGGCCCGCCCGGCCAGTTGCCATCGATCGAGCAAGTGCTGCCGTGGCTCGATCAGCTGTTCGACGCCTGGGACGAGCGCCGCCGCCAGCGCGAGCAGGAAGCCGCCGAGCGCACCGCCCTCGAAGCTGCAGTGCGCGAGGTTGAAGGTGCGTCCTCGGATAACGATAGCGACGAGGACGAAGGCGACGGGCCCAAGAAAAAGAAGAAAAAGAAGAAGCACGGCCAGAAGGGCTAAAGCATGATCCGGAAAAATGCGAAGCGGTTTTCCGAAAAGATCATGCTCAAACCACGAGCTAAAGCGCGATGATCCATCCTAATCTCATCGCGCTTTGCGCCGTTACTTCGCCTGGTTGTCACGTCGCGGCACCATGCCCATGCGCTCGAACTGCCAGCGCATGGCGCGGTACCAGAGATAGCCGACAGCCGCGCCGCAAACCGCCAGGATCACCACGTTCGCGCTCGAGAACGAGCCGCTCCACCACATCATCCACGCTGTCCACAACAGCGTGAATATGATGGCACCTGCTTTCAGCGGAAGAAGGGGACGGCTCATGGTTCCTGCTCCGGGTTGTCAGAACCCCGGCAGACATCATCGCGCGTCACGGCCAACGCCACCGTGAGGCAGGTCACGGTGGGACTTTGCGTAACGTCTAGCCGAAGCGCAGACGCGAACGCTCCTTCGCCTTCTCCGCCTCGACCTCTCGGTCGCGCGCCGGCGCGTGGGTATGCAGCGAGGTCAGTAGTTTTCGCGCAGCCTCTGAAACCTCCGCCACCGCCCGGTCGAAGGCCGCCTCATTGGCCTGTGAGGGCTTGTTGAAGCCGGAGAGCTTTCGCACGAACTGAAGCGCGCTGGCATGGATCTCCTCCTCCGTCGCCGGCGGCTCAAAATTGAACAGGGTCTTGATGTTGCGACACATGCAGTCTCTCCCGGTGATGTCCTCATAAGACGGTCGGCTCGATGCGTCCAAATATTACATCATCCTTCCAGATGCGATCGGCCACGGCAAATCGTCGAAGCCCTCCGATGGCATGAAGACGAGCCGACCGAGATGGCGTCGCGCAACTGGATGCTGCGGCGGATCATGCTCGACACCATCAGGAGCGATCCCGACTACAACAGCGGTAACTATACCGGCCAGCCACGGATGATGAAGTATGCGATCACCGCCCATGGCATCGCCAGCATCGGTGGCACGAACCGCACCGCAGCGTACGATGTAGACATCTTCCAGCGATCTCGATATCGCAACGCATCATGTGCGGCGCCCCCACGCCGCATATTATTTGAGCATGCAATGAGCCGACGGCTCGGGCTTAATCGCGTCAACGATACGAATCGACAACGCGATGAGGAGGATTTGCATGCACAGGCTTGCGCTGTGCGTTTGGCTGGCCGCGATGACGGGCACCGCGCTCGCGTTCGACAATGGCCAGTACGATAGCGTTCCACCCGACATCCGTGCGTGGTTCAAGAGCGTAATCGCGCCGAACGGCGTGCCCTGCTGCGACATCTCCGATGGCCACCGCACGGACTACGACGTGCGCAAAGGTGCGTACTGGGTGCCGATCGAGGGACAGTGGATGGAGGTGCCTGAGCGCGCCATCATCCGCGATCGCGGCAATCCGGTCGGTCAAGCCGTGGTGTGGTACGTCCACCACCGCGGCGCAGTCATCATCAGCTGCTTCGTGCCTGCCGACGCCGTCTGACGTCTCAAGCGGGAATTCATTGGCGGACGTAGCCCGATCGGGTAGTTTGACGCCGAGCTCATCCGGAGGCACGCCGGTGACTGACCTTTGCGCCGAAGACCTCGCCACCATCTATGCGAAGCCAACCCCGCGCGTGATCGCCAAGGCGCGTCCCGCGATCGATGCGCATGCGAGGAAGTTCATCGAGATGTCGCCGTTCTGCGTGCTCGCGACATCGGGCATCGATGGCAGCGTCGATGCCTCACCGCGCGGTGGCGGCGTCGGCTTTGTCCATGTCGCCGGCCCAAACCAGTTGCTGATGCCCGACCGCGCCGGCAATAACCGCATCGACAGTTTTCGCAATGTCGTTGAAGGCTCGGGGTTCGTGCATTTGCTGTTCTTCGTCCCTGGGATTGACGAAACGCTGCGCGTTGGCGGGCGCGGAACACTCTCGGCCGATCCGGATCTGCTCGCCGCGATGGTGGAGTTCGGCAAGCCGCCGCGCGCGGTGCTGAGCGTCGCCGTCAACGAAGTCTACTTCCACTGCGGCAAGGCTCTGATGCGCTCTAAGCTGTGGTCGACGGAGAAGGTGCCGCGCTCAGTGATGCCCAGCATCAGCCAGGTCATCCACGATCAGACCAGCCTCGGCGAGCCCGAAAGCCAGGAGATCGTGGAGGAGCGCTACAAGGCGCAGCTGTAACGGGATGTTCGCGGCTCGAACAGACCGTCATGCCCGGGCTCGTCCCGGGCATCCACGTTCTTCCTCCCGCGTCGCAAGACCTGGATGGNATGGCCGGGTCAAGCCCGGCCATGACGAAAGGAGAGAGCGAGGCTCAGTGCCCCTCGCCCTCGAGCCCGCCGACGTGCTTCTGGGTGTAGAGCTCGAGGCCGATGCGGCCGATCAAGTCGAGCTGGGTTTCGAGGAAGTCGATGTGGTGCTCCTCGTCGCTCATCAGCTTCTCGAACAGGTCGCGCGTGACGTAGTCCTTGACGCCGTGGCAGTAAGTCGCCGCTTCCTGGTAGAGCGCACGCGCGCTCATCTCGGCGGCAAGATCGCACTCGATGATCTCCTTGACGTTCTGGCCGATGCGGAGCGGATCCAGCACCTGCATGTTCGGGAAGCCGTCGAAGAACAGGATGCGCGCAGTGAGCTTGTCAGCGTGCTCCATCTCCTCGATGGACTCCTTGCGCCAGACCTTGGCCATGTCGAGGAGGCCCCAATTGTCGAGGAAGCGGTAGTGCAGCCAGTACTGGTTGATCGCAGTCAGTTCGTGACGCAGCGCCTTGTTGAGATAGTCGATAACTTTTGCGTCGCCTTGCATGGTCCACTCCAGCTCCTGCAGTCCAAATCGGTTCCATCCGATTTAGAACGCTTCTAAATGAGATTAAATACAAGGGCAACTGACTGCCGGGACGCAGCCGGGGAAAAGCTCAGCCGGCGTCGCGGAAATTTTCAGCAGGCCGCGAGGGCGAACTGGGCGGGTTCGGCGAACTCGTCGTTCGCAGCCACCGTGTGGCTGTGCGGGCAACCGGCGCAGCAGGACTGCGCACACGGGCCGAGCGCTTCGTCGATGATCGTCTTGATGGTTCGGGCGCAGCGACCGCATTCGGCGCTACAGCCGAGGCATCCATAGACCTGCTTGGCATGGCGCACAGCATCGTCGGACTCGGCGACGGCGGCGCGGATATCGTCATCGCTCAGCACGTTACAGGAACAAACGATCATGGAAGCGGTAGGCCCCTTCGGTGATGCACCATCATCGATATTTAAGGGGCCGGCCGGAGGCAAAAGGAAAAACCGGTATTTCAAGCTATTCCAAACTGGCCCGGATAAAGCCTAGAACGGCTCTAAATTAGGGAGTTGCGCTGGATCAAAAGGATGCCGGACCGGGCTCAATCGCTGCTCCCGCCGCCTCCACCATCACCACCGCCGCCACAATCTCCACCGCTGCCGGCGCTATCACTGGCGGAGCAGCTGCCGCTGTCGGTCGAGCTTCCGGAACTGTCGCTGGAGAACCAGCTTCCCAACGAGAAGCTGTCATTCGTCGTATCCGAATGGCTGTCGGCGCCGCCATCGCCGCCTGCTCTGGTGCGCGTCCGAGGGGCGCGGTTCTGCAGGTGGGTCATCAGGGCATAACCCACCACGCCCACGGCGCCGAAGGCGATCAGGGCATTGGTCAGGGCATTCATCGTCGTCTCCTGGAAGCCTCTGTCTCAACCATTGGTCGCACCCGTCCATTGCGCCGTTCATTGATCATTCAAGCGAAATATGGAACTTTGGCCGCAAGAGTTATGCGTTCCTGTGAAAGGTCGAGCCGATGAAGAAGACGCTATTGGCAATCGCTGCCGCCGCCACCCTGGTCCTGACAACGGGAGCGCCTGCCCACGCGCAGCGAGGTGTCGCAGCGGGCGTCGCCGCCGGCATCATCGGTGGTGCCATCGTCGGTGGCGCGCTGGCGTCTCCGTATTATTACGGACCCGGCCCCGGTTACGCCTATGGCCCAGGCTACGGCTACTATCCGCCCCGCTATTACGCGCCGGGTCCCGGCTACGTGGCCGACGACTATTACGGCGATGGTTGCGTGTGGCAGAAGCAGCGCTTCTGGGACGGCTACGCCTGGCGCGTTCGCCGCGTCCGAGTCTGTGGCTGAGCGCGTTAGACCGGATCGCTCGAGCCGTTCTCGTTGGGCCGGTTCACTACGGATGCGCCGTTCATCTCAAAGCCTGAAAAAGACCGCTTTTTCTCGTCACAGCTCCGTGTGCGTTTACCGTGGATTGACCAATTGCGCGCTTTCTAGCTGCAAGGCCAATTCCATTAGAGTGTGCGTGAACCTTTGAACCCTGGACGCTCCTAACAAGGGACGTCCTTCTCCCAGGAGAGCCAAGAGCATGAAGAAGACTATTGTTGCCGCCCTCACGGTTGCGACGATCGCCGGTTCGCTGGTGACCGCCACTCCGTCCGCCAAAGCCGGTGACAACATCGGCGCCGGCATCGCGGCCGGCCTGATCGGCGGCGCCATTGTCGGCGGCGCGATCGCATCGAGTCGTCCGGCCTATGGTGGCCCGGTTTACGTCGCCGAGCCCGCTCCGCCCCCGCCGCCCTGCTACTGGCAGCGGCAGCGCTATTGGGACGGTTACGGCTGGGTCATTCGCCCGGTTCGCGTCTGCTACTGATCCGATCGCACGGCGCTGACCAGGCGCTGCGATCGAAGCCCGGCCGAGACCATCGGCCGGGCTCTTTCTTTGGGAAGGCCGCTAGCGCGCGGCCTCGATCGAGCGCAGCACCTCTTCGCTCGGCCAGCAATCAACCTTGAGCCCCGCCGATTTCTGATAAGCGCCGAGCGCGGCGCGCGTCTGCATGCCGGCCTTGCCGTCGATCTTGTCCTTGTACAATCCGATGCGGGTGAGCTCGCGCTGCATCGCCTCCACATCCTTCGTACGCAGCTGCTTCGATGCCGACCATGGCGTCGCAAACGGCAGCGGGCTGGTCATGCGGTCGCTGAGATGACCGACGAACAGCACGTAAAGGTCGGAAAAATTGTATTCCTTGATGACGTAGTAATTCTTCGTGGTCAGGAATGCCGGACCATAGATGCCCTCCGGCTGAAGCAGTGAGGCCGGCTGGGCCTGCTCTGCGGCACTCAGCTTCTGCCCGCGCACCGGCACGAAGCCTTCACGCAACCACTGACCGATCGGCTTGGTCACCTCGGGCACGCCAATGGTGCAGTCGACCTTGGCAGGTGCCTGCACTTCATAGGCCCAGCGCACGCCACTCTGCCATCCCTTGTTGACGAGCTGCTGCGCAGCCGAGGCGAGCGCATCCGGCACCGAGTGCCAGATGTCGATGCGACCATCGCCGTCGAAATCGACGCCATGCTTGTAATATTCGGACGGCAGGAATTGCGTGAGCCCTGTGGCACCCGCCCATGATGAGGTCATGTCCTTGCGCGTCACCACGCCCTCGCCGAGGATCTTCAGCGCGAGGATGAACTCGTTGCGATAGGTGTCCTTGCGCCGGCCGACATAGGCCTGCGTTGCCAGCACGCGGACGAGATCGTAGGGCAGTTTATAGCGACCATAGTCGGTTTCACGTCCCCAGATCGCGAGCATGACGGTCGCAGGGACGCCGGAGCTCTTCTCGATCTTCGTCAGCGCGACATTGTATTTTTGCAGCAGCCGCTGTCCCTCGCCCGCGAGATTCGCAATCGAGGCTTCCCGGACGTAATCGGCCGGCACCTGCACGAACTCGGCCTGCGACGGCGCACCGGTCGCGGGCCGCCCCGGCAGAATCAGATCAGGCAGCTTGTAGTCAGGCTCGAGCCCGCGCGTCTCCCGGTCGAACGTCGCGCGCGAGACGCCGGCCTCTTGCGCTTCCGGCCAGAGCGAGGCGATGAACTGCGTAAAGGCAGCATCGGCAGCATGGGCGGACGGCCATCCGCCGGCGATGACGATCGCCGCAGCGATGAGCGCCCGCCGCATCATCACACCATCACCGCGTCAGCTTCTTGTACTTCACGCGGTGCGGGATGATGCTGTCCTGGCCGAGCCGGCGCATCTTGTCCTTCTCGTAATCCTGGAAGTTGCCTTCAAACCATTCGACATGACTGTCGCCTTCGAAGGCCAGGATGTGGGTCGCGATGCGGTCGAGGAACCAGCGATCGTGGCTGATGATGACGGCGCAGCCGGCGAAATCCTCCAGCGCCTCTTCGAGCGCGCGGAGCGTGTCGACGTCGAGGTCGTTGGTCGGTTCGTCGAGCAGCAGCACGTTGGCGCCGGACTTCAGCATCTTTGCCAGATGCACGCGGTTGCGTTCACCGCCGGAGAGCGCACCGACCTTCTTCTGCTGGTCGGCACCCTTGAAGTTGAAGGAGGAGCAATAGCCGCGCGAATTCACTTCCTTCTTGCCGAGCAGGATCAGCTCGTTGCCGCCGGAGATTTCCTCCCACACGGTCTTCTTGCCGTCGAGCGCATCGCGTGACTGGTCGACATAGCCGAGATGCACGGTCTCGCCGATCGTGATCGTGCCCTTGTCGGGCTTGTCCTGCCCCGTGATCATCCTGAACAGCGTGGTCTTGCCGGCGCCGTTGGGACCGATGACACCGACGATGCCGCCGGGCGGCAGCTTGAAGGTGAGATCGTCGATCAGCAGGCGATCGCCGAAGCCTTTGCTGAGGCCTTCGAAATCGACCACGTTGGCACCGAGCCGCTCGGCCACGGGAATGATGATCTGCGCGGTCTGGGTCTGCTTCTCGCTTGCCTGCTTGAGCAGTTCCTCATAGCGCTGGTAGCGCGCCTTCGACTTGGCCTGGCGTGCCTTGGGCGACGAGGCGACCCATTCCTGCTCGCGGGCGAGCGTCTTCTGGTGCGCGGCGTCCTCGCGGCCTTCCTGCTCGAGACGCTTCTGCTTCTGCACCAGCCAGGACGAATAATTGCCCTCGTAGGGGATGCCGCGGCCGCGATCGAGCTCGAGGATCCACCCCGTAACGTTGTCAAGGAAGTAGCGATCGTGGGTGACGATCAGGATGGCGCCGGGATAGTTGCGAAGATGACCTTCCAGCCACGACACGGATTCGGCGTCGAGATGGTTGGTCGGTTCGTCCAGCAGAAGGAGGTCGGGCTGGTCGAGCAGAAGACGGCACAGCGCGACACGGCGGCGCTCGCCGCCGGAGAGCTTCGTCACGTCGGCATCATCAGGCGGGCAGCGCAGCGCGTCCATGGCCTGGTCGACCTTGCTGTCGAGATCCCAGAGGCCCTGGGCCTCGATCTCGTCCTGCAGCTTGGTCATCTCGTCGGCGGTCTCGTCCGAATAATTGACGGCGAGCTCGTTGTAGCGGTCGAGAATCGCCTTCTGCTTGGCGACGCCCTGCATGACGTTCTCGCGGACGGAAAGCGCGGGATCCAGGTGCGGTTCCTGTTCGAGATAGCCGACGCGGGCGCCCTCGGCGACCCAGGCCTCGCCGGTATATTCCTTGTCGAGGCCAGCCATGATCTTGAGCAGGGTCGACTTACCAGAGCCGTTGACGCCGAGAACGCCGATCTTGGCGTCCGGGTAAAAGCTGAGATGGATGTTGTCGAGCACCTTCCGGGTCGGGTAGCTCTTGGTCAGGCCTTGCATGAAATAGATGAACTGGCGCGCCATCGGTCCCGTGAAACCTTCAATTTGAGGAGATTTGCCAGCCGCCGATGTAGCGATCCCGCCCCCAAAGGGCAATGTTTTCCCTCCGTTCACCACGGATGAATACTGGCCGGACACCATCCGGCCACCGATCCGGACAATTGAAACCATCTTTTAATCAATCAGGCCAAAGCTCGGTTCGCGCGGCAACAGCGCCACCCGCTCAGAATGAACGGGAGCACAGCGAGGCCCCATCATGGCTCTGATTGAGACCCATTCCCTTCCCGTTCCGGCGGAAGCCGGTCGCGGCAACGCGCTCGTGTCCGAGATCAAGGGTTTCTGGAAGCGCTTCTTCGCCACCGCCTTCAATCCCTACCGGCCCGAACTGCACTATATGCGCGGCCCCGGCCCCGCCTGGCGCGCCAAGCACGGCATGGATGCACCGATCCGGTTGAAGCCGCGCTGAAGCGCCCCGTCCCTGTCGGATTTTTGAAGTCCCGGACTGCTTGCGCGCGAGGCTGATTGCGCGCAACCATGGCCCCGTTCCGACAATGGCGCCCCGCCCGGCGCTGTCACCTCTCGCCGTCAACTCTGGCCTTGGATCGACGCTGATGACGCGGCTGCGCTGTGCAATCCTCGACGACTATTTCAACCTCGCCCTCGACGTCGCCGACTGGTCGAAACTCTCCGACCGGATCGACACCACCGTGTTCAGCCATCCCTTCACCTCGGAGCAGGCTGCGGCCAGCGCGCTCGCCGATTTCGAGATCATCTGCGCGATGCGCGAGCGCACGGCGTTCCCCAGGAGCCTGTTCGACAAGCTGCCGAAGCTGAAGCTGCTGCTCACGTCGGGCATGCGCAACGCGGCGATCGACATGGAGGCGGCGAAGGCCAGGGGCGTCGTGATCGGCGGCACGCAATATTCGCGTGATCCAACTGCGCCGCTGACCATGGGCCTCATCCTGGAGCTGACCCGCGGCATCGGCCGCGAGAATGCGCGCATGCATGCCGGCGAGCCCTGGCAGACCTTTGCCGGTGTCGAGATCGAAGGCCTGACGCTCGGCATCGTCGGCCTCGGCAAGCTCGGTAGCAAGATGGCCGGCATCGCCAAGGCATTCGGCATGAACGTGATCGCCTGGAGCCCGAACCTCACGCCGGAGAAGTGCGCCGGCGCCGGCGTCGGCTACGCCACCAAGGAGGAGCTGTTCGCGAAGGCCGACATCGTCACCATCCATGTGGTGCTGAGCGAGCGCTCGCGCGGCCTCGTCAGCCGCGAGGATCTTGCGCGGATGAAGCCGACCGCGTTCCTCGTCAACACCGCGCGCGGGCCCATTGTCGATGAGGCCGCGCTGCTGGAGGCCTTGCAGCAGCGCAGCATCGCGGGCGCTGGCCTCGACGTATTCTCGGTCGAGCCGCTGCCGGTCGACCATCCGTTCCGCAAGCTCGACAATGTCGTGCTGACGCCGCATCTCGGCTACGCCACCAAGGACGGCTTGCGCATCCACTACGGCCAGATGGTCGAGGCGATCGAGGCCTTCACCAAGGGTAGTGAGCTGCCTCGCAAGCTCGCCTGAAATGACGAAGGGCGTGCCGATGACACGCCCTTTTGCAATCTGAATTCGTGAAGCGCTTTAGCGCACGGTGACCGGGGCGGGCAGCGGCGGCACGACGGTCGGCTGCGTGCCCGGCACAGGGCCTGCCTGGGCGGCCATTGGAGCCGGACCGGGTGCAGGCGCGGCCGATGCGGTCGTCGTACCAGCCGGCGGATTGCCAGGCATCACCACGACGCGGGTGCCGACCTTGGCACGGTCGAACAGGTCCGAGACGTCTTCGTTCAGCATGCCGATACAGCCTGACGAGACGAACTTGCCGATCGTCGAGGGCTGGTTGGTGCCGTGGATGCGGTACACGGTCGAGCCGAGATACATCGCGCGGGCACCCAGCGGATTGCCTTCGCCACCGGCCATGAAGCGCGGCAGATAGGGCTGGCGCTCGATCATTTCCGCCGGGGGGTGCCAATCCGGCCACTCGGCCTTGCGGGTGATCTTCTGCACGCCGGTCCAGGTGAAACCGTCGCGGCCGACGCGGACGCCGTAGCGAATCGCACGGCCATTGCCGAGGACGTAATAGAGGTAGGTGTTCGGGGTATCGACCACGATGGTGCCGGCCGGCTCCTTGGTCTGGAACGCGACTTCCTGGCGGCGCAGGTTCGGCGGCAGTTGCACGGGGGCAGCGTCGGGCTGCTCTTCGGGCGGCAGCGCGGCGACCGACGTCGGCCGGCCATCGGCGCCCTGCTGTGGGACCGCGCCGGTCGCGGCGGGGCCACCGATAGCTTCGGGCGGACGCATGCCATCGCTGGCTGGCGCCTGCCCCGGACGGTCGGCATAGATCACCGCGGGCGGAGCGGCAGGGCGGCCATAACGGGGATCGTCGGGCGACATGACCGGCCCCTGCGGCGGTGCGGCGGAATAGACCGGCGGAGCGCCAGCCGGGCGGCCATAACGCGGGTCATCCGGCGACATCACCGGGCCCTGCGGCGGAGCCGCGGAATAGACCGGCGGG
>NZ_LJYG01000106.1:5933-6623 GCF_001440035.1 Bradyrhizobium manausense | reverse complement strand
GAGCGTAGCGCGGATCCTCAGCCGGCCCGGGCGGCGGCAGCGAGGCCTGCGGCATTGCGTCGTCGTCGTCCAGCGCGTCGAAATTCGGGGTGCGGTCACCGGGCCGATACTCGGCCGGAGCGCCATAGCTCGGCGCCTGCTGAACCGGATAGCTCTGGGCCTGTGCAAGCGAAGTTCCCGCCGCAGCGACTGTTGCGGCAGCGCATATCGTCAGAAAATGTTTGATCATCATCGCTCTTGTAAGTCCCCGGGCCCCGTCCGAGCCGATGACGGCCAGATGACCGAAGATAGCGGCACATTCAAGACATAACAGGCTGATTTGTGCCCGATTTAGCGATTTGTGATGCAATCGCACACAGTTGCCCCGTTGCATCACGGGGTGAAAATCGCACCCCGCCGTAGATTGCCGGAGTGATCAGCCCCGATTTTTACGGAACGGGACGAAGGCGTTGCGATATGGTCGAATCAGCCTGATTCGCCACCGATTTGAGCTCGAATCCCCGCGTGGCGAAGGCGGCAACCAGTACCGTCACCGCGTTCAGATGGCTCATGGGCCCTGGCCACACGCCGCCGGGGCGGAAATTCACAACCCGTCAATGCTTCCCGGCTTTCGCTTCCTGCTTGCCGCGATCCTGCTGTCTACCTCCATCCTGGTGTTCGGCCTGGGCGCCGCCGCGCTCGTGCGCGCGA
>NZ_LJYG01000106.1:0-5889 GCF_001440035.1 Bradyrhizobium manausense | reverse complement strand
CCCAGCCGGTGCTTGCGGCCCTGCGCATCGAGCCCGCCGCGCCGGTCGCCAACGATGCGGCGCCTGCGATGCCCGCGCAGGTCTCGAGCAGCCAGGTCTCGAGCAGCCAGGTCTCGAGCAGCCAGGTCTCGAGCAACCAGGTCTCGAGCTACCAGCCCTCGAGCAACCAGGTCCCGAGCATCGGACTGCCCGCGGTCGAAACGGGACCCGAGCAGATGGCTGCGGTGACGCTCGACGCCAAGGTCCAGCCTGAGCCCCAGTCTGAGCCTCAGGTCGTCGCCGTCGCGGCGGTGGCAGAGCCGGCTGCGTCCGCCACCGAAGCGCAGGCTCCTGAGCCGGCCAGGAGTGAGGCGGCAGCTTCCGCGCCCACCGACACGCTCACCCCGGCCGACACCACGGCTTCCATCGCCATGACGATTCCGGCCCCGGCCATGAGCGCCACCGACGTGCCGCGCACCGCAACGCCGGCGCTGGCCTCGCGCGTGAGCGACATCGCAGCGGCCAGAGTGGCGGCACTGAACGACCTCGCGCCGCCGGCGAAGCCCAAGGCCAACAGCGCAAAGCAAGACAGCAAGCCGCGTGCAGACAAGCCGAAGAAGCGTCACCGCATCGTACGGCGCGCGCCGCCTCAGCAGGTCAACGAGGCGCTCGATCCGTTCGGCCAGCAACGGCAGCTGCAGCAGCTACAACAACAGCAGCAGCTGCAGCAGCTACAACAGCAGCAGCTACAGCAGCGGCAGCTACAGCAGCGGCAGCTACAGCAGCGGCAGCAGCAGATGCTCGCCACGGCGTCCACGCGCCCGCGCCAGTAAGGCTTACGCCGGTCCGGTCGCGATGGCCGGGCCGCCCTCCTGGCCCCATTCCGACCACGAGCCGTCATAGAGCGCGGTGTCGGTGATCCCAAGGCGATAGAGTGCGAGCGTCAGCACGCCGGCGGAGACACCGGAGCCGCAGCTCGTGACGATCGGCGCATCGAGCTTGACGCCGGCACCGGTGAAGGCGGCGCGCAAATCCTCAAGTGGCTTCATCACCCCGGTCGCGGCATCGAACAACTGGCTATAAGGCACATTGCGCGCGCCGGGGATGTGGCCGGAGCGTATGCCCGCGCGCGGCTCGGGGGCGCGGCCCTCGAAACGATCGGCGGCGCGGGCGTCGATCACCTGCTCGGCGCGGCTTTCGAGGTTGGCGATCAGCTGCTGCATGCTGCGCACGCGCTTCGGATCGTAACTGGCCTTGAAGCTTGCAGGCTTCGGCTTGACCTCGCCGCTCTCGACCGCACGTCCCTCGGCGCGCCACTTCTTCAGGCCGCCATTGAGGATGCGGACATTGCTGTGGCCGAAGGCCAGGAACATCCACCACGCACGGGGCGCGGCGACCCAGCCGCCGGCATCGTAGATCACCACGGTGTCGGCGTTGGAAATGCCGAGATTGCCGATGTCGCGGCCGAACTGCTCGGCGCTCGGATACATGTGGGGCAGCGGATTGGAATGATCGGACACCGCGTCGACGTCGAAGAACACAGCACCCGGCAGATGCGCGGCGAGATAATCATCCTTCGGCAGCGGCAGCACGCCCGGCAGCTTGAAGCTGGCGTCGAGCACTTTGACGTTGGAATCATTGATATGAGCGGCGAGCCATTCGGTGGAGACGAGGGGATCGGGGATCATGCTGCTAATTCCTTGTCATTCCGGGGCGTGCACAGCACGAACCCGGAATCCATCGTGCGGCAGAGTTGGTGGATAAATGGATTCCGGGTTCGCGACTTCGTCACGCCCCGGAATGACGAGAGCAATTACTTCTTCTTCGGCTCCCACGCTTCCGTCGGTCCGCCGGCATCGCGCCAGGCGGCAAAGCCGCCGGCGATGTGGGCGACAGGCTTGAGACCCATGTCTTGCGCGGTCTTGGCGGCGAGCGCGGAGCGCAGGCCGCCGGCGCAGTGAAACACGAACTTCTTGTCCTCCTGGAAGATCGGCTTGGCGTAGGGGCTCTGCGGATCGATCCAGAATTCGAGCATGCCGCGGGTGCAGGAGAATGCACCGGGAATGCGGCCCTCGCGCTCGATCTCGCGGGGATCTCTGATATCGACGATGACCACGTCGCCATTCTTGGAGATCTCGATGGCGTCCTTGGCCGAGAGCGTCTCGATCTCGGCATTGGCCTCGTCGCAAAGCTGCTTGATGCCGCGGGTGATGTTTTGGGGCATGTGGTTCTCCCTTCTTCTCTTCCGTCGTTCCGGGGCGATGCGAAGCATCGAACCCGGAACCTCGATCAGCACACTCCATCCCGAGATTCCGGATCGGCCGCGTTGCGGCCGTCCGGAATGACGGTGGATGGTGCTAGTGCGTCAATTCCTTCATCGCATTCTCCAGACCTTCGATCGTGATCGGGTACATGCGATTGGCAAAAATGCGTTTGATGATGGTGGTGGATTCCGAATAGTCCCAGTGCTTCTGCGCGACCGGGTTGAGCCACACCGTGTGCGGATAGGTGCGGATGATGCGGTCGAGCCAGACCGAGCCGGGCTCCTCGTTGACATGCTCGACCGAGCCGCCGGGCACCATGATCTCGTAAGGGCTCATCGAGGCGTCGCCGACGAACACGACCTTGTAGTCGTGCGGATATTTGTGCAGCACGTCCCAGGTCGGGGTGCGATCGGTGAAGCGGCGCTTGTTCTGCTTCCACACGCCTTCATAGAGGCAGTTGTGGAAGTAGAAATATTCCATGTGCTTGAACTCGCTCTTCGCCGCCGAGAACAGCTCCTCGACCTGCTCGATATGCGAATCCATGGAGCCGCCGATGTCGAAGAACACCAGCAGCTTCACCGCATTGCGCCGCTCGGGGCGCATGTGCACGTCGAGATAGCCGTGATTGGCGGTCTCGCGAATGGTGGTGTCGAGATCGAGCTCGTCGGGCGCGCCGGTGCGCGCGAATTTGCGCAGGCGGCGCAGCGCCACCTTGATGTTGCGGATGCCGAGCTCGACATTGCCGTCGAGGTCCTTGAACTCGCGCTTGTCCCACACCTTCACGGCGCGGTTGTTGCGGTTCTTCTCCTGGCCGATGCGGACGCCTTCGGGATTGTAGCCATGCGCGCCGAACGGCGAGGTGCCGGCGGTGCCGATCCATTTCGAGCCGCCTTGATGGCGGCCCTTCTGCTCCTCGAGGCGCTTCTTCAAGGTCTCCATGAGCTTGTCCCAGCCCATGGCCTCGATCTGCTTCTTCTCTTCCTCGGAAAGGTATTTTTCGGCGAGCTTCTTCAGCCATTCCTCGGGAATCTCCGCCTTCTCCATGGCGTCGAGCAGGCTTTCCAGCCCCTTGAACACCGTGCCGAAGACACGGTCGAACTTGTCGAGATTGCGCTCGTCCTTCACCAGCGAGGCGCGCGAGAGATAGTAGAAATTCTCGACCGAATAGTCGCTGAGGTCAGCGTCGAGCGCCTCCATCAGCGTGAGGTATTCGCGCAGCGTGACGGGGACCTGCGCATCGCGCAGAGACGTGAAGAATTGCAGGAACATGGGTGACAGATTGCCCGTCGGTGGACGGACGTCAAGGGGCGGAGACCGGCGTGGGACGCTGGACCGGGAGGCTTTTTGCTCTAGAATTGAGGGCCTCAACGGGTCGCTTTGGGGACTGATGCAATGGGTATTCTCGCAGCGCTCATCATTGGCGCGATCGCCGGCTGGCTGGCCGGCAAGATTGTCCACGGGGCGGGATTTGGGCTGATCGGCAACATCGTCGTCGGTATCATCGGCGCGCTCGTGGCAAGCTGGGTTCTGCCCCAGCTGCACATCGAGCTCGCGACCGGCACGGTCGGCTCCATCGTCGATGCCACGATCGGCGCGGTGATTGTGCTGGTCATCCTTTCGCTGATAAGACGGGTCTGAAAGCCTGACCGAACCAGGAACGGCCGCCGCGTGCGGCCGTTCCCATGTCGCGAGCGAGGGCCATGAAATTGGGCACTCTTCCCGCCGACGACCAACAAGGACGCGCGATGAAATTTACCGGCACCAAGGACTATGTTGCGACCGACGATCTCAAGGTCGCCGTCAATGCCTCGATCGTGCTGGAGCGGCCGCTCCTGGTGAAGGGCGAGCCCGGCACCGGCAAGACGGTGCTGGCGGAAGAAGTGGCGAAGGCGCTGAACGCGCCGCTTTTGACCTGGCACATCAAGTCCACCACCAAGGCCCAGCAGGGCCTCTACGAATACGATGCAGTGTCGCGCCTGCGCGACAGCCAGCTCGGCGACGCCCGCGTGTCCGACATCAAGAACTACATCAAGCGCGGCAAGCTGTGGGAAGCCTTCACGGCCGAGCAGCGCCCGGTGCTCCTGATCGACGAGATCGACAAGGCCGATATCGAATTCCCCAACGATTTGCTGCTCGAGCTCGACCGCATGGAATTCCATGTCTACGAGACCGGCGAGACCATCAAGGCCAAACAGCGACCGATCATGATGATCACCTCCAACAACGAGAAGGAGCTGCCGGACGCTTTTCTCCGCCGCTGCTTCTTCCATTACATCAAGTTCCCCGATGCCGACACGATGGGCCGCATCGTCGACGTCCACTTCCCCGGCATCAAGAAGCGCCTGGTCGAGGAAGCCTTGCGCATCTTCTTCGAGGTGCGCGAGGTGCCCGGCCTGAAGAAGAAGCCGTCGACCTCCGAGCTTCTGGACTGGCTCAAGCTGCTGCTCAACGAGGACATGAGCGTCGAGCAGCTTAGGGAACGCGACCCGCGCAAACTGATCCCGCCGCTGCACGGCGCGCTGCTGAAGAACGAGCAGGACGTGCACCTGTTCGAGCGACTGGCGTTCTTGAGCAGAAGGGAAGTGTGAGGCCAGCTGCGGCGCATCTCACGGTGCCGTTGGGTGAGCAAACGCGCCACGCGCCGTGCCCACCAATCGGCAACGACACGCAAGATACGTGGGCACGCTTCGCTTTGCCCACCCTACGATATCTGCGTCCGGGGCACGGGAGTGCAGTTGTGACGCAGCATTGTTTCCTCCTCGTCATTGCGAGCGCAGCGAAGCAATCCAGGATCCCTCCGCGGAAAGACTCTGGATTGCTTCGCTGCGCTCGCAATGACGGAGTATGAGGCAGCATCGCCGCTCGTTCAGCCCGCACTTTGACTTGCAGACATACCTTCGCATCCTCGCGGCTGATCCCGCCCGAGCTTTGCTTCATTCCGTCACCCCCCGAGAACAGAGGGCGCAGGGAAGGCCGGGTGCCGACTGAGCACCCACGGTCCGCTGTGCGCGTGTAGCGCAATGAGAAATGCACAGCGGCATACAGGTGAAGCCGAACACACGGCCTTCCCTGCGCGATGGTCGGACGGCTTATGCCGCGCTCTCCCGGGAGCCGAATTCCTTCTGGCCTCCCTCGCCTTGCGGAAGTCACCGGCACCGCGCCGGTTG
Source organism: Bradyrhizobium manausense (assembly GCF_001440035.1). Lineage (GTDB taxonomy): Bacteria > Pseudomonadota > Alphaproteobacteria > Rhizobiales > Xanthobacteraceae > Bradyrhizobium > Bradyrhizobium manausense. The sequence goes on along the minus strand of NZ_LJYG01000106.1, from coordinate 479 downwards.
ACGCTGATGCCGCATCCGCAAGACTTGACCGTAGCGACGACGGTCGGGACCACACGGTTTTGCCGTACGCGAGCGAGGCGCCGTTCGTACAACGCGGCTTGCAAGTCGCTCACGGGGTTCGGCTCAATCCATCGCCCCGCCCTGCCACCCGCATCCGCGACGACGCTGCCCACGTCCACCGCAGCCCGATCCGCGGCTCGTGACGACGTACGACCGCCCCTCTTCGCCGGATCAGGATGGGCGAAACATACGACAAATCCGAATTTCGGTGAAGCGGAATATTTTAAAGTGGGGTGGTTGACCGAGCGGTGGGATGTTTTGCCTGACGGGCAACCCAAGGGCTTGTAGGCCGGATGGAGCGAGCGCAATCCGGGACAGCTCGTAGGGTTGGGTTAGCCTTGCGATTGCGCGAAGCGCAATTCACTGGGCGTAACCCACCTCTTTCGTTTCCGCGTCGACGGGAGTGGTGGGTTACGCCA
>NZ_LJYG01000105.1:87378-110093 GCF_001440035.1 Bradyrhizobium manausense | reverse complement strand
CACCCTACGAGACTGTGAATCTTTTGTACCGCGTGTCGGGCGAATGTGATTCTCTAGGCAGACTGATCTGCTGGAGAGGATGATGGCTGACGAGGGACTTTTTGGCGAATTGCCGGATCAGTCGGCGCCACGAACCGAAGCGGTGCCGCGGGGTGCACCTCGGCTGCGCGAGCCCGTGCGCAATCAGGTCGAATTGCGGGCGGTCGATATCGACAGCCTGATCGGGCAGGATCATCTGGCCCGGGTGATCTGGGCTTATGTCGAGGGGCTCGACCTGAGCGAGCTGGAAGATCGGGTTAAGGCACGGGAAAACAGGCCGGGCCATCCGGCGCCATCACCCCGGCTGCTGCTGGCGCTTTGGCTGTACGCCACGAGCGATGGCGTTGGCAGCGCGCGGGCGTTGGATCGGCTCTGCGACAGTCACGACGTCTACCGCTGGCTCTGCGGCGGCGTGTCTTTGAACTATCACACACTGTCGGATTTCCGGGTCGGCTGCGCGGACCTGCTGGACCGTTTGCTGGTCGAACATCTGGTGGCTCTGAATGAGGCAGGGCTGATTGATCTGGAGAAGCTGACCCAGGACGGGGTGCGGATACGGGCGAATGCGGGGGCCGGCTCGTTCCGGCGGGAGGCAACGCTCGGCCGGCAGATGGCCCAAGCGAAGGCTGTGGTGGAAGAGCTCAAGCGCGAGGTCGATGCGGATCCGGAAGCCAGCAGCCGGCGTATCAGGGCGGCCAGAGAGCGCGCGGCACGCGAACGCAGTGAGCGGGTGCAGGCTGCGCAGAGGGCTTTGGACGAGATCAAGCGGAAGCGCAAGCAACTCGACGAAAAAGGCGGCAATGGCAAAAAGCCGAAGGAGCCCCGGGCCTCCACCACCGACCCGCAGGCAAGGGTGATGAAGATGGCAGATGCCGGCTTCCGCCCCGCCTACAATGTGCAGGTGGCCAGCGCGGCCGGCGAACTGATCGTGGTCACGGTCGACATCGACAACAACGGATCAGATCGCGGCTTGATGCGGCCGATGCTGGAGCGAACGCGCACTCGGCTGAAGCGCTTGCCGCGTCGCTACCTCGCCGATGGCGGGTTCTGCAGCGGCGAGGACATCGAATGGGCGCACGGTGAAGGCGTCGAGGTCTACTGTCCTCCGCCCAACTCCAGGAGCGGTGTCGATCCCTTTTTACCTCGGAGCAGCGACGGTCCTGGCGTCGCGGCCTGGCGGGCCCGCATGGCCAGCGAAGCCGGCAAGGCACAGTACAAAGCCCGCACGATCTGCGAATGCATCCATGCCCGGTGGCGGAACTGGGACCTCAGGCAATTGACCGTGCGCGGCATCGAGAAGGTCCGTGCCGTCGTGCTCTGGTACGCCCTCACCAACAACATCCTGCAAGGACACCAACTGGCAAAAGCATAGACAGCACAGCCATCCCCCGGCGGTTCGACATCGACGGCCCCCGACATCAGCGCGGGCGCTACCCACTCTTTAATATCGAATGCGGAAATGACTCACAGGCTCTACGACACTGTCGTCGGGGAGAGAGTCTCGTAGGGTGGGCAAAGGCGCGCTTGCGCCGTGCCCACGTCCTATCACAATGATCGAGAGAGATGGTGGGCACGCTCCGCTTTGCCCACCCTACGAGACTACGACACTGTCGGGGGAGAGAGCCGTCACCCCTTCCGTTCCGGCACGCGCCGGATCTTCGCGCCCAGCGCGTTCAGCCGCTCGTCGATGCGCTCATAGCCGCGCTCGATCTGGTCGGCGTTGTTGATGGTGGAGGTGCCCTCGGCGCAGACGGCGGCGAGCAGCATCGCCATGCCGGCGCGGATGTCGGGCGAACTCAGCGTCGCGCCGTGCAGCCGGCTGGGGCCGGCGATGATCGCGCGATGCGGATCGCACAGCACGATGCGCGCGCCCATCCCGATCAGCTTGTCGACGAAGAACATCCTGGACTCGAACATCTTCTCGAACATCAGGATCACGCCCTCGCATTGCGTGGCGGTGACGATCGCGATCGACATCAGATCGGCCGGGAAGGCCGGCCAGGGCTGGTCCTCCAGCTTCGGCACATGGCCGCCGAAATCGTCCTGGATCTTCAGGGTCTGGTTCGACGGCACGATCAGATCGTCGCCCTCGACGCGGCACACGATGCCGAGCCGCTCAAAGCCCATGCGGATCGAGCGCAGATGCTCGACGCCTGATCGCACGATGCGCAAGGGCGAGCGCGTCACGGCGGCGAGCCCGATCAGCGAGCCGACCTCGATATGGTCGGGCTGGATCCGATAGGTCGCAGAACCCAGCGTCGCCGGGCCATGGATCACCATGGTGTTGGTGCCGACGCCCTCGATTCTGGCGCCGAGCGCGACCAGGAAGTTGGCGAGGTCCTGCACATGCGGTTCGGAGGCCGCGTTGCGCAAATAGGTGACGCCATCGGCCGCGACGGCGGCGACCAGCGCATTCTCGGTCGCCGTGACGCTCGGCTCGTCCAGGAACACGTCGGCGCCGGTGAGCTTGGGGCAGCGGAATTCCAGCCGGTCCGTCGCGGTGACTTTGGCCCCCAATTGTTCCAGCGCCAGCACATGGGTATCGAGCCGGCGCCGGCCGATCACGTCGCCGCCGGGCGGCGGCAGCATCACCTCGCCGCAGCGCGCGAGCAGGGGACCTGCCAGCAGGATCGAGGCGCGAATGCGGACGCAGAGCTCGGGGTCGAGATCGGCGGCGCGGATGCTCTTGGCGTGGATATGGAGCGTGTTGCGCTCAGTCCATTCCGCCGATGCGCCGACCGAGCGGACCAGCTCGACCAGCGTCTCGGTGTCGCGGATCCGCGGCACGTTCTGAAGCGTCACCGGATGCTCGGTCAGCAGCGCGGCGGCGATGATCGGCAGCGCCGAATTCTTGTTGCCGGCCGGCTCGATCGAGCCCGAGAGCCGGTGACCGCCCTCGACGATGTACTGAATGGGCGCCACTGGGATCTCTCCGTCCTGTTGTGGTGGGGCGGGCTGCTTTGGGGGCGGAAACTATAGGGAATTGAGCGCGGTAGCAATTGCGCTGGCAAGGTTCAGGGGGCGGCCGCAAGCAGGAGAGGCCCTCAGCACCGGGCTTTCAATTGCGGAGCAAATTGATCACGCCGCCTTCGCCTTTGGCTTCGAAATACATGAGATCGATGTAGATCGCAGCTGCGAGAACCAGGGCTCGCTCATCTTCTGTCAGGCTGCGTTCCAGGTATTCCACCAGGAAATTGTCGCGGTCGGTGAACAGTTCGGAGCCGAGGCCAGACCATTTTTTCGCAACGCGCGCGCGCTCTTGCCCTCCGCGCATGAATGGAAAGGTCCAGACGCGCCAGAATGGCGATGTGACTTCGAGCACCACTCTTCCCTGCGCATCGTGCACCTGGAAACGCTTGGTGAGAATCGAAAACTGACGCTCGATGGTCCCGATGAGGCGGCCGTCGCGCGAGCGCAGCTCCAGACATTGAAAAAACCAGCGGAAGGGATGAGCCCCGCGCATGACGGGCTGTCGCGAATTGTCGAAAAAATGCACCTCAAAGGAGCGCCAATGGCCAAATACCTGGCGTCCGAGGAAGCCGAGAAGTCCCTTTTGCTGCTCGGCCGCATAGAGCAGATCGCGGCCATTCTCATCGCGAATGCGGTACTTGTTGCGGGTTTCGAAACCGAACAGTTCGGCCATTTCGAACACCTGCTGCACGTACATCCGGCTCTGTCCAGCTAGCGTCGGCAACATTCGTTCGAACCTCTTCCAGAGCCGCCTACGCCATTTCGTCGCGATTGGCTGGGGTGAGGTTCAGGCGACACCCTCGGCATCCGTCGTGGCCGGGCGTAGCCGTCCGAAGGACGGCGTCGCTTCCGCTCGCCTATGTCCCGGCCATCCACGCCCTGCCACAAGGCACAAAGAACATGGATGNTGCCCGGGACAAGCCCGGGCATGACGACTGTCCAAGACTGTCCTCTTACAGATAAGTCTGACACTGTTGGCCCAAATCGGGTAATAAAATCAAGCGTCGTTCACCACGCGCCAACACAACTCACTGACTCTATTAACACAAAAGGCGCCCCCCAGAAACGCTCGCCAACGCATAACCACGACTCCGAAGCGCCAATCACCGTTTCCCGGTTGTATCGGCGTCATACGCCGGTGACGGAAGCTGTCGAACGTGGCAGATCGGTTCGTACCACAACCGAGACACCGGATTTTCGACCGAAGCATCAGTCGGGACCCGTTGGGCGGACTGTTGAAGCCACGCGCGTGTGATTTAATGGTTTGGCGTTACCTTGCGCGCCTTCCGAGCGCGCTCTTCTTCTGTCCTAGGTGGTCCTCCGAAATTTTCGTGCCCATGAGATGATGCGTCGGCGCGCGGCCGAGGCAAACCGTTGCTCGTCGAAGACGTCCATAGCCGTGGGCGACCTCGATCCATTGTGTCGTCGACCCGCGCGTTCAAATGTAGTGTTGCCGAAACACGACTTATGACAAATTTCTGGCAGCGACGGTAGCGTCTTCTGTCAACTTTTGGTTGATCGCCGTCAGTCGACAGGATTAGCCTCGGGAAGTATTTTGCGAATTTCAGTTTGGAGACTCCATGATGAGGGCCACCGCCGTCTTAGCGATCACAGTCATTGCTATGACTTGGTCGTCGACCGCTTCGTTTGCCTGTCACAAGATCAAGGTGTGCGATTTCACGGAATCGCCTCCTTGTCATTGGAGTTGCCCCGACCTCTTCATCGGTAGATCCGGACCCGCATACTCAATGACCTTCAAGCGCTTGGATCCTAAGGCAGCTTCCGCGATTGCGAACGAGTTAAGCAAGGTCGGATCGCCTCAAATCAGCGGTTCCACCGTGACCATCAAAGGTTTGAACAAAACGGACATTCCGCAGGTGCTAAACAGGCTCAACATAGACCGGAGTGCGGTTCGTGTTCCGCAATAGTCGGTCCGATTTTCGACGCGCTGTGGTATCTGCTTCGTGTTTTCTGCTGCTGAGCGGCTGCGGCACCTACGTTCCACAACAGCAAGAAGTCTGGGAGGGGCCCGACATCAAGGGCAACATGGCGGTCGACATCAAGAAGCACATATTCTGCGAACTCGTGCACGCGATCAAGTTCGTGAATAAGAACCTGCGTATCAACGATGGACCGAGCATTCCAGACTCCTATGGGGTGCAGATGCAGATCACTCTCACGGCCGAGGAGAACAGCGCCCTCGCCGGGGGGCTCGTCCTTAACCAGGCAATCCGAGACGGGACTCTGGGACTTGGAGGAAACCTCTCATCCACAGCTACACGTACAGACACCTCGTATTCTTTCTACAACGTCGGCAAGATCGCCGGACCAGGGAAGAACAATTGGTGCGACACGCTAGAGGTAAGCGGAAGTTCGCTGCTAATGTCCGATCTCGGAATAGGGTCGTACCTGCTCAAGGCGGTGAAGGCACAGGCTGAACTTCATTCGTCCGCGCCGCTGAAGCCTGACGGACTGAAACTTGACGTTCTCTCCTATGACGTCAAATTCGTTGTGGTGTCGAGCGGCAACGTAACCCCCTCTTGGAAGCTAGTCAGCCTGTCTGCCAACACGGGCGGATCGCCTTTCCTTGCAGCAGGGCGAACCCGTACTCACGACCTGATTCTCACTTTCGGACCTGGTGATCCAAGCAGTCCGACCTATTACGCCGCGCTGCAGACCCATTTCACGCAGCAGATCGTACAGTCCAACAACCAGCGCAGGGGCAACTAGTCTGCTAAACCTTAGCCCGAAGAGCAGCGGAAATCTCCAGATGTCAGTTCATCGAAATGATCCCTTTGTTGCATCGACAGTGGCCGCGCAATTCGAAGCAAGGCCGGGCCCACGTGCAAGGGCGGTCCGGAAACACCAGGACGAAGGCGCCATCACCCTGCCGCGGCATCGCAGCGCGACTTTCGTCAAGCCGCAGAACTCCAACCGAAAGCTTCTTCGATACATTCGCGGCAACGCTGGCTGACGTCGTAGCTGCTGTGAGGTGTGGCCCGCATCCCGATCGCCGTCTTGCGCCGCTTGGCGGCCTTACTCAAGGGTCCGTCGATCGCGACATGCGGGGTATCAGGCTTGAGTGCTTCTCGTTGATCAACATCCTTATGGATTCATGCTTAGATGCTTAGCGCGCTTTGGGAGGGTAAAAGGGAGCATCGTTCAATGCTTTCCGAACTGGTGTTATCGTGGGTCGCGGGCGCAAATCGCCTTTCGGTGCTGCCTCGGACGGCTGCTGAGGTTACACTCCCTCGCCAAGCCCACTCTCGTCGCACATCGGAGAATCATTGATCTCTAGGCGAAGGCTGAGGGGAAAGATCTGCTTTTTTTTGGCTCTCGTCGGTAGAGCGCGATGTTACGAACAACCATAGATTAATATCGAGTGAGACTCGAGTCGAGAAAGACAATGAGCCCGACGGATCTAGGCGTTGTATTCTTTTTTCAGGCTTTCATCATCGTAGGTGTGTCCCGAGCAGCAGCTTGGGTCCTCAAACGTCTTCTCGATCAGCCGCAGGTTGTAGGCGAGATGATCGCGGGAGTGGTCCTGGGACCTTCCATGTTCGGGCTGTTGGCACCGCAGTTACAGCAATGGGTGTTTCCGAGCGAATCAAAGCCGGTTCTCTATGTCATCGCTCAACTGGGGGTGGGACTGTACATGTTCTTGGTCGGTCTCGACTTTGAGGCCGATCACCTCAAGAGCAATTCTAAGAGCGCTTTGGCGGTTTCGCTTTCAGGCATTGTGGGGCCCTTCCTGGCGGCGATCGCGGTGACCCCATGGCTTCTAAGCCTTGGTCTTTTTGAAAGAGGAACTGACGTGATCGAGGCCACTCTGTTTACGGGGGCGGCGATCGCAACAACTGCATTTCCGGTTCTCGCTCGAATCATCGAAGAACGTGGCTTGTCCAAGACGGCCCTTGGTGCGCTGACGCTCTCTGCTGGCGCTGTCAACGACGCTGGAGCTTGGGCAATTCTAGCTGTAGTACTAGCGCGCATTAGCGGTGACTTCATGCTGGCCGCCAAGGCAATAGTTGGAGGTTGCATTTTCCTGCTGCTGACCGTCGCGTTGGCTCCAAAGCTCCTCGCCCCAATTGGCCGCTTTGTGGAGCGGAAGGGTGCTGTATCGAACGTTGTGCTCTGTCTTATAATTGTCCTCTTCTTGCTGAGTGCCTGGGCCATGGATAGTGCAGGGCTTCACTCTGCATTTGGAGGGTTTATCTTTGGGACAGCAGTCCCGCGTGGGCTCCTGACTCGCGAAATCAAGCGCCAAATTGAGCCGCTCGCTTCAGCGCTCCTTATACCGGTATTCTTCACTTACTCGGGTCTCAACACCCAAATGAGAGTGGTCAATAGTATCGACTTGATCGCTGTCGCTGCGGCTATTTTGGCGGTTTCGGTGCTCGCCAAAGGCATTGCATGCTGGGGAGCGGCCCGTCTTACTGGCCAGGACGCAGCCACATCCATGGGTATCGGCGCTCTTATGAATGCCCGGGGCCTGATGGAACTTATCATAATCAACCTCGGGCTTGCAAAAGGGATAATCGGCCCCGCGCTATTCTCTATACTGGCGCTGATGGCCATCGTGACAACTTTGATGGCGTCGCCGTTGTTTGAGCTTGTTTACGGACGTAGGGCGCGTGCGAGCGCGAAATTCGGCGATCTAAACTCGGAAGTGAAGCACGAAGCCGCTTTGGCTGGTGCGCGGCGTGGTGCCAGCACAACCGCTGTCGATCCTACGCCGTAAAGTAAGGCAGCCGGCCTGGCGTCAGTTGGCGCAAAGTTCCCGTGAAGTTAAAGCTCGACAAGCGCAAGGAAAGTAGTGGCCGCTCAATGCGAATGGGACGCTGCTAAGAAAGGACTTCGAACCGCTTCGGAGTCGCGTCGGTTTATCTCTGCTAGCCGCCCTCGAAACTCTTGGCGGTCAATGACGCCGCAGACACCATAAAACAGGTAGATCGTTGCCACCCAAGAATAGAAGTCCGAGGCGTTGTCCAGATGATGCTCGAGCGATAGAGCAATCCAAGACATGTGGGCCCAGACATCACGGCAGGTCTTACAATCTCGCTCGTTGCCCACGCAGCACCGACGCGGTTTGATGAGGTCGGGCCCATATGCGTTGAAATGCGGGTTATAGGAATGGCCATTTGCCAAACGGGAGGCGTTGGCTGGATCTGCGATCGAAATGCTGCCGCAGACATCGTATCCCCATCGGCTGCCTTTCAGATAGCCGCTCGTCACGATTGTGTTGAGATAAGAACCGAAAGCAATATGCCCGGGATACCGCGCAATCATTCGGTCTACGAAACTGCGCGCTCGCTCGAATCCGATTTCGTGATCAAGGTCGCCTCCAACCCTGTCAAGATCACCATAGTAGTTGAAGCCGACCAAATTGCCGTTGTCGATACAGGCTAATACACTTTCTTCGGTCTCCTCGCTGGGGCTTGGCGGTAACGTCATGTACCAAACCACCCGAGGATCGTGCCGATAGTTGGCGAGCGATCGCTCGAACAGATCGAGCCGGTTGTAGCCGCGCAAGCGCCGATCAGTTCTCCTGTCTCCCCAGACGGAGACGGCGATCGTTGCCTGCTCAAGACCCGCGAGCGGTAGTGGACGCAAACCGTTGGTGACGACGACGAGGCGGAAATTTGCTGCGAGGTAACGTACACGTTCGGCGGCGAGGCTTGGCTCGCCGCCGAGAACGGTCACGAAATTGGTTCCGCGAGCCAACTCGCTGGCGACAAATGACTCGAACTCACGCTCCGACGCGTCAGCAACGTGATCCATCTCCTCTGCGAAGAAGTAGCAGCCGGTGCAGCGCAAATTACATCGGCGCGTAACGTCAAGAGAGATTGCCCGGAGGGGTCGAGTACCGCGAATGGCATGCCAAAGGGCCGCAACTAGCGGATCACGTGTGTATTCGGCGATGCGTTGTCTAATAATGGTTGAACTTCCCTTAATCCTGAAATATACTACTATAGATTGCCCATTCATTATAGGGGAAAACGCGCAAAATAATCAGCGCCGAGGCGCCTACGGTGCGCCGCGTAGGCCGTTGCGTGCGGTGCTGCCAGCCGTCGCTGTGCAGAGCCTTTGTTAGTTTGCTGCTTGTTCTTTTTGGAGGGCTGTTCAATGCAAATTCGTGTTCAGCGAACCGTTCATGTTCTTCCCGAATTTCAGAGGAGGTTTTTGGATATCTCGCTGAAGAGCATTGAGCACTTCCGCGCAATCACAGGCGTCGAACCCGACCTATTTGTGAATCTCCGCCCACAGGGCCCTCCAGTTGAGGTCTGCATCTTTGCGGACTTTGAGAGCATGGCTCAGTACGAGGATATCTTTCTGCACAAGGCGTTGCGAGACAATGACTATCTGGACGTGCCGGAAGCCACTGTCGAAATGATATACGAGCAACCACTGGATGAAATGTACGTCAGATTAGATGTCGACGACCACTTCATGAATCGTAAGGGCGATAAAGTTGTCGCTGCGTCCGGCCTCAATTTAAGTAGGAATGCACCTCTGAATAAGAAGGTGGCAGCCTTTCGGACAGAGCGTATGTATCGTGCATCGAAGGGCCGCTTGCGAGATATGATGTTGCTCAGTTTTGAGTTCCTGCACAATCTGCACCGAAAAACAGGCCATGCGGCCGACCTTTTTTGCACGCGGTTCTCAATCGCGAGCATAGGCAGCGTAAAGGCTTTCTTTGACCACGACGATTGCCCGGAATGCGGTCCTGCCTTTCTCCAGCAAGATCACGAAATTGCTACGCAGCACCAGGGTCTTCTGCAACGGCCACCGATCACCACTATCTATCAACGCATTCTGCCAGCCACCATCGACTATGACCTTGGTGCGCGAGACCAACCAGTGGGCTCGGCTTGAGAAGGTGCTTGAGCCGTGGAAAGACGTTCGCGCGAAATTGCGATCGTCGGCATATCGTGTCGGGCGCCCGGTGCTCCAGACTACGAGGCATTCTGGGACCTGCTCGTTAGCGGTGCGTCCGGCTTTGGGCGCCTTCCGCCTGAACGTTCGATGCATTCTCGAATATGGGATGAGCGGGCCAATGCGCGCCTGACCGATTTGGCGTATGTTGGAGGCTGGCTTGAGGCGATCGATCGCTTTGACGATCGCCTTTTCCAAATACCGTCGCGCGAGGCTCGAGCGATGGATCCGCAGCACCGGATCCTTCTGGAGGAGGCGTGGCGAGCTCTCCAAGATGCAGGTATTGAGCCACGGCGACCCGCAAGCACAGCTGTGGGCGTATTTGTCGGTTTATGCGCATATGACTATGGGCTGCTCGGTCACGAGGCAGGGCCCGATATCGGCCCATACTCGGCGATTGGGGTCACACTTGGGCTCGCTTCGAACCGGATTTCTCATGCGCTGGGCTTAGAGGGGCCAAGCCTCACTGTCGACGCGGCGTGCGCCTCCTCCCTGGTGGCGACCCACTTGGCTTGCCGCTCTTTGATCGATGGCGAATGCGATTTTGCGCTTGCTGGCGGCGCAAACCTCGTACTTACTCCATCGATAAATGCGAGTTTTCAGGCCGCTCGCATGCTTTCGCCGAGTGGTCGCTGCCGCCCCTTCGATGCTTCTGCTGACGGCTATGTACGCGCGGAGGCCGCGGGGATGCTCGTGCTTCGTCGTCTTGAGGATGCGCGGGCTGCCGGAGATCCCATACATGCGGTGATCGTCGCTAGCGCGGTCAATCAAGACGGTCGCACTCGCGGAATTACGGTGCCCTCGGCCGCCGCTCAGGAGCGCCTTGTTAAATCATGCTGGGACGCAGCCGGGATCTCGGCCGACGCCATTGCCTTCGTAGAGACGCACGGGACGGGGACGCCGACCGGCGATCCTATCGAAATCCAAGCTCTGACGGCCGCGCTTCGAACCCGAGACCCCTCCGAAGAACCATGCTGGATAGGTTCGCTTAAAGGCAATGTGGGCCATGCGGAGGCGGCGGCGGGGGTTCTAAGTCTCATCAAATGCGCGCTTTCCGTCTCGCGCGGGGTCCTGCCGCCGCACATTGGTGTGCGAGAGCCGATAGAACGAGTTGCGAATGCGGCTCCCAGGCTGCAACTCGCTTCGACGTGCACACGGCTCAGCCAATCCAAATTGCATGGTACGCCGCTCCATGGTGGAGCTAGCGCGTTCGGCTTTGGCGGTACGAATTGTCATATGCTACTACGCGCTCCGCCCGCCATAGCGTCCTCGAAGGTTGACCTGCCTATCGCGATTACGCTCTCTGCGCACGAGTTGAACGCTCTCCGCTCGCTCTGTTCAGCCTGGGCGAGCTATGTCGAAGGCGCGTCTTTAGAAGACGCCGCAGCCGCTGGACGATTCTCGATGAGAGCGTTCTCAGGTGAAAGCCTACGCGTTACCGCACTTGCCGACACGCCAAGCTTGGTCGCCCAGGCGCTGCGAAGCGCGGCGAAAGAAGTTAAATTTCCAACGCAAAAGCTGCTCGCTATTGGAGGCGAAACCGTTGCATCTTACGGTCACCCCAACCAAATTCACAGAGCCTCCGACTTGTCGACGATTCTCGAAAGTTAGCGCGCCGGTTTGGTGCCAAATGCCGCTGGGTTCGCGCACGGTCCTCTCGCTCGGCCGCCGCGCCTCCCCGGCTACAGTTTTTCCCGGCGCAGCCACTGGCATTCTCATATGCAAGTGCCACGGCCAGAGCGGCCGCAACATGGTCATGTGCCCAGATCATCGAACGAGCAGGATGAAACCTTGCGTTTCAACGATCCCTATCTCGCTCAGCATCAGATCGGGGGCGAGGCCATCGTTCCGGGTGCAAGTATAATACTTGCGGTCCTCCAAGCGGCTCGCTCACGCATGTCCGGCGGTTTGGAGGTGCGGGATGTCGTATTCGAGCGTGCTTTGCCCGCAGGGGACGCAGTTCATGGTGTCCGCTGTACATTCCGCGCACGCAGTCCCAGCACATTCACCTTTGAGCTGATCTCGGCACAAGAAAATAGCGTTCCGCCCGTCCGCTACGCCTCTGGGGTCATCACAACCCGCGAGACTGCGCGATGCTAACGAGTATTATGTTCTTTTCGACAGGCTTCAGGCCTGCCGCCAGTGTAGTTTACCAGCGAATTGCTGATATTGCGCGGCGCGCTGACGCTGACGGTATGACGCGGGTTTGGTTGCCTGAGCGGCACTTCGTCGAGTTTGGCGCAGTTCACCCGGCTCCGGCGGTCTTGGCTGCTGCGCTGGCCGGCGCTACGCGATCGATACGGCTCGCGGCAGGAAGTGTCGTCGCGCCGCTACATGAGCCCATTCGCATAACTGAGGCTTGGAGTGTCGTGGATAATCTTTCGGGCGGGCGAGTCGACCTCGCTCTGGCGCCCGGCTGGCGTGCGGAGGACTTTGCGCTCGCGCCAGACTGCTATGCGAATCGTCACCAAACGTTGGAGGATAATGCTCGTTTGGTTCAGAGGCTCTGGCGCGGCGATAGCGTTGAGCGACTTGCGGGCGACGGACGTCAGATCGCAGTTCACACTCTGCCAAGACCCGTCCAGCCCGAACTCCCCTTGTGGATCACGGCAGCGCGTAACCCGCAGACATTCAAGCTTGCTGGAAGCCTAGGTGCGAATCTTCTCACCTATCTTGTCGATCTTGGTCTTGAGGGACTCGGAGCCCGCATCGCGGACTACCGCGCCGCACGAATGTCCGCCGGGCATGATCCGAGTGCTGGGATAGTGACTGTGATGCTTCACACCCATCTTGCAGAGACTTCCGTCGAAGCCCGAGATCGAGCGCGCCAGCCCTACATTGACAGCTTTGTGCGCAATCGCCAGCTTGTAGACAGCCACACCGGTGCTGCGCTGAGCGAGGCCCAAGCAACAGAAATTGCGACTGCGCAATTCGATCGTCTGTTCGAGCGGCTCTCGTTCGTCGGGTCAATCGATGCTGCTGTAGCGCTTGTCGATCGGCTGACTACGATCGGCGTCGACGAGACAGCGTGCCTCATCGACTTTATAGATAACTTTGACATCGTTGAGCGCGGGCTTCCTGCCCTCTCGCGATTTGTCGGACGTGCGCGCAATCGTGAGACTGTACGTGCAGCGTCCCCTGACGATGATGGGTCGCGCTACCACGGAGAAGAGTTTTACGCTTATATAGAATCGATTGGCGGACACTATGGCCCGTCGTTCCGAGGTATTGAAAGTATCGAACTCGTTGGCGGGCGCGCCGAGGTCAAGCTTGCCTTGCCGGGTGGTACATCCGCGCCCGATCCCATCCTTTTGGATGCCATCGTGTCGACCGCCCACGCCTTCGCACTCAGGCCCGCCCTGCGCGGTAGCATGCGCCCTTTGGCCCTGCCCGTTGGCGTGCGCCAATTGCGGCTCGAGCCAGCCCGCTCCGCTGGTTACCGAGTGCTTGCTCGCGAGCGATCGCGCGACGGCGAGACCGCAACTTTCGAGATGGATGTTGAAACAAACGAAGGTGTGCCAGTTGCAACTCTTGAGGGCGTCGCCTTTAAGCGCTTGCCGCTCTCTCCTCACGACCCTCGCGCGAATGACGCGCGGGCGACATTTCATCACCTTTCTTGGGCAGAGCTTGAGACCTCCTTACCCATTGGACCGGCTTCTTGGGTGGTGTGTTGCGCGGAGCAGAGTGAGGCCGCTCTTTACGCAGACCTGCTTTCGACATTCTCCACTGGCACCAAATCCGTAGGGCTCGTTATACCCCAGCGCGGACTCTGGATTTTCGGAGACCGTCAAGGCCCCCGTGAAGCGAGTTTATACACGCTTGCTAGCATAGAGCGGTTGCGTGCTGAGCGCCAAGTCGAGACTATAGTCGTGCTCGTTCGGGGAGCGCATTCGCTGCCCAATGACGATTGTCTACCCGATCCGGCCGCCGCGGCCGCCTGGGCCGCCGCGGGCGCAGTTCGAGCCGAATCCGGTCGAGCAGTGGTTCGGGTCCTGGACGTCGCGCGCGACGCCGGCTTGGTGGATGTTGTGCAGTCATTGCGACTCTTTGCCGGTTCTGCCGGTTGCGCTATGGCGGCTGCTCGCACCGGCAAGCTTTACTCTCCGCATCTCACGCCGACCGAAATGGTTGCAGAACGTTGCGAGCCGTGCATCGGGGAACGCGCGCTTGTGACAGGTGGGCACGGGCAACTCGGATCAATACTTACAGATTGGCTACTTGAGGACGGCGCCCACGAGGTGGTCGCTCTAAGCCGCACGGGCCGACGTTACCGTCGTGAAGCGCACCCGACCGGCGGTCACGTCGTCGATCTGCGGGGCGATGTTACGGAGATCGGCTCTCTTTCCTGTCCAGAACTACAGGATCCGTTTGATGTGGTTTTTCACCTCGCCGGAAAGGATCCAGGTCGCGCTGCCGATGCGACTGCTATCAACGAGGCGTTTTCCTCAAAATTCGACGGCTTTCTCGCTGTCGCGCAGCACGCTGCTCAAAAAGGATCTCGGGGGCGGCTAGTTCTACTCGGCAGCATCGCCGGTCTTATCGGAGCGGTAGGTCAGCCAGCTTACTCCTCCGCGAACGCGGCTGCGAGTGCCGCCGCGTTGCATGTCTGCATGCGCACTGGACTAAGGGTCTCAGCCCTAGCTGTCGATCCGGTAGGTGCAGTTGGGATGGCGGGTGCCACGGGTGTCGCAGATTCCTTCGCCGCGCGCTCAATCACACCTCTTGATCCTGCGACCGTACTCCGCGCCGTAGCTCTTGCGATGACGTCGGGCATCAAGGAGGTGGCGATAGTAGCGCCCGGGAATCACGGCACCTCTTACGCAAGAAAACCCAACTCCCATCGAGCCGTATTGTCTGAATTGGGAGGGCTCGATGAGCAGGCTCTATTACACGAGGTGCGTGAACGTACCCGCCAGGAGGTTGCCAAGATACTGGAGATTCCCCCTGAACAAGTTGATTTCAGCGCGAACCTTTACGATATGCGCTTCGATTCGGTCATGGGGGTCGAACTACGCAACACGCTGGAGCAAAAGTACAATATAAAAGTGGGGCTAGCGGCGCTGATGGAAGCCCAGTGCCTCGAGGACGTCGTTCGCGTTCTCCTGCCGGCAGCCACACGCAGTCGAGCCGGGCAGCCAAAGGCTGCGACGCCCGCGGCGGATATCGTGCTATGACTCTGCCAGAGATTCTACTGAGGCTCGAAAATCTACAAGTCGACCTGAGAGTTCGCAGCGATGGTCAGTTGGTCCTCACGGGATCAGTTTCCAGCGTGCCTGAAGATACACTCGCGAAAATCAAGGCACTCAAGCCGCTCATCTTTGAACTAATAAGCGCTGGAAGCGGGGAGGCCAAGTCGACAGGTGCGCAGTCCGCGTTCGACGGAACTCTTTATCTTGCCTCTTACGGGCAGAGGCGACTCGCCTTTCTCGAACGTTTCGAGCCGTTCAGCACTGCCTACAACGTCACGGCCTCGGTTGTTATCCGCGGCCTTTGCGACACCTCGCAGCTTTCACAAACATTCTCCTCCATCGCCGCTGCCCTTCCCGCTGTACGTACCCGACTCGCGCGCATCAACGATACTGATGTCTCAGTTGTAGAGTCGCGTGCCAATTTAGATCTTCCTGTACATGATGTTTCTGAATTGTCGGCGATAAATCGCCTGCAAGCACTCGGTGAACTGAGGGATCACGTGGCGCGCTCGCGCTTCGATCTTGAGCGGGCGCCGCTTGTCGCGTGGGCTCTTGTACGCGTCGATCCTCAGCACCATGAGCTTATATTGGCGCTACACCACTACATCTGCGATGGATGGTCACTAGCACGCGCTCTGCGGACAGCGGCTGCCGCTCTCGGCGGAACACATGATATGAGCGCTCCAACACCATGTACCGGTCTCGGGAGTTATCCGGACTATGCTCGCAGTCAACGTGCGGCGTGTCGCTCGCCAGAGACTGTCGCGGCCCTCGCTAGGTGGCGCAAACGCCTCGAAGGTTTCGATCGACCTCTCCTTTTCCCTCGCAACGGTCGCAGTTGCGAGGCCTCGTACGAGAGAGGCGGGGATAGGCACATGTTTGCACCCGCCCCAAAGCTCGAGCAGCGCCTACGTATGCGTGCCGCCGAAATGCGCTGCACGGTGGGCACCCTACTGACTGGTGTTTTCGCGATGGCTCTCGCGAAAGCGAGCGGGCTTAAACGCTTTCTTATCGGTATGGCTGCATCCGATCGGCCTGAGAAGCGGTTTGAAGACACCTTTGGCTTTTTCGTGAACTGGCTTCCCTTGCGCATCGACCTCTCGCGCCATGAAACCATCACAGAGTTCTTAGTGGAGTTAAACCGCGAGCGCCTTAGCGCCTTAGCTGAAGCTCACATTCCATTTGATCGAATAGTAAGTGCTGTGGGCTGCGAGCGTCGTGCAGATCGGCACCCTTTATTTCAATTTATGTTTGTTTCTCACGTGCCTGCACGCCGTGTGGAAGCCGGTAATCTGCAAGTTTCGATTGAGCCGCTTTTCGGGGGGGCGGCAAAGCTTGATCTCACGATGTTCTTTACAGACGCGGACCGCGCTGTTGCTGTCGAAGGGCGATCAAGCCGCATGTGCTTCGAAATCGAATACGCTCGTCGGCTGTTTGACTCTAACACAATTATCCGTTTCTCGGAAACATTCCTCTCAATCGCGGAGTCAGTGGCGGCGGATCCAACGACGCGCGTACTGACTGAAATCCCCGATGGTCCACGTTACGCCCTCGCTCGCGGCGTCAACATCCAATGCGACCCATCACCACTTCACGCAATCGCGCGCGCGATCGAGCGTACACCGGACGCTATTGCTACTCGCGCCCAACATGAGTGGCCGCAAACTCGTACGTTCCGCGAGATTGGAGCCAACGCGGTGGCAGTAGCGGAAGCGCTGGAGCGCGCAGGGGTTACGAAGGGGAATTCTGTTTGTACTTTACAGTCGCGAGGCGCAGACACAATCGTTGTTTTGTTGGGTATCATGCTGGCTGGGGCCGTTTACGTCCCATTAGATCCTGCCCAACCCGACCAACGACTCGCCGCTTTCGTGAGGCTTGCGCGCCCAGCAGCGATCTTTTCTTGTCCACGGAACCGTACGCGTGCCGAACGCCTAGGAGGCGGTGCGAAGGTGTTGGTGTCCGAGGCCTCAACTGCTGGGGCATCTACGTCTTGGGCAAGCAGACTATCGCGGATCGTCGGGACAGACCCCGCCTATCTTTTTTTTACATCTGGCTCATCGGGGCAGCCCAAGGGAGTTCTAGGGGCTCACGCACCTCTCGCCAATTTCTGCGTCTGGCTCGCCAGCTATCTGGATCTCTCCGCTTCCGATGTTGTGCCTTGCAAGTCGTCGGTGGCCTTTGATGCGAGTTTCCGCGAAACCATTTCGACGCTCGTCGGGGGCGCCCAACTCGCGCTTCTGTCGGATGAGGAAGCGGCTGACTCTCACAAGCTCTTGACCGCTCTTCATCGTGAACACGCCACCGTGCTCCACGCGACCCCAACACTCTACCGGGAGATCCTTGCAGTTATAGAGGAATTGCGGCGGGATACCGATTGCCCAGATCTGTTGCGCACGCTCCAGGGGGTCATGCTCGGTGGCGAGGCGCTCGACGCAGCGCTCGCCGCTTTGCATGCTCGCCTTCTGCCAACCTGCGTGCTCTACAACGTGTATGGGCCGACAGAATGTACAGTTGACGTTACGGCTCACGAAATCCGGTCCACGACCACAGAAGCAGAGATACCGATCGGAAAACCAATCCAGAACGTAAGCATTGCCATTCTAGGTGCAGATCGGCGGCCTCTCTCGGTTGGTGAAGAAGGTGAAATCGCGATCGTCGGGAGCGCGGTTGCACTTGGCTACTGCCCGAATTTAAACGAGGACGAGGCGCGACGATTTACGACGGCAATTGACATCGGCCTTGAGCAAGAGGCGCGGGTCTTTCTGACGGGGGATTACGGCATACTTCGCGAGGACGGATCTCTCCTGTTCCGCGGTCGTCGCGACAGACAAGTGCAGATCTGGGGAATGCGAGTCGAACTCGACGAGATCGAGGCCGCGCTTCTAGGCCTCGACGATGTGGCGCAAGCGGCAGTTATTCATCAAAAAGGCCCTAGAGGAACTTATGTAGTAGCCTTCGTCGAACCTAAAACGGGATGTGTACCACGTGGTCCGGGGGGGTGGCGCATGGACCTGGCAGCCCGCCTTCCGGCTGCGATGATCCCCGCGGTTATGGAGGAGCGCGAGCGCCTGCCACGCCTTCCAAGTGGTAAAATTGACCGTGGCGCGCTGTCCTCCGTGCCCGCTGCCGAACGATCCTCCTCCTACGACTTGAGTCCCGAATCGCAACTCGTTCTTGAACTGATGCAGGATCTGCTTGGGGCAGATCTCGTTTCGCCAACCGTGAGTTTCTTCGCCCAGGGTGGGCACTCACTGAATGCCGTCCGCCTTGTTGCTCGAGCTAACCGGGCGTTTGGCCGCTCGCTAACCGTTAAGGAGTTTTTCGCTCACCCTACCGCGGTTGGGTTTGGGCAGCGCCTAGCCGAGGCCCCTATCCGGGTAGTCGCGGCTGGCGGCGCACCTGCTCGTGCCTCTCGCCCAAGGCGGCCTTTAAATGGCTGAATTCGGCACCCTCAAATCGACTCTCCGTGCGGTGGGTTCCGAAGGCGCTTATTGCTGCCCCGCTTCACAGGAGCAGGCGAGGCTTTGGTTCATTGCTACGAAATCTCCAGAAGATCGTAGCTACCACATGGCTTACAGTATCGCGCTCCGGGGGCCTCTTAGTGTCGATTGCGTTGCGTCGGCTATTGCTCGCTGCGTAGCAAGACACGATGCATTTCGTACCTACTTTCGTGCCGATGAAAATGGGGTTTGGCAGATCGTTGAACCGAAGGGGGGACCAGCCCTCGACGTCCTCGACTTCTCGAACTATCCAGAGGCGCAGCGGCCGGAGATTGTGATCGCCGAGGAGCGAGCTTTTGCGGAACCTCCCTTTTCGCTGACGACAGGTCCATTGGCCCGCTTCCGGCTATTACGACTAGGCGAGCAGGATTATCGCCTTATCGTAGTGATGCATCACATAATAGGAGACGGTTGGTCCCATGCTGTAGTGGTGCGAGATTTCTGCTCGCAATATTCGAAGGCGGCGTGCGCACGTCCCACGGACGCTTTAGAGGCGGAACCACTTCAGTATGTCGACTATGCTATCTGGCAACAACGCGTACGCGCGGCTGGCGAACTCGACCCCGCGGTCGATTACTGGCTTGCACGGATCGATGGGCATTCCGCGCACCCTAGGCTACCTTTTGCGGGCAGTGAGCCAGCGGGCAGCCGAGCTGCTCATCTATCGCTTACCCTTGATGCGTCTCTTGCCGCAGCCCTGCAACGATATCGAGTAGTTCAAGCCGTGCCGCTGTCGGCCGTGATGCTTACGATGTATTCCGGTGCTCTGGCCACGCTCGCCGACGAACCCAACTTCTTGATCGGAATCGTTACGGCAAATCGCGACGAGGAAACCGCAGATACAGTCGGTTTCTTTTCGAACACCGTTGCGGTGCCTTCGCCCGCTGCTCCAGGGCTTAGCTTTGATGCATTGATCGCTCGCTCGCTGGGGGTGCTTGGAGACGTTCAGGTCTATGGACGTGCGCCATTTGACGAAGTGATCGCGCGCGGAGGACTGGCGAACGCCACTAGAGACGGAGCGTCATTAACGGCTCTTCTCGTTGTGCAGAATATGCCACAGCCTCATTTTGAGGTGCCGGGAGTCGAGATTTCGGTTTCACGAATTCGAGTTGGCGCGGCAAAATTTCCGATTACGCTGTTTGTATACGAGACATCCGGATCGGTCACGCTTGAACTGGAGTATGCACCCGAGTCTCTTTCGCGCGATGATGCAGGCGCGCTCGCCGAGCGCATGTGTGACGTACTAAAAAGAGGGCTTGCCAATGGTGCGGCGCGTGTACTCGATTACGCGTCCTCGGTGGTATCCGCCGACAGCATTGCCTGCGGAGTATCCCGTCCGGAGTGGCTGCTTCGCGCCGTTGATGAGCTTGTTGCTGAGCGGGCTGCGCTCAAGCCTGATGCAATTGCGATTATGGATGGCCGTAGAACGCTCTCGTATCGTGAGTTTGTCGAGCAGATCAACGCCTATGCGGCTGAACTTTGCGCGTGCGGGCTACATCAGAACAGCTTTGTCGTCGTGTCTTTGCCGCGCAGTGCCGAACTCCTCATCGCAATTCTTGCCATCATGCGAGCTGGGGCGGCTTGGTGCCCTATAGATCCAGATCTGCCTGCTGCCTACAAGAGTTCGCTCGTATCATCTGCAAGGCCTGCTCTCGCCATCGCGACTGACATACTGTCAGATCTAAGGACGATACCGCCGCCAAACCTCAACGTTGTTCCTCGGCACTCGGCTTCAATTTTTTCTAAACCTGATCTCGATTGCCCTTGCTACGTAATGCACACGTCGGGAACAACAGGTGTTGCCAAGGGCGTGATTGTACCACGCCGCGCTCTCGCGAATGTCACAGCCTGGATTGCTGATACCCTCGGACTGGGCCCAGAGGACCGCACAATTTGGAAAACGCCAATCGGGTTCGACGCCGTTTGTCGTGAACTGTTCCCGATTCTTGTCGCAGGCGGGACACTTCGAATTGCCCCCCTAGGGGTCGAATCAGACATGGCAGCGCTGGGCCGTCTTCTCAGAGAAGAGCAGGTTACGACTTTTCACTGCGTGCCATCGCAACTTCAGCAGCTTGCTCAACTCGAATGCTTTCCATCCTGCTTGCGAGCCATTATGTGTGGCGGCGAAGCACTTCAGACGGCACTTGCACATCAGGTCCTCGCCCTAGGGCCGCGTCTATTCAACGTATACGGCCCTACAGAGGCTACGGTGGATTGCGCGGCCTACGAGGTGCGGGGCGACGAGCCTCATGGCATTCTGCCAATTGGACGACCTATTGCTAATACCTCCATCTCTATAGTCCGAGACGGATGCGAGGTCGTAGCCCCGGCGATTGGGTGTCTCCGTGTAACCGGTCCAGGCGTCGCCATTGGTTACACCGACCAGAATCTGAACTCCGGAAGTTTCGGAGCGGACGTAGAGGGCAACCGATGGTACGACACGGGAGATCGCGCCCATCTCCGTGGTGACGGCGTTATTGTATTTCATGGAAGGGTTGATCGTCAGTTAAAGTTACGCGGAGTCCGGATAGAGCCGAGTTCAATCGAGGCTGCGCTCTGCACAGAGCCGGGCATCGGAGGCGCACATATCGAGTTTGTTGATGACGAAGGCTTGGTTGCCTTCGTTACTCCGAACCATCACGCAGTGGATGAGCGCTTTGCGGCACCGATAGCCGATCCCATCAGTGAGGATTGGCGCGCAGTATTCGATACCGTTTATGAAACGATTGATGCATCAGTCCCTCCCGAATTGAATACACACGGATGGATCGATAGTGCGATGCGTCTGCCATTGTCTCGGGAGCAGGTGCTATGCGCAATCGAGTCAACGACAGAGCGCGTGCTCTCCTGGGCGCCAAAGAAGATCCTCGAAATCGGATGCGGCGTGTGGACGCTTGGGGCGAGGCTTGCGGGCAGGTGCGAGAGCTACCATGGAGTCGACTTCTCCGAGGCGGCGATCGCCTATTGTCGAGCATCCGCTGAAGCTGCCGGTATGCCTCACGCAACATTCGAGATCGCGGAGATGTCTCAGTTCGATCCGCGCGGCCGCCGCTTTGATGCAATCGTGCTCAACTCAGTAATTCAGTATCTGCCAAGTCAATCTATAGCCGATGCCTTGCTTGCTGGTCTTGCAGGCGCATTAGATGAGGCGGGCTATCTGTTCATAGGTGACGTCCGAAACGCGGCTCTCGATCCCCTTCTTTCCTTGTGGAGAGTGTGGACCCGCAGCCGTGGGGACGAGCCCTGCGGCGTTGTCGCTATTGCGGCCGAGGTTGATCAACTCAATGACCCAGAGCTTCGTCTACATCCGGGTTTCTTCACATCCTTCGCAGAAAAACATGGCTTTGCGCCACCGCTTATCGAGACGAAAACAGCAACCGGCTCTAGCGAGATGGCGCGATTTCGCTACGACGTCACCCTTACTCGTGAATTGAACGGCGGCATTCGCGTTATGCCACGGCTTCCGATTGAGGTCCGTCCAAACGATGCGCTTGTCGAGGAGGTCCGTGGGCTCCGAGCGTTGCGCGCGGCGCCCTCTACCGCACGCCTCGATTCGGTCTTGCCACGGAGCGGCGGTTTTGGACACGGCATACTGCCTCTTCCTGAGGTGGGAGCGGATCTGCGGTTGATCATGCGCCCAGGCATCGCTCCCTTCGACATAGATCTGCTCGCAATACATCGTGATGCGGATCTCCACACTTCTTGTCATGCGGTTGGTTATCGCCAAGCGCCTCCCCCGAATACGAATTCGGTGGGGTGGCGAGACTTTTTAACTCGCGTTGGAACTCTTAGGGAGAGGCTCGCCATAAGACTTCCGGCGCAAGCGATCCCAAATCGATTTGTGCCTATACCGCGTCTGCCGACCAGCCCGAACGGTAAGCAGGACTGGGCGACCTTCCGACGGCTCGCGCGCGACGAACTTGTTTCGGCGTATAGGCCACCTGCAGCTGGCAGCCTGGAGGAAGTTGTAGCGCAAGCTTTTGAGGCGGTGCTCGGCCGACGCTTTGGTCTTGATGACGATTTCTTCGTTCTTGGAGGCCATTCGCTGCTCGTGACACAAGCTCGGGCACGGCTTGAGCAA
>NZ_LJYG01000105.1:42845-87361 GCF_001440035.1 Bradyrhizobium manausense | reverse complement strand
CCCCCGCCGCAATAGCTGCCGCGCTGCGCAATGAACCAGGGATATCATCCGACGGGCTGGAGCCTATCCGGCGTCGTACAGATCCTGCGACGGCTGAAGTTGGCTTTGCGCAACGACGGCTCTGGTTCATCGAGCGCTTGGGGACGGCCGAGGCCGTGTATGCGGTAGCCCATGCTGTGCGCCTTAGGGGACCTATCGATCGTTTGGTCCTCGAAGGAGCGATTATGGACCTTTTCGCGCGCCACGCGCCGCTTCGCACGAACTTTCCGGACCGCGACGGTGAGCCGATCGCTGTTGTACGTCCACCCGGGAATGCGCCGCTTGAAGATCTCGGGCTTTTTAACTCTCTCGACGAGGCTGTAGAAGCGATAATTGCGGTCCGTAACGAACTGTTTGATTTGTCCAGTGCGCCACTGGCGCGCGTACTGCTGGGCACGTTAGGTGATGATGATTATCTCCTTAGCCTCGTCGCGCATCATATTGTCTGCGACGGCTGGTCAATGCTCGTGGCAACACGCGATCTCGCGGCTTTGTACGCAGCGCGGCTAGACCCCGAATCTGGAGGCGTGGAACCACTTCAAGTCGACTACTACGACTTAGTGGCTGACGAGCGTGCGAGGCAACGACGTGGGGCTTACGAGGCCGGTATCGCCTACTGGCTTGACATTCTGCAGAACGCACCTCCGATTGTGGCTCTCCCGCATGATAAGGTGCCCACGGCTCGACGGACGTGGCGCGGTGAGAAGATCGTATTTTCACTGTCACCGCATCAGTCCGCCTGCGTGCGGGATCATGCCCGTCGGACTGGTGCGACGGTCTTTATGGTTTTGTTCACCGCATACGCAGCGCTTCTCCATCGCCTTTCCGAGCAAGATGACATCGTCGTTGGTACGGTGATTGCAAACCGCAATCGTGTCGAGACAGAAAAGTTGGTGGGCTTTCTCGTGAACGCGCTCGCGATTCGCAGCCGGCTGCCTGAAATCGGCTCCTACACCAGTCACCTCGAGGCAATGCGAGAAACTTTCATTGGCGCATTCGAGCACCAGAATGTGCCTTTCGAACTTTTGGTCGAACGCTTGGCGGTTGATCGACGCTCTGACTATCAGGCTGTATTCCAAGTCCTGTTCGCAATGCAGACAACTCCTCGCGAGGAGCTACGTCTCGGCCGAGCGGTCGGCGAACGTATCCGCCTGCCGCCGACCGGTGCAATGTTCGACTTAAGCCTCGAAATGTGGGACGACGCGAACGCGAACATCATCCACGGAGAACTGGAATACGCGACCGACCTCTTCCACAGCCATACGGCGAAACGGATCATCGATCGATTTGTTACCCTACTCGAAAGACTTCTCGCCCGGCCCGACGCACCGATACGTGCAATTTCACTGCTCTCCGCGAACGAAGACTACATGCTTGCCGGGTTTGCGCGTGGTCCTTTCCAAGATGGTGCGCGCTCGCGCACGCCGCTTGAGCGGGTGATGGATCATGCGCGATCTCACCCAGAGATCGTCGCGATGAAGGGTGTTGGCCCGCCCGTTTCCTACCGGACTCTCGCTAAGCGCATCGAGGCGTTAGCCGGCGCGATGGCTCGCGCAGGCGTCGGCGCAGGTGATCGCGTCGGCCTGCTTCTCGAACGAGGGCCTTTGGCTGCGTTTGGCTATTTTGCCACTCATTGGCTGGGCGCAATCCCGGTCTATCTAGATCCAGGCTATCCGCCGGCTCGCAGGGACCTCCTCGCTCAGACTATCCAGCTGACATGGTGTTTGACAAACGCCTCAGGCGTCTCCCCCGAGGTTGATGGGCTCCGGACAGTGCGGATCGAGGAGATCATGCAGGGGAAGTGTCCTGTTCCAGCGCGGTTTGAGTCGAGCGATCCGGCCTACGCGAGTTTCACCTCCGGAACGACAGGGTCTCCAAGAGTCGTATTAGTATCGCAGGCCGCGCTCGCGGCACGTCTTGACGCCAATGATTGCTTGTTTGGAGTTCTCGCTCGTGGAATGAATTTCGCCCATTGTTACAGCCTCAATTACGACGGCGGTCTGTCGTCCTTATTTTGGCCGATCACACGGGGTGCAACTGTCGACTTCATTCCACTGGATCTGCTTGGAAACGGTTCCGGCCTTGCCCAGCGCCTCGCCCTCTCCCGTGTTGCGGTTCTGGACACAATTCCGACAGTGCTTGCCTCGCTCTACGAAAGATGGCCGCGCACAGGATTGCCAGATCTTGAGTTGGTGATTACCGGTGGCGACGTTTGTCCTCCCAGGCTCGCTGCTCGCCACTTCGAATTTACTGAAGCGCGCTTTGCAAACCAGTATGGTCCCTGCGAGGCTGTGATCAACGCGACGACTGCGATTTACGACCGCGCACCTGACTGTGTGACGATTGGTCGGCCGATACCTGGTGTAGATATTGCCATACTCGATCGCTCTGACAATCTTGCGCCGATCGGCGCATATGGGGAGGTCGTTATCGGCGGTACCTACCTTGCTGACGGCTATCTGGATGACCCGGAGGAGACGACCGGGCGATTTCCCATCCTTAATCTTTACGGTAGCGGCGATCGCCGCTGGTATCGTAGCGGGGACAGAGCCCGATGGTTAGAGACGGGAGAGTTGGAGTATGCCGGGCGTATTGACCGGCAGGTACAAATTAATGGCATGCGCGTGGAATTGGTGGAGATCGAGAACGCGCTTTCGCGCTTCCCGGGCGTCGAGAAATGCCATGCTTTCATCGGTAGCGATGGAGTGCTGGGCGCATGTGTGGTTCCGGGTTCGCAGATGAAAGTCGATGCATCCGCGCACACCGCGGCATGGAGAGAATTGTTCGACGGGCTGTTCCGAGGCGCGCCGACTTCGCCTCGTAACTATGCCGGATGGACTGAAACGGCGAGCGGGGAAGACATCCCCCGCGATCAGATGGACCTTTGGTTGGATGAGACCCTCTCGACTTTGCGCCGACGGCGTTTGGGTCGGGTGCTAGAAATTGGCAGCGGTCTCGGGCTCATCGCTCTTGAACTCGCACCCGAAGCGGAAAGTTATGTTGCTGTCGACAGCTCAGCCGTAGCTGTTGCGCGCCTTTCCGAAGAGGCGCAGCGGCGCGGGCTCGAAAAGCTAAAGGTGTTCAAGGTTGACGCTACCGACCCGAGGGGCTCCGATTTCAATGGCTTATTCGATCTGATAGTGGTCAACTCCGTCCTGCAGTACTTCCCCGACTCGGTAACCGCGCAGACACTCATTGAGCAACTGCTCGCAAGTCTTACTCCCAACGGCCGGTTGTTCGTGGGCGATATACGCGATTTCCGTCTCAGCGAGTCCTTCTGGGAAAGGACAGTCCGAAAGCGCATAGGTGGTGATCCGAGCGGCGAAGAACTGCGACGTCTCGTGACCCGAGCTCGTATGAACGATGAGGAGTTGCATCTCGCACCCGAATTCTTCCTGGGTATTGGCAGGTCAACTCGCTTTGCGAAGCCACCAAGTATCCTTCTAAAGCACGCCGTCGTCGACAACGAACTTTCAAATTATCGCTTTGACGTGCTGTACGACCGTGCTGCGGAGGGGGATTGTGATGCGGAAGATTTGATGCAGCTGAGCGATCAGGGACTTGCTGATTTGGCGTCGTGCCTCCGCGATCTGCGCGGATCGGTTCGCTTAGTTGACGTACATAATCGGCGCCTGTCTGATACCGGGGTCGATCCCTCGGACCTTCTTGCCCTAGCACGGCGGCTTGGCCTCGAACTCATCCTTTTGGTGAATTCCGATCCAGCACGTTTTGATGCTGTGCTGGTCGGCGGCGCTAAGCAACTTGCGGTGGTTCCCAGCGTTCGCTTCCCGAAAAAAGTGGTCCCCGCGCAGCACGCCAATGATCCCATGTTTGGAATGAGAGCGCGTACCTACCGCGCCCCGCTTTTGCGACACGCTGCCGCCCACTTGCCTGCTCAAATGGTTCCCGCTCGACTAGTGTTTCTGAATCACATTCCTACTCGTTCAGGCGGCAAAATCGATGAGGAGACGCTTCGCACGTTCGATCCAGACGACCGAGCGTTTTCCCATTCGCGTGCTCAAGGTGACCTTGCCCTAGCGGTGATGACGGACATTTGGGAGCACTTGCTTGGTCCGGGGCCGTTCGCACGTGAAACCGATTTTTTCGAGCGCGGCGGCCATTCGCTGATGGCGGCGAGGCTTGCGGCAGCGTTATCTCGCGAATTCGGGGTCACGCTGCCCGTCATCCGGATATTCGAGTTACGCCGCCTTGGTCCGCTTGTGGACGAAGTCGCTAATCTCGCGGCCTCCTCCAGCAAGTCCCGCTTATGTTTTTCGGAACTCTCGTCCGCTGGCTCTAACGCAACTGCCGGGCTACCGAGCCCCACCCAAGCGGCGATCCTACGCTCGACAATGCGGATGAACATGGCAAACGCGCACATGGGGTTCGCCATCGAGCTAAGACGCCCGATTGCGACGGCTGTACTTGAAGAAGCCATATTTCGTGCCTGCGCGAGACATCCCATACTGATGCGGCAGTTCGATCGCGACGGACGGGTCGTCGGAGCTGCCGGGCCAGCTGCATTAATACGGCGTCCGTCGGATGCAAGGGCTCTGGTAACAGAGATTTCTACTCCGCTAGATCTCGAACGCGATGGACCATTGGCACTTGCAGCATTTTGTGAGGGCAGCCAGGTCACACATGTGCTCCTCCGAGCACATCCGTTCGCCTTTGACGGCGACTCACTGACGATACTTTTGCGCGATGTTGTGTCGGGGCTGAGTCGCGGCGATCTTTCGATGGCGCCAGATTATGCTACTTGGGCACAATACGAGCGGACAATCGTGGGCAGTGAAAGGTCTTACAATGACCGCGAGTCCGTATCCCCGCAGTGCGAACCAACCCGCTACCTGGAGCGTAGGTGGAGCGTAGGGGAAGCGCGGGCGCTCGGCTCGGTAGCGGCTGATCTCGGAGTAACACCTGCGGCCTTGCTACTCGGTCAGCTTGCTACTGCCTTCCAGCGCGAGATAGGAGCGGAACGACTAATCATAGGCTGTGCCGCAAGTTTGCGACCTTTCCTGCCAGAGGAGTGGCGCGACGACATGATCGGCCCGCTAACGGCTGACCTTCCACTAGTTTTCGATGAACCGGCTAAGGATCTGGCTGGCAGCGCTCTCGCCGCAGCGGCCAAGTTGACGGAACTGTTTCGAGCGCCCGCCGCTGAAGTACTTGGGCAGGATCCCGCTGCAATCGCCTTTTCCTATCGAGAAGCCGCTCCAACCCTTACTCGACTTTGGCCCCACGGAGCTGTGCTGCGGCACTCGATCGCCCCCCGGAGGAGCCGGACCAAGTTTTCCGTATCTCGCGACGAAGGCGGCGGGCTCATCACGCGCCTCACATACGGCGCCGGCGCGCTCGACGAGAATGTTGCACGAGCGATCCTCGAGAATTTCATTTTGCGCGTGGAGGCGGGTGCAAATGCTTGATCTCGGATCAATCGAGCCTCGGCAGATCCCGGCGCTTCGGATAGCTGGCGGATCTAGTCCTGGCTGTTTTGCTCCTTTGCGACTCGCTGTGAAGGAGCTACTCGTGCAAAGGGGATTTGCGTTATTGCGCAACACCGGGGTCATAGACGCCGAGAGCTTTTCCTCGACGATTGCGGAACTCGGTATAGCTACTGCGGTCCATTACGGCGACTTACCTGACGAGGGTTGGCCAGGTGTCTTCCGTACAACGCAGTATCCACCTTCCGAATCGATTTTCTTTCATAGCGAGGCCTCTCATATGGCGAGAGCGCCGAGGCTGATTGCATTTGGTTGCATTCAGCCGGCGCTTGCGGGCGGTGCGACACCGCTGTCTGACAACTTCCTCGCGCTATCGACATTGCGACCAGAGATTTCTCGCGCTCTACAAAGCGAGGGACTTTGTTACGAGCGAGCTTTCATTCCCGGACTTGATGTGTTGTGGCAGAACTTCTTCAGAACGGACGATCGCGCAAAGGCCATGGAGCGCGGAATCGCAGAAGGATTAACCCTTCAGTGGGATAACGATGATGTGCTTTGCACCGTTTCTCGCCGACCTGCGACTCTCTCTCGCGCGAATGGCCAATCATGTCTTTTCCAACAGATCGCACTTCATCACCCCGTCTTTCTTGATCCGGATCTGCGTACCGAGATGGCCGATATCTGCGGCGGAAGAATGCCGCGCAACGTCACGCTTGGTAGTGGCGCGCCGCTTCCCGACTCGTGGGCTATTGCCATTCACGACTCCCAGTGCCGCGCCGCGTTCACATTTAGCTGGGAATCGGGTGACGTCTTAATCGTCGACAACGTTCGCACGTCCCATGCACGCGCTCCTTTCGTGGGGCCGAGGCACCACATTGTCATGGTTAGTCCACTCTCAGCGAATCTCTCAGAGTCGGAGATCAACATATGAAGTCCAACGGCATTACAAACACCGTTTATGAGACCATTCAGCGCGACGGATTCGCAGGGCCCTTCGATACAGGGATACCGCGCGAAAGAATGGCTCAAGCCGCTTCCTACGTCGACGACGTTCTATTTGAGCGGCGTCCGAACCCTCTCTATGGCCGTTTTTCGGTGAGAGATTACCATCTTGTAAATCGTGGGCTGCTTGAGATTCTTTCCTGCGAAGCAATCGTCTCGCGTGCGGCGCAAATCCTGGATGAAAACCTGCTTATGTGGCGTTCCAAGATCTTCTGTAAGCCGCCTGGCGAGGGTCCGCTCGGATGGCACCAGGAGTGGGGAGCCTTTAACGGCGAGGAGATCGGCAATGACAGACCCGCCCTGCGGCCTACCGCGAAACGAGCGGAGTTGCCTTGGAACCTAACTGTTTGGGTAGCGCTAGACGATGTTGATGCCGACATGGGACCGGTGCGTTTCGCTCGACGCTCTCATCATCGACGCTTCCCCATTGCAATGGAGCCACTTGTCCAATCGGAATTTTTCCTTGATCCTTTTCTTGGGATCGACACAGTCGAGGAGCTTGTGCGACGCGCGCGTTCGAATGCACTTGTGCTTGATATTGATACCGCTCTCTATTTCGATACTATTGATCCTGCCAGGATGAGTCTTGAGGAGGCGCGAGCCCATGTTATCGGTCGTCTTCAGACTGAGAAGGGAGCTGTCACCCTAGGCTTCGATCCGGCCGAGCATGAGATAGTCTCCGTCCCAATGCCAGCAGGTTCATTCGTGATGTTCTATGAGCGGACGATGCATGGTTCATCGGCAAACAATAGCCAAAGGCGGCGACTCGGCATTAATGCGCGTTTCACGCCCTCTGACACAACCGTCTACGCCTTTCGCGCCGACTCTAGGCCGATTGACGGATCAAATCTTGACGTGAGTCAGCACGCCTGTGTTCTGGTCGGGGGCAAGAATCTCAATCATGCAAACCGTGTCATAGGTCGCGATGAGCTACTTGCGCGGCTCGACTAGACCGGAGATGGCCACGTACGAAGCGCCTGAGATCAGCGATTCTCTTGAGCACCTTGGCGTCTGGCTCTCTGCTGTTGTGCCTCAGGATATCGCTATTGCGATAGATCGCATTAGCTCCTCTACCGCGTTCGACGCTGCGGAGCAGGCAGTGGTGGCCCGCGCTGTATCCTTACGTCGTGATGAGTTCGTGACCGGTCGTCGTCTCGCCCGTGAGGCGCTTGCACGCCTCGGTAGTGGAGCAGTCAGTCTTCCGCCAGACCAAAATCGGGTACCGCAATGGCCCGACGGCTTCGTCGGAACGATAAGCCATTCAGGCAAGTTGTGCGCCGCACTTGTAGGCCATGCACGCAATCTCGCTGGACTTGGGATCGATATCGAGCAGAGGACGAATATCAATCCTGACATAGAACCACTAATCTGCCGCCCCGACGAAGCCGAACTCGACGAGGAGGACGGCGCGACCGACTTGATGTTGTTGCGGTTTGTGGCGAAGGAGGCCTTCTTCAAGGCATATTTCCCGGCCACTCGGCACTTTCTCGACTTCTTGGACGTACAAGTATCCATAGATCGTGGGAGCAATAGTTTCGTCGCGCGGTTGATGAAGGCCAGCAGCCCTTCCCTTAGTGGATCAAGGACGTTTGTTGGCCGATGCGCAGCATTGGAAGGTTGTGCAGTTGCCGTGATCTGGATGACTTACTGATCCCGGATCTGCAAGCTCTCCCGCCAAGATACGCATCTGCGGCAACCTAGCGTTTCGACAGTGGGTGGCTATTGGAGCGTCTCCAAAGATTGGCTTCTTAGCAGTTGGAACGTACGCATCCGGTAAAGACCCTGGCTGGATCTGTCGACCCAGACCAAACGGAAAGTATGCGTCCGGGCAAGACCCTGGTCCCGCAAGCTCGCCGTTGACTCGGTGGTTTAGCAGCCAGATCAAGCGAGAAACGACGGCATTGAGTTGTTGCTGCGGGATTTGTATCTTATAAAATACGGCGTGGCGTAGGTTAGAGAAACCAGCCAGTTGTCTCAATCCGTTATTGATTTGGCGCGCTCGCCAGTGGCGTTGGAGAAGAGCAATGGCCAAAACTAGACCATTTGAGTATCCGCCCGGTGAAGGCCGCCTTGCCGAATGAGGCGTGTTGTTGAGAACTGTCTTTATGGACGGTGATAGGCCCAGTGCCCAAGTCGAACGGCTTGAGGTGGTGGACACGGGCCGGCGGCGGCGTTGGTCCGAGGATGAGAAGCTCAAGATCGCTTGGAGAGCTTGCAGGCGCCGCGCCAGGTCGCGGCAACAGCCCGCCGGTATGGCGTTTCGCGGTCATTGCTGCTGCGATGGCGACGGTCGTTTCGCCCTGAGCCGAAGGTTGCCGCCGATCAACCTGGCTTCGTACCGGCGATAGTGGTCGCGGAATCGGGGTCGACATCCTGTCCAGTCGCGCCGTCCAGCAGCGGCGGTGCCATCGAGATCGAGTTTGCGGTTGGGACTCGGATGCGGATCACGGGCACGGTCGATGCGGTGACGCTGAAGGCCGCGGTGGCGGCACTGGCAGATGGACGGCCGCGGTGATCCCCGTTGCATCGGGCGTGCGCGTGTGGATTGCGACCGGCCACACCGATATGCGTCGCGGCATGAACTCGCTGGCGTTGCTGGTGCAGGAAGCGTTCACGCGAGACCCGCACAGCGGCGACCTCTATGTGTTCCGTGGCAAGAGTGGCACGCTGATCAAGATCCTTGGCACGATGGACTGGGCATGTCGCTTTATGCCAAGCGGCTGGAGCGCGGCCGCTTTCTGTGGCCGTCGTCGGCTGATGGCGTGGCGACAATCACCCCAGCCCAGCTTGGCTACCTGCTGGAGGGCATCGACTGGCGGATGCCGCAACAGACCTGGCGACCGCAGGCGGCCGGCTGATCGCTGGGATTTGAATTGGTGGCACGATCAGCGGTCCGGACAGAGACCGCACCTTGTGATTCTCTGGTCGGCGATGGGCGCCGATGATTTTCTTCCCGACGATGTGACCACGCTGCAGGCGATGCTGCGCGCCGAGCGAGCGGCCCGGTTGGCCGCGGAAGCCGAGGCTCAGGCTGGGACTTTGCTGATCGAGAAGCTCAAACTCACGATCAAGAAGCTGCGGCACGAGCAGTTCGGACAGTCCTCCGAGCGAGGCGCATTGCTGGACCAGCTCGAGCTGCAGCTCGCCGACCTGGAGGAGACCGCGGCGCAAGCTGAGACCGCGGCGCAGATGGCAGCCGAGAAGATAGCGGTGCCATCGTTCGAGCGCCGCAAGCCAGCCCGTCGGCCGCTGCCGGAGCATTTGCCGCGAGAGCGCATTGTCTATCCGGTGCCGGCCACTTGCCCATGCTGCGGCGACAGCCGATTGCGCAAGATTGGCGAGGACGTGACCGAGACGCTGGAGCTCGTTCCGCGCCAGTGGAAGGTAATCCAGCACGTGCGCGAGAAGCTCGTCTGCCGGGCCTGCGAAGCGATCGCTCAGCCGCCGGCTCCCTCGCATCCGATTGCGCGCGGGCGTGCAGGGCCCAAGCTGCTGGCCCATGTCCTGTTCGCCAAGTACGGCCTGCACCTGCCGCTTCATCGTCAGAGCGGCGTCTACCAGCGTGAAGGCATCGACCTCGACATATCGACGCTCGCGGACCGGGTGGGTGCCTCCGCGCGGCAACCCTGATGTCTCTGGTCGATGCGATCCGGAGCCATGTCTTCGCCGCTGAGCGCATCCACGCGGATGACACCACGGTGCCGGTCCTGGCCAAGGGCAAGACCCGGACCGGCCGGGTCTGGACCTATGTGCGCGACGACCGTCCGTTTGCCGGCCCAGATCCGCCGGCGGCCGTGTTCTTCGACTCGCCCGACCGTGGCGGTGCGCATCCGGAGCAGCATCTGGCGGGCTATGCCGGACTGATGCAGGCCGACGCCTACGCCGGCTTTGGCAGGCGCTACGAGGCCAATCGCAAGGGCGGTCCGATCATCGAGGCCGCGTGCTGGGCGCACGGCAGGCGCAAGTTCTTTGACCTCGCGCGGCTCAGCAAGGCGCCGATCGCGGCCGAGGCGGTCAAGCGCATTGATGTCCTGTTCGCCGTCGAACGCGAGATCAACGGTCTTGCTGCGCAGGAGCGCCTGCGCGTGCGCCAGGAGCGTAGCAGCCCTCTGATCGTCGAGCTCGAGACGTGGTTGCGAGAGCGCGCCAAGCTCTCCAGGAACAACGACACGACCAAGGCCATAAATTATTGCCTCAGCCGCTGGGACGCTTTCACCCGCTTCCTCGACGACGGGCGCCTATGCATGTCGAACGACGCTGCCGAACGCGAGCTACGAGCCGTCGCCGTCGGAAGAAAGAATTGGACCTTCGCGGGTTCCGATGAGGGCGGCCGTCGCACCGCTGCCGATCTACAGTCTGATCGCTACTGCCAAGCTCAACAATATCGATCCGCAAGCCTGGCTGGCCGATGTCCTAGCCCGCCTGCCGGATCACTCTGCCAAGCGCATTCACGAACTCTTCCCCTGGAACTGGCGTTCGCAGAGCGTCGCTCACGCTGCTTGAGCCCAATCAACTGTCCGGCAAAGACGACAAATGCATACTTTCGAGCAAGCTTTCAGTGCTCGCGGAGTGCGACTTCGAAGCACATCGATGCAGACGCGCGTATATCTAAGAGCAGTTCGGCGCACGCAGAGATGCGTCGTCTCCACGACTCGCACGGCGGCGGTGAATCGCGGTCGCAGTGCGATGCAGCTTGATCCGCCGCAGCGAACGGAGCAGATCAAAACTCAAGGTCGACGTCTTTCGCGACCAGGCCTTTACGACGGATGAGTCTCGTGCCGAAGTCGTCTTCGAGCGCCACCTTCGCCAGCGCGTACTCGATAAGCTCAGTGTCGGACGTTATGCCGGATTTTTTCTTCGCAGCTGCCACCTGATCTCGGCAAACGCGGCCGCCGATCCGACGGTGCTCGCCACCGAGCAGACCAAGTTTCCGTGCCGTTTCCAAAACCGCACGCCGCCTGACGTTCGGCTGTACCGGTATGCTTGGACTGTCGCGGGTCGACTTCAAAATGATAGATCTCCTGCTTGGAAAATAGAGATTTGGCCAACGGTTCAACGTCCCTATGGTCCAAAAGACGTCAATCTTTCCCGGCCCGACGACCGCAATGGGGATTACCGCGGCCGTCCGTCTCCCAGTGCCGCCAGCGCGGCCTTCAGCGTCACCGCATCGACCGTGCCCGTGATCCGCATCCATCTGCCGGGGGCAACATTGCAAAGCTCGGCCGCGCGAAGGGCGACACTTTCGGAGGCCGCTCTATCATTCTACCTTAAGTCGTCGTTGAGACAGGGGCCAAGCCAAACCGACGCCGTGCGAACGCGCTAAAACATCAAAGCGTGCCGCTCACAGAACTGCGCACGATACTCTCGTGCATCCGGTCGACGGCTCCTGCCAATTCAATTACTTGCCGGGCAACCGCCGCCGCTTACGCAGGCTTCAATCCATGCGCTCACTGCAGGGACACGTGTGTAGACACCATATTTACCGGGCTTTGCACATCCGTCTCCCCAGCTGACTATGCCGGCGAGAACGGCCTTTTCTTTTGACACAGCCGTGACCAGTGGTCCGCCGCTGTCACCTTGACAGGAATCTACGCCATCTCTACCTGCGCAGATCATCCTGTCGGTGACCGCCTCCTTGCCATACGCGAGAGGGTCACGACATCTTGCCATCGAAATGAACGGCACTTTCACTTCCCGCAGGTCGCGGACTGTATCTCCTCCTTCTTCGGTGGCCCCCCACCCGGTCACCATGAATTCGGATCCCGCCTTGTAGACATTTGCTTCCTCGGCTGTCGACAGCAGCGGTATCGAGGTCTGCCGCTGATCGAGGGCGATTGGCTGGATTAGCTCGATCAAGGCGACGTCGGTGTCCAGTGTAGACGGGTCGAAGCTCGCATGCACAAAAAGCCGGGCCGCGGCAATCCTTTTTATCCCAGAGCCCAGCACGTTGGTTCCCGCGGCCACCTCAAGCTGGCTTGAATCTAGGCCGTCCAGGCAGTGAGCCGCCGTTACGATCCACCGCTCATTGTAGATGGTTCCACCACAGAAGTGAGCCTGCCTGGCATCGGAAATTCCCTTCACGAGGAGCGTCACCTGCCAAGGATATGCACCGCTCTTCGCCCGATCTCCTCCAACGATTTTCGGCGCTTCCTTGTTCAGATACCGTGCCACCGTCTCATTGAAGTCTTTCGAGCGCGTCTGCTTGAACGTCTCTTTGGTGAGTTCCTGAGAATGTCCAAGCGTGGCCCCGAGTAACATGGCGCCAGTTGCAAGCAAAACAAATGCCTTCACGCTAGGCCTCCTGCCTCAATCAATTGCCAAAAAGACGTATCCGCGGCTCGGCGATGCCATTTACGCCTTCCACGAGAGAGATCCTGCCTGTCGGGATAACCTTCGAAATCAGATAGGCGGCATGGGCCGCTCTCACACGGATTTCGGTGGCCGCCTTCTGTTCGGCGGCGCTTCGACCGGCTCTCTCCGGCATCGCGATCGATACCCATTTGATCTGTGATCCCTTTCGATTGACGATGAGCCTGTCGATTTGCTCCTCGTTCGCCAACGCTGGTCCTGGGCCAGGCAGAAGATCAAACTCCTCCAATGGCGATCCAATTGTGACATCTCGCGGCGGAATCCCGCTCTCCGGAAGCGGCACCCAAAAGGAGGTCGACGTCTTGCCGACCGCCTTAAGCCAGACTATCCCGGATTGCACATGGTACGATTCGACCTTGATCTTGTCACCAAAGCTCAGATTCGTCGTTGCAGGCGCGGTCGCATCCGGCGCCGCGCGCCCTGTAATGGGCCCGAGTGCGATGGCAGTCTGGTTCGCAAAGGTCGACGCGACGCGATCGTGCAGCGGCGCGCCGGGATCTGGTCCTACAAGAGCAGACGAGGCGGTCCGCTCAAACCCCAGAGGCATCTTGAATTGTTTGACGGTAGCGACCGTTCCGTTGCCTTTGGCAAACGTCCAGCTGAGATCGATCTCTTCGGGTGAGAGGCGTGTAAAGGTCGCTGCCTTCTTTGACCGTTCCGCCAGCCATGTCCGCGCCGCGTTCGCGTACGGTCCGAGGCCGTAAAGTTCGAGATAATCTGTGACTGCCCGCTCATTGTCACGGTCCAACGCAGCCAGCCATTGTACCTGATAGACCTTCTTCGTCTGCTCATCAGGATTGAAGTGGACGTAAACTGTGAAAGAAGACGACATCCATGGGCTTTGCCTGCCCCCTGTCGAATCCCTAACATCTTTGACGGTGAGGCGCTGAACTTCGTTTATCTCGATACCCGGCGTTGTCAGATGGGCAGCAAGTCCCTCGGTGTACTTACTCAGCCCGCCGCTCGCACTGCCGATCGAAGTCGAACCCGGCGCGGAAGAAAACCCGATGATATTATTGCGGGCAGTCAGGAGGCTTGCGAGACCTTTTCCCACGGCCACATCGCCACCTCCAGGCTCCCTGACCGAAGCAGTAACGTTGCGGCAAGCATCGAGCAGCATCAGAAGCAGCCCTGGCTTGCGGAGATTGATCTTATCCTGCAGGGCAGTCGCCGAAAGGAAAGTGTAGAACACGTCGTCTGCATCGACAAGGGATGGAAATTGAAGGGGGACCAGATAGCTCTCGCCTCTGTAGGTGAAACCATGCCCTGAAAAATAGAACACGACAAATGCGCCAGGGCGGATCGAATCCAGAAACGCGTCGAACTGTACAAGAAATTCGTCGCGATCCTTGAAGTTATCTAGCTCCTTGACGTCAAAACCGACATTGCGAAGCTTTGAGGCGATCGTCTTCGCATCCGCAATTGATCCCGGCAATTTCTCGGCTGTCGCATAATCGGCATTCCCAATCACGAAGGCAAACCGCTTGACGGGTGCTTCCGTTGTAAACCTTGGGTCCGAAGTTTGAGCGACTGCCGACGAAATAAGAACAACAAAGAAAAAAACGAATAGCCGTAGCATACCTTCCGCGCCCCGCCGAAGTCTACGAACTCTATCTTAGACAACGATCTATTGGTGCTGCAACTGGAATTTGCAACGGCTCGCGAGCGCGGCTTCGGGTCTTCTCGTCGGCGGTCGACGAACCTCGCCGATAGCAAGTGTCATTTCTTGCATCCTGTGCGATAGTTGGGTTAGATTTGTCACGACATCAGGATACATCCAGACAAGCTTGAGCCGAAACGTAAGCCGGCCAGGTTGGATTTGTTTTATTGATCGTGTTTCGTACGCCTCGTGACGGAGCGCAATATGAATCATAGATTTCTATTTATTGTCTGCACGATCGCTCTTGCCGGGATTTCCGATCTTTCCCTGGCTCAACCTCGAGAAATCCTGCTGAACCAGATTGATCCGCAGGGAGCAACCCTGGCCCTCGCCATCATCCCGCGCGCCAGCGAACTGCCGACATGGGTTCAGCGCGACAATCTGAATCACGTAAGCGTTGAGATAAAACAACGTTCTGACACGACTGGCGATGCATTCCGGAGACGCTCTGGCTCGGCCACGACATCGGAGTTCGCGGTACGGCTGAATACGGCCGGCAGCGGAGAGCGCCGGCTGAGGCTGGGTGCGACCTCCGGTCCATCTATCGATATTTCGAGAACGGACGACACACTTGCAGGCCTACCAGGCTGCGATGCTAACTCGATGCGACAAGCACCTTGCAGGATCACGGATCTCGGTAAGCAAGTAGTGCTCGCGGTGGCAAGCCACGCCCGAGGAAGGTCGACGCCGCTGGCTCGCCTGATTGCAGTTCGCGGCCTAACCGCCGACGACCGCTCCGCAAAGCGAGTAGTCGTGACGGTAGACGAAAATAATACTTTGCTACATGTGGATTTCGTCGGCCTGGTTCGCAGCGCAACCAAGAAGCCGGATGCGCCGGACGCCAGTTCGGCTTTCGTGGTCCGGTTGGGTCGCGCTGGCAACTTTTCCATTATCGAACGGCAGCAGGACGCCGCGATTGATCCTTTGAAGATCAAGTTCGTCGGGGAGGAATAGCGATGCGGTGGATTCTACTGATCCAATTTGCGTTATTTTCCACTTTGGGATCTGCGCCGACGATGGCTCAGGTCGCGCCCATTGCATCCTTGCTCAACGTTTCGTCGTTCATGATGCCGCCTCGGTCGACATGGGCTACGATCGACAGCTCGGCAGATGCGAACGTCACAGTCAGCGAGCATATGGGCGAAGGCGATGTTGGCTTTCGGGTTTTCCACCTTCGTGCAGCCGTCAAAGGCTCCAAACAAGCTGCCGTCGATCTTGCACGGTCGAAGTTACTGCGGCCGGGTGATATCCTTCTCAGCTTTCGTCCCTTGTGGGACAAGACACTCGCCTACGCACACATGCAATTAGGTGTTTCCCACTCCGGGATGGCATTTATCGTCTCGGATGCAAACGACCAATTTGTCATGACGCTCGAGTCTCCGATCTCCTACAGCAGTCCGCTCAATTATCCGGAGCACTATTCCGATCTGGACGCCATTCATGTGATCCGTCCTGCTCTCACCGACGGCCAGCGACGCAATCTGGAGCAATGGGCCAAGGCGATCCTGGGCAAACGCGGAAACTTCGAGTTCTTCGCTGACTACGGCGTTCCAATGTACAAGCGAGGGATTGTGGGCATTACCGTGCCTAAAGATCAGATTCGCTTTCTGGCGGAGATCGCTCTTGGCCAAAAGAATTCAAGCTTCAAGAGCTATTGCTCCGAATTTGTCTGGAGCCTTCTTGGGCTTCGTGACTGCAACCCTGGCTCGTTCGATGAAAGTTGCATAAGGCCGATTTTCTCTACGACCGACGGCATGCTGACCGGCATCATACCGAAGATCGCTGGAGATGCAGGACTGGTTCAAGGACCGGAAGCGGCCCTGATCGGAGGAAAATATACAGCCGAGCGATCGAAGGCGATCCTAACACAATCCGTATTTGTGGATTTCCTGACCGACGAGTCCCAGCTCGCCAGTCGCATGTCTTCTGGGCACATCAAGGTCGCCAAGGACAGCCGTGCGAGCATGAAGGTCGTGAACGGCTACTACGCGATGGGTGAGCCTGCGCCGATGGCGGGCGAGATCAACAAGGGCGTGACCAGCAACGTATCACCGACCTCGTTCCTCATTCGCTCGAATGCGGGGTTGGATGGGCTGCAGTACGTCGGCACAGTCATTTTTGATCGTTAGCCGAGTAGAACTCGTAATCTCAAGCAATCATCTGTCCGGCAGCTTACTGCTAGGCCCGTGATATCTAACGCTATCTCCATGCGTCAGAAAAAAGTCCGACGGATTGCGACGCTTTGCGAACTGTTCGACTTCTTCCGGGGCCTTGATCGATCCGGCCTCAATGATTTTCTGCGCTTCGCGAATATCCCGCATCACGGCCGGGTCATCAAATCTGGGCGGACGATATGCCTGAAGTTCGCCGGCTTGGTTTGGCCGGATGGATGCGTTTGGGATCACAGTCTCTGCGGGCGCGCGACGAACACAGTTGGCTATGCCCGAACAGGGCTGCCCCTCCATGAGATTGATCCACATGTGCGATCCGACCATGACCGCATAGTACATTACCAAAGCCTTCGCCTGGCTCACTCCGCTCTCGATCAGTGCATTGTAAAACATGCGGTGCGTCGCCGTTCGCGGCCTCACGGTCCTTTCGCAATAATGATCGTGTATCACAGCCGCTCGTAAATATTCCGTATCCCAGGCGCCGCCGATAATGGATTGCGCCCACGCCGGAATTG
This sequence comes from Bradyrhizobium manausense, assembly GCF_001440035.1. Classification (GTDB taxonomy): domain Bacteria; phylum Pseudomonadota; class Alphaproteobacteria; order Rhizobiales; family Xanthobacteraceae; genus Bradyrhizobium; species Bradyrhizobium manausense. Next base: position 70,161 of record NZ_LJYG01000105.1, on the reverse strand, counting down.
ATGCGCCGTCGGTCTTCAGCCCCGCTTTCGCCTGCCAGCCGACGCCACTGGGATCGATGTAGCCGAAGTCATAGACCAATAGACACTGCCCCGTGCTCTTGCAGCCGGCCGGCTCGAATTCGAGCGTTCCGACAAATTCCGCGCGAGCAGGCAGCGCGAATGCAACACTCAAGATCATGGCAATGGCAATGTTACATTTCATTGGTCGGGCCTGTAGCTGACTCGGCATGAGCGAGTATAAGTACATTTCGAGTGTGATCGAAAGGCCAATGGTGGAAGAAAATGCGCTCGCACCTGCGTTCCGATGGCAATAGAACAAGTGCGAGAAAGCGCCCCTCGCCCATCCCTTGGCAAGGGGCAGAATCTCGCTACCGGCACGTATCGATGCGGGGCGACATTGGTGGGCGTACCTCATTGAGCTGGGGTCTAGAGTGATCTCAGCGGCGCCTGTCCAACCGTATTCGGCAACCGCGCCTCACGCTCTTCACGGGATTGATTGCCCGGGAATAGTCGGGCGAGTTGGCGGTCGCCGCCGTGATTTGCAGATGCTAAGGGCAAACGCCGCTCTGGCTGAAATTGACGGGGAGACTCTTTCCTGGAGGTGCTGATGGGCATCGGCGATAACTGCCCGAACCCCATCTGACTGGGAGCCCCTCCGCCGACGAGAATACCTGCCGCTTTAGCCACATACGGCCGTCAAATCCACGCCCGCCAGCGTGGATTGAAAGGTTTTCGCCCTCAGTCGTCGCCCTTAACCTGCTAAAAGATCTTGATGTGCCCGGCGAGTCTCAACGGCTCAATTCTCGGAGTGATTTTTCTCCCACGAATTCGATCTGTGTGAATGCCTTGGGTAGATCTGCGCGTCGATAGAAATACTGCCCTACATCACGCTTCTCTATCGCTGGCCTGACACCAAGCTTTCGCAACTCGGGCACAAGTGTCCGGACGTGAGTTTGTCGAAGCTTCGCGATTTCTGTCCCTTTAACGTAAGTAGCGACAAACCGCTTGAAGCTTTGCTCGTCGACGAGACCTCGTTGCCTGTTTCTCAAGCCGATTCTTGCGTACGATATCTTGATATACCCCAAGGCGATCAAACGCTCCATCACGATCCAGGTGATGCCGAGTTGCCTTCGGCATGCATCGATAGTCCTGCTCGGGTCAATTGCGGCTTTCCAGTCACGAAGCTCCTTGACTTCAACGAGGTCGACCAAGACTTTCATCAAACCCTTTGCCGACGTCAGGCGCCCCTTGCATCTAAGTCGACCGGAGAGCATTGCCTCAAGAATCTCCGCAGTTGAGGTCTGGCTGCGCTTTCCCGCGATGACGATGTTGCACGTACTGGACGTTGCACCTTGAACCCTGGGAGCGTCGCCCATGACCGAATGCAGGAAACGATCAAGGTCGCGCTGTCGGAAGATGTGCTCATGCAAATCCATCGAAGCATCGAGAAATGGCTTCAGGAGTCCCTTTTCGTACAAGTTGAGCATCGGCCCGCGTGGGACTCCTAGGTATCGCATGGCCTGGTTATAGTTCATCCGGTCAGAAATCTGCGCGCGCGTGTCATCAACGATATGAGACTTGAGCAAGAGTTGCCATTCAGGCTTCGCGACGTCGTCAGAGGACAAATAGCCAAGTGCACGAAAGATACGGCGTCCGGCGTTTGAGGCGGTTACCCCGATGGCGCGCGATGCATGCCAGAGAGTGTAGACGCGACGGTAGCGAACGGGTTTACCGAACAGAAGATCGCTGGGTCTCAGCGGAAGGTTATCCGCCGCATGCTCGCGAACGAGCTCGCGAATGGGATCGTATGCACTGTCTCGGGTCTCGTACGACAGCCATTTGTAAACGCGCCCGTACACGCGTCGAGGACCCCATTTGCCATTCCTAATCTCAGCGGACTTAACCAAGCCGTCGAGGAAACGAAAGAAACCTTCTTTACCCTCGGCAAACAGACCGTAGCCAGCGGCGAGAGCCTCACGCCGGCCCACGCTCCCACCAAACGACGTGTACTCATGGATGCCTCCCGTTGCCACCGCTCCCATACGGTCCATCAGTCGAATTGCGTTCCAGAGGGGTAATCCGTCGAGTACGGTTGATTTCAGGCGTGGCATGAAGCCCAGGCGACCGAGAATGTATGCCTCGGCGCTCACATCTTCGATTCTCTTGCGACCTAGCCTGGTGAAGTCGCGTTGCAGCCCGACGGCGAAGCGTACGTCCAATCGTACGTGACCGCCCTTTAACGAAGGCGTCTCGGCTCGGTCCCACTCTACGAGTTCGACAGCGTGGATCGGGCAGACTGATATCGAAATTAGATTCCACCACGAACGGACGTGTGGGAGAAAATCGCGCCTGCTATCCTGGTGCTCGAGATCGCTTTGGACGCAGCTCGGACAGATTCGCAACGAAGCATAAGACCAATCATCTCGATGGAGCACCTCGTCGTTGATCCAAATTCGCTCGCCGTTTCTCGCGACGCGAAAGGTAGCTTTGTCGAGTTCAGAGAGCTTCGCTCCTGCAAGGACGGCTATTTCGGCGTTTCGGTGTCCATGAAGGAGTTCCCGGAGAGGGATTCCGTGATCGCCCTCGAAAGACTCAAGCGAATTCACACCATTGCGTCGCGCTAGCCTGCTTGCCAAGGCGTACGCAGGCTCGTCTGACCACAGTGGTACGGACGCATTCAACCTTGCGAGGCCCGTGATCGTCGTCATCGATTTCATGCAGTTCCGATCCTGAGAGCTGCATGCACTCCTGGGTAGTTTGACCGGAGGTGCCGAGCCCTTCTGATTGCCTCCCGGAAGTCGGGCGGCCTGCAGGAAGCCATCATCATCGCGAGCGACGGCTTGGTGGTCGAGGGAAACAACCGTACGACCGCGGTGGCTACGCTCAACGAGGGGGCCCCGAACGACGCGAGATGGAAGACCGTCCCGGTGGCGCGTTTGCCTCGCGACATCGACGGGAGGTCGATGGCGATTCTGATGGCTGGTTATCACATCGCCGGAAAGACCAGATGGCGTGCGTACGCGCAGGCCGAACATATCCACAGCATGGCGCACGATCACAAACTTCCGCTCGCGCAGATCGCCGAGGAGACGCGCATGTCGGAGCGCGAAGTCCGCCAGTATCTGGATGCGTTCAACTACCTCGTGAACGAGGTCCTTCCTCACGCGAAGAACGGGAACGCGACCGAAGTGCTGGAATCCAAATTCAGCCACGCGTTGGAATTCTTCAAGACCAAGAAGAACGAGGCGCACCGCGAGGACAAGTCCGCCCGCAAGGTGCTGGCGAAGCTCATCGCGACGAACAAGATCAAGGGCGCCGAAGTACGCGAGTTCGACAAGGTATACTCCAACCGGAAGTCGGCCGCCGAGCTCAGGAAATCCGACTTCAAGGCTGCCAAGAAGACCTTGACCAAGGTCGATCCCCTGGCGGGATCGCGGGCGCTGAAACTGGTCAAGAGCGTCACCGATGCGCTCAAGGATCTCAGTCAATCGGAAATAGCCATGTTCAAGAAATCGGCGCCGGCCAAACGGACGGTGCTCGAGCTCAGGGAAGCCGTGCAATCCGTCGCCGAAGTGATCGGCGCCGTAAAGGGTTGAAGATGGTCGCAAGCAGTCAGAAGTCCGAACCGGCGAAGGTCGTCGTCGAGCAGGTCGAGGAGATCACGCTGGACAGGATGAAGGTCCAGGTGCGCGGCCTCGACATCCCTCTGGACGACGTCCTGCTGGACCCCACCAATCCCCGCGTCGCCAACACCGCGGCATTGTCGGCGAGCGGGAACGAGCCCGCACTGCAGGCGGCGCTCGAAGGCCTGCTGTGGTCCGACAGCGACGTCCACGATCTCTATCGTTCGGTGCAGGCGAACAAGGGCCTCATCGAGCGGATCATCGTTCGCAGCAACATGGTCGTGGCCGAGGGAAACTGCCGTACCGTTGTCTATCGGAAGCTACGCGAGAACCATCCCAACGATCCGACCTGGCGTACCATTCCCGCCCGCGTGTTGCCGCCGGACATCTCGGATCGGCAGGTGGCGATCCTGCTCGGGGAACTGCACGTCGGAGGCAAGAACAAGTGGTCGGCCTTCGAAAAGGCGGGTCATATCCACCAATTGTTCACGCAATTCGGCATGGTGCAGGAGGAGATCGCCAAGATACTGAAGACCTCCAAGACGTCCGTGAACCACAACGTGCGCGCCTTCGACGTCATGAAAAACAAGTATCTGATCGCCTTTCCCGGACCCGGAGCGGTCCGCAAGTTCAGCTATTTCCTCGAGCTCTTCAACAAGCCCGAGCTGAGGGATTGGATCACACGTTCGCCCGAGTCCATCGACGACTTCGTCAAGTGGGTGGGAACGGGCAAGATCTCGCAGGGCCAGCACGTCCGCGAGCTCAAGGACATCGTTTCCAATCCGCGGGCGATCGCCGCCTTCAACCGGCAGGGTCGCGACGCCGCGATGAAGATCCTGAAGCAGGACAGGCCGGAGCTCACCTCTCCGCTGTTCAAGCTGATGGTCGAAATGACCGAAGCGCTGGAAGACGCGCGGTTGGACGACATTCAAAGGGTCCGAAGGGACGAGAACGGAAGCGCCAAGGCGATCGTTCGCGGACTCAGCGAAGCGTTGGAGCGCTTCGTCGATCTCTGCGACGGTCTGGACTAAGGGAGCCAACATGGCGAAATATGCGCGCAACATCCAAGGTGCCAAGGTCGAACTCGAGTTGATCGAAGTCGACCCCGATGCGGTAATTCTCGATCCGACCAACCCGCGCGTCGGATTCTCGATCAGGCAATTGCAGCCGGCCGAGACAAGCGACGCGGCATGCGCGCTCCTGCTCACCAGTCAGGAGGATACCGAAGCGTTGAAGCGCTCGATCATCCTGTCCGGGGGCGTCCAGGAACCGATCTACGTGCGGCACGACCGCACGGTCGCGGAAGGTAACCGCCGCGTCGTCGCGCTGCGCGCGGCACGCGAGGAGTTTCCGCAAAATCCGGCCTTCTCGTCGATGCCGGCCTGGCTGATCCCGGAAGGGACGCCCGAAGAGGCGGTGCAGGACCTGCTCAACGAGATCCATCTCGGATCAGTGCGCGGCTGGGCGCCCTACGAAAAGGCGCTTCAGATGAGGGCACTCGTCAAGGGTGGGCTGATAGAGGCGGAAGTCGCCGAACGATACCGAATGACCACCAACGACGTGCGTCAGCACATCGAAGCCGCAAATCTGATGGATCGGCTCTATTTTCCGATCGCCTCCGATCCTACCGACGCGGAGCATAGGACGAAGTTCTCCTACTTCCTCGAGTTCTCGAAGAACGGACGGATCCAACGCCATCGCCAGACCATGGAGAACCTTCCCGAGAGGTTCGCCCACTGGGTGATGGACGGTCGGGTGGATACCGGCATGAAGGTGCGCAAGCTGCCGAAGATCCTCGATGCGGACGAAGCCGTCCGTCTGCTCGAGATCGAGGGGTTCGACGCGGCGGAAGAATATCTGGCGGCCAAGAATCCCCGCGAGCAGGAGTTCTACCTTCTCATGGAGCGGACACGGCAGCGGCTCGCCGACATGTCGGTGAGCGAGATGATGGAAGCCGCGCGCGGTTCCGACAGATTGGAGGTGCTCGAGAACCTGCGCGAGACGCTCGACGACGTCCTTGACAACGTCCGCCGCGTCGGGACGAGAAAAGCGCGAGGCCGCCGCGCATGACGGTCGGGGCAGCACATCAGGCTCTTCTGTTGTGGGCGACGCGCCGCATGGCGGCCGACGGGTTCGTCGTCGCCGCGTTCGACGGCTGCGCCCGTCAGGCCGGAACCTGGAATGCCTTGCCGAAGCCCTTCGCCCTGCGCGGCCGGCGCCCGGACGCGTTCGGAATCAACGCGGACGGCATTCTCGCGTTCTGCGAGGCGAAGACGGGCAAGGATCTCATGTCGCCGCGCACGCGCGAGCAGTTCGCCATCTTCGGGCGTCTGAGGATAAAGGGCTCCTCGGCCCGCTGTCCTCTCTACGTCGCCGTTCCTCGCGAAGATGCGACGCTGCTCGACGAGGCCCTTTCCGCAGCGGGCGTCATCGGCGCCCGCAATGTCTTCAGACTGCACGTTCCCGAAGTTCTGCTGAGAGGACGTCATGCGGCGTGATGCACCGACGACGCTTCCCCATCAGGTGGAAGGTACGGACTTTCTCGTCAGCAACGAGCGGGCCGCCTTGTTCGACGAGCAAGGCCTCGGCAAGAGCAAGCAACTCATCGATGCGATAGCGGCACAGATCTCTTCCGGCGACGTCGCCGGCGCACTGATCGTGTGCCCGAATGGGCTGAAGACGAACTGGTCCGAGGAGATCGCGAAGTTCTCCGAATTGCCCGTGGCGGTCTTCGGCTCGGGCCGAAAGGCCAGGCGAGGCGCGTTCGCCCGGTTGCGCGCCGCCTTCTACGTCATCAACTACGAGGCAGTCGCCGCCGAGCTCGCTTCCTTGAAGGCCTTGCTCCGGTTCAAGCCGATGGCGCTGGTCCTGGACGAAAGCCACCGGATCAAGACCCCGGAGGCCCGCGTGACGTCGGCTGTGCTGCAGCTTCGTTCGAGCGCCAAAAAAAGGTACATCCTTTCCGGGACGCCGGTCGCGAACAAACCGGACGATCTGTGGAGCCAGTTCTATTTTCTGGACGACGGCGAATCGCTCGGGGCGTCCTTCGACGACTTCCGCGCGAGATACCGCGGAGAGGGAGGAGGGTACGTCGCGCTCGACGAACTGCGGGACAAGGTGGCGCACCTTTCCAAGCGCCGCCTGAAGGACCACGCAGTCTCGCTGCCGCCGAAGCTTTTTCGGCGGATGCTTCTGCGGATGGAAGGTCGACAGCTCGAGTTGTACGAGAGTATGCGCGACGAACTGGCGATCTGGGTCAAATCCATGGATGGTCGGGAAGTGGTCAGGGAGGCCGAAGCTATCCTGGCGAGATTGATCCGACTAGCGCAACTTGCTTCCAATCCCGGCGTGCTCGACGCCTCGTACGACGAGACACCGTGCAAGTTCTCGGCCCTCGACAAGCTTCTGGAGATCGCGCTCGACGGCTCCGACAGAAAAGCGATCGTATGGACTTCCTTCGTCCAGAACATTCCTGCTCTGCAGACGCGTTTCGCTTCGCTCTCGCCCGTCACGCTACACGGTTCCCTGTCCGCCGAGAAGCGCGATGCGTCGGTTCGCGCATTCAAGACGGATGACGATGTAAGGCTCTTGATAGCGAACCCGGCCGCAGCCCGGGAAGGTCTGACGCTCACCCTGGCCAATCTCGCGATCTATCTGGACCGTACCTTCAATCTCGTCGACTACCTTCAGTCCCAGGACCGCATTCACCGAATCTCCCAGACGAGAGAGTGTGAGATCGTGCTGCTCGTCGCAGAGAACTCAATCGACGAGTTCGTGGATTTCTCCTTGGAGCAGAAAAGCAGGCTCGCGAAGTTCGTGCAGATGGACACGGGTACCGTGAGCCCTTCCGATGCGGCACTCGAAAAGCCGGACGTGCTGCGCGCTCTGCTGGTTCCGGAGAAATAGAAAAGATTCCGATGTCGGTCGAATGCGCGCGCTGGGGAAAGACGATCGAATGCAATCCTTGGGGCAACTGTTGGTGCGCCCACTTTCCCGGTGAGCGCGTTCCCAATTTCGGCGGATGCCTCTTGACGGCATTCCAAAATTCGCCAAGTGACCAGCCGCGCGATCGTGGGCCCGGTCTCCTCGCTCCAGGCGGCCTAATTCGCTCGCCATATTCTTTGGTCCAGTCGTCGCGCCCACGTAGCTCGCTGAGAGACAGGTTGTAGAGCAGGGCAGCTCCGTGCATGATTTGAGAAAAATCTCGCCATGGCGAACCAAGCGGCGCGCGAATTCCGGAAACTCGGAGAGACGCGGGTGAGCCCAGAACCCCGCCTTCAGTTGTTGACCACCTTCACCAGATTACTACACGGGCATATGATGGCTCCGCGGTCTCGGCGGGATCTTGGGTGAGGACATTCTGTCGCTGAGAAAGGTATTCAGGCACTTTCGGCTCCGTCGTGGTTATCGTTCCGTGGGCCCTGGGTTCCTCTCGGAATGCGTCTCCGGACTGATTCTCAAACCCAAGGGCGGTTGGCGGCCCGCCCGCTGGACGATTCGAGCAGCGAATGCGACGCGGGACACTTCTAGGTAGCCAATCCTCACAAGGAGGGCTGAAAACGCCTAGGAGCTCAAGGGGCCTTCTTCCCGGTGGCGGGTCGATAGTCGGTAGCGAGCGACGGCTTCCGGGTGAGCTCAAACATTCCGATTGCGTGTGCAAAGTTGCATTTTGATGCCGCGCAGTGGCTTGGGTAGAGTTCCCAAAATAGCTATCAAATGGAAGGCGAAACGCGAAAGCCGCGGCAATTGCTTTCACCGAGTACGCAATTGCTTCCTATCCGGAGAAAATTGCTTTCTTTCAGACCGTATCGGGAGCCTTGTCGGCAAGGGCAACATGGCTCATTGGCTTGGGGTTAGCCGTCAGACGCGGGAAGGGACCGTTGAGAGCACATGGTGCGCTATTGCCGGCTGGAGGCTCCAGGGCGCCGCTTCGGCTCGGGGGCAGCGGGTCCCCCTTCCGTTGGAGACTAAAGGCTCTGAAAGACGCTCCAGAATGCTGCGGGAGGCTCACTGAGCACTTGCCCAGGCTTGAGGCTGGGCAGGACTAGAGATCGATCAGGCGCGCTGGAAAGCCGGGCAGTTCAGCAATTCAAGAGGCTAAGGCGGCAATGACGGAGGCTGGCCGGGCACTTAGGGGGCTGGCTCAATCTTTGGTAGTAACGCTCTGGGTCAGGGTTGTGTGCAAATCGAGTCCGACATTACCGTCATAGAGTTAGAGATATGCGTTATCCGACAAAGACCAACCGCCTCAAATATCGATCGTCGCGCTCAGCGAATGTTCCTGGATGAAGTCGCGGCGCGGCTCGACGACGTCGCCCATCAGCTTGGTGAAGATGTCGTCGGCCTCGTCGACCTCCTTGACCTTCACCTGCAGCAGCGAGCGCGCCTCGGTGTCGAGCGTGGTCTCCCAGAGCTGCTCGGGATTCATCTCGCCGAGACCTTTGTAGCGCTGCAGCGCGATGCCCTTGCGGCCGGCTTCGGTCACCGCCTCGAACAGGTCGGACGGACCGTGCACCACGTGCTCCGAGTCCTTGCGCCGCAGCTTGCCGGCGCGAGCGTAGACGTCCTGGAGCTTGGGCGTGTACTCGTCGAGCTTGCGCGCCTCGGCGGAGCCGAGCAGCGCGTCGTCGATCACGGCCGCTTCCTTGACGCCGCGCACGGTGCGCTCGAACAGGAAACCCTGGCCCTCGACGAATTGCCCGGTCCAGCCGCGCTCGACCTCCTCGGCCTGGCTGTCCAGCCGGGTCGCGATGTACTGCGCCGCAGCCGCGGCGGTCTCGGGATTGCCGTAGACCGACTTGTTCAGCACGCCGGTGATGGCGGCCTGCTCGACCACCTTGCGGTTATAGCGGCTGTGCAGGTTGCGCAGGATGCTGCGGACCACGCGGGCATCGTCGACCAGCTGGCGCAGGTCGCGGCCCGAGCGATCACCGCCGGTCCCCGGGATGTAGACGCAGTCGTCGAGGCCGGCGTCGATCAGATAATCTTCCAACGCCCGCTCGTCCTTCAGATACTGCTCGGACTTGCCGCGGGAAACCTTATAGAGCGGCGGCTGGGCGATGTAGAGATAGCCACCGTCGATGATGTCGCGCATCTGCCGGTAGAAGAAGGTCAGCAGCAGCGTGCGGATGTGGGCGCCGTCGACGTCGGCGTCCGTCATCACGATGATCTTGTGGTAGCGCAGCTTCTCGATCGAGAACTCGTCGCTGATGCCGGTGCCGAGCGCGGTGATCAGCGTGCCGATCTGCTCGGATGACAGCATCTTGTCGGGACGCACGCGTTCCACGTTGAGTATCTTGCCGCGCAGCGGCAAGACGGCCTGGAATTCGCGGTTGCGGCCCTGCTTGGCGCTGCCGCCGGCCGAGTCACCCTCGACGATGAACAGCTCCGATTTGGCCGGGTCCTTTTCCTGGCAGTCGGCGAGCTTGCCGGGCAGCGAGGACACCGAGAGCGGGCTCTTGCGGGTCAGCTCGCGCGCTTTTCGCGCGGCTTCGCGGGCGGCAGCGGCCTGGATCACCTTGCCGACGATCATCTTGGCCTCGGACGGATGCTCCTCGAACCAGGCCTGGAGCGCCTCGTTGAGGACGTTCTCGACCACGGGACGCACCTCCGAGGACACCAGCTTGTCCTTGGTCTGCGACGAAAACTTGGGGTCCGGCACCTTCACCGACAGAACCGCGGTCAGGCCTTCGCGGCAATCGTCGCCGGTCAGAGCGATCTTTTCCTTCTTGGCATTGGCCTCGGCATAACCGTTGACCTGGCGCGTCAGCGCGCCGCGGAAACCGGCGAGATGAGTGCCGCCGTCACGCTGCGGGATGTTGTTGGTGAAGCACAGCACGTTCTCATGGTAGCTGTCGTTCCACCACAAAGCGGCCTCGACGCCGATGCCATTGGCTTCCGCACGTACCATGATCGGCGAGGGCACCAGGGCCTTCTTGTTGCGGTCGAGATATTTGACGAATTCCTCGACGCCGCCGGAATAATACATCTCCTCGCGCTTCTCGACCGCGTGACGCATGTCTGACAGCGCGATGTTGACGCCGGAATTGAGGAAGGCGAGCTCGCGCAGGCGATGCTCGAGCGTCGCGAAATCATATTCGATGTTCTTGAAGGTCTCGGTCGAGGCCAGGAACGTCACCTCGGTGCCGCGTTTGCCCGGCGCATCGCCGACGACCTTGAGCGGTGCCACCGCATCGCCATGGGCGAACTCGATGTAATGTTCCTTGTCATCGCGCCAGATGCGCAGGCCGAGCTTGCTCGACAGTGCGTTGACGACGGAGACGCCGACGCCGTGCAGGCCGCCGGAGACCTTGTAGGAGTTCTGGTCGAATTTTCCGCCGGCGTGCAGCTGGGTCATGATGACCTCGGCCGCCGAGATGCCTTCGCCCTTGTGGATGTCGACGGGAATGCCGCGGCCGTCGTCCCGGACGGTGACGGAATTGTCGGCATTGAGGATCACGTCGACGCGCGTGGCGTGGCCCGCCAGCGCCTCGTCGATGGCGTTGTCGACAACTTCGTACACCATGTGATGCAGGCCCGAGCCGTCATCGGTGTCGCCGATATACATGCCGGGGCGCTTGCGGACGGCGTCGAGCCCCTTGAGCACGCGGATCGATTCCGCGCCGTATTCGCTCGCGGTGGAGGGCTCGTTTTCGGCAGCTTGCTGCCGAGCAGGTTCTGTCATGAGAGGCCTTCGAAATGTCGCCCGAATCAGCCGCGCAAAAGGCGCTGATCAGGATGCTCTTTGTGCCATGAAAGAGAGTTTGCGCCTAGCGCAAAGTATCTCCCGGCAACCCTTTGATCAGATAGGATTTTTGGGCCTGATTTCAAGCCGTTCGAAGGCCGATTCCAAGCTCCCTGAAAAGCCCGATTCGAGGCCCCGTTTTGGGTCTTCAAAGACGTGGATCTTGCGGGGGGACGGGCCTGTTCGGAGCCGCTGCAGCGGCCCGGAACAGGCCAGGGGTTCAGTAGATCTGGGACGGCTTCTTGTCGTCGCTGAGGGTCCAGGCCTCGCCTTTGGCCAGCGTGATCGTATCGGCGCGCACCCGAAGGCCTGACACAAGCAGCTCGTAGGGATACGTGCCCGGCGGCAGATCCAGCGTTTGTGGATGATTTTCGCCGCCTGCGATCTCAATGGTCTGAGCGTTGATCACAAGCGAAGCCACGTCGGGCCTGAGATAGCCGAATATCAGCCGCGCTTGTCCTGATGTCGGCAGGACATCGGCCTTGGCTGCGGCCTCCGGATTCCTCTGCGCCAGGCTGACCGTGGTTTCGCCCTTGGCGCGGCCGAGCTTCAGCACGGCCGGGCCTTTCGGGGAGATGAAGGCCAGCTGCACGCGATCGGCGGCGATGATTGCGTCATCCGGCAGCTCCCGCCAGCCGCGCTGCCCGAGCTCTCTGCGGTAGAAGGCCAGCACCTCGTTGAGCTCCGCCGGCACCCGCGCGTCGATCTCGGTCCGGAGCGGGGCCTCGGCGCCATGCGCCCGCGTGGTGCGGAATTGACTGAAGCTGCTTTGCTTCGGTGCCGGCATCTCGACGTTGGGATCTGCCGTCAGCTGTTCCTTCGAGCACCCCGCCAGAAGAATGAGGGCGCATAGCAGCAGCCGCCATCGTGCCGGGACGTTCGGCCCGCGTTTGACCATGGTCATGCTCATTCTCCAGGGACGCCGCGTCGTGATCTTCGTGCGATGCGAAGGCTGCGGCGATGCGCAGCCTCAGGACCACTAGTCGCCGCGCGAACCGCTCAGGTTCAAGCCGGCCGTGACTGGCAAAGGCTGCGGATCAATACATTTGCAGCGGCAGCACCTCGCCGGTCGGCCCCACCATCAGGCCCCAGGCATCGCCCGCGGCCAACTCGATCGTGCCGCTCCGGCCGCTCTGCCCTGCGATCTTCAGCGCGTACGGATACTTGCCGGGCGGCAGATCGAGCATCGGTCCTTTCGGCGATTGCGGGCCACCGGCGCCGGCCGCAACCTTGACGGTTTGCTTGTTGATGGTGAGCATGGCTTCCTGGTTGCCCATATTGCCCAGCAGCAGCTTGGCCTGACCTGGTTTCGGCATGATGTCCGCCTTGGCCGCGGCTTCAGGATTCTTCTGCACGAGGTCGATCGACGTCTCGCCATTGGCGCGGCCGAGCTTCAGCATTGCTGGTCCCTGCGGCGAGGCGAAGGCGACCTGGACGCGATCGGCGGTCGTGATCGCGCCTTCAGGCTTCTCCTGCCAGCCGAGTCTTTTCAGCTCGCTGCGGTAGAAGGCGAGCACGTCGCCGAGCTCGGCCGGCACGCTGGCTTCGAGCTCGCGGCGGAACGGCACCGCGATGCCCGGCAGCTTTGCCGTGCCCAGCGAGGTCGAGCTGTGCTGCTTCGGCACCGGCAGCGCAGAGTCCGGATCTGCTTCCAGCGGCGCGGATGCTCCGGGCTGCGTGGCAGCAGGATCGTTGCTCGCCGCCGGGCTGGTGACGGCAGGCTTGGCAGCGGCTGTCCTCAGGCCGGATCCGTTGGCGCTGACGTTCACCTTCGGGCCCATCTGCATCAAGGTCATCGAGATCGACTTGCCGGCCTTGGAAAATTCCAGCACCGCCATGTTGGGCTGGTTGATGACGGAGGGCTGCTCCTTCCAGCCGGCGGGCTTCAGGGAGGCGCGATAGAAGGCGGCCAGCGCCTTCACGCTCGAGGTCGAGTTGAACTCGAGCCGGCCGTCGCCGGACTCCACCTCCTGCGCGTTCTCAGGGACGGCCAGCGGCGCGTTGCTGCCTGCGAGCGCCTGCAACGGCGCATCGGACAGCGTTGCGGCCTGCGCCTTGCGACGTGCCGCGTCCTCGGCGAGGACCCGCTTCGTCATCGCCTCCGCGTCGTTCATGAACTGGTCATCGGCGTCTTTCTTCGCCTTGGCGCGGGCGGCGAGCACGCTCTCCTTCACCTGCGCGGTCAGATGGACCATCGTGAAATCGTATTTGCGGCCGAGATGCAGCACGCCGTTCTCCTCCGGCGAGGAGAATTTCAGCGCGACCTCGTCGCCCGGGGCGAGAGGTGCATTTCCCTCTTCCGTCCAGCCCCGCCTTGCAAATTCGCGATGGTAGAAGGCCTCCACAGTGGGCAGATCGGCGAGGGCGGCAACGATCAGCTCGCGCGTTGATGTTCGGGCGTTGCCTCGGCCCGAGGACGATTTGTATGGCTTCGGCTCCGGCAGGCCGGCCGTATCGCCGCGCTCAAGATCGGTGGGCAGCGCGAACGGCGCGATCCTGATGTCGACATTGGTGCGGCCGTCGTCGCGGCGGGTCAGCGTCAGCATCACCGGCTTCTGCTTGTAGAACTGCGTCGAGTCGCCCTCGGGATGGTCGTAATAGGCGCGCACGCCGTTCGGGATGACCGCAGAGAGGTCCGCGTTCGGCCAGCTTGCGGCCGTCTCGGGCGTCAGCTTGCGCCAGCCGATCGCGGCCATTTCCTTCGCATAGAAATCCTGTACCGCCTCGAGCGTGGCCGGCGCGATGCAGCCGAGATAGGGCCGGGTCTCGTCGAACACGAGGTCAACAGCGCCCTCGGGGAACGGCACGTTCGAATAGATCCGGCTCGGGGAGTAGGTGACCGCGGATTGGTCCGGTCGGCCGAGGCCCTGCGTGAAGGAGACGGACAGGCCCTGCCGTCCCTTCTTGAAGGCGAGACTGGTGTTGGCCTCGTCGAGCGGGCGGACATAGGGCACCCAGCCCTCGGCGACGAGCATCTTCCTGACGGCCGCCGATGTCACCGCGACCACGGTCGGCACGCCATATTGCACCCGGGAGGGATCGGAGGTGTCCTCGACCGCGCCTGGCAGCCTCGGCAGCGTGTGGGGATCAACATAGCCGGCGTCGAATTGCGCCGCGCGTGCGGTGCTCGCCATCAGCAGAAGGCCAAAGGCGAGCAGCAGCCCACGTGCCGGGACCCGCATCCCGCGCTTGATCATCGACATCGGCAGCACTCCAGGATTTCTCGCTCTTTGCGTCATGTGCGGGCTGCGACGTCATCGCGCGGCCCAGACAGCTAGTCGTGGATGGAACCGGGCAGGTTCAAAAGCGGTATCCCGGCCTGCCGGGCAGAGCGAGGCCGCACACGAACAGCCGCCATCGTGCCGGGACTTTCATCCCGCGCCTTACCGTCGTCATGGTCTTTCTCTCCAGGGATCTCGCGCCTGTCGATCGCGCGATTGCAACGGCTGCGACACCGCCAGCTGCGGCCTCACAGTCCTAGTCGCGATCCGAATAGGCCGGGTTCAACACATCAGGCTAGCGCCGGGCGGAAACGCGTCCGCTCTCGACGTCAAAGACTTCGCCGCCCGCGCCGATCTCGGCAAAGGCGGCCGGGTCCGCACCGGTCAGCCACACCTGCGCGCCGAGCTTGCGCAGCTCGTCGAACAGCGCGGCGCGCCTGTTGGGATCGAGATGGGCGACGACCTCGTCGAGCAGCAAAAGCGGCACGATGCCGGTCATCTCGGCGACCAGCGTCGCATGCGCGAGCACGAGGCCGATCAAGAGCGCCTTCTGCTCGCCGGTGGAGGCATCGCGCGCCGGCATGCCTTTCGGCGCGTAGATCACCTGCAGATCGGTCAGATGCGGACCTTCAGTGGTGCGGCCGGCGATGGCATCGCGCTGGCGGTTGTCGCGCAGGATCTGGCGATAGCGGTCCTCGACCGAGGTCGCCGTTTCCGTCAGCAGCGCGTTCTCCATCCAGCCGTCGAGCGCGATTTGCGCGGAAGGAAAAGCCGAGGCTTGCGCGCGCGCGTTGAGCATGCCGGTCAGGCGCGCCGCGGTCTGGCCGCGTGTTGCGGCGACCGCGACGGCAAGCTCGGCCGTCTCGCGCTCGATCGCGTCACACCAATGGTCGTCGTAATTGCGCGTCTCGAGCAGGCGGTTGCGCGAACGCAGCGAGCGTTCCAGCGCGTTGATGCGGCTGGAATGCTCGCTGTCGATCGCCAGCACCAGGCGGTCGAAGAAGCGCCGGCGCTCGGACGCGGCGCCCATGAACAGCCCATCCATCGCCGGCGTCAGCCACACCATGCGGATGTGATCGCCGAAGCTGGCCGCCGAGTTCACCGGCTCGCGGTCGATGCGGCAGCGCCTGATCACCGGGCTATCTGCGCGCGGCGGCTCGATGCCGGTGCCGAGCGTGGCGAGGCCCAGCGCGCCCTCGACCTGCGCGGAGACGGCCCAGGAGCCGTCGCCCTGGTTATCGGCGACATCCTCCAGCGTGGCGCGGCGCAGGCCGCGGCCCGGCGACAGGAACGAGATCGCCTCGATGCAATTGGTCTTGCCCGCCCCGTTCGGCCCGACTAGCGCCACCATGTCAGCCGCCGTCTCGAGCCCCGCCGCCCGATAGTTCCGAAAATGCGTCAGCGTCAGGCGATGGATGCGGGAGGTGGTCATGGTCATTCGTTATGGGCGCGCGCGCTCCCCTTGAGAGCATGCCGTAGGGTGGGCAAAAGGCGCGCTCTGCGCGCCGTGCCCACGTCTCGCGGCGATTCGTGCTGCTCGATGGTGGGCACGCTTTCACCTTCGCTCTTCGAGCTACGGCGCAGGCTTTGCCCACCCTACGGTTCCGATGGATGGTCGAGAGAACCCCCCTCACACCCGCATCGGCATCAGCACGTACAGCGCGCTCTTGTCGTCCTTGTCCTGCACCAGGGTCGGCGAGCCGGGGTCGGCCAACCTCAGCACCGCGACGTCGCCTTCGATCTGGGCGGCGATGTCGAGGAGATAGCGGGAGTTGAAGCCGATATCGAGCGCGTCGGAGGCGTATTCGACCTCGAGTTCTTCGGTTGCGCTCCCCGAGTCCGGATTGGTCACCGACAGCACCAGCTTGCCCGCCGACAGCGACAGTTTGACCGCGCGGCCGCGTTCGCTCGAAATCGTCGAAACGCGGTCGACCGCGTTCTCGAAATCCTTCTTGTCGACCACGAGTTCCTTGTCATTGCCTTGCGGAATGACGCGGCCGTAGTCGGGGAAGGTGCCGTCGATCAGCTTTGAGGTCAGCACGACATTGCCGATGGTGAAGCGGATCTTGGCCTGCGACAGCTCGATCGTCATCTCGGCTTCGGTGTCCTCGATCAGGCGCTGCACCTCGCCGACGGTCTTGCGCGGCACGATGACGCCGGGCATGCCCTCGGCGCCCTTGGGCTGGACGAGATCGAGCTGGGCGAGGCGGTGGCCGTCGGTGGCGACGCCGCGCAAGGTCGCGGCGGTCGCGGTGCCGGCGGCGTGCAGATAGATGCCGTTGAGGTAATAGCGCGTCTCTTCGGTCGAGATCGCGAACTGGGTGCGGTCGATCAGCCGCTTGACGTCCTTGGCGGCGAGATTGAACGAATGCGAGAGGTCGCCGGCGGCAAGGTCCGGGAAATCGTTCTCCGGCAGGGTCTGCAGCGTGAAGCGCGAGCGGCCGGCGCGGATCGCCAGCACCGCGCGGTCGCCGTCGGCCTCCAGCACGATCTGCGAACCATCCGGCAGCTTGCGCACGATGTCGTAGAACATGTGCGCCGGCACGGTGGTCGAGCCGGCGGTTGCGGTTTCCGCCGGCAGCGTCTCGGTCACCTCGAGGTCGAGGTCGGTCGCCTTCAGCGACAATTTCGCGTTCTCGGCGCGCACCAGCACGTTGCCCAGGATCGGAATCGTGTTGCGGCGCTCGACCACGCGATGGACATGGCCCAGTGATTTCAGGAGTTGCGCGCGTTCGACCGTAACCTTCATTGCACTACTCGCCCGATCCCCAAAGATGGAAAAAGCCGGGCGAAGGACAGCGCGCCGCGGCACCGAAGACCCTGGGAAGCCGGGTCATCGAGCCGATATGACCAAAGCCGTCAGGGTGGCGCAAGGTGGCGCGGATGGCCCCGGGATTCAAGGGATCGGGAGCCAGTTCCCCACGATTTACCCGCCAAAACAACGACCGCCGCCCAGGCATGGCCGGGCGGCGGGAGCATGTCAGGAGGCTTAGGCGTTTATTCCTGCAGCTGGCGCTTGAGCGACTCGACCTCCTCGGACAGCGCATTGTCCTTGGAGACCAGCGCCTCGATCTTGCGCACGGCGTGCAGCACCGTGGTGTGGTCGCGGCCGCCGAATCTGCGGCCGATTTCGGGGAGGGAGCGCAGGGTCAGCGTCTTGGCGAGGTACATCGCCACCTGGCGCGGACGCACCACATTGGCGGTGCGGCGCGAGGACAGCAGGTCGGAGCGGCTGACATTGTACTGCCGCGCCACCACGCGCTGGATGTCCTCGATCTTGATCCGCTTCGGCTCCGAGGGGCGGATCAGATCGCGCACCTCGCGCTCCGCCATCTCCAGCGTCACCGGCTGGTTGTTGAGTTTCGAGTGAGCAAGAAGCCGGTTGATCGCGCCTTCGAGGTCGCGGCCGTTATGGGTGATGGCGCGGGCCAGATAATGCAGCACCTCCTCCGGCACGTCGAAGGTCGCGTGATGGGTGCGGGCGGCTGCGACGCGCGACTTGAGGATGCCATGGCGCAACTCCTCGCCGAGCGAGCCCATCTCGACCACGAGGCCGCCGGCGAGGCGCGAGCGGACGCGATCGTCGAGGCTCTCGAGATCCGACGGCGGACGGTCGGCCGCGATCACGACCTGGCGGCCGGCATCGATCAGCGCATTCAGCGTGTGACAGAATTCGGCCTGGGTCGACTTGCCCTGCAGGAACTGGAGATCGTCGATGACGAGCACGTCGATGCCGCGCAGCGCTTCCTTGAAGGCAAGCGCCGTCTGCGTCTTCAGCGCGGCGACGAAGCCGTACATGAATTTTTCCGCGGTGAGATAAAGCACCTTGCGCTCATTGCCGGAATTGCCGGCCCAGGTCACCGCCTGGAGCAGATGCGTCTTGCCGAGCCCAACGCCGGCATGGATGTAGAGCGGGTTGAACATCACGGCGTCGCCGCGGCGGCCTTCGGCGACCTGACGCGCGGCCGCATGGGCCAGCGTGTTGGAGCGGCCGACGACGAAGCTTGCAAAGGTCAGGCGCGGATCGAGCGGCGAGCCGCCGAGCGCGTCATGATTGGCGGAAACGGGCGCGGTCGCGGTCGAGCGCAGCTCCGGCGCGGGGGCGCGGCGCGCCTCGACCGGCGCGGGCGCTTCCTTCGGCTGCACCACGGGACGCACCGCGGAACGGACGGTGAGATCGATGCGATGCACTTCCGGCATCTCGGCCTGCCAGCACGACAGCACGCGCTCGGCATAATGGGCCTGGATCCAGCTTTTCAGGAACCGCGTCGGCACCGACAGTCGCACGCTTTCGTCCTGCACGCCTTCCAGATCCATGCGCGCGAACCAGCTCGTATAGACGTCTTCGCCGACGTTCGAGCGCAGGCGATTCTTCACGCGCGACCAGCGATCCTGTTCCGAGTTCGTCATCATTTGAAAACTTTTCTTGAGAGATAAGGTTGCGTGGTGAGCGCCATGCAGAGTTCCTGCCATGCAGGGCGCGACCTCAAGCGAGTCCATCATTCGGGCATAGCTCGACCCTTCGGCGGAAGCGCCGCGGGTCAGACCAGCGATGTCGGAGATGGAGGGTTCGCGAGGTCAGCGCGTACTCGACGCGTCGTCGCAAATGGGAGGGTGGTCGGAGGACGGATTGGAAACGGCATCGTTGGACGATGAAGCGAAAGTCAATACCGCGTTGAATCCGTAGGCCATGATACCTCCCCGTCCTGCCGTGATCGCTCACGGCAAGGTCCTGCGTAAAAGAACCTCCGCGCTGTACTCAACTCGCGGATGTCCAGCCCGTCTGCTCGTGTCGTCCGTTCGGCCACGCCATCATGCGTGTCGGGGTAGTCTCAAGATGCCTCTCGTGTGATCTTGCACATGTGCGGGATCGAAAAGATCTCGCTTGGAGAGGTCAAGACAAAGAGCTACCGTTCCCATATTGCTACGGGTTTATCCGACTATCGCTTGTTGGAGCGTCGCCTACGTGCACACCGCCGCCGATTTGCACGCTCGCCTCGTTCTTAAACCGCGCTGGTCTGAAGATCGTGGGCGCCGCGAACGACTTAAGGAATACACTAAGCGGAAAGACTCGCAACGAAATTGATTCACACTCGAGGCATCAAAAAACTTGACCAGCGTTAACGCCGCGCACGAGTTGTTCACAGCCTTGAGACCAAGTTTTTGGATTCGTGCACAGATTCGAAAATCGCGCGTGTCATGTGACAGCGACGCCGCCGCCGCCAAAAAATTTTTACAAAATCGTCACGCGCGCGACGTGCAAGCGAATTTTCCAAATGCTTGTCGCCGCTATGTCGATAAGTGATTAGCGAGACACCGTTTTTTGAGTCTCGTTTCACAGGGTAACCCGAGCAGAAAACAGGTTCCGGTGAAACTACGGTGTGCAGAACCTTGCTTCGCGCGAATTCAATTTAGGCCCGCGCCGCAGTGGTTTTTCGCACCGCAGCGCAGCGCAATCAAAGGTTTCAGCTGTTGCAAAACAACGGCAGGTAAAACCACTGGCAGGTAAAACTACGGGCGCGGCATAGCGAAGCCGATGATACTCTTCCAACGCAAGATCGGTCGCGCAAAGACTGCAAGGGTGAATTGTAACAGGCAGCAAAAAGCCCGGCGCGAAAGCCGGGCTGATCGAGACTTGCGATATCTGCTTCAACCAATCGAATGACGCGATTGGCCTGGCGCGAACAAATCTACTTCGCGAGGATCATTTCGCGACCTTGCTTCGCGAGCTTACTTGGCGAGCTTGGCGATCTGCGCGGTGAGGCGCGAGACTTTGCGGCTGGCGTTGTTCTTGTGAATGATGTTGCGCTGGGCGGCGCGCATCAGCGCGGGCTCGGCAGCGGCCAGCGCCTTCGCAGCGGCGGCGCGGTCGCCGCTCTTGATGGCTTCTTCGACGGTACGCACGGCGCCGCGCATCTGGGTGCGGCGCGACTTGTTGACGGCAGTGCGACGGGCGATCTTGCGCGTCGCTTTCTTGGCGGAGGTGGTGTTGGCCATGGTCTCAATGTCCTTTGCGGGTACCGGTCGCGTCTTGGTCGGGTAGCGCCGGCAGCTTGACCGCGGAATCGACGCTCGGATTTAGGGTGTGCGGTTGCTGGGCCGTTCCCGGAACATGAGCGATGAGCCTTGCGGTCATCTCTGCGGCCCCAAAAGAGCCTGCAACTGCTCAAAGAACAGCGGCGGCAGGATTGCGCCCACCGCCAGTTGGCGCCCTTATAGAGGGGGTCTTTGGCACCGTCAACGCTTTAGGGGCTGGAAAAGCAGGCTTCCAGGCGTGCCAAAAGGGTCCGTAACGCTCTGATGAGGTTGAATTTCTGCCGTCTCTTGGCTATTGGCTGACGGCGTTTATCGCCGTCGTCCGATCGGGCGACCATATTGGGTGGGGTATGATCCGCGGCTTTTTCCGACTGATTGGCTTGCTGCTGCTGGCCGGCGGGTTCTTCTTCATGGTCTATGACGGCGCCCGCTGGGTGGCCGACCAGACCCTCCGCTTCACCCGGTTCGGCCAGTTCTGGAACGACATCAACCAGGCCAGCCAGTCCGCCTTCCGGACCTGGGTCGAGGCCAAGGCGCCCTGGCTCTGGACCTCGGTGATCCGCCTGGTGCTGGACCAGCCGGTTTTCGCCGTGCTCGGCCTGCTCGGCATCCTCCTGATGATCCTGTTCCGCCCGCGCAAGCCGCTGATCGGCTATTCCCGGGATTGAGCATCAATTCCCGCCGGGATTGATCTTTCAATTCCCGCCGGACGAGCTCGCAACGAGGGGCGGCGTAACAAGCCTGCGGCTGCTTGCGTAAAGACCTATATTCCCACGCAATCGCGAGCCCGCCGCCTGAGCACCTGGCTGATGCGCGCGCCAGCTCGTTTCTCGGAGATTCCATCATGCTGTTCATGCGCAAGTCCACCGCATTGCCTGATGCCGCTGAGGCGCTGCCCGGCCGTGCGCAGGCCATTCCCACCGCGAGCATCCATTTCGTCAATGGCAGCAAACTGAAGCCGCCCTATCCTGATGGCCTCGAGCAGGCCGTGTTCGGGCTCGGCTGCTTCTGGGGCGCCGAACGCAAATTCTGGGAGCTTGGCGAGGGCATCTATACGACCGCTGTCGGCTATGCCGGCGGTCACACGCCGAACCCGACCTATGAAGAGACCTGCTCGGGCCGCACCGGCCACACCGAAGTGGTGCTGGTCGTGTTCGATCCCAAGAAGATCTCTTACGAGAAGCTCTTGAAGACGTTCTGGGAGAACCACAACCCGACGCAGGGCATGCGCCAGGGCAACGATGTCGGCACACAATATCGGAGTGCGATCTATACGTATTCCGATGCGCAGAAGAAGGCCGCCGAGGAGTCCAAGGCGCTCTATCAGAAGGCGCTCAAGGCAAAGGGCTTGGGAGCCATCACCACCGAGATCGCGCCTGCGGGTCCGTTCTACTTTGCCGAGGATTATCATCAGCAATATCTGGCAAAGAACCCCGCCGGCTATTGCGGCCTCGGCGGCACCGGCGTGTCGTGTCCGATCGGTGTTGGCGTGAGTGCGTAGGCTTCCACCCTGTCATTCCGGGGCGCGCGCAAGCGCGACCCCGGAATCCAGAAATTGTAGCGCGAGTTCTCAGGTGCGCAATTGCGCACCATAGTTCGACGCTGACGCGTCGCCCCGGAATGACACCAAGTCGCTGGCGCCACGGGCCCTCAACGCTTTGTTAACCATACCGGGTGCATCACTGGACCTGTCTCGTTTTCAGGGATGGTCTGGTGCGGGTTCTGCGCGCGTTTCGATGGTCGATCCTGACAGTGTCCTTGGCAGCGTCCGCCGCGCTGACCCTGGGCGGCTGCATGCAGACCACAGGTCCGGTCGCTTACGTGCAGCCTCGCCCCGATCTCGACACCATGGCCTATGGCTCGCCCTACAGCGCGCCACATCCGGTCGCCGTTGCCAACAGCGGCGGCGGCGCCATCGATGCGCTCACGAATTCCTTTGCCTCGATGTCCGCACCCCTGCCGGTCGCCTATGGCGAACCGGTGATGGCTGCCCCGATCCGCTATGACACCTCCTATCACCTCGATGCCGGCGACAAGCTGCGTGTCGTGGTCTACGGCCAGGAAGGTCTCACCAACAGCTACGCCATCGATGCCGGCGGCTCCATCACCATGCCGCTGATCGGTGCGGTGCCGGCGCGTGGCCGCACCACGGCAGGCCTTGCCGGCGAGATCGGCGCGCGGCTGCGCAACGGCTATATTCGCGAGCCCTCGGTTGCTGTGGAGATCGAGTCCTACCGCCCGTTCTTCATCCTCGGCGAAGTCGCAGCGCCCGGCCAATATCCCTACGTGCCCAACATGACGGTCGAGAGCGCCGTCGCGATCGCCGGCGGTTTCTCGCCGCGCGCCAAACGCGACATGGTCACCGTGACCCACGCCGAAGCCGGCGGCGCCATGCGCGCCGTCGTGCCGCTCGGCACCCCCGTCAGCCCCGGCGACACCGTGTTCGTCGGCGAGCGCTGGTTTTGACGACGTACAGCGTACGTCGTCATCCCGGGGCGATGCGAAGCATCGAACCCGGGATCTCGAGATTCCGGGTCTGGTGCTAACGCACCATCCCGGAATGACGGCCAGGGTGTTGTTCGCTACTTCACAAGGTGCTTCGCGAAAAACGCCATGCTGCGCGGCCAGGCGATCTCGGAGCTGGTCTTGTCGTAGCTCGGCCGCTCGTCGCAATGGAAGCCGTGCTGGGCGCCAGGATAGATGAAGACCTCGACGTCGGGCCGCTTGGCCTTGACGGTCTCGACATCGGTGAGCGGAATGCCGGCATCCTTCTCGCCGAAATGCAGCTGGGTCGGCACCTTCGGCGTCTCATCGGCAAAGCGCACGACGGCGCCGCCGTAATAGCCGATCGCGGCCTTCAGGCCGTTGAGCCGCGTCGCAGCCACAAAGGCGATGCTGCCGCCAAGACAAAAGCCGATGATGCCGACCGGGCCGACATCCTTCACGGCGTCGATCGCGGCTTGCGTATCGCGCAGCATCGCCGCCCAATCCGGATTGGCGACGAATTTTCGCGCTTCCGCGATCTCGTCGGGCGTATAGCCGGACTGGAAGCCCGGCGACGTCCGGTCGAAGATCGACGGCGCGATCGCGACATAGCCCTCGCCGGCGAGACGGTCGCAGACCGAGCGGATGTGATGATTGACGCCGAAAATCTCCTGGATCACCACCACCGCGCCCTTCGGGCTGCCAGCGGGATCGGCGCGATAGGCGCCAAGCTGAAAATTGTCCGACGCCGTCAGTTTGATGTCTTGTCCCACGGGATGATCCTTGTTGTTTGTTGTTGCTTCGCAGCCGTCTCGTCCGTCACCTGTAGCCCGGATGGAGCGCAGCGCAATCCGGGGAAGTGGCTTGCGCTGGGACAAGGCCGGTCCCGATTTCGCTCCGCTCCATCCGGGCTACGATCTCAGTTGTTTCAGGCAACCACTCTCACTCCCACATCCAGTTGTCGCCATAATCCTCTTTCCATCCTGCCAGCCGGCCATGACGGAATTGCAGGAACAGGCGATGACGGGACGGCACCAGTCCGCTGCCACCGAGATCGCGAAGCGCCAGATAGATCTCGTTGCCGGGCCGTCCCTTGACGTATTGCAGGGGCTGTCCGAGCGCATGCGCGGTCTGATCTGCGTCCATCCCGAACGCCAGGGGCGTGTTGTTCGACAATGTGTCGACGAAGGGACGGCGCAGCGGTACGGTGCCGAGCGGCTCGGCCTGCACGGATGCTGCCATGATGAGAAGCGCTGCGCCCGCCGCCAAGATGACCCGCTTCATCGCCCGTATTCTCCTCTCGCCGTCTATGCCGGCAAGTTCTTCAGGAAAGGCAGCACGGCGTCAACAAAAGCCTTGGGCTGATCGATGTTGACGGCGTGTCCGGCCGCGGGGATCACGACCTTTTGTGCGCCCGGGATTTTTGCCGCCATGTAATCCGAGGCCGCCAG
The DNA here is from genome assembly GCF_001440035.1 of Bradyrhizobium manausense. Taxonomy (GTDB): domain Bacteria; phylum Pseudomonadota; class Alphaproteobacteria; order Rhizobiales; family Xanthobacteraceae; genus Bradyrhizobium; species Bradyrhizobium manausense. The sequence continues at coordinate 45,602 of NZ_LJYG01000105.1, read as the reverse complement.
GAATGGCGTGTCATCGGCGCCGACCACGATCAGTGAGGGCACCTTGATGTCGGGCAGCAGCTCCATCACCGCGGCATCGCGCTGGGTCAGCATGCCGCGCGCGGAGAGCGCCAGCCCTCTGGCGTTGCGGTGGCTGGCGGTGGCGCGTTCGCGGGTTGCCGCTTTCAGCACAGCGAGACCTTCCTGGTCGAGCTTGTCGGCGGTGGCGAGCGCCCGTGCATTCCAGGCCTCGCGCGCGTCGTCTTTCTTGAAGCCCGGACCGGTGTCGATGATCAGCAGCGCGCGCGTGCGCGTGGGATGGGCGCGATAGAACGCAAGCGACATGTAGCCGCCGAGCGACAACCCGCCGATGATGGCGCACTCGGCGCCGACGACATCGAGGATCGCAGCGATGTCGCCGACAGTCAGCGCCTCGCTATAGGCCTTGGGATCGTCAGGATAATCTGCCTGGCCGTGACCGCGCATGTCCCACAGCACGAGCTTGTGGTCTTTCGCCAGCGCCTCGACCTGGCCATGCCACATCGCCGAGGTCGAGGAATAGCCATGGGTGAGCAGCAGCGGCGGCCCGTCGCCATGTACTTCGTAATAGATGCCGACGCCGTCCCGATCGATCCTTGGCATTGTTTCCGCCCTTTGTTGTCCTTGTCCGCGAGCCCGGAATCGTAGAGTGGGTAAAAGCGCACTTGCGCCGTGCCCGCCACCTGTCTCCGATTGCAACGGATGGTGGGCACGCTTGGCTTTGCCCACCCTACGACACTGTCTCGTTCTCTGCATGCTAGCCCGCAAGGTTACTTCGCGGAAACCGTCGCGATCGCGATGCATGTACACCTCGCGCGCCGCTTGTTGCGTCCAGCCGCTAACTTCAGCGCCGTTGTCGCAACGCACAACACGTGACTGCCTGGTTGGTTTCGATCGATTCCAAATTGCATTTGCCTCCGTCCACGAACGCGATCATTCTTGCGCGCAAGGCGGGGGCCAGCCCGGTGGGCGTCCGTCGATCAAGTTGCCGCCGTAAGCGGCTTCATGCACCGGCAGGGGAAGACGCCTATGCCAACGCTCACGATCAACGGGCGGAGTATGTCCGTGGATGCGGCAAACGACACGCCGCTCCTTTGGGCCATCCGCGAACAATTGCAGATGACCGGCACGAAATTCGGCTGCGGTGCCGGCCTGTGCGGTGCCTGCACCGTGCACGTCAACGGCGAAGCCGTGCGGTCGTGCCAGACCATGGTTGGCGATGTCGCCGGCAAGAAGATCACCACCATCGAAGGTCTGTCCGCCAAGGGCGATCATCCCTTGCAGAAGGCATGGATCGCCGAGCAGGTGCCGCAATGCGGTTACTGCCAGTCGGGGCAGATCATGCAGGCGGCTTCGCTGCTGGCGAAGAATTCCAATCCGACCAAGGAAGAGGTCGTGGCGCATATGGACGGCAATCTCTGCCGTTGCATGACCTATTCGCGGATCCAGAAGGCCATCATGCGCGCCGCCACCGAGATGCGCACTGCATCCGCCGCCGGCAACGAGCGGAGGCCCACATGAACAAGCACGTGAAGACCATCACACCAGAGACATCGGATCTCAGCCGCCGCTCCTTCCTGGTCGGCACCGCCGCAACCGGCCTCGTGCTCGGCTATGCCGGCGTGCCCGGTATCGGCGACGCGCTGGCTGCCGCGCCCGCCAATTTCGAGCCGAGCGTCTGGTATTCGATCTCGCCGGATGGCTTGGTCACCGTGACCTGCGGCAAGGCCGACATGGGCCAGCACATCGCCTCCACCATGGCGCAGATCGTCTGCGAAGAGTTGGGTGCGAAGTGGAGCGACATGCGGGTCAATCTCGCCTCCAACGATCCGAAGTTCAACGATCCGGTGCTCGGTGCGCAAATCACCGGCGGCAGCTGGTCGACCATGATGAACTTCGACGCGATGAGCCGGGCGGGCGCCGCCGGGCGCATGGCGCTGACGGAAGGCGCGGCCGCGGCCATGGGCGTGCCGGCTTCTGAGCTCACGGTGCGCGATTCCATGATCTCGCACGCGAAGTCGAAGAAGCAGATGTCCTTCGCCGACATCGTCAAGAGCGGCAAGGCAACGAAGACCTTCACGCCCGACGAGCTGAAGGCGATCAAGCTGAAGACACCTGATCAATACACCATGATCGGCGTGTCGGTGCCGCAGATCGACATTCCCTCCAAGACCAACGGCACCGCCAAATACGGCATCGACGTGATGATTCCGGGCATGGCCTATGGCGCGATCGTCACGCCGCCGGTGCGCTACGGTGCCACGGTGAAATCGGTCGACGACTCCGCCGCGAAGTCCGTGCCGGGCTTCATCAAGGCCGTCATCCTCGACGACAAGACCCAGACGACGACGGGCTGGGTGGTCGCGGTCGCCGGCACCTATGCCAACGCCAAGAAGGCCGCGGCGGCGCTGAAGATCAGCTATGACGGCGGTCCGAACGCAAAGCTGTCGAGCCAGTCGTTGCTTGACGAAGCCAAGCGGCTTCAGGGGCTCGACGATTCCGGCCAGTTCTTCGTCAAGGACGGCGACGTCGCAGCCGCGCTCGGCTCGGCGGCCAAGGTGCTGGAGGCGGAGTACACCACCAGCATCAACATCCACGCGCCGATGGAGCCGATGAACGCCACCGCGGAGTTCAAGGGCGACATCCTGCACATCTATTCCGGCAATCAGTTCGCGACGCGCTCCGGCGCGATCGCGGCGGGCGCTGCCGGGATCGATCCGAAGTTCGTGGTGATGCACC
>NZ_LJYG01000105.1:4192-42774 GCF_001440035.1 Bradyrhizobium manausense | reverse complement strand
AAGCCGGTGAAGGTGATCTACACGCGCGAGAACGACATGACGATGGATTTCTCGCGTCCGCTCACCTATCAAAAAGTAAAGGCCGGCGTGGACGGCGACGGCAAGCTCGTCGCGCTCAGCCACGACGTGGTCTCGGCCTGGCCGACCCAGCGCTGGGGCATTCCCGACTTCCTGTCGCCCTCGGTCGACAAGAAGGGCCCGCTCGACGCGTTCACGGTGAACGGTTCGGACTTCTTCTACACCGTGCCGAACCACTATGTGCGCGCGATCAAGAACGAGATGGCGCACAACGCCACCCCGTCGGGCCAGCTCCGCTCGGTGGCGCCGGGCTGGACCTTCTGGGCGGTCGAAAGCATGATCGACGAGATCGCGGCTGCGACCGGCAAGGATCCGGCACAATTCCGCATCTCGCTGCTCGACGGCGCCGGCAAGAACGACGGCGGCGCGCAGCGGCTGCGCAACACGCTGCTCGCCGCGATGGGCCTTGCCGGCTACGGCACCAAGAAGCTGCCGAAGGGTGAAGGCATGGGCGTCGCCTGCGTGTCGTCGCAGGAGCGCGCGACCGCAAGCTGGACCGCCTGCGTCGCGCATGTTGCGGTGGCGCCCTCGGGCGAAGTGACCGTGAAGAAGCTCACGGTCGCAACCGACGTCGGCACCCAGGTGCATCCCGACAACATCCGCGCCCAGGTCGAGGGTGCGGCGCTGTGGGGCCTGTCGCTGGCGATGTACGAGAAGGCGACGCTGAAGGATGGTGGCATCGAGCAGACCAATTTCGATGGCTACACGCCCTTGCGCATGAGCCAGATGCCCGAAGTCGCGGTCGCCGTGATCGCCAATGGCGAGAACGCCACCGGCGTCGGCGAGCCCGCGGTGACGGTGGTGGCGCCGGCCATCGGCAACGCCATCTTCAACGCCTCCGGCGCCCGCGTCCGCGCGCTGCCGATCACGGCAGAAGCCGTGAAGGGGGCGATGAAGGCGTAAGCTGCTGCTTGCAGTTGTGATGCGAGATGATCCGCCGGAGGGCCACCTCCGGCGGATTTTTCGTTGCCAAAAAGTCAATGTTTTCAATGGCCGTTCCACGGTGCATGGGGTTGTTTTCGCGTTGGGGGGAACCTCGATCGATAAAACTGCGCGCAATTCCGGCAGGTTCCGTTGAGCACGCCTCTTAAGGCCCGGAGAACCTGAACCGGCCTAGGCTGACGCCGAAGACACTCACGTGCTTTTTGGGGAAGCCATGAACGCGCCAGCCAAATCCGCCAACAAACGCCGGCTTCTGCTTGCCTCCGACCGCAGCGATGCGAGCACCGAGCTCGCCAGCATCCTGAAGGCGGTCGGCGAGGTCTCGACGGTGACCACGCAGGAGATTCCCGAGAAGCCCTCCCGCGATCTCTCCGGCCTCGTCGTCGATATCAACCTCCGCTCGCCCGATAGCGTGCAGCGCGTGCGCAACAAGCTGCGCGGCGAGGCCTATCGTTCGATGCCGCGGCTGTTCGTGCTGGCCGATGCGCTGCATCACGGCACCATGCAGGCCTGGGCGCTGGGCGCCACCGACACCATCTCGCGGCCGCTGCAGGCCGAGGCGATCCTGCAGCGCATCCGCGCCGCCTTCCCGGACACCGCCGTCTATGACGCGACCGATCGCGGCAAGACGCTCAACCGCGGCGTCGAGGCGGCGCATGCGGTGCTGAAGAAGATGTTCGAGAAGCTGCCGCTCGGCGTGCCCCTGACCTTCGACGACGTCATCGCCGCCGAGAACAAGATCCTGAAGGCGATCAAGCACTCCTCGCTGCGCGAATGGCTCACCACCGTCGGCTGCCACCATGTCGGCAGCTACAGGCACTGCCTGTTCGTCACCGGCTTTGCGGTGTCCTTCGCCCAGCATCTGGGCATGCGTGAGGACGACCAGCGTCGCCTGACCCGCGCGGCGCTGCTGCACGATGTCGGCAAGGCCTTCGTTCCCTCCCACCTGCTCGACAAGCCCGGCAAGCTCACCGATGAGGAGATGGCCGAAGTTCGCCGGCATCCGCGCCGCGGCTATGACGCGCTCGCAGCCCAAGGCGGCTTCCCGCCGGAGATGCTCGACGTCGTGCTGCATCACCACGAATTCCTCGACGGCAGCGGCTATCCCAACGGCCTGTCGTCGAACCAGATCAGCGACATCGTGCGCGTGACGACGATCGTCGACATCTACGCGGCGCTCGTCGAGAAGCGCGCCTACCGCATGCCGTTCACGCACGCCCGCGCCTTCACGATGATGGAAGGCATGGGCGGCAAGCTGGATCAGCAGCTCTTGCAGGCATTCCGCCCGGTGGCGCTGGGATCGTTCTGATAATCTAGCCCGTCATTCCGGGGCGATGCGAAGCATCGAACCCGGAATCTCGAGGTTCCGGGTTCGGTGCTTGGCACCGCCCCGGAACGACTGTGGCTATTCCACCAGCTTCCGCAACTCCGCCTTCGCCACCTTCTCGAGGGTCGAGCGCGGCATGTCGTCGACGAGCCTGATCTCGCGCGGCACCTTGAAGTCGGCAAGGCTGTTGCGGCAGGCGGCCATCACGCGGTCCTGCAGATCCGGCGGCGCAGCCGCGACGCCGCCATGCGGGATGATGAAGACGACTGGCACCTCGTCCAGCATCGGATGCTTCTTCGCCACCACCGCGGCCTCGCGCACGCCTGATACAATTGCGATGACCTGCTCGATCTCGGAGGCCGCGACGTTCTCGCCGCCGACTTTCAGCATGTCCTTGGCGCGGTCGCCGAACCTGATGAAGCCGTCCTCCAGCCGCGTGACGCGATCGCCGGTGAGGAAGAAGCCGTGCTCGTCAAAGCTCTCGCGCGTCGCCTTCTCGTTGTGCAGATATTCGGCGAACAGCGACAGGCCGGGGATGCCCTTGATTGCCAGGTTACCGGTGTCACCGACTTCGGTCGGCCGTCCGTCGTCGTCGGTGATGCGGATCTGATATTCGGGCGCGGCGCGGCCGATCGACATCGGAATGTTGGGCTGGTCGACCTCGCCGATGATGCCGTGGGTGATGGTCTCGGTCATGCCCCACCAGCCGATGGTCCTGACGCCGAACGCGGCAAAGGCCGGTGGCTCGTTCACCGCCGTGCCCCATAGGCGGAATTTATGGTCGCGCGGGATCTCCTGCTCGAGCAGCGCCTTCATGCAGAACGGAATGGTCGAGGTCCATGTCGAGCCGTGCTCACGCGCAACGGTCCAGAACCGGCTCGCGGAGAAGCGCGGCTGGATCACGCAAGTCGCCCCGACCCACAGCGTTGCCAGCATGGAATAGGCCAGCGCGTTGGTGTGGAACAGCGGCAGATAGGTCTGGTGCACGTCGCTAGCGTGAAGGTCCTCATGCGCAGCGTTAATCTTGGCGCCCCACAACGCATTGGCGTGGGTCCACAGCACAGCCTTCGGCCGCGATGTCGTGCCCGAGGTGTACTGCACACTGCACGGCGCCAGCGGATCGGTCGCGCGCTTCGGCCGATCGGCGCTGTCGGAAAACAGCGCCTCAAAGCTGTCGCTGCGTGAAACGGCCTGTGCAGGCGCCGCGCCCGCATCGTGCGATGTCACCGCCACCCAGCTGACGTTGCGGCAATTCTGCGCGACCATCTCCGCATAGGCCGGTTGCGTGATCGCAGCGACCGCGCCGCAATGATCGGCGAAATATTCCATCTCCGCCGGCGCCGAGCGGGTGTTGGTGGTGACCGCAATGGCCCCGAGTTCGACGCAGGCAAACCAAGCCAGCAGCGCCTCGATGCAATTGTCCAGGTGAATGAGCACATACTCGCCCGGCTTCACGCCGCGCTTGCCAAGCCCGGCCGCGAGCGCGCCGACCCGCTCGTGAAACTCGCCATAGCTCCAATGCCGCGCCGGCGCATCGAACGGCGCCCAGATCAGGAACGGATGATCCCGGCGCACCTCGGCGCGCATCCTCAGCAGCCAGGGCACATCCAGCCCGTCGAACGGGGTCACGACAGCGCCTGTGGTTTGCATGATAGCCATGACTCCTCCCGTGCAGCGCGCATCTTGCTGGCGGCTGTCCTTGGATTATTGCGTCTTCCTGCCATCACATGGTGCGAAGCGCAAATCGACGCGTCAATCCTCGCACCGCGAAATCTCGATCAGGCTCTTGGGTACTTTCCGCAGCAGATGGGCTTTGTTACAACGCCGCCGACGCCGTCTTCAAGACGTCAGGCCTTCAAGAACAACACTGGGAGAACCCTTGAAATGATCACTCGCCGTACCGCGCTGCGCCTGCTCGCCGCGACACCGCTCGCAGCCAGTCCGTTGTCGAAGGCTTTTGCAGCGGATTATCCGTCCCGGCCGGTGAAGTTCGTGGTGGGCTATCCGCCCGGAGGCGCCACCGACATTCTGGCGCGGCTGATCGGCCAGCGGCTGTCGGAACGGCTCGGCCAGCAATTCGTGGTCGAGAACAAGCCGGGCGCCGGCAACAATATCGGGACCGAATCCGTCGTGAACGCCGAGCCCGACGGCTACACCGTGCTGCTGGTCAATCCGGCGAACTACATCAACACCACGCTCTACGCCAATCTCAAGTTCAACTTCCTTCGTGACATCGCGCCGATCGCTGCGTTCCAGCGCGTGCCGAACGTGATGACCGTCAACAAGGACGTGCCGGCCAAGACGGTCGCCGAGTTCATCGACTATGTGAAGGCCAATCCCGGCAAGGTGAACATGGCTTCCTCCGGCAACGGCACCTCGGTGCATCTGTCCGGCGAGATGTTCATGGCCATGACCGGCTGCAAGATGCAGCACGTGCCCTATCGCGGCGCCGCGCCCGCGATCACCGACATGCTCGGCGGCCAGGTGCAGGTGATCTTCGACAACATGCCCTCGATCATCCAGCACATCCGTTCCGGCTCGTTGCGTGCGCTCGGCGTCACCACGGCGCAGCGCTCGCCGCAACTGCCTGATGTGCCCGCGATCGGCGAGACCGTGAAGGATTACGAGGCGAGCGCGCTGTTCGGCATGGGCGCACCGAAGAACATGCCCAAGGACCTGATCGCCAAGCTCAACAGCGAGATCAACACGCTCATGAAGGAGCCCGAGATGACCAAGCGCCTGGTCGAACTCGGCGGCGATCCGCTGGTGGAGACGCCGGAGGCGTTCGGCAAGGAGATCGAGGCCGAGACCGCCAAGTGGAAGAAGGTCGTCGAGTTCGCCGGCCTCAAGGTCGAATAGCGATCGCGTGATTGCGTGCGCATGAAGCCCCGCCGGAACGCGGGGCTTTTTTCTTGCGTGGTTCCAGCTTGACGAGCCGGCGTTTGCGCCTATACTAAACCTTATGGTTAAGTATCTAGACGAGACGCTTGATCGCACCTTTGCGGCACTGTCCGATCCGACACGGCGCGCGCTGCTGGCGCGTCTCGGTGAAAAGGATGGCCTATCGGTGAGCGAGCTCGCCGCGCCGTTCCCGATCTCGCTGCCCGCAATCATGAAACATCTCGACGTGCTTGACGATGCGGGCCTGATCGTGCGCGAGAAGACCGGGCGTACCGTGTCCTGCCGGCTCACCGCGCAGCCGATGGAGCAGGCGATGAACTGGCTCAATCGCTACGCACAATTCTGGTCCGAGAGCTTCGATCGCCTTGCCGCCTTTGTGGAGGACAAACCATGGTCAACGCAGCCGCCGGCGCCGCCGAACGCGCAAACGAAGGTCCAAGCCTCACGCTCACGCGCCGGCTCCGCGCGCGGCCGGAAAAGGTCTTCGCCGCCTGGACGCAAGCACCGCAGCTAGTGCAATGGTTCGGCCCACCGAACATGAAGCCGGCGACGTTGAATGCGGAACTGGACGTGCGCACCGGTGGGCGCTACCGCATCTCATTCACCCGCGACGACGGCGAATATTTCGAGGCCGGCGGCATCTACCGCGAGGTGGTGCCGAACGAGCGGCTGGTGTTCACCTGGGCCTGGCACTCGACGCCGGAGCGCGAATCGCTGGTGACGATCACGTTGAAGCCCGACAGCGCCGGCACGCTGATGATCTTCCATCATGCCCAGTTCTTCGACGAGACCGCGCGCGATAACCATCAGCGTGGCTGGAATTCGTTCTTCGACAAGCTCGACAGCTTCGTCGCCTGATCTCTGTCAAAGGAGGATACCATGCAGCAGCATCAGATCGTCTCCCGCGAGCAATGGGTCGCAGCCCGCAAATCTCATCTTGCGCATGAGAAAGAATTGTCGCGGGCGCGCGAGCGTCTGGCCGAGGAGCGTCGGGCCTTGCCCTGGGTGAAGGTCGACAAGGTCTACCTATTCGACGGACCGAACGGCATGGTGACGCTTGGCGATCTGTTCAAGGGGCGCCCGCAGCTCGTGGTCCAGCACGTGATGTTCGCGCCGGATTGGGAGGCTGCCTGCAAGAGCTGTTCGTTCTGGGCCGACGGCTTCGAGCGCATGGTGCCGCATCTGGCGGCGCGCGACACCACGATAGTCGCGATCTCACTGGCACCCAGCGCAAAGCTCGAAGCGTTCAAGAATCGCATGGGCTGGACATTCGACTGGGTATCGTCTGGCAATAACGACTTCAACCACGATTACGAAGTCTCGTTCACGCGTGAAGAGATCGACAGAGGCGTGCAAAAGTACAATTTCGGCACCACGCCATTCTATGGCCCGGAGCTACCCGGCATCAGCGTGTTCTTCCGCAACGAGGCCGGCGAGATCTTTCATACCTATTCCTGTTTCGCCCGCGGCCTCGACATGATGAACGCGGCCTATCAATATCTCGACCTCACCCCGCTTGGCCGTCACGAGGAGGGCCTGCCCTATCCGATGGACTGGGTCCGTTTGCGCGACCAGTACGAGCCGGAGGCGGCCAAGGGGGCGTGCTGCCATGGATGACGGGGGCGGCGCTTCGCGCTCGTTTGCCATGAGCTATCCCCGTCGCCCTGAGATGCTCGCCTCTTCGGCGAGCCTCGAAGGGCGACGGCCCGGCTGCATCTCGGCCGTTCATCCTTCGAGGCTCCCCATGGGACGCGTTGCGTCCCATGCCTCGCACCTCAGGATGACGGATCGAGCTGCGTCGATTTGCTACTTCTTCGCGTCGGCCTCCTCCGTGCCCCTGCACGAGATCAACATCGTGTAGGCCCGCGCGTTGCCGGCGATCTCGGGGGTCTTGAGCTCGCCCTTCGGTTCGGCGGTCTGATACGGCACCACCGAATTGTCGAGGAAGTCGCGCAGCGCGCCGGTCTTGATCGCGAAGTTGATGTTTTCGGGAATGCTGCCGGTGGCTGCGGCGACCCGCAACCCATCGAGCTTCCCGGTGACGACGCCGACAAGCTGACCGGTCGTGTCGAACAGTGGACCTCCGCTGTTGCCGGGCTGCACGGGCGCACTGATTTGCAGGAAACGCGAATCGTTGCGCATGCCGCTGAGCGAACTCACAATGCCGGTCGTCACGGTGAAGTCCGAGGTCAGCAATCCGTGAAATGGAAAGCCGATCGCGACGACGGAATCGCCTGACCGGATCGGGCGGTCACGGATCCGGGCAAACTCCTTGAACGACGCCGTCGACGGTGCCTGCAAAAGGGCCAGATCGTTGTTCGCATCAGCAGACACGACACGCAGCACCATCGCGGCTTCGCCAGTGAGATTGCCCTTGAGCTCGCTGCAGCCCTCGATCACGTGGTTGTTGGTGACGATGTGTCCGGCAGCGCTGACCACAAAGCCGGTGCCGAAGCCACTCTTGGCGCCTTTGCCGGGCTTGCTTGCCGGCGGCGCGCCTTGCTTGTCTGCCGTGGCGGCCGGCTTCGCCGCGCCCTTGGTGAAATCGCCGGCCTTGTCGAGCCCGTCGGCCTTCACTTTGGTCACGCAATTGGCCAACGCGGCGATCACTGGTCCGGTCGATCTCAGGTCGAAGTTCAGGACAGCGGGGCCGGCCGTCGCGACCATCAGGCTTGCCTTCTGAAACGTACGCACGACATTGAGCGGCATGACGGCCGTGAGCATGTCGGGCCGGTACGCCGTGGCGTACAGCCTGGCTTGCTCCTGCCCGTCAAAGGTCACGTCGATTGCGGCGTTCTCGCTCTTGTTGAAGTGATAGTTGGGACTCGCAAAGGCGAGCGACCAGATGCCGGCCGCATTCTGGCTCACGACGAGGATGACGCCGTTCGCATAAGGCGCCGTCGCCGCGCAATGGGAGAAGGCGCCCGTCTCGTCGTTGCTGAAGGCGCCGCCGACCCAGCCGCCGACATTTACGGTGCCAAATGGTCCTTTCGCATGCGCTGTCCCAACAAGACACACCTGCAGCAGAGCTGCAGCGACGAACGACCTTGACCGCATGACTTCCCCCAAGGGCAACCTTGGCCGCATCTTAGTCGGGCTGGTGGCCGGTGCGCAACCGGTAGTTGTCCGCGCGGCGCTCGTCCCTGGCAGGCGATTTCCCGGCTTGCGTTTACTTTGTAGCGCGGTATACTTTGCGGTATAAAGTGACCGCACAAGCCGGTCCGTGGGCGTGGGTGGAGCGGAGCTTTGGCATTGCCGATGCGCGATCTCGACAGGGCGCTGGCCGACATCGTGGCGATCCGCAGCCAGATTGCGGTCGGCACGGCGTTCCGCGGTTACGGCCCGGCAACGATGGCCGCGACCGGCGCGGTCGCGCTTGTCACCGCCATCCTGCAATTCTGGCTGCTCGGCGACCCCACCGGCGAGCCGCTCGGCTTCTTTCTCGGTTGGTTCGTCGCGGCGACCCTGTCGGGCCTGATCATCTGGATCGAGATGCGTGCGCGTTCGCGTCGCCATCATTCCGGCCTCGCCGACGCGATGATTCATCAGGCGATCGAGCAGTTCCTGCCCGCGGGCGTCGCTGGCGTCCTGCTTGCAGTGGTGATGTGGAGGTTCGCTTCCGAGGCGCTGTGGCTGCTGCCGGGACTGTGGCAGATTCTGGTGTCGCTCGGCATTTTCGCATCCGTCCGCTCGCTGCCGCGCAGCGTGGCGTTCGCCGGGGCCTGGTACTTCATCTCCGGCTTCGCCGTGGTGGTGCTGGCGAGCCGGACCCACATGCTGTCGCCATGGACGATGGGGCTGCCTTTCGTGATCGGCCAGTCGGTGATGGCGGCCATTCTGTATTTCGCGTCCGGAGACAATGATGTCGAAGACTGACAGCGCACCTTTTTCCTATGAAGGGCTCGACCGTGTAATCCACGAGAAGGCAAGGCTCGGACTGCTGACGTCGCTGATGGCTCATCCGAAGGGACTTGCTTTCGCTGATCTCAAGCAGCTCTGCGGCCTCACCGACGGCAATCTCAGCCGGCACCTTGCCGTCCTCCAGGAGGCCGGCCTTGTCGAGGTGACCAAGGGTTATGAAGGCAATCGCCCGCACACAACCTGCCGCCTGACCAGGAGCGGCCGCCGGCGCTTCCTCGACTATCTCGCCGTGCTCGAACGTCTCGTGCGCGACGCCGCCAAGGCCGCCGGCCGCGAGGCGCCGCCGCTTGGCCGTCTCGGGATCCTTCCGATCTGATCGCCCCCCTTTTGACCGGAGACTTTGCGATGCAAAGTGACGTCACGTCCCACAACGAAAAGCTCCATGTCGGCCTCATCATGGACGGCAACGGGCGATGGGCGACCCGGCGCGGCCTGTCGCGCGTCCGCGGTCACGAGGCCGGCGTCGAGACCATCCGCCGCATCGTCGAGGCCGCGCCCAAGCAGGGCATCGGCACGCTGACGCTCTATGCGTTCTCGACCGACAATTGGCGCAGGCCCAAGGCCGAGGTTGCCGCGTTGATGACCTTGCTGCGCTTCTATCTCGCCAATGAAGTGCAGAGCCTGGTCAAAAACGGCGTGCGGCTCAACGTCATCGGCCGTCGCGATCGCCTGCCGGACGGGATCGCAGCCGCCATCGCGCGCGCGGAGGAGGCCACCGCAAACGGCAGCACGCTTCACTTGCGCATTGCCGTCGACTATTCCGCGCGCGACGCCATCCTCAATGCTGCGGCCAAGGCGGCCGCGCTGACCAGCCTGACCCGCGAAGCCTTTTCGCAACTCGTCACCGGCGAGGCCGGCTTGCGCGACGTCGATCTCATCATCCGCACCTCAGGCGAAAAGCGATTGTCCGACTTCCTGCTCTGGGAGGGCGCCTATGCCGAGCTGCATTTCACCGAGCGGATGTGGCCCGAATTCGACGCAGGCGATCTCGCCGCGGCGCTGGCTTCCTTCCACGGCCGCGAACGCCGATTCGGTGGTCTCCAGGCCATCATGCCGGAGGAGCTGCCCTCACTCTCTCGGGCGTGACAGGGCTACGGAGCTGCCTGTTTTTTTCAGCCGCACGAAGGGGTGGTTGATTTGCCGGGTGCCACGGATCGTGCTCTACTATTTCTCCTGACGGGAGCTTTCGGCGATGCGCGCGGTTCTGGACTATTGCACCGGCGGAACGGAGCGGCAGGTTGCGGCCGGCACGCACCTTTTGACGGAAGGCGGCGCCTCCGGACATCTCTACGTGCTGATGCAGGGCAAGCTCGAGGTGCTCAAGGGCGAGATGGTGGTCGCCACCATTGCCGAGCCCGGTGCGGTGCTCGGCGAGATGTCGGTGTTGCTGGGAGTGCCGCATACGGCGACCGTGCGGGCCTGCGCCGACACGGTGGTTTACGAGTTCGAGGATGCCGCCTCGCTGCTCAAGCAGGAGCCGGAAATCGCGCTGCTGCTCGCGCGCATGCTGGCGCAGCGGCTCAATGTCGCCAACACCTATCTCGCCGATCTCAAGCGGCAATATGCCGGCCACGGCACGCATCTGGCGATGGTCGGTGAGGTGCTCCAGAGCATGATCAACCTGCCGCCGCTCGAGGTCTCGCCAGGCTCGGATCGGCAATCCGATCCAAGGACGTGAGCCAGTCCGGCGGGTCGTCGATATAAGACGCGGGCCGCTTCAGCGCTGCGCCGAGATCGATCCACTGCGCTTCGCCCGCTGCCAGCCAGAACGCCTTGTTCGCATCGAGATCCAGCACGATGTGCGTCGGCGGGCGTCCCGGCTGCAGGCCGGCGTTGAACACCCAGGTCTGGCCTATCAGGTCGTACCACGAGCCGTCCTTGATGAAGGGCGATTGATGCACATGGCCGGAGATGACCATCGACGGCTGATACTGCATGATCCACTGCACCAGCTCGACATCGCCGAAGAAGCGCTTGCCGCCCCAGCTCGTCGGCGAATTAGCCGGCGGCGCATGATGCGCCCAGATCCATCGCTGCGGATGGTCGAGCGAGGCATCACGCAGCTGATTGGCGATGCGCTGCTTGACCAGCGGTCCGTCCCACCATGGGCACACCGTGAACAGGGTGTTGCCGACGATCAGATTGTCCCCGTCGCAGGCGATGCCTGTTGCCCGCACCTCCGAGATCCAGCGCGAGATCTTCTCGCCTTCCGCATTGCGCTCGTCGAGGTCGTGATTGCCGGAGCAGAGAATGACCTTGGTCTGCGCCGCGATCAGCGCGAGGTACTTTTTCACCACCACGATCTGTGCGCGGAAATCCACCATCGAGCCGATGTCCAGCGCATCGCCGGCGAAGATCACCAGGTCGAATTGCGGCGCGGCGCTGACCAGCCAGTCGAGCTGCGGCAGCGAGTAGTGCAGATCGGCCACGACCAGGCAGCGCATAGAGAATCCGTCCGCGAGAGAATGAAAATATCTGGGAATTCCAAAATCTTATAAAGCAAGAAGCAGACCAGCATCGCTGCCGCCAATCCGGCAAAGCGCAGCATGCTGCGGCGGCCGGCGGCGCACAAGTGCCGATCGTGTCGCAGGGCTGGACCGTATCACCGAATTCTGCTGACGTGGCGCGGTTTCAATGCCGGTGATCGCATGACGTCCTTCAAGACCATTCGTGCCCGCGCCGAGAAGCGCAAGGGGGGACCCAAGGCGCTCGACAAACTGATGCCCGACAAGCCGGACTTGAAGCGTCTGGCAAAGCTCGGCGACGACCGCATCCTCGCGGAGATGACGAAGCGCGTGTTTTGCGCCGGGTTTGCCTGGAGCGTGATCGAGGCGAAGTGGGACGATTTCGAAGACGCCTTTCTGCGCTTCAAGCCGGCCAAGCTCAGCTTCCAGCCGGAAGATTATTGGGACGGCCTGCTGCGCGACGCGCGGATCGTGCGCAATGGCGCCAAGATCATGTCGGTACGCGACAACGCCGTGTTCGTGCAGGAGATCGCGAGGGAGCACGGCAGCTTCGGCAAGTTTCTGGCGAAATGGCCGCCGTCCAACGAGATCGGCCTGCTCGATCTCCTGGCCAAGCGCGGCTCCAGGCTCGGCGGCAATACCGGCCAGATGCTGCTGCGCTTCGTCGGCTGGGACGGCTTTGTCACCTCAAAGGACGTCGTCGCCTGCCTGCGCGATGCCGGTCTCGACATCGCCGAAGAGGTCAAGTCCAAGGGCGATCTTGCCAAGGTGCAGGCGCAGTTCAACGCCTGGGCCGAGGAGACGGGGCTGCCCTACACCTATCTGTCCCGCATCTGCGCGCTGTCGGTCGGTGAAAACAGGAGCGAGCATTAGCCCGCGACAAACAGCAGGCCGCAGCCTCGGTGACCGGATCGTGGACATGGTGTGGCAATCTCGCGCCGTCGGCGCGGCAGACGCCGCGCTCGATCACGAAATGCATTTCGCAGGAACATTTGTGCGCAGCACCCGTTCGGGACTTTGAACCAGGCAACACGGCGCAGGGAACACGCTCGCTCCGGCCAAACCTGGCTCAAGCCACGAAACTCGAACGACAGAACGGAGCAGCTCATGAAGCTCACATCCGAACAGGTGAAGCAGACCATCAACCAGCTCGGCGCCCAGGTGCTGCCCGACGAGCATCCCGCCATGCCCCAGCTCAACAGCATGTTCGGCGAGCACACCTTCTTCGTCGACGAGACGGGCTTGAAGGTCCTCGAGCCGACGCCGTCGCTCAGTGCGGAACGACAGACGGGTGAAGTCGTCAGCCTCGCCGACTGGAGCGATGCGGATCTGACGCGCCTGATGGCACACGAGCCCGAGCCGACCGGCGTGATCGTGGTGTTCGAGCACGTGAGGCACTGACGGCATACGACAACCACCCTTCGCAATGCCGAAGGGTGGTTGGATCAAGACGCCGTCAAGTCGACAATCGATGATCTGATTCAGCGAGCTCGCTGCCGCGGGCTTGATCGCTCGTCCCGCCCGACAGCAGTGCGGAGTTGAGGTCATCGAGCGCGGGGAGGGGGAACCCGATTACTCGGCCAACCTGATCGTGCCGCTGTTGACTTCCGATCGCAGTTCGTCCTGCAGCCGCTTCGAGGCTCATGCATGGTGGTGACGGGTGGAGAGCGCCCCAATTGAAATCCTGGCGGCTTTCCGTCCTGTTGAAGACTTGGGGCAGGCTCGGCCCAAATCACATCCAGTCCTGGGTTCGCAGTCCAGAGCCGTCCTGGCCGTTGGATTTGCCCGCTCCGGCGGTGGTAGGAGCTGGTGCGGAGCCGGTTGTCAAATGTTGCCATTGGACGTCAGGAAATATTTGGAACATATGAGACTGATCTGATGCGATAATCTTTCCGTCCCTTTTCCCGGAACGATCTCAACCGGACTGTTGAATTGCATGTCGACCCTGGAAGCCGCGTTGCGAGGAGGAGCCGTCGTCATTCTGCTCTTCCGTGTGGCGGTTGCCGCACGCGATGCGCGGGGTGATCCGATCAGCCGCTATCTGGCACTGCTGTCGGCAAGCATCGCGGCCTATATCGTCGATTCGGCAGCTGACTTCGGTACGCTGGCTCTGCCGCTGCGCATTCCCATCCATCTCCTCAACGCCGGCACTCCAGCGGCGTTCTGGATTGCGATGAGCGCTGTCTTCGTCGACGAATTTCGCCTGCGCTGGTACCATTTGCTCGGTTGGCTGGCGCTGATGGGCTTCGCGCTGATCGACATGTTCAGGCACCCGATGTCCTTCGATGTGGCGCATACTTGCCTGGCTGTACTTCTTCTCCTGCTCGGCGTCTGGCATGCGCTGGCCGGACGCGCCGCGGACCTTGTGGAGAAGAGGCGACGGCTCCGCGTCTGGTATGCAATCGTTACCGTGCTTTATAGCCTGCTCGTCATCGTCTCCGAATGGCTCTGGCCTGGTGGGCTCTCGGTGTCATCGCTCAGTCTTGCCAACGCGGCCGGCCTGGCGGCACTGATCTTCCTGTTCGCCGTGCTGGGGACGCCGGTTGCGAATGATGCGTCGCTGATGCCGGCGACGGCCGTGGCAAGACAGCCGGTCGTCATTCCGCGCGATCCGTCGCCCGCGGTGCTCGCGACCGAGCCCGATGCAGCCGAACTCGCGGCGCTGCGGCGCCTGCTCGATCACGACAAGGTCTTCCGTGAGCCGGACCTGAGCGTCGCAACACTGTCACAAAAGCTCGACATTCCGGAATACCGGCTGCGCCATCTGATCAACCGGCAGCTTGGCTATCGCAATTTCAGCGCCTTCGTGAACGGCTATCGCCTCGCCGAGGCCGAGGCTGCCCTGAGCGATCCCGAACAAGCCGCCGTGCCGATCCTGACCATTGCGCTCGATGCCGGCTTCGGCTCGATCGGGCCGTTCAATCGCGCCTTCAAGGCGCAGACCGGCCTGACGCCGTCCGAATACCGGCGGGCGCGTATCGGCGGGGTCGCAGGGGCAGAAACTTAGCCTTTTCTCTGACCTGACTGGCCGTTTGCGGGAATCGGCCAGCCGGCTTTCAGGAATCGGCGCGCCGCCGCGTCCTTTGCGTGCAACCCTTTGTCCGGCAGGCGAGCAGCCTGCTCATGCGAGGTTGCCATGCATCTATTGATCCAAGTGCTGCAATTCAGCCTTCCCGCGGTGATCGTGATCGCGACGCTGGAGGGGCTCGTCCTGGCCCTGGTGATGCGGCGTGACTACAATTGGCGCGCCTATTGGGCCTCGCTGGTCGATGCGCTCGGCCGGCAATATCTCGTTTACACGTTGTTGCCGCTCAGCATCGCGCAGCCGCTGGTCGATCTGGCCTGGAAGCACCGGCTGTTCAGCGTACCGCTTAACAGCAGCCTTGCGGTGGTCGTGCTCGTGATCGCCCAGGACTTGAGCTATTACTGGTTCCATCGCGCCAGCCACCGCGTTCGCTGGTTCTGGGCGACGCATGCGATCCATCATTCCTCGAACGAGTTCAATCTCGCCGCGGCCTACCGCTTCGGCTGGACCGGGAAGCTGACCGGCGCCGCTGTCTTCTACGTGCCGATGATCTGGCTCGGCTTCGCGCCGGGCCCGGTGTTCATCGCCGCCGGCATCAACCTGCTCTACCAGTTCTGGCTGCACGCGGAGTGGATCCCGAAACTCGGCTGGTTGGAATACGTGCTGAACACGCCCTCGCACCATCGTGTGCACCACGCCTGCAATGCGGAATATCTCGACCGCAATTACGGCGGCATCTTCATCGTGTTCGACCGGATGTTCGGCACCTTCGTCGCCGAACGCGACGACCTGCCGTGCCGCTATGGACTGGTGAAGCCGCTATGCTCCAACAATCCGGTCGTCATCGCATTTCACGAATGGGGCGCGCTCGGGCGCGATCTCTGGCGATCGCCGACCTGGCGTGCCCGGCTCTCTTGCCTGATCGGCCCGCCCGGCGACAATCCATCGGTGCCGTCCGTCGTGCCGTCACATGCGAATGACGGCGGGAGCAGCGCTCGGGCTCTCCGATGAAGAGCCTTTCGTCATCACGACGTCGGACAGGACGTCGTCGGAACAGGCGGTGTCGATCCGCTCGTGATGGTCGGGACGAAGTTCGTCTGGCGGGGATACAGATAATAGCTGTCGCGGAGTGTGACGGTGCCGCTGATGGTGTAGCCGAGGTTCGGGGTATAGGCATAGGTCGCCTCACCGAGGATGAGCCCGCTGGTGGTCGGCACCCCCGTCAGGGAGGTCGGCAGGGTGACGGTGGAGCCGGCTGTCCTTGCGGCGCCGTTGAGGGACTGGCTCCAGATCACCTTGGCCGTAACGTTATCGCCGGTCGGCTGCACCTCCGAGACGGTCACGACCGCTTTGGTGACGTCATACGGGGAGAGAACCTTCGACGAGGCGTTGAGAATGCCGGTGACGTCGCTCGTGGTCACACACTTGTTCTGCGACAGAATGTCGGCAATGGTATGTACCGTGGCCGTGACCTTGACGTTGATCGAAAGGGCGTTACCGAGTTCGACGCCGCCCATGCACAGCAGCAGCATGAACGGCAGCACGATGGCAAACTCGATGGCCGCCACGGCATCTTCGTTGGCTCGGAACCGTCTCAGGCGCACGGGCAAACGGGTCATTGATAGGGCTCGTTCTGGAAAGCAGCGGACGCCGTGATCTGGCGATTGCCGTTCGGCAGGTTTGCCAGGGTAAAGCCGAGCGGTCCCCCGAAAACCGGCCATTGGTAGATCACCTCCAGGATGACCTTGTCGGACGGGCCGCCCGGATTGTAGGGCCAGTTGTTGGAGACGGTGCCATCGGCATTGAACGTCAATGTCGGTCCAGCCGCGCTCAACGCCGACCAGCTGCTCGCCGACTGGACGCTAATCATCAGATTGTTGCAGCTGAAGATGATGCGGACCTGCGAGCAGACCAGGGTCGAAAACTGGGTTTGCGTCATCCCGGCCTCCTGCACCTGACCCGTCATGATCTGCCGGGCGGACTGCTGCACGACCTGCTGGAGCAATTGCTGGCCGAAGAAAACCAGGAAGATCTGGATGATTCCGACCAGCAACGCGATGAATATCGGCGCGACGAGGGCGAATTCGACCGCGTTTGCGCCGTTCTCGTCGTTGCGGAACGCCGCGAACATCTGGCGAAGGCGTCGCTGTCCGGCTACCGCTCGCGACTTGGGCATGACACTCGCTCAGTTGGTCAGGTGAGGGGCCGTTTCCACGACCAACAGGAACAGTTGCCGGAGTGCCGCGGTGATGTCGCCGCCCGATTGCACGTCGTAGAACAGACCGGGCGAGGCGCAGGATTTTGCGTTTTGAGCAATCTGCCCGGTCGACGACGACGGATTGTTGAATGGCGCGATATACGAATTGTACCAGCCGTTGCTTGTGAGCGGCAGGTACTCGGTATAGAGCACCGCGATCCGAATTCCCCGGTTCTTGATCGTCGTGCAGATCGAGGTGTTGATCGGTTGCTGACAGCGAAATTTGGAGCCGGTGGCAATCGGCGTTCCGCTGCAGGACGAGCTCATCGATACGATCTTGTCGTCGACCCCGTCGGTGACGAGGAACACCACTTCCTGAGGCGTATCCCCGGTTTGATTGCTGCCTCCGCCAGGAGCGGGCATGAGAGCGTTGACGCTCGTCAGCGCATTCTCGATGTCCGTGCCATAGTCGGTGCCGATGGGACATCCCGAGGCCACGCAGTTCTGATGATCGACGGTGACAAGCGAAACATTATTGGCAGCCTGGCTCGCGGCCGTCGATAGGTCGGCGGACGGCAGCCCCGACGGCGCATAGATCGTGTTGAAGCCGTAGTCGAACGTGTAGATCGCGGCCTTGTAAGTGTTGTTCTGCTGCGCTTCGGTCTGTTGCGCCGTGCTCATCAGGCTCGCGGTTGCCTGGGCCACCAGGTCGATACGCAGCGTGATGTTGTTGTTGCGTGCAATGGTGAGGTTGTCCTTGGTCGACGCGCTCGCGCCCGAGTCCTTCTCGGGATGCGATTCGTGACAGGCGAAGGCGCAGTTTCTCGAGCCGGAGGGCTGGCTCGCGGTCGCATTGATCATGTTGGTGATATCTGTCGACGTAGCAGCGATGCCCATCGACGGCGAATCGTCCAGCAGCAGATAGAAGTTGATGTTGGGCGCGCCCGAAGCGCTGGCCGTCGCGGAGCCCTTGATCGGCCACACGGAGGTGCCGAGCAGGCTCGGGAAGGCGTTGCTGGAGTTTGCGGTGTAAGTGACGGTCGCGGTGCGCACCAGGCCGACATTGCCGACATTGACCGTCAGTACGGGATTCCCCGATAGGCCGCCGGCGATCGCGTTTGCCGTCGCGTTGAAGATATTCGTGGCGGTGGTCTGGGCGACGGTCGTGCTCTGGGCCATCATCGACGGGGTCACGGCCGCGATCGCGGCGGCATCGGCTGCGGCGTCCAGCTGCGATTGCCGGCGCTGAGCCTGCGTGTAGTCGAGCGTCATGCCCAGCAGATAGACGGTCGGGAACAGCAGGATCGCGAATATGACGGCAACGTTGGCCTTGCGATCTCTGACAAACCGATAAAGCGAGCCGCGCAGCATGACCTTCATCCTAATCGCCGTTAACCACGTCACAGGCAATTCCCGTCAGTTCAGGTATCGCGTGTCGGGACAGGGCGGATCGAAAAGCCTCCGCCTGTCTCTCGGCAGGGGAACTTTGAAAGCTGGCTATTTAAGCAACACTTACTGGCACCGCGCGAATATGGGGTGCCTGATGTCGCATGCGTCGGATTGAAGCGACGCAATTAACCGGCCGTAAAAACGTCACCGCAAAGCGGCGGTATTGAGAGCCGCGGCTTGTCGGCCATTGGCGCACCCGACGCTATCAGGGCAATTTGAGCAGGCCAGGCGAAATCGCAACGGCCCGATTTGCACGATCACGCCGGCGTGGACGAGCCCAAACGCTCCGCGAGATCAGGCGGCGGAAGCCCCCGCTGCATCACGAGCAGATCGAGCGAGGGCGGCTCCTGCCTGGTCAAGATCGACAAGCATGCATGAGCCTGGCCGCGGTGGTGCGTCTGATGATTGAAAAGATGCAGCAGGATGTCCGATAGCGGCTGTTCCTGCGGCTTGCCCGACGTCGTCTGATAAGCGTGCGGCCGCGCCAGAGCCTCCTCGTCGTAACCGCTGACCAATGCGATGAGGCGCGCGTCCTCGGCAAGGCGCGCCAGCGTCAACTCCCGGCGATCCCTGTAGAGGATCTCGTCGAGCCGCTTTGGCTGCTGGCCCACACCGGTGAGCCGGGTCAGCCAAAGCCTGTCCGTCAAGAGAAGGTGGTTCAGCGTCCCATGCAGGCTGCGGAAGAACACGCCCGTGTCGGCGAAATAAAGCTCCTCCGGCAGCGCAAGCGCCGCTTCGTAGAGTCGGGCATTGGCCCAGGCATTATAGGCAGCAAGCTGTTGGAACAGATTCGGCATCGGGCGGTCCTCCCGTCTTGTCGGTAGCAGTTTGCCGCGGGATCGAAGCGTGAGATAATCTCACCTGTCATCACCAGTCGGTTCGCCCGGTCATGCTTCCGTCGCTCAGAGGTTTGCAGGCGCTTTCCCTGCTGTCGCAGACCGGCAGCCTCACGGCAGCGGCTGATATTCTCGGCGTCAGCCGCTCGGCGCTGTCCCACCGGGTCGCAGATCTCGAGCGCCAGCTCGGCGTTATCCTCATGCAGAAGCAAGGGCGCAGTGTCGTGCTGACCGATGATGGCGAGGCGCTCATCGCGGTGATGGGCGACGCCCTCGACCGCATCGAGGCCGCTGTCGAACCGATCCGCCGGCGACGCTCCCAATTGCGCATCAGCACGGTCGCGACCCTGGCGTCGCACTGGCTGCTGCCGCGGTTGCCGGAATTCCGAGCCCTGCATCCCGACATCGAGGTTGCACTCACGACGACGCGTCGGGCTATTAATCTCGAGGCCGAGGATTTCGACTGCGCTATCAGGCACGGATTGGGAAACTGGCCCGGGCTGACCGCGACCTTGCTGTTTCGCGAGACCCTCGCGCCCGTGGCCGCGCCGGGCGCCGATCAGAACCTTGAAGGAAGCTCCATCATCCGTGCCCGTTCCCGCTTTCGGGACTGGTCGCGTTGGTGGACGGCATCCCGGCGCGCTGGAAGGCCTGATGACGGCGGCCTGGTCGTCGAGTCACGCGCGCAAGCGCTCGAGGCGGCGCTGGCCGGCGGGGGCATCGCGATGATCGACATGGCCTATGTCGACGAGCACCTTTCGAGCCGGCGCCTACAGCTCCTCGCGCCACCGATCACGCTTGATGAGGGCTACTATCTCCTGAGTCGATCCGTTCGCCGAAACGATCGGATCCTCGGCGCATTCGAGCAATGGATTGTTGCCGTCTCGGCGCGATCGAGGGCGGAAGCCGGCGCCGCGACATCGCAATGAAACGCGTGAGCCTTCAACTGAACGTGTCCAGGGTCATTCGATCGAGACGCAGCCGGTGGCGATGATCGGTCAGCAGGTGTGCACCACCCAGGACGGCAGCAAGCGTTCCGAGCCCGGTGCCGCCGGCGATCAGGAACATGATCAACAGCTGATATTTGACCGCATCGACCGGGTCGACGCCCGCAAGAATCTGGCCAGTCATCATTCCCGGCAAGGAAACCAGGCCGATCGCCGCCATGCTGTTCATGATCGGCATGAAGCCGCTTCTTAACGCGTCGCGTATGACCGGAAGCAGAGCCTGATACCGGGTGCCACCGAGGGCGAGACACGCTTCCACGGCGGCGCGTTCGCGCACCAGGCTATTCGTCAGCACGTCCAGGCCGAGGCTTATCCCGGTCATGGTGTTGCCGAGGATCATGCCCAGCAAGGGCAACGCATAGCGCGGGTGATACCATGGATCGGGGCGTAGCTCCGTCAGGAGCGCGAATATCGTGACCGTACCGGCGGCGAGCAGCATGCATCCCCCGCCGAGGCCATAGCTCCAGATGCCCGGCAGCCGCCGCTTCTGCCGCGCGACGATCTCGCGAGAAGCGAACAGGACCATGACGCAAGCGGCGACGGCGGTCCAGAGCGGCGACACCGCGGCGAACAGGAACGTCAGCAAATATCCGACAAGGACGAGCTGAACCACCATGCGCACCGTCGCGATGGCAAGCTGTCTTTCAAGCTCGAGGCGGAGAACAATCGAGAGAACGCCATCCATGACGACAAGCAGAGCGGGGAGGGCGAGATCACCATACGAAAGCTGAATGTAGGTCACGGCCGGCTTTCCTCGATGTGGCCGCCGGGCCTCATGGCAAATATCCTTGAGCTCACACGGCGGGCCTGGGCATCGTCGTGGGTGCTCCAAACGACGCTCGTTCCATCCGCGATGCGTGCGGCGATCAAGGATTCCACGGCCGCGGTGGATGCCGTGTCGAGCGCCGAGGTCGGCTCGTCCAGCAGAAGCACCCGCGAGCGCAGCATCAGCGCACGCACAAGCCCCAATCGCTGACGCTCGCCGGTCGAAAGCCTCTGGACCGCCCACGGTCCGCAGTCCTCCGGCAGCCCCAGGCATTTGACCAGCGACAGGGCGTCATTCCAGGCTGTGAAGTGTTCCTGCACGGTCTCGGACCACCAACCAGGCTCGGTGGCCAGATAGGTCACCCGTTTTCGCCACGCCGGGGCAGGCATCTGTTCTCTGAGCGCGCCATCGAGCCTGACCGTTCCTTCGTTGGGATCGAGGTCCGCGATGGCGCGAAGCAGCACGGTCTTCCCGACGCCGGAGGGCCCCTGCAGGGCGACGCATTCGCCGTCCTGCAGGTCGAATGACACGGAGATGTGCAGGCGCTTGAGCCCACTGACTGTCAGCATGCGTCAACGCTTGCGCTGCAGCCGGTCGGCAACCCATCTGGCGACGTGCACCGGCGCCTCGTTCGGGTAGGGGTGCACCGAGCTGACATTGATCTCGCCGAGCACGTAGCTGTCGCTCCCTTCGGCCTCGACCGGGCCAAGCATGAAGTCGGCGTCCCAGATCGCGGGCAGGTCATCTCTCGCGATATCCATCAAGGACGTCAACTGCGGCGTCCATTCGTCTTCCATCAACCGGCGCAGCCGCTGGAAGCGCGGGTCTGCGTTGGATGTATAGAGCCGCGGTCCGGCCTGGGAACGCGCGGCCGGCGTATCGACCAGGGCCTTGACCTTGTGGTGGCCGAACCCGGCGCAGCGATCGCCTGCCATGTAGCAACGCACCACGCCCTCGCTCAGGCGAGGCTGGAAGGGTTGGTCGATCACGCTGCCGTTCTCGAAATACTCCGCGCAGCGACGGACAAAATCATCCAGCGTCAGCTCCTCGGGGACTTCCTTGGTCGCGTCCAGCACTCTTATCATGGAGGAGGTCGGAAGCTTCTCGACCTTCCAGACGCCTTGGCCCCCATTGCCCCGGTTGCGCTTGATCACGCGCGCGCCGCTCGCGAGCCTGCCCGGCAGCTCGGCGCGCATTGCCGCGGCGTTCTGATACAGCGCCGTGTCGCTTCCCCACCCCATCGAGCGGGTCCGATAGAGCACCTCCTTGGTGCCCATCTTGAGGATCACATCAGGGTGCGCGCTCACCCACACGCCTTTGGCGGCGACGTCGCGCAGCAGCGCGTCGAGACCGGCACGGTCTCGGCCCTCCTGGATCGGGTTGACCCAGACGAGCACGCCGTCGACCGCGAGCAATTGTTCGCGGACTTGCCCGGCGAAGGCCTCATCATAGATCGCCGGGCGTGCTTCGATGCCGAGGGCGGCGAGGGCTTCGAAGACGTCGGCGAAGCGGCTGTTCTGAGCGGTCACATCCCGGCGAGCCGCAGCGTCGCCCCGGAAAAGAATAGCCATAGAATGCAGGGGAGGTGATTGGCGTTCGATCATGCGCAAGCTCCACGAATTGCGTGCTGCGCAGAGCTTGGACCGAAGTCTCACGGGGAGTCTGCTTGTCCCCTCCGGAACATTCTACGTGAGATTATCAGGCCGTTTCAAGGTGGCTGATGGCGCCCCCGCGACGCCCTGAGCGGCCGTTGATGTCGCGCGGCCCGCCGTTTCACGCTGGCGGGCTTCTTCCGTGGTTAGCGTTCCGGTGTTGAGCGAGTGAGAACTTCGTAGGCTCGCTCTGCCTGCTCCCTCGTCAAATTGGCTGCTATGTCCGTACCGAGCAGCGCCGGGCCCCGGCGCTCTCGATCGTAAACCATCCAACCTTTGCCCCCCATTCGAATGAAAAATCTGCTTGCGGTTCGCCCACTTTCACTCACCACGGCCTCTTGGTCCCATTTGCAATAGGTTGAGTAGGCCTCGCTCATTCCCCGGCTGCATAGAAATATGTGAATCTAGTCGGGAAAAATATGCAGCTGGAACTGTGCGAAAGCGAACAGAGCCGCCCTGCGATCTGTGAGCAGGCTTCTCATTGCTTGGTGCCTTCGAAACCAAGCACCTCCAGCGGCCCCGACCCGTCCACCTCCAAAAGCCCAAAGTTGGTCGGGGCCGACTCTCCGACCTTCCGCTGCGGCCTCCTCGACAAAGCAGACATTGCCTTGGTCGCGTCACGCTGCCGGCGTTATGGGTACACGGGCTATGGGAACGCGACCGAATCCGGTATTAGGGCCATGTTCCAGAGCCGGGAGAATTACTGTGGTCGAAAGCGCGGCGCTGCTTTTTGCCGCGGCGCCGGCCGCCCAGAAGGTCCCGTGAGACGTCAAGGCTCCCGCGTCATTGCTGGATGCGTCCGGTTCTTCACCTTGATCCAGTGCTTCTGCCGACCGGCTCGGTACGGCCGATCGCGATGTTTAGACACGAGCCCTTCGAGACCCATCCAGCAGGCTGCTCGGAATAGATCGGGCCCGATCTCGCCCCGCTCGATCACAAAGCGCTTTTGCCGGTTTCAAAATCATCACGGACCGCCTCGTGTTCGACCCCGTCATCGGTCATGTCGTAACGCGAAGTGGTTCGGTGCGACCAGGCTTGGCTTGGCGAGAGAAGCCGATGGCAGTCGCGCGGCGGATCACTGATGGTCCTCCACGCACGGTGTTTGCAATCGATGCGTCAAGCTATCCCTGCCGCTTACCCGACCGGTGAGGAAGAAAAATCGAATACGCTAAGTACTTGTTTTTAATGGCGCGCCCGACACGATTCGAACGTGTGACCTTTGCCTTCGGAGGGCAACGCTCTATCCAGCTGAGCTACGGGCGCAACGAGGCCTCATTTAGCCTAATGGCGAGGGGCGGGCAACGGTCTCGCCGCGGCAATATCAGCGCTTTAGGCCGATTTGCGTGGAGCGACGGCAGGAACTTGACCGCTAACTGGCTCGTTTTCCCGGCCGAGGGCGGTAAATTCGGCCAGCACCCGATCGGAGCAGACCACGCGGTTGCGGCCGAGCCGCTTGGCGGCATAGAGCGCCTGATCGGCCGCGTTCAGCAGGCCATTGGGGGTGCCATCGGCCTCGCCGGGAACGTGACAGGCGACGCCGACACTGAGGGTCACGCGGTCGCCGGCTCCACGGGCGCCATGGGCGATCTGCAAGGCCATCACGGCGCGGCGGATCTCCTCGGCGATGGTGCAGGCATCGTCGCAGCCCATCTCGGGCAGGATCAGAGCAAATTCCTCGCCGCCATAGCGGCTGGCGAGGTCGAGCGGACGCAAGGCGTAGCGCCTGACCACGCGGGCGACCGCGCGCAGGCACTCGTCGCCGCTCTGGTGGCCGTGCTCGTCATTGAACAGCTTGAAATGATCGACGTCGACGAACAGCAGCGCTAACGGCTTCTGCGTCCGCTGCGCGCGGGTCCATTCGCTCGCCAGCATCTGGTCGAATGCGCGGCGGTTCGACAGGCCAGTCAGCCCGTCCTTGGTGGCAAGCTCCTTCAGCGCCGTTTCGGCACGCTTCTGGTCGGTGAGGTCGCGCAGTGTCTCCACCACGGCAATCAGATTGCCGGCCTCGTCGTGGATGGGGCCGGCATCGATCGCAAGATAGAGCTGGTTGCCGAGCTTCGGCATCACGCACCAGTTTTCCGCGGAGAAGCCGAGCCCGTTATGGCCGCGCGCGGCATATTCCGGATAGAGCTCCGGCAGCTGCTCGGGCTGGTCGAGCGCAACCAGATCGGCAAGGCAAGGGCGCTTGGTCTCGTAGAACGCCTGCCAATGCCTGTTGGTGCCGATCACCTCGGAGGCGGCAACGCCCGTCAGCCGTTCGCAGGCCTTGTTCCAGATCACTACGCACCGCTTCGGATCGATCACGAAGGTCGGCACCACCAGATGCTGCATCAGCCGCACCGCGTAGGAATCGGCGACATCGACAGTCTTCGCGGGCGTCCTGCTGAGCTTTGCCATCTCAGGCCACCGCCGCCACGGGAATGGCACCGCCTGGGCCGAACAGCTCACGCACCTCGGCGGCCGGTCTCGGTCTGCTGAACAAATAGCCCTGCATCTCGGTGCAGCCGAGAGCACGCAGCATCTCGCGCTGGGCCTCGGTCTCGACGCCTTCGGCAACCGTGGTCATGTTGCTGGCGGACGCGATGTTCACCACCGCCTGCACGATCACGGGCGCGCCGTCGGCGTCAGCGATGTCGGCGACGAAGCAGCGGTCGATCTTGATCTTGTCGAACGGGAAGCGCTTCAAATAGCTCAGCGACGAATAGCCGGTGCCGAAATCGTCGAGCGCGATGCGCACGCCGATCGAGCGGAGCTGGTGCAGGATCTGGAGCGCCGCCTCGTCGTCGCGGATCAGCACGGCTTCGGTGATCTCGAGTTCGAGCCGCCGCGGATCAAGGCCTGCCGCATCGAGAGCGCCGGCGATCCGGAGCGCCAGCGTGCCACATTTGAGCTGCACGGGAGAGACGTTGACCGCGAGGCGGACATGGGCGGGCCAGGTCGCGGCCTCGTTGCAGGCCGTGCGCAGCACCCAGTCGCCGAGATGGTTGATCAGGCCGGTGTCCTCGGCGATCGGAATGAATTCGGCCGGCGACACCATGCCGCGTTCGGGATGGCGCCAGCGCAGCAGCGCCTCGCAGCCGGAGACCTCGCCCGAATGCAGATTGACCAGCGGCTGGTAGTGGATCTCGAAGCCGCCATTGACCAGCGCCTGGCGCAGATCCTGCTCCAGCGAGAGGCGCGCCTTGGCGCTCGCGTCCATCTCCGGCACGAAGAAGCGGTAGGTGCGCCGCCCCTCCGCCTTGGCGCCGTACATGGCGAGGTCGGCACTCTTGATGAGCTGATCGAGGTCGGCCCCGTCCTGCGGCGCAAGCGCGATGCCGATGCTGGCGTCGGTGGAGAGCTGGTGGCCGAGGCAGTGGTAGGGACGGCGGATCGCTTCCTGGATCTGGCTCACGAAGCCCAGGACGTCGGTGGATGATTGGATTCCGGTCTGGATCACCGCGAACTCGTCGCCGCCGAGCCGCGCGATCAGATCGCCCGGCTTGAGGCAGGCGCGGATGCGGCCGGCGATCGCCATCAACAGCTCGTCGCCGACATGATGGCCGAGCGAATCGTTGATGCCCTTGAATTCGTCGACATCGATATAGAGCAGCGCAAACCGGGCGCCGCCGACGACCTTCTCCAACTCGCGCTCGATCTGCTCGCGGAACAGCACGCGGTTGGGCAGGTCGGTCAGCGCATCGTAATGCGCCATATGCGCGATCTTCTCGGCGGTGTTGCGCTGCTCGGTGACGTCCTCGATGACATTGATGATGTAGCGAGGGTCGCCGGCCTTGTCGCAGATGCCGATGCGCTTTGAAATGGTATGGCGCTGGCCTTCGGTCGGGGTCTTCCAGCTCTGCTCCTTCTGCAGCAGCCGGTCCGGCGATTGCAGCACCGCATCATCGTCGCGCGTGACGATGTCGGCGTCCGCTTCCGGCAGGATATCGGCCGCGGTCTTGCCGACGATGGTCTTGCCGCCTTCCCCAAAAATGTCCTCGGCAATCCGGTTGACCAGAAGGTAGCGCCGCGTGTGAGCGTCCTTCACCGTGATCTGCGAGGGAATGTGGTCGATGATCTCGCGCAGGAACGTGTAGTTGCGGTCGCGTTCTTGCTCGAGATTGCGTCGCTCCGTGATCTCTTCGATGGTGGCGACGCCACCCTGCGCAAGCGGGGTGTTGATGACCTGGAAGGCCCGGCCATCGGTCAGTTGATGAGTCCGCTTGGAAACGGTGCCTTCGGTGACGACGCTCATGACCTCGGCGTAGAATGCCTCCACGTCACCCTCGAACGCAGCGCGCTCCTTGCGGTGGCGCATCGCGTCTAGGATGTGGCAGCCCGGTTTGATGACATCGTGCGAAAGGCCGAACATGTCGGCGTAGCGGCGGTTGCAGGTGACGATATAGCCGTCGGCATCGTACAGGATCAGCCCCTGCGACATGTTGTTGAGGGCGGTGTCCAGCCGCCGCCGTTCCGCCTCCAGCCGCTGCTGCGCCTCGCGGTTCTGCCTGACGATCTGGCGGATGATCATGAAGAAGATCAGCGCGATGATCGTTGCCGCCAGCATGGCCGTGGTGATCATGAATCGCGTTTGCTCGCGCCAGTCGGCGAGGGCCGATTCCATCGTATTCGTTGCGAGGACGATGATGGGAAAATTCTGGAGCGGGGCTCCCGCGGCGAGACGGCCCTGGCCATCGATCGGACTGCTCTCGATTCGCAGGGTCTTCCGACCCCCCTCGGCCAAAATCTTCTTCAGCAACGGCCCGTTGGCGAAGCTCTTGCCGATCAGTTCCTCGGCGTGCGGATGGCGTGCTAGCATCGTGCCGCCGCGATCGAACAGCGAAATGGCGGCGCCGGCTCCGAGCGATACGGAGGAAAAATACTTCTGGTAGCTCCCCGGATCGACCCGCCGCACCATGATGCCCAGCAATTCGCCCGTTGGACCGGTCAAGCGGCGCGCGACCACGGTGGTCCACTTGCCGATGAGAAAGCTCTGCACGGTCTCCAGCAGCACCGGCTCGGATTGGGGATTGGACTTGAAGGTCTGAAAGTAGGCGCGCGATGCGATGTTGATTTTTGGCAGCGGCTCGTTTCGCGACCAGTTGATGAGGTCGCCGTTGACGTCATAGATCGCGATGTCGCCGAGGTAGTTCACGGCGCTGATCTTGTTCGCGAGCATACGGTGTGCTTCGTCGCTCGACATGCGTTCGCGGAACGCCTCGGGCGAGCTGATCCCCGGTAGCTTCATCTGCGAGATGAGATCGCCGGCTACGATTTCGGAGTCCTCGAACTGCTGATCGAAGTGCCGGGTCAACAACAGGACCGTGTTCTCCAGCTCGCGCTCCTTGTTGGCGAGCGCGCGCTCCCGAAAGTCGCCAACGGCTATCGCGGTCGCGGCGAAGATGCCGGCGACGAGCAGTGCCCCCGAGAGTGTCAACCACAGCACCGGGCCGCGCCGCATGGCCGCGTCCCGGCCGCCCTTCACGGCCCGGACCATCGCAGCTGCCATTTGTTGAAAAACCTGGCGCATCCCACTCCCCTGGAGGAGCAGAGATACTATGGACAGGTGGCGTAATGCTTAGGAAAGCCGGTTACCCATGGCTTAAACCGGTCTACAGATATCTCGCAAAGCCGGAACTGGCGCGCTGCGTTGCATCGTTAATCGAAGCCTAATGCGGCGTGCCGGCACTCTTGTCGCCACGGCCGTGACGTAGCCGCCCGACCACGCCGGTCGGGAAGAAATACACGCTTGCGATGAAGAGCAACCCGAGCCAGAGCAGCCAGCGGTCGGGATGCAGCAGCCCCGGCAGCAATGGCAGGCCGGCTTCGCTCGCGGCTTTGGAGGCGACGCCCATGAGCGATTGCAGATAATTCTGGGCAAGGATGAAGATCGTGGCGCCGATGATCGCGCCGTAGATCGTGCCCATGCCGCCGATCACCACCATCAGGAGAATGTCCAGCATGATGGAGAAACTGAGCGAGGTGTCCGGCCCGGCATAGCGCAGCCACAGCGCGTTCAGGATGCCGGCGCTGGCGGCGACCAGGGCCGCGAGGCAGTTGGCGTAGGTCAGATGGAACACGGTGCGGAAGCCGAGCGCCTCGGCACGAAAGCGGTTCTCGCGGATCGCCTGCAGCACGCGGCCGAACGGCGAGTTCACCACGCGCAGCAGGGCCAGGATCATCAGGGCCGAGATCGCGAACACCAGATAGAAGGTCAGGATGCGGCCGTTGACCTCGAAGCCGAACAGGTTCTTGGAGATCAGCACCGTGCCGGGGCGCAGCAGCTCCGGCAGCTGGAAGCTGCGACCGTCCTCACCGCCGGTGAGCCATGACAATTGCGAGGCCAGGACCTGGAAAGCGGAGGCGACGGCGAGCGTGATCATCGCAAAGAAGATCGCGGCCACCCGCAACGAGAACAGGCCGATCGCAAGCGCAAGCAGCGCGGCCAGCGGCAGGCCGATGACAATGCCGGTGGCGACCGCGGCCCAGTTCGCGCCCATGCCATACAGCGCGATCGCGATCGCGTAGCTGCCGATGCCGTAGAACATGGTGTGCGCGAACGACACCGTGCCGGTGTAGCCGAGCAGCAGGTCATAGGACGCGACCAAGGCGGCAAAGACGCAGATCTTGGCCGCGACGTTCAGCGCCTTTGCTCCCGGAAACAGAAACGGTGTTGCCGCCAGCGCCAGGATGATGACGACAAGAATGAGCGTGAGCACGCGGCTGCGCGGCGGATCGCCTGAGAGAAGCATCATCGGCTGGTCACCGCATAGAGGCCGCGCGGGCGCCACATCAGAACGGCGACCATCAGCAGGATGTTGGAGACGAGGGCGAGTTTCGGCACCAGGAAGCCGCCGTAATTGGCGACCATGGCCACCAGGATCGCGCCGATGAAGCAGCCGCCGATCGAACCGAGGCCGCCGATGATGACGACGACGAAAATCAGGACGGTGAGCTCGTCGCTCATGGAGGCATGGACCTGCTCGCGATAGAGCGCCCACATCACGCCGCCGAGGCCGGCCAGCGCCGATCCCGTCATGAACACGCCGAGGAACAGCCGGCGGATGCGATAGCCGAGCGCCTCGACCATCTCGCGATTCTCGACGCCGGCGCGGATCAACAGGCCGAGCTTGGTGCGGTTGAGCACGAGCTGGATCGCGACGAAGACGGCCAGGCCAATCAGCATGGCCAGCACGCGGTATTTCGCGATCGCGACGTCACCAAGGATGAAGGAGCCGCGCAGCGAGGCCGGCAGCGGCATCGGAATGATCTGCGGCCCCCATAGCGCATACAGCGTCTGCTCGGCGACGATCAGCCCGCCTGTTGTCATCAGGATCTGCTTCAGGTGCTGGCCATAGACGGGCAGGATCAGCACGCGTTCGACGACGAGGCCGAGCGCGCCTGATACCGCCATCGACAGCAGCGCCGCCGGCGCCAGCACGGCGAGGTTCAGCCAGAGCGAATCCGCCTGCACCGAGGCCGCAAATGGCGCAAAGACCAGCGTTGCGACATAGGCGCCGACCGCGATGAAGGCGCCGTGGCCGAAATTGAGCACGTCCATCAGGCCGAACACCAGCGTCAGCCCCGAGGCCATGATGAAAATCATCATGCCCATGGCGAGGCTCGCCGCTGTCAGCGTCAGCCAGGTCGAGGGCGAGCCGACCAGCGGGATCATGGCTAGCGCGAGTGCGACCGGCAGCAGGATCGGCGCGAGGTCGCGCTTCGGCTTCGGCAGCGGATCTGATGCAGCGAGTTCAGTCACTGATGCGCCTCCAGGCTCAGGCCGAGCAACCGTTCCTGCAGCGGCACGTCGGCGGCCAGCGCCGCCATCTCGCCGCGATGGACGATGGTGCCGTTGTCCATCACCAGCACGCTGTCGCCGAGCTCGCGCGCTGCAAAGAAATTCTGTTCGACCAGCAGAATGGTCGCACCCTTGCGCTTGATCTCCTTCAGGCACTCGATCAGCGCCATCACGATCGCCGGTGCCAGGCCCTTGGTCGGCTCGTCGATCAGCAGCAGCTTGCGCGGCTCGATGATGGCGCGCGCAATCGACAGCATCTGCTTCTGCCCGCCGGAGAGACTTCCGGCGCGCGACAGCCAGAACCGGCGCAGCGCCGGGAAGAAGCCAAAGATCCATTCCAGCTGTCTGTCGTCCATCGCCGCATCGCGCGCCGCGAGGACGAGATTTTCCTTCACCGTGAGATCGGAGAACACGGCCATGCTCTCGGGCACGTAGCCGACGCCCAGCCGCGCAATGTCGGGCGTGGCGAGGCTCTCGATGCGCGTCCCGCCGAGCGTAATCTCGCCTGAGGAGGCCTGCCACAGGCCCATGATGGTGCGCAGCGTCGTGGTCTTGCCGGCGCCGTTGCGGCCGAGCAGCATCGTGACCTGCCCTTGCGGGACAGCGAGGTCGATGCCTTGGAGAATATGGTAGCGCCCGATATGGGTGTGCACGCCGGAAAGTTTGAGCAGGTCGGTCATGCGGCGCCCCCTGCAACCTTCTTGGGGGCTACGCCGAGATAGGCTTCCTGCACGATCGGCGAGGCGATCACCTCGGCAGGCACGCCGTCGGCGACGAGCTGGCCGTTGTGCAGCACGATGATGCGGTCGGCGAGCGAGCGCACCACGTCCATCTTGTGCTCGACGAGGAGGATGATCTTGCTCTTGTCCTGCTTGAGCTGAGCGATCAGGTTCAGCACGACAGGCACCTCGTCGATGCTCATGCCGGCGGTCGGCTCGTCGAACATGAACACTTTTGGTTCCAGCGCGATCATCAGCGCAACTTCGAGCTTGCGCTGGTCGCCATGCGACAGCGCGGTCGCGGCGACGCTGCGGCGGGTGCCGAGCGCGACCTGGTCGAGGATGGCATCCGCGCGGGCGATCAAATCGCGGCGGACCATCCAGGGCCGCAGCATGTCGTAATGGGTGCCGCTCGCCGCCTGCACCGCGAGGCGGACGTTTTCTTCCACCGTCAGATTCGGGAAGAGATTTGTGAGCTGAAACGCGCGCCCGAGACCTGCGCGGCTGCGCAGCGGCGCGGAATGCTGAGTGATGTCGGCGCCGTCGAACAGGATGCTGCCGCTGGATGCGCGCAGCTGGCCCGAGATCAGATTGAAATAGGTGGTCTTGCCGGCGCCGTTCGGCCCGACAATGGCGGTGAGCTCGCCCGGGCGGAACGTACAGCTGACATTGTTGACCGCGACATGCCCGCCGAAGCGGATGGTGAGATCACGGGTTTCGAGGGAGAGGGGCATGGAGAGTCTGGAAATGATGAAACTGGATTTATCCGCGGTCGCGGTGCGCCCCCTCCCCCGCTTGCGGGGGAGGGCAGGGGAGAGAGTATCTCCGCAACGGGGCAATCCCAAAGATGAGAAAGCCCTCACCCGGCGCTTCGCGCCGACCTCTCCCGCATCCGCCTTCGCCAAGGCTTCGGCGGACAAGAGCGGGAGAGGTAACCAGCTCACCGCTTGTTCTTGATCGGAACGTCCATGTCCTCGATCTTCAGCTCGCGCACCGGCTCGAGCACGGCCCAGGCGACGTTCGGATCGACCTTGACCTTGAAGTGATACATGCTCTGCAGCGCCTGATGGTCCTCCTTGCGGAACACCATCTTGCCCTTCGGCGTGTCGAACTCCATGCCTTCCATCGCCGTGATCAGCTTCTCGGTGTCGGTCGATTTCGCCTTGGTGACGGCGGCGACGACGGACATGGCGGCGGCAAAGCCGCCCGCGGTGAAGAAATCCGGCGGCGCGTTGAAGCGCTTCTGGTGCTCGGCAACGAGCCAGTCATTCACCGGATTCTTCGGGATGTCGTAGTAATAATAGGTGGCGCCTTCCATGCCGGGCAGGCTCTTGTAGGCGGCGAGCGCCGGCAGGATATTGCCGCCGGTCGAGAGGTCGATGCCGTAGCGCTTCGGATCCATGTCCTGGAGTTTTGCCAGTGGATTGCCGGCGCCGGCCCAGATCACCCAGATCACCTTGCGGCCCGGCTTGTCCTTCAGGGCATCGAACAGGCGCTGGCCGACCGCGGTGAAGTCGGTGGTGCTGGTCGGGGCGTACTCCTCCGCGGCGAGCGTCGCGCCGGTCTTGGCGAGGGCCTCCTTGAAGGCGGCGACGCCGTCGCGGCCGAAGGCGTAGTCCTGCGCCAGCGTGGCCACTGTCACGCCCTGCTTGCCGATGGCGACCGCGTTCGAGATCGCGTCCTGCGATGAATTGCGCGCGGTCCGGAAGATGTAGCGATTCCATTTCTCGCCGGTAATCTGGTCCGCGACCGCCGGCTCGACGATCAGGATCTTCTTGTTCTCTTCCGCAACGGGGAGAATGGCGAGCGCGGCGGCCGAGGAGGTGGTGCCGATGGCGATATCCGCCTTGTCGTCCTGATAGGCCTCCGCGAGCGCAGCCTTGGCGAGGTCCGGCTTGCCCTGGTCGTCCTTGGTGACGATGACGATCTTGCGGCCGTCGAGCGTCATGGTGCCCTTGGTGGCGTATTCAAAACCCATCTGCAGGCCGGTCTCGGTCTGCTTGGCATAGGCTTCGAGCGGACCGGTCTTGCCGTAGATCAATGCGACCTTGAGATCGTCGGCGTGCGCGGCAGTCGCCGCAGCGAGGGCGAGAACGGTTGTTGTTATGATGAGTGATCGACGCACGATGGTCCCTCCTGAATTGATTTGTTGGGCAATAGCGATTTGCACAGCCTGACGGACATTGCAATTCGACCTTACGGCTGAGGCGGCTGCTCGCAAGCTCTGCATCATTTTTTAACCTCGCCGCGCCGCGAGCCGCGCGCCGCCGGCCTCGGTCTGCCAGTCCGACCGCGCCTCCTCGGCGCTCTCGAAGATGTGCGGCGCGACACCGCGCCGCTCCAGCGCTTCGCCGAGCTTGATGCGCAGGAAACCGGAGGTCGTGTAGCGCGACACGCCGGTATAGAAGCGGTCGACCAGGCTGCGCACCATGGCCGAGTAATCGTCCAGCAGCTCCGGCAGGATCGAGAAGTTGTCATAATTGACGATGGCGTAAACCTTGCGGCCGAGCGGGGCGAGCCTGGCCTCGACGGTGCGCGCGATCGCGTCGATATCGGCCTTGCTGCGCAAGGGATAGCGCTCCAGGTTGATGAAGAACAGGTTCTGCTGCTCGTCCAGCGCAAAACGCTGGCCGAGCGGAATGGTCAGCAGCCGCTCGCGCAGATCCATGGGACCGTCGCGGAAGATGCGGGCATCCATCAGGCTCGGCTCGCGCGGGATCAGCGGCTTGAAATCCATCAGGCGCAGGATGTCGCGGTCGATGTCGATGCCGGGCGCGACTTCCGTGAGCTCGAGCCCGTCGGGCCGCAGCGCAAAGACGCAGCGCTCGGTGACATAGAGCACAGGTTGCCCGCGCGCCGCGGCAAAGCGGCCGCTGAAGGTCACATGCTCGACCTTGTCGACGAACTTGCGCGACTTCGCCTCCTCCACGATGGCGAGCTTGCCGTCGTTGACGGCGATGCGTTGCCGGCCGGCGGCAAAGGTGCCGACGAACACGACCTCCTTGGCATTCTGGCTGATATTGATGAAGCCGCCGGCGCCGGCCAGCTTCGGCCCGAACTTGCTGACATTGAGATTGCCGGTCCGATCGACCTGCGCAAGCCCGAGGAAGGCGGCGTCCAGCCCGCCGCCGTCATAGAAGTCGAACTGATAGGGCTGGTCGATCACCGCCTGGGTATTGATCGCCGCGCCGAAATCGATGCCG
Organism: Bradyrhizobium manausense; assembly: GCF_001440035.1. GTDB lineage: Bacteria > Pseudomonadota > Alphaproteobacteria > Rhizobiales > Xanthobacteraceae > Bradyrhizobium > Bradyrhizobium manausense. Next base: position 8,506 of record NZ_LJYG01000105.1, on the reverse strand, counting down.
CTTGCGGGGATGCCGCCGATCACGCCAGGCTCCGCCGTCAGCGTGATCAGGTCTATGATGCGCTCTTCATTGGCGACGGAGGCGATGCCCTCGGGCATGCCGATGCCGAGATTGACGACGCTGTTGGCCTTCAGCTCGAAGGCCGCGCGGCGGGCGATGATCTTGCGCTCGCTCATCGGCATTTCCGGCAGCGAGGCGGTGCGCACGCGAATCTCGCTGGAATAGGCCGGATTATATGGCGTGCCAAAGGTCTGCCAGTGATGCTCGGGCTTGGCCACGACGACGCAATCGACCAGCACGCCGGGGATCTTGACCTGGCGCGGATTGAGGCTGCCGCTCTCGGCGACGCGCTCGACCTGGGCGATGACGATGCCGCCGGAATTGTGCGCGGCCATGGCAATCGCCAGCGCTTCCAGCGTCAGAGCTTCCTTCTCCATGGTGAGGTTGCCGTCGGGATCGCCGGTGGTGGCACGGATGATCCCGACATTGATCGGGAACGTCCGATACAGCAGGCACTCTTCGCCGCGCAGATTGATCAGCTCCACCATGTCCTCGGTGGTGCGCGGATTCAGCTTGCCGCCGCCGTTTCGCGGATCGACGAAGGTGCCGATGCCGACGCGGGTGACGTGAGCCGGACGGTGCGCGGCGATGTCGCGGAACAGATGCGTGATCACACCCTGCGGCAGATTATAGGCTTCGATCTGGTTCGCGATCGCGAGCTGCTGCAATTTCGGTGCAAGGCCCCAGTGTCCGCCGATGACGCGGCGGACCAGGCCCTCATGGGCAAAATGGTTGAGGCCGCGGTGCTTGCCGTCGCCCTGGCCCGCGGCATAGACCAGCGTGAGGTTGCGCGGCTTGCCTTGCGTGTAGGGCGCATCGCCCTCGTTCGCCAGATAGAGCTCCTCCAGCGCGATTGCGATCTCCTCGGCAAAGCCGATGCCGACGAAGCCGCCGGTGGCGACCGTGTCGCCGTCGCGAATCAGCATGACGGCTTCAGCCGCCGTGACGATCTTGCCCTTCTCTGAATGGGGCAGGTAAGCCAAGGCTGGGTGCTGGCTCATCGCATTCCCTCCCGTGCTTTCCGCGGATCCTATGGTCCGCTCTTCTTGCTTGGTTTGATCTGTATCACGGGAGCGGCGAGCCGCTCCCGTGCCGTGAGCGCCGGCTCATTCAGGGCTGTCAGGCCTTGCGCGTTTCGGTGGCGAAATAGACCGAGACCACCGTGATGATCGCGAGCCCGATCATGTAGAGCGAGATCGGCCAGGTCGCGGGCGCATAGGCTGTCATCAGCCCCGTCGCGATCAGCGGCGACAGCGCGCCGGCGAAGATCGAGGCGAGGTTGTAGCCGAGCGAGACGCCGCTATAGCGCACCTTGGTGCCGAACAGCTCCGACAGGAAGCTCGCCTGCGGGCCGTACATCGCGGCGTGTCCGATGGCGAGGCCGAGCACGATCGCGATCCATGCATATTGCGGATTCTTGGTCGCCAGCAGCATGAACAGCGGGAACGACATCAGCGCCGAGAACACCGCGCCGAAGATATAGACCGGCCGGCGCCCGACCTTGTCGGACAGCGCGCCGAAGGCCGGAATGGTGAAGGTCTCGATCGCGGCTGCGATCAGCACCCCGTTCAGCATGTCCTGCTTTTGCATGCCGAGCGATTGCGTCGCATAGGCGAGCACGAAGGTGGCGTAGATGTAGAAGAAGCCGTTCTCCGCAAAGCGCGCGCCCATCGCCAGCAGGATGTTCTTCGGGTACATCCTGATCGCCTCGAGGATCGGCATCTTCACTTCCTGCTTGGTGTCCTTCACCTTCTGGAACTCAGGCGATTCCGCGATGGTGAAGCGGATCCAGAGACCGACCACCACCAGTGCGATCGAGAACAGGAACGGAATGCGCCAGCCCCAGGCCAGCAGCTGCGCGTCCGTCAGCATCGCCGAGACCACCGAGAACACCAGCGTGCCGAGCACGAGGCCGAGCGGCGCGCCCAGCTGCGGCCAGCTGCCGTAGAAGCCCTTCTTGTCTGCTGGCGCGTGCTCGACCGCCATCAGCACCGCGCCGCCCCATTCGCCGCCAAGGCCAAAGCCCTGGACCAGGCGGCAGGTGATGAGCAGGATCGCGGCCCAGATGCCGGCGGTGTCGTAGGTCGGCAGGAATCCGATCGCCGCCGTCGCCGCACCCATGATCAACAGCGTGAGATAGAGCATGGTCTTGCGGCCGATCTTGTCGCCGTAATGACCGAACACGACCCCGCCGAGCGGACGGGCGATGAAGCCGAGCGCATAGGTCGCGAACGCCAGCAGTGTACCGATCATCGGGTCGAAAGTCGGAAAGAACAGCTTGTTGAAGATCAGCGCGGCGGCGGTGCCGTAGAGGAAGAAGTCGTACCACTCGATCGCCGTGCCGATCAGGCTGGCGGTGGCGACGGTGACGTGTGACGGGTGTCGTGCTTGCAGCTGATTGACGGCGATCGCTCCACTCATCTGGCGTTCTCCCTGGTTGCGAATGCGCATGTGCAGCATGCGTCATTGTGCAAAGCGAAGAGCAAGCTCTGCGCCAGATGCCATAGGTTTGCGCAAATGGGCGGAAAATCCAGCAGATTCAGCGTGGGCGGCGCCGCCAAGGCACAATGCGCCATGTCAGGAATCCGAGACTCCGGACACGCGGTGTCTCGAAACTCAGACGGGTGTGGCGCCCGAGGCGAGGCCGAACTTGGCGAGCTTCTTGTAGAAGGTCGCGCGCGAGATCTGGAGCATCTTGGCGGCTTCCGAGATCTGGCCGTTGCTCGCGGCAAGCGCCTGCTCGAGCGTGTGCTTCTCGAACTCGGCTTCGGCCTCGGCATAGGGCAGGACGAGACCGGTCGGGCGCGACGGTGCCGCCGGTATCATCTCCGCGCTCACGGGGAGAATGCGATCGAAATCGTCGCTGGTGAGGCGTCCCGAATCGCTCAGGATCAGCGCGCGTTCCAGGATGTTGCGTAGCTCGCGGACATTGCCGGGCCAGCCGTACCGCGCCAGCGCAGTCAGGCCGCTCGGCGTGATCCTGGCGTTGAGATAATCGCCGGATGCGCTGATGTCTTCGAGCAGCCGGCCGCAGATCTCCGGCAGGTCGTCCAGGCAATGACGCAGCGGCGGCAGCACGATCGAGAGCACGTTGAGCCGGTAGTAGAGATCGGCGCGGAACGTCCCCTCGCTGACCCGCTTGTGCAGGTCGACATTGGTGGCGGCAATCACCCGTACGTCGACCCTGGTGACCTTGTCGGAGCCGAGCGGCTCGATCTCGCGCTCCTGCAGAACGCGCAGCAGCTTGGCCTGCAATTGCAGCGGCATCTCGCCGATCTCGTCGAGAAACAGCGTGCCGCCGTCGGCGATCCGAAATTTTCCGTCGCGCCCCTTGCGGTCCGCACCGGTGTAGGCGCCCGGCGCCGCACCGAAGAACTCCGATTCGATCAGCGTGTCCGGGATCGCCGCGACGTTGACGCTCACGAAAGGCTTTTCGGCGCGCGCCGATGCATTGTGGATAGCCTGCGCCAGCATCTCCTTGCCGGTGCCGGTCTCGCCCGTGAGCAGGACCGTCACACTTTGGCGCGCGGCGCGTGCCGCGAGCGTCTTGGCCTGCGCAATGCCTGCGGTGCTGCCGACATAATCCTCGAAGGTGAAGCGTGCGGCGCGCGCGTGCGACAATTGCCGCCGCGCCAGCCGCAGGTCGTTCTCGAGCTGGGCGACGCGACCGAGCAGCGGCTTCAGGCCTTCGAGGCGATCATAGAGCACGAAGCCGATCGCACCGATGATGTTCCCTCTCTCGTCCTCGATCGGCATCCGGGTCACGACCAGTTGCTGGCCGCCGAGCTCCATGATGTCGAGGATGATCGGCTCGCCCGTTTCCACGACCCTGCGCAACAGGCTGTTGGGGATCACCTCTTCGATCGGGCGGCCGAGCGCCTCGGATTCATGCGAGAGGCCGATCGCGGTGACGTATTTTTCGTTGACATAGACCACGCGCCCGCTGCGATCGATCGCGATGGCGCCCTCACAGAGATGCTCGAGCCGCTCGAACAGCGTCTCCATTGCGCGTGCGCGGATATAGGCGGGATCACTGACGACGGAAGAGGGACCGGACATGGCGTACCTCGGGAGGCCTGCCTGTGTATTACCAAAAGGGCAGCGATTTCAAAGGGAAATCGACGTGACTGGGTTAATGCGGTGGTCGGTTCGCCCGCGATCTATGTCCCCTCACCCTGAGGTGCCGGAGCGTAAGCGGAGGCCTCGAAGGGCGACGAGCCCGGCTGACACCTCGGCCGTACATCCGAGGCTCCC
>NZ_LJYG01000105.1:0-4070 GCF_001440035.1 Bradyrhizobium manausense | reverse complement strand
GCTCGCCCGTGAATAGCCCTGGCGGTTCTGCTGCATTGGGCGGGCGGAGACGCTGGCGCGGGATTCACTGGAGACGGGGCTGGCAAGCTTCAGCTCCTCCAGGAAGATGGGCCGCGCGAAATAATAGCCCTGCGCGTAGCGGATCTTGGTCGCGGCCTGCAAATAGGCGAGCTCCTCATAGGATTCGATCCCTTCGGCAATGACCGTCATGCCGAGCGCTTCGCTCAAGGATTCGATCGCGCGCAGAATGCCCTGGCTGCGCGGCCGCTTATGGATGTCGGTGATGAAGGAGCGGTCGATCTTGATCTCGTCGGCGGTGATGTCGGCGAGGGCCGACAGCGAGGAATAACCGGTGCCGAAATCGTCGATGGAGATGCCGACGCCGAGCTTGCGGAATATCGGCAGGATCTCGGCCTGGAAGTGGTTCTTGGCGACAAAGGCGTCTTCGGTCACCTCGATCATGAACCGCTGCGGGAAGCCGGTGTCATCCAGTGCCTGCGCAAAGCTGCGCATGAAGTCTGGATTGCCGGCCTGCTTGGCGGCGACGTTGATGCTGATGGTCGCTTCCGCACCGAAGGTCTCGTTGATCAGGTCGATCGACTTGACGATCTCGGCAAGCACGAGATGAGTGAGCTCATCGATCAGGCCGAGCTCGCCCGCCAGGTTGATGAACGAGCCCGGCGCCTGGATGACCCCCTCGTCGTCGCGCAGGCGCACCAGGGCCTCGATGCCCTTCACGGCCTGGGTGCGGATGTCGACCTTGGACTGGAAGGCGCAGCAGAAGCGCTTCTCGAGGATGGCCATCCGCAGCGACTGCTCGATCTTCATCCGCGCCAGCGCCTCGCGCTCCATGCCAGTATCGAAAAAGGCGCAGGATCCCTTGCCGTTGTTCTTGATGCGGTACATCGCGATGTCGGCGTTCTGGCGCAGCGTTTCGAAGCTGCTTCCATGGTCGGGATACAGGCTGACACCGACCGAGGTCGAGGCGAACACTTCCGAATTGTCGATGAAGAACGGAGCCGTCAGCCGCTGCAATGTCGTTGACATGAATTCGGCGACTTCCTCCTGGCTCCGGATGGGCGAGAGCAGCAGCAGGAATTCGTCGCCGGAGATGCGAGCCAGCATGTCGGACTCGCGCAGGTCTCGCGCCAGCCGTTTCGAAAGCTCGACCAGCAGCGCATCGCCGACGGCGTGGCCGTAATAGTCGTTGATATGCTTGAAATTGTCGACATCGAGAAAGGCCAGCGCGAAGCGCTCGTCGCTGCGGTCGCGCCAGAGCAGGCTGTTGGCGTGATGTTCGATCACGCGCCGCGAGGGCAGTCCGGTCAGCTCGTCGAAATAGGCCGAGCGAAACAACTGGTCTTCGAAATTCTTCTGCTCGGTGATATCAGCGGACGCCGAGATCAAGAGCTCGCGGCCGGCGAAGCGGACCGGCCGATGGGTGGTGAGCAACACCTGGCGTGCGGCGCCGTCTTGAAGCGCTTCTTCGGAGACAACAGGATGTCCGGCCCTGAGCGCGCGCTCGCAGGCCTCGCGGCGCTGCGCGAGATCCGGCGAGGGACGGCTGCCGTCCATGCCGAGCTGGGCGGCGGCGACATCGTTCACCAGCAGAAGCTTGCCCTGCGCGTCCTGCACGGTGAGGCCGGCAGGCAGCATTCTAACGATTTCCTTGAGAAATCCGAGCTCGGCTTCGCTCGCGCCGTCATATCCATCGTCGTTCATAGAATTCATGAATCTTGTTGTTCAGCGCGCCTTTGCAATGGGCGCGATCATGCGCAGTTCCCTCTTAGGTTTGGTTAAGGGGTCCGCTGAAATACGGGGGTGTTCTTTGAGAAACGCGGCGGGGCGAGGCGCGCCCTCGATCGTCATTAACAGAACGTCAACGGCACTTGCGAAAGCGCGGAGCGAAGCGCGCGGTCGGTTTTCGCATTCCCCGCGGCGCATCCTTCGAGACGCCCGCCTTTGGCGGGCCCTCAGGATGAGGACTGAGTGTGGCTTTGAGCGCGCGCCGATGCTCATTCAGCCTCATCCTGAGGAGACCGCTGGAAGCGGTCGTCTCGAAGGACGAGGCGTGCGCGCAAGGTTATTCGCTCTTGGGAATACGGCACTGCATGATGCAGTGCAGCCCGGTCTTCAAATACGAGATCTCGCTCTTGCCGTCGAAGGCTGATAGCGCCGACTTCAACAGCTTGGTACCGAAGCCGGGCGTGGAGATTTCGCCAACGGTCGGGCCCTCGGTTTCGTCCCAGGTGATGGTCAGACGGTCGTCATTGACGGTCCATGACACCTGCAACAATCCGCGTGGTGAGGAGAACGCGCCGTATTTGCCGGCGTTGGTGGCGAGCTCGTGAAACATCAATGACAGTGTCACCGCGAGCTTCGGCGGCAGGAACAGCCGCTCTCCATTGAGGGTGAAGCGGACATGGCCGTACGGGCCGAGCTCGGAGATCAGGAGATCGCGGATGTCGCAACCGCCCTTGTCGATCCGCGAGATCAGATCGTCGGTCGCGGCCAGCGAGCGCAGCCGCGGGTCGATCCGGGCCCAGACCTCCGGCTGGTCGTGCAGCACCTGGTGCATCACTGCGTGCACCGTCGACAGCTTGTTCTTCAGCCGGTGCTGCAGCTCGTCGACCAAGAGCTTGCGATACTCTTCCTCTTCGATCAGTCGCCTGGAGATCCGGCGCTGCTCGGCAAGCATCGTCCGATAATGCTCGACGCCCCAGATGGTCAGCGCGCAGACGCCCCAATAGAGCGTCAGCAGCACGAAACGCGCACGATCGGCAAACGCATCGCCGAAATTCAGGACGAAGCCGAGCACGCCGCCGACCAGCGCGGTCACGATGCCGACCCGGAATCCTCCGAAGGCGGCCGCAAAGAACACGGCGGGGAAGTATGGCGTGAAGTAGACGTCGGGGCGCACTTGCGCGAGCCCCCAGCGCGCCAGGGTCGAAAGCAGCAGGCAGGCCAGCGCGAACGCAAGGCTCAGGCCGAGCGGAGGTGTCGCAACGCCCTGCCAGCCCTTGCGGAATTCCTCGATCAGCTTCCCCATGCGCGGCCCGGTTGCGATCTTCGTCCGAAAATCGAGAGGCAGGCCACGATGTTACGCATCCCGGATGCGCAAGCAAAGCTTGCCTTGTCGCCAGGCAGAAGGAACAGTGACGGTTGCGGCGCCCGATGTCGCAGTGGCGTCATCGTTAGGTGTCCGCCATAGGCATCAAAATCATTCGAAAACAAGCACATTCGAGGGCAGGCTTGACGGCCAGGTCGCGGGAATCGCGGGGAGTGACGAGCGGGCTGGATTCCGTGGAAGTCTTCGTTGCCGAAGGTGCCAAAATTGTGATCGCGGGCGGGCGCATATCGGAGGGCGAGACGCTCCCTAGCGCAGAGCGTTTGTCGAGCGGAGATGCCGTAGGGTGGGCAAAGGCGTGCCCTTCGCGCGCCGTGCCCACCAATTGCTCCCAAGTGAAAGATGGTGGGCACGGCGCGCCGCGCCTTTGCCCACCCTGTACCCTTCTGACGTTCATGGCCGGCCTAGAGGTGTAGACTGGCCATTCGGGCCGATCCGTCGGGAGCAGCCTTGTCCACCCGTGCCTTGAGCACCCACGTAGGAACCGCGCCCCAGCGGAACGTCCGCGATCGAGATCCAGTAGGAGGTCATTGCGCCGAGAGCGCCAGTACAGGGATCGATCAGGATCGCGGTTGGCCCGCTTTGAGAGCGAGGAGATCCAACGATGGTCAAGGACGTGCAATGGTTCGTCGGGATCGATTGGGCAACGCGGAGTCATTGCGTTTGCCTGCTGGATGCGGAAGGACGGCCGGCCGGCCAGCGCGACTTTGCGCATGGTGGAGCCGGACTGACGGAGCTGTGTGATTGGCTGGTCGAAAAGACCAAGGCCGCACCGGGACAGATCGCGGTGGCAATCGAGACGCCGCATGGCCCAGTGGTGGAGATGCTGCTCGAGCATGGTTTTATGGTCTTTGCCATCAATCCCAAGCAACTCGACCGCTTCCGGGATCGCTTCACGGTGGCCGGTGCCAAGGATGATCGCCGCGACGCTCATGTGCTCGGA
>NZ_LJYG01000104.1:357966-369820 GCF_001440035.1 Bradyrhizobium manausense | reverse complement strand
TTCGATATTAAAGAGTGGGTAGCGCCCGCGCTGATGTCGGGGGCCGTCGATGTCGAACCGCCGGGGGATGGCTGTGCTGTCTATGCTTTTGCCAGTTGGTGTCCTTGCAGGATGTTGTTGGTGAGGGCGTACCAGAGCACGACGGCACGGACCTTCTCGATGCCGCGCACGGTCAATTGCCTGAGGTCCCAGTTCCGCCACCGGGCATGGATGCATTCGCAGATCGTGCGGGCTTTGTACTGTGCCTTGCCGGCTTCGCTGGCCATGCGGGCCCGCCAGGCCGCGACGCCAGGACCGTCGCTGCTCCGAGGTAAAAAGGGATCGACACCGCTCCTGGAGTTGGGCGGAGGACAGTAGACCTCGACGCCTTCACCGTGCGCCCATTCGATGTCCTCGCCGCTGCAGAACCCGCCATCGGCGAGGTAGCGACGCGGCAAGCGCTTCAGCCGAGTGCGCGTTCGCTCCAGCATCGGCCGCATCAAGCCGCGATCTGATCCGTTGTTGTCGATGTCGACCGTGACCACGATCAGTTCGCCGGCCGCGCTGGCCACCTGCACATTGTAGGCGGGGCGGAAGCCGGCATCTGCCATCTTCATCACCCTTGCCTGCGGGTCGGTGGTGGAGGCCCGGGGCTCCTTCGGCTTTTTGCCATTGCCGCCTTTTTCGTCGAGTTGCTTGCGCTTCCGCTTGATCTCGTCCAAAGCCCTCTGCGCAGCCTGCACCCGCTCACTGCGTTCGCGTGCCGCGCGCTCTCTGGCCGCCCTGATACGCCGGCTGCTGGCTTCCGGATCCGCATCGACCTCGCGCTTGAGCTCTTCCACCACAGCCTTCGCTTGGGCCATCTGCCGGCCGAGCGTTGCCTCCCGCCGGAACGAGCCGGCCCCCGCATTCGCCCGTATCCGCACCCCGTCCTGGGTCAGCTTCTCCAGATCAATCAGCCCTGCCTCATTCAGAGCCACCAGATGTTCGACCAGCAAACGGTCCAGCAGGTCCGCGCAGCCGACCCGGAAATCCGACAGTGTGTGATAGTTCAAAGACACGCCGCCGCAGAGCCAGCGGTAGACGTCGTGACTGTCGCAGAGCCGATCCAACGCCCGCGCGCTGCCAACGCCATCGCTCGTGGCGTACAGCCAAAGCGCCAGCAGCAGCCGGGGTGATGGCGCCGGATGGCCCGGCCTGTTTTCCCGTGCCTTAACCCGATCTTCCAGCTCGCTCAGGTCGAGCCCCTCGACATAAGCCCAGATCACCCGGGCCAGATGATCCTGCCCGATCAGGCTGTCGATATCGACCGCCCGCAATTCGACCTGATTGCGCACGGGCTCGCGCAGCCGAGGTGCACCCCGCGGCACCGCTTCGGTTCGTGGCGCCGACTGATCCGGCAATTCGCCAAAAAGTCCCTCGTCAGCCATCATCCTCTCCAGCAGATCAGTCTGCCTAGAGAATCACATTCGCCCGACACGCGGTACAAAAGATTCACAGTCTCGTAGGGTGGGTTAGTCGCAGCGTAACCCACCAACTTCGTTCGACGTGCGCGGAAGCATGGTGGGTTACGCCTTCGGCTAACCCACCCTACAAGACTTGTACTTGTTCGCTTCAAGCCGCCGCAGCGACCGCCGATCCGAGCGCGGCGTTGCTGAAGGCTTCGCCGCCGATGCCCCAGCCGCCGTCCACGGCGTAGCTGACATTTGCAAAAATATGCTCGCGCTTGATGCGTCCCTCGGCCGCCTTCTCGATGATGGTAGTTCCCTCGGAGATCCAGGCGTCCTTCAGCTCCTGCGTCGGCAGCACGAAGGACGGCACCTTGAGCTCGAACACGGCAATGTCCGCGGGCTTGCCGCCGGAATAGGTGCGCCGCTTCGGCACCACGGTCACCTCGCCGATGACGTTCGGCGTCATGAAGCGGTTGCCGGTGAGGCCGTGCAGGCGCAGCAGCAGCTCGGTCAGCTTGCCGAATGCCTCGGCTTCCCCTGATGGCGTCAGCGCGCCTTCGGGAACGATGATCTGGATAGGCATGTGAGAAGTCTCCCTTTGAGCCGTCAGATAACGGTCGTTATATAAAACATAACGATCGTTATATCGTCAAGCCTAATATAACGATCGCTATCGAGAGGTGACGGCGATGGCACGACCGAAGAAGAGCGATGGAGACGCTCGCACGCGGCTGGCGGACGCGGTCGGGCGCGGCTTCCGCACCGGTGGATTCGGCGGCGCCGGGGTGGATGCGCTCGCAAAGGGCGCGGGCCTCACGTCGGGGGCGTTCTACGCCCATTTCGAGTCCAAGGCGGATGCGTTCCGGCTCGCGGTCGCGGACGGGCTCGCCTTCCTGCGCGGCGGCATCGCCCAGTTTCAGGCGCAATATGGCAGCGGCTGGCGCGATCCTTTCATCGATTTCTATCTGGGTGAGCGGATGGAGGTCGGTCTCGATGAAGCCTGCGCGCTGCCGAGCTTCTCCTCCGACGTCGCGCGTGCGGACGCGGCCACGCGCGCTGTCTACCAGGGCGAGCTGGAGCGTCTCGCGGACCTCGTTGCGCAGGGTTTTCGGGGCACGCATGCGCGGCAGCGCGCGCTGGCACTGCTGGCGATCCTGACCGGCGCAGCCGACATGGCCCGCGCGGTGAAGGACGATGCCGCCAGGCGCGAGATCCTCGCCGCGGCCAAGGTCGCGGCCAAGGCGATATAGCCGCGGGCGCGTGCGGTCGATCTCGATGAGTAGGGTGGGCAAAGCGCAAGCGTGCCCACGCGTTTTCGTGACCGAGAGGGATCGTGGGCACGGCGCAAGGGCGCCTTTGCCCACCCTACCGGCAGCGGACTTCTACACGATCTCCCGCGCCCTCAGCGCTGCGATCTCCGCCGCGTCAAATCCGAGCTCGCTTAGTACCGCATCCGTATCCGCGCCGAGCTCCGGCGCCATTCGATCGAGTTTGCCGCCGCCATGGGCGAGCTTGAAGCCGCTGCCGGCAAAGCGCAGGCGGCCATAGGGCGTGTCCAGCTCCTGGATCGCGCCGCGCGCCCTGATCTGCGGGTGGTCGATCACCTCCTCGGTCTTCCAGATGCTGGCGCAGGGTGCGCCGGCATCCTCGAGGATCGTCTCCCATTCGCGCGCGGGTTTTGCCGCCAGCGCCTCTTCGATGATGGCCCGCAGTGCCGGCTCGTTCTCGTTGCGGGAAAACCAGTCGGCAAAGCGCGGATCGCTCAGCGTATCCTCGCGGCCGAGCGTGGTCATCAGCGCGCGGTACTGCTTCTCATTGTTGACCGCGAGCAGGATGTAGCCGTCGCCCGCCTTGAACAGGTTCGCGGTGGTCTTACGGCTGACGGCCTGGTTGCCGGAAAGCTGCTGGCGGTGGCCGGCGACCGACCAGTCCGCGATCTGCCCCGAAAGAAACGCCAGCGTCGCCTCCAGCATGGAGACGTCGACGAGCTGGCCCTTGCCGGTGCGGTCGCGTTGATACAGCGCGCTCGACACGGCAAATGCGGCCGTTGCGCCCGAGAGCACGTCGCACACCGCAAAGCCGGCGCGCGTCGGGCCCGTCGAGGGGTGGCCGGTGATCGCCATGATGCCCGACAGCGCCTGCATCTTGCCGTCATAGCCGGGCCGCAGACGATCCGGGCCGGTCTGGCCGAAGCCCGACACCGCGCAATAGATCAGTTTTGGATTGATCGCCGACAGCGCCTCGTAGCCGATGCCGAGCTTGTCCATCACCCCAGGGCGGAAGTTTTCCATGACGACATCGACTTGCGCGGCAAGCTTCCTCACGATCGCGATCGCGTCAGGCTTTTGCAAGTCGAGCGTCAGGCTGCGCTTGTTGCCGTTGATGGCCTGGAACGCAGGGGCCAGTCCGCGCTCGGCCCATTCGCGGGAGAGCGGCGTGCGGCGCATGTCCTCGCCCTCGCGCCGCTCGACCTTGATGACGTCGGCGCCCAGCAGCGCGAGCTGGTAGCTCGCATAGGGCCCGGCCAGCACTTGCGTGAAATCCAGGATCTTCACGCCCTCGAACGGTCGCGTCACGTCTCTCTCCCGACGGTTATTGTTATTGGAAGACGTCAGGCGGCGCGGTTGCCGCGCGCGATCTCCTTCTGCTTGTCGAATTCGGCGCGGCGGCGCGCCAGCTCCTCCGGCGACAGCTGCGCGACATTGTTGTAGTCGAGCTTCCAGGAGGCGTCCTCGCTCCAGCGCAGCGGCGACTGCATCGTGGTCTGCGGCCCGCTCGCCGTCTCCAGCAGCGCGAGCGCCAGCTCCAGCGTCTGTGCCTGCGAGGCGATGTCATGCGGCTTGCCGGCGGAATTGCCGAGCGGGAAGTCGCTGAACAGAAAGCGCGGCACGGCCGCGTGCTCGATGATGTCCTTGGCACAGCCCATGATCACGGTCGCAATGCCATTGGCCTCGAGATGCCGTGCCACCAGCGCGGTGGTCTGGTGGCAGACCGGGCAGTTCGGCACCAGCACCGCGACGTCGACCGCATCAGCGAGGCAGCGCGCCAGGATCTCCGGCGCGTCGGTGTCGAGCGTGACGCGATGGCTGCGATTGGTCGGCGCGCCAAAAAAGCGCGGAGCGACCTCGCCGATGCGGCCGGCGGCTTGCGCCTTCAACAGTTGCGGCAGTGGAAACCAGGTTCCGTTGTCCGTCGCCGTGGTGTGCTTGCGGTCGTAGCCGATATGGGAGATGCGCAGGTCGTGCTGCTTCGACGTGTCACCGTCATAGACCTGGTAAAACTTCGCGCTGCCGTTATACGCCGCGCCGGGCCCCTGGTCGCCCTTGCCGGGATCATAGGGTGCCGCCGTGGTGATGATGGTGACGCGAGACTGCGCCAGCGGCTTCTTCAGCTTCTGAAACGGCGCCGCGGTGTAATGCGCCCAGCGATATGGCGTGGTGTAGCCGATCGCGCTGTAATAATCCCGCGTGCGCTGCATATAGGGGATCGGGGAATCGTAATCGGGCGCAAAGCCGAATTCATCGTCGCGCGGAGCGGACATGGGCGCGTCTCCTGGTTCTTGGTTAGCGCCAGACTAGAGGTAGTTTTCGGGTTGCTCAAGCGGGGCGAGGTGAATAGCGCACCTACCGAAAAATATGCAGTGCCGCGTATTGCAGCAGCATGATCGCCTTGCCGTCGATGATCCTGCCGTCCGCGATCATCGCCAGGGCCTCATCGATGCCGAGCTCCAGCACCTCGATGTCCTCGCCCTCATGCTCGAGGCCGCCGCCGTCGCTGACCCGCATATGCGGCTCGTACTCGGCGACGAAGAAATGCAGCTTCTCGGTGATGGCACCAGGGCTCATGAAGGCTTCGAACACCTTGTGCACATGGTGCAGGCGATAGCCGGTCTCCTCCTCGGCCTCGGCACGGATGCGGGCCTCGGGCTCGGCATTATCGAGCACGCCGGCAGCGGCCTCGATCAGCAGATCATCATAGCCGCGAATGAAAGCCGGCAGGCGGAACTGCTTCACCAGGATCACGCTGCGCTGGGCGCGATGATACGGCAGGATGGCGGCGGCGTTGTCGCGCTCATAGGTCTCGCGCTTCTGTGTCTGCCACTCGCCGTTGGCGCGACGATAATCGAACGTGGTGCTCTTCAGCGTGGTCCAGCCGTCCGAGAGTACGCGGACGTCCTTGATGCGGACGCGGTCGGAAATGGTCATGATTGTCTTTCAGTGTTCGCGGCCGTCGAGCCACTTCTGGAACATCATGGACGTCGATTCCTCGAACGCCAGCGATTGGTAGAACGCACTCGCCTGCGCATTCTCGCGGCGGACCAGGAGCTGGAGCTTTGCGATGCCGGCCGCGCGCAGCCAGTCCTCGGCCGCCGTCATGATGGCGCGACCATAGCCGCGCTTGCGTGCGTCAGGATCGACCGCGACGTAATAGACCCAGCCGCGATGGCCGTCATGGCCAACCATGACGGTCGCCACGATCGCGCCGGCGTCGCGGCCAACGAGCACCGTCGAGTTCTCGCGCCGCCGTGCCAGCGCGATATCGGCATGCGGATCGTTCCAGGGGCGCGTCAGGCCGCAGCGCTGCCACAGCGCCGCCACCGGCTCGACATCGGTATCGTCGATCGGATCGATCTTGAGAGCGGACATTCCTACAGAACCTTCCCCGGATTCATGATGCCCAGCGGATCGAGCATCGCCTTGATCGACCTCATCAGCTCGATCGCGGCCTTGTCTTTCACCTCGGGCAGCTCGTCACGCTTGAGCACGCCGATGCCGTGCTCGGCCGAGATCGAGCCGCCCATGCGCAGCACGATCTCGAACACCACGGCGTTCATCTCATGCCAGCGCGCGAGAAAGTCAGCGGTGTTGGCGCCGATGGGCTGGCTGACATTGTAATGCAGATTGCCATCGCCGAGATGGCCGAACGGCACCGGCCGCGCGCCGGGGATCAGCTTGATCACCGCGGCATTGGCTTCCTCGATGAAATCAGGCACCGCGGCGACGGGAACGGAGATGTCGTGCTTGATCGAGCCGCCCTCCGGTTTTTGTGCCGCCGACATCTCCTCGCGCAGTTTCCAGAAGGCGTTGCGTTGGGTCAGGTTGGCCGCGATCACGGCGTCGTCGACGATCTCCTCTTCCATGGCGCGGCCAAGAATCGTCTCCAGCGGCGTGCGGGCGTCGTCGCTGGCTGTGGACATCTCCATCAGCACGTACCAGGGGTGCTTCTCGGCAAGCGGATCGCGCACGTCGATGCCGTGGCGGATCGAGAAATCGACCGCCATCTCCGACAGCAGCTCAAAGCTCGTCAGCGCATTCGCGGCCTCGCTCTGCGCGATGGTCAGAAGCTTGAGCGCGGCTGCCGGCGATTTCAGCCCGACATAGGCGGTCTCGATCGCCCGCGGCTTCGGAAACAGTTTGAGCGTCGCCGCGGTGATGATGCCGAGCGTGCCTTCCGCGCCGATGAAGAGATTGTGCAGATTGTAGCCGGTATTGTCCTTCTTCAGCTTCGACAGCACGTTGAGCACGCGCCCGTCGGCGAGCACGACCTCGAGCCCCAGCGCCATCTCGCGCGCGACGCCATAGGCGAGCGCCGCGGTGCCGCCGGCATTGGTCGAGAGGTTGCCGCCGATGGTGCAGCTGCCTTCCGCGCCCAGCGACAGCGGAAACAGGCGGTCGACGTCGGCGGCCTTCGCTTGCGCGATCTGCAAGACCACGCCGGCCTCACATGTCATCGTGTTGGATGCGGTGTCGACCTCGCGGATCTTGTCCAGCCGCCGCAGCGACACCACGACTTCGCCGTTGTGCGGCGTCTGCCCGCCGACCAGCCCGGTATTGCCGCCCTGCGGCACCAGCGCGATTCTGTGCTCGGAGGCGAGCTTGCAGATCGCGGACACTTCCGCCGTCGAGCCCGGGCGCAGCACCAGCGGCGAGCGGCCGTGGAAGAGGTTGCGCTCCTCGGTGACGTAGGCCTCGATATCACTGGGATCGGTGATGGCATGACGATCGCCGACGATCTTGCGAAATTGGTCGATCAGCTCGGGCGCAAGCGGTGGAGTGGCGGATTGGTTGATGTTCATTTCGTCTTCTTTCATTCCGCGTTCTAGCGCGCAACTGCCGCGCGCCGCAGCCGGTCATTGATCGCTTCGCCCAGGCCTTCTTCCGGAATCTTCATCACGGCAATCGCCTTGGGTGCCTTCGCATCGAGGCTGCGAAGATAGCCGAACAGATTGGCCGCGGCTTCATCGAGATCAGCGGTGGACGACAAATTCATGATGGCGGCAGCGGCCTCCTGGCCGGGCAGGCGCGCAGGGCCAAATGCCAGCAGCGCCTCGCCGGGCGCAACGTCTCGCGCGCGCAGCCGCACGGTCGCGCGCGGCGCGTAATGCGAGGCCAGCATGCCCGGCGCCAGCGGCTGGCTGTCGTCGCTGTCGGCCTCGACAGGCGGCCGCGTCAGCGGCGCGCCGAGCACGGCCTCGATTCTCTCGCGCGAGAGTCCACCGGGGCGGAGCAGCATCGGCGCCTCAAAGCAGCCAACAATCGTCGATTCGACGCCGACCGCAACAGGTCCGCCGTCGATGATCAGGTCGATCCGTCCCGCAAGATCGCTCTCGACATGGGCCGCCAGCGTCGGCGAGACGTGGCCGGAGATATTTGCGGACGGTGCCACCACCGCCCCGCCAAAGGCGCGCAGGATCGCCTCCGCTACGGGGTGCGCGGGAATGCGGATCGCGACGGTGTCGAGGCCGGCAGTGGCCAGATCGGCCACGGGGCAGTGCTCGGTCTTCGGCACCACCAGCGTCAGCGGTCCCGGCCAGAACGCCTCCGCAAGCCTGATCGCGCGCGCATCGAACCGGCCGATCCGCCGTGCCGCCGCGAGGTCGGGGACATGGGCGATCAACGGATTGAACGCCGGCCGGCCCTTGGCGCTGTAGATGTGAGCGACCGCTGTGGCATTGGCGGCGTCGGCGCCGAGCCCATAGACCGTCTCGGTCGGAAACGCGACCAGCCCGCCGGCGGCGAGGGTCCGGGCGGCAGCTTGTGCACCGGCCTCGCCGGCCGGCAAAATCAGCGTTTCAAGACCCGTTTTCACAGGGACAAAATTCCTCTTATCGGCCGCTTGCGGTGCGCCAAACCCGACGCTATAAGCCGGCCTCTTGTCGGAGTGTGGCTCAGCCCGGTAGAGCACTGCGTTCGGGACGCAGGGGTCGCAGGTTCGAATCCTGCCACTCCGACCATTCTTCCAAAAGTTGGCGTTTTCCAAAGGCTTGGCGGACCGGCCGCCAGCGCCTTCAGGGCCCTTTTTGCAACGATTTTGAAGGCGGGTCCACGGCCGATTTGCCCTTCGCAGGCTGACCTGTTCCGCGGGCATGGCTCGTGGCTGGGCCGAAGTCGCGTCGCCCGAGCGGCCGGCCGGACGTTCCGCCAACGCCGTGGGCGATGTGGTACCTAGCGATATTGCCTCGATCCGGAGCCTCGATTGCAACCTCCTCGTCCAGTCCCGCTGCGGCACGCGCTGATCGCAGCATTTGCGCTCGCGGCGATCGCGGCGGCGGGCTGGCTGGCTTACGTGCTGGCGCTCGATGCCGGCTTTGCGCGGATGCAGCGGGAGGGCAATGACCGGCTCGCGCTGATCGCCAGCACTTTCGATGCGACTGTCGCGCGTTATCGCTATCTGCCGGCGGTGCTGTCGCTCGCCGATCCAATTCGCGAGCTCTACCGCGATCCACAGGATGCAGCGGCGATCGCTGCCGCCAATCACTACCTCAAATCCCTCAACCAGGGTGCGCGATCCGCGGAGCTGTATGTGCTCGACAGCACCGGCGTTGCGCTGGCGGCGAGCAATTTCGATCAGGAGTCGAGTTTCGTCGGATATAATTACGCGTTCCGCCCCTATTTCGTCGATGCCATGCGCTCCGGCGAAGGTCATTATTACGCCGTTGGTGCCACGACAGGACAGCCCGGCTATTTCCTGTCGCATCGGATCACGGAGGGCGGCAAAACCCTCGGCGTCGCCGTGGTCAAGATCGATCTCTCTGCGCTCGAGGCCGATTGGGCGCGGGCGGGCGATCTCGTGGCGATGGAAGACGAGAACGGCGTGATCTTTCTCGCCAGCCGCGCGGACTGGAAGTATCGCCCGCTGCTGCCGGTTCCCGCCGAACGCCTCGCAGAGCTGAATGCCGCGCAGCAATTCGGTCAGGCCATCGACGCCGCGCCGATCTTCGTGCCCAAGAGCAGCCGCCGGGGCATCGAGATCGGTCACGCGCGCGGCCGCGGCAATACCGAGCTCGGGGAGTACGCGCTTCAGATCCGCCCGCTCGATCGGGGCTGGAAGCTGCTGTTGTTCTCCGACGTCGTGGATGCACGGCGCAATGCGGCGACCGTCGCGATCGCCGGAATGTTCGCTCTCATCGCCTTGCTGCTGGTGGTGCTGGTGGCCTATCAGCGGCGTCAGGTCGTCAGGGCCAAGCTCGAGGCGCATGACGTTCTCGAGCGTCGGGTGGCCGAGCGTACGGAAGAGCTGCGCCGGACCCTCGAGAGCCTGGTCCAGAGCGCCAAGCTCGCCAGCCTCGGTCAGGCACTGGCCGGCGTCGCGCACGAGATCAACCAACCGCTGGCCGCGCTGATCACCTATGTCGCCAGCAGCCGCGTCCTGCTCCGCCGCAACGAAGTCGATCGCGCGGCTGAGAACCTCGACCTGATGTCGTCGATCGCCGAGCGCATGATGGCGCTGATCGACCACTTACGGATGTTCGCGCGCAAGGAAACCGGCTCGCGCAGCGCCGTCGCGCTCGCGCCTGTCATCGACAACGCGGTCCGCCTGCTGCAATACCGCATCGAACACGAGCATATCGAGGTGGTGCGCATCGCGCCCGCCGAGCCGCTTTACAGCTTCGCCAATCCGATTCGGCTCGAGCAAGTCGTGGTCAATCTGTTGTCGAATGCAATCGATGCGATGCGCGAGTCCGAGCGGCGCTTGCTTAGGGTGGCGCTCGGCAGCGAAGCCGCCAACGCCGTCATCGAGGTCACCGACACCGGGGCCGGCATCGCGGCCGAACACGTCAAATTGCTGTTCGATCCGTTCTTCACCACCAAGGAGGTTGGCGAAGGGCTTGGCCTCGGGCTTTCGATCTCGTACGGAATCGTCAGGGAGTTCGGGGGCGACATCTTGGTGGACAGCGTGCCGGGCAGGGGTTCGACTTTCAGGGTCGTCATTCCGCTGCTGGATGTCGCGCCGGCCTCGCAACATCGGGAATTGCAGGCATGAGTGGCAGCGTGCTCGTCGTCGACGACGAGGACATCGTCCGCAATTCGGTGCGGCAATGGCTGGAGCTCGGCGGCTTCACGGTTCGCGCTGCCGCCGGCGCCGACGAGGCCATGCGCTTGGTGAAAGACGTTCCGCCCGACGCCGTCCTGACCGATTTTCGCATGCCGCAGCGATCCGGGCTCGACTTGATGCGCGAGATTCACCGCGTCGATCCCGACATTCCCGTGGTGCTCCTGACTGCGCATGGCGACGTGCCGCTGGCGGTGGCCGCCATGCGCGAGGGCGCCTACGATCTCCTGCAGAAGCCTCACGATCCCGAGCTGCTGTCGGCGGTCATCACGCGCGCGGTCGAGCGGCGGCAACTCAAATTGCAGCTCCGCCAGCTGTCCGATCGGCTGGCCGCGCCCGGCGCGATCGATGCGCGCCTGATCGGCCTGTCGCGGCCGATGGAAGCGGTGCGGGCCAGCGTGCTCGAGCTCGCCGGTCACGATCGCGACGTCATCATCACCGGCGAGACCGGCACCGGCAAGGAGGTGGTGGCGCGGGTCCTGCACGATTTCGGAGCGCGTGCGAAGCGGCCGTTCGTCGCCGTGAACTGCGCCGCGATTCCGGCCGAGCTGTTCGAAAGCGAATTGTTCGGCCACGAGGCCGGGGCCTTCACCGGTGCGCGTGGCGCCCGCGTGGGGAAATTCGAGCACGCCAATGGCGGCACGCTGTTGCTGGACGAGATCGAGAGCATGCCGCTGCCGTTCCAGGCCAAGATCCTGCGCGCGGTCCAGGAGCGCACCATCGAGCGGGTCGGCTCCAACAAGCTGCTGCCGGTCGATGTTCGCGTCGTCGCGGCGGCCAAGGGCGATCTTGCCTCCGAGAGCCGTCAGGGACGTTTCCGCTCCGATCTCTATTTCCGCCTTGCCGCGGCGGAGATTCACCTGCCGCCGCTGCGCGAGCGCGGCAACGACATCCTGCTGCTGTTCGAGCATTTTGCCGCTGCGGCCGCCAAGGGCGCCGGCCGCACCATGGCGCCGCTGCGGGCGGACGATCTCGATGCGCTGCTCGCCCATGACTGGCCCGGCAATGTGCGCGAGCTGAAGAACGTCGCCGAGCGCTATGCGCTGGGACTCGCGGCGACCGGCCGCAGCGTTGCCGAGATCCTGCGGCGG
>NZ_LJYG01000104.1:357708-357916 GCF_001440035.1 Bradyrhizobium manausense | reverse complement strand
GAGCCGGGAGCGCCGCAGCGGACGCTCGCCGATCGCGTCGCGTCCTATGAACGCGCGCTGATCGAGGCCGCCTTGCGCGAGCACGATTGGTCGATTGCGGCCGTCACCGCGGAGCTTGGCGTGCCGCGCCGGACGCTGAACGAGAAGATGGCGAAATACGCGCTGGCGCGGCCCGGCCGCAAGGAGCCCTGAGTCGATCACGCCATCG
>NZ_LJYG01000104.1:328596-357658 GCF_001440035.1 Bradyrhizobium manausense | reverse complement strand
CCGATGCCCGCGCCCCGCGAGGTCGTCCTCCCCGGGAAATGCAGGCAATTCCCGCAGTTTTCCGCATTTCCGCATGTCACTCACGATTGGCATGGCCGTTGCTGAAGCAGCGACGAAGCCATCCGGTTTTCCAATAAATCTGCGGAGGAATGTCGTGAGTTCACAGGAAGCCTCGATCCAGACCATGGCTGCGCCCGTCACGGAGACGCGCGCGAAGGCCGCCGACATGAAGCGCCGGCTGCGCGCGATCTTCATCGGCTCGGTCGGCAATCTCGTCGAGTGGTACGATTTCTATGCCTATGCGGCGTTCTCGCTCTATTTCGCCAAGGCGTTCTTCCCCGATGGCGACGAGGTGGTGCAGCAGCTCAATGCGGCGCTGCTGTTCGCGGCGGGCTTTCTGGTGCGCCCGCTCGGCGGCTGGCTGTTCGGCCATCTCGCCGACCGCCATGGCCGGCGCAATGCACTGACGCTGTCGGTCGTGATGATGTGCTTCGGCTCGCTGGTCATCGCGGTGACGCCGACCTACGCTTCGATTGGTCTTGCCGCTCCCGTCGTCCTCGGCCTTGCACGGATCCTGCAGGGGCTGAGTCTGGGCGGTGAATACGGTACCAGCGCCACCTATCTCAGCGAGGTCGCCGACGAGAAGAACCGCGGCTTCTACTCCAGCTTTCAATACGTGACCCTGATCGGCGGTCAGCTCTGCGCCATCCTCGTGCTGCTTCTGCTGCAGAAGGTCTTTCTCTCGACCGACGAGATCCGCGCCTGGGGCTGGCGTGTGCCGTTTGCATTCGGCGCCGTGCTGGCGGTCGTCGCCGCCTTGATGCGGAGCAACCTTCACGAGACCGATGCCTTCAAGACCAGCCGGGTCACCGTGAAGAAATCCGGCTCGATCCGCGCGCTGCTGAACTATCCGCGCGAGCTGATGCTGGTGGTGGGGCTGACCATGGGCGGCACGGCGGCATTCTACACCTACACCACCTATATGCAGAAGTTTCTCCGCCTCTCGGTGAAGCTGACCGACGACCAGACCACCATGGTGACGGCGGGCAGCCTCGTCTTCGCGATGGTGTTGCAACCGGTCTATGGTGCGATCTCCGACCGCATCGGTCGCAAATGGCTGCTGATCGGCTTCGGCGTATCAGGCACGCTGTTCACGATTCCCCTGTTGACGACGCTGCAGGCGGTTCACGATGGGTTTTCGGCCTTCCTGCTGATCGCCGCCGCCTGGATGATCGTGTCGGGCTATACCGCGATCAACGCGGTGGTGAAGGCCGAGCTGTTTCCGACCAGCGTCCGCGCGACGGGGGTTGGGGTGCCCTATGCGCTCACCGTCTCGATCTTCGGCGGCACCGCCGAATCCATTGCGCTGTGGTTCAAGTCCATCGGTCACGAAAGCTGGTTCTACTGGTACCTGACCGGCTGCATCGCGGTGTCGCTGCTGGTCTACCTGACCATGCGGGACACCAGGACGGAGTCGGCGATGGACCGTCACGAATAGGCCGGGGCACTATACCGGCGGTGGGACGGTCTCACCGCCGCGCCACCAGCATGCCCAGCAGAAATGCCACCATCAGTGATGGCAGCGGGGCCTCGCGCACCATGCCGCGGACGATGTCGGACCAGTGCTGCTCGGGGACGAGCCCTGGCGACCTGATCCGGGCCGTCGGCGCGATGCCCCACTGTGACGCGAGTTCGGCGATCTCGCTTGAGGCCAGACGCACGCCGTCACGCACGCGGAAGATCGCGGCCTCCGCGCGCTCGCGCGGCGCGAGCAGCATCACGGTTGCGACCGCCGTGCGCAGCGTCATCTCGCCAAAACCTTGCAGCCTCACCGACTCCTCCGGTTCGGATATCATGCAAAAATCCTCACAGTGCGAAGTGGCGCGCGATAGTGAAGGCCGCCGTCGCGCACAGCACCAGCGTGGAAACCGCGCCGGCCACGCCTCGCGCGAAATGAGCTCGCGTCAGATGCCTGGACATGATCTTGCTCCATGCTTCACCATGCCAATGGCGGGGCGGAGCGTTGGTTCCGCAGGCTGTGCCGAATTCGTCCTGCGCGCCGGCGCGGTTACTTTCGCAGCAATTCCCGCAATGCCGCCGTCGCCTCGGCGCAGCGGATGTCGTCGATTTCCCTGGACAGGCTGAGCGCGCTCGCTTTCAGCTCTTCCAGCTTCCAGCTTTCGGGATGCTGGCTCTCGAGCTGGTTGAGCCGCTTGTTCAGATCGTCCAATTTGGATTGAAGCTGCCCGATGCTGGCGGCTCCATTCACGTTCCAAACGCGTTGTGCACGCATCGTCGTTCCCCTGACTTGTCTCACGCCGTTGTGAGCAGGGTTCGTGGCCGCAATGGGCGTTTCTTTTGTCCGGTCTTAGATCGTTGGGAACCGTTGCAGATAGGCAACGAAAGTTGCTGGAATGCCTGATTGCGCCGAAATTCCTCGCGGCGTGAGATCGAACAGGCGCGGAATGTGCATGCGCCCGGCTGGATGCGCCCGGCCGGACATGCCCGGCTGGAAATGCGCGACCGGATATTTGCGGCGGGGCTCGGGAAAACCGGTGAGCGAATGAGGGCAAACGCGTGGCGAGATTTTTGACCGTTGCAGCCGGCCAGCTTGGTCCGATCGCGAGACGCGAGACTCGGACCGAGGTCGTGGCGCGGCTGATGGCGTTGATGCGCCAGGCCAAGGCCAATGGCTGCGATCTGATCGTCTATCCCGAGCTCGCGCTGACCACGTTCTTTCCGCGCTGGTATTTTGAGGATCAGTCCGAGATCGACAGCTTCTTTGAACGCGAGATGCCGGGGCCGGAGACGCAAGCGCTGTTCGATCTCGCGCGCGAGAGCGGCATCGGCTTTTGTCTCGGCTATGCGGAGCTCGCGGTCGAGGCTGGTCGCGTCCATCGCTACAACACGTCGATCCTCGTCGACAAAAGCGGCGCGACGCTTGCGAAGTACCGCAAGGTGCATCTGCCCGGTCATGCCGAGCATGAGCCCTGGCGCAAGTTTCAGCATCTGGAGAAGCGCTATTTCGAGCCCGGCTCCGGCTTCGGCGTCACCACCGCCTTCGGCGGTATGATGGGAATGGCGATCTGCAACGATCGCCGCTGGAGCGAGACCTACCGGGTGATGGGCCTGCAGGGCGTCGAGATGGTGATGATCGGCTACAACACGCCGGTGCACAATCCGCCGGCGCCGGAGCACGACGATCTCTCGCTGTTCCACAATCATCTGGTGATGCAATCGGGCGCCTACCAGAACGGCACCTTCGTGGTCGGCGTCGCCAAGGCCGGCGTGGAGGAGGGCGTCGATCATATCGGCGGCAGCTGCATCATCGCGCCATCAGGCGAGATCATCGCGCGATGCACCACCAAGGGCGACGAGCTCGCGCTCGCCCGCTGCGATCTCGATCTCTGCAACTCCTACAAGCGCACCACCTTCAATTTCGATGTTCACCGCCAGCCGCGGGCATACGGGATGATCGTGGAACGGAAGGGCGTGACGACCATGGCTGACGGGACGCCGGTGAGGCCGAAGGGGTGATCGCTCTCGCCTTCGTCATTCCGGGCGCTTAGCTGCGCTCGCAATGAAGCAGCGCACATGACTCTGCGACCGCCACCCTGAGGTGGCCGCTTCTTCAGCGGCCCTCGAAGGGCGACTGCCCAGCTCCATCCGGGCCGTGCATCCTTCGAGGCTCCCCATGGGACGCCTTGCGTCCCATGCCTCGCACCTCAGGATGACGGGTCAACCGACGCCTTCATTGCCCCACCCCGATCACAACCAATTGTCTTTATTTGGAAACGATCATTCCCTATTATCCCGCAATGCAAAAGGTCGCCCGAAAATCCGAGCCGTCAGCCCATCCCCCCGGTCGGCCCCGGGAGTTCGACATGGACACCGCGCTGGACGGCGCCATCAGGGTGTTTTGCGAGCGCGGTTATCATGCGACCTCGATTGGAGAGCTGACGGCGGCCATGCGGCTGGCGACCGGGAGCGTCTACAAGGCGTTTCGCGACAAGCATGCCGTCTTCCTTGCCGCCTTCGAGCGCTACGTCGCGGTGCGGAGCGAGCAGACCCGCAGCGCGGCCGCGCGCGGCGCCAATGGCCGCGAGCGGGTGCGCAACGTGCTGCACTCCTATGTCGAGCACTCGCAAGGCGCAGAGGGGCGACGCGGCTGCATCGTGGTCGGCAGCGCGGTCGAGCTGTCGGCGGTCGATCCGGCGATGCGTGCGCGCGTCACGGCGCAGCTCAAGACCAACGAAAGCTTCATCGCCGGCCTCATTCGCGAGGGCCAGGCCGACGGCTCGATCCCTGATCATGTCGACGCCGACGATACCGCGCGGCTGATGGTCTGCATGATGCAGGGGCTGCGCGTGGTCGGCAAGGCGCGCCTGCCGCTCGACGGCGAGCGCCTGGTCGGCGTCGCGCTGAAGCTGCTTGCCTGAGATATTGCCGCATTAGGAATGAACGTTTCCGATATGGAATCCTCTATGGAAGTCTGGAGAGTTTGGAATGACGATGAATGCCACGATCGAGACCGCGCCCGAGCCGGATGCGGTGTCGCGACGACTGACCTTCGTGCTTGCCGCGGCCTGTGGTATGGTCGCCGCCAATATCTATTTTGCCCAGCCGCTGATCGCCCCGATCAGCGCCGCGCTCGGGCTGTCGCATGCGGCCGCCGGCCTGATCGTGACCATGACGCAGATCGGCTATGGCACGGGGTTGCTGTTTATCGTGCCGCTCGGTGATCTCGTCGAGAACCGCACCTTGATCTGCACCGTCATCGCGCTCGGTGCGGCGGCGCTGGTGGCGGCCGGCTTTGCCACCCACGCGCTGCCGTTCCTGATCGCGGCGCTGTTCATCGGCCTCGGCTCGGTCGCGGTCCAGATCATCGTTCCCTATGCCGCTCATCTGGCGCCGGAAGCCATTCGCGGCAGGGTCGTCGGCAATGTCTCCACCGGATTGATGCTCGGCATCATGCTGGCGCGGCCGGCCTCGAGCTTCGTCACCGCGGCGCTGTCCTGGCATGCGGTGTTCTTCTGCTCGGCGGCATTGATGATCGCGCTCATCGTCGTGCTTCGCCTCACCCTGCCGCAGCGCAGGCCGGTGGCGCGGATGCATTACGGAGCGTTGCTGCTGTCGATGCCGCATCTGGTGCGGACGATGCCGCTGCTGCGGCGCCGCGCGCTCTACCAGGCGGGCCTGTTCGGCGCCTTCGCCCTGTTCTGGACGGTCGTGCCGCTGCAGCTTGCCGGCCAATTCGGCTTCACCCAGAGCGGCATCGCGCTGTTTGCGCTCGCCGGCGTGTCAGGCGTGTTCGCGGCGCCGATCGCAGGTAGGCTCGCCGATCACGGCCACAGCCGTATCGCCACGCTTGCGGCGATGCTGTTCGTCGCCCTCGGCTTCCTCGTCACGCATGTCGGCGCGGCCGGATCGATGCTCAACCTCGCCTGTTTGGTTGTCGCAGCGATCGCGATCGATTTCGGCGTGCAGGGCAATGTCGTGCTCGGCTTCCGCGCCATCTTCGTGCTCGGACACGAGCACCGCAGTCGCCTCAACGGCCTCTATATGGCGACGTTCTTCGCCGCCGGTGCGGCCGGATCCGCGGTCGGCGCCTGGGCCTTCGCGCAAGGCGGCTGGACGCTGGCCTCGGCCATTGGCCTTGCACTGCCGGCCGCGAGCCTGATCTATGCCACGACCGAGTAGCGGTACGATTGTGTGACACAGCCAGCCGTTTACCAGCCTCGGATGGTCGGGCCTGGGCGCCCAATTTGCGCCTCGCAGATTCCCTGCAGCTGTAGTACTTTGGTCGCAAGCGGCCTGGTTAAGGGCGGCGGGGAGGCCCTATGAGGCGTGCGGGACTGGTTGGCGTACCGCGAGTACGGCCATGGTCGTGGCAGGCGTTTCTGCTCGGACTTATTGCGGTCGCGGTGTCGGCTGCGCTTCAAGCTATCTGCGCCGCGCTCGGCGCGGAACTCTATTTCGCAACGTTCCTGCCCAGCCTGTTCGTGCTCGGTCTCGTTGCCGGTGCGCCGGCGGCCATCTTCGCAGCTCTACTCACCGTTCCACTGGTCTGGTGGGCATTCATGCCGCCGGTCTTCAAGATCTCGCCGCTCACCGCTGCCGACGCCGATTCCATCAACCTGTTCTTCCTGCTTGCCGTACTCCTGATCGGCCTTGCCGATCTCTGCCGCAAGGCCATGGCGATCGTCAGCCGTGGCGGGTTGAAGTCGCCGGGCGAGAGCGCGGCAACGAATTCTCAATAGAGGGTGATGCGCGATCAGGCCGTTGCGCGCGCGCAACAGTCCGGCAACCATCCATGCAGCCGGATCGCGCCGCTAACTTTTCGAAAAAGATTTGGCCGCAATTTCTCCCGCGGGAACACGAGGGAGTTTTCGTCATGAACGGGCACGCCATTTTCGAGAACGTGCGCCGCTATCGCGGCATCGCATCGCTGTATCGCCAGACCGCGGCGTTTCGTCCGAGCCAGCGCTGGTCGCTGTTGGAGCAGGCCAGCGAGTGGGAAGCCCGCGCGCTGTCGGAGCTGGAAGCCTATTTCGCCGCGCGGACCGATTTCGCCACGCCGCGCGCCGCCTGATCGTTAACCATCGCCGGCATGCATGCCGGCAGGATACGTGGGCCATACGGAGTTACGGCGTCGGCCCGGCATGCTAGCCATTCGCCGACCAATTCCATCACGACGACCGGGCGCGCGATGACCACCTTCAACCGCATCTTCACCACAGAGCGTCTGCTCCAGATCATCGTCATTCTGGCGGCGACGATCGCCATGAAGCTGATGGGCTGAAGGCGGCACCATCGCTCGCCCGAAATCGGGTACTTCGGGCAGATCGTTCGGGCCCTCTGCACATTCCGGTCGTCGCCGAAGGGGTGGAGACGGAGGTGCAGCGCGCCTTCCTGGAAGGCGAGGCCTGCGAGGAAATGCAGGGCCATCTCATCGGGCGGCCGGAACCAATCCAACGCTATTTCGATTTGATCGGCGTCAATCTCGAACGCCGGCGTTACGCTTAAAAGTATGACGAATGCCGCGCTCGGTTTCGCTGGCAGGAACCAATGTGCGTCTGCACATTTCTTTCGGGCCCCCAGAGGTTAATCGGGCTGGCGCACGCAGAAAATGTTTTGCACAATCGCCATCGACCTGACGCAAATCAGGGCAATAAGCCCGGTGTAAATGCGAGGGAGGGTTATCATGGAGAACGTACGTCGCTACCGCGCGCTGGCGTCCCTCTGTCGCCAGCAGGCTGCCTATCGGCCGCTGCAGAACTGGCAGCTGCTCGGTCAGGCCGAACATTTCGAACATCTCGCCGAGATCGCGCTGAAAGCGCATTTCGAGGCGTGCAATGCGCAGCGCGAAGACGACGCGATCGCCGCCGCGGCATGGGAGACGTCGGCTGCGGCGTGATGCCAGCCGTTTGCATCTTCGCTAAAGCGGAATGCGTTTTGATTGAATCGACATAATCCACGCGCTCTGATCACCTCTCCCGTTGGGGAGAGGTGATGCCGGGCGTCGATCGAACCCAACGTCATCATGCTCTAATGCGACATCAGCGTAGGGACGGTCATGGCTTCCAGCATGGCGCGCGTGACGCCGCCGAGAAAGCGCTCCTGCAAGCGGGAATGGCCGTAGCCACCCATCACCAGCAGATCGAGGTTTTCGTCGGCCGCCAGCGACAGGATGGTCGGCTGGATATCGGCGCGTGTGGCCGACAGGCTGATCGTGCGGGGCGAGAGGCCGCGCCGTCCGAGGTGCTTGGCCAGATTGTTCGCCGAGGCGTCGGGGGCGCTGTCGCCCTCGTTGATCGCAATGATCGCGATCTCCTCGGCGCGCGCGAGGAATGTAGCTGCATCGCGGAGCGCACGCGCCGCGACGCGGCTGCCGTCCCAGCAGATGCCGATCCGCTTCGCCTTGAAGGCCCCGCGAAAGGTGTATGGAAGGAACAGCACCGGACCACCGGCCTGGAACAGAATCTCGCGCGGGACCTCGTTGTCGAACGTCACCTGCTCGGGATCCGGTTGAAGCACGATGCTAAGGTCGTGCAGCCGCGCCATCTCGCCGAGTGAACCGGCTGCATCCACCGGAATCGCGCCGAGCGGGTGGCAGGTGCAGGAGATATCGGCGTTGCCCGCTTCGCTCCTGAAGACGGCAAGCGCGGCTTCGGCCCGCTCGACCGCCCGTTCGCGTTCCATCTCGAACACGGCCGCCACGGCAGCACCGCCCTCCATCACGTAGGCCGTGGTGCTTGCGACATAGCCGACCGCGACCGCATCGACATGGGCATTGAGGCTGGCTGCGAGCGAGATCGAGCCATCAATCACGGCGCGCATCGGTCGTTCGGTCGGGATGTGGACGAGAATGTCTTTGTACATGGCGGCGTCTCCGATGGACATCATCCGATGGAAGAAGTGTTTCACCGCCAGCAGGGCTCGCGTTGAGCTGCATCAAATCTTCGGCGAGGATGGTGCCCTGCGGCCGCCCGCCGCACTTTCTTTGCCAAGAATTAATCGCGTGGACGGGACGCCGTAAGGTGACGATGTCCATGTTGGGTGCAAGGCGACTTACCCAACATGGACATTTCGACATGATCGATCGCGTCAATTCCGACACCACCAGGACCTCTACAATTTTGAGGCCGCGCCGGCTCGCGCTGCTTGGCACCGTGGCCGCGCTGGGCGTGGCCGTGCTGGCGGCTTCTCCCGTTTCAACGCCGTTCGGCGTGTCCTCCCTGATTTCGCCTGCGCAGGCCGCTGAAAGCGCCGCAACGCCGCAGGGCTTCGGCGACCTCGTCAGCAAGGTCAAGCCGGCCGTCATCTCGGTGCGGGTGAAAATCGACCAGGACAACGACAAGAGCGCGATGCTGCAACAGAACCGGATGGATCAGGACGAAGAGTCCCCGTTCGACCAGTTCTCGCGGCAGTTCGGCTTCCGCGGCCCCGGCGGCATGAACGGCATGCCGCACCAGCGGCACCAGATGGTCACCGGCGAGGGCTCCGGCTTCTTCATCTCGGCCGACGGCTATGCCGTGACCAACAACCATGTCGTCGACCACGCCCAATCCGTTCAGGTGACGATGGACGACGGCACGATCTACACCGCGAAGGTGGTCGGCACCGATCCGAAGACCGATCTCGCGCTGATCAAGGTCGACGGCAACAAGGACTTTCCGTTCGTGAAATTCTCCGACCAGAAGCCGCGGATCGGCGACTGGGTGGTCGCGGTCGGCAATCCGTTCGGCCTCGGCGGCACCGTGACGGCCGGCATCGTCTCGGCCAGCGGTCGCGACATCGGCAACGGCCCCTATGACGACTTCATCCAGATCGATGCGCCGATCAACAAGGGCAATTCCGGCGGGCCGGCCTTCGACATGAACGGCAACGTCATTGGCGTGAATACTGCGATCTACTCGCCCTCGGGCGGATCGGTCGGCATCGGCTTCGACATTCCGGCCTCGACCGCAAAGCTCGTCGTCGCGCAGCTCAAGGACAAGGGCGCCGTCACCCGCGGCTGGCTCGGCGTCCAGGTGCAGCCGGTGACCGCGGAGATCGCCGACAGCCTTGGCCTGAAGGCGGCCCGCGGCGCGATCGTCGACAATCCGCAGGATGGCAGCCCGGCGGCAAAGGCCGGCATCGAGGCGGGCGACGTCATCACCGCGGTCAATGGCACCGCGATCAAGGATTCCCGCGATCTCGCCCGCACCATCGCCACCCTGGCGCCGGGTACGTCCGTGAAGCTCGACGTCGTCCACAAGGGCGACAGCAAGACGGTGACGCTCGCCCTCGGCGAGCTGCCGAACGAGCGGCAGGCCAAGGCAGGCAATCAGTCCGATGACGGCAAGACCCAGCAGACCGCCGGCACGCCGCGTCTCGGCCTCAGCTTGGCGCCATCAGGCGAAGTCCAGGGGGCCGGGCAGAAGGGCGTCGTGGTCACCGAAGTCGATCCGCAGGGACCGGCCGCGCAGCGTGGCATCCAGACCGGCGACGTCATCCTCAATGTCGGCGGCAAGGCTGTTTCCAACGTCGCGGAGGTCCGCTCCGAGCTGGCGCAGGCCAAATCATCAGGCAAGAACAGCGTGCTGTTGCAGGTGAAGAGTGCGGAGGCGACCCGGTTCGTCGCGGTGCCGCTCGCCTGATCTCGCGAGCCTGACGGCAAATTCAAAAGGCGGCCCTTCGGGCCGCCTTTTTCGTGCGCGCCTCTCGAGATACCCACAGGCTGCCGATAACATTCTCGTTAACGGCAGCAATGATGACGGGTTCGTCCGAAAAAGCCGCGTTCGCTGGTCAAACTTCGCCAATACTGTTGCGCTTCGGCGGCAATGAAGCCGCAGAGGCAAGTTGCAGGAGTGGAACTTCGGACGTCCGGCTGATTTGTGGAACCGGCCGATGTCCGTATTGATCGGTGCCGACATGGATCGATTGAAGCTCTCGCTGAAGCTCGGGCTGCTCGTCGCGCCCTTCCTGCTGTCGACCGGAAGCGCCTTGGGTCGTGATGACGGTCGCTTCACGGACTCGCCGCTCAAACCCTGGTTCGACAGCTTGCGCAGCCATCTTGGTCCGTGCTGCTCGGATGCCGACGGCGTTGCGGTGGCCGATCCCGATTGGGACTCGCATAATGGTCACTACAGGGTGAGGCTCGATGGAGTATGGGTCGAGGTCCCCGACGAAGCCGTGATCACCGAGCCAAATCGGGCCGGCCGCACCATGGTCTGGCCGGTCAAGACGGTGTTCGGCGTTTCGATCCGCTGCTTCATGCCCGGCAGCATGATCTGACGGCGGCCAGCTCACCGCCTGGAGGATTTGCGCTTCGAGCTCTTCTTGCTCGTCTTTTTCTTGCTCGTCTTTTTCCTGGACGTCTTTCGCTTCGACGCCTTCTTCGGCACCTTCTTGCCTTTCTTGCGCGCTTTCGACAGGCCGATCGCAATCGCCTGCTTGCGGCTCTTTACCCGTCCGCCGCGACCGCCGCGTCCGCTCTTGGCGGTGCCCTTCTTGTAGCGCCGCATCTCGCTCTCGACATCGCTGCCGGAGCTACGTGAATAGCGGCGCTTCTTTGCCTTGCGTGCCATCAGCTCTCTCCCATGGCTCTGCAAGAAAACAGGAGTGCTGACCCAATGTTCCAAAAGCGCCCGGCGACAGACCTCTTCAGAAAGAATTCGCGAGCTCGATCTCTGCCTCCAGGATCTGGATGCGGCGTGCGGCTTCGGCAAAGGAGAGATCGCGATTGTATTGCGCGGGCTGGTAGGCCTCTTCACTCAGCCGCTTCAGCCGCTGCCCCTGCGCCCGGGTCATCTGCTCCATCAGAAAAGCCTTGGCGTCCGGAAGAGCCTTGGCGTTCGGAAAAGTCTTGGCGTCGTATTTACCCTGAACCTGCATCTCGCTCTCCATCCTGAATTCGTGGCTTGACTATATGTTCTTATTTTGTTCTAACAAGTCATGGACAACAGAATTAATGAAATTCGACGTAAAATCAGCGTCTTGAGGCTGGAGATGGCGGATGTCGAAGCGTCCGTGCGCGATCTCATCAATCGCGACCGCGATTGCAGCGAACGGGCCCAGGCGCAGATCCAGCTGCGCCGGAAGATCAACCTGCTGATCAGCGAATGGAAGGCCGCGGGCGGCGGCGAGGTGTTGCCCGACATCCGCGACCGGGTGCATCTGCGTCCGCTGAAGAACGAGGACAGGCCGGTACGCCGCTGAGGCGTTGGTGGAGGGAGGCTGGCCGTGGAGGAAGACCCGGACCCATACCGGATTCTGAGACTGCGCGCCGAGATCCTCGAATTGGGCTCCGCCATCCGGCAATTGCAGCGGGAAGGCCTCGACGACGCCGCCGCCCAGCTCCTGATCGCGCGCAAGCGGGCCCAGCTCGATCAACTCGTGAAGACGAGCTCCGTAGTCCATTCCCTTAACATCCCTGACATCCGACGCAGCTAAGGCGGTCGCGCGACGCGACCTGCCGGAGTTCGTCCATGCCCGATGCCGAAATGGCCGCCTTGCTGCAGGCGGTGCTCGATGAAGTCTGCGCAGACGTGCCCGCGTGGGACACGACGACGCGCGAGCGCGTTGCGATCAGATTGCGGGCGACCGCACGCCAGGACCGCTGCTCATTGCAGGATCTGAAGCGGGCTGGGCGGGACGCGCTGACCCGCGCGCCAACGATGTGGCGGTGAGGGACGTCCCGATGTGAATGCTGTTTCAGGAACGATCGAACCGCGCCTGATTTGACTGCGACCATCCCGAAACAGAAGGAGTGTTCCATGGAGCTCAGCGGCAAGACCATTGCGATTCTCGCCACCAATGGCTTCGAGCAGTCGGAACTGGAGGTGCCGCGCGACCGCCTGAAGAAAGCCGGCGCGACGGTTCACGTGATCTCGCTCGCGGAAGGGGAGATCAAGGGCTGGGACATGAAGGACTGGGGCCGGCCGGTGAAGGTCGACAAGACACTCGATCAGGCCGTCAGCACCGACTACGACGCAATCGTTCTGCCCGGCGGGCAGATCAATCCCGACCTCCTGCGCGTGGAGCCCAAGGCGCTGGCCTTCATCAAGGAGATCTTCAACGCCAAGAAGGTCGTCGCTGCCGTCTGCCATGCGCCTTGGCTGCTGATCGAGACCGGCATCGCCAAGGGCCGCAAGATGACGTCCTACAAATCGATCAAGACCGACGTGATCAACGCCGGCGCGTTGTGGGAAGATTCGCAAGTGGTGGTCGACCAGGGCGTGATCACCTCGCGCAATCCCGGCGATCTCGAAGCCTTCAGTGCCAAGATCATCGAAGAGATCAAGGAAGGGCGCCACAGCCAACGCAGCGCAGCGTGAGCGCAACTGCTCACGCGCAACGAGAAGCCCCGCGTCGCCGCGGGGCTTCTTATTGCCGTAAGCCCGCGCTTACTTGCTCTGGCCGTTCTGGGGCGCGGTCATGCTGCCACCGTGATCGCTGCCGGGGCCAGAACCGCCCTGGCCGGACGGATCGGGCGGAACGGTCTTCTTCATGTTCGCTCCCGTGGTGGTCTGCGACATGGAGGAGGAGTGATGCTTCTTGTGCGACTTGGCCTGCGCAGCGAACGGCGCGGCGGCAAGGCCGGTGGCCAGCATCACGGCAAGAGCGAGCTTGATCGTCTTCATGAAAGGGAACTCCCTGAGTTGAATCGACGCAGGAGCAACCGCCATTTGCCGCAGGAGTTCCGAAGAATATTCGTCGCGCGCTTTTCGCGCCCGCTTCACGTTTCCTTGTTCTCGTTGAGGATGAATACGACGCCCGTCAACGAGGCGCCGATGGCAAACGTCATCACCATCGTTGCAACAAACACCAGGGCCGCCGCACGCCCGCCATGGTTCAGCAATTCCGCAACCGCGGGATTGGCCAGAATGAGTGCGAGCGTGAACATCAGACCGAGTGCAGCGCCCATCATCGCATGGGTCATCAGCTTGATCACGCCGGTGGGAGAGATCAAACTTGGCGATCTGTTTGGCGACTTTTTTGCGCGCATGGAACTGCCGATCGATGTGGCATGCAAACGCGGGCCGTCATGGCGAGGTTCCATTGCGCATAAAGGATTTGTCATCATCCGCTTCATCGGACGTTCATGCCGGCCTTGCCAGGATGTACGCATCAACACGGGAACATCAGCCATGGGTAAGGTGGTCTTTCTCTATCGATCGCTGGCCTACCGTAACGCGGCGGCCGACATATTGCGCAAGGCGCGCAAGCTGCCGCGTGGTGCAGACCGCAGCGCGGCGCTCCGCTACGCGAGGGCGCTGCGCGATCTCGCGCAAACGGAAGCCTGGCTCGAAGGGCGCATCGCCGATGAACCGCGGTCGATATCGCGGCTGAAGGTTGCCGCGTCGCGTTAACCCGACGCGCGCTGAAGCTCGGGGGGGCTGTTGGTCTCGAACTTGTCCTGCGCCGTCGCTGTCGCCGCACTCTTGTGCGTCAAGGGGACTTCGAGACGGCACAGCAAGCCCTCCGAACGCCAATCGAATTGCGCCTGTCCGCCAAGCTGGGATTCGACGCTGGCGAGCAGGCTTCTTGTTCCGAAGCCGCGCGATTTCGGCGTCCTGACCATCGGCCCGCCGGTCTCGTCCCACGTCAGGATGAGGAGGTCGTTGTCGGCCTGCCAGCTGATCGCGAGCCGCCCAGACCGCGTCGAGAGCGCGCCATACTTGGCCGAGTTGGTGAAGAGCTCGTGCAGCGCCAGGGCCAGCGTCTGCGCAGTGGCCGGCACCAACTGCACTTCGGGACCTGCCAGCTTGATCTGTCCGCCGAGCGAGTAGGGCGCCAGCTCCTCCTCGATCAGCTTGGAGAGCTCGGCGCCCTGCCAGCTCGACAAGGAGAGGATGGTGTGCACGCGCGCGAGCGCATTGATGCGTCCCTCCACGGCACTGACGTAAGCCTTGACCTCGTCGGCGCGGGTGAGGCGCACGATCGACTGCGCCAGCGCCAGCGCATTCTTGGCGCGGTGATCGACCTCGCGCGCCAGCAGGTTCTGGCGTTCCTCGGCCCGTTTGCGTTCGGTGATATCGACGGTGACGCCGCTCACCCGCACGACGCGACCGTTCGCATCCGCGGATGCGGCCGCCGTGCCGACGCACCAGCGCACCTCGCCGTCGGGCCGAACGATGCGGAATTCGGTCTCGTAGGCGCGCGTTCCTTTGTTGAATTCGGCGATGGCCTTGCGCAGCTGATCGACGTCGTCTGGATGTAACAGTGCCTGAACGTTGACCGGGTTGACTTCGAAGTTCTCGGGGCTGACGCCAAAGATGCGATATTGCCCGTCGTCCCACATCCAGTCGCCGCTGACCCAATCCCAATCCCAGGATCCCATCTTGCCGGCGGCGATCGCCATGGTGCGTCGCTCTTCGCTCTCGCGCAGCTTGGCGGTCGAATTCTCCAGCTCGGCGGTACGGGCGCGGACGCGATCCTCGAGATCCTGGTTCAGCCGTTCGAGCTCGCGCGTCTTGCGATAGAGCTCGGCAAACACCTTGACCTTGGCGCGCAGCACTTCCGGGATGACGGGCACGGGCACGTAGTCGACCGCGCCCATCTCGTAGCCGCGCAGGCGGTCGATGTCGCTGACCTGAATGGCCGAGATGAAGATCATCGCGGTCTTCTGGAAGCGCGGATGCTCGCGGATCATGGCGGCGAGCTCGAAGCCGTCGAGCTCGGGCATGCAGACGTCGACCAGAATCACCGCGATCTCGGTCTTGAGCAGCACCTCCAGCGCCTCCCGGCCGGACGAGGCGACCACGAGATTCTCACCGAGCTCCTTCAGGATCACCTCATAGGCGAGCAGCTTGGCCGGCTGGTCGTCGACGAGGAGGATGTTGACCTTTTCGTGGTCCATTCTCGGATCCAAACTCAACGGTGCAGCCACATGCGGATCGCAAGCAGCAATTGGTCGGTGTTGACTGGCTTTGCGAGATAATCGGAGGCTCCTGCCTCCAGGCATTTCTCGCGGTCGCCCTTCATCGCCTTCGCTGTCAGCGCGATGATCGGCAGGCGCAGGAAGGCCGGGTTCTCCCGGATCACGCCGATGGTCTGATAGCCATCCATCTGCGGCATCATGATGTCCATCAGCACGATGGCGATCTCCGGGTTGGATTCGACCAGCGCCACCGCCTCGCGCCCGGTGGTCGCCGTCAGCACCTTCATGCCGCGCCGTTCCAGCACGCTCGACAGCGCGAAGATGTTACGGGCGTCGTCGTCGACCAGCAGCGCGGTCTTGCCGATCAGGTCCTCGTCGGAACTGTTGAGCTTCTCCAGCATGCGCTGCTTCTCGACCGGCAGCTCGGTGATCACGCGGTGCAGGAACAGCGCGGTTTCATCCAGCAGACGTTCGGGCGATTCCACGCCCTTGACCACGATGCTGCGCGCCATGGTGTGGAGTTCCGCATCTTCTTCCGCCGACAGCTCGCGGCCGGTGAATACGACGACGGGAACGTTCGACAGCGCCTCGTCGCGCCGGATCTGGTCGAGCACCTCGAAGCCACTCATGTCGGGCAGACGGAGGTCGAGCACCACACAATCGCAAGGGGCCTCGCGAAGCATCGAAAGCGCGCCGGCACCGGTGTCGGTGGTCACGATCTCGATGTCGTCGTGGTGCAGCAGCTCGCGGATCGACAGCTGCTCGGCCTCGTTGTCCTCGACGATCAGGAGCCGTTTGCGTCTGGGACGCGCATATTCCTTGATCTGGGTCAGCGCTGCGGCAACGCCCTCGGTCGTCGTCGGCTTGTTGACGAAGGAGAAGGCGCCGCGTGCCAGCGCATGCTGGCGGTCCTCGTCGAGCGTGATGATCTGCACCGGGATGTGGCGCGTCAGCGGATTGTGCTTGAGCTGGCTCAGCACCGTCCATCCGAGCATGTCGGGCAGGAACACGTCGAGCGAAACGGCGCTCGGTTGATACTGCTTCGCAAGTTCAAGCGCCTCCGCGCCGCGCGCGGCGACCAGAACCTTGAAACCCTTGTCCCGCGCGAGGTCGACCAGAATCCGCGCATAATGCGGGTCGTCCTCCACGATCAGGAGGATGCTGTCGCCGGGCTCGATGTTGAGGCGGTCGTCGGGCAGCTGCTCGATAGCACGCTGTTGCTCCGGCGCGGCCGGCTGCAGCGCAGGCGGCTGGTTGTATTGCTGTGCTGCCGGCGCGCGCGGTGCCTGCGTCGGGCCGGAATATTTCAGCGGCAGATACAGCGTGAAGGTCGAGCCCTTGCCCGGTGAGCTACGCAGGTGGATTTCACCGCCGAGCAGGCTCGCGAGCTCGCGGCTGATGGCAAGGCCAAGACCGGTGCCGCCATATTTGCGGCTGGTGCCGGCGTCCGCCTGCTGGAACGCCTCGAAGATCAGCTTCTGCTTCTCCAGGGGGATGCCGATGCCGGTGTCGGAGACCTCGAAAGCGATCACGGCCGGTGCGGAGTTCAGCACCGGGTGATCGGTGCCCCAGCCGCCGAGCGCGCCGGCGACCTTGAGCCGCACCTCGCCTTCGGCGGTGAACTTGAAGGCATTGGAGAGCAGGTTCTTCAGCACCTGCTGCAGGCGCTTGGAGTCGGTGACGATGCTGCGGGCGAGGTTCGGATCGACGTCGATCTTGAACGACAGGTTGCGGTTCTCCGCCTCGTGCCGGAACGGCCGCCCGACCGTCTCGAGCAGGTTGGCCGTGAGGATTTCCTCGGCATCGACAGTCACCGTACCCGACTCGATCTTGGACAGATCGAGAATGTCGCTGATGAGGTTGAGCAGGTCGGTGCCGGCACCGTGGATGGTGCGGGCGAATTCGACCTGTTTGGGCGAGAGGTTGCCGTCCGGGTTGTCGGTGAGCTGCTGTCCCAGGATCAGGATAGAGTTCAGCGGCGTGCGCAGCTCGTGGCTCATATTGGCCAGGAATTCCGACTTGTACTTCGAGGTCAGCGCGAGCTCGGTCGCCTTTTCCTCGAGCGCGCGGCGGGCCTGCTCGATCTCCTGGTTCTTGCGCTCGACCTCGACGTTGCGCTCGGCGAGCTGCTGCGCCTTCTGCTCGAGCTGGTCGTTGGTCTGCTGCAATTCGCGCTGTTGCGTCTGCAGCTCGCCGGCGAGCTGCTGCGACTGCTTGAGCAGGCCTTCGGTCTGCATCGTCGCTTCGATCGAGTTGAGCACGATGCCGATGGAGTCGGTGAGCTGCTCCAGGAAAGTCATCTGCGAGGTCGTGAAAGAGGTGAGCGAGGCGAGCTCGATCACCGCCTTGACCTGGCCCTCGAACAGCACCGGCAGCACCACGAGGTTCTTCGGTGCGACGCGCAGCAGCGCCGAGTTGATCGGCACCACGTCGGCGGGAATGTCGGAAACCAGGCGTGGACGCCGGTCGACGGCGCACTGGCCGATCAGGCCGTCGCCGAACTGCAGCACGCGCTGATAGGGATAGACGCCATCGCCGGCATAGGAGGCGAGCAGCAGCAGCTGCGGGCTGTCTTCGTTCTCGACCTGGTAGATCACGCCGGTGTGCGCGTTCACCAGCGGCGACAGCTCGGTCAGCAGCAGCCGGCCGACGGTGGCGAGATCGCGCTGGCCCTGCAGCATGTTGGTGAACTTGGCGAGGTTGGTCTTGAGCCAGTCCTGCTCGGTGTTCAGCTCCGTCGTCAGACGGAGGTTGGTGATCATGGTGTTGATGTTGTCCTTCAACTCCGCGACCTCGCCGCGGGCGTCGACCTGGATCGATCGCGTCAGATCGCCCTTGGTCACGGCGGTCGCCACTTCCGCGATCGCGCGCACCTGGGAGGTGAGGTTGGCCGCCAGCAGGTTGACGTTGCCGGTCAGATCCTTCCAGGTGCCGGCCGCGCCGGGCACGTCGGCCTGACCGCCGAGGCGGCCTTCGACGCCGACTTCGCGCGCCACCGACGTCACCTGGTCGGCGAAGGTCGCCAGCGTCTCGGTCATGTTGTTGATGGTGTCGGCCAGCGCCGCAACCTCGCCCTTCGACTTCACGGTGAGGTTCTGCTTGAGGTCGCCGTTGGCGACCGCGGTCACCACCTTGACGATGCCGCGGACCTGCTCGGTCAGGTTTGCCGCCATGAAGTTGACGGTGTCGGTGAGGTCCTTCCACGTGCCGGCGACGCCGGGCACCTGGGCCTGACCGCCGAGCTCGCCCTCGGTGCCGACCTCGCGCGCCACGCGCGTCACTTCGCCGGCAAACGCGTTGAGCTGGTCCACCATTGTGTTGATGGTGTTTTTCAGCTCGAGGATTTCGCCCTTCACGTCCACGGTGATCTTGCGCGACAGGTCGCCGCGCGCCACGGCGGTGGTGACTTCGGCGATGTTGCGGACCTGCGTCGTGAGGTTCGCCGCCAGCAGGTTGACGTTGTCGGTGAGGTCCTTCCAGGTGCCGCCGACGCCGGGCACGACGGCCTGACCGCCGAGCCGGCCTTCGGTGCCGACCTCGCGCGCGACGCGCGTCACTTCAGCGGCGAAGGAGCGGAGCTGCTCCACCATGGTGTTGAGGGTGTCCTTCAGCAGCAGGATCTCGCCGCGGACGTCCACCGTGATCTTCTTGGAAAGGTCGCCGCCGGCGATCGCGGTCGCGACCTCGGCGATGTTGCGCACCTGCGCCGTCAGGTTCGAGGCCATGAAGTTGACGTTGTCGGTGAGGTCCTTCCAGGTGCCGGCAACACCGGGCACCTCCGCCTGGCCGCCGAGCTTGCCTTCGGTGCCGACCTCGCGCGCGACGCGCGTCACTTCGCCGGCGAAGCCGTTGAGCTGGTCCACCATGGTGTTGATGGTGTTCTTCAGCTCGAGGATTTCGCCCTTCACGTCCACGGTGATCTTGCGGGACAAGTCGCCGCGCGCCACGGCCGTGGTCACTTCGGCGATGTTGCGGACCTGGGCGGTGAGGTTGCCCGCCATCGAGTTCACGCTGTCCGTCAGGTCCTTCCAGGTGCCGGCGACGCCGGGCACGTTGGCCTGGCCGCCGAGACGGCCTTCGGTACCGACCTCGCGCGCCACGCGGGTCACCTCGCCCGCGAAGCGGTTGAGCTGGTCGACCATGGTGTTGAGCGTGTCCTTCAGCTGAAGGATTTCGCCGCGCACGTCCACCGTGATCTTGCGCGACAGGTCGCCGCCGGCGATGGCGGTCGCGACCTCGGCGATGTTGCGGACCTGGGCGGTGAGGTTGCCCGCCATCGAGTTGACGTTGTCGGTGAGGTCCTTCCAGGTGCCGGCCACACCAGGCACTTGCGCCTGACCGCCGAGCTTGCCTTCGGTGCCGACCTCGCGCGCGACGCGGGTGACTTCGCCGGCGAAGGCGTTGAGCTGGTCCACCATGGTGTTCAGCGTCTCCTTCAGCTGAAGGATCTCGCCCGACACGTTCACCGTGATCTTCTTCGACAGATCGCCCTTGGCGACCGCGGTCGCGACTTCGGCGATGTTGCGGACCTGGCCGGTCAGGTTCGAGGCCATCGAGTTGACCGAGTCCGTCAGGTCCTTCCAGGTACCGGCGACACCGCGCACCTGGGCCTGGCCGCCGAGCTTGCCTTCGGTACCGACCTCGCGCGCCACGCGCGTCACTTCGCCGGCGAAGGCGTTGAGCTGGTCCACCATGGTGTTGATGGTGTCCTTCAGCTCCAGGATTTCGCCGCGCACGTCCACCGTGATTTTCTTCGACAAGTCGCCGCCGGCGACCGCCGTCGTCACCTCGGCGATGTTGCGGACCTGCGCCGTCAGGTTCGACGCCATCGAGTTGACGCTTTCCGTGAGGTCCTTCCAGGTGCCGGCGACGCCGAGCACGTTGGCCTGGCCGCCGAGCCGGCCTTCGGTGCCGACCTCGCGCGCCACGCGCGTCACTTCGCCGGCGAAGGCGTTGAGCTGGTCGACCATGGTGTTCAGCGTTTCCTTCAGCTGAAGGATCTCGCCCGACACGTTCACCGTGATCTTCTTCGACAAGTCGCCGCCGGCGATGGCGGTGGCGACGTCGGCGATGTTGCGGACCTGAGCGGTCAGGTTCGACGCCATGAAGTTGACGTTGTCGGTGAGGTCCTTCCAGGTGCCGGCCACACCGGGCACCTGGGCCTGGCCGCCGAGCTTGCCTTCGGTGCCGACCTCGCGCGCCACGCGGGTCACTTCGGAAGCGAACGAGTTGAGCTGGTCCACCATGGTGTTGATGGTGTCCTTCAGCTCCAGGATTTCGCCGCGCACGTCCACGGTGATCTTGCGCGACAAGTCGCCGCGCGCCACGGCGGTCGTCACGTTGGCGATGTTGCGGACCTGTGCGGTGAGGTTGCCGCACATCGCGTTGACGGAGTCGGTCAAGTCCTTCCAGGTGCCGGCAACGCCGGGCACGATGGCCTGGCCGCCGAGCTTGCCGTCGGTGCCGACTTCGCGCGCCACGCGCGTCACTTCCGAGGCGAAGGAGCGCAGCTGGTCGACCATCGTGTTGATGGCTTCCTTGAGCTGAAGGATCTCGCCGCGGACGTCGACGGTGATCTTTTTCGACAGGTCGCCGTTGGCGACCGCGATCGTCACCTCGGCGATGTTGCGAACCTGGTTGGTCAGGTTGTTCGCCATCGAGTTGACGCTCTCGGTCAGGTCCTTCCAGACGCCGGTCACCTCAGGCACCTGGGCCTGGCCGCCGAGCTTGCCTTCGGTGCCGACCTCGCGCGCGACGCGCGTCACCTCGGAGGTGAACACGCCGAGCTGCTTGATCATCGTGTTGACAATGGTCGCCGATTGCAGGAATTCGCCGCGCAGGGGGCGGCCATCGACGTCGAGCTTGACCGTCTGAAGCAGGTCGCCCTGCGCCACGGCCGCCACGGCGCGCGTCACCTCGCGCGTCGGCCAGAGCAGATCGTCGATCAAGGTGTTGACGGACCCTTCCATGTCGGCCCAGGAGCCGGAGGCGAGGCCGAACTTGACGCGCTGGCGCGTCTTGCCTTCGCGTCCGACCACCTGGCCGACCAGCTCGAGCTGCTGCGCCATGCGCTGGTTGGCTGCGATGATTTCGTTAAGAGTGTCGGCGATCTTGCCGTCGATGCCGAGATAGTCGCCGCTCATGCGCACGGAGAAATCGCCGCTGCGCATGGCCTGGAGCGCGAGCAGCAATTCCTGCCGAGCATCCGGCTCTGAGGTGCCATTGGGTTTGGGTTTTGGAACGCGACGACCGGAGCGTGATGCAGTTCCGGGATCGAGGTCGCTCATATTGATTCCCCCGCAAGCGTCCGCCGAATCCTATGGCGTGACGCGCCTGATCAAACTTAGAGCGTCAGCCAAATTCGAAATCAAGCGCCAAGGTAGCGACGCCGCATTGGAACCTGCCGTGCTCAGCCCGACGAAGCTAACGGCGAAGAGTATCGAGAGTTCCATCCGATTAGCTAAAAGTTCTTCGACCCTTAAGGGGGGCGGGCGATGTTCCGGTTTCGAAACCCAGGGCCCTGGCTTTAGGAACGCCGGGACAGGTCCTGAGGTTAGCCTGCAAAAGAGGGAGAGCGCATATGAAAGCGGGATTGAGCGTCCTCATCGCCGCATTATTCGCAACGGGATCTGCGCTGGCGCAGGCTGGCGCGCCCAGCGGGCGCGGGGCCGTAACAGGAGATCCAGCCGCCAGCTCCGCCACGCCGCAGGCGGATTCGCAGACCACGGGGACCGCCACCAGGACGAACCCCAGTGGCAGCGGCACCTCGACCTCGGGCGGCAAGGACGCCAATGGCGACGCCGGGCGGGACAACATGCCCGACAGCGATCGCACGGTGCGTCCGATGGATCAGCAACCTCATCCGCACGACAAGTAAGGCACTACTTGTCGGCCATGGT
The DNA here is from genome assembly GCF_001440035.1 of Bradyrhizobium manausense. Classification (GTDB taxonomy): domain Bacteria; phylum Pseudomonadota; class Alphaproteobacteria; order Rhizobiales; family Xanthobacteraceae; genus Bradyrhizobium; species Bradyrhizobium manausense. The sequence goes on along the minus strand of NZ_LJYG01000104.1, from coordinate 335,392 downwards.
GCGCTCGGCGTCCTTCAACTGGGCGCGCAGCAGGGGAAGGTGCTCCCGTGCAAAGGCTGCGAGCGCGGGATTGTCAGGCGTCCTCAGATAGCGCTCGAGCAGGGCGATCGCGGACTCGTATTCGGGGATCTGGGCGGCATAGAAAGTTCTGACATAGGCCGGCCCCTCGGCATCATCGGGTTTTGCGAGGCTGATGCCGGTTGATGTCGCCTTGCTCAGGCGCGGCTCGGCGCCGATCGCGTCCTGAATCTCCTTCAGCGTTTTGTCGCGCTTGGCCGCCTCCTCGGCGCGAAGTGCGGCGAGGTTCTTGACTTCCGCATTGCCCTTGAGGTCGGTACTCTCCAACAGGCCCTGCTGGAATTGGCTGAAACTGTAGAGGCCACTGATGAGCTCGGTGGCGTCAGGCACACGATCTCCGCGCATTTGCTCGCCGGTGCTGTCGGCAACGGCCGCGGTGCTGATGAAGGCCAGGATGATCGCGACAAATATCCGCATGATCATTCAATGACCTGTAACCTGCAAAGTTCCGGCGGTGGTTACGATCCCGTTAGAGCATGATCCGGAAAAGTGTGCAGCGGTTTTCCGAAAAGATCATGCTCAAACAATAACCTAACGCGCGATGAGGGATTCATCCTGATCCCATCGCGCTTCAGGCGGTTGCGGGCGCCGGGTTCCGTACCCACGTCTAAGGCATGAAACAGTCTGATATCTTCAGGGACAACGCAGAGAACTGCCTGCAATTGGCCGAGCGCTCGGAAGGGCGGCCCGCCTATAACAGATACTCGCGCATGGCGGATGCCTGGACGGCTTTGGCGAAAGAGCAGGACTGGCTCGACGGCGAAGTCCCACCCATCAAGGTCAGCGTCGTGCAAAGCCAGGGCGTCTGAAGCCAAGGCCGTCTGACGGCTGCCTTTGTCGTGGATCTGCGTGTGAGGCGGCTCACGGAATGAGCTGCAGAAATCAACGATCATGCTGGAATAGTCGGTCGCATTGATTTTTCGATTCCAGAAGGAGGTTCTTGCGATGGCTCCGCGTCTGGCACTTCTCTCACTCATTCTCGCATTTGGCGTCTCCGTCGCGTTTGCGACGGTGACGACGATCCGGCAGGTCCATCAGGAAAACGCATCCGTGGCGGTGCACGCGGCGCACAGCTAGCACTGCTTCCTCTCGCGCTTGTAGGAACATTCGGTGCATGGAGGCGTAAGCGCTTCGAAGCATCGGAAGAAGCGAGAGGATCTCATGGCACATTCCGACCACGGCATCGTCAAGGACAAGCGCGGGGAGGATCAGCCGCGCGACAAGCACCGCGCGCAGACCGTGCACAAGACAAACGAAACCGGCTCGCCATCGCGCGAGGCGACGCGCGATCCCAAGCTCAACGACGACAGCAAGACGCCGGGCTCAGGCATGACGCCGGATGATTCCGGCGCTGCTCCGAGCGGCTAATTTTTCACGAGGAACGAATCGTCCTGCGAAGAGTCGAGTGATTGCTTCCGGTGACATGCCCCCGGTGCTCCGGAAGCAATCTCCAAGGACGGCCCTGGCACCCCCCGTGCCGGGGTCGTTTGCTGTGAGGCCGTGATCAGCCCTGGGTGCCGTTTTCGGGATCGTTCTGAGTGTGCCCCTCCGGTCCGCGCCCGAATACGCCGAAGCTGCTCGACTTGACCCCGGGTATTGCATCAACGCCAACGGCGGCCAGTCCCGATTTGAGAAGTTCGCGGACCGCTGCCGCACGCGTCGGCATGCGGTGCTTGAACCGGAAATCGTCAACCGCGGCCAGCTCTTCCGGAGAAAGCATGACCTGGAGACGCTCGGCGCGAAGGTCATTCATGGTCGATCACACAAAGTGAGTAAGTTGAGTAGTTTGTTCAACGGGCGAGATCGGCGCGGGTTCCACAAGAGTCGTCAAACCCTCCAAATGAGTAAAAATACTCAATAAAATCAATAAGTTAATATTGAAACGAGTCGGGCTTTGGCGCATTCTCCTGTCAAGGGAGATGGGCCATGACAGATGAAGTCAGGTTACCCCGCAAGCTTTCCGATGAGCCCGAAGGACCAAAGCCGGTGCGTCCGAGCCACCAGAAGGTCATCGAGCAGATCGAGCGCTGGGCCAACAGCCCGGGCCTGCAACCCCCAAGGAAACCTCCAAGGAAACCCCCAAGGACAGATGATGCGAAAACGATCTGAGCCCCATACGTTCGAACAGCGTCTCCATGAGCAGAGGCTTCGGCTTGAGGATGAGCTGGCGCACCTGCCGGACGGTGGTCAGCGCGATGCCCTCGCGGCCCGTATCGATCAGTTGAAAACGGCAGCCGAGATGTACGATTTCCTCAAGTTGGGGGAAGCGGCAGCGGCTGCTCGCTGATCGCCCTCAGCGTTCAGTCTGCGTGACGTGAGGTGATGCGAAGCTTTCGCCTCAGCCACCACGCCGCCACAGAGACGGCAGCCCAAACCAGGATAGAAGCCGCGAATGCCCCGATCACGCTCGCCGTGACCAGGGCGTGGAAGGTCGCGGCAAACGCCGCAAGACCAATGCTTCCGAGGCCAGCCCCCGCAGCATCGAGAGCCGCAGCCTGCTGCCCGCGTCGCCGTCCGGCAAGACCGGCCTTTTCCTTGGCGCGGCGCTCGTGGCTCTCGATCAGGGTCGCGCTGGCGCAGAAGATGGCTGGGAGCGCGAGGAAGAGCCCGCCGATGGTGGCGCCAAAGCGTGCGCTGACGAGGCCGGTGAAAACGGTCGCCAATCCGCCGAGCACGAAGCGAATGCCGTACTCGTACCAGCGTGTTTGCTTCAGAGCCGATGATGACAGCTTGACAAGCATCACATGGTCCCTCCGAAGCCCGCGAGCAGGCCGAAGGCGACCGCAAGCCAGACGACGGAGGCGCTGAGAGTGGCAGCGAGCGCCCGGAAGCGAAACCTCATCAGAAGCTGGCAAACCGCGATGCTGAAGCAGGCGAGGGCTGCTGCGCCATAGATCATGGTCCAGCTTTCCGCCGCAGCATATTGCGGGCCGTGCTGAACGACGGCGATGCTGAGCGTTGCCAGCGCCACCGACGGCGCCGCCGCGAGCAGCCCGGCGAAACTCTTGGGTCGCAACATGTCGCCGAGAATCGCGAAGGCCGATACGATCGCGCCCCCGGCGATGAAGCGGAGGAGATACTCAGTCATCGCCGTGTCCGGGCACGCTGCGCGACCGGCCGAGCGTAAGGGGCCGTAACACGCGTTCGACGGCGATGCCCAAGGTAAAACCGGCCAGCACATCGCTTACCCAATGCGCAAGCAGGACGACGCGCGTCAGCGAAAGACCCACGGCGAGAGCGCGAACCATGCGCCGCCGCCCGGACGGAAGCAGGTCAGCGGCGGAGGCGAGGGCGCCCATGTGAACGGCGTGGCCGGATGGAAATGCGTCTCGCCGGCGCCCTGATAAGGGAACGCCACGGCAATGGCCGAGTGCCGTCAGCCGATCCGGTCGTGTTTGATCGAACATGGACTTCAGGACATGCGGTAGCGCGGCCGTTACCAGGGACACCAGCAAGATGTGATTTGCGGTAGGACGTTGCCTGGGCGCGCGCAGCTGGGCGTAGACCCATCCAGCCGCAGCAAGCCCTAACAGGATGTGCTCGTCGGCTCCCCAGGTCAGCGCCTGGGCTACATGCTCCACTTCCGAGTTGGTGTGGCTTGCGATCTGGTCGGCGATTGCATTATCGACGCGTGTTGGTTCTACAGTGAAGAGGGCCATCGATCCGTTATGAACGAGCTAATCATCATGACAGTTGCGTTACGCTCGTGTGACAACGGATATTCCTGCCCGACGGTTCCTTCACGGCTGGCCCGATCCACCCGCGGAGCCATAGACCTGGCCGGTCGCGTAACTCGCATCGGCCGCGGCAAGCTGCACGTAGATCGAAGCCAGCTCGGCGGGTTGGCCGGGGCGGCCAAGCGGCGTCATGCCGCCGAACTTTTCCAGCTTCTCCATCGTCGCGCCGCCGGAGACCTGGAGCGGCGTCCAGATCGGTCCCGGCGCAACGCCGTTGACGCGAATGCCCTTCGAGGCGAGCTGCTTGGCCAGGGACTTCACATAGCTCATCGTCGCGGCCTTGGTCTGCGCGTAGTCGTAGAGATCCGGCGAGGGATCGTAGGCCTGCTCGGATGTCGTGCCGATGATGCAGGAGCCGGGCTTGAGATGCGGCAGCGCCGCCTTGATGATCCAGAACGGCGCGTAGATGTTGGTTTTCATGGTCGCGTCGAAATCCTCCGACGAGACGTCGAGGATGGAGGCGCGCGTCTGCTGCCGGGCGGCGTTGTTGACGATGATGTCGAGCCCGCCGAGGCCCTGGACGGCCTCGTCCACCAGCTTCTTGCAGAAAGCTTCGTCCTTGAGATCGCCGGGAATGGCGAGGCCGTTGCGACCTTCCTTCTTGATCAATGCGATCACCTCCTGCGCGTCCGGCTCCTCCGCGGGCAGATAGTTGATGGCGACGTCGGCGCCTTCGCGCGCATAGGCGATCGCGGCCGCCCGGCCCATGCCGGAATCGCCGCCGGTGATCAGCGCCTTGCGGCCCTTGAGGCGGCCGGAGCCTTTGTAGCTGCTCTCACCGTGATCCGGCCGCGGCTCCATCTTGCCGGCGAGGCCGGGCCAGGGTTGCGATTGCTTCTTGAAGGGCGGCTTGGGATAGCGGGTGACGGGATCGATCAGGTGTTGCTCGGCCATGTCAGCGTTTCCTTGCGCGGTCGACGACGCCAGCGAAGCCGCAGCGAGCGTGGCGCTCGCCGCGCGGACGACGTGCCGGCGGGACACTGAAGTCTTGTCTTGATGTGCCATGAGGGCCTCCACATTCGCGATCTCAATGCGCGGAGGCTGGCATCGTTGCAGAACGATGGACGCCGGAGGCCACCGGCGTCCTCACGAAGGCTTCTACTTCGACTGCCCAACGCTCGGTGCTTTGCCGAGCTCCTTGGCCATGTCGAGGTGGTGCCTGAGCACGGGCAGCGTTTTACCCGCCCAATCCTTCAGCTCGGAATTGTCGCCGCCCTTGGCGTAACGCTCAAAAAGGGAGACCGCGTCCTCGTGGGCGCTGACCTGGTAGGAGTTGTAGTCCGTGCTGAAATCCTTGCCCGAGGCACTCTTGAGCTTGTCGAGCTTGCTCTGGTGCGAGCTGTCGAGCGCGGTCGGCAACGTCGCCTGGACCTTGCCGTTGCCGACGAGGCCCTTCAGCTCGCTGCTGGTCTTGGTGTGGTCGGTGACCATTTGCTGCGCAAAGCTCTTCTCCTGCGCGTTGCCTTTCTGCTCGGCGAGCTTGCTCGACTCGATCTCGAACATGTCGCTGATGGCGACCTCCTTGACGAAATCGGCGGTCGCAGGCGCGACGCCGAGCGCCGAATTGACACCGGTCTTCTCGCCAAGCGACTGGGCGAGAGCTGGGCCTGCAAGCAGCACGCAGGCAATGGCGATGACGGTACGTTTCATGGTCCGGTCCCTCTGATGAGCGGCGCGGCACTTGCCCCGCCGGTCTTTCCGGCGATCAACACGGCTTCGGGACCGAGGTTCCTAATCCGTGGGGTGACGGCCGGTGCGGGGATTGATCGGATCGGTCGGCTTCCGCCGCAGCCGCTCGGGCAGGAACGGCTCGGACGGCGAGGCCGACGGTTCGGCTCGCACGTCGGCATGACGCTGCGCCCGCTCGTGCGGCGTCTGGTTGGTGTTGATCTGACGCTTCACGTCGACGCCGTGGACGGGATCGTTGACGCCATGCTGAATGTCACGAAAGTCGCTCATGGTTCACCTCATTCCTTTCCAGGCAGGATCGATTCAAGCACCTGCCGCGCCGCGCCCTTGATCACGCTGCTCTCGTTGGGATCGCCCTTCATCAAGGCGAGCGAGAAGTTCTTCGCCTGCTGCAAGGTGATGTGCGGTGGCAGCGGCGGCACCTCGGGATCGGTCTTCACCTCCAGGACCACGGGCTTCTCGCTTGCCAGCGCCTGTTCCCAGGCCGAGCCGAGCAGCTGCGGGCTGTCGACGAAGATGCCGGTGAGGCCGATCATCTCGGCGAAGCGCGAATAGGGCACGTCGGGGATGCGCTGGGAGGCCTCGAATTTGGGGTCGCCATTGATGATGCGCTGCTCCCAGGTGACCTGGTTGAGGTCCTCGTTGTTGAAGACGCAGACGACCAAGCGCGGATCGCGCCAGGATCGCCAGTATTTGGCGGCCGTGATCAATTCGGCCATGTTGTTCATCTGCATGGCGCCGTCGCCGACCAATGCGATCACGGGGCGGTCAGGATGGGCATATTTCGCCGCCAGCGCATAAGGCACGGCGGCGCCCATCGAGGCGAGGCCGCCGGAGAGCGAGGCCATCATGCCGCGTCGTATTTTCAGATCGCGCGCAAACCAGTTGGCGCAGGAGCCGGAATCGCTGGTGATGATGGCGTTCTCGGGCAGGCGCGGCGACAATTCCCAGGCAACGAGCTGCGGATTGATCGGCGCGGCGGGCTGATGCGCCCGGTCGTCCAGCGTTGTCCACCATTTGGCGACGTCATCCGCGATCGACTGCCGCCAGGCGCCGTCGCTCTTGGGAGCGAGCCGCGGCAGCAGGCTCCGCAACGTCTCGGCCGCATCGCCGACCAGGCTGACCTCCATGGGGAAACGGATCGACGTCATGCCGGCGTCGATGTCGATCTGCACGCCGCGCGCGGCGCTTTCCTTGGGAAGGAATTCCGCGTAAGGGAACGCGGAGCCGACCATCAGCAGCGTGTCGCATTCCATCATCATGTTGTAGCTCGGCTCGGTGCCGAGCAGGCC
>NZ_LJYG01000104.1:317006-328584 GCF_001440035.1 Bradyrhizobium manausense | reverse complement strand
CAGGTCGTCCGGCAGCGCCGCCTTGCCGAGCAGCGCCTTGGCGCAGCCGGCCGACAGGCGGTCGGCGACTGCAATCACTTCGTCAGTGGCGTGCAGCGCGCCGGCACCGACCAGCATCGCGACTTTCTTGCCGGCGTTGAGAACTTCGGCGGCATGATCGAGCTCGGCCTCGCGCGGCATCATTCGTGGACCGCTGTAGCCGACGCCGGAATGCAGCGTGCCGTGCGCGCGCGGAGGCCCTTCATAGGGCTCTTCCTGCAGGTCGTTGGGCAGGATGATGGCCGTCGGGGCCCGGCGTGCGAGCGCGATCCGTACCGCGCGGTCGATCAGGTGCCGCACTTGAGCGGGCGAGGAGGCCTGCGCGACATAAGCGCCGGCAACGTCCTTGAACATCGAGACGAGATCGAGTTCCTGCTGATAGCTGCCACCGAGCGCGTTTCGCGCCTGCTGGCCGACAATCGCCAGCACGGGCTGGTGGTCGAGCAGCGCGTCATAGAGCCCGGTGATGAGATGCGAGGCGCCGGGGCCCGACGTTGCGATACAGACGCCAAGCTCGCCGCAGAATTTCGCATAGGCCGATGCCATGAACGCCGCCATCTCCTCGTGGCGGGCCTGCACGAAGCCGATCCTGGTCTCGGCCTTGGCCTCCGCCCGGTTCAGGGCGCCGAACACGCCATTGATGCCGTCGCCGGGGTAACCGAAGATGTGACGCACGCCCCATTGATGCAGACGCTGGACGACGAAGTCGGAGACGGTCTGAGACATCGCGGGCGGCTCCCGGTTTCCTTGGCTGGACAATCAAGAACAGCGCGCCTGCGGTGATGTTCCTGTCAGGGCGCAGGTGCCCTCTGGAACGATCGCCCCTTGGCGCTCGTTGGTCCCCACATCGGCTGAGTGGAGAATAGACATGTTGAATCAAGGCGAGCTGGACCGCAGCGAGATGGGCCGTCTGATCGGCAGCGACAAGGTCGAGGGAACATCGGTCTACGGCGCCGACCGCAACCGGATCGGTTCGATCGAACGCGTGATGATCGACAAGATCAGCGGCAAGGTGTCCTACGCCGTGCTCGGCTTCGGCGGATTCCTGGGGATCGGCAACGATCACTATCCGTTGCCCTGGCAGTCGCTGAAATACGACACCGAGCTCGGCGGCTATGTCACCGGAATCACCGCGAAGGCGCTCGAAGGCGCGCCGAAATATGGCGAGCGCAGCGACTGGAACTGGGGTGATGACGCCGCGATGCGCGGCGTCAATGCCTACTATGGCGTTCCATTCGCTTAAAGCTCGTTGCAGACAAAGGCAGACCCGATGAGCAAGGAAAAGCCCACCGATGATCCCAGGCAGCAGAACGACTGGGGATCGCACGCCCAGACGGACAAGCCCTGGAAGGGCAATCCGGAGAAGGAGCAGAGGTCCGGCGACAAGAAGCCCGATCTGGAGAAATGGCAGGAGACCAAAACGCACTGATCTCGTGCGCAGGCAATGAATGAAGCGCGGTACCGCCGGTGCCGCGCTTCATTCTTGCGCAATGCGTTCACGATTGACGGCGGTGCTTCCGGCAGCCGGAACCATGCCCCAGCGCTGCGGTTAGGTTCCGGCGTGCGCGCAAGGCGAGCCTCTGCCGCAGCAAAAACCCCGATCGAGGTGTTCGCCGTGGATGCTCAAATCCGGGAGCGTGGCCCGTCGGCGGAGCAGCCGCAGAAGGCGGAAGCTCCAAAGACTTCGCCTGATCCAAAGCACGAGAGCAAGGAGCAGTCGGCCAAGCCGGACCAAACTCCGACGCTGCGCGAGCGGATCGCCGAGCACTGGCTGCTCGCAACCGTCGGCGCCATCGTGCTGATCGCAGCGTTGGTCGGCGGTCTGCTCTACTGGCTCCAGGTCCGCCACTATGAATCCACCGATGATGCATTCGTCGCCGCCCGCAGCTTTTCCGTGGCCCCGAAGGTCGGCGGCTACGTCACCGATATCCCTGTGACCGACAACCAGCATGTCAATGCCGGCGATCTCCTCGCCAGGATCGACGAGCGCGATTATCGCATCGCCGTCGATCAGGCCGAGGCCCAGGTCGAGGTCTCCAAGGCCAACATCAGCAATGTCGCGGCGCAGATCGATTCCCAACAGGAGCAGATCAAGCAGGCCCAGGCGCAGCTCGAGCAGGCGCAGGCCCAGCTTCAGTTCGCGCAGGAGGAGTTCAACCGCGCACAAGATCTCGTCGAGAAGGGCGCCGGCACCGTGCAGCGTCAGCAGCAGACCCGCTCCGATCTTCAGGCCCAACAGGCCAACACGGAGCGCGCGAAGACAGCGGTGATCGCGGCGCAGGTCGGCATCAAGAGTCTGCAAGCCCAGCTGGAAGGCGCCAAGGCGCAACTCGAGCAATCGCAGGCGCAGCTCGATCAGGCCAGGCTGAACCTGCAATACACCGGCGTCGTTGCGGCGCAGTCCGGCCGCGTCGTCAAGCTCTCCGGCGCCAAGGGCACGTTCGTTACCGCAGGCCAGAGCCTGATGATGTTCGTCCCCGACGATGTCTGGATCGTCGCCAATTACAAGGAGACTCAACTTGCCGACATGCGGCCGGGCCAGCCGGTCGAGATCCGCATCGACGCCTATCCCGGGCGCAAGCTGAGCGGCCATGTCGATTCCGTGCAGCCGGGCTCCGGCACCGCCTTCAGCCTGCTGCCGGCGGAGAATGCCACCGGCAATTACGTCAAGGTGGTGCAGCGCGTGCCGGTGAAGATCGTGGTCGACGTTTGGCCGGCCGACCTGCCTGTCGGCCCGGGCATGTCGGTCGTGCCCTGGACCAGGGTGCGATGACGGACTCAACGCAGGACGGCGCGTCCACTGGTGCCTGGTCGCCGGAGCGCTCGGCGGCCGGCGGGCACAATCCTTATCTCATCGCCTTCGTGGTCTCGATCGCGACCTTCATGGAGGTGCTCGACACCACCATCGCCAATGTCGCGTTGCGCCACATTGCCGGCGGGCTCGCGGTCGGCATCGACGAGAGCACCTACGTCATCACCAGCTATCTCGTCGCCAATGCCATCGTGCTGTCGATCTCGGGCTGGCTGTCGACCGTGATCGGCCGCAAGCGCTTCTACATGTTTTGCGTGGCGACCTTCTCGGTGGCGTCCTTGTTGTGCGGCTTCGCGTGGAATTTGCAGGCACTGGTGCTGTTCCGCATCCTGCAAGGTCTCGGCGGCGGCGGCATGGCCACCAGCGAGCAGGCGATCCTCGCCGATTCCTTCCCGCCGCAGAAACGGGGCCAGGCCTTTGCGATCTATGGCGTCGCCGTGGTCGTCGCGCCGGTGGTCGGCCCGACGCTCGGCGGCTGGATCACCGATACCTATAGCTGGCACTGGGTGTTCCTGATCAACGTGCCGATGGGACTGCTCTCGCTGTTCCTGGTCGGCACGCTGGTCAAGGAGCCGTCAGGCGCGGAGGAGGAGCGGGCGAAGCTGCTCGCGAAGGGCCTGCGCGTCGACTATATCGGCTTTGCCCTGGTCGCGATCGGGCTCGGCTCGCTCGAATTCGTGCTCGACGAAGGCCAGCGCAACGACTGGTTCGGCTCGAATATGATCGTGCTTTTCGCGGTGCTCGCGGCGGCCTCGCTGCTCGCGCTTATCCCGTGGGAGCTGACGCGCGAGGATCCGATCGTCGACATCCGCCTGCTCGGTCGGCGGCAGTTCGCCGCCTGCTTCCTGGTCATGCTCGGCACCGGCGCGGTGCTGATCTCGACCACGCAGATTCTGCCGCAACTGCTTCAGACCGAGCTGAACTACACGGCGATGCTGGCTGGTCTCGCGTTGTCGCCCGGCGGTATCGCAACATTGTTGCTGATGCCCGTGGTTGGCAGGCTCGTCAGTACGGTGCAGCCCAAATATCTCATCATGTTCGGCGCCGCGGTCGTCGCGTTCTCGATGTGGCATCTGACCGGGCTCAACGGCGACATCACCTACGGCTACGCGGCGCTGGCTCGCATCTTCCTCGCGATCGGCCTTCCCTTCCTGTTTCTGCCGGTGACGACGGCTTCATATGACGGCGTGCCGCCCGACAAGACCAACCAGGCCTCGGCGCTGATCAATGTCGCCCGCAATATCGGCGGCTCCATGGGCGTCGCGCTGGCGCAAACGATTCTTGCGCAGCGCCAGCAATTCCATCAGAGCCGCCTGATCGAGCATGCCGCGCCATCCGACCTCGGCTACCAGCTGACCATCGAGGCGGTGACGCGCTACTTCCAGGCCCAGGGCTCGAATGCGAGCGATGCCGCCTCGCAGGCGGTCGCCTGGGTCGGCAGGACCTTGCAGCAGCAGGTCGATTTCCTCGCCTATATCGACGTGTTCTGGACGCTCGCGATCATCGCCGTGCTGATGATCCCGATTGCCGCCGTGCTGCGCCCGATCAATCTCGGCGCGCCCGCGCGGGGGCATTAGGCACCATCCGTCATTGCGAGCGCAGCGAAGCAATCCAGAATCGCTCCGCGGAAAGACTCTGGATTGCTTCGTCGCTACAGTGCAAAATTGCTTCGCAATTTTGTCACGAGCTCCTCGCAATGACGATGTCGTGAGACAGAACTCACCCCACCGCTTCCTTCCGCCCCGGCCCCGCATGCACATGAACCTGCTTGGCATGCAGCACATCACCGCATTCCGAGCACACCATCACCGGGTCGAACAGCTTGCCGCAGCTCTTGTGCTCGTGCAGCAGCGGGCGGCCGCGCTCGTCGCCCATGTGGGTGTCGCCCCAATGCACCATCGCCATGATGACCGGATAGAGGTCGAGGCCCTTCTGCGTCAGGATGTATTCGTAGCGCTTGGGCGCTTCGGAATAGGGGACGCGGCGCAGGATGCCGAAGCGGACCAGCTTCTTCAGCCGCTCCGACAAGAGATGCCGCGTGATCTGCAGCGACGACTGAAACGCCTCGAAGCGTCGCACCCGCAAAAAGCATTCGCGCAGGATCAGCAGCGTCCAGCGGTCGCCGACCACGGCGACGGTGCGGGAGAGCGAGCAGGGCTCCTCATCCAGCGTATCCCATTTCATGATCCTGTCTCCGGCACGGATCTAGTCAGTCAGAAAAAGGAACTGACTTTGAATGAACAAGGCTATTTCGGCTCCAAGCTAGCATTCGGATCGCAGGTTTGACAGTTCTATTTTAGAACTATAGCCTCCGGTCCAATCATGCTCTCAGCGGAGGAGGCGAGGATGTCCAGGCGAAACGCGACCGCGGCCGTGATCGGGGCCGGCGATTTCATCGGCGCCGAGATTGCCAAGAAATTCGCAGCCGAAGGCTTCTCGATCTACGCGGGCCGCCGCAACGGCGACAAGCTCGCGCCGCTGGTGAAGGACATCGAGGCCGCCGGCGGTGAGATCCATGCGCGGTCGCTGGACGCGCGCAAGGAGGAGGAGGTCATCTCCTTCCTCAACGACGCCGACAAGCATGCGCCGCTGGAGGTCTGCATCTTCAATGTCGGCGCCAACGTCAACTTCCCGATCCTCGACACCACCGAGCGCGTGTTCCGGAAAGTGTGGGAGATGGCCTGCTATTCCGGTTTCCTCGCCGGCCGCGAAGCGGCGCGGCTGATGCTGCCGCGCGGTGGCGGCAATATCTTCTTCACCGGCGCGACCGCGTCCTTGCGCGGCGGCAGCGGCTTTGCCGCCTTTGCCAGCGCCAAGTTTGGCTTGCGCGCCGTGGCGCAGGCGATGGCGCGCGAGCTCGGGCCGAAGAACATCCACGTCGCCCATCTCATCATCGATGCCGGCGTCGACACCGAATGGGTGCGGCAGCGCCGGCTCGAGGCGCTCGGCCCCAACGCGCTCGACAATCCCGACCTGCTGATGCCTCCGTCGGCCGTCGCCGAGTCCTATTGGCAGCTTTATCAGCAGCCGAAGAGCGCCTGGACCTTCGAAATGGAGATCCGCCCCTTCGGCGAGACATGGTGACCGCGGCGCAAAAGTCCGGCTAGACTGAACGCAACATCAGGCCAAATTCCGGGGAGGAGAATGAAGTGAAGACCGCGATCACCGAACTGTTCGGCATCGAGCATCCCATCATCCAGGGCGGCATGCATTTCGTCGGCTTTGCCGAGCTTGCCGCTGCCGTCTCCAATGCCGGAGGCCTTGGCATCATCACCGGCCTCACCCAGAAGACGCCGGAGCTGCTGGCCAGGGAGATCGCCCGCTGCCGTGACATGACCGACAAGCCGTTCGGCGTGAACCTCACCTTCCTGCCGGCTTTCTCGGCCCCGCCTTATCCGGAATACATCGCCGCCATCGTCGAAGGCGGCATCAAGGCGGTGGAGACCGCGGGCCGCAGCCCGGAAGCATACATGCCGGCGCTGAAGGCGGCGGGCATCAAGGTGATCCACAAATGCACCTCGGTGCGTCATTCGCTGAAGGCCGAGCGCATCGGCTGCGACGCCGTCAGCGTCGACGGCTTCGAGTGCGGCGGCCATCCCGGCGAGGACGACATTCCCAACATGATCCTGCTGCCGCGCGCGGCGGAGGAGTTGAACATTCCGTTCGTCGCCTCCGGCGGCATGGCCGACGGCCGCAGCCTCGTCGCGGCGCTGGCGCTGGGCGCATCAGGCATGAACATGGGCACGCGTTTCATCGCCACCAAGGAAGCGCCCGTCCATCAGAACGTGAAGAACGCGCTGGTCGCGGCCACCGAGCTCGACACCCGCCTGATCATGCGGGCCCTGCGCAACACCGAGCGCGTCTTGAAGAACGCCAATGTCGAGCGCCTGCTCGAGATCGAGCACGCCAGGGGCGACAAGCTCACGATCGACGACATCCACGACCAGGTCGCGGGCGTCTATCCCAGGATCATGCTGGAGGGGCAGATGGATGCCGGCGCTTGGAGCTGCGGCATGGTCGCGGGCCTCATCCACGACATCCCCAGCTGCAAGGAACTCATCGATCGCATCATGACTGAGGCGGAACAAATCATTCGTAACAGGCTGATCGGGTTCCTGGATGGGACGGGTGCGACGCGAAAGGTCGCCTGACACCGCCAAACTTCTTAACCACCGTTACATTTGGCCGCTGGAAATGCACGCGGCGCCTCCTAAATAGGGGTAAATTACTCCTTAACCAATCAATTTCAGGAGGTGTCCGTGGTCCTGAAAAGCATTCCCAGTGTGGTTGCCATTGCCCTCGTGCTCGCAGTGGGCGGTATCGCGCGCGCTGACGATTACAAGCCTGACGAATATCTCGGTCTCGATCTCTCCAAGGCAGTGCTGTCGCCGAAGCGGCTCGGGCCAGAGACGCATTTCGCTCCAGTCGCGATGGAAGCGAAGGGCGGCAACGAGGCGCAGGCCCGCGCCGAACCAGTCGACGTACCGAAGAAGGTCGCGGCCGAACGCGTGCGCGTCTCCGAGCCCAAGATGGCTGAGACCAAGATCGCTCACACCGAGATCGCTCACACCAGGAGCACCCAGCCGCGCGGCGCAGCCCGCACCAGGCTCGCGCACCGTCACGCCAATCCGCTCGACGCGCAGGCGATGGACACCCGCATCCAGACCTGGCCGTGCCGTTCCGGCGGCATCTGCAACTGGAAGCATTAAGAACAGCCGCTTCATCTCGCTTGCAGCCCATCCTTCGAGACGCCCGCCGATGGCGGGCCCTCAGGATGAGGGCGGAGTACGCGGCTGCAACTTAAGCGGGGGCAGTGCTGCTTAGCCTCATCCTGAGGAGACCGCTGGAAGCGGTCGTCTCGAAGGACAAGGCGCTTGCTCTGGCAGTCGCCAAGAAGCCACGGTCGCACATCGCCCGTCACCTGCGCGTCGCAAAACCGTAGGCCCGGAGTCAACAAACCGTAAGCCGGCCGTCAAACGACGCAGGCACCTTCCGTCGCGATTCGACGAAGGTTTCCTTGATGGCAACGCACCGCGCCGCGCGCGCATGGACCCGGCGGCAATTCCTGGTTCGCTCCACATCCTCTCTCGCCATCGCCTCGCTCGCAACGCCCCGCATCAGCCGCGCCGCTGATCGTCCGCACATCGCAGGTGGCATTCAGTCGGGCGATGTGTCGAACGGCTCGGCCGTGATCTGGGCGCGCGCCGATCGGCCGGCGCGGATGCAGGTGGAGTGCTCGACCGTCGAGAGTTTCACGACCATCATCGCGTCAGCGTCACGTGATGCGCTGCCGGACGCAGACTTCACGGCAAAACTGCAGCTCGACAATCTGCCGGGCGGGCAGGACATCTTCTATCGCGTCAGCTTCGACGACATCGCGACCGGCATGACAGGCGAAAGCCGCCTCGGTCATTTTCGCACGGCGCCAGCCGCCGGCCAGTCGATCTCGTTCCTGTGGTCCGGCGACGTCGCGGGGCAGGGCTGGGGCATCGACCTTTCGCGCGGCGGCTATCGCAGCTACCGCACCATGCTGGACAATAGACCGGATTTCTTCATCCACTCCGGCGACCACATCTATGCCGACTGCACGATTCCCTCCGAGCAGAAGCTGCCGAACGGCGAGATCTGGCGCAACGTCGTGACCGAGGAGAAATCGGAGGTCGCACACACCCTGGCGCAGTTCCGCGGCAACTACAAATACAACCATCTCGACCAGCACTTCCGCGCCTTCCACGCCGCGGTGCCGATGTTCGCGCAATGGGACGATCACGAGGTCACCAACGATTGGTCGCCGGCCGGCAGCTATGACGAGGCCGGCTTTGAAGACGACGGCACGCCGCGCCTGGTCGCACGCGCCCGCCGTGCCTTCTTCGACTTCATGCCGATCCGGGACATCGGCGCGCGGCAGGGCCGGGTCTATCGCAAGATCGCTTACGGCCCGCTGCTCGACATCTTCATGATCGACATGCGCAGCTATCGCGACGACAGCTGGAACAAGGGCGATGATCATCGCGGCTGGATTCTCGGCGCCGGGCAGCTCGCCTGGCTGAAGCGCGAGCTCGCCGCCTCGCGCGCGACCTGGAAGGTGATCGCGGCCGATTTGCCGATTGGGCTGGTCAGCCTCGGCGCCGTCGCGCTCGGCGACGGCCCCCCTGATCGGCGCGAGCACGAGATCGCCGATCTCCTGGCCTCGATCAAGCGCGCCGGCGTTCGCAACATCGTCTGGCTCACCGCCGACATGCACTACACCGCGGCGCACTTCTACGATCCGAACAGGGCGCAGTTTAGGGATTTCGAGCCGTTCTGGGAGTTCGTCTCTGGCCCGCTCCACGCCGGCACCTGGGGCCCGGGCGAACTCGACAACACCTTCGGCCCGGTCGCAATGTACCGGAACGGCTGCAGCGAGGCTCAGGGCGAGAATCTCGCACCCTGCTTCGGCTTGCAGTTCTTCGGCCGCGTCGACATCGACGGCACCAGCGGCGTGATGACGGTGACCCTGAAGGACGTCGACAACCGCGACCTCTGGTCAGTCGATATCGTGCCGCAACCGCAGCCGCGCCCGGCGGTCGTTGCGCAGCATTCGTGAGGCACTGTCATTCCGGGGCGATGCGCAGCATCGAACCCGGAATCTCGAGATTCTCAGGTGCGCAAACGCGCACCGGAGTTCGCCCTGCGGACGCCCCGGAAAGACGCCTCCAAACCCTAACCCGATCTTGATTGGCCGCCCCGCGCCTGCCGCGCTATCATGCCCGCTCCCGCCACCTCTTTTCCATCACCGAAGAGTCTGCTCACGCGGCATCGCTGCCTGCATCCGGCGGGCTGCAATATCTCAGGGAGCCTGTTCCATGGACCATCTGAAAACACGGGGCATCAGCATGCCCAAGCTCGGCCTCGGCACCTTCCGCATGCAGGGCGATGTCTGCCGCGAAGCGGTCGAGAGCGCGCTGTCGATCGGCTATCGCCACATCGACACCGCCGAAATGTACGCCAACGAGGAGGCCATCGGCGCCGCGCTCGCCGCTAGCTCCGTGCCGCGCGGCGAGCTGCATGTCACGACCAAGGTCTGGCACGAGAATCTCAGCCCGGATGCGATCCGCCGCGCCTTCGACGCCAGCCTGGCAAAGCTCAGGCTCGATCATGTCGACCTCTACCTCGTGCACTGGCCGTCGAGATCGGCGAACTGGGGCGCGGTGTTCGAGACCTTGATGAAGCTGAAAGAGGAGGGACGGACGCGGGCGATCGGCGTTGCCAATTTCACTACGGCATTGCTCAAGATCGCGGTCGAGGACATCAAGGCGCCGATCGCCTGCAACCAGGTCGAATATCACGCGATGCTGGATCAATCGAAGCTGCTGGCCTATCTCAGGGCGAAGTCTATCCCGCTGGTCGCCTATTGCCCGCTGGCGCAGGGGCGCTTTGCTTCGGATCCGGTCCTCGCCGAGATCGGCGCGAAGCACAACGCGAGCGCGGCACAGGTCGCATTGAAATGGCTGCTCGACCAGGACGGCGTTGCCGCGATCCCGAAGGCGTCACGCCGCGAGAGCCAGCAGGCCAATCTGGATGCGCTGAAGATCAAGCTGGATGATGCCGATCGCAAGAAGATCGCCGCGCTGCCGAAGGACAAGCGCTGCGTCAATCCGGGCTTCGCGCCGGACTGGGATTGATGGGCTCGCGAAGTATCGTAGGGTGGGCAAAGCGATTTGTCCGCCGTAGCTCGAAGAGCGAAGGCGGAAGCGTGCCCACCTCCCAGTCGTGGGCACGGCGCAAATGCGCCTTTGCCCACCCTACGATTTCGGACTTGTGGAGAGATACCTCTCGCCCGTCTCGCCTTGCGAGGGAGAGGGCGCAGAACGCATGGAAATGGCCCCGCGAGGGGCCATTTCCGGTTGCGTTGCGCATTAGTCCCAGTGATGATGGCGATGCTTGATCACCACGACGCGGTCGTGATGGCGCCAGCCGCGATGCAGCCCATAGTCGCGATGCTCGCGAAATTCGGCGCGGGCGCCGTACGGGCCGTGATGGCCGTGCTTGATGATCACGGTCTCAGCACTTGCCAGCGTCGGCGCCGCAACCGCGAGCGCACCCAGAGCGGCAACGACATAACCAAGCTTCTTCATGATGTCCTCCTCCAATCGAATGCAAATCTAAACCGCGCATCCGCATGAACGTTCCGGCGAAACGGGAAGAGAATTCTGAATGGATGTTCAGGATCAGGACGATGGCTGTGTGCAGCGTTGCTGTGGAAGCGTCGGCGCGCCAGTCTTCACGTATTTGCCATCCTTGATCGTGTATTCGCCCCGATCGCTGCGATTATAGATCGCGCGCAGGCTGCCGTCATTCGCATGCAGCAATCCGAATTCGCGCGTCTGATGCAACGATGCGAAGTAGACCATCAGGTTGAGCAGGCCCTCGGCGTTGACGGAGGCGGACACCACCTCGTTCTCATCCTTGACGTCACCGAAATCGCGCCGGTACATCACGCGGCCGTCCTTCCGGATTTCGTAAGTCAGCACCGCGCCCTTGTCGCGGTCGGGCCTGATAGCGCAGTCGACCGCCCATGACCCGAGCAAGCCCCATTGCTCGATCGTCGCCGCGAGCGTCTCGGCACGCGCGAGCGAACTGAACGCAACCCAAAGCACCGCCGCGCTGGTCCAGCGACTCAAATGACGCATCATGTCCCGAAAAGGCCCCGCCTCGAATAATTCCAGGCAAAGTCTAGCAGCCCCG
>NZ_LJYG01000104.1:304465-316988 GCF_001440035.1 Bradyrhizobium manausense | reverse complement strand
CCCGATCGCGCGCGAATTTGATCCGCGTCAATGAGGCTCGGGGCTGACGGGGTAAGATGACGCTCCCGAAGGCGATGCGTGGTGAGAGCGATGCTGAATCAAGTCATGGATTTTGCGGGTGAGGTGCTGCCGGGGAACTGTGCCGCGCCGCCTAGTTCCGAGACCGCGTTTCTGGCGGAGCTGGGCGAGCGCCTGAAGTCGTCCCGCGCCCGCTGCGAGCTGTCGCGCCGGGAGCTGGCCCGACGCTCCGGGATTTCGGAGCGCTACATCGCCCAGATCGAGGCCGGCAAGGGCAACGTCTCGATCGTCCTGTTGCTGCGGCTGGCCTCCGCGATCCACGGCAGCCAGCCTCAGGCGGCCTGACTTCAGGCCCGCTTCTCCACATTGGCGCTGCGGGCCGGCACCCCGAACTCCTTGCGGCAGATTTCGGCCAGCACGGCGACGCCCTCGCGAATCTGCTGATGCGACGGACTCGCAAAGCATAGCCGCAGGCGCGAGCTTGAATTGCCTTTGTTGGTCGACCATTCCGGGCCCGGATTGATCGAGACGCCGGCAGCAAGGGCAGCCTGATAGAGCTTGAGCGTATCGACCTGGTCGGGCAGCTTCACCCACAGGAAGATGCCGCCTTTGGGCTCCCTGAACTCGGCCGCGGTGCCGAACTGCTCGTTGAGGGCTTCCATCAGCGTGTCGAGCTTGGTGCGCAGCGCCTTGGACAGCGCCGGCACGTGGCTGGCGAAATGCGGCTTGCAATAGCTGGCGAGCACCATCTGCTCCAGCGCGCCGGAGCCGGCATCCGTCTTCAGCGCCAGCATCCGCGACATCACATCCCAGGGCGCCACGATGAAGCCGACGCGCAGCGCCGGCGCGATCGACTTCGAGAACGAGCCGATATGGATCACCCCGCCGTTCCGGCTCATCGCATAGATCGCCGGCGGGCGCTCTCCGGACCAGACCAGGTCGGCATAGCAATCGTCCTCGAAGACAGGCACGCCATATTCGGCCGACAGGCGCAAGAGCTCGGCGCGGCGGCTCTCCGGCATGATGCTGCCGGTCGGGTTCTGCACGGTCGGGATGGTGTAGATGTATTTCGGCCGGATGCCGCGGCTCCTGAGGTCGGCCAGCGTCGAGGCCAGCACATCCATCCGCATGCCGTCGTCGTCGAGGGGAATGCCGACGGTGTTGACGCCGAGCCGCGTCAGCCGCTGCAACGCCCCCTGATAGGTCTCCTGCTCGACGATCACCGTGTCGCCGCGCGTCAGCAGCGTGTTGTTGACGAGGTCGAGCGCCTGCAGCGAGCCCGAGACGATCATGAGATCGTCGACCGTGCAGACGATGCCGGCATCGCGCTTCAGCTTTGTCACCAGGAATTCGCGCAGGGGCACGTAACCCTGAGGGCCGTGCGCGAGCCCGTAGGTCGCAAGCGAGCGGCCCTCGCGTCGCAAGGCTTGATCGGCCGCCTCGATCAGCTCGTCGAGCGGCAGCTGCTCGGAATCGTTGTTGCCGCCGACAAAGCTGTATTTGGCAAGGCCCGTCCAGCGCGCAGAAGGGGCCGGCAGCCCTGCGGCAAACAGGGGCGCGAAGTCAAAGCTGGACGTCATGGGGGTTCCTCGTTGTTTTTTATTGAGCGTTGTTTTTATTGAGCGATGTTTATATTGGGCAGGCCGGCGTGGTGCCGCCCGGGCGCCGCGGTTTCGATGATGACATCATGCCAGTGTTTTGCCCGACGCGTCAAACAAAATTCGTAAAATCCGCATCATGATCGCGTCTGCGAACAGGGCGTTGATTTCACTGATGCGGCTACTGTGCATGGGGTTGTTTTCGTGTTTTCGGCCTGTGGTCGCGACGGAACTCGCTCGAAGCAGCGGCCGTGTTACTTCTTGCCCACCGTCCTGGTCGGACGCCCCTGGCTGATGAAAGCGTAATGCGCATTGGCGACGCCGCCAACCATCAAGGCCTCGACGACGGGCTCGGCGATCTCGCCCGTGGCGGCCCAGTCGACGATAAAATTGGCTCCGGTCCCGCCGCGCACATCGTCGGTCGGAATGACGATCGAGATGGTGGCGAGCGGCTTCACCGCGACCGGCGCCTTCAGATAGCTCTCGACCTGTTTCCCGGCGGTGTCGAAATAGGCGATGCGCCTGACCACCAGTGCTTGCGTCTCCGAGGCGTTGTGGACGCTCAGCGTCACCGAGAAGTCGACCCGCAGCTTGCCCTGGCTCATCGCCACGCTGGAATAGGCCGGCACATAGAAGCCACCGGAGATGGCGAGCTCCTCCTTCGGCATCGCTGTGAGCGAGCCGGCGAAGGTCTGCTCGATCTCGACCTTGCTCTGTGCGAGCGCCGGCGTGACCAGGACGAGGGGGCACAAGAGGCCCGCGAGGAGTGGAGCGAGGAATCTCATCTGGTGCATTGCCCGTTTCACCCTTGTCACCCTTGGCGTAGTTTGCCCGGCAGCCACGATCCTGACTACCCTATTGCCGGGGATTGCACAGCTCTATCAGGCGCGGAGCGGGTCTGGTCAGGGGAGGGCTCGGACACCTTTCGCGCGCCCCCGCCACGCCTATATGGCTGGTATCCGCCGGTACAAGGCTCAAGGCCGGCACGGGCGCATATGCGGTTGCGGCCGGGGCACTAGCGCATGGATCGGAGTCCGGCTAAGCCTCCCGCCCACACCATTAAGAGATTGGGAAATGCCCGATACCGTTCAGGAAGTTTTGCAGGCCTTTGCCCGGGGCGAGCTCGTCGTCGTGACCGACGACGAGGACCGCGAGGGCGAGGGCGATCTGATCGTCGCCGCCTCATTCTGCACGGCGGAAAAGATGGCCTTCATCATCCGTCACACCTCCGGCATCGTCTGCGCGCCCATTACCCCCGACGATGCGCGCCGGCTGCGGCTCGATCCGATGGTCGCCCACAACGATTCCGCGCACACCACCGCCTTTACGGTCTCGATCGACTACAAGCCCGACGGCGGCACCGGCATCTCGGCCGAGGAGCGCGCCTCCTGCTGCCGTGCGCTCGCCAATCCCAATGTCGGCGCCAACGACTTCGCCCGCCCGGGCCACATCTTCCCGCTGATCGCCAAGGACGGCGGCGTGCTGCTGCGCTCCGGCCATACCGAGGCCGCGGTCGATCTCTGCAAGCTCTCGGGCCTTCCGCCGGTCGGCGTCATCAGCGAATTGATGAACGACGACGGCAGCGTGATGAAGGGCGAGCAGGTCGCCCAGTTCGCCGCCAGGCACAAGCTGAAGCACGTCACCATCGCCGACATGATCGCCTACCGGCAGGCGCGCGAAAAGCTGATCGAGCGCGTGTCGACCTTCACGACCGAAAGCCCGATCGGCCCGCTTCAGGGCTATGCCTACCGCTCGCCGTTCGATTCCATCGCCCACGTTGCATTCGTTTACAACGGCGTCGGCGACGGCAAGAACGTGCTGACGCGCTTCCACAAGCCGAACATCGTCAAGGACACCTTTACCGGCCACAAGCGCATGGCTGTCGTGCTCGAGCACTTCAAGAAATCAGGCCGCGGTGTGCTGGTGTACTTGCGCGATGGCGCGGCCGGCGTTCCCGTCTCGCCGCTGCCGGATGAGACGTCGACGGAGGCTGACCGCAACCGCCAGTGGCGCGAGGTCGGCGTCGGCGCGCAGATCCTGCGTGATCTCGGCGTCACCTCGATCCGCCATCTCACCTCGTCGGTGCACGACTACAAGGGCCTCTCCGGCTTCGGCATCGAGATCGTCGCCAACGAGCAGCTCGAAAGCTGACGCCAACGCAATTGCACTTGTGGCGCCGGCGCTTTAGTTTGTCGGGCAATTTCTAGACGGAACCAGATGCGAAAGGACGTTTCATGAGCGTGCGCCCTCAGACCAAGGACAAGCCGGCTGCGGCTTCCTTCCAGTGGGACGATCCGTTCCTGCTCGACGAGCAGCTCACCGAAGACGAGCGCATGGTGCGCGACACGGCGCGCGCCTACGCCCAGGACAAGCTGCTGCCACGCGTCACCAAGGCCTATCTGGAAGAGAAGACCGATCGCGAGATCTTCAACGAGATGGGCGAACTCGGCCTGATCGGCATCACGCTGCCCGAGGAGTATGGCTGCGCCAATGCGAGCTACGTGGCTTACGGCCTCGTCGCGCGCGAGATCGAGCGGGTCGATTCCGGCTATCGCTCGATGAACTCGGTGCAGTCGTCGCTGGTGATGTACCCGATCTACGCCTATGGCGACGAGAACCAGCGCAAGAAGTACCTGCCGAAGCTTGCCAGCGGCGAGTGGGTCGGCTGCTTCGGCCTGACCGAGCCTGACGCCGGCTCCGACCCGGCCGGCATGAAGACCCGCGCCGAGAAGGTCTCGGACGGTTATCGCCTGACCGGCAGCAAGATGTGGATCTCGAACGCGCCGATCGCGGACGTGTTCGTGATCTGGGCCAAGTCGGCCGAGCACGACAACCAGATCCGCGGCTTCGTGCTCGAGAAGGGCATGAAAGGCCTCTCCGCGCCAAAGATCGGCAGCAAGCTGAGCTTGCGCGCCTCCATCACCGGCGAGGTCGTGATGGACGGCGTCGTGGTTCCTGAAAGCGCGCTGCTGCCCAACGTCTCCGGCCTCAAGGGACCGTTTGGCTGCCTCAACCGGGCCCGCTATGGCATCTCCTGGGGCGCGCTCGGCGCCGCCGAAGACTGCATGCATCGCGCCCGCCAATACACGCTCGACCGCAAGCAGTTCGGCAGGCCGCTTGCCGCGACCCAGCTGGTGCAGAAGAAGCTCGCCGACATGGAGACCGAGATCGCGCTCGGCCTGCAGGGTTCGCTTCGCGTCGGCCGTCTGATGGACGAGGGCAAGTTCGCGCCCGAGATGATCTCGATCATGAAGCGCAACAATTGCGGCAAGGCGCTCGACATCGCCCGCGTCGCGCGCGACATGCACGGCGGCAACGGCATCTCGGCCGAATTCCACGTGATGCGCCACGTCCATAACCTCGAGACGGTCAACACCTACGAGGGCACCCACGACGTCCACGCCCTGATCCTGGGCCGCGCCATCACAGGCATCCAGGCGTTTTTCTGATTGGGCATCCGTCATTCCGGGGCGCGCGAAGTGTGAACCCGGAATCTCGGGCCGCATCATTCCTGTTCCATCGAGATTCCGGGTCTGGCCCTGACGGGCCATCCCGGAATGACGTCAAAGAACAAAGAAGAAGCCATGTCCGACAATGACGACGTCCCGTTCAACCGCAACTTTCCGCTGAAGGCCGGCGTCGTCGAGGAAGTCCGCCCCGGCGTGCGGCGGGTGCTGTGTGACAATCCGAGTCCGTTCACCTTCACCGGCACCGTCAGCTACATCGTCGGCACGGGCAACGTCGCGATCATCGATCCCGGTCCTGATGATGAGGCCCATGCGGCCGCCCTGCTCGATGCCGTGCGCGGCGAGACGGTGAGCCACATCTTCGTCACCCACACCCACCGCGACCACTCGCCGAACACGGCGCGGATCAAGCAGGCGACCGGCGCGCCTGTCTATGCCGAGGGTCCGCATCGCGCCTCGCGCCCGCGCTTCGAGAGCGAGAAGCACAACCCGGAATCCGGATCAGATCGCGACTTCGTGCCCGATATCAGGATCGCCCATGGTGACGTCGTCGAAGGCGCCGGCTGGCGGCTCGAGGCCGTGGCGACGCCCGGCCACACCGCCAATCATCTCGCCTTTGCCTGGCCCGAGCGAAAATTCAACTTCGTCGGCGATCACGTGATGGGCTGGTCGACCTCCATCGTGGCGCCGCCCGACGGCTCGATGATCGACTACATGGACTCGCTCGACCGGCTCGCTGCGCGCGAGGAGGATCTGTATTTCTCCGGCCACGGCCCGGAGATCCCGGAGGGGCAACGCTTCGTGCGCTTCCTGATCCGTCACCGCAAGGCGCGTGAGGCCTCGATCCTGCACCGCCTCGCCAAGGGCGAGACCGATATCCCGTCCATGGTGCGCGCGATCTATATCGGCATCGACCCCAGGCTGACGACGGCCGCCGGCTATTCCGTGCTGGCGCATCTGGAAGACCTCGTCGCACGCGGCATCGTCGCGACGGATGGCGATCCCGTGATTGGTGGGACGTACCGGATGGCGGGTTAACCTCGGTCATTCCGGGGCTCGCGAAGCGAGAACCCGGAATCTCGACGGTGCGGCGCGAGATCCCGGGTTCTCGCTAATGCGCGCCCCGGGATGACGCTCTATCGCGTCACTTCTTCACCGTCTTTGCCGGAGCCTTGGGTGGCGGCGCCACCGGGGTCTTCTTCGCCGGCTTCAGCGCATCGGCCTCGGCCGCGGTGTTGAGATCATCGATGAACTTCGTCACGCGCGCGGCGTTGCTGCCGAGATCGCTGTCGAAATAGCGCGAGGCGGAGCGGATGTCGACGCGGGAATCGTCGCCGTCAGGCACGACCCTGATCGAGACATCCTCGCGAAAGCCCATGATCGGCGTGCGCGCCACCGCCTCGATGCGGCCCATGCGGCGCGGCGGCTGCGGCTCTCGTTCGTCGATGACGGTCCATTTGCGCTTGATCACGAGCTGGCGCGCGATCGCATAGGCGCGGTCGACGGGGATCTCGAGCTCGATCGGCTCGATATCGGGATAGAACTGACGCTGCTGCTCAGCCGAATACAGGCCGGCATAGACGGCGGTGTTGGTGCCGTCGCCGGTGCGCAGGCGCGACAGCGCCTCGAAGCGCGGCGGGTCGATCGGGTCGGTCGTGATGTCGTAGATATGAGGCAGCTTGCGGTAAAGCAGCGCCTGATAGGCCGGGTAGGCGAGAATCGCTCCGTCGATCAGGAAGGCGAGCAGGATTCGCGCCATGCCGCGCGAGCCGTTTTGCCAGATCGCGGCAAAGCCAGCGAGGCCGAACAGGATGGACAGTCCAGCGATCGCGAGCCCGCCAAAAAAGGTGGCCAGCGCCGGTTTCATCTCCAGGAAGTCGAAGCGGACGATGATGACCGACACCACCACCGTGACCACCGCGAACACGGCCAGATTGCGCGCCCAGGTGGCGAGGCTGGACACGGGCTCCGTCTGATAGGGAGCGGAAAACCTGCGGGCCATCGGATGAGCTCAACGGGGTTTTGGGGCGGTGCCGGCCGATTTGGCGCGACGGTCAGCCGTTGAGACCACGGTCTGGCGGCAAATTCAAGGGAGTCCCGGTTGTTGCAGTCCGTCATTCCGGGGCGGCTCAAAGAGCCGAACCCGGAATCTCGAGATTCCGGGTTCGATGCCCGCTGGCATCGCCCCGGAATGACGTGAGTGTCCCTACGCCGCCGCGTTCGGGAAGCGATAATCCTTGAACTGGTCGCGCAACGCGGTCTTCAGGATCTTGCCGGTCGCGGTATGCGGGATGCCATCGACAAAGGCGACGTCGTCGGGCATCCACCATTTGGCGATCTTGCCGTCCATGAATTTCAGGATGTCCTCGCGCGTGGCCTGCTGGCCCTGCTTGAGCTGGACGATCAAGAGCGGGCGCTCGTCCCATTTCGGATGGAAGACGCCGATCACGGCGGCTTCCGCCACGGCAGGGTGGCCGACCGCGAGGTTTTCGAGGTCGATCGAGGATATCCACTCGCCGCCGGACTTGATCACGTCCTTGGAGCGGTCGGTGATCCGCATATAGCCGCCCTCGTCGATGGTCGCGACGTCGCCGGTGTCGAAGAAGCCCTCCTCATCGAGGATGTTGGTGTCGAGGCGGAAATAGGCCTTTGCGACCGCGGGGCCGGAGACCTTGAGGCGGCCAAAGGTCTTGCCGTCCCAGGGCAGCTCCTTGCCGGCATCGTCGGTGATCTTCATCTCGACCGCGAAGGGCGCATAGCCCTGCATCTGCAGCACGTCGAGCCGCGCCTCGCCGGTCGCATTCTGGTGCGGCGGCTTCAACGCAGCGACGGTGCCGATCGGGCTCATCTCGGTCATGCCCCAGGCGTGGCGCACGTTCGAGCCCATGTCGAGGAAGGCCTTGATCATGGAGCGCGGCATCGCCGAGCCGCCGCAGATCACCATCTTCAGATGCGGCAGCTTCAGATTATTGGCGGTCATGTGCTGGAGCAGCATCAGCCACACCGTGGGCACGCCGGCGGTGTGCGTCACCTTTTCGGTTGCGAGCAGCTCGTAGACCGAGGCGCCGTCGAGCTTGGCGCCGGGCATCACCAGCTTGGTGCCCTGCGAGGGTGCGGAGAAAGCGATGCCCCAGCTGTTGGCATGGAACAGCGGAACCACCGGCAGCATTGTCTCGGAGGCGCTGGTGCCGAGCGCGTCGACATTGTTGGCCATCAGCGCGTGCAGCACGTTGGAGCGATGCGAATACAGCACACCCTTCGGATCGCCCGTGGTGCCCGAGGTGTAGCACATCGCGGCTGCCGTGTTCTCGTCAAAGTCCTTCCATTTGAATTTGCCGTCGGCCTCGGCGATCCAATCCTCGTAGGCCACGACGTTCTTCAACGTGGTCTCGGGCATATGCGCCTTGTCGGTGAGGATGATGTACCGTTCGACACTCGGCAGCTTGTCGGCGAGCTTCTCGACGACCGGCACGAAAGTCAGGTCGACCATCACGATGCGGTCCTGCGCATGGTTGATGATCCAGGCGATCTGCTCGGGGAAAAGGCGGGGATTGACGGTATGGCAGATGGCGCCGATGCCCATGATGCCGTACCAGACTTCGAGATGGCGCCAGGTGTTCCAGGCGATCGTGGCGACGCGGTCGCCGAGCTTGATGCCGTCGCGCTCCAGCATCTGCGAGACCTTGAGCGCCCGCTGGTGGATTTCGGCGTAGGTGGTGCGATGGATCGGTCCTTCGATCGATCGCGTGACGACCTCCTGCTTGCCGTGAATCTTGGCGGCGTGTTCGATGATCCGGTGACAGAGCAGGGGCCAATCTTGCATCAAACCGAGCATTCAGACGTTCCTCCGAGAAATCGCTGGGCGCATTGCCGCTCTCAGCGCAGGGCCAAAGAATTGACATGAGTTTTAGCCTGCCGGACTTTCGCCGCAAATGGTCTTATCGCGGCAATATGTCCGCCGGCGCGGCAATGGTTACCGCTGCGCTTGGGCTGTCTGTTGTGCTGCCTGAGCCCGTGGATGCGCGAAACTATGCTGCACCGCTCGATATCTTCGGTCTTGGTACGCCACGGCGTCACCGGAGCGTTCACGCGACCAAGATACCGCTACCAAAGCCTCGCCCGGAGGAGGCGCCGAAGGCAGCGGCCGCGCCAGAACCCGACAGCAAGCCCACCCCGGAGAAACCGAGCAAGCCGGCCGAGGCTGCGCCGCCTCCCGAGAAGCAACTCTCGGCGTGCCGGCTTGCGCTGACCGAGGAGATTGCGGTCGCGCCATCCATTCCCGACATCCACGGACCCGGCGCCTGTGGCGGCGAAGACCTGGTGCGGCTGGAGGCCATCGTGCTGCCGGACAAGCGCAAGGTCGCGGTCAAACCGGCGGCGATTCTCCGTTGTACCATGGCGTCGGCGATTGCGGATTGGGTGCGCACCGACATGGCGTCGCTGGCCACCAGCCTCGGCTCGACCATCACTGATCTGGACAATTTCGACAGCTTCGAGTGTCGTGGCCGCAACCGCGTCGCCGGCGCGATGCTGTCCGAGCACGGCAAGGCCAACGCGCTCGACGTCCGTTCGCTCAAGCTCGCCAACGGGCAATCGATCAGCCTGACCGATCGTACCCTATCCCGCGACGTGCGCGAGCGCGTGCTGCATTCGGTTTGCGCGCGCTTCTCCACCGTGCTCGGCCCGGGCTCGGACTGGTACCACGAGGATCACATCCATCTCGATCTTGCGCAGCGCCGCAACGACTACCGCATTTGCCAGTGGAACGTGTGGGATCCCTTGCCGCAGATCGCGCCCCTGCTGCCGGCGGAACGCCCCGAGGAGGCGCCGCCGCGCGAGGTCGCCGCCAAGTCGGAAGGTGTGAAGTCGGAAGGTGCCAAGTCCGAAGGTGCCAAGTCGGAAGGTGCCAAGGAAGAGGCCGACGATCAGGAGAAGCCTGCCGCGCCGGCGGGCAAGCCGGCAGCCGAGTCCGGCAAGAGCAAGCCGGCAAGAAAAAAGCGCCGGTAGGACCGGCGCTTTTCAAAAGCCTTCAGATCACATGGAATCCGCTAATTGCTGCTCGGAAAACCGCCGCCGCCCTGCAGCGCGAGGCGCGAATTGTAGGGCGAGTCGCCATGCTTCGGCTCGAGCACTACGACGATGGTGCCGATCTTGACGCGGCTGTAGAGGTCGATTGCGTCCTCGTTGGTCAGGCGGATGCAACCCGAAGAGATCGAAGCGCCGATATATTCGGGCTGGTTGGTGCCGTGGATACGGAACAGCGTGTCCTTGCCGCCCGAGTACAGGTACATCGCGCGCGAGCCCATCGGATTGTCCGGACCAGGGGCGACGTAGGTCGGAACGCCCAGACGCGAGATCTCGCCCGGCGTCGGGTGCCACGCCGGCCATTCCGTCATGCTGCCGACCTTGGCGATGCCGGACCAGGCCATGGCCTCTTCGCCGACGGTGATGCCGTAGCGGATCGCCTTGCCGCCATCCATCACGTAGTAGAGGTAGTGGTTGTCGGAATCGACCACGATCGAGCCCGGTGCCTCCTTGCGGTGGTAATCGACAATGGCACGACGGAACGGCTCTGCCACCGGCGTATTCTCGTACCGGATCTTGGCAAGGAGTTCCTTGTCCTTCGGCTTGAAATTCTGGGTGTTGGTGGCTTCGTAATGCGTGGCCTGCATGCAGCCCGAGAGCATGAAGCCCGCAGCCAAAACGCCCAACATAACTTTCAGCGACGACATGGTTTGGTTCCAATCAAACAAATACCGCGCAGGTCCTTGAAGCGTAGCACCCAAGGCCTTCGACTCCGTTGATTTCATTATCGTTGAAATCTGCCACAATTCCAGCTCTTAGGGGCTTATCCCGCGCTGCGAGACCCAACCTGTGGCTTTTTTGCCGCAAGTTTTCCGCGGATCGGCTGGCTTTTTGACGCGAAAAGCACAGTTCTCCAGTCCCGCCACGGTTGGGCCATGCGGCCGCCACAAATGCAAACGCTCCGTTAATGTGGTTGTCATCATGAACTTGTCAGAATCGCGCTAAGGGCAGTCATTCTGTCGCAGGTCCCCTGCTGGAGTTGTTCATGTTTTCTGTGTTCGTCCCCACCGACACCTCCCTGAAGAAGGCCGTCGTCAACGATCTCGAGGCGGTGCCTGATCACGCCGTGTGGATCGACCTGGTCAATCCGACCGCGGCCGAGGACAAGGCCGTGGAACGGCTGCTGGGCATCGCGATCCCCACCCGCGAGGACATGCAGGAAATCGAGATCTCCAGCCGCCTCTATATCGAGAACGGCGCGCGCTACATGACCGCGACACTGATGTGTCATTCCGATACCGATATGCCCCGGACCACGGCGGTGACCTTCATCCTCGGCGACCACCGCCTGGTCACCGTGCGCTACGACCAGCCCAAGCCTTTCGCCCTGGTGGAGGCGAAGCTTGCCCGCACCTGCGCCCCTGCGATCACGGGCGAGATGGTGCTGATGGAACTGCTGGACGCCGTGATCGACCGCTGCGCCGACATTTTGGAACGCTGCGGCACGGAGATCGACCAGGTCAGCCACGACATCTTCGAGCCGGAAAGCGAGCGCCACGGCCACGCCAAGCAATATTCGCAAATCCTGATCTCGATCGGCCGCAAGGGTGACCTGACCTCCAAGGTCCGTGAGAGCCTGGTGTCGATCGGCCGCGTCGTCACCTTCCTGTCGGCGGTGGTGGAGGGCGTGAAATGGTCCAAGGACATGCGCGAGCAGCTCAAGACCATGCAGCGCGACGTCGCCTCGCTGACCGACCACGCCTCCTATCTCTCCAGCAAGATCACCTTCGTGCTCGACGCGATGCTCGGCGTCGTCAACCTCGAGCAGAACAACATCATCAAGCTGTTTTCGGTCATGGCCGTTGTCCTGATGCCGCCGACGCTGATCGCCTCGATCTACGGCATGAACTTCAAGGCGATGCCGGAACTCGAATGGGCGCACGGCTATCCGTATGCGCTGGTGCTGATGGTGATCGCCGCCGTCGTGCCGTACTGGATCTTCAAATGGAAGAAGTGGCTGTGATCCGGCTCGCGTTTTTCGAAATAGCTACCGAGACCTTACGCCGGTTGCCAAGCCAAGGCTGATGGTGTCGCAGAATAGAGCGTCATTGCGGCCGCGCTGTGATGTGTGTGCCGTGCCCCAATTCCTCCGGTAAAATTTGAGCGGTGGGCTGAACGTTTGCGCGAAACTTGTCTGCGATAAGCAGCGGGTTAGCCGCGAGGAAGAACCATGGTTGAAAAACACATAACGACGCCCCCCAACGTCATCGATCTGACGAGCTATCGTCAGGTGATGGCGAGCGGCAAGGCGCCGTCGTTGTCGGTGCGCATGTGCCGGCACTGTGGTGCTCCGCTGCTCGATGGCGAGAACGATGACGACTGCTCGACGGCATTCAACGCAGCCGCACCGCGGCT
>NZ_LJYG01000104.1:300994-304433 GCF_001440035.1 Bradyrhizobium manausense | reverse complement strand
GAAGGGCGGGCGATCCAGTCTTGCGGCGGCGTTGTCTGGATCGCCTAGCTTTCCTAAGCGCAAAATTTCGTCATTGCGAGGAGCGAAGCGACGAAGCAATCCAGACTGTCTCCGCGGAGGCAGTCTGGATTGCTTCGCTGCGCTCGCAATGACAGAGGATAGAGGATTGCCTAGACGTGCTGTCCGCCGTTGATGTGGATCTCGGCGCCGTTGACGTAAGAACTGGTGTCCGTGCACAGCACGTAGATGATCTTGGCGACTTCGTCGGGCGTGCCGAGACGGTGCATCGGGATCTGCTGGTCGACGATCTTCTCGGTGCCCGGCGACAGGATCGAGGTGTCGATCTCGCCCGGCGCGATCGCGTTGACGCGCACGCCGACGCGGCCAAAGTCGGAGGCCATCTCGCGCGTCAGTGCGGCAAGCGCCGCCTTGGAGGTCGCGTACGCCGCGCCCGCGAAGGGATGCACGCGCGAGCCGGCGATCGAGGTGACGTTCACAACCGAGCCCTTGGCCGCCTTCAATTCCTCCATCAGGCCACGCGCGATCATGATCGGCGCGAAGAAATTGACGTTGAAGACGTGCGTCCAGGTGTCGAGATCGGTGTCGACCGAGCCGAGGCGGGAGCCGCCGGGCCCCTTCGGCGAGATCGCGGCGTTATTGACGAGGGCATGCAGCATGCCGCCTTCGAGGCGGCTCTGGATCTCTGAGATCGCGCGTGCGGTGTCCTTGACGTCGCCGAGGTCGACCTGGATGTGATCCTCAGGGCCCGCATCCCACGGGCAATCCTCGGGGAAGGCATGCCGCGAACAGGTGATGACGCGCCAGCCCGCCGATGAGAAGCGGATCACGGTGGCGTGGCCGATGCCGCGGCTCGCTCCGGTCAGGAGCAGCGTGCGGCGCGGCGCATTGGACGAATGCGGCATGGACATCTTTCAGGTCGGGCCAATGATTGAGGCAAAGCTCAAGGATACATCCGAGTCTTGGACCACGGCTGGCCGGCCGCGTCACGACGAAATTCGATGCGGTCGTGCAGGCGGAACGGACGGTCGTGCCAGAACTCGATGCGAACAGGCGTAATGCGCCAGCCGCTCCAGCCGGGCGGCCGCGGCACCTCGCCGATGACGTATTTGGCCGCGACCTTGGCGATGGCCTGCTCGAAGGCGAAGCGGCTCTCGAGCTCTTGCGACTGCTTGCTGGCCCAGGCGCCGATCTGCGCCTGCTTCGGTCGTGTTGCGAAATAGGCGTCGGCCTCGGCGTCCGTCACCGGCGTCACGTTGCCGCGGATGCGGACCTGACGGCGCAGCGACTTCCAGTGAAAAAGTAAAGCCGCCTTAGGATTTGCGGCAAGTTCGCGGCCTTTCTGGCTGGCGATGTGGCTGTAGAAGACGAAACCCCCGGTATCGAAGCCCTTCATCAGCACCATGCGCACGTCAGGCAGGCCATCGGGATCGACGGTTGCAAGCGCCATCGCGTTCGGATCGTTCGGCTCGCTCTTGATCGCCTCGTTCAACCAGGCCTCGAACAGCGCAAACGGCTCGTCGGCGGCGGTGAAATCACCGGATGTTAAGGGTGTCTGGTGTTTCATCGAGGTCGTGTCGGTCATGTCTGGAGTCCGAATTGCGTCCCGCGGCCCAAAGCGCGCTGTCATCTGCACCTGCCCTATATAGGGCATGGGGACGCGTTGGCCTATCGGCGATGCGGTCATCCAGCTTCGTCCTTACAACGATTCTGATCGGCCTCGGCGCCGCCGGCTGCAGCATGTCCCGCACCAACACCAACGCCTACGCCAAGGCTGACGACGGCGACCGCACGGGTTCGATCGCGCGGCAGGCCAAGGACGCCGCACCGACCGAGACCGACCTGGCCTTTGCCCGCAACGCCGCCTCCGACGTGCTCAGCATGGGTGACAAGGACGCCAGCCAGCACTGGGAGAATCCGGAAACCGGCGCGCGCGGCTCGGTAACGCCGATCGCGCAATCCTACGCCGCCGAGGACGGCCGCAAGTGCCGCGATTTCCTGGCGAGTTATGTCAACGGCACCACTGAAAGCTGGCTCCAGGGCGCCGGTTGCCAAAGCAGCCGTGGCCGTTGGGAGATTCATACGCTAAAGCCGTGGCGGAGCTGAGCATGATCCGGAGAAGCGGGAACCGGTTCTCTGATAAGATCATGCTCCAAACGTAGAGAGTCGGCTGGCCTGACTAGTTGCAAAAATGCCACGCCCTCCCCACATGGATGCCAAGTGGGGCGGGGAGCCCTTTGAACAATTGGATTCCGTGAAGGAGACGTGACGGATGCGCGACCCCTATGAGGTCTTGGGGGTGCCGCGGAGCGCCACCGCTGCCGCGATCAAGAGCGCCTATCGCAAGCTTGCCAAGAAGCACCATCCCGACAGCAACAAGAACGACCCGAAGGCTGCGGAGCGTTTTGCCGAGCTCAATTCGGCCAACGAGATCATCGGCGACGAGGACAAGCGCAAGCAGTTCGATCGCGGTGAGATCGACGCCGAGGGCAAGCCGCGCTTCCAGGGCTTTCCGGGCGGCGGTGGGCCGCGCGGCCGCGCCGGTCCCGGCGGGTTCGAGTACTCGTTCCGTGGCGGCGCAGGCCCCGGTCAGGGCGCCGGCGCGTTCGAGGACATTCTCAACAGCATGTTCGGCGGCGGCATGCGCGGCGCTCGCCCCGGGGCGGGCGGCGGAGCCCAGTTCGAATTCGACACCGGCGGGATCGGCCTCGATCTCGACGTCAATGTCGCCATGTCCGTCTCGTTGGAAGAAGCGGTCAAGGGCGGGGAGAAGCGCGTCCGGCTGCCGAACGGCAAGGAGCTCAACGTCAAGATTCCGGCCGGCGTCATCGAGGGCCAGCAGATCCGTCTGCGCGGACAGGGCGAGACCGCGCAAGGCCATCCGCCCGGCGACCTCCTGATCACCATCAGCATCGCAGCCCATCCCTTCTTCAAGGTCGATGGTGCGGACCTGAGGATCGAACTGCCGGTGACGCTTTATGAGGCCGTGCTCGGCGGCAAGGTCCGCGTGCCCACGCTCGGCAATGCCGTGGAACTGTCGGTCCCCAAAAACACCTCCAGCGGCCGGACCTTCCGCCTCAAAGGCAAGGGCCTGCCGAGATCTGGTGGAACCGGGGATCTCTTCGTCACCATCAGGATTATGCTACCGGACGGGAACGACGCCGAGCTTGAAGCATTGATGGAAAAGTGGCGGGACCAACACCCCTACAATCCACGTAGCGGGCTTGGCTAGGGCAAGATCCAAGCGAAGGGGTTTCTCCTAAAAGACCTAAGGCGTCGTCGACCGGATGATGCCCATCATATGTCCGAGGCCTAGTAGCGCTTCGTATGCTCGACGTGTCGACTGTCCGGCCGGGCAGCCGATAAAAAGGTGCGGCCTCGAGAGGGGGACCAGCGCGGTACCAAAAACCCCAATCGAGGC
>NZ_LJYG01000104.1:262141-300964 GCF_001440035.1 Bradyrhizobium manausense | reverse complement strand
CCGCGTCGATCGGCGGATCGAACGCTGCACATTTTCGCGTGAACATCCGGTGCGATAATGAGACGCGCCCATGTCCTGATTCCAAATTTTCAATGACGGAATCTGGGCACGGCGTTTGCTCGGTTGTTTAGCCGCCGTTCTTCTCGGCTTGGTCGTACACGGCCTGCGCCACCTTGGTCAGGCGATCGCGGTCGGCGCCGCCGCCGCTGACGACGTAACCGACGCCGCGCTCGGCCCAGAACAGCGCCCCGTCCTTGTCCGTCCTGGCATAGCGCATCTGCGTTGCGCCGGTCTCGGTCTTGGCAGTGTAGATCGTGTAGCGCTCGCCCGAGGCGCCCTCATACATCAGGAAGGACGCCGGCCCATTCGGCCCCGGCAGCAACCGTCCGCCGACCAGCTTCAGCCCGCTCGCCTCCAGATTGGGCGCGAACACGGTCCAGCCACAGCGCCGGGTCAGCCAGGCCTGGAGGTGGTCGCGTTCATTGCCACCGACCTCGACGGGGTGGCGCACCTCGACGACATAGAGGCGGTGGGCGTCGAGCGCATCCGCCGTGAAGGCCTGGAAGGTCGAGGGCGCATTCGCGGCGCCATGCGCGACCCAGCCGGCCGTGCCGCCGGCGACAAAGGCAACCAGCGTGGCCGCGATGGCGCCATAGAGCCATTGCCGCGGACGGCGCTCCAGCCGCTCGAGCTCCAGCCGGGCCGGCACCGGCTCCTGGGCGACGCCGTCGTAGCGGGCGTGCAGCATCTCGGCCATGGTCCGCCAGGACTGTACCCGCTCGGCATCCTCGGGGTGGGCGGCAAGCCAGGCTTCGACGTCGGCGCGGCGCTCGGGCGGCAACTCGCCATCGACAAAGGCGTGCAATTCGTCTTCGGTCACTGGAATATTGTGCTCGTTCATATCGGTCGTCTCTGGCTCTGCGGCCCAAAATATCTGACGTGGTTCAACTGCGCCGTTTCTCTCGTCATGCAGGGACGCAGCATCCGCGATGCATCAATCCTGCCATCATTTCACCCGCCTGAGCGCCGGGCGCTCACCCTCCAGCGACGCTTTGACGTGGGCGCGGGCGCGTGCCAGGCGCGACATCACGGTGCCGATCGGCACGCCCTGGATGTCCGCGACCTCGCGATAGCTCATGCCCTCCAGCATCACCAGCAGCAGCACCGAGCGTTGCTCCTCGACCAATGTCGAAAGGGCTCGCTCGATGTCGCGTCCTTCGGCCTCCGTTCCGCTGGCATCCGGATTGTTTTCCGTCAGCTGCATGAATTGCGGCCGCCTTGCCAGCGAGCGCCGCCGGTTCTTGTTGAGGTTGGTCAGGATCGTGTAGAGCCAGCTCCTGACGTCGCCTCCCAGAAACAATCGCTCCGAGCGCAGCGCACGCACCAGCGTGTCCTGCACCAGATCGTCGGCCGCATCCGCATCGCGCGTCAGCGCGCGGGCGTAGCGGCGCAACGCCGGGATCATGGCTTCTACATTCTGGCGAAACGCACTCATGCCGTCCTTGCTGTCCTGCCGTTCGGCGCGAGCGCCTCCAGCAATCATAACACCCGAATGGAACGGCTATTCCGGCGCCGGAAACAGCGTTAACGCCGCGGATTAGGACTGTACCACAGGGGAGGGCTGGTGTACCTCCAGACCTTGATCCAGTTCGACGGGACGTGAAGAAATGGCGCAGAATTCAGGTCTGATGCAAGGATTGATGCAAGGCAAGCGCGGGGTCATCCTCGGGGTTGCCAACAACCGCTCGATCGCCTGGGGCATCGCCAAGGCATGCCAGGCAGCCGGCGCCGAGATCGCGCTCACTTACCAGGGCGATGCGCTGAAGAAGCGGGTCGAGCCGCTCGCCGTCGAGCTTGGCGCGCTCATGCTTGGCCATTGCGACGTCACCGATGCTGCGACCATCGACGCGGTGTTCGATGTGCTGAAGGAGAAGTGGGGCAAGATCGACTTCGTCGTGCACGCCATCGCGTTTGCCGACAAGGACGAGCTCGAGGGCCGCTATGTCGACACCACCGCGGACAATTTCTCCAAGTCGATGCTGATCTCCTGCTACTCGCTGACCGCCATCGCGCAGCGCGCCGAGAAGCTGATGACCGACGGCGGCTCGATCATCACGCTGAGCTATTACGGCTCCGAGAAATGGATGCCGAATTACAACGTCATGGGCGTCGCCAAGGCGGCGCTGGAGGCGAGCGTGCGCTATCTGGCCGCCGATCTCGGCGTGAAGGCGATCCGCGTCAATGCGATCTCGGCAGGGCCGATCAAGACGCTGGCCTTCGCCGGCATCGCCGATTCGCGCCTGCTGCTGAAATACAACGAGATCAACGCACCGCTACGGCGCAACGTCACGATCGAGGAGGTCGGCGACAGCGCGGTGTATTTCCTCTCGGACATGTCGCGCGGCGTCACCGGCGAGGTGCATCATGTCGATTCCGGCTACAACGTGCTGGGCATGATGCGGCCTGAAGCCGCGGATACGTCGAAGGACTGATCACCGCCCGCAATGCCCGTGCCCACGATCTACTATCTTCGCCATGGCGAGACCGAGTGGAATGCGCTCGGCAGGCTTCAGGGCACCAGGGACATTCCGCTGAATGCGCGCGGCCGCGACCAGGCGTTGCAGGCGGGCCTGATCCTCGCCGATCTCTTCAGGCGCGACGGCCGCGACAAGGCTGATCTGCCCTATGTGTCGAGCCCGCTCGGCCGCGCCCGCCAGACCATGGAGCTCGCGCGCGGCAGGCTCGAATTGCCGGTGGCGGATTATGCGCTGGACGATCGGCTGCGCGAGATCGGTTACGGCGTCTGGGAAGGGCTGACGCTGGCCGAAAGCGAGGCGAGAGACCCCGAGATCTATGCCAGGCGCCTCGCCGACAAATGGACCGTGGCGCCTGCGGGCGCCGAGACCTATGCCGACGTGCAGGTCCGCGTCCGTGCCTGGTATGATGCGCTGCAGACCGACACGGTCGCGGTCGCCCATGGCGGCACCTGCCGGGCCCTGATGGTCTCGCTCGGCCTGGAAACGCCGGCCAGCGCCGCCGATCTCTATATCGAGCAGGGCGCCGTCTACGTGTTCCGCGACGGCCGGCTGGAGAAGTTTAGTTAGCTCTAGATCATTACCTCAGCAACGGTTCAGAAAATACATTATAGTCAATGGGTTGATCCCATGGCCGGGAATCCTTAGCTCTGTGGACAAGGCGGCCGGCGGCTTCGTGATCCCCGTGGCTCGGGTGGATATTCGCGTATCGGTTGTGGAGGTTACTTTTTCTTGTCGATGAAGCGGAAAGGAGCGTGTATTGACTGGTTCCATGCCGCGAGCTGACAGAAACAGCCGTGCTAAGCCGCCATGGAAGGATTGATGCCCAGACGTGCAGGCGCCAAAAAGGCTGCAACCCTGGATCGGGTTTTCGGAGAAGCACTGGCTCCCGACAGAATTGACTCGCTGGAAACTGAACTTCGGCCCCAGAGTTTGCACCGACTTTCCCGCGATACGGCCCGGCTGTTGAAGCAAATGATGGCGGTGACCGAGAAAGGCCTTGGTGTTACGCGCTATGTTTACTCCGAATTGCCGATCCTTTGGGTCGTAGATAGTGTAGGCAAGCTTTGGTTTTCGATCGAGGAAGTCGTGAACACGACGACGCGCGAATATATCTTCCCACGAGCGCGCAATTTCCGAACTGCGAAAGGCATGCAAAAGCTGGGTCACCCGTCCCTTATCGAGGCCGGGCCCGGAAGAATTGGTGGAGAGATTCTGTTCGATCTTGGTCGTAAACCAACTGCGGCATGGTGCATCACAAATGCTTCCGGCCGATACGGCACCCGGCCCGGCCGCACTCCCGATCACTTGGCCAATGCCGCAAAAGGAGTTTGCCAGATACGGCATCGAGCTGCATGAAGTGTTCGTCCCGACAATGGCGAGGAATAGAACGTGAAAACTGCAACGCCGGTATCGCTTGAGAGGCTTCAGCGCTTGCGACCAAGTGACATAGAGGCGATCAGAGAAAGCGCGAATCGGAACGAAACGCTTGCATCCCTCCTTGCGACCTTCGCAGAGTATCTGGCCGATCTCAGAAATCCTCGCGAAGTTGAGCTTGATGATGTCATCCGGATCGCATTGCAACTCAAGGCGGCGACCGTTTGGGAGAAGGTGAAGCCATCCGATTTTAGGGCCGCCTTCAAGGATCGCATTAGTCCCCGGGTATTCGCTGCGTTGAACGATGCGCTCGATGACTCGTCTGAAAATGAGCCTGCTGCCGCAGGCAAGACAAGCTTGTCGATTGTACGATCGGCAACGCGAAAGCTCGGGGAAAGTGAATCCGCGCCGACGCACCGTCTGACGCAAGACAAATCTCCTGCCGTTGTGGGCGGATTATACGTTCAGAAAGATAGGGGCCTCGCAGCGAGAGATCGGAAGATCGGCGATCAGGCTGTCCCCTTGCATCATGCGCAGCTGGGGATGTCTAAATCGGCGTTAATCAAGACGATTGCGAACGCCACCGAGCTTTCCAAGCGCGACGTCAAGAGCGTCATGGAGACGCTGACCGACGTCGGCCACAAGGAGCTTAAGAAGAACGGCCTGTTCCTGGTGCCAGGCTTCGCCAAGTTCGTGGTCATCAAGAAGCCCGCGACCAAGGCGCGCAAGGGCACCAACCCGTTCACGGGTGAAGAAATGATGTTCAAGGCGAAGCCGGCCCGGAAGATCGTTCGCGCCCGCCCAGTCAAGGCTACGAGAGATTCGGCGTAGCGCTCGAGCCTTTCCGGAATTAGTGAGATACGGATGTCCTTCAACACCTTCGGCCACATGTTCCGCGTCACCACCTTTGGCGAGAGCCATGGGGTGGCGATCGGCTGCGTGGTTGACGGCTGCCCGCCGATGATCCCGCTGACCGAGGCCGACATCCAGCGGGACCTCGATCGACGCAAGCCGGGCCAGTCGCGCTTCACTACCCAGCGCCAGGAGCCGGACCAGGTCAAGATCCTGTCCGGCGTGATGGCGCATCCGGAAACCGGCGTGCAGGTGACGACGGGCACCCCGATCGGGCTGCTGATCGAGAACACCGACCAGCGCTCCAAGGACTATTCCGAGATCAAGGACAAGTTTCGCCCCGGCCATGCCGACTTCACCTATGAGGCGAAGTACGGCCTGCGCGACTATCGCGGCGGCGGCCGCTCCTCGGCGCGCGAGACCGCGATGCGCGTCGCCGCCGGTGCGATCGCGCGAAAGGTGCTGCCCGATGTGAAGGTGCGCGGCGCGCTGGTGCAGATGGGGCCGCACAAGATCGATCGCGCCAAGTGGGACTGGGACGAGATCGCCAGAAATCCGTTCTTCTGTCCCGACAAGGACAAGGCTGCGTTCTTCGAGACCTATCTCGACGGCATCCGCAAGAGCGGCTCCTCGATCGGCGCCGTGCTCGAGATCGTCGCCGAGGGCGTGCCGGCCGGCCTGGGCGCGCCGATCTACGCCAAGCTGGATTCCGATCTCGCCGGCGCGATGATGACCATCAACGCGGTGAAGGGTGTCGAGATCGGCGCCGGCTTTGGCGCCGCCGAGCTCACCGGCGAAGAGAACGCCGACGAGATGCGCACCGGCAATGACGGCACGCGTTTCCTGTCCAACCACGCCGGCGGCATTCTGGGCGGCATCTCCACCGGGCAGCCGATCGTGGTGCGCTTTGCGGTGAAGCCGACATCATCGATCCTGCAACCGCGCCTCACCGTCGATCGCCGAGGCGCCGACACCGAGATCATGACAAAGGGCCGCCACGACCCCTGCGTCGGCATCCGAGCCGTCCCTGTCGGCGAAGCGATGATGGCCTGCGTGCTGGCCGACCACTTCCTGCGCGACCGCGGGCAGGTCGGGCGCTGAGTTTCTTCACCTTGTCGGGGAGGCGTGCAGTACTGCCGATGACGCGTCATGCCGCGGTACCAGCCCACCGCGCAGCTTGACGATTCCACAACTTCGTCGGCTAATGCGGCATGGAAAACTCCGAGCTCCAGCGCATCATCAATTGGCTGATCGGCGGTGCTAGATCGTCGCGCGGGTCGGCCGAGATGATCTCGGACGCCTGCGAGCAGCTGGTTGCGGCCGGCCTGCCGTTGTGGCGGTTCGGCGTCTTCATCCGCACGCTGCATCCCGAGATATTCGGCCGCAACTTCATCTGGCGGCAGGGCGAGGACGTCGAGATCGGCACCGTCGATTTCGAGATTCTTGCCACACCCGAATTCGCGCGAAGCCCGCTGCGCATCGTGTTCGAGGAAGGCCTGGAGGTGAGGGGCCGCATGGACGACCCCGACAGCAAGCGCTTTCCGTTCCTGGACGACATGCGTGCCGAGGGTGTCACCGACTACATCGCGACGCCGATGCGGTTTCTCGACGGCTCGATCCATGCCATCAGCTGGAGCACGCGACATCCCGGTGGCTTCAGCGATGAGGACATCGCGACGATCCGCTCCATCGTGGCGCCGCTCGCGCGCGTCAGCGAGATCGTCACCTTGCGCCGCACCGCTGCGACCCTGCTCGACACCTATGTGGGCAATCGCGCCGGCGAGCGGATCCTCGCCGGCCAGATCCGCCGCGGTCACAACGACACCATGCAGGCCGCGATCTGGCTGTCGGACCTGCGCGGCTTTACCGCGCTGTCGGACCGGCTGCCGGCCGAGACGGTGGTCGATATCCTCAACCGCTATTTCGACTGCCAGGTCACCGCCATCCGGGGGCACGGCGGCGAGGTGTTGAAATTCATGGGCGATGGCCTGCTCGCGGTGTTCCCGATCGACGAATATGTCGGTGACGC
The DNA here is from genome assembly GCF_001440035.1 of Bradyrhizobium manausense. GTDB lineage: Bacteria > Pseudomonadota > Alphaproteobacteria > Rhizobiales > Xanthobacteraceae > Bradyrhizobium > Bradyrhizobium manausense. Next base: position 294,172 of record NZ_LJYG01000104.1, on the reverse strand, counting down.
CGCGCATGTCTGTTCGCGCGTGCTGGAAGCGGCGCGCGAAGCCCGCGCCAGCGTCGAGGCGTTGGCCCATCCGGTCGGTGATGTCGTCGAGCGCTTCCGCTTCGGCGTCGCGCTGCATGTCGGCAACATCCTCTATGGCAATATCGGCGGCGGCAACCGCCTCGACTTCACCTGCATCGGCCCGGCCATCAACCTGGCGGCGCGGCTGGAGAAGATCGCCGGCCGCCTCGGGCGGACCGTCGTGGCGTCCGAGGCCTTTGCCAAGGCCTGCCAGCACGATTGGCGCAATCTCGGCGAGTTCCCGATCGCAGGGTTCTCCAAGGCGCAGCGCGTGTACGGGCTCGCCGAGGAAACGCCGGTGGTGATGGCGTGAAGGCGGCGGCTGACGATGTTTTGGACCACCTGCCGCCGCGATAGCGCGTCTTAAAAAGCGATCTTCATCGCGAGCGTCGCGATCACGATCATGATGGCGCCGCCGACGCGGGTGGCGATCTGGGCGAAGGCCATCAGGCCCATGCGATCCGCGGCGCCGAGAATGGCGACGTCGCCGGTGCCGCCGAGGCCGGAATGACATGCGGTCACGATCGCCGCCTCGACCGGATACATGTTCAGCCATTGGCCGACGAAGAAGCCGGAGGCGACCATCGCCAGCACCGTCGCGGTGCAGATCGCGATGTAGCCGGGATTGAACGACGCCACCAGCTGCTGCCATGACACCAGCAGCGTTCCCATCGCCACCAGGATGGCGAAGGTGAGGTTGGTCGACATGAACTTGTTGATCTGGTAGGCGCCGAGCTCCATCTCTGCTGGAAGCAGCTTCGTCAGCTTCAGCGTAACAGCGGTGATGATCATCAGGATCGGACCGGGAATGCCGGTCGTGGGCGCGAGCACCATGCCGAGCACGAACAGCCCACAGGACAGCACGATGCCGGCACCTAACAGGCCGAGATCGATCGGATGATCGGATCGCGCCGGGCCGAGGATGTCGTCATCGCCTGTCTTCACCAGCATGCCCTGGCCATTGAGATCGCGCCGCTTCTCGGCGAGCCGCGCGAGCAGCCCGGCCGCGACGATGGCGACGACATTGCCGAGCAGCGCTGCCGGCACCATCTGCGCCACCAGCTCTGCTTGCGGCCGGTGCAGCATCTCGGAATAGGCAATGGACAGCGGCAGCACGCCTTCCGCAAGGCCGCCGCCGATGATCGGGATGATGACGAAGAAGAACGTCTCCTTGGGGCTGTGGCCGAACAGCAGGCCGACAGCGATGCCGATCGCGATCGCGCCGAGCGTGCCGACCAGAAGCGGTACGAACATGCGCAAGAAGCCCTGCACCAGCACGCGGTGCGGCATGCCGAGGATCGAGCCGGCGACGAGGCAGGCGATGAAGAAATACTGGAAGTTGGCGGTGCGGAACGTCGTCGCGATCGCCTTCAGCGCCGTTTCCGGCATCAGGCCGTAGGCGACCAGCGCCGCCGGCACGAACAGGCACATGATCGCCGTGCCGCCGATCCGCTTCAGAAGCGGGATGGTCTGGCCGAGCTTGCCGAGCAGGAAGCCGAGCAGCATCAGCACCGAGAGGCCGCCGATCACGTCGTTCGGCAGCTTGCCGGAATAGACCGCCGCCGCGCAGACGAGCGCTGCGGGAACATAGACCGTGATCGGCAGCGGGCCGATTTTCAGCGCCGCGAGCGCCGATGGTGGCGTCGTCTCCGCCAGCTTCACGGTGGTGTCGGTCAAGAAAGCCTCCCTTGTCGTTTCATTCTTGTTTGTGGACGCGCGCTCAGAACCAGGGATTGTCCGCCCGGTGTCGCGCCTCGAAGGCGCGGATGTCGTCGGCAAGGACGAGCGTCGAGCTGATGGCGTCGCGCCCCGTCAGGAACGCCTCTTTCCGGGCCGGCTCGATCGGGAATGGGATGGTGCTGCCGCCATCGATACGGATGGTCTGCGGCTCGAGGTCGATGGTGAGTCGGTTGCTCGCGGGGCTCGCGACGATGCCGGCGAGGGTACCGACGGTCGCGGCGTCGAGGCTGATCGTCAGCAGGCCGTTATTGGCGCAATTATCGCCGAAGATCCCGGCGAAACTCGTGCCGATCAGGGCGCGGATGCCAAGCTGCTGAAGCCCCCAGACCGCGTGCTCGCGGCTCGACCCGCAGCCGAAATTCTCGCCGACCACGAGAAAGCAGGCATCGCGATAGCCGTGTCTGTTCAGCACGAAGTCGGGATTGGGCCCGCCCGCGCGGAAGCGCAGCAGGTTGAAGGCGCCTTCACCGAGCCCGCTGCGATCGACGCCTTTCAGGAACATCTTTGGCATGATCACGTCGGTGTCGATATTGGGCGTCATCATCGGTGCGGCGACGCCGGAGACGGAATGGAACGGCGTCATGGCAGATCTCCTTCGATCAGCTCGCGCACATCGGTGATGCGGCCGGTGACTGCGGCGGCAGCGACCATCGCGGGACTCATCAGATGCGTGCGCGCGCCGGGCCCCTGGCGGCCCTCGAAATTACGGTTGGTCGAGGAGGCCGAGCGCTGGCCCGGTGCAAGAATGTCGTCGTTCATCGCAAGGCACATCGAGCAGCCCGATTGCCGCCACTCCACGCCCGCATCGATCAGGATCCGCGCGATCCCCTCCGCTTCGGCCTGGGCGCGGACCTGCGTCGATCCGGGGACGACGATGGCGCGCACGCCTGATGCGACTTGGCGGCCTCTGAAGACGCGCGCCGCATCGCGCAGGTCTTCGATGCGTGAGTTGGTGCACGAGCCGATGAAGGCAAGGTCGATCGGCACCGACTGGATCGGTGTTCCCGGCGTCAGGCCCATATAGGCGAGGGCGCGTGTCGCCGCCGTCTTGCTGTCGGCGGCCGCGTTGCTCTCGGGATCGGGCACGCTGTCGGTCACAGCGATCGCCTGGTCCGGGCTGGTGCCCCACGTTACCAGCGGCGCGACATCGCCGGCATCGATCGTCATCTCACGGTCGAAATGGGCATCGGTATCGGAGCGCAGCTGCAGCCACGCCTTGGCGGCGCGGTCCCACATCTCGCCCTTCGGCGCGCGCGGACGTCCCTTGAGATAATCGAGCACCTTATGATCGGGAGCGATGACGACGCCGCGGGCGCCGGCCTCGACGATCATGATCGACATCACGATGCGTCCCTCGACACTCATCTCGCTCACCGCAGGGCCGGCGAACTCCACCGCATAGCCGCTGGCTCCATCGGCGCCGATGCGCCGGATGATCTCCATGACGATGTCCTTTGACGTGACGCCAAGCGCCGGACGCCCGGTCACGACGATGCGCATCGTCTTCAGGCGGCGATATCGCACGGTCGAGGTCGCCAGATAATGCTCGATGTCGGAGGTGCCAATGCCGTAGCCGAGCGCGCCGAACGCACCGTAGGCGGTCGTGTGGCTGTCGCCGGCGGCGATCACCATGCCGGGCATGACGAGGCCCTGTTCGGGGGCGACGACATGCTCGATGCCCTGGCGCGGATCGAGAATGTCCAAATATTCGATGCCGAAATCGCGGGCGTTGTCGGCGAAATAGTCGACCTGCCGCGCAGCGTCGGCATCCGGCATCTGCCGGGTGCGGCGGGCCGCGGTCGGATTGACGTGGTCGACCACCATCAGCGCCGCGGACGGATTCCACACCTTGCGCCCGGCGGCGCGCAGGCCCGCGAACGCCTGCGGGCTGGTGTATTCGTTGAGCACGGTGCGATCGACATAGAGCAGCACCAGTCCGTCATCGTCGAGGCGGCGGACCACATGCGCGTCGATCAGCTTGTCGTACAGCGTACGCCCTGACATCAGGCCTCCAATGGATATTTGACTTTCCCAGGAGGGTGGCGGCCAGCCTTCTGGAAATCCAATGTCACCTCATGATATGATTATGCAGGATTTGCATAAGCGGGACGGATGCCATGGAGATCAACTGGCTGCACGATTTCATCGCGGTGGCATCGACGCGCAGCTTTTCGCGCGCGGCCGAGCAGCGCAATTCCTCGCAGCCGGCGCTGAGCCGCAGGATCAAGGCGCTGGAAGTATGGGCGGGTGCGGCGCTGTTCGAGCGCACCACGCATGCCGTCAGTCTCACCGCCGCGGGCGATGCATTCCGCCTGACCGCCGAGGACATCATCCGCCGCCTGTCCGCCGGCCGCCTCGAGGCGCAGGAGCTCGCGCGCGGCTCATCCGACGTGCTGAAATTCGCCTCGACCAACGCGCTGTCGCTGACGTTCTTTCCGGACTGGCTGCGCGGAATCGAAACGATGCTGTCCTTCGTGCCGAATGTGCAGCTCGTCGCCAACCACATGGAGGCCTGCGAGCGCATGCTGCTGGCGGGTGAGGTGCATTTCCTGCTTTGCCATCATCATCCGTCCGTGGTCACTGCGCTGACGACGTCGCAATTCCGCTCGGCCCATGTCGGCGATGATCGCCTGATCCCGGCATCCGTACCGCTCTCCCGGTCGAGCAAGACGCCGCGCTTCAGGCTGCCGGGAACGGCGGCAGCGCCAGTGCAATTCCTGAGCTATCGCTCCGAGTCAGGCATGGGCACGATTCTCGAGGCTGTCCGCTCGACTTCACCGCTCAAGGCGGAGCTGAAGCCGGCATTCACCTCGCATCTTGCAAAGCTGCTGGTCACCATGGTCCAGGCCGGCCGCGGCATGGCCTGGCTTCCGCAAAGCCTGATTGTGGATCAGCTCGCGTCCGGCGAGCTGGTGAAAGCGGGCGGCGAGGCCTGGGAGATCCCGATCGAGATCAGGGTGTTCCGCCCGCGGTCGCGACTGACGCCGGCGGCAGAGGCATTCTGGACCCATGTTCAGGAGGATCCCGCAGGGAGCCCGCGCAAGGCGCCTCGCGCGCGTCGCCCTATTCCTCAGGCTCGGTCGTGAACAACAGCGGATAGCCCTTGGCGCGGCCGGCGTCGGTGGCACGGGTGGCTTTAGTTTCGGCAACGTCCTTGGTGAAGACGGCGACGACGCAGGCGCCCAGCTTGTGCGCGGTGATCATGACCTTGTAGGCCTGATCCTCGGTCATGCGGAATTCGGCCTTGAGCACCATGGTGACGAATTCACGCGGCGTGTAGTCGTCATTGATCAGGATGACCTTGTGCAGCTTCGGCCGCTCGACCTTGGTCTTCGTCCTGGTTTTCGGCGTCGTAACAGTGTCGTTCATTCCGCCTCCTGGACACGGCGGGCTCGGGTTCCGGGCCGGAGCGATCAGCTCGCGACCTTCGCACCATATTGCAGGACCTGCACCTTCTCCAAGGTGATCAGGCCGCTCGACATCATGCCATCCAGGATGGGCAGGAATGCGTTGATGTTGTCTTCGCTGTCGACGATCTCGATCAGCAGCGGCAGATCCTCCGAGAGCCGCAGGATTTTCGAGGTGTGCAGCCGGCTCGACTTGCCGAAGCCCATCGGGCCACGCAGCACGGTGGCGCCGGCAAGATGCCGCTCGCGCGCCGTTGTCACGATGGCTTCATAGAGCGGCTTGCCGTCGTAATGGTCGCTCTCGCCGATGAAGATCCGCAGCGAAACGGCCTGATTGGGGATTTGCATCGTCAACTCCTCGTCAAGCGGTTGTAGCGGCTCGCCATCATATGCCCGGCCCATACCGACACCAGCCAGCAGACGACGGACGCCGCGACATAGGCGATGGCGGTATATTTCATGCCGCCGTGGAATAGGCGAAAGGTCTCCAGGCTAAAGGTCGAGAACGTGGTGTAGCCGCCGCAGAAGCCGGTCATCACGAACTGCCGGTGCTCCGGCCGCGCCAGCATGCGCCCATCGGGGCTGGTCAGCGTCGCATAGAAGCCGATGATCAACGAGCCCGTGGCGTTGATGAACAACGTCGCGAAGGGAAAGCCCGGGCCGGTATCGAGGGCGAGCCCGACCAGATAGCGCGTCAGCCCGCCGACGATGCTGCCGGCGGAAACCCAGGCATAGAGGATTGCGGTACGCCAGCGGTCGGCGGAGGAAGGCTTCATTCGCCTCTATCCCCCAAAACCGTCAGCAAGGAGGAAGCCGCAGCTCACGGCCGCAAGGCACAGGCCGACCGAGAATACGACATTGCCGAGCGCGTGTGCCGGCTCGCCGTTGCGGGCCAGGGTCAGCGTTTGCAGGCTGAACGAGGACACCGTGGTGTAGCAGCCGAGGAAGCCTGTGACCGCGAACAGCCACGGATTGGGCGTCGCGAACGCCGAGCTGGGATGGGTCGCCAGCGCGCCAAACATGCCGATCAGGAAGGCGCCCGTGACATTGATGGTCATGGTGCCCCAGGGAAAGGTCTCGCCCAGCCGGCGCGCGATGACGCCGGAGACGAAATAGCGGGCGCAGCCGCCCAGCACGCTGCCGGCCACGATCGCGATCACTCCGCTCAGCACGATGAACAGCCCCCTGTCATCACTTCTTCTCCATGGCCAGGCCGTCGCCGACGGTCAACAGTCCTACCAGCGCGGCCAGTGCGAAGCCGAGCCCGGCAAGGAACGTGCCGACCGGCCCATAGGCATCCCACAGCGCGCCGGCGATCACACTCGCGGCCAGCATCGCAAGGCCGGTGAACAGGTTGAAATAGCCGAACGCGGTGCCGCGCAGGCTTGGGGGTGCAGTATCGGCGACGAGGGCCGAGAGCAAGCCTTGCGTCAGTCCCATATGCAGGCCCCACAGCACGACGCCGAGCGCAAGGCCGGCCAGATCAGGCAGCAGCGCCAGCGCAAGGTCGGCGCCAGCGAGGAGGACGAGGCCGAGTCCGAGCAGGGCGGTCCGGTTGATCCGGTCCGACAGCGCGCCGGCCGGGTAGGCGGAGAGGGCGTAAACGATGTTCATCAGCACCAGCACCGCCGGCACCCACATCGCATTGAGCCCGATGTTCTGCGCCCGCAGGATCAGGAAGGCCTCGCTGAAACGCGCCAAGGTGAAGATGACGCCGACCGCAACGACCCGCCAGTAGACCGGTCCGAGCTGCCGCATCGCGGCGGTGTTGAGCGGATTCTTCGCGGGCTCCCGGCCGGCATCCGGCTCCGGCTCGGTCACTGCGAAGGCGATCAGTCCGAACGACAGGAACGCCGGCAGCACCGCCACCCAGAACACGGCGACAAAATGATCTGAGGTCCACCACATCAGTCCGATTGCGACCAGCGGTCCGATGAAGGCGCCGACCGTGTCGAGCGATTGCCGCAGGCCGAAGCTCGCGCCGCGCAGGCCCATCGGCGAAATATCGGCGATCAGTGCATCGCGCGGTGCGCCGCGAATGCCTTTGCCGACGCGATCGATGAAGCGCGCTGCCACCAGCCAGCCCACGCTTGGGGCAAGCGGGAACAACGGTTTTGTCAGTGCAGCCAGCCCGTAGCCCAGGGCCGCGAGCAGCTTGCGACGGCCGAGCCAGTCGGACAGGGCTCCGGAGAAGATCTTGGTGATGGCGGCGGTCGCCTCCGCGATGCCCTCGATGAAGCCGACGGTGAGGGTGGAGGCGCCGAGCATGGTGACGAGATAGACCGGCAGCAGCGCATGAATCATCTCGGAGGAGATATCCATCAGCATCGAGACGAAGCCGAGCACCCAGATCCCCCTGGGCAGCCTGGCATGGGCGGCATTCGGTGTGGTCGTCGTCACGTCGTGGACGTCTCCCTGGTCTTCGTTTCAGGCAACAAAAAAACCCGCCAGCGGCGGGNNNNCCATGCTCCCGCCACAGGCAAAGGCTGATGGCCTTGCCTTCGGCAGGAGTCATCAGCCCATTGCAGTCGCGCGACCGCCGGGCGGTTGTCGGGGGACTCCATCCCCATCTGTCGGGTCAGCCTAGCATGGAAATCAGGGGGAACAAACGGGCGGCCGGTCACGCGGCGCGATCGCGTGGCGGCGCAGGCGTGGCGACACGGCGGCGGTTTCGCGCCGGCGTATGAAAATCCTAACCTGAATGTGAAGCCCAAGCGATCTTCGTGCTTTGCGGCACGGCGTTTGCGTGTCACCATCGCGTCATACGACGGGAGACTGCGATGCGCTTGCTGTTCTCGATCGGGGCTGTGCTGGTGGCCGGCGTGCTTGCCGGAGGGGACGTCGCGGGCTTCGCGGCACCAAGTTCTAAATTCGGATCGCCGAAATTCGAACCAACGAGACAGCAGCGCCAGGCGGCCGACGGCGATGCGCAGTCGGTTGATGTCGAGCTGATCCTCGCGGTCGATGTCTCCTACTCCATGGATATGGACGAGCTCGCGATCCAGCGCGAGGGCTATGCCCAGGCGATCCAGTCCAAGGAGTTCCTGCAGGCGCTCAAGGCCGGCCCCAACGGCAGGATCGCGGTGACCTATTTCGAGTGGGCCGCCTCGAGCGACCAGAAGATCATCATCCCCTGGCGCCTCATCGACGGACCGGAGACGGCGGATGCGGTCGCAGCCGAGATCTTGAAGACGCCGATCCGGCGCGCCTCACGCACCTCGATCTCAGGCGCGATTGGATTTGCCATGCCGCTGTTCGACGAGGATCCCTATCACGGGCTTCGCCGCGTCGTCGACATCTCGGGCGATGGTCCCAACAACAATGGCGGCCCTGTCACGGTGGCGCGCGATCTCGCACTCGAGAAGGGCATCATCATCAACGGCCTGCCGATCATGGTGAAGGAGCCGTCGTATTCGACGATGGATATCGACAATCTCGATTACTATTACGAGGACTGCGTGATCGGCGGACCCGGCTCCTTCGTGATCGCGATCAAGGATCGCGAGAAGTTCAAGGAGGCGATCCGCACCAAGCTGCTGATGGAGGTGGCGGGCCGAACTCCCACGGTGGTGCACGTTGCGGACAAGGACAAGGAGCCGCGCGTGAGTTGCCTGATCGGCGAGAAGATCTGGTCGGATCGCTGGGGCCGCTGACGTGCTCGATGAGACCATCCGTCGCCGCGCGGCCGGCGGCTGAACTTAACTGTCCGTTAACTCCGCCGTGCCCCTAATCCGACTGTTTCTGAACGTTGCTGATGCTTCCTGCCGCCGCTCGCAGGCCAGCGAGCCCGTCGAACTCGTCCATCGCATATACTCATGTCCTTCGTCACGCCAAGCACCAGCCAGATTTCGCCCGCCAACGAGCGGCTGTACCACCAGAGCGCCTTGATCGGCGACTGGAAGGGCACTTGGGCGGGCAACAACCAGCCTGTCGGCTTCAAGGTCGTGAACATCCGCGGCAACCGAGCGCAGGTCGAGTACACCCATAACGGCCACACCGAGCGCGGCTTTGGCGAAGTTCAGGGCACGCTCATCAACTTCGGCGGGGTCACGGTCGGCACCAAGGACGGCAAGAACATGGTGCTCCTGTTCTCCTTTGGGGGCAGCGGCAAGCAGACTGCAACTCTCGAGAAGCAGGCGCCACCGGCCTCCGACAGCCGCCTGATGGGAAGCTGGGGTGGCTATTCCAGCGACATCGGCAAGAGCGCGAGCTTCAAGGTGCTCTCTGTCAACGGCAACGAAGCCCAGGTCAGCGTCACCACCGAGGGCATCACCCGCCAGGGCACCGGCATCGTCTACAAGAACGTCATCATGTTCGGCCAGGCGCAGATCGCGACGGACGACGGGCAGAACGGCAAGATCACCTACCAGGTCGGCACCAAATCCTTCATGGTGCCGGTGACGAAATATCCGCCGGCGGATACGTCATCCTCCGTCGACCGGACCGCGTAGCAGTTCGCCGGTGCTTCGCACCGACGCCGCAGCTTGACATGGTCGGCCGCGGCGTCCAGCGCGATCAAAATCAGATCCGTGCTTCCAGGATCAGGTTGAACGGCGTTTCCGCGGCGCGGCGGAAGCGCGACAAGCCGCCTTCGGCTGCGACCTTGCGTAGCCTTGCCTCGCCGGCTTGCGCGCCGAGTGCGAGGCCCACCTCCTGGTCGAGCGAGGCCGGTGTGCAGATCATGGTCGATGCCGCGTAATAGACGCGCCCGACCGGGTTGAGATTGTCTTCGAGGCGGTCGCCCGCGAATGGCTCGACCAGCATGCAGGTGCCGTCCTTCGCCATGGTCTGGCGCACATGGCTGATGGCGCCGACGGGATCGCCCATGTCGTGCAGGCAGTCGAAGAAGCAGACGAGATCGTAGCCCTCGGCCGGATAGGTCTTGGCCGAGTGAACCGCGAAGCTGACGCGATCGCCGAGCCTGGCCTCNCCTTGCGCGCCGCCTCGATCGAACCCTCGTGATAGTCGAAGCCATAGAAGCGGGAGTTTGGAAAGGCCTCCGCCATCAGCCGTGTCGAGACGCCATGTCCGCAGCCGACATCGGCGACCTTGGCGCCGCGCTTCAGCTTGTCCACGACGCCGTCAAGCGCGGGCAGCCATTCCTGCACCAGGTGATGCATGTAGCCGGTGCGGAAGAAGCGGGCGGTGCCGCAGAACAGGCACTCACTGCGCCGGTTCCAGCCGACGCCCTTGCCGGACTTGAATGCGTCGGTGATCTTCGGCTCGTCGAGAAAGGTCGAGGCAACGACATTGGGGAAGGCACCGAGGAACACGGGGCTATCCTGATCGGCAAGCGCCATCGCCTGCTCCGGCAGCATCGAGAACTTGCGCGATGCGGAATCGTATTCGATGTAGCCGGACGCCGCCTGACTCGACAACCATTCGCGGACATAGCGCTCCGCCGTCCCGGTGGCGCTTGCGAGCTCGGTCGAGCTCATTGGCCCCTTGGCGGCGAGCGTCCGGTAGAGCCCAAGCTTGTCGCCGAGCAGGACCAGCGACGCGTTCATCGCCGCACCCATCTCGGTGACCATTTTACCCATAAAGGCATTCAACTTGTCGGAATTGACCTCCATGACAGCCTCCATCCAATGTCGGGCATTTTCAAAGGTCTGCGCAATCGCGCGTGATCGGACGGCATCAGGCTTTCGCGGTCAAAGCCGCGGCTTCAGCTTGCGCGTCTCTTCAATGGGTCAATCCGGCACGAAGGAGGTTCAAAGCGTCAGGGTCTGGAACCCGATGGCGTGATCAGCGGCATCGCATCACTGGCATTCGCACCTTGGCGGGCGTATATTTTGCGCACCATTCTGACGGTTACCTCGATGCCCGGCTTTACTCGTACCTGTGGTCTTACTGCCCTTCTCGCGCTGCTCTGCCTTGGCGGCGGACCTGCTCATGCCCAGGTCGCGCCTGTGCAGTATTGGATTCCGGGCGGGGCTTTCGGCTATGGCGGCAGCACCGAGAGCTACAGCGATGGCTATGATTTCCGTCCCGGCTTTTTCGTCGGAAGCCGGAGCGGCAATCTCGGCCTGAGCGGTTTCACCCAGGCCGGATCTTCAGGCAATTTCAGCGCGCTCTCCTTCGACAGCACGCAGTTCGGCTACAACATGAAGACCGCGGGCGGCTCGCCCGTGACCTTCTTTGCCGGCTTCGACACGCTGAAATACGGTAACGGCATCGGCAGCTCGGTTGCACCGCTGACCTCCGCCGCCGGTCCCGGCTACGGCGGATTTGCGGGCGTCGAATTCAAGCCGACGTCCAATCTCAGCCTGTCGTTCGGCGCCGGGTTCACCCAGCGCGACTCCGGCCTCATGGACAGCGATATCAGGTCGAACATGCTGCCGGGCGAGTCGCCGGCGCTGGGCCAGCTGCGGCGCTAAAGCATGATCCGGAGAAGTGTGAAGCGGTTTTCCCTCGCGACATCAGCGAAACGCGTTTGCGCGGAGATGATGCTTAAATAAAGAGCTGAAGCGCGATGACGATTCTACCCGATCTCATCGCGCTTTAGCGGCTGAACTTCGCCACCAGCTCGACATGCGGCGTGTGGCGGAACTGATCGACCGGGACGACATTCTCGACCTTGTAACCGCCATCGATCAGCAGCCGCGCGTCACGGGCGAAGGTCGCGACATTGCAGGACACCGCGATCACCACGGGCACCTTGCTCGCGGCGAGTTTCAGCGCCTGTGCCTGTGCGCCCTGGCGCGGCGGATCGAATATCACGGCATCGAAATCGCGCAGCTCCGGTGGCACCAGCGGACGGCGGAACAGGTCACGCGGCTCGGACTTGATCGGCTTCAGTCCCGGCGTGCGCGCCGCCTTCGCGAGCGCGGCGATCGCGCCGGCGTCGCTGTCATAGGCGGTGACGCGGGCTTTCTCGGCGAGCCTGAGCGCAAACGGACCGACGCCGCAGAAGAGGTCGAGAACCTCCTTCGCCTTGCCGACGCGCTCGGCGACGAGTGAAGCAAGCGTCTCTTCACCGGCCACGGTTGCCTGCAGGAACGAGCCCGGCGGCAGCGTCACCTCGGCGCGGCCCATCCGCACCGTTGGCGGCAGGCGTTGCAGCACCAATTCGCCATGCCGCGTCAGCCGCGCCAGACGATGCTGCTCGGCGACGCGCGACAGCGCGGTGACCAGCGGCGTCGGCAGCGGGCCGGAGCCGCGCACGTCGACATCGAGGCCGTTGATGGTGGCGGTCACCTGGATGTCGAGCGGTTTGGTCACCGGCATTTTCGACGTCAGCGGCTCGGCGATGGCCCAGGCGGCATCGAGCGCGCCTTCCAGCGCGGGATCGAGGATCGGACAGCGGTCGATCGGGATCACATCGTGCGAGCTCGTCGCGGAAAAGCCGACCTTGAGCACGTCATGCGTGCCGAACCTTCCGTGCAGCGTGACGCGCCTTCGCCCGGCACCATGCGCATCGACCAGCGGGACCACCTCGCAAGGAATGCCGGCCTGCGCCAGCGTCTCGACCACGATGTTGCGTTTCCAGGCCTGGTAGGGCTCCGCTGCCCAATGCTGGATCGCGCAGCCGCCGCAGACGCCGAAATGCGGGCAGAACGGTTCGATGCGCTCGGGGCTGGCGATATCGACCGCCAGCAGCTTGCGACGGTCGGGATGATGGCCGGCAACGTTATCGACCTCGACGCTCTCGCCGCCAAGCGTGTAGGGCACATAGATCGCATCGCCCGTCGTGAGTGAAACGCCGTCGCCGCGATGGCCGACATGATCGATCGTGACACGTTCAACCACGGCGCGCGCCCAGGAAGAATTCGATATTGCCGTCACCGCCTGATATCGAGGAGGGAAACACCTCGATCTCGGTGCAGCCGAGCGAGGCGGCAAAGGCCGCGATGTCGTCGCAGATCTCCTGATGCACGGCGGCGTCGCGGATGATGCCTTTCTTGTTGTGCTTCCTGTCAGCCTCGAATTGCGGCTTGATCAGCGCCAGCAGGCTCATCGGCGCGGCCGCCAGCGACAGCGCAACGGGAAGCACGGTCTTCAGCGAAATGAAGCTGACGTCGATGACGACGACATCGGGCCGCGCCGGCAGCCGCTTGCCCTCATAGGCGCGGATGTCGGTCTCCTCCATCGATACGATTTTGGGATGACCGCGCAGCGAGGTGTGCAACTGGCTGGTGCCGACATCGACGGCGAACACCAGGCTCGCGCCATTCGCCAGCAGCACCTCCGTAAAACCGCCGGTGGAGGCGCCGACGTCGAGGCAAACATGGTCCTCGATCTCGATTCTGTAGCGCTCCAGCGCGCCGGCGAGCTTGACGCCGCCGCGCGAGACGTAGGGATGCGCCGGCTCGGCCTGGATCACGGCGTCCTCGGCGATCGTCTCCGACGGTTTTTCGACCTGCTTGTCGTTGGCCGTGACGAGCCCGGCCTCGATTGCCGCGCGCGCCCGCGCCCGGCTCTCGAACAGGCCGCGCTCGACCAGCAGAACATCAGCGCGCTTGCGGGCAGGGGACATCGATCTCTCCAGCGATTGATCGCTATGTAGCGATCAATCGCGCGGCCGCCATCCGGACGCAAGCCTCGAACGCGGCCAGATCATGCCAGACGTCAACAGGCATTTGCGCCGGCGTCACCAGCGGGCAGCCATGCAGCTCCAGCGCATGGATCATCATCAGGTTATCGACGAGGCCGAAATCCTCGACGGTCAGCCCCTGCGCATCGACCAGCCGTCCGTCCTCAGGGGTGACGGCCATGAAGCGACCGAGGCGGTCGGCATAGGTGGCGGGATCGTTGCAGTAAGCGAGGCAAAATTTGCGGCGGCCGGCCATGTAGCCGAGCTCGTAGACGGTGCCGGGGTCGGCGCCGGCACCGCGGAACGGGGTGAGATTGGCGATGATGGCGTCGGCCCCGTCCATCATCGCCTCATTGCCGCAAAAGATCTGCCGCGAGGCATCTGAAGCGGTGAGGTCGATGGCGTTGTCGAGGGGATAGAGACCGGTAAGACCGTGGGCGGTGCAGATCGCGGCCTTGCGGCGGCCGATCTCAACCGCATCCGGCAGGAACACGTCGGGACCTGCCAGATAGATTTTCATGAGGAGCGAACCGAAAAATGGGGCCGAGATGCAAGCCACAGCGTGCGGTCTGCTCCCTTCCCCGCCTGCGGGGGAGGGTTAGGGAGAGGGTGTCTCCTCTCGGGGACACCCCCCGGAGGTTAGAACCCTCACCCGCGCCTTCGGCGCGACCTCTCCCGCAAGCAAGCGGAAGAGGTGATTCAAATCAAGCCAGCTTGACCGTCTCGGCCTTCACATCCTTACCGAGCGCTTCGAACACCTTGGCGACGATGCCCTTGGCGTCGAGGCCGGCGCGGGCGTACATCGCCGCCGGGGTATCGTGGTCCTGGAACACGTCGGGCAGCACCATCGCGCGGAACTTGACCATGCCGGTGTCGAGCACGCCCTGATCGGTCAGGAACTGCGCGACATGCGAGCCGAAGCCGCCGACCGAGCCCTCCTCGATCGTGATCAGCACGTCGTGGTCGCGGGCGAGCTTGAGCACCAGCTCGGTGTCGAGCGGCTTCATGAAGCGCGCATCGGCGATCGAGGTGGAGAGGCCATGGGCGGCGAGCTCGTCGGCCGCCTTCTCGCATTCGGCGAGACGCGTGCCGAACGAGAGCAGGGCGATCTTGCTGCCCTGGCGGATCATGCGGCCCTTGCCGATCTCGAGCGGAATGCCGACCTCGGGCATCTCGATGCCGCGGCCTTCGCCGCGCGGATAACGCAGCGAGCTCGGACGGTCGTTGATCGCGACCTGGGTCGCCACCATGTGCACGAGCTCGGCTTCGTCGGCCGCAGCCATGATCACCATGTTGGGCAGACAGCCGAGATAGGCGTTGTCGAACGAGCCGGCATGGGTCGCACCGTCGGCCCCGACGAGGCCGGCGCGGTCGATGGCGAAGCGCACGGGCAGGTTCTGGATCGCGACGTCATGGACGATCTGGTCGTAGCCGCGCTGCAGGAAGGTCGAGTAGATCGCGCAGAACGGCTTGTAGCCCTCGGTCGCGAGACCGGCGGCGAAGGTCACGGCGTGCTGCTCGGCAATACCGACGTCGAAGGTGCGGTCGGGGAACGCCTTGTTGAAGATGTCGACGCCGGTGCCCGACGGCATCGCCGCGGTGATGGCGACGATCTTGTCGTCCTTCTGCGCTTCCTTGACGAGGCTCTGGCCGAACACGTTCTGGTAGGCCGGCGCATTCGGCTTGGCCTTGGCCTGCGTGCCGGTGGCGACGTCGAACTTGACGACGGCGTGGTACTTGTCGGCGGAGGCTTCCGCCGGCCCGTAGCCCTTGCCCTTCTGCGTCACGACATGGACCAGGATCGGCCCTGTCTCCATGTCGCGGACGTTCTTGAGCACGGGCAGCAGATGGTCGAGATTATGGCCGTCGATCGGGCCGACGTAATAGAAGCCGAGCTCCTCGAACAGCGTGCCGCCGTCCATCATGAAGCCGCGGGAATATTCCTCGACGCGGTTGGCGCGGTTGGCGAGGATCTTGGGCAGGCGCTTGTTGATCTGCTTGGCCGCATCGCGCAGCGTGCGATAGGTCTTGCCGGAGTAGAGGCGCGACAGATAGGCGCTCATGGCGCCGACCGGCGGGGCGATCGACATGTCGTTGTCGTTGAGGATCACGATCAGGCGCGAATTCATGGCGCCGGCATTGTTCATGGCCTCATAGGCCATGCCCGCCGACATCGCACCGTCACCGATCACGGCGATAACGTTGTTCTTGCCGCCGGAGAGATCGCGCGCGACGGCCATGCCGAGACCGGCGGAGATCGAGGTCGAGGAATGCGCGGCGCCGAACGGATCGTAATCGCTCTCGCTGCGCTTGGTGAAGCCGGACAGGCCGCCGCCGGTGCGCAGCGTGCGGATGCGGTCGCGGCGACCGGTGAGGATCTTGTGCGGATAGGCCTGATGGCCGACGTCCCAGATCAGCCGGTCACGCGGCGTGTCGAAGACGTAGTGGATCGCGGTGGTGAGCTCGACCACGCCGAGGCCAGCGCCGAAGTGACCGCCGGTCACCGAGACGGCATCGATCGTTTCCTGCCGCAGCTCGTCGGCGACCTGGCGAACCTGCTCGACCTTGAGCTTGCGCAGGTCTTCCGGCGTCCGGATGGTGTCGAGAAGCGGCGTTTTACTGTATGCGTTCACGGCGATTTCCAATTTGTCAGCGCCGGAAGGTCATTCCGGTGCGCGATGGGTTTGCACAATATCGGCGCAGCGCGAGTCCTTAAACCGTCGGAGCCACCTGCATGGGGCAAGGCCCCGTCTTCAAGCTTAGGTGAGCCTAAGTGCGCTCCGGTTCAGTCTCTGTGATCCCTGTCACGTAGATCGGCTTCGTCCGTCCCAGCCAATTCATTAGCGATTTGAGGCACTTGACATCGAAAATCGGTCCCCACGTCAAGGCTAACAAAAAGCCACACTCCGCGCAGCTTTACACCAAAGCTTAGGCCAAAGCCAACCCACAGGGCCGATCACGGGTATGCAGCTGCAACCGTCGGGCCAATTTGGTTAATCGTGGCGCCGGAGGGAAGGTTCCAATCCTGCCCGGTTCCTTGGCAGGATTCTTGCGGAAAGACGGCCTTTTCGGCGGAATTCGCGGGATGGAGAACGCCGAGGCGGGAACTCTCCGGCCTTCCGGTTCCTTTCGCCGGCCAAAAGGGGGCGTACGATCTTGAAAATCGCAAGCGGCTGATGCGCGAGTCGGGTGGCTTCGGGCCTTACTGCACGTCCAGGGGCGCCGTGCCGGCGGCCTGGCCACTGGCGTCGGTGGTGATCTTGTCGACGCGCGCCTCGGCCTGTCGCAACAGCTCCTCGCAGCGCCGTTTCAGGGCTTCGCCGCGTTCGTAGATCGTGACGGATTCCTCGAGCGGCACCTTGCCGTCCTCGAGCCGCTTCACGATCGTTTCGAGTTCCTCGATCGCGCGCTCGAAGGTGAGCCTGGAGACGTCGACTTGGGTATTTTCGGCCATATCCGTTTCCGATTGCCCGATTCGCTGCGCTTGCAAAACAGCAGAGTTTTGCGGGCTTAATGTGGCGGGTATCTCAAGCGCCCATCAGGGCGCCGACATGCGCCGTAACAGATTCTTTCAGTCCTTGCAGGTCGTAGCCGCCTTCAAGCACAGAGACAACGCGTCCCCCGGCGGACTTGTCGGCGAGGTCCATCAGCTTGCGCGTCACCCAGGCATAATCCTCCGCGCGCAAGTTCAGCGAGGCCAGCGGATCGCGGTAGTGCGCATCGAAGCCCGCGGAGATGATGAGGAGCTCGGGGCTGAATTTCTCCAGCCGCGGCAGGATCAGATTCTCGAACGCGCTGCGGAATTCGGGGCCGCCGTCTTCCGAGGCGAGCGGCGCGTTGACGATGGTGTCGTGATCGCCGCGCTCGCCCTTGGCGCCGGTACCCGGAAACAGCGGCATCTGGTGGGTCGAGCAGTACATCACTGATGGATCCGACCAGAAGATGTCCTGGGTGCCGTTGCCGTGGTGGACGTCGAAATCGACGATGGCGGCCCGCTCGATGCCGTATTTTCGCTGCGCATGGCGCGCGGCGATGGCGACATTGTCGAAGAAGCAGAAGCCCATCGGCTTGCCGATCTCGGCGTGGTGGCCGGGCGGGCGCACCGCGACGAAGGCGTTGCGGTGCTCGCCGTTCATCACGGCCTCGGTCGCCGCCACCGCGCCGCCGACGCCGCGCATCACCGCTTCCCAGGTACCCGGGGACATCGAGGTGTCGCCGTCGAGATAGATCTGGCCGCTGCTCGGCGCGACGTGGCGCAGCTCGGTGACGTAGTGCTCGTTGTGGCAGAGCGTGACGAGATCGAGATCGCCCTCCGGCGCCTGATCGCGCGCCAGGAACTGGAAGCGCTCGACCGACAGCGCTTCTTCCACCGCACGCAGGCGATCCGGGCGTTCGGGGTGTCCCGGCGGCGTGACATGGTCGAGGCAGGCCTTGTGGGAAAGAAGAAGCGTGCTCATCAGGTCGGCCTCACGGGGAACGAACTCTCGACGTCGCTTGGCGCATCCGGCGCCAAAACGCAATGCAAAACCCAATCTAGGCGTTCCGCAGCGAATGGCAAAGGCCCGACCCGTTCCGGCCCGCTTGATCCAGATCAATTGACGCGCAGGATGCGGGTGGCCGGCAACGGGCCGATCGGACCATGCGCCTTAAAGAAGGCAAACAGCGCGTCGGAATCGTAGCCGCCATATTGCGGCGAGGTGCCCTGCTTGGCGACGGTAAAACCGTCGCCGCCGACCGCCAGATAGTCGTTGAGGGTCACGCGATAGAAGCTGGCCGGCTCGATCGGCTTGCCGTTGAGCGTCATCTTGTCGGCCATGATGCGCTCGCCGAATGACTTTGACGCGTCCCAGCTGTAGCTGAACCCGATCGAGACCTGGAGGATTCGCGGCCGCTTCGGATCGAGCCATTGCTGCTCCAGCATATCCTTGAGCTGACTGCCCGTGAGCGTCATGGTGACGAGGCGGTTGCGGAACGGCTGGCTTGCGAACAGGTCGCCATAGGACACCGCGCCGTTGTCCTTGGGGACGAGATCCGTGCGGATGCCGCCGGGATTGGTCAGCGCGATGACAGCGCTGCCGTCCTTGGCATCCTTCGTCGCGGCGAGCTGGGCATCGGCGATGACGTCACCGAGTGCGCTTTCACCGGCTTCGTTCGGAACGCGCGACAGCGTCTGCGTCACCGATCCGGCCGGCCGGTTGGCGATCGGGGCCGAGAGCTTGTCATAGGCGTCGATCAGCGCGGTTTGCTCCGGATCCCTGGCCAGCGAAGCGTTGGCGACGATGACGTTCTCGGCTTTGGCGCCGACGATGTCGCGGGTTGCAGGATCGAGCTTGAGGTCGATCGCGGTCACCAGCGTGCCGTATTTGTCGCCGCTGGTGACGAGCCGCCCATCGATATCGCAGACATAGGCGCGGTGCGTGTGGCCGCTGACGATGACGTCGACGGCAGGGTCGAACTTCTTGACGATGTCGACGATGGGCCCGGTAATGCCGGGGCATTCGTTGTAGTCGCCTGCGGGCTCACCGCCCTGGTGGATCAGCACCACGATCGCCTCGACCCCCTTCGCCTTCAGCTGCGGCACCAGTGCGTTCACCGTCTCGGCCTCATCGCGAAATTCCAGTCCCGCAATGCCCTTGGGCGAGACGATGCCGGCGGTCTCCTTCAGGGTCAGCCCGATGAAGGCGACCGGAATCCCACCGAACTCGCGGATCTCGTAAGGCGGCAGCACGCTCTTGCCGGTCGCGGTCTCTACCGTGGACGCCGCGAGATAGTGGAATTTGGCGCCGGTGAAAGCATGCGGCCCCTGGCAGCCGTCTTCGGGATGGCAGCCGCCATTCTGCATCCTGAGCAGCTCGGTCTTGCCTTCGTCGAATTCGTGGTTGCCGACCGAGGTGATCGCAAGCCCCATCATCGAAAGCGATTCGACCGAGGGCTCGTCGTGAAACATCGCCGACAGGAACGGGCTCGCCCCGATCAGATCGCCGGCGGCGACGAAGATGGTGTTCTTGTGCCCCTCGCTCAGCTGCTTCACCAGCGTCGCCATGTATTCGGCACCGCCGGCGGCCACCATCACCTTCCTGGTCTTGTCTTCGGGGTCAGCGATGCGGATGCCGCCCGGCGGCGGACGGAGGTTGCCGTGGAAATCGTTGATCGCGAGAATCCGCAGCTCGACCGGCGCTGCGGTCTGCGCCGCGGCGGGGAGGGTGAGAAGCGCGAGCGAAAGCGTGGCAAGGATGGATTGGTATCGCATGGAACAAGATTAATCGCTCGGCGCGAAGATTTCACGAAAGTTCTCGCTGTGATTCCGGGGCGGGCGGAGCGCGAGCCCGGAATCCATCGCGCGCCAGCGACGGTGGATGAATGGATTCTCAGGTGCGCAATTGCGCACCATAGCTCCCGACTTCGTCGCGCCCCGGAATGACGGCCGGGGGGATGGGGCGACGGACAGTCCTACTTCCTCTTCTTCCTGTTCGCGAACGCATTGAACGCGGCAATCGCATCGTTGGACTTCAACCGCTCGCCGAACAAATGGGCCTCCTGGTCGATGCGGCGGGTCAGTTCTTCCGGCGGGGCGCGCAGCAGCTTGCGCGAGATTGCGACCGCTTCGGCCGGAAGCCGGCAGATCTCGCGCGCCACCTTGCGGGCTTCGACCTCGGTATGTCCCGGCGACACCACGGTGTTGACGAAGCCGGCGGCATGGGCCTCGGCGGCCGTGAAGCTGCGGCCCATCACCAGCATGGCGAAGGCGCGCTGGTAACCCATGGTGCGGGGCATCAGGAGGCTGGCGGCACCGACCGGAACGAGCCCGAGATTGATGTAGGGCGCCGAGAAGGTCGCGGCGTTCGAGGCGAGCACATAGTCGCAGTGAAACAGCATCACGGTGCCTATGCCGATCGAGGCACCGTCCACGGCTGCGATGATCGGCTTGACGTTGAGCGCCAGCGAATAGAGGAATTTGGCGCCGTCCGACAACGTCTCCGGACGGGCCGCGTCGGCATGCATGAAATCGTCGATATCGTCGCCGGCGGTGAACACGCCGGAGCCGCCGGTGATGATCATGCAGCGGATATCGGGATTATTCTGTGCGGTGTCGATCGCCCGGCTCATCTCGCGATACATGTGCTGCGTGATCGCGTTCTTCTTGCCGGGACGGCGCAGGGTGATGACGCGTGTGCCGCGGTCGTCCGTGACGATGATATTGCCGTTCGGCATGAGCACTCCCTGCGCTCGCCGCGGCGCCTGCCGCTGGCGAGTCTTGCACAGCTCAGCCTACATGATCCCGCAGGCGTGCCAATCCTGCGGCTCAATCAATTCGGCAGTGATGCCGTTAAATGGTTGCATGACACCCGCCCCGATGGCGTCGGGGGAACGACCTAGCAGCGCGATTTGCGCATTGCAACAATCGGCTACATCTTTCATTTGAAAAACCGGTGGTTGTGCGTCACGATCAGCCGTTCGTTCCATCAGGCCGATATCTGACGATGATCGCCGCAACGGAGGTTGACGAGTCCTCGCTGCGCTACCGCGGCTGGCGCGTGGTGCTGGCCTGTTTCCTGATGGCCTTCTTCATGTTCGGCTTTGGCCTCTACGGCCAGGGCGTCTATCTCGCCGAGCTGCAGCGCGCCCATGGCTGGCCGGGCTCGCTGGTGTCCTCGGCCAGCACCTTCTCGTTCCTGCTGAGCGCCGTCCTCGTGATCTTTACCGATGATCTGCTCGTCCGCATCGGGTTGCGCGCGCTGATCCTGTGCGGGCTTGCGGCGCTTGGCGCATCGACCGCGCTGCTGGGATTGATGCAATTGCCCTGGCAGCTCTATCTAGCCTATGCCCTGATGTCGGTCGGCTGGACCGGAATGGGCTCGGTGGTGATCGCCACCGTGCTGAACGCCTGGTTCGAGCGACGGCGCGGGCTCGCGCTCAGCCTCGCCTTCAACGGCGCCACCTGCGGCGGCATCATCCTCGTTCCCGTATTGCTGGCGCTGAGCACCAGCATCGGCTTCCGTTCGGCCATGCTGGCGGCGACCATCGTGATGGTGGCGCTGGTCTTGCCGGTGGTCGTCGTCTTCACCGGCTGGCCGGCCGCCGCGTCGCTGCATGCAGCGGGACCAGTTTCCAGCGGCGGCAACGCCGCGCGCCATTCGCGCCGGGCGCTGCTCGCCGTTGCATCATTCTGGACCATGGTGCTGCCGATCGCGATCGCGCTGCTGGCGCAGATGGGATTCATCATTCACCAGGTGACGTTCCTCGAACCATTGATCGGCCGCGCCAGTGCGGGCCTCGCAATCACCATCATGGCCGCGATGGCGGTGATCGGGCGACTCACGCTCGGCCTGTTCGTCGACCGGCTCGATCCGCGGCTTGCCTGCGCGGCGTCGATGATGAGCCAGGCGGCGGCCTTGCTCGTGCTCCTGCACAGCCAGAGCCCGATCGTGCTGCTGTTGTGCTGCGCCGTCTACGGCTTTTCGATCGGCAACATGATCACCTTTCCGCCCTTGATCATCCAGCGCGAGATCGGCAGTGCGGCGTTCGCGGCCGCGATGGGGCTGGGTACGTCGATCAGCGGCATCGTCAGCGCCTTCGGTCCCGGCATCGTCGGCCTCGTGCGCAGCGCGAGCGGCGACTACACCATGGCGTTTGCGATGTGCGTGGCGCTCGATGTGATCGCGGCCGGCATCGTGCTATGGCGGCCGGGAAAGAGGGCGGAGGTCGCGGCTTCGTAAGCGCATAGGGTGGATTAGCGAAGCTAATCCACCTCTTCTGTTCACGCGGCGGCACAAGCGGTGGGTTACGCCGTGCGAACCGCGCTTCGCGCGGTCGCAGGGCTAACCCGCTCTACGCACCGACGCTCGCGGCAAGCAGCTTACCCCAACAGCACCGCATCCGCCGCCGCGACCGAGTCCGCGCTTTCCGTCACGGTGCGCTCGAGCGCGCCCGCCTGCACGGTGATGTTCTCGGCGAAGAAACGCGCGAGCGAGACGTAGCGCGCCGCCTCGGTGTTGCCGTCGGCCTTCGCCGCGAGCGCCTCGGAGGCGAGCAGGCAGCCGCCGAGCGTTGAGCCGAACTGCTGCAGATAGGGCGTCGCACCGGCGAGCGCCTCGTTCGGCGCCGACGTGACGCGTTCGAGCAGCCACTTGCTGCTGCGCCTCAAGGCCTCCAGCGCCTCGCGCAGCTTTACGCCGGTGGTGCCGAAGGCGGGATCGTTGGAGGCCTCGACCTGTTTGACCGTGGCCGAGAGCTCCTCAATCAGCGCCCACACCGCCGCGCCGCCATTGGCGGCAAGCTTGCGCGTCACGAGGTCGATCGCCTGGATGCCGTTGGTGCCTTCATAGATCGTGGTGATGCGGGCATCGCGATAATGCTGCGCGGCGCCGGTCTCCTCGATGAAGCCCATGCCGCCATGGATCTGCACGCCGAGATAGGCAACCTCGTTGCCGATATCGGTGGAATAACCCTTTGCCATCGGCGTCAGCAGCGCCGCGCGTGCGGCCGCATCGGCGCGGACCTTCGGATCCCTGGCGCGCATGGACACGTCGAGCGCGACCGCTGTCGCATAGCAGATCGTGCGCGCGGCCGCGGTCTGCGCCCGCATCCGCATCAGCATGCGCTTGACGTCGGGGTGCACGAAGATCGCATCCGACCCGTCGCCCTTTTTGCCGACGGCGCGGCCCTGCTTGCGCTCCTGCGCATAGGCGAGCGCCTGCTGATAGGCGCGATCGGCGATGCCGACGCCTTCCAGGCCGACGCCGAGACGGGCCTGGTTCATCATCGTGAACATGCAGCGCATGCCCTGGTTCTCTTCGCCGATCAAAAATCCGATGGCGCCGCCATGGTCGCCCATGGTCATGGTGCAGGTGGGGGAGGCGTGCATGCCGAGCTTGTGCTCGACGCCCGAGGCAAAGATGTCATTGCGTGCGCCGAGCGAGCCGTCTTCATTGACCATGAATTTCGGCACCAGGAACAGCGAAATGCCCTTGGTGCCCGCGGGGGCATCGGGCAGGCGCGCCAGCACGAAATGCACGATGTTGTCGGTCATGTCGTGCTCGCCATAGGTGATGAAGATCTTCGTCCCCTTGATGCGATAGGTGCCGTCGGCCTGCTTTTCGGCACGGGTGCGCAGCGCACCGACGTCGGAGCCGGCCTGCGCCTCGGTCAGCTGCATCGTGCCGGTCCATTCGCCGGTGACGAGCTTTTCCAGATAGATTTTCTTCAGCTCCTCGCTGCCATGCGCCTCCAGCGCCTCGATCGCCGAGGCCGTCAGCAGCGGGCAGAGGCCGAAGGCAATATTCGACGCGCTCCAGATCTCGGTGCAGGCGGCGTTGATCGCCAGCGGCAGGCGCTGGCCACCAAAGTCCTCGGAGCCCGAGACCGCGTTCCAGCCGCCGTCGATCCAGCGCTTGTAGGCGTCCGGCCAGCCCGGCGCCGTCGTCACCTTGCCGGCATCGAGCTTGATGCCATGCTCGTCGCCGACCTTGTTCAGCGGCGCCAGCACGTCGGTTGCGAATTTGCCGGCCTCTTCCAGCACGGCGGCGGCAATGTCGGCGTCGAAATCGCCGTAATGGCCGGCCTCCACGGCGGCCTTGAGGCCGGCGCCATGGTTGAGCGACAGCAGCATGTCAGAAATCGGCGCGCGGTAGGTCATGGCAAACTCCCCGTGGACAGGTTTGCCGCCGTATTCCCA
Organism: Bradyrhizobium manausense; assembly: GCF_001440035.1. Taxonomy (GTDB): domain Bacteria; phylum Pseudomonadota; class Alphaproteobacteria; order Rhizobiales; family Xanthobacteraceae; genus Bradyrhizobium; species Bradyrhizobium manausense. The sequence continues at coordinate 269,757 of NZ_LJYG01000104.1, read as the reverse complement.
TGAAATGGCTGAGGCCTCAATGGGCGCGATACGGGACCGCATCGGGGCTTCGCCCCCGCCTATATTAAGGTGTGGCGCGCCCGCGCCCCGGGCGGTGGTATTTTGCCCCTCCAGGCGGTTGAAATGCCGCGCCGCACCCTATAGACCGGCTGCGACCGAAGGGAATCTGCGGGTGCCAGCTCGCCCGCCCTTCCCGTGGTCACCTGATGGGGCGTAGCCAAGCGGTAAGGCAGCGGATTTTGATTCCGCCATTCGGAGGTTCGATCCCTCCCGCCCCAGCCAGCTCCCGAGCACTACTGCACCCGTGCCAGCATCCGGCGGAAACGGGCAAGTGCGGCCGCCAGGAAGATTGCGCCAAGCGCGACAATCACGGCGAGATGCGGCCAGACCTGGTCGATGCCGGCGCCCCGACACAACACCGACTGCGTGAATTGCACGAAATGCACGGCCGGCGAAACCTGAATCGCGACCTGGAGCGGCTGCGGCATGGCTTCGAGCGGGGAGGCGCCGCCCGACAGCATGTTGAGGATGAGGAATACCGGGATCGCGAGCAGCGCGAACTGCGGCATGGTGTTGGCAATGGTCGCAAGGAGGATGCCGAGCGAGGCGGTGGCGAAAAGATAGAGCACCATGCCGGCAACGAATAGCGGGATCGAGCCCGCGATCGGCACGTGCAATACGCCCTTGATCACGATCAGCAGCGACAACGTGCCGAAGAACGCCACCACCAGCGCATTGGCCCAGATCTTTCCGGCGGCGATCTCATGCGCGCGGACCGGCATGACCAGGAGATGTTCGATGGTGCCGCGCTCGCGCTCGCGAATGACCGCTGCGCCGACCAGCGGGATGGTCAGCATGGTCAGGTTCTCCACCAGCGCATTGATCGCCATGTGCCAGAAGCCTTCCAGGTTCGGATTGAAGAAGGCGCGTTCGACGCTGCGCACCGGCAGTTCGCGCGCGATGCCGCGGGAATGCAGATAGTTCGTCGTTTCCTGCTGCAGGATCGAGGACACGTAGCCGGCGCCTCGAGCAAACAGGTTCGGGGCTCGCCTCGCTTCCCCGCTCAAGTCGTTGGTCGAGCGAGTTCATCGAGCGCGGATCCAGGCAGCGCGGAAGGCGAGGCGGCGCGCACCGCAGATGTCCGACACGCAATACGCCATCGACGGAGGTTCGATCCCTCCCAGCCCCCGCCGGGTGCTCGCTACCCCTCGTATTGATCCGGTCCCATCGCCCACGACGTCTGGTCGTGACTGTGCGCGTAGTTGCGGTTGTTGACGGCGGGATTGCGATTGACCAGCGGCCGCATGAACATCGGGTGCGTCGCGCTGCGCACCTCGTGCTCGACGGTGAAGAGGGGCTTGCCGCTGTCGAGATCGACGATGTCGCAGAAGCGGTACTGATACTGATTGTCCTCGCGCGAGATCAAATCGCGCGCCAGCAGCTTGCGATAGGGGCCGGAGAAATCGGTGATGTAGATCTGCACGTGGTGGCCGTCATAGCCCGGCTGCGGCCGGTCGGTCTCGCGGAACAAAAGATGCTGGTCGCGGCCGGTCTTCACCGCGGCGACCTTGCCGTCACCGTTGCGCAAGCCCGCGGGCATGCCCATGACCTCAGGATAGAAGGCGCAGATCGCCTGGGCCGATCCCACCGGCACATCGAACGAGACATAGGGAATGCCGAGCGTGATGCGCCCGAAGCGCGCCGCATCGGGTTCATGGACGCGAATGCGATTGCCCCAGGGGCAGGTCGCCTCGACATAATCATTGTGCTCGGCGTAGCTGAAGGCGGTGCCTTCGAGCTTGCCCTTGATCGAGGCCAGTCGCGCCAGCAGCGCCTCGCGTCCCTCGATGACGAGCCCGGTATGGCCGCGCAGCACCTGCGCCTTGCCGCTGGGCAGATGAAACTGGCTGCGTCCGGCATTGATCCACATGTTGGTGTCCGAGACCATCAGATAGGGATCGCGGGTCAGCCCGAGGCCGGTGACGTAGAACAGCGTGGCGAGGCGCTGATCCGGAACCGTGATGTTGACGTGCTCGAGATGAATGGCGTTGCCGAGATCTTCTGCGGATCGGTCGAATTGCTGCGGCATGGCTATCGTGCTTCCGGCTGGAGGGACTGCTGCTCCATACTAGAGCAGAATTTCCGCCAGCCGAAACACTTGCGCCATCACATCTTGCGAGCAAGGCAGGGTGTGAGCTGCCATCTTGCCGCGGCACCCATTCCCTGTAATCTGGCTGGAAAGAGATAAGGAACGAGGTCGATGGGGGGAGTTCTGGAAGGCGTGCGCGTCCTCGATTTCGGGCGCTATATCGCGGGTCCCTATTGCGCGACATTGCTGGCCGAGTTCGGCGCCGAGGTCATCAGGGTCGAGAAGCGCGACGGCAGTGAGGACCGCTTCGTGGCGCCGGTCGGCGAAGGCGGCGAGGGTGCCTTGTTCCTCCAGGTCAACCGCAACAAGAAGTGCATCACGCTCGATCCGATGACGGCGAAGGGGCAGGAGGTGATGCGCAAGCTGATCGCGACCGCCGACGTCGTCGTCGCCAATCTGCCGCCGCAAACGCTCCGCGCGATGCAGCTCGACTATGATTCACTCAAGGCGATCAAGCCCGACATCATCCTGACGACGGCGACCGCGTTCGGCGGGCCGGGTCCCTGGTCCGACCGCGTCGGCTTCGATGGCGTCGGCCAGGTCATGTCGGGCTCGGTCTACATGACCGGCGCGGGCGATCCGCCATATCGCGCCGCGGTGAACTGGGTCGATTTCGGCACGGCACTGCATTGTGCCTTCGGGACGCTTGCCGCGCTGATCGAGCGCGGCAAATCCGGGCGCGGGCAGATCGTGGAGGGCGCGCTGCTGGCGACCGCTTTGTCCTTCACCAACGCGACGCTGATCGAGCAGGCGGTCATCAACGTCAACCGCGTGCCCACAGGCAATCTCGGCCAGACCGCGGCGCCCGCGGATATCTATCGCACCAGGGACGGCTGGGTGCTGTGCCAGGTCACGGGCCATCCGCTGTTCAAGCGCTGGGCCAAGCTGATGGGCGAGGAGGAGCTTTGGCTGAACGATCCGCGCTTTGCCGACGATATCAGCCGCGGCAACAACGGCCGTGTCATCAGCGAGCGGATGGCGCGCTGGTGCGCGATGCGCACCACACAGGAGGCGGTCGACGCACTCGGCAAGGCGATGATCCCGACCGGGCCGGTGCTGAGCCCGCAACAGGCGCTGGATCATCCACACATTCGCGCCGCCGGCTTCCTGCAGGACGTCGACTATCCCGGCTTGCCGAAGCAGGCCCCGGTCGCGCGCGCCGCGATCCGACTGTCCGAAACGCCGGGCCAGATCGCATCGCGCCCGCCGACGCTCGGCGAGCACACTGATTCCGTGCTGGCGGAACTGGGCTACGACAAGGCCGCGATCGCAGCGCTGCGGCAGAGCGGCATCATTTAGCCGCGATCTGATCACAGGAGTGGAAATAGGCCGGCGCGTCTGCTAGACGACTGGCGGCTCATCCTCGCGCATTGTGCGTTGGCCGGCGACCTCTGCGTGGCACGAGGTTTTTCGGAGAGGCGCATGTTCGTGCGCCCCATCCCATATGCATGACCATTCGCAACCGAATCATCATGAGCTCGGTGGCGCCTGGCATTGACGACTGCCCAAGACGACTGCCCAAGACGACTGCCCAAGACGACGACCCAAGACGACTGCCTAAGACGAGAAACGGATTCACGTGCGTCATTCCAAGACATTGCGGCCCGCCAAGAACGCGGCAATCAAGAAAGCGGCAGTCAAGACTTCGCCCAGAAAGCGCGCGCTCGCAAACAGCCCGACAAGCAGGCGCCCGCCAGGCAAGGCTTCGCCGAAGCCGAGCAAGGGCGCGCAGCGCGCCACGATCTCCTCGTCGTCGCCGCTGGGCATGATGGCGCTGCATCTGCTGGCGCAGTGGAAAGAATCTGGCCGCAGCGGTCTTGTGTTCCTCGCCGAGAGCGAGAACAGGGCCGAGCGGCTTGGCAGCGTCATTCACGCGCTGGACCCGACTTGCGAGGTGCTGGTGTTTCCGCGGCTGAACACCCTGCCGTTCGATCAGTTGGAACCATCGCGCGAGATCGCGGGCCGCAGAGCCTCGGTGTTGCGGCGCCTGGCGAAAGCCAAACAGCCGATCTTTCTCATCTCCACGGCTGAAGCCGTGATGGAGCGCCTGCCGCCGCCGGCGAGCCTGTTGCGTCTGAACCTCAGCTTGAAGGTCGGCGGCCCCTTCTCCGAGAGCGAGCTTCGCGCCCGCCTGGAAGAGCTGGGCTACGATCTCGACGACGAGCCGGATTATCCGGGCGGCGCGCTGTTTCACGGCCAGACCTTCGAGATATTTCCCGCTGGCGCGCTGGGGCCGTTCCGGGTGGAGCATTCCGGGCGCACCATCAAGCGGATCGTGGCGTTCGACCCGCAACAGCACGACATCATCTTCGAGACAAAAGAGCTTCTCGTCGATCCCATGTCGGAACGAACGGCCCTGTCAGGCGCGCGCGCCAGGCGTGCGACGCTGTTCGACTATTGCGGCAAGGCCAGGTGGATCGCGGATGCCGGCGTGCCTGATCATGCCGGTGCCTGGCTGAGCACGATCGAGGAGGCCGCAGGCCGCGCTGACAGGGAACGCGAATATCTCGGGCGAAGCGACTGGAAGCAGGCGACCCGCGGCACGAAGGTGCTGCCGCGCACCTCTCCGTTCCAGCCGACGCCGGAATTCTCAAAGCTGTCGTCCGCCAGGAAAGCCCTGCGCGCCTACGTCGAAGAGGTGAGGCGCGCCGGCTCGCGCTTCATCTTCGTCGCCGCGCAAGAGGAGGATCTGCGCGTGATGGAGCGGATGAGCGGTGTCAAGACGGAGCGCATCGCCGATTGGGCGGAGGCCGAGGGCGCGCGCCATCGCGACGTGGCGCTGCTCGCCGATCTCGATGGCGGCTTCGTCATGCCGGGCAAGAAGCCTGCCGTGGTTCTGACCGCGACCGACGTGCTCGGCAGCCGCGCGCATCATCCGCAACCGATGGCGCGAAGCTGGAGCGCGGCATTCGATCATGCTGACGTGCCGGAGCAGGGCACGGTGGTCGTGCATCTCCAGCGCGGCATCGGCGTGCTCGACGGCTTGCAGACCGTCAACACCGGCGGCGGCGCCATGCGCGAGATGGTCCGCCTGTCCTTCGCCGGCGATAACGCGGTCCTGGTGCCGCCGCCCGATCTGGCGCTGATGTGGCCGTATTCCACCGAGCGCGGCAAGCTCGCGCTCGACAAGGCCGACGGCAGCACATGGTGGGCGCGCCGCAGCGCGGCCGAGCAGGAGATCCAGGCCGCCGGCAAGGTGCTTGCCAAGCACATCAGCCAGCGCAAGCGACGCAAGGCGGCAAAGCTGGTGCCGCCGGGGGCGCCTTACGAAAAATTCGTCGCGCGCTTTCCCTATTTCACCACCATCGATCAGGCCAAGGCGATCCACGACGTGCTGGACGACCTCGCCTCCGGCCATCCCATGGACCGCGTGATCTGCGGCGACGTCGGCTTCGGCAAGACCGAGGTGGCGCTGCGCGCGGCGGCGGCCGTGGTGCTCTCGGGCAAGCAGGTCGCGATCGCGGTGCCGACCACCGTGCTGGCGCGGCAGCACGTTGCGACCTTCCGCAAGCGCTTTGCGCCTGTTGATATCGAGGTCGGCAGCCTGTCGCGCGCCACCTCGGGCGCGGAGGTCAGGGAGACCAGGGAGGGCCTGCGCAGCGGCCGGATCAAGGTCGTGGTCGGCACGCAGGCGCTGACGTCGAAGGACGTGAAGTTCGATGATCTCGGCCTCGTCATCATCGACGAGGAGCAGCATTTCGGCGCTGCCGAGAAGGCAAAGTTGTCGGGGCTGGCCAGGAACGCCCATACGCTCTGGATGAGCGCGACGCCGATCCCGCGCACGCTCGCGGCCGGCCTTGCCGGTTTCAGGGACCTCAGCGTCATTGCCTCGCCGCCGGTGCATCGCTTGCCGGTCGCGACCAAGATCGCGCCGCTGTCGGATGCTGCCATCGCCTCGGCGTTGCTGCGCGAGCAGCGGCGGCACGGGCAGAGCTTCTTGATCTGCCCGCGCATCCAGGATCTGGAGCCGATGCTGGCCCGGGTGCAGGCGGTCGCGCCCGATCTGAAGATCGTCTGCCTGCACGGCAAACTGCCGGCCGACGAGATCGACGAGCGCATGATGACCTTCGTCGAGGGCAAGGCCGACGTGCTGCTGGCCACCAACATCGTCGAGAGCGGTCTCGACATCCCGCGGGCCAACACCATCGTGGTGTGCTGGCCGGAGAATTTCGGTCTGGCCCAGCTGCACCAGCTGCGCGGACGTGTGGGGCGCGGCGGCATCCGCGCCTTCGCCTATCTCCTGACCGAGTCGGCCTCGGGGCAATCAGAAAAGCGGCTCGCGGTGCTGGAGGAGTTCAGCCGTCCGGGCGCCGGCTTTGCCATCAGCGAGCGCGACCTTGATCTGCGCGGCGCGGGCGACCTGTTCTCGGAGCAGCAATCCGGCCACGTCCAGGTGTTCGGCCCGGTGCTTTACAGCCACCTCCTGAAGATGGCCTCGGAGAAGGTCGACGACGGCATGTCCGTGGTGTGGGTGCCCGATCTCAACCTGCCGATCGCGGATATGCTGCCCCCGAGCTACGTGCAATCGGCGCCGGTGCGGCTCGAGCTCTATGCCCGCGCCGCGCGCTGCGCCAGCGAGGACGATCTCGACGATCTCGAAGAGGAGACCTCGCGCCGCTTCGGACCCTTGCCGCAGGCCGCACGCGATTTCTTTGCAGCGGCGCGGCTGCGGCTGGACTGCAAGCGCCGCGGCATCATTCGCCTCGACGTCGGGCAAAGCGCGGTGGCCGCGACGTTCCTGCCGGGACGGCTGCGCAAGTCCAAGGGCAAATCGCTGCAGCGCGACGGCGATCGCGTCGTCTATCACAGCCCGATGCGCGATGCCCCGTTCGAGCGGGTCGAGGAGCTGCTGGAACTTCTCGACGAGGCTTGATCGCGCAGCGCAGGTCGGCGTTATGTCTTGCCGATTCACATAGCCTAATGCGGAACGCATCCAGACTCTCCAAAATCGTTCCGGGAACGGGGCTACGACGGCAATGGATCGCGTCGAAAAGGTTTTCGTCGGGACGGCGATCACGGGCTTTCTCATTATGCTCGGGGCGATGATATGGATGATGTTGAGCTAGCGGCCAGAGCGACTCCGGTCCTGCGCGTCTTCCTGCCATATCTCGCCGTCTTCATCTGCGTCGTGGTCGCAGCGTGGCTGACCTGGAGCAGGCTGCTCTAGCCGGCTCGGAATTTCCTGCGCTTCAATTTGGCTGTCGCAAGTCGAGAGGGGCCCTCGAACCGCACTACGACATCCGGCGCGAGCCGATCAGTCCGCCGAGTCCGCGGATCATTGACGCGATGTCGATCGGCTTTTCCCAGAGCGCCACGTCCTGGAATTGAGGTGCGATGCTCACCGGGTCGTAGCCTGTCGTGAACACGAACGGCACCTGGCGTGTCCTGAGCTCTTGCGCAATGGGATAAACCATCTCGCTGCGAAGGTTCACGTCGAGCACAGCCCCGTCGACGATCGAGCCGTCGT
>NZ_LJYG01000104.1:259704-262132 GCF_001440035.1 Bradyrhizobium manausense | reverse complement strand
GGCGACGTCGGCGCCGGCCGATCGCAGGGCACGGCCGATATCGTCAGCGAGGTAATATTCGTCCTCGACGACGAGGACTCGGCGTCCCGACAGCGACCCGCGCTCATGCGACGACGTTGGCATCATCGGCAGGTTTCCTCCGCTGGCTCGAAAGACATTGGAACATACGGCCAAGGGCCGCCTTGGTGCAAACGAAGCAGGAGATGGCGGGTTCCCGATGAGCAACCGCGACATCATTGTCATTGGGGGCTCGGCTGGCGCCACCGCCCCGTTGAAGCAGATCCTGGCCGGGCTTCCGCGCGAATTGCCGGCGGCCATCTTCATCGTGCTGCACATTCCGGCGCAGGGCATCGGCATCCTGTCGACCGTGGCCGCCGCTGCGGGGAGGCTGCCGGTTCATCAGGCGGTCGACGGGATGACCTTCGAGCGCGGCCATGTCTATCTGGCTGCACCCGACTACCACCTTCTGCTATCGGGAACGCACATCCAGCTTGGGCGTGGTCCGCGCGAGAACATGGTCCGTCCGGCGATCGACGCCCTGTTCCGCTCTGCGGCCGTGCACCACGGTCCCCGCGTCATCGGGATTGTCCTCAGCGGCCTGCTCTCGGACGGCGCTGCCGGGCTCCATGCCATCAAACGCTGCGGCGGAATGGCGCTGATCCAGGACCCCGCCGACGCGATTTCGCCGGAAATGCCGCAACGCGCGCTGGGGGCGACCATCGCCGATCTCTGCGTTCCGGCTGCAAGACTAGGTGATGTCCTGTCCGATCTCGCGCAGGAGGCGCCGGGGACCGCGCTGCCGGTGGCTCCCGACATCCGCCTGGAGGTCGAAATCGCGGCCGGCGAAAGAATCGGGGCAGAAAGTCTCACCAAGATTGCGGATCCTGCAGCACTGACCTGTCCGAGCTGCGGCGGGGTTCTATCCCTGTTGAAAGGTGGCAAGCCCATGCGCTTTCGCTGTCAGGTGGGCCATGCCTATACCGCCGACGCGCTCGCCAAGGAGCAGGAGGGAGAGGTTGACGAGGCACTGCGTGTGGCGCTGCGGATCATCGAAGAGCGCGCCGAGTTGGTGCAGCGCATGGCGGACGATGGAAGGCGCAGCGGTCGGCCCGCGGTCGCCGAGATGTACGATCTGCGCGCCGCCGAATATCGCGAATATGCCGACATGATCCGGCGGGTTGTGCTACAATCGTTCGATCCGGCGATCCGCCCGCGAGAGACGTAAGGCGCGACATGGCCCTCTCCCTTGCCGACCGGACCGAGCAACTCCACGCCGAGCAGCGCCTTCTCGTGAAGGCGGATGCCGACATCAACGAAGGTTGGCTGCGGATTCGCAACCAGGAGGATCTGGTGCGCGAGCTGCGGGCCGGGGGGCACGACGCGCGCCAGGCGGAACGACTGGTCGAGCTATTGAAGCAGACCCTCGTCGAATGGGAGCGGCACCGCACCCTGATCGTCCAGCGGGTCAACTACCTCCAAAGCGAGATCGATTCCGCGCCACATCCGGCCCGCTGATCGCCACGATTTTCGGGGTAGCCGATCAGCCTCTCCCCTTGTCCTATGATCCCCAGCTCCACGCGGAACACGAAGCTATTTCCGCCATTTGGCTGTTGGGATAGGCTGATTTTCTGGTATCTGCTGGCGGCTGAATTGCTTGGATCCCGCGAACGAGAGTAACGGCCATCATGGATGAAGTTGCCACTGCGCCGGGTGATGGGGAGCGCCAGGGCAAGGCGCCGCTGATCATCGGGGTTGGTGCCTCCGCCGGCGCCATCGAGAGCATCGAGCGCTTCTTCGCAAAGCTTGCTCTTGGGGACGACCAGACCGTCGTGCTCGTGCTTCAGCACCGCGAGGCGTTCTCGGACGGGCGGCTCGCGGCTCTCATTCAGCGCGCCGAGGGAGCCCGGCTCTCGGAGCCGCGGGATGGGGCGCCAATCGAGGGCGGGACGATCTATCTCAATCCCGCTGCCATGATCACCACGATCCAGGGCGGTCGTTTTGCCGTGCGCAGGGCGGAGCAGGGGCCCGGCGAGCGGGCGACCATCGACAGCTTCTTGGTATCGCTCGCGGAGGAGCGCGCCGAGCAATCCATTGGCGTGCTGCTGAACGGCACCGACGGCGATGGTACGCTGGGAGCGGCCACCCTGAAGGACCATGGCGGCCTGGCGATCGCCGAAAAAGTGGCCGATGACGATTCCGAGCATCTCGTCGACAGCAACGGACCAGCCGCTATCGCCGATTATGTGCTTTCTCCGGAAGACATTCCGGAGCATATCCAGGTCTATGCGCGCCATCTGCGTCGTCTCGAGGAAAAGCAGGGCTTTGACGAGGTGCTGGCCGCCGCGGCGACGTCGCTGTCGCGCATCGCCGACATTCTGCGCAACAAGACCGGCAACGATTTCCACGGCTACAAGCAGAACACCTTCCT
>NZ_LJYG01000104.1:245409-259698 GCF_001440035.1 Bradyrhizobium manausense | reverse complement strand
ATGCAGGTGGTGCAGATCGAGGAGATCGCCAGCTATGTCGATTTCCTCCGGAACGACAAGGACGAGGCCCAGAACCTTTTCAACGATCTCCTGATCGGCGTCACCGAGTTTTTTCGCGACAAGCGGGAGTTCGAGGTGCTCGAGAGCCAGATCATCCCGAAGATCTTCGAGAACAAGGCAATGGGGCAGCAGGTTCGCGTCTGGGTGCTCGGTTGCGCCACCGGCGAAGAGGCCTATTCGATCGGCATCCTGCTGCGGGAGCATATGGCGACGCTGGACTCCGCCCCGCAGGTCCAGATCTTCGCGACCGACATCGACGGGCGGGCGCTCGCGACCGCGCGTGTCGGCCGCTACCGCACCAATATCGAGCATGACATGAGCGCCGAGCGCCTGGCGCGCTGGTTCGTGCGCGAGGGCGATACCTACTGCGTGGTCAAGGAGCTCAGGGAGATGTGCATCTTCTCCCAGCACAACGTGATCAAGGACGCGCCGTTCTCGAAACTCGACCTGGTGTCCTGTCGCAACCTCCTGATCTATCTCAACGCCGAGCTGCAGAATCGCGTCATCCCGCTGTTTCACTTTGCGCTGCTGCCTGAGCGCTATCTGTTTCTCGGCAATTCCGAGAACGTGACGCGGCATCCGAAACTGTTCGCGCCGGTCGATCGTCGCGCCCGTATCTTCAAGAAGCTGGATACCGGCACGCGGCTGCCGCCGGAGTTTCCGATCTCGACCACCGCGGGCCGCGTTCCGGTCGAGTTGCCCTCGGTTCGTTCGTTCGGCCCCGACGTCGGGCTGGAGCGCCGCGCCCAACGTATCGCCGAGCGCTACGCCCCGGCCTATGTGATCACGGACGACAACTTCCAGATCCTGCATTTTTCCGGTCGCACCGGCCGCTATATCGAGCCGACGGCGGGTGCAGCCTCGCTCGACCTGCTCCAGCTCGTGCACCGCGACCTCAGGCTGGAGCTCCGCACGGCGCTCAGCCGCGCGGCCGAGACCGGCGAATCCGCCCAGGCCGAGCAGGTCCAGCTCGGCGTCAACGGCCACCGTGTGCTCGTCGATATCGCCGTGGAGCCGATCCAGGATGGCCCGGACGGAGACCGCAGTTTCGTCGTGCTGTTCAAGGATGGACCGGCGCGCGGGCTGGAGGCAAGCGACAGCGGTTCGGGCAGTCTGGTGCGAACCGAGCATGTCGAGCGGCTTGAGAGCGATTTGCGCGCCACTCGCGAACGCCTCCAGGCGACCATCGAAGAGCTTGAAAGCACCAACGAGGAGCTGAAATCCTCCAACGAGGAGTATCAGTCGCTCAACGAGGAGCTGCAGTCGGCGAACGAAGAGCTCGAAACCTCGCGGGAGGAATTGCAGTCGGTCAATGAAGAGCTGACCACGGTCAATGGCGAACTCGCCCACCGCGTACAGGAGTTGACGCGCGCCACCAGCGATCTCAAGAATTTCCTCGAAAGCACGCAGATCGCGACCGTGTTCCTGGACAACGATCTGCGTGTGATGAACTTCACGCCGGCGATCACCCAGATCCTGCATCTGGTCGAGACCGATGTCGGCCGCCCGATCGCCCACATCAAGGCCCGTATTCCGATCGAAGAGCTCTACGACGATGTCCGTCGCGTGGCGCGCACGCTCGCCAGCGCCGAGCGCGAGCTGCCCGCGCCGGACAGCGGCACGCGCTATATCGTCCGAATCCTGCCCTATCGCAGCATCGACAATTTCATCGCCGGCGTGGTCGTCACCTTCATCGACGTCACCGCGATCACGCGCGCGGAGGAGCGGCAGCGGCTGCTGCTTGCCGAGTTGCAGCATCGCGTCCGCAACACACTCGGCGTGGTACGTTCGATCGCTCGCCGATCGGCCGAGACCAGCTCCACCGTTGAGGAGTATTCCGCGCATCTCGATGGCCGCCTGAATGCCTTTGCACGGACGCAGGCGCTGGTGACGCGCGATCCCGAAGGCGGTGTCGATCTCGAATACCTCGTCGTCGAGGAATTGCTTGCCTATAATGCCCGAGAGGGCGAGCAGATGCGCGTGTCCGGCCCCGCGGTTCGCTTCCAACCCAAGGCCGCAGAGACCTTTGCGCTGGCGATCCATGAGCTTGCGACCAACGCGCTCAAATACGGCGCGCTCGGCCACCCCTTGGGCCGCCTTGAAATCTCCTGGCGCATCGATGAAGCCGCCGACTCGCCGCGACTGCTGTTCGATTGGCGCGAGCGAGGNCCGCCGGTCATTCAGCCGACGCGGAAAGGCTTTGGTGCGGAGCTCCTGGAGCGGACCCTGGCGTTCGACCTGAAGGGGCAGACGACGATGTCCTTCAATGCTTCAGGGTTTCAGTGCCAGATTGCAATTCCCCTGAGCAAACGAACCTTTCACACGCCTTCAATGGACGGCTGATGCGCTCCCAAGGCAACGAAGGAGGATTGGCACAGGCGGTCGTTCGCCGCCTCAACCTGTTGCGGCCGTTGTCGGAAAGCGCTGTTGCGGCACTCGAGCGAGCCATTTCCGAGGGCCTGTTCCGGGCCGGTCCGGGAGAGGATCTGGTCGCTGAAGGCGATCCGATCGACAGCGTCAGGGTGGTGCTCTCGGGCTGGCTGTTCCGGCACAAGACGCTCGAGGACGGTCGTCGCCAGATCGTCAATTTCATCCTGCCCGGCGAGACCTGCGACGCGCATGCCTATCTTCTGCCTGCCATCGACCATTCGATCTCGACGGCGACGTCGGTTGCCTATGCCGAGATCAAACGCCCCCACTTCGAGACCCTCATGGCAAGCGAGCGCACGCTTGCCGAAGCGTTCATGTGCGAGACCGTTCTGAACAATGCAATTCAGCGGGAATGGACGATCAATCTCGGGCGGCGCGCGGCGCTGGAGAAGGTTGCCCACCTGTTTTGCGAAATCTACGAGCGGCTCCGGCCGGTCGGACATGCCGACGGCAATTCGTGCAGCTTTCCGGTGACCCAGATGGATCTGGCCGACGCGACCGGGCTTTCGGTTGTCCACCTCAACCGCACGGTCCAGGAGCTCAGGGCAGCCGGCCTGATCATCCTGCGAGAGCGGACGCTCACGATCCCGGATCTGGATGCGCTCAAGAGTGCGGCGCTGTTCTCGCCGGGATATCTGCAACTCTATCGCCAGTCCAAAGGCCCGAGCCCGCAGTAAGCTATTCGGTGCTGCGCTTCCACGCGCCGGTGCCCAGTTTGCCCGTGATCAGCGCCAGCGCGTCGTGAATCTCATAGGCACCGCCATCGCTGTAGCCTGACAGGCCCCTGGTTGCGTGCAGGGTCCAGCGGCCGTTCGCGGCCGTGATCGTGCCTTCATGCGCACGCGCCGAGCGCTGCGGCTCGGCATGGAATCTGTAGGTGCCTCGCCCATGATCTGCCAGATCCAGCGCGACTGGCCGCGGCCGCTCGACACCATGATCTCCCAGGTGCCGACCAGCGCCGGATCGATCACAGGCGACGTCGGTGCGGGGGACACCGCCGCCGGAAGCTGGCTTGGCGGCGGTGCTTGCCCGCTGCCATCAGCAGGCCGGCCGGCGAGATAGATCGCCTTGCGCGACAGCGAGCCATAGACGAACGGTTGCTGTGCGTTGCGCGTCGCCTCCATCACGTCGTCGCGGACGTTGCGGAACATGAAGGTGACCTCGACGCCCGGCGCCTCGATGTTGCGCAGCAGTGCCGCCGCAAACGGGCTGTTGCGCGCATCGCCATCGAGCGCCGTGGTGCCGTCGCGCGCGGCATAGGCGACGAGAACGTTGCCGACGGGCTCGATGCGGCCGAGCCCGCTCACGGGAGCGGCGCGCGTCGCGATCGACCTGTTCATCTTGGCCGCAAACGGATTGTTGCGGCAGGCGTCGAGAATGACGAGGCCGAGGCTCGTGGTGCTTGACACCTGCAACATCACGCTCTGCAGATTGACGGCTTCATTTGCCGCGTCCGTGTCCCGCTTCAGCTCGGCATCAACGGGGATCAGCCAGTTCTCGCCATTGATCTCCATGCCATGGCCGGCGAAATACACCGCCGCCATGTCGGCGCCGGCGGCCTCGCGCCCCAGCGCGATCAGGCCGCGCCGCATCTCGTCGAAGCTCGCATTCGTTGCCAGGGAGACCGTGAAGCCGAGCCGCCTCAGCGCCGCGGCGATGTCGCTGGCATCATTCGGCGGATTGAGCAGCGCGGGCACATTCCTGTAGGCGCCATTGCCGATGACGAGTGCGACGCGCTTTGCTTCAGCGGCTTCAGCCAAAGGCGCTACGTTCGCGAATGCTGACGCCGCAGCCAATCCTGAGACGAATTCGCGCCGGTTCATCCTGATCTCGCTGGATCGAATCCGTTTCGATCCTAGCGTATCCGGCGCAAGGGGGCCACGGGGCCGCCTCTCAGTTCGCCGCCAGCGCGGTCTTGGCGACTTCGGCCATCCAGCCCGATGCCACCGGGAGAATCGCGTCGTTGAAATCATAGCGCGGACCGTGCAGCTCGGCGCCGTCGCGCAGGGGCCCGTTGCCGATCCACACGAACGCGCCGGGCCGTTGCGCGAGGTAGTGGGCGAAATCCTCGCCGGCCATGCTCGGCGCGAGATCGCGCCGCACGGGCGCCCCCACCTTGTCCGCGGCCATGCGCGCAAGGCCCGCTTCCGCCGGCGAGTTGATCGTCACGCCGACCCCCATGACGATGTCGGGCGTGACCTTGACGTCAAAACTCGTGGCGATGCCGGCGCAGATCTCGGCAATCCGCGCCAGAATGATGTCCTTCACGGCATTGCGATGATGCCGCAGCGTGCCGCGGATCGTGACTTTCCCCGCGATCTGGTTGGGCGCAGTGCCGCCCTCGATGGTCGACAGCGAGAGCACGGCGGTGTCGAGCGGATCGATGCTGCGCGAGACGATTCCCTGCATTGCCACGATCAGATGGCCGGCGGCCATCACGGGATCGCGGGTCAGATGCGGCATGCCGGCGTGGCCCGCATGGCCCTCGATGGTGATGGTGACGCGTCCGCCCGAGGCCATGACCGCGCCGTCATGCACCGCGATGGTTCCGGCCTCGAGACCCGGCCAGTTGTGGAAGCCGAACACGCGCTGCATCGGGAAGCGCTCGAACAGCCCGGCCGCGACCATCGCGCGCGAGCCGCCAAACCCTTCCTCGGCCGGCTGGAAGATGAAATCGACGGTGCCGCTCCAGCTGGTGTCGGCGGCGAGCAGCGCGGCCGCGCCGAGCAGCGAGACGGTGTGCCCGTCATGGCCGCAGGCATGCATCACGCCCGGATGTTTCGAGGCGTAGCTGAGCCCCGTATCCTCGGTGATCGGCAGCGCGTCCATGTCCGCGCGCAGGCCGACGCGCCCCTCGGCCGATCCGCGCGTCAGCGTCGCGACGATGCCGTGGCCGCCGATGCCTGACACGAAGGGTATGCCGAGCTCGGTGAGCCGCTCCTGCACGAAGGCGGCGGTCGCCTTTTCCTGCAGGGATAGCTCGGGATGGGCATGCAGATGCTGGCGCCACGCGGTCAGTTTTTGATGCAGCTCGGGGGTCAAAATGCGGCTCTCTCTGATGGTGTCAGCTGTCACCACTCTAGTCGATTATCCGCACTTCGCATCAAGCCCGTTGGAATGCCTCGCGTGCAGCAACGCGTTCCTACGCCGCCAGCTTCGCCAGCCCGGTCCAGTCGAAGCCGATGCCGTGGCCCGGCCGGTCCGGCGCCAGCGCCTTGCCGTCCTCGAGCACCAGCGGATGCTCGATATATTTGTCCAGCCCGAAACCGTGCGCCTCGAGGTAGGAGCGGTTCGGGCAGGCCGCGAGCAGGTGCACGGTGATGTCGTGCGCGCCGTGGCTGGTGACGGGCAAATTGAAGGCCTCCGCCAGCCGCGCGATCTTCATGAAGGCGGAAACGCCGCCGCAATTGGTGACGTCGGGTTCGGGATAGGACACCGCGCCTGCGACGATGTAGTTCTTGAACTCCCACAGCGAGCGCAGATTCTCGCCCGCCGCGATCGGCACGCCGCCGGCCTGCATGATGCGCGCGTGGCCTGCGACGTCGTCGGGAATGACAGGCTCCTCGAGCCAGGTGAGGTCGTAAGGCACCAAGGCGCGGGCGGCGCGGATCGCTTCCTCCACCGTCCATTTCATGTTGGCGTCCGCCATCAGCGCAAAGCCGTCGCCGAGATGCTGTCGCATCGCCGCGACGCGCGCGACGTCGGATTTGAGATCGGGCCGGCCCACCTTCATCTTGATGGCGCGAAAGCCCTTGGCGAGATTGCCGTCGGTCTGCTTGAGCAGCGCCTCGATCGAAAGATCGAGGTCGATGCCACCGGCGTAGCACGGCACGCGCGCATCGAAGCCGCCGAGCAGCCGGTACAGCGGCAAATTCGCGCGCCGCGCCTTCAGGTCCCAGAGCGCAATGTCCAGCGCGGACAGCGCCAGCACCGTCGGCCCGCCGCGCCCGCCATAATGCAGGCCCCACCAGGCGTGGTGCCAGATCGCCTCGGTGTCTTCGGCCTCGCGCCCACCGACCAGCGGCGGAATCTCGCGCTTGAGGATATCGGCGATAGCGCCGCCATTGCGGCCGACCGTGTAGGTGTAGCCGACACCCTCCGCGCCATCGGCATCGCGGATGCGGCAGGTGATCAGCTCGAACGCCGACATGTCGCCATGCGTGGAGTCGGACAGCGTGACGGGGAGGGGAATCCGGTAGAGTCCGGTCTCGATATCAGCGATGCGCGGCATGTGGCCTCCCTGTTTTTTTCTTTTGTAGGGTGGGTTACACCCTACAGACTTTCACCGCATCGTCGCCAGCTGCACGGCCAGCGCACAGGCCCGGTCGTATTCGTCCAGATTGATCCACTCGTCGATCGTGTGCGCCTCGTTCTGGCCGGCGCCGAACGTCACGGTCGGAATGCCGTGGCGGACCATCCAGTTGGCATCCAGGCCGCCATTGGCGGCGCGGACGTTGGGCGTGCCGCCGACGGCAGACACGGCCTCGATCGCGCGCTTCACCACCGGCAGATTCTCCTTCATGCGGAACGGATAATAGTCGGTCTCGGCCTTGAACTTGACCTTGCCGGACTTGCCCTGCGCATTGGTCACCTTCTTGGCCGCCTTCTCGAACGCGGCCTTGTAGGCCTTGGTGATCTCCTTGAAGAATTTTCCGTCATGGCTGCGGCATTCGCCGCGCACATGCACATAGTCGGTGACGACATTGGTGGCATCGCCCGCGGGCCGGCCTTCGCCGCCGGTGACCGGGCCGACATTGCTGGTGCCCATCCGCGCGCTCGCACCCTTGCCCTTTACCACCTTGCCGAACCAGCCGCCGGCCTTCACCTCGGCGAGCGCCAGCGCCATGATCATGGTCGCGGAGATGCCGCGTTCCGGCGCGACGCCGGCATGCGAGGCGCGGCCGAAGATCTCGACGGTCCAGCGGTCGGCGCCGACAGCGCCGATCACGACATTGGAGGCCGAGCCGCCGTCATAGTTGAACGCCATCACCGGCGAGCCGAGCTCGTCCAGCTTGACGTGGCGCGCGCCATAGAGCCCGCTCTCCTCGCGCACGCAGAACAACAGCGTGATCGGCGGATGGTCGAGCTTCTGCTTCTCGAGCTCGGCCGCCAGCGTCACCAGCACGCCGCAGCCGCATCTGTTGTCGCCGCCGAGCGCGGTCCTGGCCTCGTTGACGATCTTGCGCCCCGATTTCTTCGGTTTCGCGCCGGCGCAGAGCGGCACCGTGTCCATATGGGTCATGAACATGATGCGCGGCTGGTTGTGCAGCGCGCCGCGGCCGGGCAGGTCGACGATGAGATTGCCGGTTTCGGTCGGCACGGGAATGCGGGTGTTGGCGTCATCGAGCCGGATCGCCTTGGCAGGCACGCCGCTCTCCTTCAGCGCAGCGGTGAGCTCACGCCCGATCGCCGCCTCCTGTCCGGTGACGCCTTCCACGGAAAGGAAGCGCATGAGACGATCGGTGGCGGCTTTGGTGTCGACAGGCATGAAGCATTCCTTTAATGCGCGGACTATAGGGTGGGTTAGCCGAAGGCGTAACCCACCTCTGGCTTCCGCAGTGACAGAAGTGGTGGGTTACGCCAAGCAGATGCGCTTTGCGCATCTGCAGGGCTAACCCACCCTACGAACTCGCCGAGGTGTAAGTCAAAAAGATCATCACGCCGATGAACAGCATCGCGGCCATGAACAGCAGCACTGCCGGCAGTCCCGCGACCGCCGCGACGGCGCCTGACATCGACTGCATCAGCGCGGTGCCGAGGAAGAAGGCGAGGTTCACCGCCGCCAGCGCCTTGCCCGCGACTTGCGCGTCGACCAGCTGCCGGCACATGCCGAACAGCAGCGGCTGCGCCGAGGTCGCTAGCCCGATCAGCACGAACAGCACGAGATCATATTGCGGCGGCATGACCTCAACGCCGAACAGCCATGCCACCGCATGATGCGGCGCGCCGAGCGCCATCAGCGTCGCCGCGAGACTGTGCGTGCCGGCCACCAGCTCGCGGCGGCGGCCGACCTTGCGGTCGAGCATGCCCATCAGCAGGGGACCCGCGATCATCGCCAGCGTGTAGGCGCCGAGCTGGTTGCCGGCCTCGACCCGCGACAGGCCCTTGACCTGCATCAGCCACGGCCCGCCCCACAATCCGCGCAGCACCAGCGAGGTCGCGAGCGACACCAGCGCCAGCGCGATCAATCCGCGCAACGGCCGCGACAGACCGAGCCTGAGCACCTCGATCATCTGCGCCAGCGGCGACGAATCGTCCTTGTGCTCGGCCGGCTGGATCGGCACCAGCACCAACACCGCGAGCGCCACCGCGATGCCGCCGGCTGCGGCGATCCAGAACCCGGCGCGCCAGCCGTAAGTGTCGACCACGAAGGCGAGCGGGCTCGCCGACAGCAGCATGCCGATATTGCCGATCGACAGGATCGCGCCCGACCACAGCCCGAAGCGCGCTGCCGACAATTGCTTGGCAGCCAGCGTCATCGGGCACATCAGCATGCCCGACGTGGCGACGCCCAGCAGCAATTGCCCGAACGCAAAACTCTCAGGTCCTGTCGCCAAGCCCGACGCGATCGCGCCGAACACGGTTCCCGCAAGCAGGCTCAGGGACACCGGCCGCACGCCAAAACGGTCCATCGCCGCGCCCACCGGGATCTGCGAGGCCGCAAACGCAAAATGATAGACCGAGGTGAGGCTCGCCAGCGCCTGCGGTTGCACATGAAAATCCGCCGCCATCAGATCGAGGCTGAGCGCGGGAATGGTGCGCAGCAGCGTGGACAGCATGTGCCCGCAGGCCAGCGCCACCAGCGCAAAGATCAGCGCGCGAGTGCCGTGCCCCGCGTCGTCATTGGCAATCGCATCCATCAGCGTCCCGTCCCGGCAAGGTTTTTGTCGGGTTACATGATCGGAGAGGGCATGCCAATGCCGCGAGGGGGCAGCTTATCGCATGGCCCGCCAGCGGTGGCGGCACGACGCTCCGGCGCCGCGCTCGATTGGAGCGTGCGCGTGATGCCGCAATCGATGATAAGCATGTGGCGGGAATATCATCTCGATCAGGGGGCGCAAAAATGATCGCGAGGCACGGACGGATCGTTCTTCTCGGTGCATTGGCGGCGTTCGCCATGTTTGGCACCGCTCACGCTGCAACCGTCGTCGCCCTTGGCGCCAGCAACGCGTTTGGCAAGGGCGTCTCGCGCAGCCAGGCCTATCCCGCACAGCTGGAAGCGCTGCTCCGTGCGAGAGGGCTTAACGTCCGCGTCGTCAATGCCGGCATCAACGGTGACACCACGGGAGGCATGCTGGCCCGGCTCGATCGCGTCGTTCCCAAGGGAACGAGCGTGGTGATCCTCCAGCCCGGCGGAAACGACCGGAGAAAGCTGGCCGCCGACAACACGCCCGAAATCCAGAGCCGGCTCGGCGCGATGGGAGTCAAGGTGGTCATGCTGCCGAACGGGATGCTGCACGGACTGCCGCATCAACCCGACGGGCAGCATCTCACGCCCGAGGGCTATCACATGCTGGCCGAGCAGCTGGCCGGCCAGGTCGCCGCGGCGCTCGGCAAATAGCGTTGGATCGTCTGTTGAGATCAAGGAGCTCAAGTCGGAACGGCCAGGCTGTTCGACTTGAGCGAAGCTCGGCTCGTTGCCGGTCGTCGCCGTTCAAGGCTTCGGAGCCGCTTGCATCTCGTGCCCCGGGCTGAAGCTGGATGCTCCCGGCTGCCCGGAGGGCGGGCTTGACGTTGCCGCCTGCATTTCGTGTCCCGGGCTGAAGCTGGATGCGCCCGGCTGCCCGGAGGGCGGGCTTGACGTTGCCGCCTGCATTTCGTGTCCCGGGCTGAAGCTGGATGCCCCCGGCTGCCCGGAGGGCGGGTTTGAAGTCGCCGCCTGCATCTCATGTCCCGGGCTGAAGCTGGATGCGCCCGGATGCCCGGAGGGCGTGCTTGAAGTCGCCGCCTGCATCTCATGTCCCGGGCTGAAACTGGATGCCCCCGGATGCCCGGACGGCGGGCTTGAAGTTGCCGCCTTCATTTCGTGTCCTGGGCTGAAGCTGGATGCGCCGGAATGCCCGGCATGGCCTGGTGAACCGTGATGTCCGGTATGCGAGTGCGAGCTCGAAAACACCGCTGAAAACGCCGCCTGTATTGCGTGCCCCAGGTGTCCCGGGCTGAAGCCTGAAGCGCCGTGATTCGTTCCATGCGAGTGCGAGCTCGAAGACGCTGCTTGCATCGCGTGCCCTGGAGCTGACGCCGAACTGCCGTGGCCGACTCCTCCCCCTCCGCCATGCCCTGCACCCGCGCCGCCGCCATGTCCCCCACCCATGCCAACGCCGGCTCCGACGCCGCCGCCTCCGCCAACTCCCCCTCCGGCGCCGCCGCCACCACCACCGCCGCCACCACCGCCGCCACCCCCACCACCGCCGCCAGCGAGCAGCGGTCCAGACGTTGCGATCAACAAGGCCGGTATGGCGGTTACTGCAAGCAGCTTGGCGAGCTTCGTCACGATGATCTCCTCTTCGCCATCGAATGTTGCGCACAAAGGGTGATTGATTAAGGCGAGCAGGTGCGTACGCGATTTCTGGCGTGGACTGTTACCCGAACGGCACATATTTCACTCCGTTCAGGAGTGCTCGGGGCATTGCTCTCCTCCGGCGAGCATTGCGCACAGGTAAAGCAGGCGGCGAGGGGCCCGCAGGTACCTGCTGATCGTGGGGGGGCCGGTGATTCTCTTTGGCCGCGCGTTAACGTGAGCGCGGCGCAATGACGTCATCTCCCGAAATCATTTGCCCGGCGCGATGCGCAGCCGGTGCAATCGATGCAGCTCCTTTGCGGCATCCTGCATCAGCCCGCGCGCCGCCTCGCGTTCCTGGCCGACGATGAAGCCCGAGGCGAAAGCCTGGGCGCGGCGGTTCGCCGGCGGGGCGTTCAGCGCGGCGTCTGTTGCCAGCTCGCGATGCGCCATGAAGTCGTTGAGCGATCCCAGCGCGGATTGAATCCGCTTCAGCCGGGACGAAAGATCTGCGAGCTGGTTCTGGTCGCGCTCGCGGTAGAGGCTCCCGAAGAAATCGATGCCATAGCGGATCTTCTTGATTCTGATGCGCAGCTTGTGGCGCTGGTCCGGAGCGAGCTCGCCGAGCCGTTTGCCCTGCTTGCGTGCCTTGTCGATGCGCCGGCCAAGCACCTGGGCCGCGTAGGCAGGGATCCCCGGGTCATCATCGGGACGTTGGCGCAGCGTTTCGATCCATTCGAGCACGTCGATCAGCAGGCGGCGGTAGCGCGCCGACCCAACCGCCTCGCCGGCGCGGCTGAACGCCGCGTTCCGCTCTGCGGAGAACCTGTCGCGAAGCGCGCGTGCGCCTCGCTTGGGGACACCCCGATCGGCGATCGGTCGAACGCTCTCGTTCACGAACACGTCGATCTCGCGTGCCGGCGCAAGCTCGCCTGTGAGCCATTTGAGCTCGGCCTTGATCCGCGCCGTCTGCGCGCGCGGCAGGACATCGGCAAACAGCGAAATCGCCGCCCGCAGCCGCCGCAGGCCCACCCGCATCTGGTGGACCCCTTCCGAGTCCATCTTCCGCACCGGATCGGCATTCGCCGTAATCTGTCGCAGCGTCGAATGCGCGATGGCCCGGAATGCTTCGAGGGCCGACATCGCGTGATCGAGCCGGATCGGCTCNCATGTTGTGCGCCGTCGCGCACGCCCGTGGCAAGCCGGTAACCCCGCTCGGCCTTCGAACGCAGATCGAGCTCGGCGCCGGTTTTGCGCGCGATGGTTCGCGCCATCTGGAACAGATCGCCGACACGGCCGGATTTTAGTTCCAGCTCGAGCTCGGCGATCGGCTGCGCGCGGCGTCTGGCGCCGATGCGGCCGCGGTCGACCGCAAGCTCGATCCGGCTGTTTCTGACACGGCGCGCCTGCGCGACGCGATGAACAATCGTTTGAAAAACCGGCCTCAGCTTGCGAGAAAGCTTCTTGCTCGCGAGCCTGTCGAGCGGCGTATCCCTGCTCTTCTCGAGATCGGGCTTTTCGCCGGCGACGTCCTGTTCCCATTCGCCGCGGGTTACGCCTCCCGCTCCGCCTGCCTTGACGGTCTGGATGAAGTGGTCCTCGATCTTGCGCACCCGAAGCGTGAGGCCGTGCCGCCGCAGCTTGTGCTTGCTCGTGTCGTAATAGGTCGAAACGAGCGTCTTCTCCGACCGGTCGCTGCGTCGGCCGCCGCGCAGGACCGACGCCAATTTTCGGGGCGCAACGCGGAATTTCAGTTCCGTTTCGGCATTCATCGGGCATGCCTCCGTTGCGGGATTCAAAGTGGCGCAACAACGAGAAGTTCCGAAAAACGCAGGGCAATGGCATATGGATTTCACGAGGATTGGTTCATCTCAGTGCCATCCCGGTCTCGATGCACCTCACTCGGCCGGAGGAACCAACCATTTTCGGAAGAATGCGAGCACGTCGGCGTTGAACTCGGCATGGAATACCCCGCGGTCGAAGCCGGGCGCATCCGCGCAGAGTTCGGGCCGCTCTTGGACCAGCGCCGGCGGACACAGGAAGAACGCGAAATGGCCGGCGTTCGAAACGACGCGATATTCGTGTCGGGCCGGAAGGTTTGCGTCCACACCGGCGACATCGTGGGGCAGCACGCCGTCCCCACCGCGTTCCGATGCCCAGAGTTGAACCGGCGCCTTGAGAGGCGCCAAACTCTCGGCAGAGAAGAAGATGGCCAGAGGATCGGCGAGCACCGCGGCCTTGATCCGCGGATCGTGCGTCAGGGGCTCCGAAGGATATGTCCTGCCGAGGATCTGTTGGCAGAACAGCGACTGCCCCCGGCGGCAATAGTTCGTGGCCGCTCCGGTCCAATCCGGATCGGCGCCGAGCAGCACAAGTCCGGTATAGCCGCCGCGCGAGAAGCCGAAGAAGCCGATTCTGTCTTGATCGATTTTCGCTGCGAACGGCGATGTCCCGATCATGAAGTCGATCAGGCGCTTGATGTCGGTGGGCCGCTCGACGAAGACCGAGAGATCGCCGGAACGGCCTGGATCCAGCGCGGTATCGCCTGGGTGATTGATAGCTGCAACGACGAAGCCGCTGTCGGCGAGCGCCTCGGCGGTGTCGCGATTGCCGAGAAACGAGGCGCGCCGTCCATGGGAAGCGGCGATCAGCGGCAGGTGGTCTCCTGCGAGCGGGCAATTCTTCACCCCTGGCAGGACGAAGACGCCGATACGAAGCTCTCCCGGCGGTTCGGCGCAGGGATACCGGACCACGCCGTGAATCGCCGGACCATCGGCGTCGGCGGGAATATCAATCGATCGCAGGCCGGCAGCCGGCGCCAACGTCGAATTGAGGCAGAAGGCGATGGCAGCGAGGAATCTGCAAGCGTTGACGGAAGCGGACATCGACGTCTCCTTCGTGTTGCGCAGGGCTGCTCGACTCGCGAAAATCCTACGGCACCCGCTTGATCTCGCCTGAGCCCGACACGTGCGAATTGACCCGCGCCACGGCGCCGTGCAGCTTCACGACGGCGCTGCCGGAGACCGAGATATCGGCATCCTGGCGTGGTGCGAGGTCGACGTCGCCGCTGCCGTGGATTTTCGCGCTGGCTTGTTCGGTGATCAGTCCGCCGAGATTGGCGCGGCTGGAGCCGGCGGAGTCGAGCGACACCTCGTGCGCCGTTCCGCTGGCGGTCATGGCGCTGCTGCCGCTCATGACAACGCGCAGCATGTCCTGCTTGGCATCGGCGAGCTTGAGCTTCGTGCTGCCCGACATGTTCACGCTGGTCTTTTGCGCGACGAGCCGGCCGAAATCGGCTC
>NZ_LJYG01000104.1:244191-245397 GCF_001440035.1 Bradyrhizobium manausense | reverse complement strand
GAGCCGGCGGCATCGAACCATAACTCCTTGGCTTCGCCGCTTGCCGTCACCGTGGTGCTGCCGCGCACGGTGAGGCGCAACACATCCTGCTTGATGTCGGAGAGGCTGAGTTCGCCCGAACCGTTCAGCGTCCAGGCCGTGACCGCAGGGCCGGAGAGCTGGACGACGAGATCGCTCGCCGGAAAGCAATCGACCAGGCGATCCCACTCCACCGTGTCCCATTCCAGCGTGCCGTCGCGCAGGCGCACATGGCTGACCAGCTCGGCATCGCCGCTGACGCTGGCCTGTGGCTTCGGGCCGGGCTGATAATGCACCTGCGCCGGAATTCTGATCTTGACGGCATCGCTGCCGGCCCATTCGAGATCGACGGTGCGGCGCTCGCTTGCGCCGGCCGTTTTCGCCGAGGCACAGCTTCGCAACGTTCCTGCCCAGGATCGGTGGTCGCCGTCCATCCATTCCGTTGCCGAGGTCAGAACCGCGATGACCCCGCACGCCGCCGCAATGCCCAGCGACACCATTGCGGTCCCTAAAGACGTCTGCGCATGGCGCACCTCCTATCAAGTCGGATCTTGTTCTGGCTTGAGCAGCCGGTAGTGCAGCCGGGCGTAATTCCCGAGCAACTTCACGGCGCCGTCGAGCGCCAGCAGCAGGAGTGCGCCGCATCCGACACTGGCCGAGATCAGCCCGATGCCGGCCAGCGCGCGCAGCAGCATCGCGGCGACAGAGGCAAAGTGCCCGATCTTCACGAGGCTCAGCAGCAATCCGAGCCCGACGATGCCGAGCGCGAAGACGACAAGGCCGATCACCAGCATGATCAGGGCGACAGTGAACAGCAGCGGCAGCAGGAACAGAATATCGACTGTGGCCAGTCCCCCCAGCGCGAGCAGGGCGGCGGCGGAGTTGCGTGGGGTGCGGTGATTTTCCCAATGACGCAGCCCGGTCTCGGCGCGCAGCTCGCGCGCCAGCCGCCGGGGGTCGCCGAGCGCGGCTGCCACATCGGCCTCGCTTCGCCCGGCTGCCTCGGCCTCGTCGAAATAGGACATGTAGTCGGCAAGGATGTCGTCGATCTCCCGCGCTGGAAGTCCGGCGAGCCCGTCATTGAGGACAGTCAAGAAGGCGACGCGGTTCATTCAGCGTTCTCCCAGCAACTGGTTGACGGCATCCGTGAACGTCCGCCACTCGCGCTTCTGCGCCGCGAACGCAGCG
>NZ_LJYG01000104.1:195408-244154 GCF_001440035.1 Bradyrhizobium manausense | reverse complement strand
GATAATATTTGCGAGGCGGGCCGCTGTTGGATTCGGCGAGGCGCGTGTCGACGAGCCCGTCGTCCTGCATGCGCCGCATCAGCGGGTAGATCGTTCCTTCTCCCATGCCGACGCCGGAAGCGAGCGCGCTGGCAATCTCATAGGCATAGCTTTCGCCGCGCGCCAACAGCGCCAGCACGCACAGTTCGAGTGCACCTTTCTTGAGCTGGACTTGGTTCTGTTCGGTCATGGCAGCTGCGCGGTTGGCCGTGGAGACAACATATTGCAAGGTACCTTTTAATGCAAGGTACATCTCTATAAAAGGTAGCGCCCCGGCTGTCGCGAGCGCGGCCGGCGCGATCACGTTTGCTGGAGGGAAGAGAACAAAGGGGCTGTCATCTGCAGGTGAACGGGAGGCTGCACCGGGCTCCCGCATCGCTCAGGGGGTGTCTGCGGGCTTGCTCCCGCCTCTCCCGCCTGCTTGCGGGAGAGCATAGGCCGCCTTCGGCGGCCGTCCTTCCAAAGGACGCCGAGGCTATGCACGCCCCGGGGCGATGCGAAGCATCGTCTCGCGCGTGGCAAGCGATAGCCCTGCGCCAAGGCGCAGTGGGTTTCGTTGACGCGCTACAAATCCTACGAGCTACGAACCATCGACTATTGCCCGGCTTCCGCCAGCAGCGTTGTCGCATAGACCGGCTTGGTGAGGAATGTCGCGCCGGGCGGCAGGGGACGCGGCAGCGGATGACCCGAGATCACGATGATCCGCATGCCGGCGTTCTGCTGCTGGGCAAAGTGCGCGAGCTCCACGCCGTCCATCTTGCCCACCAGACTGATGTCCGTGACCATTAGCGAAGGGTGCCGTGCTTTCAGCGCCAGTGCTGCGGTCTCTGCATCCTCGCATTGGAGTACCTGGAAATTGCTCTCCTCGAGCAGCAGCGCGAGCATCTCGCGTTGAATGTCGTCATCTTCGACGACGATCGCGGTCGGGCGGATCGGCTTTGATGGGCCCATGACGCACCTCGCTTTCTAACTTTTGTTAATTGCCGAGGGGCAGTTCTGTTCCGGCGTAAAATGGGTTCCGCCCGTGCGCGGGTTGCCGTCTGCTTCCGGCTGTGCAGGCAACTGGCAGAGCAAGTGCTCCGCCTCAGCCAAGATGGTGCGGACAAATCTCCGCTCCTCGATCGCCTCGCTGGTGAAGTAGCCGTGCTTGAGGGCATTGCTGTTTCCATCAGGCGCGCCGGATCCCCATGCGCCGCCGTGCATGCGGCAGCGCATCCTGCCGCGCAGCGCCGGCGCGCGGCAGGCGTCACCATTGCGTGTTTGCGCGCCGCAACGCCGGCTCGTTCGCATCGCGCAGGTGTTGCGGGCGTGGCTCATGCCGGGAGAGCCGCCGCATCAACAAAGCCGGGCTGCGCAGCGATCAGGTTCGTGTGCTGCGTGAAGTTGCCGACCACGGCCTTGCCGCCGTCCTGCACCGAGAGATTCTGCACCGTGATCGCGCAGCCGCCGCTGCTGCGGTGACGGTTCAGCGCCTCGATCTGCGCCGCGAAGGTGCGTGACAGCCGAGTCATGGCGCGGGTGAGGCTCTCCTGCTGCTGAACATCGTCGGTGCAGGCGAGGCGGCAGGCGCAGCGCATGGTCGCGACCTGAATGCTCACCATCTGCGCCGCCAGCATGGATTCGAGCGAATCCCTCGGCGCGATGCTCTTCAGTGTCGAGACCATGAAGGCGAGGTTGCCCTGGTCGGGCTTGCGCGCGACGACGCTGGCCTTCACCAGCTGGCTCAACAGGCCATGCAGCGCGTCGCGGTCGGCGGCGCCGAGCGCCTCGGCCAGCAGCGCTTCGCCGGTGTTCGTATCAGGGTGTTCGATCACGATGCGCCGGCGACGGAGCTTGACTTTCGGGCTGGCAATGATCGCGGCGCGATTGCTGGCTGCGATGGCCGTCGTTTCGGGAGAGGTCAGGGATGTGGTCATGCGATGGGTCCTTTGCCGGCGCAGGCGCGCGGCCTCGCGGCGAGCGAAGCCGATCGGGCGTCTACTGATGCGGCGGTTGAGATTTTTCAGGTGGAGATGAGACGTTGTCGCGCAGCCTGGTCGAGCGCGCCGCCCCGTTGGGCGGAGCTGGACAGGGCCTGATAGCGCGATGATGCCACCATACTCCTGTTTTGCCCGACGGGTCAAAGTGATTTTCTGAAATTCAGCAGTCGCCCGCGCGAAGGGCCCTCGATCTGGCGGGCGCCGGCTACTGTGCATGGGGTTGTTTTCGACGGGCCGGGATGCGGTGCTCTTCGACGGCATCCACAAGGTTCCGTGCCGGTGAAGCACCCGGGTCTCATCCGGGAAAAACTGGAACCTCGCTTCTTAACGCAGGTTAGTAGCCAATATTTGTCGGGACAAAAGGGAGAGAACCATGATCCGCCTGTTGGCAACCACCGCATTGGGACTTGTGCTGGCGAACGCCGCCTTTGCGCAAGCGCCGAATGCGAACACGACCTCGCAGCAATCCGCACCATCGCAAGACAAATCCGCGACGACCTCCACCACCACGCCATCGGGGATGGCTCAGTCGCAGCAGCCCAGCTCGCAGCCGCAGCAGCCCTCGACGTCGGGACCGTCGGCACAGAATAACCAGAGCACCGCACCATCTTCCGCATCCCCCGGTTCCGGGACCAACGCGGCCAACAACACGGATACATCGTCACGGCCGCAGACCGGTACGGCGAGCTCGAGCCCGGCCAATCCGCCCGCGAGCCAGCAAAGCGCCAATCCGCCTGCGACGAACACCAACCAGGCACAGGATCGCAGTCAGCCGCCCGCCAACACCAACAACCAGGCGCAGCAGGCGCCGAGCGCGACCGGAACCAATCAGGCTCAGCAGGCGCCGGCCAACAACCAGGCTCAGCAGGCGCCGAGCAGCAACCAGGCGCAGGGCGCGCGCACCGACGCCAATTCGCAGATGGCTGCCCGAACCGACGTCAAGCTCGACCGGCAGCAGGAGACCAAGATCAGCGCCTCGATCTCGCACCTGAACGTGCGGCCGCTGACCAACGTGAATTTCTCGCTGAACGTCGGCACGGTGGTGCCGCGCGACGTGCAGCTGGCGACGCTGCCGCCTGACGTCGTGGAGATCGTGCCGCAATATCGCGGCTACAGCTTTGCACTGGTCAAGGACGAGATCGTCATCGTCGATCCCGCCACCTACAAGATCGTAACGGTGCTGCCGTACTCAGGGCAATCCACCGCGACGACGACAACGACGACGCGCGAGCGCAGCGCCAGCAAGTTCTCGGATCGGGATCGCGAGGTCATCCGCAAGCACGTCAAGGCGCGCCCCGAGCGGAGCGAAGTGCGGACCACCGGCAGCACCGCGCGCACCGAGATTCATGTCGGCGATCGCGTTCCTGACAGTGTCGAGGTCGAGGAGTTCCCGAGCACCGTCTACCAGGACGCGCCGGGTCTGCGGGACTACCGCTACATCCATCGTGACACGCGGACCTATGTCGTCGAGCCCCACGAGCGTCGCGTGATCGAGGAGGTCGAGTAGCCGCCGCAGGAAGCCGCTCCATCGAGCGGCTTCCTGATCCATGCATCAGCCCGAGGAGCGCTCGCGCGCCGCCAAGCGGACGGCGTGGGCCTTCGCCCCCTTCGCTCCGCCCTTGGCGCGGGCCGCGATCATGCTGTGCGCCTTGCCGCGGGCGGCGCCGCCCTTGCGGAGCAGGGACACGAGATGCTTGCGGGCGCGATTGGCCGCGAGCCGCGCCGCCAGCTGCTCGGCCCTGCGAATGATGCTGGCGGCCGAGGGCGTGAGGCTCGCGGGCACCCAGGCAACGTCCCTGGCCTTGGAGAGGCTGCCGACGCCCTCGCACGGCGCCTCGCGCGGCAGGTCGATCCGGATCGCCAGCGCATCCGAACGCTCGATCCAGTCTTCGGCTTTGGTGCCGGTGATGATGCGGACATAGTCGCGCGTCTCGCGCGGCAGCTCGCTCTCCCTGGCGAGCCATTTCTGGATCCGGCCGGGGCCGGCGTTGTAGGCGGCTGCGGCGAGGCCGAGATTGCCGAAATCATCGCGAAGCTTGCGCAGGAATCTTGCCGATGCGGGCAGCGCCTTCATGGGATCGAAGGGATCGTCGAGCCCCATTTCGGCGGCGGTCTCCGGCATGAACTGCGCAACGCCTTGTGCGCCAGCCTGGCTGACCTCGTTGGATTTGAAGCGGCTCTCCTGCCAGAGCAGGCGGGCAAAGAACGGCACGGGAATGCCGCTCTCCTCCGCCGCTTGCTTCAGCGCGCGGCAGAATTGTTCAGTCGGGGACGGCGGAGTCTCCGCGGCAGTTTCGACACCGGGCTCCGGCTCGATCGTCTCCTCGTAGGACGCACGCGCATTGGCAAGTTCGATGGCCTGTACGCTGGCGAGGAAGAGGTCGACGAGCGGCACCAAGGAGGGCGCGCGATCGGACTTCGGCGTGGCTTGGTCGACATGTGAGATCTGCCATGTCGGCTCCGGGCTGACGTCGCACATCAGAAGCAGGAACGCAGCGCAAGCCGCGACGAGAAATCGCATCTCGGTAAGAGTCCTCGAACTGTGGGGAACGACCAGCGAGCGCTGGTGACAAGGACTTCTTAACCGTAATTGCGGCGAAGCTGCGATTCCGAAAGACCACCGGTGTTAGTACGGTGTTCCCGTCGCAGGAACGCGCGTGGCCGCTTCCGCCGTTCCACAGCAGCTCAGGATCAGCCGGCGATGAAGGCGATCAGGGTGCCATTGGCCTTGGCCGGGGGCACGACGATTGCCGCTCCGCTGCGAACGCCTGCCGGGCCGAGTGCCTTCTCGGTCGCTGCGAGATCGCCGCTGACGAGCACCAGCGCTGCGCCGCCGCGCCCTGAGAGGCCAGCGAGCGGCACGCCGCGATAGCGCTTGCCGAGCTGCTCCAGCGTCAGATAGACGAAGTCGGCGCGGTCGCCGCCTGAGGGCACTGTCACTGCGCCGTCAGCTCCTGCCTTCGGCTCGCGATCGATCAGCCGCGCCAGATGAGCGGCTTCCGCTGCGGGCTCGGGCGCCGCGATCAGCACCTGGCTGATCCGCTTCGCCGCGTTGGCGTGCTTCATCAGCTCGGGAATCCACACCGTCTCGCGGGTCTTGTGCTGACAGGCGAAGATGCGCACGCCGCCGGGCGCTTCGGCGGTCGGCCACATGAAGGTGCGGAATTTGGCGGCCGAGACCGTGCCGTCAGGCAGTGTCACCGGACGCTCGAAATCGGTCGGGCCAACAGGCGTGAAGCCGCGTGCGCGGATTTCCTCGGCACCTTCTGTAGAATCGATCGCGGTGAAGGCGATGCGCTCGATGCCTTCACCCTGTCGCTCGACAAAGGCGCGCGCCGGCGCATTGTGCTCGGTTGCGACCAGCACGCCGAGCAGCTCCATATAATCGGGGTCGAACATGATGGTGTAGTTGCCGGTGCCCATATGCGCGCTGTGGGTGCCCCGCGGCGACAGCGTGAAGCCAAGCTGGCGATAGTTCTCGGCAGCCTTGTCGAGGTCCTTCACCATGACCACGGCGTGGTCGATACCGATGACATTCTTGAGGGCCACTGTGATTTCCCCGGCAATTGCGAACTGACTCTGGACGGCCTGCGGCCGCCGGTCCTGTCTACGCCGGATAAGCGCCCAAGTCATTTTCAAATCGGGGGGGAGATCCGGGTTTTCATTCCGCGAACGCGGCATCGACGCGTTGTGTTCAGCGATGCTGCTCGCCGATATAGGCGGCGAGGACGGCGCGCTCCTCGCTGGTCATCTCGGTGATATTGCCCGGCGGCATCGCATTGGACCAGGCCGCGACGCGCCCGATCAGGCGGATGTTGCGATGGATGTGCTCGGGTGCATCGAGCAGGATGCCCCTCGGCGCGGTGACGATGCCGGCCCAGACCGGCTCGGCAGCATGGCACATGCTGCAGCGGGACATCACGATCTCCTCGACATTGGCGAGTGTCGGCTGCGTCGACAGCGCGCCGGTCTTGACCTCGCGCGGGCCAGCTGCGGAGAGAAAAAGGATCGCGATGGCGCCAACTGCCGCCACGCCCCATACCCACCATGGCGATTTGCGCCCGGCATGGCCCTCGTTGAAGAAGTGGCGGATCACCGGCCCGAGCGCCAGCACGATCGCGACGATGATCCAGTTGAAGCGCGTGGCGTAGAGCAGGGGATAGTGATTGCTGATCATCAGCACGACGACCGGCAGGGTCAGATAGTTGTTGTGGACCGAGCGCTCCTTGCTGGTCTTGCCGAGCTTCGGATCGGGCGCCTGGCCTGCGATCAGGCTGGCCACGATCTTCTTCTGGTTCGGAATGATCACCGCGAAGACGTTGGCGACCATGATGGTGCCGATCAGCGCGCCGATCTGGTTGAAGGCGCCGCGGCCGCTGAGCACGTGGGTGAAGGCGTAGGTCAGCGCGACCAGGAACAGATAGCCGCCGATGGCGAAGGGCAGCTCGCGCTGCGCAAGCCCGGTGCGGCAGGCGGCCTCGTAAAGCAGCCACGCCAGTGCAAGGCTGCCGAAGCTGAAAAGCCCGGCCTGCAAAGGCGTGAGATCGAGGATCGACTTGTCGACCAGGAACAGGTCGGCGTCGAGATAATACACCACCACCATCAGCGCGAAGCCGGACAGCCAGGTGGTGTAGGCCTCCCATTTGAACCAGGTCAGTTCGTCCGGCATCTGGGCGGGAGCCACGAGATACTTCATGATCCGGTAGAAGCCGCCGCCATGGACCTGCCAGGCCTCGCCCTGCACGCCGTCAGGCAAATCGCTCCTGGGCTTGAGACTGAGGTCGAGGGCGATGAAATAGAACGAGCTGCCGATCCAGGCGATCGCGGCCACCACGTGCAGCCAGCGCAGCAGCAGGCCCGCCCATTCCGATACGATCGATCCCCACATGATCACCCCATCAATCGCGACACCGATGCCGCAGCTTTGATGACCGCAACCTGCGGCCGTGCCCTTACAATCTGTTGCACCGATCCGCACCGTTTTCCAGTACGATGGATCACACCATCTGCACATCATGCGGGCATGAGCTGACGTGGGATTTGGCAGATAAGTCCGGGAGGAAGGTGGCGTGAAGATTCATGTTGCGCACATGATGCTGTCCGCATGGCTGTTGAGCGTCTGCACCGTTGCCCAAGGCGAGCCCATGCTGCAGGGCAAGGATGCCTATGGTAGTTGGCAGGCCGACAAGCCCGGTACCGTCAGACTGATCCGCCCGCAGGATCTGGCCAAGCCCGGAGCCACGCCCTCGGTCTCAAATCCCACGCGCGTGACCGCGCGCGGCAGCGCGACACCTGATGTGCCTGACGGATTCAAGATCGAGCTTTTGGCTGACGGCCTCTCCGACCCCCGCGTGCTGCGCGTCGCGCCCAATGGCGATATCTTCGTTGCCGAGACCGGGCCGGGGCGCATTCGCGTGTTGCGTCTCGCAGAGGGCGGCAAGGTTGCGAGCAACGAGGTCTTTGCCAGCGGGCTCACCCGACCGTTCGGCATCGCCTTCTTCCCGAATGGTGACAATCCGCAATGGGTCTATGTCGCCAATGCCGGCAACGTCGTCCGCTTTGCCTATCGTGCCGGCGACCTGAAGGCCTCGGGCAAGGCCGATGTGGTGGTGGCCAACCTGGCGCATGGATCGGGCCATTCCACCCGCGACATCGTGTTCACGCCTGACGGCAAGCGCATGCTGGTGTCGGTCGGCTCCGCCAGCAACGTCGCCGAGGGCATGGGCAGCCCGCCCGGCGGGCTCGAGACCTGGGCGCACACCCAGGCGCTCGGTGCGTCCTGGGGCTATGAGGCCGAGCGGGCCGCAGTGCTCTCCTTCACCCCCGAAGGCAAGGACCGCAAGCTCTACGCCACCGGCATCCGCAACTGCGTCGGCCTTGCGATCCAGCCGCAGACCGGCATGCCCTGGTGCTCGACCAACGAGCGCGACGGACTCGGCGACGATCTCGTGCCCGACTATGTCACCAGCGTGAAGGAGGGCGCCTTCTACGGCTGGCCCTGGTTCTACATCGGCGGCAATGAAGACCCGCGTCATGCCGGCGCGCGGCCGGACCTCAAGGACAAGGTGACGGTCCCTGATGTGTTGATCCAGCCGCATTCGGCATCGCTCGGCATGACCTTCTACCAGGGCACGCTGTTTCCGTCCGAATATCAGGGCGACGCCTTCGCCGCCGAGCACGGCTCCTGGAACCGCTCCAAGCGCACCGGCTACAAGGTGATCCGCATCAGGCTGAAGGACGGCAAGCCGACTGGCGAATACGAGGATTTTGTCACGGGCTTTGTCGTGAACGACAGCCAGGTGTGGGGGCGGCCGGTGGGGATCGCGGTGGCCAAGGATGGATCGCTGCTGATTTCGGAAGATACTGGCGGCACGATCTGGCGGGTGACAAGCGCGCCGCGATGATCGTGCTTGCCGCCCTCATCCCCGCCGCACACTTGCTCCGCCATCCACCGGCAGCGTCACGCCGGTGATGAAATTCGCCTCATCCGACGCCAGGAACAGCGCGGCATTCGCGACGTCCCAGCCAGTGCCCATCTTCTTGCGCAGCGGTACCTTGCTGTCGCGCTCGGCTTCGACCTCGGCGCGGGTCCTGTGCCATTCGCGGGCGCGGGTATCGACAGCCATCGGCGTGTTCATCAGGCCGGGCAGGATGACGTTGGCGCGGATACCGTATTCGGCGTTCTGGTAGGCGAGCTGCTCGGTGAAGGCGATCATGGCCGATTTCGTCGCCTTGTAGGCGACGTAGGGATAGGTGGTGATCGCTGCCATCGACGAGATGTTGATGATGGCCCCGCTCTTCTGTGCGCGCATGATCGGGATCACTTCCTTGGCCGCGAGGATGCAGCTTTTCAGATTGATGGCGACGACGCGATCGAACGCCTCCTCGGTGATTTGCAGCAGCTCGGCGTCGCCGCCGGCGAGGCTGACGCCGACATTGTTGTGCAGCACGTCGATCCGGCCCCAGCGCGATATGGCATCTGCTACCATCGCCTTGATGTCGGCGGACTTGGTCACGTCGGCCTTGAAGGCCGCGGCGGTCCCGCCTTTTGCGGTGATCATGGCAACCGTTTCCTGCGCCGATTCCAGGTGGTGATCGACACAAAGCACCTTGGCGCCCTCGCGCGCGAAGGTCAGCGCGGTGGCGCGGCCGTTGCCCATGCCTTCGCCGGGGCTCTGGCCGGCGCCGACGACGATCGCAACCTTGTCTTTGAGGCGCATCTCACTTCGCTCCCTGGATCGATACATCGCATTATTTTCGTGCACATTAGCAATCGATCCGATCCGAGAGAAGGGCGTGCTCCTGCGTTCATGTCATTGACATCACATGGAATTGCATGCTGCGGCCGGCTCATCCGGCATGGCTGCTCCTTGTTGTTCGGGAACCCTTCTGAGGTCGCGGCGTTTGTTGCGGAGCCTTTTCCGCGCTAGGCTCTCTTCGGGGCTTCCCAATCGCCAGTGGCTTGCCGATGAATCTGCTCGATCCACAAGGGCCGGTGGCTGCCGCCAACAGCACCATCCTGGTCGATTCCGTCTTCATCATGCTCGCGATCGTGGTACCGACCATTGTCGCGATCGTCGCTTTTGCGTTCTGGTTTCGCGCCTCGAACACGAGAGCACGCTTCCAGCCCGACTTCGTCTATTCCGGCCGGGTTGAGATGGTGGTGTGGTCGATCCCTGCGCTGACCGTTATCCTGCTCGGCGGCGTCGCCTGGATCGGCTCGCACCAACTCGATCCCAGAGCACCCGTGCCAGGCACCGGCAGTCCGGTGCGGATCCAAGCCGTTTCGCTCGACTGGAAATGGCTCTTCATCTATCCCGACCAGCGCATTGCGACCGTCAACAGTTTGACAATTCCCGCAGGTGCCGAACTGAATTTCCAGCTGACGTCGTCGAGCGTGATGAACGTGTTCTTCATCCCGCAGCTCGGCAGCATGATCTACACCATGAATGGCATGGTGACGAACTTGAACCTGCGTGCCGACAATGAGGGCAAGCTGCAAGGCCTCTCGGCGCATTTTTCCGGCGACGGTTTTCCCGACATGATGTTCGACGTCAACGTGGTCTCGCCGCTCTCATTTCCGGACTGGGTCGCAACCACCGCGAAGACCGATGCCGTGCTGAACGAGGACAGCTACAAGAAGCTGATGCAGCAGGGCATCGAGAAGGGCAGGCCGACCTATCGGCTCGACGATCCGCGCCTGTTCGACCTGATCGCAACCCAGCACATTCCGCCAGGGCCGGGGCCGGAGCTCGTCTCCGATGCAGGCCGTTCCCACACTGGAGGCGTTGATGCTCGGTAAGCTCGACTGGTCCGCCATTCCGTTTGATCAACCTATTCCCTTGATCGCGGGTGGCGTGGTGCTGGTTGCGATCCTGGCAGTGCTGATCTGGGTCGTCGTGAAAGGGCATCTGCCCTATCTCTGGCACGAATGGATCACCAGCGTCGATCACAAGCGGATCGGCGTCATGTACATCCTGCTGGCCTCGGTGATGCTGCTGCGTGGCGGCAGCGACGCCATCATGATGCGGATTCAGCAGGCGATCGCCTATCAGTCGCAAGGCTATCTGCCGCCGGAGCACTATAACCAGATCTTTTCTGCGCACGGTACCATCATGATCTTCTTCGTGGCGATGCCGTTCGTGATCGGACTGATGAACCTCGTCGTGCCGCTTCAGCTCGGCGTCCGCGATGTCGCGTTTCCGACCCTCAATTCGGTCGGCTTCTGGCTCACCGCGACAGGTGCCCTGCTGGTCAATCTGTCGCTCGTGATCGGCGAATTCGCCCGCACCGGGTGGCTGGCCTTTCCGCCGCTGTCGGAGCTGTCCTACTCGCCGGGTGTCGGCGTCGACTATTACGCCTGGTCGCTCCAGATCTCCGGTGTCGGGACGCTGGTCGCCGGAATCAATCTTGTCACGACAGTGCTGAAGCTGCGGACCAAGGGCATGAACTATCTGCGCATGCCGATGTTCTGCTGGACCACGCTGGCCTCGAACCTCCTGATCGTCGCGGCGTTCCCGATCCTCACAGCGACACTCGCGATGCTGCTGCTCGACCGTTACCTCGGCTTTCATTTCTTCACCAATGAAGCCGGCGGCAACGTCATGATGTTCATGAATCTGATCTGGGCCTGGGGGCATCCGGAGGTCTACATTCTGGTGCTGCCGGCCTTCGGCATCTTCTCCGAGGTGGTCTCGACCTTCTCCGGCAAGGCGCTGTTCGGCTACCGCTCCATGGTGCTTGCGACCATGGCGATCTGCGTCATCTCCTTCATGGTCTGGCTGCATCACTTCTTCACCATGGGCGCAGGCCCCGACGTCAACGCCATCTTCGGCATCGCCAGCATGATCATCGCGGTGCCGACGGGCGTGAAGATCTACAATTGGCTGTTCACGATGTATGGCGGTCGCATCCGCTTTGCGACGCCGATGCTGTGGGCGGTCGGCTTCATGGTCACCTTTATCATTGGCGGATTGACCGGCGTGCTGGTCGCGGTACCGCCGGCGGACTTCATGCTCCACAA
The DNA here is from genome assembly GCF_001440035.1 of Bradyrhizobium manausense. Classification (GTDB taxonomy): domain Bacteria; phylum Pseudomonadota; class Alphaproteobacteria; order Rhizobiales; family Xanthobacteraceae; genus Bradyrhizobium; species Bradyrhizobium manausense. The sequence continues at coordinate 232,613 of NZ_LJYG01000104.1, read as the reverse complement.
CAGCATGTTCCTGGTGGCTCATTTCCACAACGTTATCATCGGCGGCGTGCTGTTCGGCGCCTTTGCCGGCTTCGAATACTGGTTTCCCAAGGCATTCGGTTTCCGTCTCGACGAGCGCTGGGGCAAGCTGGCGTTCTGGTTCACCTTCACAGGCTTCTGGATCACCTTCGTGCCGCTCTATGCTGCCGGCATGCTCGGCATGACGCGGCGCTTGCAGCACTATAATGTTGCGGAGTGGCGACCGTGGATGATCGTGGCGGCCATCGGCATGGCCGTGCTGTCGATCGGCGTGATCTGCCAGATCATGCAGCTCGTGGTCAGCATTCGCAACCGCGAGGCGTTGCGCGACCGCACCGGCGATCCCTGGGACGGCCGCTCGCTGGAATGGGCGACCTCGTCGCCGCCGCCGGTGTTCAACTTCGCCTTCCATCCTGATGTCCGCGGCGAGGATGCCTATTGGGACATGAAGATCGCGGCCCAGCAGCAATCGCTCGAGCATGACGTGCCTGAATATCAGGACATCGAAATGCCCCGGAATTCGCCGACCGGCTTCGTCTGCGCGTTCTTCGCCACCATCATGGGCTTTGCGCTGATCTGGCACATCTGGTGGATGGTGATTTTGGGCGGCATCGGCGCCTTCGCGACCTTCGTCGTGTTCGCCTGGCGCGACCATGACGAATACGTGATTCCGGCAGCGGAAGTCGCCGCGATCGACCGCGTCAATCTCGAGGAGCGGCGCAGTCTCGTCAGCATGGCGGGGGCGATCTGATGTCGATGACCGCGACCGCCGGCCGCGCGCATGCCGATCCCCATCACATCGGTCTTGTCATCGAGCATCCCGGGCCCGCGCCAAAGCGGACCGTGACCGCCTATGGCTTCTGGGTGTTCCTGCTCTCCGACATCGTGATGTTCTCCTGCTTCTTTGCGGCTTACGCCGTGCTGGTCAACCAGACCGCTGACGGCCCCAAGGGCTCGGAGATTTTTGAGCAGCGTAACGTCGCGATCGAGACGGTTTGCCTGCTGCTGTCGAGCTTTACCTGCGGCATGGCCAGCATCGCCGCCGACGTGCGCAATCGGTTCTGGTTCTATCTCGGCATGGCCGTGACTTGCGTGCTAGGGCTGATCTTCCTCGCCATCGAGTTCAGGGAGTTTGCCGACCTCGTGTCGCGCGGCTATGGGCCGTCACGCAGCGCCTTCCTGAGCGCGTTTTTCTCGCTGGTCGGCTGCCACGGCCTGCATGTCTCGGCCGGTGTGCTCTGGCTGCTCACCATGATGGCGCAGGTCTTCGCCAAGGGCTTTCGCGCCGACGTGCTGCGTCGGATGATGTGCTTTGCGCTGTTCTGGCATGCGCTCGACATCATCTGGGTCGGGGTGTTTTCCGTCGTCTACCTGCTAGGGGGTGGCGCATGAGCGATCAGACGCATATGCCGGCCGGACATGATCTCGCGCCGGGCGACGAAGAGCAACACAGTGTCGGCGAGCGGGTGCTTGGCTATGTCGTCGGTCTTGGGCTGGCGCTAATCCTCACGGCGACTTCGTTCTTCATCGCGGGCACCGATCTGGTTTGGCAGCCATCGATCCCCGTCGCGCTGATCGTGCTCGCGATCGCGCAGATGGGCGTGCATCTGGTGTTCTTCCTGCACATCACCACGGGCCCAGACAACACCAACAACGTACTGGCGCTGGCCTTCGGGCTGCTGGTCGTCTTCCTGGTGGTCGGAGGAACCGTCTGGATCATGTCGCATCTCAACCAGAACATGCCGCCGATGGATGACTTCATCCGGATGCACAGCTAGCGCTGTACAAAAAAGAAGAGCCGCTTGTGCGTGACAAGCGGCCCAAGTCTAGGGAGGAAACGCCCGAGCAAGGACAATCCGATGAGGATCGTCTGCCAAGGAAACGCCCGCGCAAAGCGCTTGCGTACACATATAGGTGCAGCAACTCCCGTTTCAGTTCAATTCCGGATCATTACTGTCTCCGGCTACCACTCACGGCTGCGTGAACCAAATGTTCACTTTGGCCGGCGGCAATTATAGGCCTTGCGGAAGCCCGAGGCCTGGGCGTCGTCCTCCGAGCAGAACCAGCGGTCCGGCTTGGTCGTCGCGGCGTAGCTCGGGCAGCCCCTGAGGTGATAGATGCCGATATTGCCGGTGACGCGGGCGCGCACTGCGAGCTTGCCCTTGATGGCGCAGCTCGGCGGCGCGGTCAGCTCCTCCGGAAACAGCACCGCCCGAATCTCCTTGTCGCGGTCGGGGCGGCAGGCGGCGCCGAGCAGGGCGCCGTCCTTCTTCCCGGTGCGGAATTCTTGCGGTGCAACAAAGCAGCCCTTCCAGATGCCTGATGACGCCGTCTTCGCCTCGGCCGCCGCCGGCTTGACATTGGCCTTGAGCGGCTCGCGGGCGATGGCAAAGCCCAGCCTGACCAGTTGCTCGTTCAACGAGACCTTGTCGCCCTCGACCGTGCAGATCGCGCGGTGGCGCTTGCCGAATTTCTTCTCGGGACCGACGTCGTCACAGCGCACCGGCTTGCCGCCGATCAGCTTGGTGAGCTGGTCGCGGGCCTCGATGCCGCAGGTCCAGGAATCAGCGTGGTCGTCGATGCAGACCTGGTCGAGCTCGGGCGCGTCGACGCCGTCGAGCCGGTAGGTGACATCGCCGAGCTGGATCGAATTGGCATCCCGGATCGTCGCAGCCGCAGTCAGCGCGGCGGCAGGATTGGAGGTCCCCAAGAACCCGGATAGAGCGAGAAATAAAACAAGGGCGAAGGCGCGGGCGGCGGCCGATGAATTTTCGAAGGACATCATTTCTCGCTGTCGATTGCTCTGGCTCCTCGTTCCTAGCATCCGGTCATCGCCAGACCAATGGTCTGCGTTGTGCGAAGTGCGACATTCGCCAGCCAGCCTTTACTCGCCGGCCGGTCTACCCCTATCGTTCTGCAGCCTTGTAAGCCGTGATGGCCGAATCGCCCGGGAAGTGGCGAGGGCGGGAGGAAGACTTTTCGATGAAAGACCCCGTGGACGTCCTGATCATCGGCGCCGGCGCTTCTGGCGCGGCGGTGGCGTGGTCGCTGGCCGAGACGAAGATGCATATTCTCTGCCTGGAGCAGGGCGGCTGGATGAACCCGGCGGAATATCCGAGCACAGGCCGGGATTGGGAGGCCAGGTTCTTCGGCGAATGGTCGTCGAGTCCCAATATCCGCGGCCGGCCCGAGGACTATCCTGTCAACGACGACAATTCGCCGATCAAGGTCGTGAACTATAACGCCGTCGGCGGCTCGACGGTGATGTACACCGCGCACTGGCCGCGGCTGCATCCGTCCGATTTCAAGGTGAAGACGCTCGACGGCGTCGCCGACGACTGGCCGATCGACTATGACGCGCTGACGCCGTTCTTTGAAGAGAACGACCGCATGATGGGCACGTCGGGCCTGTCAGGCGATCCGCTCTCGCCATTGACCCATCCGCCGATGCCGCAGCAGCCGATGGGATTGTCCGGGGCCATCGTCGCCAAGGCCATGAACAAGCTCGGCTGGCACTGGTGGCCGTCGGACACGACCGTCGCGACCATGGACTATGAAGGCCGGGCGCGCTGCATCAATCTCGGCCATTGCACGCCGGCCTGCGCGCAAGGCGCAAAATCCTCGACCGACATCACCTATTGGCCGCATGCAATTCGCGCCGGTGTCGAGCTGCGCACGCATTGCCGCGTGCGCGAGATCACCACCGACGAGAACGGCATGGCTTCGGGCGTGGTCTATTACGACAAGGATGGCGTCGAGCAGTTCCAGCCCGCGCATGTCGTGATCATCGCCTGCAATGGCGTTGGCACGCCGCGGCTGCTGCTCAACTCGAAATCCGACCGCTTTCCGAACGGCCTTGCCAATTCGTCGGGGCTCGTCGGCAAGAACCTGATGTTCCATCCCTATGCGCAGATCTACGGCTATGTGAAGGAGCCGACCGACTCGAACCGCGCGCCGCCGACCTGCCTGTGGAGCAAGCAGTGGTACGACACGGACCTCTCGCGCGGCTTCGTGCGCGGCTATGGCGTTCAGTTCGTGCGCGGGGCAGGTCCCGTGTTCGAGGCCGTCGTCAGCGAGCAGAAGGGCATTCTGCCCTGGGGCGCGGATCACCACCGCGTCTTCCGCAAGCTCAATGGGCACCGCTTGGGCTTCTCGGCGATCTGCGAGGATCTGCCGGAGGAGCACAACCAGGTCACGCTCGATCCGGTGCTGAAGGACAGCCACGGCATTCCCGCGCCGAAGATCGACTACACGATCTCCGAGAACAGCCGGAGGATGATGGACCATGCGCTCGCCCGCGGCCGCGAGGTGCTGGAGATGGCCGGCGCAACCGACATCTGCGTCAACTCCCCGATCCCCTGGGGCGGCTGGCACCTGCTCGGCACCGCGCGGATGGGTACTGACCCCAAGCGCTCCGTCGTCAACGAATGGGGCCGCACGCATGACGTGAAGAACCTCTTCATCGTCGACGGCAGCATTTTCGTCACCTCGGGCGGCGTGAATCCGACCTCCACCATCCAGGCGCTTGCGCTCTACATCGCCGACCAGATGAAGCAGCGCCTCGCCAATTTGTTCGACTGAGGCCGTCATGACCGCTGACAACCAACTCACGCGCGCTCAGCGCGACGACCTCCGCACCATCGCCGCGATGATCGTGCCCGCCAGTGACGAGTACAAGGTGCCCGGCGCCGACGATGCCGCGATCCAGGCCGACATGCTGGCGACACTCGGCCGCGACACCAGGATGGTGGCGGCAGCGCTGGACCATCTGGCGCGGCTGGCCGGCGGGCCGCTCGCCGAGCTCGACGCGACGCAGCGCGATGCCGTGGCGCAGGAGTTTCGCAAGAACGGCGGCGCGGCTGCGGCAACGCTCGTTCGCGTCGTGCTGCAATGCTACTACCGCGACGACCGCGTGCTGCGCTCGCTTGGACTGGAGCTGCGCGCGCCGTTTCCCAAGGGCCACGTGCTCCCCGACGGCGACTGGTCGCTGCTCGATCCGGTCAAGGCGAGGGGCGGCACACTGCGGCGCGCGCCCTAGCCATCTGGGCAGTTCAGTCCCGCGCCCCAGGCGGGTCCCTTGCACGGCAGGGCACAGGCCACCATCTGTGTGAGCTTCAAGGATTCTTGCCATGCTGGATTTCACCTCAGATATCGTCGATGACGCAGCGTCATCGCGAACGACAGAATCTGCCCCCGTCGATGACCGGGTCCTGCTGGACGCCTATTCCAACGCCGTGATCGATGTGACCGACCGCGTCGGTCCTGCCGTCGTGCGCGTTGAGACGGGACCAAAAACGCCGAATGGCCGCGAGCGTGGCGGGNGGGCTCGGCTCGGGCATCGTGATTTCGCCTGATGGCCTCGTGCTCACCAACAGCCATGTGGTCGGCTCGGCCAAGGTGATCCGGCTACGCGATGTCGAGGGCCATGTCGGCGATGCCCGGGTGCTGGGCGTCGATCCGGATACGGATCTCGCGCTGCTGCGCGCCAACGGCGTGCGCGACTTGCCGTATGCCGCGCTTGGCAACTCCAAGACGCTGCGGCGCGGCCAGCTCGTGATCGCGATCGGCAATCCGCTCGGCTTCGAATCGACCGTCACCGCCGGCGTGGTCTCGGCGCTCGGGCGCTCGATCCGCTCTGTGAGCGGCCGCACCATCGAGGACGTGATCCAGACCGATGCCGCGCTCAACCCCGGCAATTCCGGTGGTCCGCTGGTGTCGTCGAATGCCGAGGTGATCGGCATCAACACGGCCATCATCAATGGGGCACAAGGCATCTGCTTTGCGGTCGCCAGCAACACCGCGCAATTCGTGCTGTCGGAGATCATCCGCCACGGCTATGTCCGCCGCGCCTATATCGGCGTTGCCGGGCAGACCGCGCCGGTGCCGCGGCGGCACGCGGTGCTCGCCGGCGTCGAGAACAAGATGGGTGCGCTCTTGATGCAGATCGAGCCGGATGGACCGGCGGCGAAGGCCGGCCTGTTGCCCGGCGACGTCGTGATCAGGCTCGACGGCGTCGAAATCAACGGCGTCGACGATCTGATCCGCGTGCTCGATCGCGACCGGATCGGCCGGCGGCTCGCCATGGACGTGCTCCGGCTCGGACGGCTGCGGGCGATCGATATCGATCCGATCGAGCGGAAGCCGCAGCGCTAGCTGCGGGACGGCGGGCGGGGTATGACGGTGTCATGCCTCGCCTCCGGATCCCAGCCGCATGATGCCGGCGCATGAGACCTACGACGTCATTGTCATCGGCGCGGGTGCCGGCGGCATGACGGCTGCGGCCGTCGCCGCCGCTGAAGGCCTGCGTGTGCTGGTGATCGAGAAGACCGCCTTCGTCGGCGGCACCACGGCGTGGTCTGACGGCATGGTCTGGATCCCCGCGAATGCCAAGATGAAGGAGACGGGGCTCGCCGACAGCATTGCGGATGCAGTCCAGTATCTGTCGAGTACGGTGCCCGAGCCCGCCAACGCGGGCCTGCGCGCGGCCTTTCTCGCGCGCGGCCCGGAGGCGATCGCCTATCTCGAAGCCAGGACCGAGGTGCAGCTTCGGCCGGTGAAAGTCTGCCCGGACCATTATCCTGAGCGGTTAGGTGCGACATCTGGCGGGCGAGTGCTGCAGCCCGCAGCCTTCGACGGAATACGGCTCGGCGAAGCTTTCGCGCGGCTGCGCCCACCGCTGCCGGAGTTGATGCTTTTCGGCGGGATGATGGTCGATTGTCTCGACATTCCACATCTATGCCGCGTCGGAAAATCGTTGCGGTCGACCCTGCGCGTGGCACGGCTCGTTTCCCAATACGCGCTGCAACGGCTGCGCTGGTCCCGCGGGACGACGCTGCATCTCGGCAATGCGCTCGCCGCGCGGCTGTACGCCTCGCTGCTGGCGCGGCGGGTGGAGATCCTCTGCAGTGCCGACGTCGAGGATCTGTCGATACAGGGTGACCGTGTCAGCGGTGTGGTCATTCGTCATGGCGCGCGCGATCGCCTGATCACCGCGCGGCGCGGCGTGGTCCTGGCGACGGGCGGGTTCTCGCACGATGCCATCCTGCGCAAACGTTTCTTCCCTGCGGCAGCCGGGTTGGTCTCGGCGACCGACACTTCGACCACGGGCGATGGAATTCGCCTTGCGACGACGGCTGGCGCTGCGCTCAACACGGAGGCGACGAGCCCGGCCTATTGGGTGCCGGCCTCGCTCTTCCGACGCGCCGACGGCAGAAGGGGTGTGTTTCCCCACATGGTGACCGACCGCGCCAAGCCCGGCGTGATTGCCGTCAACGCCGCCGGTCGCCGTTTCGTCAATGAAGCGCTGCCGTACCATGAGTTCGCGCTCGCCATGCTGCGCGATGCCAATGGCGAGCGGGACCGGCCGTTCTACCTGGTCTGCGACCGTCCCTTCCTGTGGAGCTACGGTCTCGGCCGCATCAGGCCGCTCACGCGCAACGTGCGGCGATATGTGGCCGGCGGCGAGCTGATTGAGGCGCCTGACATCGCAGAGCTCGCGGCCAAGATCGGCATCAGGCCGGCTGTGCTCACGGCGACAATCGCGAGCTATAATGCCGATGCGAAGGAGGGCCGCGATCCCGAATTCGGCCGTGGCAGCACCATCTACCAACGGCACCACGGCGATGCTGCGCACAAGCCCAATCCTTGCGTCGCGCCGATCGTCGGTGCGCCGTTCTTTGCAATGCGGATCTATCCCGCCGATCTCGGCACGGCGATCGGCATGAAGGTCGATGCGCAGGCGCGCGTGCTACGCGAGGACGGCACGCCGATCGCGGGGCTCTATGCCTGCGGCAACGACATGGGCTCGATCACGAACGGGAATTGTCCGGCCCCGGGCATCATGCTCGGGCCGGCACTGACGTTCGGCTATATTGCCGGGCGGCATCTGGCGGAGGGCGGGGTGGCAGCGCCCAGCGCTGCGCGGGCGTCCGTCTGAGTGTCGTCCGCTCCCTCTCAACAAGTTCCGTCATTGCGAGCGCAGCGAAGCAATCCAGACTGTCTCCGCGGAAAAATTCTGGATTGCTTCGTCGCAAGAGCTCCTCGCAATGACGCGGAGGGAGGCTCGCGTTTAACCGCTACTCCGCCGCGGCTGCAAAGCAGCTGTTCTCCAGCTCCGCTTCCAGTCGCGCCTTCTCGGCTGCTGCCAGCTTGACGTTAGCTTCCTTGACGTGGCCGAAGCCGCGGATGGTTTCCGGAACACGCGCGAGCCGCGTCAGCAGTGGAATCTGCTCCGCCTTCAGTCCAGCCATCCGCTGATCGATCATGTCAAGATAATCCGCGACCAGCTTCCGCTCCATCCGGCGCTCCTCGGTGCGGCCGAACAGATCGAACGCGCTGCCGCGCAGGAATTTGAATCTTGCCAGCACGCGGAAGGCGTGGATCATCCAGCCGCCGAACTCCTGCTTCTGAAGCCGTCCCGTCGTCTTGTCGCGCTTGGCGAAGATCGGCGGTGCCAAATGGTACTTCAGCGTGAAGTTGCCGTCGAATTTCTCCGATACCTTTTTGGCAAAGCTGCCATCTGTGTAGAGTCGCGCGACCTCGTATTCGTCCTTGTAGGACATCAGCTTGAACAGGTTCTTTGCCACGGCCTCGGTCAACTCCGAGGACCGAGGCGAAGCGGCCGTTTCTGCCTTGCGCACCTTCGCAACCGCCGCAAGATAGCGGTCGGCGTAGGCCTTGTCCTGATAGCCCGTCAGGAACTCCGCGCGGGTTGCGACGACATCGTCGAGCGAATTGGTCGCGGCGGAGGCGCGGCTCTTGAACTGCAGCACGCTGCGCACGCGTGACATGTCGTGAGCGGCGAGGCGGCCCCAGGTGAAGGCGAGCTTGTTCATCTCGATCGCGGCGCCGTTGATCTCGATTGCGCGGAGCAGGGCCTCCAGCGACAGCGGGATTGCGCCCTTCTGGAAGGCGAAGCCCAGCATGAAGGGATTGGTCGCGATGCTGTCGGCCATCAGTGCCGCGGCAATGCCTGTCGCGTCGATGATGTCAAGGTTCTTGTCGCCGACGGCGTCGCGCAGCACGGCCTGCATCGTGCCCATCTCGAAATCCAGATCGGGGTTTTGCACGAAGCTCGCGGTCGGCTGCAGGTCGGCGTTGATGTAGGCCTTGGTCACGCCGCGCTCGGCGCGGCTGAGCGCGGTGGGGCCGGCCGAGACGATCATGTCGCAGCCGAGGATGACGTCGGCGCCGCCGGTGGTGATGCGGACGGCCGAGATATCCTCCGGCTTCGGCGCGATGCGGACGTGGCTCATCACGGCGCCGTTCTTCTGCGACAGGCCGGTGAAGTCGAGCGCCGAGCAGCCGCGGCCGTCGACATGGGCGGCCATGCCGAGCAGCGCGCCGATCGTGATGACACCGGTGCCGCCGATGCCGGTGACGAGGATGTTGTAGGGACCGTCCAGCTCACGCAGCGGCGGCGGCGGCAGATCGGCGAACAACTGGCCGGAATCGACCGCCGATGTCTTCATGCGCTTCAGCGAGCCGCCATGCACGGTGACAAAACTCGGGCAAAAGCCTTCGACGCAGGAAAAGTCCTTGTTGCAGTTGGACTGGTCGATCTGGCGCTTGCGGCCGAACTCGGTCTCGAGCGGCTGCACCGAGACGCAGTTGGAGGCCTGCGAGCAATCGCCGCAGCCTTCACAGACCAACTCATTGATGAAGGCGCGCTTGGCCGGATCGGGATAGAGGCCGCGCTTGCGGCGGCGGCGCTTTTCGGCGGCGCAGGTCTGGTCGTAGATGATGACCGTGAGGCCCCTGATGTCGCGCAGCTCGCGCTGCACGGCATCGAGCTCGCGGCGATGATGGATGGTCGCGCCTTGTGGGAAGTAGTTCCCCTCAGGATATTTGCCGGGATCGTCGGAGACGATCGCGAGCCGCTTGACGCCCTCGGCCCAGACCTGATGCGCGATTTGCGCAACGTTGAAGGCACCTTCCGCCGGCTGGCCGCCGGTCATCGCGACGGCGTCGTTGTAGAGGATCTTGTAGGTGATGCTGATGCCGGCCGCTGAGGCAGCGCGCAGCGCCAGCAAGCCGGAGTGAGTATAGGTGCCATCGCCGAGATTCTGAAAGATGTGCTTCTCGGCGGTGAAGGGCGCTTGTCCGATCCAGTTCACGCCCTCGGCGCCCATATGCGATATCAGGTCGGTGCGCCGCGTCGGCATGTTCAGCGCCATGCCGTGACAACCGATGCCGGCCATGGCGCGGCTTCCTTCGGGTACGCGCGTCGAGGTGTTGTGCGGGCAGCCCGAGCAGAAAAAGGGCGTCCGCGCTAGCTTGATCTGCGAACTGGTCGTGACGGGATTGTCGAAGGCCTCGAGCCGCGCGAGGCGCTGCTCCAGCACCGGGCTGTGATGGCCGAGCTTGCGCAAGCGCGCGACCAACGCGCCCGCTACGATGGTCGGCGTCAGTTCGCCTTCGCTCGGCAGCAGCGGCGCGCCGCTCTCATCGCGCTTTCCGGTGATAGTCGGGCGCTTCGACGCATCGATGTTGTAGAGGATGCGCATCAGCTGGTCTTCGATGAAGCCGCGCTTCTCCTCGACGACGAGCACGTCCTGCAGGCCTTCGGCAAAGCGCTTGGCGCCGCTTTCCTCCAGCGGCCAGGTCAGCGCGACCTTGTAGATGCGCAAGCCGAGATCCTGCGCGTCCTTGTCGGTAATGCCGAGGTCGGCCAACGCCTGGCGCAGATCGAGATAGGCCTTGCCGGTCGCGATGATGCCGAGCCGGGCGGCCTTGGAATCGAGCACGATGCGATCGAGTTGGTTGGCGCGGGCGAAGGCCTGCACCGCTTGCATCTTCGGCCCGAACAGGCGCCGCTCGGCCTCCAGCGGCGGATCGGGCCAGCGGATGTTGAGGCCGCCGGGCGGCATCTCGAAATCATCGGGAAGCGCGATCTTGATGCGTTCAGGATCGCTGTAGATGGACGCCGAGCTTTCCACGGTCTCGCTGATGGCCTTGAAGCCGACCCAGCAGCCGGAGAAGCGCGACAGCGCAAAGCCGTAGAGGCCAAGATCGAGATAATCCTGCAGCGTGGCCGGATTGATCACGGGAATCAGCGCCGCCGCGAAGACCTGCTCGCTCTGATGCGCCAGCGTCGAGGACTGGCAGCCATGATCGTCGCCGGCAAGCGCCAGCACGCCACCGTTGAGTGAGGTGCCGGCCGCGTTGGCGTGCTTGAGCGCATCGACCGAGCGATCGACGCCGGGACCCTTGCCGTACCAGATGCCGAACACGCCATCGACCTTGGCGCCGGGAAACAGGCCGACCTGCTGGCTGCCCCAGACCGCGGTCGCCGCCAGATCCTCGTTCAGGCCGGGGACGAAGGCGATATCGTGCTGCTGCAGATGCGACTTCGCGCGCCACAGCGCGTGGTCGTACATGCCAAGCGGGGAACCGCGATAGCCGGAGATGAAGCCGCCGGTGCTGAGCCCTTGGAGCCGGTCGCGTTCGCGCTGCAACATGGGCAAGCGGACCAGGGCTTGGGTGCCGGACAGGAAGATCCGCTTCGATTCGAGCCGGTATTTATCGTCCAGCTCGACCTGCAATAGCGTCATTTCAGCAGTCCTCGTCGTCGTATCAGGTGGGAATTTTGCGCCGCGGAAAGATTGGCGACTTGCGAAGCGGATGCCGCAGTCAAAAGCATGGAGCATCGAAGTCAATATCGCTGGCCGCATCCGTGGCGGGCCTGCTAGTCATGGCTGCCCGTGGAGGAACCGATGACAGCGAACGCGTTCAATACCGAGATCACCGAAACCGCCGAGGCTCTGATCGGGCCGTGGCGTCAGCCGCGCCAGATGCTGCACGCGCAGGTTTACGACGCGCATGCCTCCATCCACGACGACGCCACCGCGCAGAAGCTCGGCTTCAAGGGCGGTACCATCGAAGGCCCCACGCATTTCAGCCAGTTCGCGCCGCTCGGCGCGCGGCTGTGGGGGCGGGCGTGGTTCGAGAGTGGTTGTCTCTCTGCGCACTATCGCAATGCCTGTTTCGAAGGCGAGGACGTGCAGGCGATCCTGTCAAAGCCTTTGCCTGGAACGAGCCAGTGCCAGATCCAGATGATAAAGCGCGACGGCACCGAGGTGCTGCGCGGCACGGCGTCAGTCGGCGATCCCAACGCTGCGACAGCGCTGGAGACGCGCCTGACAGAGCTCAAGCCGCTCACCGATCCGGTGATCCTGCGCGACGTGAAGGTGGCGCAGACGAGCAAGCGGCAGCTGGTGCGGATGGCGTTCGACCAGAACATGGGCGACCTCTATCCGTTCTCCCTCAGGCAGAAGCTCGCAGTCATCACCGAAAGCTCGCCTTACTATTCGAGCGCCGACAATCCGTGGCGGAAGGCGATCATCCCGATGGAAATGCTGAGCGTGCTGTTCCAGTACCGTTCCAAGGACGATCCGCTGCCGGCGAAGGGACCGGCCGTCGGCCTGTTCGCTGACCAGGAGATCCGGCTGGTGAAGGGGCCGCTCTTCGTTGACGAAGAATACGAAGTCGAACGCGAGGTGGTCGCGCTGTCCGGCAGCCGTCGCACCGAAAGCGCCTGGGTCAAGACGCGGGTGTTCGACAAGGCTGGCGCGATGGTCGCGACCATGCTGCTCAACATGGCGACGCTGAAGGATTCGTACGCGCCCTATGAGAAGGAGTATCGGCGGCTGTATGGAGCGGGGCGGTAGCACCATCCCGTCATTCCGGGGCGCGGGGAGCGCGAGCTACGAGCAATTGCGCATCTGAGAATCCATTTCACCGTACGTTTGCTGCTCGATGGATTCCCGGTTCGACGCTGACGCGTCGCCCCGGAATGACGGAGGAGGCCGCTCATCCTCTAGGCAAATGCACGTCGCAAAGCCGTCGCACAGGGAATAAGCAGACGTCGACGTCTGACGTAACCTTCTGAGCACGCATCGATTTTCGTTTCAGCTCGCACGTCAGCGCAATTGTACACAATGGCATGGTGCTTGCAGAACTCTCCTCAAAGAGAGTTCTCGCGGGGGCCTGCGTCATGTTGAACTCAGCCAAGCCGACACTGGGCGTCATCAGTGCCGAGCCCGAGCCGATCAGGCTCGACTGGTCGTCGACTGCTCTCGTGATCATCGACATGCAGCGCGACTTCATGGAGCCCGGTGGTTTCGGCGAGACGCTTGGCAATGATGTCAGCCAGCTTGCGCGCGCGGTGAAGCCGATTGGCGCGGTGCTGAAGGCGGCGCGCGACACCGGCATGCTGGTGATCCACACCCGCGAAGGTCATCTGCCCGATCTGTCCGATGCGCCGCCGGCGAAAGTCGAGCGTGGCGCGCCGTCGTTGCGGATCGGCGATCCCGGCCCGATGGGCCGCATCCTCATTCGTGGCGAGGCCGGCCACGACATCATTCCGGAGCTCTATCCGCTCGACAGCGAGGTTGTGATCGACAAGCCCGGCAAGGGCGCGTTCTACGCCACCGAGCTGACCGATGTGCTGGAGAAATATGGCATCGAGAATCTGCTCGTGTGCGGCGTCACCACCGAGGTGTGCGTCAACACCACCGTGCGCGAGGCCAATGACCGCGGCTATCGCTGCGTCGTCATCTCGGATGGCTGCGCATCCTATTTCCCCGAGTTTCACGAGATGGGCCTGAAGATGATCAAGGCCCAGGGCGGCATCTTCGGCTGGGTCGCTAGCTCAGCCGCAGTACTGGAGGCGATGACGATTTCGACCACATAGGGGGTTCTCATGAGCACTTTGACGGGGACGGCCGGCAAATCTGACAGCAATACGTCCGAATTTAAACCGGCGTTATGGACATCGGGCGACTGGAACGCGTTTTTTGGCTTCGGCACCAACATCCTCGTCAACATGCTGGTGCTCACGGGCCTGCTTCGTTTCGTGTTGAAGATGCCTGATAGTCTCGTGTTCGGCCGCATCCTGCCCGCGCTCGGGCTGATGATGTGCCTCTCCACCTTCTACTACGCCTTCCTCGCTTATCGGCTCGCGCAGAAGACCGGCCGCAACGACGTCTGCGCGCTGCCGTCGGGCGTCAGCGTGCCGCACATGTTCATCGTCACTTTCGTGATCATGCTACCGATCACGCTCAAGACCGGCGACCCGCTCAAGGGCTGGTCAGCCGGCCTGGTCTGGGTGTTCTTCCAGAGCTTCATCCTGATGATCGGCGGCTTCATCGCGCCGTTCATCCGCAAGATCACGCCGCGCGCGGCACTGCTCGGCACGCTTGCCGGCGTCTCCGTCACCTTCATCTCGATGCGGCCTGCGCTGGAGATGTATATGACGCCGCAGATCGGCCTCGTCTGCTTCGCTATCATCCTGGTGAGCTGGTTCGGCGGCGTGAAATACTGGCGCGGCATTCCCGCAGGCCTCGTGGCGATTGCGGCCGGCATGATCATCGCCTGGGGCTCGAACCTGTTCGGGCTCGGCCTTGGGGGGTTGAGTCTCAAAGGCGTGGGCGCAGCCTTCGCAAACTTCGGCTTCTCGGTGCCAATCCCGGCGGTGGGCTATGTCTTCTCCGGCTTCGAGTTCCTCGGCGTCATCCTGGTCACTGCCATTCCGTTCGGCATCTATGACCTCGTCGAGGCCATGGACAATGTCGAGAGCGCGGAAGCAGCCGGTGACGAATATCCCACCACGCGGGTGCTGACCGCCGACGGCGTCGTCAGCCTGATCGGCTGCCTGATGGGCAATCCCTTCATCAACGCGGTCTATATCGGCCATCCCGGCTGGAAGGCGATGGGCGGCCGCATCGGCTATTCGGCGGCGACCGGCATCATGGTGGTGGTGCTGGCCTGGTTCGGCATCATCTCGGTGCTGCTGGCGCTCGTGCCCGTGGTCGCGATCTCGCCGATCCTGCTCTATATCGGCATGCTGATCGGTGCGCAGGCGTTCCAGACCACACCGATCAAGCATGCGCCCGCGATCGTGCTGGCGCTGACGCCGCATCTTGCCGCCTGGGCCAAGCTCCAGATCGACACGATGCTGGCCTCGACCATGACAGCGGCCGCGACCGTCGGCGGCATGGCGGCCGACAAAGCCGACGCCGTGAAGACCGCGGCGGTCGCCGCTCTGCCGCAGCAGGGTGTGTTCTATCACGGGCTGGAGGTGATGGGCGGTGGCTCCATCCTTGGCGGCCTCATCCTCGGCGCGATCGGCGTCTTCATCATCGAGCGCGACTTCGAAAAGGCGTCGGCCTTCGCGCTTGTCGGTGCGGTGCTGACCTATTTCGGCTTCATGCACGGCGAAGCGGTCGGCGTCGGCGGCGGCTTTGGTGTCACGCCCGCCGTGGCCTTCTCCTACGCCGTGATGGCTGCTGGCCTGTTTGCGGCCAGCAAGCTTGGAGCCGGCGAGCACTACGCCGCGCATCCGGAGATGCACGCCGCTCCGGCGGAGTAGCGGCGGTAGATGCGAAACGACGGGCGGCTGGTTGCCGCCCGTCGTCGCTCTTTAGGGCATCGATTTCTTGCAGACGAAGCTTTCAGCGGCGGCCTTGTCGCCACCCACATAATGTGGGTAATCGGGATAGCGGCACATCGGCCGGGCTGCCTTCAGGGCGAAAGGCGGTGCGGTGTCTTTCGAGGTCTGGATCAGCGTGTCGGCCGGAGCGATGCCGTCGCCCGCCCAGCGGTCGAGCGGTCCGAGCAGGTCGACCATGGTCGGGATCGCCGAGCCGCCCAGCACGCTCGTGCCGGGTCCGGTATGTGTCGAGCCAGGCGAGACGTAAAGCCGAGCCGATGCGTCGACCGTCGACTGGCCGAGACGCGCCACGACCGATTGGAAATAATTGATCCCGGCGAGTGGGCTTTGCGCGAGATCGGCCATGTTCTCGCGTAGGATCAGCTTGCCGCCGTGGGCGAAGAACGCTGAGAGGTCCGGATTCGTAGAGTCGAGAAGTCTCGAGACCTCCTCGATGCGGGCGCGGAAGTTCTCGGGGCGGTAGTTGCGCACGTCGAACTTGTCATCGCGCGTCACGATAAAGCGTATTGCGTTGACGCCATAGAGCCATTGCTGCGATACCGTTGCAACATCGATTGGCTGCGCCGGTGGGGCCGTGCCCATCACCCAGCGCGTGATGGTCATCCGCTGCGGGTCCGGCGTGATCTCGTTGCCATAGAGCCATTGCGGATAGCTGGTGATGCCGTTCGCCATCGCAAACGGAAAGGGATGCGGCGCATGCAGCGTCTGGATGGCGGCGATCTGCGCGTCCGACAAGCAGCTATCGCCCGTGTCGGTGCCGCCTTGGCAGCGCAGCCCCTGCAAGCTCACTTTCGGCTGGCAGGTGAGATAGTTGCTGATGACGCCGTCGCGCAGGCCATCCAGGTCGTCACAGGCATCGGCCACGAATCGTGCCAGCGTCTCGCTCTTGGCCGGGTTGAGCCAGCCGCCGTCGAATTGCGGCAAATTGTTCGGGACATAGGACTGGAACAACATCGACAGCTGCACCACCGGGACCACGCTGACGATCCCGTCGTAATCCGCCGGGAAGCGCTGTGCCATGGTGAGGCCCTCGCGGCCGCCCTCCGAGCCGCCGAAATAATAGATCCTCGACGGCCGCTTGCGATAAAGCGCGTCGACGAGCGCGACGGCGACGTCGCGCACCTTCTTGTAGGAGGCATAGGCGTAGTTGATCAGCATCTCCTCGTTGAGGCCGAACTCGCCGATGCGATCGGGCGCAAAGCTAGCAACCTGATGACCGGAATCCGTGCCGAGCGTGGCATAGCCGCGCGTCAGGGGCAGAGCGTCATCTGGCGCGGCATCGCGCAAAGGAGCCAGGCCGCTCACGAGCGTGCCGTTGTACCCGCCACCACCATATTGCAGCAGCTTGCCGTTCCATGCGGCAGGTAGGTTCAGCTGAAAGTTGATCAGTTGCGCGGCGGGATCGATCGGAGCAATGGTGCCGACCACCTTGCAGAAATCCGGTGTCGCGGAAGATGTCGCCTTCGCTGGCGCGGCAGGCGTGTAGCTCGCCGATGTGACCGTGGCCTCGCCGCTGGGCAGCCCGATCAGTCGGGTCGGGATCTTCAGCCCTGCAAGCCGCGCGCAGTCACTCGGGAATGCCGCCTCCGCTGCCGCGGGCCTGCCCGACGCGGAGAGCGCGATCGTGCAAAGAACGAGGCTGAGGGCGGCTCTGTGCCACACCGCGAAGCTTTGTCGTGAATGATCGGCGCCCGGCATAATTATGCTTCTCGGCTCTCATTGGCTTGTTCCTGATACACGCACCGGATCCTACGGCTTGATCGAGGAGGAAGGCGCTCACCCGCCCTTGACGGCGCCCGCCGTAAGCCCGGCGACGATCTGCCGCTGCGCGAACACTGTCAGCAGCAGCACAGGCAGCGTGACGATCAGTGCGGCCGCGGCGAGCGGGCCCCAACTGAGCTGGTCGAACGAGATCATGTTGTAGACGGCCACGGGCAGGGTGCGGGTCTCGCGCCCGGCCAGCACGATGCCGAACACGAAATTGTTCCAGGAGAAGATCACCGCGAGAATGAAGGCGACCGCGATACCGGGCTTGGCGATCGGCAGCGCGACGTGGCGAAACACCTGCCAGCGGCCGGCACCATCAATCAGCGCGGCCTCTTCCAACTCCAGTGGTGTCGTCTCGAAATAGCCGATCATGATCCAGATCACGATCGGCACCGTCACGACCAGATGGATGATGATCTGCGGCACCAGCGTGCCGAGCAGGCCGAGCCATTGGAACAGCAGGAACAGCGGGATCAGATAGGACAGGCCGGGCGTGATCCGGGCGATCAGGATCACGATCGCCGATTTGTGCGCGGCCATGCGCGCAATGCCGTAGCCGGCGGGGACGCCGACCATCAGCGCAAGCGCCGTCGCGCTGCCTGTGACGATCAGGCTGTTGAAGAAATAGGTGACGAAACGGTTGGAGGCGAGCACGTCCGCATAGTTCTTCCAGGCGAAATGCTCGGGGATGAAGACCGGCGGGTAGGCGGCGTTGTCGACCTCGAATTTGAGCGAGAGCGACAGCATCCAGAGAAAGAACAGGATGGCCGGCGACACGATGACGAGCACCGCGAACCACAGGCTGATCTTGCCGATGATTTGCTTCGGGGTCATGCGTCGCTCGCGATCTCGGTCCATAGCATGCGCTGGCGGGCGTAGAGCATCACCGCTGCAAGCAGGACAATCAGCAGGAAGAACACCACCGCGATCGCTGAGCCGTAGCCGAGGTCATAGTAAACGAAGGCGACGCTGTAGAGGTAGAGGTTGATGGTCTCCGACGCGGATCCCGGTCCGCCCTGCGTGATCGCGAAGATGACGTCAAAGCTCTTCACAGCGTCGATCATGCGGATCATGCCGGCGATGAACAGGAACGGCATGATCAGCGGCAGGGTGATGAAGCGGAACACCTGCCACAGGCTGGCGCCATCGATCTGCGCGCTCTCATAGGGCTCGGTCGGGATCGCAGCGAGCCCGCCGAGCACGATCAGCATCACCAGCGGCGTCCATTGCCAGGTCTCGACCAGCACCAGCGAGGGGATCACCGTTGCCGGATGAAACACCCAGAGCTGCGCGGGAATCCCGACCAGCGACAGCAAATAGTTGAGCACGCCGAGCTGCGGGTGGAACATCATGGTCCAGACCAGCGCGATCGCGACGGGCGTAGCCATCATCGGCATGATGAAGATGCCGCGCAGAAAACCGCGGCCGGCGAATTTCTGGTGAAACACCACGGCCGCGAACGTCCCGAACACAAGCGGCAGCAGCACGGACAGCACGGTGTAGACCAGCGTATGTCCGATCGCCTCGATGAAACGCGGATCGCCAGTCAGGCGCAAATAGTTGGAGAAGCCAACGAAGGTGGTCGGCGAGCCGACCTTCCATTCGTTCAGGCTCATCCAGATCGTGAACACCCATGGGAAGATGATGATCGCGAGCACGACGACCAGCGCCGGCACCACGAACGGCCAATAGGACGGCGGCCGCAACTCCTTCTCCGGCGCGGCATCAGACTGTGCCGCGCGCGGAGCAGATTGTATCAACGTACTCACGCCTTTTCGCTACGCTCCAGGATCGGCCGGAACTGGTCGTGGGCCTTCTTCAGCTCTGTTGCGGGATCGGAGCCGGCCAGGGTCGCGGTGACAGCGGCGCCGACGAGATCGCGGAATTCGGCGACGGGGATGATCACCGGCAGGCCGAGCTTGCTGATCTTGGCGGAATCGATCACCGACTGCAGCCACTCCTTGGGCATCTTCACGCCCTTCTGGACCTCAGCATCGTTCAGGATCGAGTTACGGAACGGCACGCCGCCGCCAGCCTGCAACAGCCGCGCGCCCTGCGTCTTGGAGACCGCCCACTGACACAGCAGATAAGCCGCTTCCTTGTTCTTGCTCGCCGCGGCAATGCCGAGGCCGTCGCCGTAGGTGGCCGAATATTGGCCCTTCGGTCCGGCAGGCACGACAGTGTAGCCGACCTTGCCGACCACGCGCGAGGCGGCCGGATCCTCCAGCGGCGGCGCCCAGCCGACGCCGTCGATCCACATTGCCGATTTGCCTTGCGTGAACGAGGCCATCGACTCCATCCAGTTGAAGCCGGCGACGCCTGGCGGGGCCATCTTCGTCAGCAGGGTCTGGTAGAGCTTGGTCGCTGCGACGGCCTCCGGACCGTCGGTCAGGATGTTGCCCTTGGCATCAAGGAATTCGCCGCCATAATCGAGGAAGAAATTCGTCCACAACGTCATGTTGGCGTTGCGCAGGCCTCGCCCGACGAAGCCATAGGTGCCGTCCTTGGCATCAGTGAGCTTTTC
The DNA here is from genome assembly GCF_001440035.1 of Bradyrhizobium manausense. GTDB lineage: Bacteria > Pseudomonadota > Alphaproteobacteria > Rhizobiales > Xanthobacteraceae > Bradyrhizobium > Bradyrhizobium manausense. The sequence goes on along the minus strand of NZ_LJYG01000104.1, from coordinate 212,853 downwards.
GGCGGCTGCAACCATGTCATCCAGCGTCTTGGGCACCGCGACGCCCTTCTTCTGGAACAGCTCCTTGTTGTAGTAGAGGATGAAATAATCGACAGACCACGGCAGGGACAGCATCTGCCCCTTGTCGTTCTTGCAGTACTGCAGACCTGCGGCCGAAAAATCGCTCTCGACCAGGTCAGGCGCGGTCAGCGTCGGGTCATTCATATAGGGCGTCAGATCGGCGAGCCAGCCGGCCTTTTCGAACTGCCGCTTCTGCACGTGATAGCTGAGATGCACGACGTCGAAGCTCGGTCGGCCCGAAGTGAGCTCAATGACGCACTTCTGGCGCTGCTGCTGCTCGGGAATCTGTTCCGATTCCACCTGAATTCCGGTGAGATCGGTGAACTCCTTGATGTTCTTTTGCAGGTTGTCGCCGCGCGGCCCCTTGGCGAGGATCACCTCCAGCTTGGTGCCCGCATATTTCTTCCAGTTGACCTCGGCGCGCGCCGGCAATCCCGTCAGGCTGAGCGCGCCAGCCGCAGCGGTGCCCGTCAACAGTGTACGGCGCGAGATCTTATGGTCAGCCACTTTAGTTCCTCCCTCTGATTCAATTGTTTGGGGGGATACTAGCGACCGTTCCACGCCTGCCTAGTCCTAATTTGAGCGTTACGGTCGCACCGCTGGCGTTTCCAGCGGCATTCCGCGGGCACGCGACATCAGATAGAGCTCGAGAGCGACCAATTCGGGCGCGCCGTAATCATAAGCCTGGGCGCGGACGCCGGCCATGCAACTGCGCAGGCGCCGCTCCAGGGATCCCAGCGTCTGCCATTCCAACCGATAGAGCGGATAGCCGGTCGGCTGCCCTTGCGTGATCGGCGAGCCCGCAAGGTGCTTGTCAAAGTTGTCGTCATGGCAGTTGGTGCAGGCCAGGTTGAGCTGTCCCTCGCGCTGCACGAAGAGGCTGCGCCCCTGTTCGACAAAAGGTTTTAGCTGTGGATCGTCGCCCGCGGTAATCGCAACGCCGCGCGACTGATGAGCAACGAACGCGGACAGCGCCAGGATGTCGTGGCTCTCGTAAGGCAGGGGGCTCGCCTGCTGATGATCGGCACGGCAGAGGTTGATGCGCTGGTCGAGGGTAACGGGGCGCCCCAGCGTCTTGTCGAAGGTTGGATAACGCGCCGCGACGCCTTTCATGCTGCTTCGCGCATCGCCGTGACAGTCTGCGCACGCTTTATCGGCGCCGCCGGCCTTCTTGCTCCACAGCGCCTCGCCGTCGAGCACAAACAGCATGCCTGGATTGGAGGTATCGTCATCCTGCATGGCGCGGGTGTCAGCACCCATGAAGGAATAGCCGGAGCGGCGCGCATCGGCCGGGATCTCACCGGCGAGCAGGGCAGAGGTCGTAGCGACAAGCGTCGCCACTGCTATCGCGTGCCATGAGATCATTCGACCGTGATCGATGCCGATGCGGTGGACGAATAGCCGTTGTCGCCGATCCATTCGAACTCGAGCTTGCCGCTCTCTTTGGCGATCGTAAAGAAGGACAAGTACGGGTTGGCGGCGATCGCCGGAAACAGATCGGCGCGAAAGATCTCGGTGCCATTGTAGCGGCAGGTGAAGCTCGTGATGATATCGCGCGGTGCCAGCGCGCCATCCATGGTGTGGCGGAAGCCGGTTTCCATGATGTGCGAGGTCAGCGCGCGGATCTCGATGATGTCGCCGCGCTTGGCCTTTGAGGGGACATTGATGAGTGCCGTCATCAGTTCACCTCCTCGGTGCAGGCGGCGAGAGTCACGACAACATCCGCCGTGACCTGCCAGAAGCTGTCGTCGGAGAGNGAGGCGGGCGATCGCGACCACTTTCTGGGTGTCGGCAAGCCGGATCCGCGTCGAGATTTGCGCGCGGCCGCAGGACGGGTTCAGGTAGAAAGTTCCGATGTTGGGCTGCGGGTTCTTCTCGTTGAAGATGTGGATGCTCTTGACGTAGTCGTCCGCCGTCATCGGACTTGTGACGCTGACAGTCATCGGCACCGTGTTGCCGTTCTCGACCAGCGGCGGAATGTCGAGCTTGACCTTGCCGGTGCGAATGGGGGCTTCGCCGACGATGTTCCGGATCGCACTGCTGAGCATCGCAGGCGTTGCTTCGGCCGGCCGCAGCGTGACGATCGGAATGACCGTAACGCCGCCAGCCAGGCTCAAAAATTGTCGTCGCGTCGTTGGCATAAGCGGTCCTAGTCGCGAAGGGTGGCGAGAAAAGCCACGATGTCCTCGATCTCTGCGGCCGATAGTATCGGCTTGCCGGTGAAATTGCGTCCGACGCGGACGAGGCCGTCCGCACGGTAGTAGGACGGCATCATGGTGGCCGGGTTGAAACGCGAGGCGTCAACCAGACGAAGCCGCAACTGGCTCATTGTCCAGCGGTTCCCCGTGCCAGCGAGATCGGGCGCCAGGTCGCCTTGGAACCGCACTTCCGGGAAAGGACCGGAATGGCAGAGGAGGCAGGTCGTCGTGCGTGTCGCCACCAGCGTGCGTCCCCGCGCGGCGTCGCCGGGGGCGCCGGTCAGCGATTCCGGAATGCCGTCGCCGACGATCTTGTAGGGCGCGAGTCCTTCGGCTTTCGCGCACGCGATGACGGCGAGACCGGCGGCAATCAACGTGGCCATATGGGCGATCGACCTAGCCAAAGGTGTCCGCCGTGATGGTTTGAAACCAGCGCTCCGCCTCCGCCGCTTCCCGGGTGCGCAGCTCACGCGGCGCATCGACCGGGCTCGTAGTCCCGCCTTCGACCTCGGCAAAGATGTCGCCCCTTGGCTGGTAATTGCCCGCGAGCGAGAAGCCATAGCCGGGTGCGACGATGTTGTAGCAGACGCCGGTCAAGCGCGGCGCTTCCGGCGCACGATCAGCGAGCAGATTGACGATGGCGGCGGCGCACGCCTTGCCTTGCGCGCTCGCGGCCGCTGCTGATTTGGGGATGCCGCCGCCGAGGCAGGCGTCGCCGATGACGTGAATATTCTTGACGAGCTTTGACTCGAAGGTGACAGGGTCGATCGGGCACCAGCCGGTGGCGTCCGCAGCGCCTGCGATTTCGGCAATGCGCCCAGCGCGCTGCGGCGGGATGACATTGGCAACGTCAGGGGTGTAATTGCCGAATTCGGTGACGATGGTCTTGGTGGCGGGATCGACCGAGGTAACGCGACCGCCTTGTGACAGGCCGATCCGTTCGATCATGTCTCCGTACAGCTCTTTCCACGCCGTCTCGAACAGCCGTTTCTGTGAGAAATTGTCCTTGGCATCGAGGATCAGCACTTTCGAGCGCGGCTTCTTCGTCTTCAGATAATGCGCGATCAGGCTGGTGCGCTCGTAGGGCGCCGGCGGACAGCGCGAAGGGTTGGCGGGAATCGCGATGGCGACCGTGCCGCCATCGTCCATCGCCTCCAACTGCCTGCGCAGCAACAGCGTCTGCGCGCCAGCCTTCCACGCGTGCGGCATTATTTCCGATGCGGCCTCGTCATAGCCGGGCAAGGCTTCGAAATGGAAGTCGATGCCGGGCGAGAGCACGAGGCGATCATAGGGCAGCGCGACGCCGTCGGCGGTCATGACGCTGCGTTGCTGAGGCTCGATAGTGGCCACTGCATGACCGATCACGGTGATGCCCTCGGCGGCGAGCTTGTCGTAGTCAAACTGCTGCGCTTCGATGTCGCGCAGGCCTGCGATCACTAGGTTGCTGAAAGGACAGGCGGTGAAGACCGCATTGGGTTCGATCAGGATGACTTGCAAGTCTGCCTGCGCCCGCTTGAGCGCGCGGGCGCAGGCAGCCCCCCCGAAGCCGCCGCCGACCACGACGACGCGGCCCGTCGATTGCGCACATAAGAGCGATGGCCGCGCCAATGTCGCGGCCGCGGCGGTGATGCCGAGCACGGCAGTTCGCCGTGTCATCGGTCGCGCGGTCATCAGGATCATCCAGTCAAAATGCCGCGGCGGCCCTCATGGCCGCCGCGGTGCTTCCTTAGGCAAAGGTGATGTTCTGGTCGCGCAGCGGCACGGAACGGATGCGTTTGCCGGTCGCTGCGAAATAGGCGTTGAGCACCGCCGGTCCCGCAACGCCGATGGTCGGCTCCCCGACACCGCCCCAGAAGCCGCCACTCGGCATCACGATCGATTCCACCTGCGGCATCGCCGCGATACGCATCGAATCGTAGGTATCGAAGTTTGTCTGTTCGACGGCACCATCCTTGACCGTGATGCCGCCATAGAACAGTCCGCTCAGGCCGTAGACGAACGACCCGGCAATCTGCCGTTCGATCTGGGCCGGGTTGACGGCATAGCCGGGGTCGGTCGCCGCAACGATGCGATGCACCTTGATCTTGGTGCCGTCGGTGACGGAGATCTCCGCGGCCGCCGCGACGTAACTCCCGTAGGAGGCGAAGTGCGCAAGTCCGCGGTAGATGCCCTGCGGCGGCGCGTTGCCCCAACCGATCTTCTCGGCCACGGCCTCCAGCACCGCAAGATGCTTCGGATGGTCCTTCATCAACTTGCGCCGGAACTCCAGCGGGTCCTGCCCTGCCGCGTGCGCCAGCTCATCCATGAAGCATTCGACATAGATGGCGTTCTGGTTGACGTTCACCCCGCGCCAGAAGCCCGGGATGATGTGCGGGTTGCGCATCGAATGCTCGATCAGGAGATTGGGCAGCGAATATCCAAACGGTGCATCGCCCTTGGCATTGAGGCCGGCGAAGGTCGCCGGATCCATGCCGTTGACCAGCGCCTCCGGCCGCAGGCTCGCCAGGATCGACTGGCCGGAGATCCGCATATGGAGTGCCGTCAGGTTGTTGTCGGCATCGAAGCCTGCGGTCAGCTTGCATTGCGTGACCGGATGGTAGCGGCCATGCGTCATGTCCTCTTCGCGCGTCCACAGCAGCTTGATCGGTGTGCCCGGCATCTGCTTGGCGATCAGCACGGCCTGCCGCACATAATCGGTCTGGCCGCGCCGGCCGAAGCCGCCGCCGAGCAGCAACTTGTTGACGTCGCATCTCTCGGCCGGAAGTTCTGACGCTTCCAGCACGGCGGCGAAGGCCGCCTCGCCGTTCTGCGTGCCACACCAGACCTCGCATTTGTCGGCCGTATAGAGCGCGGTGGCGTTCATCGGCTCCATGGTGGCGTGGTTCTGGTAGGGATAATTGTAGACGGCTTCGACCGTCTTCGCCGCACCGGCGAGTGCAGCTTTGGCATCGCCATTGGAGTTGCCGACATAGGCCGGACCGCCATCGAGGCCTTCGGCCAGCCACTTTGCGATCGAGGCGCTGGAGACCTTGGCGTTCTCGCCTTCGTCCCAGGCAATCGGCAGCGCATCGAGCGCGGTCTTGGCGTGCCAGAACGTGTCGGCCACAACCGCAACCGCGGTGTCGCCGACCTTCACCACTTTCTTCACACCCTTCATGTCGGCGATCTTGGCTTCGTCATAGCTCTTCAGCTTGCCGCCGGTCACAGGGCAATCCTTGATCGCGGCGTTGAGCATGCCGGGCAGCTTGACGTCGATGCCATAGACGGTGGTGCCGGTGACCTTGTCCGGCGTGTCGAGCCGTTTCACGCCCTTGCCGACCAGCCGCCAATCCCTGGGGTCCTTCAGCTTGACGTCGGCCGGCGGCGTCAGCCGGGCCGCGGCTTCGGCGACCTTGCCGTAGGTCGTGGTCTTGCCCGACGGCGTGTGGGTGATGATGCTGTTGGCGGCCGTGCATTCGGCGGCCGGCACTTTCCACTCATTGGCTGCGGCCTGGATCAGCATCATGCGCGCGGTGGCGCCGCCTTTGCGGACATAGTCGTGCGAGGCGCGGATGCCGCGGCTGCCGCCGGTCGAGTAATCGCCCCAGACGCGCTTGCGGGTGACATTCTGGCCGGGCGAGGGGAACTCGGTGGCGACCTTGGTCCAGTCGCATTCGAGTTCCTCTGCGACGAGTTGGGCAAGGCCGGTCAGCGAGCCCTGACCCATCTCAGAGCGGGCGATGCGGATCACCACGGTGTCGTCGGGTCGGATCACGACCCAGGCATTGACCTCGGGCGAGCCGTCAGCCGCGCGAACCACGGTCGGGCCGCCGAACGGCAGGTCGAAGCCGATCGCCAGGCCAGTGCCCACAGCGGCGGTGCCGATCACGAAGGCGCGGCGGTTCATCTTGGGAGCAACGTGCTTGTTCATGGGCCGGCTCCCTTACGCGCTTGCGATCGTGTGGATCGCCTCGCGCACCTGCTGGAAGGTGCCGCAGCGGCAGATATTGGTGATGGCCTCGTCGATGTCGGCGTCGGTCGGCTTCGGCTTCTCGCTCAGCAGCGCCGCCACCGCCATGATCATGCCGCTCTGGCAATAGCCGCATTGCGGGACGTCCTGAGCGATCCAGGCCTCCTGCACCTTGTGCAGCGTGGCGCCAGAGGCGAGCCCTTCGATCGTGGTGATCTTCTTGCCCTCGGCCTCGGCAACCGAGATCCCGCAGGAGCGAGTGGCGACGCCGTCCATGTGCACGGTGCAGGCGCCGCATTGCGCAATGCCGCAGCCATATTTGGTGCCGGTCAGGCCGGCATTCTCGCGGATCGCCCAGAGCAGCGGCGTATCTGGCTCGACATCGAGCGTGAAGTTTTTTCCGTTGATTGTTAGGTTTGCCATCGCAAGTCCCCTGATTGGCCCATCCACCGATGGACTCAGTGGCGCAATGTGTCCGGCAAACCGGAACCTTTCAAATCAACAGTCTGAGGGATCGCCACGAAGATTTCCGCGGTGGCGGGAAGATTGTCGATCGTGCGGTGTTGTGCGCATTTTGGAATGGCCCATGAAGGCTCGCGCTGGATGAGCAATTGCCGGTTCCGGTCGTTGCCGCCGGCGCGCCGCAGCGCAAAATCAGGCCTGACGTCCCCCGAAATTCAGGGCTGCGACTGTGTGCGGCTCGCTTGACAGCGGGACAACCTGGGCGTGATCGTTTCCGGGACAACACCGGGGCGCCATCGATTGCGGCGACCCCGGCGGATTTCCAGGCCTGTCGGCGATCAAGATCGGCATTGCGACGAGAATAGCTTTTCGGGGGTGCGGCATGTCAAGGAAGGTGATCGGCTGGTCGGTCGCGGCGTTCGTCGCGATTGCACTTGTCTTCAACTATCTGCCCTCGTTGGTCGCCGACTCCATCTACAAGAATGTCGACGACATCACTGATGGCGAGATGCCCGCCACCGTCACCTCCTTTGAGTCGGGACCGGATATCGTCAGCACGATTGGGGGCAGCGGGGAGGGGTTGAATTGCAGCCTTCCTGCTCTGACCAACGTCTTCTTCGATGGAAGCAGGGATTCCAGGGGCAAGCGTCATCTCGTCCTGCAGCGGTTCCGGCAGGCCTGCGTGTTCCATGACCTCTGCTACCGCCACGGCCTCGCCACCTATGGCTATAACCAGAACGATTGCGACCGCATCCTGCAAAATGCGGCGTTCCGGCTATGCACCTATATTCGCAACGGCAGCGGGACCGGCAGCGCGACGCGCTGCCAGACCGATTCGAAGATGGTCCTCGCAGGCGTCAGCATGGGTGGATACAACGCCTTTCGCGGCTGGGATCGATCGACCTATTTCGAGTTCGAATCCGATCCGTTCCGCTCGAATGGATTCCAGGCGAGCCGCGTCGTGGATCATCCGTTCAAGGCCGTGGATCCGGTCAAATATCGCAACGATCCGGACCAAGTCATCCTGTCGTTCGAGAACGTTCGATCCGATATCGCCGTAACCTGCATGACTTGCGGACAACTTCCGGTGTTCGAATACACGCAGGATCCGAACGAGGTCGACGCCGAGCTGCGCTCGGTCGGCGTGACGAAGCTGCCCGAGGCATTGCTCAAGCGCGAGCCGATGCTGTCGGAGACGGTGCCGATCTGGCTGCCGCCGCGTCGTCATCATGCCGCGCCGCATTTGTTGGTGGACAGCGCGGGCAAGCATCATCTGATCTGGATGAGCCGTAACAATCGACAGGACACGATGTCCTGCATCGTCGGCGCGGATGCCGCGCGGCTTCTCACCAATACGCTGCCTCGGCGGGATCTCTGCTCGAAAGATGCCGGTTCCTCGTTGAGCATGGTGGAGGTCGACATGTTCGCGACGTCTCCGCTGCCGATGGAAATTCCGGGCGCGAGCGACCCGATCTACGCGACCGCCATCAGCCCGCAGAAGACGATCGACAATGATCTCAGCTTCTGCTCGCGTTCGGCATCGAGGCCAATCGATCAATCCGGTCATGACGACCAGTCGAAATGCATCCACTTCTCCGGGGACGACGTCAGCAAGGGTGCAGCGCTCGGCGCGTTCCAGGACTTTCAGGTCATTCGTCCCGGACAGCAGATCGTCTTCGCGCGGGATGTCGACCAGCGGACGAACTCGCCGCTGACGGCGATCTGGCAGCGTGTGCTTGGCGATACCTTTTCACCTGCTGGTGCGCTGCTCGTGATCGACGTCGCGCCACCGGCCACGCCCAAGGGACCTGCGTTGGCCAAGCTGAAGAAGATCGTCCGGTTCAATATCGACGATCGCTTCGATCCGATGATGCCGATCACGCGCAAGCTCGACGATCTGCGTTTCCTGAGCCTGGAGGCATCGAAGCAGACCGTGCGCCTCCGGACGATCGATTTCGCCAAGGATAATCCCGCCGTCGGTACTGTCCGGCTGACGATGGGTGCCAGGGACCTGGATCTGGATCGCTCCTGGGCCGCACGGCCCGTGATGGTGCTGGAGACCCAGGATGCTCAGCCCAAGACGAAGCTGGTGTTCTCGCGCGGTGAGATCGCAATCGACCCCGACAAGCCGGTCTCGCCGGATGCGACGACGGAAGCGCTGACATTGCAGACGCTGGTCTTCGAACGCGACGCCGCGGCGCCTTCGGATGCGCCATTCGTGAAATCGGCCGGGGCGGCCTGCAGGATCACCTATAAGTTTGCGCCCGGTCATGCCGACTGGCCGTGCTATCGCGCCTTCGAGCCTGATCGTACGATGCGGGCCTCACCGGCTGCGCGAATGCAGGCCTCGCAGATGCTGATCGGGCATTTCTCGAAGAGCGCCGGCCACGCCCTCGCGTTTCCCGATGCCTGCCTGAAGTCGGAGCCGATCATTCTCAGCCCACAAGGGGATACGTTCATGCCAGTGAGCGGGTCTGCGGGCTGGGCAGGTCCACCGAAGCTGCGGCGCACGATCACATGCGAGCCGCTCGATACGGCCACCGTCGTCAGCCAGCCGATCGCGCAAAAGGCGCGCTGAAGCACGGCCTGCTTCACCGCCAATCGCACAAACTCGAAAACAACCCCATGCACAGTAGAAGGGCCCTTGTAGGACAAGGGCTTTTTCAGAGGTGGACGCGACGACACCTTGAATCGCGTCGACGTTGACACGTCGGGCAAAACACCGGCACGACAGCCGCCATCAAAGCTTTTTACACTGAAGCCAGCTGCGGATGGCCCCGATGAGTTCTGCCTTGCGTTCCAGCGGCAGCCAATGCCCGGCGGGCAAGCTCATTATAGTAAGGTCTGGGCAGGCCGCGCGCATCGGGTCACCTTGGTGATTTCCGGTGATGCTGCAGATTTGATCAAAGTCGCCGTTGACGAACAACACCGGCTGCGACAGGCGGCCGCCATCGGGTGCCTTGCGCGCGTAGGCGATGTTGGCATCGTCGTTCAGGTACCACGCACAGGATGGACGGAAGCCGTGAGCCCCAAACGACTGCACCAGCACGTCGAAGTCCCCCGGCGGCCAAAGAGCCGGATCAGGTTCGGTCGGCGGGGCGCGGTGTGCGGCGCCAAAGCGCCCTCCGTTGCGCGTAACCGTTGCGTTCGGCGAAGGCTTGCCTGTCGCAGCGAAAGATCGACGCCAGTGACGCTGCGAGGTCTGCATCGAGGTCGGCGACGGCCGCCTCGAAGTGCGTCGTGTAGTAACGGTAGTAGTCCCATTGGCCGTCCGGATATTGGTCAGCCGGGTAAATCGTTCGGTCGACCAGTGGGACGATCATGCGCAGGGCGTGCCCGTCGGGTTGATACGCGAGCGAGGTCAGCACGACGCCCCGGCTGCGCCTCGGCTCATGCGCGGCCAGCTCGCCAACCACGACACAGCCCCAGTCGTGGCCAATCCAGATCGCAGGCTTGCCGCCAAGGTGGTCGTGGAGCTCCGCCATGTCAGCCACGACGTCCTCGATGGTGTAGGCATCATTGTCCGCAGGCTTAGAAGAGTCGCCGTAGCCGCGCAGATCGGGCGCGACGCAATGCCAACCGTCGGTGGCAAATGCATCGATCTGAGCGCGCCACATCAGACCGATGCTCGGCCAGCCATGGGCGAAGATCATCAACGGTCCGTCGTCCGGCCCGCTTTCGATGTAGTGCGTTGTCTGACGAGGCGAGCTGAAACTGCGTTGGTTGAGTTTTGGTCCGGCTCCAGAACCGATCGATCGAAGTGGGTCTGTCATGGTCGAACCAATCCGGTCGAATTCAGATCGTTCCCCGACGCGAGCAACTCCAAGCTTCACAACGCTTCCCGATTGAAACGAAGCGGCCGCTGCTTCTGCTCCACCCTCATTGGCGGTCGCTTGGACAGCAAAGGAGGTAGCCAGCCTCGGGCCAATAGCAGTCAAACCTGCTATTGCGCGCCAAGTCCGACTGTTGGTTGTACCTGTGAGACAACCGGCGGAATCCAGCGTCCGGTCAACACCTCAGACTTTGGGCCGTAAACCCGCATGGTGAGGTTGAAAGGCCCCTTCGGAGCAGGCAGCCAGTTGGCCTCCTTGTCCTTGCCTGGGCTCTCGTTCTGAAAGTAGAGCGTCAAAGAGCCATCCGTGTCGACCTTGAACGGCATCCAGCTGCTCACAGCAAAGCGGTTGAGCGCGTTTGCGACCTGAAATCCCTCTGAATCATACAGCGTGATTGACCAGAATGCCTGCGTCGGCGGCGTCGCGCCCTTCTCGAAGGTGATTGTGTATTTGCTCGACCCGTCGAGCGGTTTGCCGGTTTCATCGCCGAGATTGAGCGGGTAGATGGCATCTTCGGGCAGATTCGCCCCAAGACCTACTTGGGCGACGATCGCGCGCTTAAGGTAATAGTTTCCGTAGACACCCATCGTGTCGGTATTCATCGACCAATAATTCGCAACGCGGGCGAGTGTTGGCACTTTCCAGGCCATCAACTTCTGTGCAGTCTCCGGCGCAAGTTCGACGGCTTTCCTGACCGCAGGTGCAAGGCCGGTGAAATCAAAGGTCTTGCCCGGCTCGATGCCGATCCGTCTCATCTGTGCGATGATCGGCTGATCGGTGGCGTGCGGGGGATGCAGCTTGAGAAGTTCGGCCGCATAGGCAAAGTATTTTTCCCCGCTCATGGTGTCGACCTGAGTCTTTGGCGGAGTCTTCACATCTACGCTCCGGTCAATGATTTGCTGGACTGGCTTGAGGGCCTGCCCCCATCCGGACAGGGGCGTTATCTTGTAGTTCGCCTGAATCCGTCGCACCGCCTCGTAGTCGGGCGGACCATCGGTCTTGGTGCGACCAATGATCCAAACGTAAGGCGTTGGCGCTCCGATCCGTGTCATGCCGGCTGGAATCGTGCCGCTCCAACCCGGCGGCGTGATGAGATAATTTCCCGCTTGCGTGCCCGTGGTGCGCCAGCCGGGCGATGCGAAAACGTCGGTCCACATATCCAGCATGGGCATCAGATAGTAGCGCCCGCCAGTGTCAGGCACCGAGAGCACCAATGGTTCTGTGGTGAGATCGAGCCAGGCGGAAGAGTAGAGTGTGTCGAAATTCGGCCGGACAACTGCTTTCATCTCCGCGGGCGGAAATGCCGGGATGTTGACGAATGCGTTCATCGGGCCGCCGATACCGGTGCCAGGCTCCGAGTTGACGAGCTGCTTTCGAGTCACGTCCATGGATATCAGCGGGTAGAAATAGATATAGCTGTCGGCGGCAATAGCGATCGCCTCCTGCTCCGTGATGGTTGCCGCAGCCTGCTGGGCCGCCACCGGCGCGACGAGCGCTGCACTCAGCAAGAGTGCTGATGAGAACGCGACTAGCACGCGATTCATGATTTACTCCTTCCCTGCAATCCCGGCCGTCACATCGGTCCTGGACACAGGTCGGGGCATGTTTGCTTCGAACCTGTGTAGACCAACCCACTAACGTGGTTGTCTGAATGGCCGGCCTAAGAAATGATGGTCATTAACCCGGTGCCGTATTTGACTCAGATCAACGGATGTCCGCTCCGACGGTGCTGGGCGCGAAATCGTTGACATCACCACTGAGACCCCTTGGGGCATATCAGCCTCGAATGGTACGACCAAATTCCAAGTGTATGCTGAGCAGCTACAATCTGGCTCGAATAGCTAGCAGCCTTCGTCCGCCTCGGGTGCTCCTGGCAGCTGACATATCCTCAGGCCGTGGGATGCGGCGGCGATGGGCCAATAGGACATTCGCTACTATGGAAAAAGCCGCGCCACTGTCCTTATTCGATCACCTCGTCGGCGATCACGTGAAGAACACTGAATCCCTGGCGAGACCTAAGCTTTGCATCTCCCCTTGGGATTGGAGGTAGGAATTGCGTGTGACCGCGGAGCGGGCGAATTTCCGATAAACCTCCCCCGGCGTCAGGCTTGGCTGCAACATGCGGTCGGAGAGGATGCAGCAAAGCCCGCTTCGCGCGCGCTTGCTCATGAGCGCGCGCCAGGTTGCCCTTGCAGGAGCGATCAGTAATCCCAGAACACCGGCACCCAGCGGAAGGCATCGCCGGCGATTGCGACATGGCCGACTGATGGGAACGGCATATGCGTGGCCACCAGCAGCTCGCCGCTTTCTGCTAGGTCGCGCAAGAGGCGGACGCGAACGCGCGCCGCCTCTTCGGGATCGTGCTCGAAGCCGTTGTGCCATTCGGGCTGGTCGAACCCGACGGCAAACACGGCGTCGCCGGCGAATGTCAATGCGTCCCCGCCGGACGCCACACGAACCACGCTGTGTCCGGGTGTATGGCCGCCGGTGCGGCGAACGATGACACCGGGTGCAACCTCGTGCTGCGCATCGAACGGGCGTATCTGGCTGCCGTACATCTTCACGAACTGCCGGGCGGCGGCCCGAAGCGCATCCGGGAATCCCTGCGGCATGTTGGTGTGGGTGAAGTCGGGCGCTTCCCAGAATTTGAGCTCGGCTGCCGCGACGTGGATGCGCAGGTCCTTGCGCAGCCGATCCTTCACGCCGTCGACCAGGAGGCCGCCGACATGGTCCATGTGCAGGTGGGTCAGCACCAGGTCGGTCACGGATGCGAGATCGATCCCGGCGGATTCGAGCCGTTTGATCAACTGACCGGCCCGCGGCAAGTGCAAATTCGGGTCCGAGCCCAGCCCGGCGTCGATGAGGATGGTCTTGTCGCCGCTTCGCACCATCACTGCGTTGAGGGCCCAGTCGAACGCGTCCGGCGGCAGGAACATGTCCTTGAGCCAGCTTGCCCGGCTTGCCGGATCGGCGTTGTGCGCCAGCATGGTGGTCGGCAACGGCAGCACGCCGTCGCTGACGACCAGGACGTCGATCTCGCCGATACGCACCGCATAGCGCGACGGGACGAGCTCTTCGGGTTTCGATTTCAGGGAAGCGTTGTGCAGATTCATGTTGGTCTCCTGTTGAAGGTCGCTGATGGCGAGTTGTTCAGAGAGCGGTGACGCGCTCGGGGTCGGCCGAGGCGAGGGCGGCGGCGCGCTCGGCTTTCGGCGGGTAGATCCAGACGGTGTTGATTTCCTGCTTGGTCTTCTTGGCGACATCGCCGACCATCTCGACCGTGCGTTCCCAGCCGCGGGTGAACAGCGCGCCGGCCTCGCCGAGGTCGAGGCAGGTGACATAGGCCTTCTGGTGATAAGGCCTGGTCGCAACGCCCAGCAGCTCGGCAGCAGCATTGTTGCCGGCGAAGGCGCCCATCCGCGTCGCATGCTGGCACGACATCAGCGCGTAATTGCCGACGTCGTCACACGCAGCCCGTGCGGCATCGCCGGTGGCGAAGACGCCATCGACCTTCGGAACGCGTAGGTCACGGTCGACCAGCAGCCGGCCGAACTGGTCGCGCTCGGCCGGGATCTGCGTCGTCAAGGGAGCTGCGCGGATGCCGGCAGCCCAGATCACGGTTTCGCATGCGATATGTTCGCCGCTGGAAAGCGTGACGCCTGATTTGTCGAGCGAGGTAACGCCGGCACCGAGCCTGGTTTCGACGCCGAGCTTGCCGAGCGCCTCCTCGATGATCGGACGGGGGCCCGGGCCCATGTCGGGCGCGATCGCCTGGTTGCGGTCGACAATGACCACGCGCAACTCCGCATCGTTGCCGAGAATCCTGCGCAGGCGCGATGGCACCTCGGTTGCGGCCTCGATGCCGGTGAATCCGCCGCCTGCGACGACAACGGTATTGCGTGCCTTCGAGGCGGGACGGTTCGACAGGCCGTGCAGATGGCGGTCGAGCGCGATGGCGTCATCAAGCTGGTCGACGCTGAAGCCGTGCTCGGCCAGGCCCGGAACGTTCGGCCGGAACAGCCGGCTGCCGGTGGCGATCACCAGCCGGTCATAGGACAGCTTCCTCTTCGTGCCTTGCGCGACAGCGATCTCGACGACCTTCGCCGCGGTATCGATCGCCTCGGCATGGCCCCTGACATAGACGACGTCGATCGCCTTCAGCACGCCCTCCAGCGGCGCCGTCAAGGTTTCGGGTTTCGGTTCGTAGAGCCGCGGCCGAACCACCAGCGTCGGCTCGGGCGCGACCAGTGCGATCTCGAGCTTGTCGGGCGAAACGCCCTGGATCTCGCGCAGGCGGGCGGCGGAGAGGGCGGCATACATGCCGGCGAAGCCGGCGCCGATGATGACGATGCGCATGTCTGATGTTCCTTGGTTGAGATGATTGCAATGGAGCGAGGTTGTTGTTTACGCGTGATCTCCGCGCAAACGCGTTCCGCTGATGTCGCGAGGGAAAACCGCTTCGCACTTTTCCGGATCATGCTTCAGGCCGTCACGAACTTGAGCAGATCGGCGTTGACGATGTCGGGATGCGTCGTGCAGAGGCCGTGCGGCAGCAGGTCGTAGATCTTCAGAGTGCTGTGCTTCAGAAGCCGGGCCGACAGCGGCGCCGAGTCGGCAACGGGAACGATCTGGTCGTCGCCGCCGTGCAGGACCAGCGTCGGCACCGTGATGCTTCGCAGGTCCTGGCTGAAGTCGGTCTCGGAGAAAGCCTTGATGCCGTCGTGATGGGCCTTGCTGCTGCCCATCATGCCTTGACGCCACCAGTTCCAGATCGCCGCCTGGGAGGGCTCTGCGCCTGGGCGATTGTAGCCGTAGAACGGCCCGCTTGCGAATTCGAGGTAGAACTGCGACCTGTTGGCGGCCAGCTGCCGCCGCAAGCCGTCGAACACCTCGAGCGGCAAGCCACCTTGATTGGCCTCGGTCTTGAGCATCAGCGGCGGCACCGCGCCGATCAGCGCCAGCTTGGCCACGCGGTCCCGGCCATGACGCGCGACGTAGCGCGTGGCCTCGCCGCCGCCCGTGGAGTGGCCGATATGAACGGCGTTGCGAAGATCGAGATGTTCGGCGAGCGCCGCGACGTCGGCGGCATAGTGGTCCATGTCGTGGCCGTCGCTGATCTGGCTCGAGCGGCCATGGCCGCGGCGATCATGCGCGATCACGCGAAAGCCCCTGCCGAGGAAGAACAGCATCTGGGCATCCCAGTCGTCGGCGCTGAGCGGCCAGCCGTGATGGAAGACGAGCGGCTGCGCCGACCTCGGTCCCCAGTCCTTGTAGAAGATGTTTCCGCCGTCGCTAGTGGTGACGTAGGTCGCGGCGTCGTACCTCCCGGTCGAGAGGGCGGCTGTTTTCATATCGCCGCCTGCCGCCGAGGTGGAGCGCAGGGTCATCGACGCCGCGTACATGAGCGTCGTTGCGAGAATGCTTCGTCGCGAGGTACTCGCGAGCTGGCTGACAGAGCTGATCAAGGCCATTTGCAGTTTCCGTTTCAGGAGTGGGGGCGCTGCGATTCCTAGCGTGCCGCACGTGCCGATGCCCCAGCGCGATTGACGTGATTGCAGCGCGATTGCTGCTAGCGCACGCGCCGCCGCCAATCGCTCGGCGATTCTCCGGTCAGTTTTCGAAACGCCGCGGCGAAGGCGGTCTGCGAGGAGTAGCCGAGCGCGGCTGCGATCGAGACGACAGGCGTGTCGGTGTCGCGCAGCATGTTCATGGCCTGCTCAAGCCGGTGCTGGCGCAGCCAGGCATGAGGAGAAAGTCCGGTGCTGTCCTTGAATGCGCGGCAGAAGTGAAAGCGCGACAGGCCGGCCTCGGCGGCAAGAGCCGCGAGCGACACGTCGGCATCGCTGTCCGAGCGCAGGCGTTCGATCGCGCGGAGCAGCGTCTTCGGCGCCAGTCCGCCTCTGGCCGGCGTGATCACGTTCGGTGAGCCGGTGTGCGCGGCAAGAAGGCGCGTGGCCAGCAGATCCATGAGCTGCTGCCTGAACAGGGTGTCCAGAGCCTCGTTGCCCTCCAGCACGTCTGCTGCACTCAGGAGCAGACGGGATGTCACGGGATCGGGATGAGCGGTTCGCTCCAGAAGTTCGGCCGTAGAGCCGGCTTCGGCTTCGTCCGCAACACGCCTCAGCGTTGTCTGCGGAAGATAGAGCTGGAGGACGTCGACCGGTTTTGGGATGTCCCACCGGGAGCTCGATCCTTCCGGAATGATGATCACGACGCCCGGACGAAACGTCCCGATCGCGATGGATCGTCCGGACCGACGCTCCATACGCTGGACCGAGCCGTTGTAAGCCATGATGACGTGGTGGTTCATGGGTTGCACGACGTCGTGCAACGGCTCGTGCTTCCAGTGCGCAATCCCGGCGCCGGATCCATCCAATGCCATGCGAAAAGGCACTGTTCCGAGCACGCGGGCCATCTCGGCGTCGGCAGCCGGCCGGTCGCCGCCCGGAGCGAGCTCGCGCCGGTCTTTCGGCCGGTCTTGGGGCCGGTCTTGGGGCCGGTCTTGGGGCTGGTCTTGGGGCCGGTCTTGGGACGCGGCGGGCATTTCGTTCGACGATTCGCGCAAGCTGGCGTTGCTCATGGAGTTTGACTCGCGTGGGGGCGCATCGCTGCATGCGCGACGTCGTGATCATGCCGTCAGCCGGCGCATGACGGGGCCGTACGGTATGTCTGCTGATCTCTGTTCAACGGATGGACCGGTGGTCGAGGACGTTCCGTCGCAACTCCGGCACCGTTGATTTGCGGGTTCTAGGCGGCGCGAAAATCCACGTCTTTCCTGATACTGCCCTGCCTTGCCTGATCCTGCTCCGCGGACCCGTTGCGCTCACAGCTTGCGTGCGTTTGTGAAAAGCCGTGATCCCCTCGTTGCGGTCGACGACGGCCCCGAGTCCTACCGGCCCTCACCTGATCGTTCTGAAATCATTGCCAAATCTCGCCGTGGCGG
>NZ_LJYG01000104.1:182500-195375 GCF_001440035.1 Bradyrhizobium manausense | reverse complement strand
CCCGCCGAGTGCGACATCGGCAAGTCGTGGACAGCGATCGGTGAATGGCCGATACACCGTGTGCGAGATGGCAGGATGCAGTGGCCTGCGCGACCCTTCACGGAAGAAACGGGCTATGACCAGGACAGGCGCTTACGGCGAACGGTTCGGAGAGTTCCTTCGCCTCGAGCAAGCTCCGCCCTCGCTGCTGAGCCGTTCGCTGCGCGGCACCGAGATCGCCGTCACCGAAACGCGCAACCACCATCCCGTGCCGGGTCTTTCCGGTTCGTTCGCCCTGGAAGATGCCTATCTCGTCAGCCTGAAGCTGCGCGACTATCCCGCGTGCGAGATCTGGGAGCAGGGACGTCACCTCAAGAAGACGGATGTCCATGCCGGCACGACCTATCTGTACGATCTCAAGGCCGACCCGCGTTATGTGATCGACAAGCCGTTCCACTCTCTCCATTTCTATGTGCCGCATTCGGCGCTCGATAGCCTCGCCGATCAGTCGGGAGCGCGGCGCATCGATGCGCTCGATTGCCGCCCTGTCGGGCATGATGACGCCATCGTCCGTCATATTGGCGCGTCCTTGCGCGAGGGCCTGCGCCGGCCCGATGAGGCCAATCAGCTCTTCACCGATCACATGATGCTGGCGCTCATCGCCCATGTCGCGCAGGCCTATGGAGGTTTTCGGCAGACGGCCGAGACCGGCAGAGGTGCGCTTGCGCCGTGGCAGCTGGCGCGCGCTTGCGACAAGCTCGAAGCGGATCTCGGCGGCAAGCTGCCGTTGCAGGCCATTGCGGCCGAGCTCGGCCTCTCGGCCAGTCATTTCTCGCGTGCGTTTCGTGCCTCGACCGGCTTGCCGCCCTATCGCTGGCTTCTGCATCATCGCGTGAGGACCGCCAAACGTTTGATGAGCGCCCACGGCGTGTCGCTGTCCGAGATCGCGATTTCGGCCGGCTTTGCCAACCAGAGCCACTTCACGCGGGTCTTCTCGGCGATAACAGGCGTCAGCCCGGGCGCGTGGCGTCGCGATGCGCTGGGGGCGACGAGCCGCGAAGGTTGATTCCATCGCGGCCGACCAGCACATCATCATCGACCACCCGCGTCCGCGCCTTCGGCGCGCGAGCATCCGTTCAAGAGTTCGGTGCAAAACATCTTGCTGACGGCGGACACGCATCAGACCGGTCCGACGACGATCGACGCGCCGGCATCCGGTTAACACCGTCGACCTCGGCGGGATGGTCAACCAGATCAGCGTCGGTTCCGGAACGAACACGATCATAGCCGGCAACGGATTGGATAGCGTCGTTGCCGGCCGGGCCACGATGCCATCACGCTCGGCGGGGTCGCCAATCACGTGACGCTCAACGGATCCACAGCAGATGTGACGAACCAAATTGGTCAGGACGTCATCACAGCCAATGGCGGTTCGGATCAGTTCAACTTTGTCGGGTTCGGCAGTCAGGCGATCATCAATGGCCCGGCCCATGTCGACATCGTTGATCACAGCACGGGTTTGACCGTCACTGTCAATTCCGGCAACCAGATCGATACGATTTCCGGCTTTGGTCATGACCCGCTTGGTGTCATCGATCTTGCAAACGGTGCAGGCAATTATCACTCCGTCGCCGACATCATGAGCGCGCTCAGGAGCGATGGCCATGGCGGGACGGTGCTTGCGCTAGGCAGTGGTCCCGATGCGGGGTCGATCGATTTCGTCGACGCCGCGATCAGCCAATTGCACGCATCGAACTTTGCGATCGTGTAGAACGCGGCTTCCTTGCAACGCGAAGGCAAGTGACGGACTCGTTCGCCCCCGGGGAGGCCGTGGCCCGATCGGAGGCACGTCAGTACCTCTGCCTCACATTTGTGCCTGGTGTTGACCCTGATCAAAGGTCGAGCCGTGGGGAGGGTCACGTTGAGCGGGTCAGCGTTCGCACGGGAGGAAACAACATGATCTTCAACGTCAGGCGTCTTGGGCTGGTGGTGGCAGTGGCCCTGTCAACCGCCGCACCATTGTCGGTCCACACTTCGTCCTCAACACTTCCATCCGTATCACTCGACCGCGCTGAAGCGAGAGTGGGCCGGCCGCTGACGCCGATGAGCGTCGCGGGCGTGAACCGCAGAGTGCATCGGCGCGCCTATTACGGCGCGGCGGCGGTTGGAGCTGC
This sequence comes from Bradyrhizobium manausense, assembly GCF_001440035.1. GTDB lineage: Bacteria > Pseudomonadota > Alphaproteobacteria > Rhizobiales > Xanthobacteraceae > Bradyrhizobium > Bradyrhizobium manausense. The sequence goes on along the minus strand of NZ_LJYG01000104.1, from coordinate 193,222 downwards.
CGGTGCTTACGGTGCGTACGGCTACCGCAGGGCCTGCGGATATTATCCGTATCCACCCTGTTATTGAGAGAGCGCGGGGTGACCTTGCCTCTCCCCGCAAGCGGGGAGAGGGAGAGAAGTCAAAACTGATACCGTCTCAATCCCCCATCCACCGGGATCACCGTTCCGGTGATGTAGCGCGCCACCGGCGAGGCCAGGAACACCGCGAGTGCGGCGAGGTCTTCCGGCTCGCCCCAATAGCCGACCGGGATCTCTTCCTCGGCAAAACGCTCGCGATACTCAGGCGGATAGTTGCGGCGGATCTGCTCGCTCATGATGCGGCCGGGCGGGATGCAGTTGATGGTGATGCCGTGCTCGCCGATTTCGCGCGACAGGCCCTTGGCCCAGGCGTGAACGGCGGCTTTCGCCGCGAAGGCGGCGTTGAGGCCTTCCGGCTCGGACTTGCCGGTAATGTTGACGATGCGGCCCCATTTGCGTTCGATCATCTGCGGCAGCAGCGCATGCGCGATGCGGCGGTAGCTGGTGAAGTTGAGCGCGATCGCCTCGTCCCATTTGCTGTCGGGCGCGTCGACCGGGAGGGGACGGCTGCCGCCGGCATTGTTGATCAGGATGTCGACATGGCCGAGCTCCTTCAGCGCGAAGGCTGAAACCCTTTCGGCCGCGTCCTTGGCCATGATGTCCTGCTCGAACGGCGTGATCAGGCCGGAGCCGACCTCCCTTGCCAGCTCGGCGAGCAGGTCGGTGCGGCGCGCCACGCCGACGACGCGCACGCCTTCGGCGGCGAGGCCCTTGGCGATGGCGCGGCCGATGCCGATGCTGGCTCCGGTGACGACAGCGGTTTTCGATTTCAGCCCGAGGTCCATGGTTACTCGCTCTCTTGATGGGGTCTTGCTTTTTGCTTTCGTTTCCTGCCGATCCCGCGCCGCTTACCGAATTGCCTGGGCGGGACGAGCAGTGGTAACCAAGGGCGATCTCGAAGGAAACACCAAAAAGAAAAGGCTTGAGCCATGGTCTGGGATCCGCAGCAATATCTGAAGTTCTCCGGCCACCGGCTCCGGCCCGCGGTCGACCTGTTGATGCGCATTCCCGATGTCGGCCCGCGCACGGTTGCTGACCTCGGCGCCGGCGCCGGCAATGTCACCAAGCTGATCAAGGAGCGCTGGCCATCCGCCGCGGTGACCGGCGTCGAGGGTTCGGCCGAGATGGTGGCTGCGGGGCGCAAGGCCGCGCCCGACGTGGAATGGTCGCATGAAGACCTCGGCCATTGGCGGCCCGCGAAGCAATATGACGTGGTCTATTCCAATGCCGCACTGCACTGGCTGCCCAATCATGCGGCACTCTTCCCCTCCGTCATGGAGAAGGTCGCGCCCGGCGGCATGCTTGCGGTGCAGATGCCGCGCAACTTCCTGGCGCCGTCGCATGTCCTGATCGGCGAAACCGCGATGGACGGGCCCTGGCGGTCCAAGGTCGAGCATCTCGTGACGCCGCCGCCGGTCGAGGGGCCGGCCTTCTATCATGATGTGCTCGCGCCGCTGTCGCAGAACATCGACATCTGGGAGACCGAATATCTCCAGGTCCTCGAGGGCGAAAATCCCGTGAAGGAATGGACCAAGGGCACCTGGCTGACGCGGTATCTCGACGTGCTCGAGGGCGACGAGAAGGCCGCGTTCGAGGCCGCCTATGGGATGCGGGTCGCGAAAGCCTATCCCAGGAATGCGGCGGGGCAGACGCTCTTCCCGTTCCGGCGCCTGTTCATCGTCGCCCAGCGCAAGGGTTAACAGCGTTTCCGCGATGCGACATAAGCGCTCGCTCCCGTCCGTGGAGCGCCCGCCGGGTTGCGCGTGCGACCGCAGGCAAGATAGCCTTGCTGCGGCATGGTTTCGCTGCGGCAAATTGGGCTTAGGTCTAGTTGTTCGGCTTGCCGATTGCTGCCACTACTGACCTGCAAAGCCGATCTGCAAAACCGATCTGCAAAACAAAAAAGAACCCGGTCTTCTAGGGTTGTTGGGGAGGTCCTTCATGCGCAAACTGCTCTTTGCGGTCGCCGCGGCCGCGCTCGCCTTGGCCCCTGTGGTCGCCGCAGCTCAGAGCCCAATCATCATCAAGTTCAGCCACGTCGTCGCCAACGATACGCCGAAGGGCAAGGGCGCGCTGAAGTTCAAGGAACTTGCCGAGAAGTACACCGACGGCAAGGTCAAGATCGAAGTCTATCCGAACTCCTCGCTCTACAAGGACAAGGAGGAGATCGAGGCGCTCCAGCTCGGCTCGGTGCAGATGCTGGCGCCCTCGACCGCGAAATTCGCACCGCTGGGCATCAAGGAATTCGAGGCGCTGGACCTGCCCTGGCTGTTCAAGGACGAAGAGACCTATTCGAACGCGATGAAGGGCGCGGTCGGCAAATGGCTGTTCCAGAAGCTCGAGGCCAAAGGCATTACCGGCCTCGCTTTTTGGGACAATGGCTTCCACATGGTGTCGTCGAATCGCCCCCTGATGAAGCCGGAGGATTTCAAGGGCCTCAAATTCCGCATCTCCGGTTCCAAGATCGCCGACCAGTATTTCCGCCTGATGGGTTCGATCCCGCAGATCATGGCGTTCTCCGAAGTGTACCAGGCGCTTCAGACCGGCGTGGTCGACGGCTGCGAGAACACCGCGTCGAACTACCTGACGCAGAAGTTCTATGAAGTGCAGAAGGACATCACCGTGTCCTATCACGCGCATCTGCAATACGCAGTGATCGTCAATTCGAAATTCTGGTCCGGCCTGCCGCCCGACATCCGCACCCAGCTCGAGAAGGCGATGGCGGATGCGACCGACTACACCAACCAGATCGCGCACCAGGAGAACGAGGACGCGCTGGCCGAGATCAAGAAGAGCGGCAAGACCACGCTGCATTATCTCAGCGATGCCGACCGCAAGGCATGGCAGGAGGCGATGCAACCGACCTATAAATGGGCCAAGGGCCGGGTCGGGCAGGAAGTGCTCGATCTCGTCGCCAAGGAACTCGACGTCAAGATGAACTGACGCGGTTTACGGCAAGAATATACCAACGGTCGGGAGTGAGTGCACTCCCGACCGTTTCGTATCGACAGGGGGGCTTTGATTTGCTGCGCGTGCTCAACCAGCTGCTCAATCATCTCGAAGAATGGTTGATCGCGACGCTCATTGCGGCTGCAACCGGACTGATCTTCATCGCCGTCGTGCACCGTTACGGTGCGGGCGAATCGATCAACCTGTCGCGCTGGGCGGCGGCGCATGGAATGACGTGGCTCGCATCGGCGTCGATGGCGGTGTTCACCTTCATGTCCGAGCTGGACCTGTCGTGGGCGCAGGAACTCTGCATCTACATGTTCATCTGGATGGCGAAGTTCGGCGCGGCCTATGGCGTGCGCACCGGCATCCATGTCGGCGTCGACCTGCTCGTCAACCGGCTGCCGGAGCATTCGCGCAAGCACGTCATCCTGTTCTCGCTGCTGTGCGGGGCGCTGTTCACCGGCATGATCGCCGCCTTCGGCGCCTCCTTTGTCGGCGAGATGTTTCACACCGGGCAGCAGTCCAACGACCTGGAAGCGCCGATGTGGTTCGTGTATCTGGCGATCCCGCTCGGATCCGGCCTGATGTGCTTCCGCTTCCTGCAGGTCTGCTGGTTCTATTACTGGACCGGCGAGCTGCCGCATCACGACGAGACCCATGTCGAGGGCGTGGAGGCCGACGTCTCGCCGGCGCTGCATCCGCAGCCTGCCGGCGCCGCCACGAAAGCTGCTGCGCGAAAAGTTTCGCCGCTTGGCGTCATCCTGATCCTGGCGCCGATCCTGATCTTCGCGCTGTGCCTTGGCGAAAAGACCGGTTTCATCGTGCTGCCGCACTGGATGCGCGCCGCGACCGTGTTCGCGCTGCTGATCGCGCTGATGCTGACGGGCATTCCGGTCTCGATCGCGCTCGGCCTCACCGTGATGACGTTCCTGTTCACGTTGACCGCAGTGCCGATCGAAGCCGTCTCGATGAAGCTCTTCACCGGCATCGAAGGCTTCGAGATCATGGCGATCCCGTTCTTCATCCTCGCCGGCAATTTCCTCACCCATGGCGGCGTCGCGCGCCGCATGATCAACTTCGCGACCTCGCTGATCGGGCACTGGCACGGCGGCCTCGGCCTTGCCGGCATCGTCGCCTGCGCGATGTTCGCGCTGGTCTGCGGCTCCAGCGTCGCGACCGTCGCCGCGATCGGCGCCATCGTGCTGCCGGAGATGGTCCGCCACGGTTATCCCATGCGCTTCGGCGCCGGCATCATCACGGTGGCGGGGTCGCTCGGCATCCTGATGCTGCCGTCGATCCCGAAGATTGTTTACGCCGTTTCGACCAACACCTCGATCGGCGCGCTGTTCGTTGCCGGCCTGCTCCCCGGCATCATGCTGACGACGATGCTCTGCATCGTCACGTGGTGGCTGGCGCGCAACCGCGACTATCCTCGAATGCCGAAGGCGAGCTGGGGCGAGACTGTTCGCACCTTCCGCGAGAGCATCTGGGGCTTGATGCTGGTCGTCATCATCATCGGCGGCATCTATAGCGGCCTGTTCACCGCCACCGAGGCCGCCGCGATGGCCGCGGTCTATTCCTTCATCATCGCCGTGTTCGTCTACAAGGCGATCAGGATGTCGGACGTGCCGCGCGTGCTGCTGCGCGCCGCCAACACCAGCGCGATGCTGCTCTACATCGTCACCAATGCGGTGCTGTTCTCCTTCGTGCTCTCCAACGAGAATTTGCCGGCCACGCTTGCCGACTGGATCGCGGCGCAGAACCTCGGCTGGGTCGGCTTCCTGCTCGTCGTCAACGTGCTGCTGCTGCTCGCCGGCAACTTCATGGAGCCGAACTCGATCATCCTGATCATGGCGCCGATCCTGGCGCCGGCCGCCAAGAAGCTCGGCATCGATCTCGTGCATTTCGGCATCGTCATGGACGTCAACATGGAGGTCGGCCTCTGCCATCCGCCTGTCGGCCTGAACCTGTACGTCGCCTCGATGATAGCCCGAATGCGCATCACCGACCTCGCTGTCGCAGTGATGCCGTGGCTGCTCACCATGCTCGGCTTCCTGGTCATCGTGACCTATTGGCCCGATTTGACGCTGTGGCTGCCGCGGGTGCTGGGGATGCATTAGTCGGATCTCGTAGCCCGGATGGAGCGCAGCGAAATCCGGGTCTTTGTTTCGTTTCGACAGATTTCCCCGGATTGCGCTTCGCTCCATCCGGGCCGCTGATCTCCCCCAGCATAGCAATCGACCGCAAGATGCGGTTAGATGCCGCGTCAGGCCGGGAGGAAACAATCATGACTGAACCCAGCAGCGAGCCGAAGGACGCGACGCCGTCCGTCATCGCGCGGCATCACACGATGCTGGGCGCTTTGCCGTTTTCCGACACGCGGGATTTCGACGACGCGGCGCGCGGCTTTCTCGGCACGATCGAGCACGCGAAGATCGCGAATTCGCAAGGACGGACGGTCTGGAGTCTGGAGCCCTACGGCTTTCTGTCCACCGAACAGGCGCCGCCGACGGTCAATCCGAGCCTGTGGCGGCAGTCGCGGCTCAACATGCACCACGGCCTCTTCGAGGTCGTGCCGGGCGTCTACCAGGTGCGCGGGCTCGACATCGCCAACATGACGCTGATCGAGGGCGACAGCGGCGTCATCGTGGTGGACACGCTGACCTCGATCGAAAGCGCGCGCGCCGCGCTCGATCTCTACTTCAAGCACCGTGGCCCGAAGCCGGTTGCCGCTGTCATCTTCACGCACACGCACACCGACCACTGGGGCGGGGCGCGCGGCGTCCTAGAGGAGGACACGCTCGCCACCGGCCGCGTACCGATCATCGCCCCGAATCTGTTCATGGAGCACGCCGTCTCCGAGAACATCATCGCTGGACCAGCGATGCTGCGCCGGGCGCAATATCAGTTCGGGCCGTTTCTCGCAAAGGGCGTGCGTGGGCAGGTCGATTGCGGCCTCGGCAAGACCATGGCGGCCGGTGCGGTCGCGCTGCTGCGGCCGACCGACCTGATCATGGCGACCGGCGACAAGCGCGTTATCGACGGCGTCGAGTTCGAATTCCAGATGGCGCCGAACAGCGAAGCGCCAGCGGAAATGCACTTCTTCCTGCCGGGCTACAAGCTTCTGAACCTCGCCGAGAACTGCACGCATAATTTCCACAATCTGCTGCCGTTCCGCGGTGCCGATGTGCGCGATGCGCTGGCGTGGTCGAAATATCTCGGCGAGGCACTGCATCTGTGGGGCGGCAAGGCCGAGGCGATGTGCGGCCAGCATCATTGGCCGGTGTGGGGCCGCGAACGCATCGACAGCATGATCCGCGAGCAGCGCGACCTCTACAAATTCGCGCATGACCAGACCATCCGCCTGATGAACCACGGCCTCAACGCCGCCGAGATCGCCGAGACGATCCAGCTGCCGAAGAGCCTGGAAGGTGCCTGGCACGGCCGCGGTTATTACGGCCACATCAGGCACAATGTGAAGGCGATCTATCAGAAATATCTCGGCTGGTACGACGCCAATCCGGTCAATCTCGATCCGCTGCCGCCGGTGGCATCGGGCAAGAAATACGTCGAGTATATGGGCGGCGCCGATGCGATCCTGACGCGGGCGCGCGCAGATTTTGACAAGGGCGAATTCCGCTTCGTGGCGCAGGCGCTCGGTCATCTCGTCTTCGCCGAGCCCGATAATCAAGCGGCGCGCGCGCTGCTGGCCGACACGCTGGAGCAGCTCGGCTATGCCGCCGAGAGCTCGACCTGGCGCAATGCCTATCTGTTCGGCGCCCAGGAGCTGCGTCATGGCATGCCGAAGACGCCGCCACGCGCGCCGATGCCGCGCGAGACGCTGGCCGCACTGCGCACGGAACAGCTCTGGGACGTGCTCGGCATCCGCCTCAACGGACCGAAGGCGGAGGGCAAGCACATCGTGCTGAACTGGAGCTTTTCGGATACCGGCGAGAGGTTCGTGCTGAACCTGGAAAACTGCGCTCTGACCTATACGAAAGGAGTGCAGGCGGAGAATGCCGACGCCGGCTTCACCCTGGCGCGTGCGACGCTGGACGAGGTGATCGCGAAGCTGACGAGCTTTCCGGAAGCAGTGGCTGCGGGGAAGGTCAAGCTGTCGGGCAATCCGATGAAGCTTGCCGAGCTGATGGGATTGATGGACGAATTCCCGCGGATGTTCGAGATCGTCGAGCCGAAGCGGACGGTGGTGGTGGTGGTGTAGGCACTGTCGCTGCCACGGACTCCGTCATTGCGAGCGCAGCGAAGCAATCCAGAATCCCTCCGCGGAAAGACTCTGGATTGCTTCGCTGCGCTCGCAATGACGGGTGGATGGAGCTGGGCGCTTCGCCAAACTATTGCTGCGGCGTATGGGTCCCGGCTCTGCGCCGCAACGCTAAGGGCGTTGCAGCGCGTCCGGGACACGAGAGCAGTGGAGACTGCTACTCCGCGCTGCTCACCAGCTTGATGCGTGGCGCCTGTTCTTCGGTCAGGCTGCGGTAGGCGGCGAGATAGTCGAGTGCCATCCGCCGCGCGGTAAAGCGTTTCTCGAACTGCTTGCGGATGGCGGCGCGATCGAGCTGGGCGAGGCGGTTCACGACACCTGCGGCGCTGAGGACGTCCTCGACGACGAAGCCGGTGAGCCCCTCATCGATGATTTCAGGCACCGAGCCGCGGTTGAAGGCAATCACCGGTGTGCCGCAGGCCATGGCTTCGATCATCACCAGGCCAAACGGCTCCGGCCAGTCGATCGGCAGCAACAGGCCGAGCGCGCCGCTCAAAAAGTCCGACTTCTCGTGATCGCTGATCTCGCCGATGAAATCCACCAGCGGATTGCCTGCGATCATCGGCTTGATCAGTTCGTCATAATAATCCTGGTCGGCGCGATCGACCTTGGCCGCGATTTTCAGCGGGATGCCGCAATGCATCGCGATCTTGATGGCGCGGTCGACGCCCTTCTCCGGCGCGATGCGGCCGAGCACGGCGAGATATTCCTGTTTCGCCGGCTTCGGCACCAGCAGGTTCTCGGGCAGGCCGTGGTGGATGGTGGTGACCCAGTTCGCCTGCGGCACCGGCCGCCGCTGCGCGTTCGAGATCGAGATGACCGGCATCTTTGAGAAAGTATTGAACACCGGCTGATGCTCCGGCAGGTCGAGCCGGCCATGCAGGGTGGTCAGGAACGGCGTCGGCTGCCGGCAGAACAGCGACCACGGATAATAGTCGAGATGGAAATGGAGGAAGTCGAACTCCTCGTCGTCACATTTCTGCCGCACGCGCTCCAGCAGCACCATGTGCAGTGCATTGGGATCCCGCACGGAACCGTCGAGGCGAAGCGCCCGCGGCCATAATGCGTCGAGCTTCGCCGACGTCTGCGAATCGCCGCTGGCGAACAGGGTGACATCGTGTCCAAGGGCCACCAACTCTTCCGTCAACCAATGCACCACCCGCTCGGTGCCGCCATACAGCTTGGGTGGAACAGCCTCCGTCAACGGAGCTACCTGCGCGATGCGCATCTCACCATCTCCTCTGCGATCATGTGGAAGTTGGAACCCCCGCCGTGTAATTGGCACCGGCATGCCAACAAGGGAACGTTCCCGCAGTTGCGAAGTTCCTCTCAACAAACGTTACTTATTCGACACATCGCGAACATGTCTCGATGCTGCCATCTCCTCTTCGCAGATCGTCCGCATCCGCATGTCGTGATGGCGTTGCCCGGGAACCGAGGCGAACTGGTCGTTGTTCAATCGACCAGCCAGAACAATTGAAATCACGACGGGGTCTCATGGATCATCTTTCTGGATACGCGCGCAGGCCATTTGCATTTGTCTTGCGCTACCTGCGGCGACGGCTGGCGTCGCATCTGGTGATCCTGACCGCTGTGGTGGCAGCTGTTGCCTGCTCGGTGGGCACGCAGTACGGCGTCAAATCTCTCGTCGACGCGTTGTCCGCGGGAACTTCACATGGCGGTAGCGTATGGCTGGCATTCATCCTGCTCATGTCACTGATCGCCGCCGACAATTTTCTGTGGCGGATCGCCAGCTGGACGGCGAGCTTCACCTTCGTCCGTGTCACCGGCGATTTGCGCCGTGACATCTTTCGTCATCTGACCGGGCATGCGCCGAGTTACTTCCTGGACCGCATGCCGGGCATGCTGACGAGCCGCATCACTGCCACGTCCAATGCGGTGTTCACGGTCGAGAACATGTTCGTCTGGAATGTGTTACCCCCGTGCATCGCCACAATTGCGGCAATCGGGCTGATCGGAACCGTAAGCCCTTATATGGCAGCGGGCCTGACCGTGATCGCCGGCGGCATGGTGGTGGCGATGTTCCGCCTGGCCGCGGCCGGCAAGCCGTTGCATGACGACTTCGCCGACAAGGCGGCCGCCGTCGACGGCGAGATGATCGACGTCATCAGCAACATGCCGCTGGTTCGCGCCTTCTGCGGCATCGGCCATGAGCACGAGCGGTTCGACGCCACGGTGAGCCGGGAAGTCAATGCGCGTGGACGCAGCCTGCGCTATCTGGAGAAGCTGCGGCTGCTGCATGCCGCCGTGACCGTGAGCCTGACGATCGCCCTGATGGCCTGGGCCGTCACGCTCTGGCAGCAGGGCGAGGCGACCACCGGCGACGTCGTGCTGGTCTGTACCCTCGGTATCTCCATCCTGAGCGCGACCCGCGATCTTGCCGTCGCGCTGGTCGATGTCACCCAGCACGTCGCGCGCCTGACCGAGGCGATCGCGACGCTGCTGGTGCCGCACGAGTTGCGCGATCACCCCGAGGCCGAGCCCCTGGTCAAGAGTGGTGCCGCGATCGCGTTCAACAATGTCACCTTCGGCTATCCTGGGGCTGAGAAGATCTTCGAGCGCTTCAGCCTGCGGCTGCAGCCCGGTCAGCGCGTCGGCCTGGTCGGGCAGTCCGGCGGCGGCAAGTCCACCCTGTTCACGCTGCTGCAACGCTTCTACGACGTCGACGAGGGCAGCATCACCATCGATGGCCAGGACATCTCCAAGGTCACGCAACAGAGCCTGCGCGAGGCGATCTCCGTGGTACCGCAGGACATCTCGCTGTTTCATCGCTCGATCCGCGAGAACATCCGCTACGGCCGGCCGAACGCGACTGACGACGAGGTGCTGCGCGCCGCGATCGCAGCGCGCTGCGATTTCATCGACAGCCTGCCCGACGGTCTCGACACCATGGTCGGCGACCGAGGCGTCAAAATGTCCGGCGGCCAGCGCCAGCGCATCGCGATCGCGCGCGCCTTCGTGAAGGACGCGCCGATCCTGCTGCTGGATGAAGCCACCGCCGCGCTCGACAGCGAATCCGAGGAGGCGATCCGCGAGGCGCTGTCGCGCCTGATGCGCGGCCGCACCGTGATCGCGATTGCGCATCGCCTCGCGACGCTGCGCAATTTCGACCGCGTCGTCGTGCTCAGGAACGGCAAGATCATCGAGGACGGAGCGCCCGACCGGCTGATGCAGGGGCATGGTCCGTACCGCGAACTGGTAACGCAGGAAATGAGCCGGCTCGCGAAGTTCGCCGCGTAAACCCAACAGTTGCGTTTGCGTTGGTCGCGTTCGAAACACTGGCAGCAGGGGAGCAGCTCATGGCAGTCGAAGCCGCAACCAGGATCAGCTCGGCCTCGCAGACGATAGAGGCCGTTGCCGAGCAGCCGTTCTACATTCCAATGACGGGG
>NZ_LJYG01000104.1:175241-182483 GCF_001440035.1 Bradyrhizobium manausense | reverse complement strand
GGGGCCCGCCGCGCGGCCCCGTCGCTCGCTCAAGCACGACGACACCTTCATCGTGCTGGACAGCCATGGCGACATCGGCGCCTCGGCCGGCGGGCCGGACGGCCTGTTCAATTGCGACACGCGTTATCTGGCGCGGCTGGAGCTGGTGCTCGACGATCTCCAGCCGCTGCTGCTCGGCTCGAACCTGCGCGACGACAATTCGGGTCTGACGGTCGACCTCACCAACCCCGATATCTATCGCCAGGGCCGCATCGTCCTGCAAAAGGACCTGCTGCACATCGTGCGCACCATCTTTCTGTGGCGCGGTACGGCGTATCAGCGCATCGGACTGCAGAACCACGGCGAGCAGCCGGCCTCCTTCGAGCTGACGCTGCTGTTCGACAATGATTTTGCCGATCTGTTTGAAGTGCGCGGCGAGCGGCGGCCGCGCCGGGGGACCGGCACCAGCAGGCTGCTCGGGCCGACCGACGTGCTGTTCGAATATCGCGGCCTCGACGAGGCCGAGCGCATCACTGGCCTGCATTTCGATCCGCGCCCGACGCGGCTCTCGGTCAACGCCGCGACCTGGCAGCTCGAGCTCGATCCGCACGAAGCCAAATCGCTGTTCGTGGCCGTGTCGTGCAACCGGCCGCTCGCGGAGAAGCCGGCGCGCTTCTTCCGGGGCCTGCTGGCGCATCGCCGCGAGATGCGGCAATCGGCGATCGGCGCGACCAGCATCGAGACCTCCAACAACATCTTCAACGAGGTGCTGTGCCAGGCCATGGCCGACCTCAACATGCTGATGACGGAGACGCCGCAAGGGCGCTATCCCTATGCCGGCATTCCCTGGTATTCGACCACGTTCGGCCGCGACGGCCTGATCACGGCGCTGCAGATGCTGTGGGTCGATCCGCGGGTGGCCAAGGGCGTGCTGCGGCGGCTTGCGCATTTCCAGGCCAAGGCGGTCGATCCGCTCGCCGACGCCGCGCCCGGAAAGATCCTGCACGAGATGCGCGGCGGCGAGATGGCGGCGCTGCGCGAGGTGCCGTTCTCGCAATATTACGGCAGCGTGGATTCGACGGCGTTGTTCGTCCTGCTTGCCGGTCGCTATTTCGAGCGGACCGGCGATGAGAACACACTGGTCGAGCTGTGGCCCGCGATCGAGGCGGGGCTTGCCTGGATCGACGGTCCCGGCGATCCTGATCAGGACGGCTTTGTCGAGTACCAGCGCGCGACCGAAAAGGGGCTCGCCAACCAGGGCTGGAAGGATTCCTACGACGCGATCTTCCACGCCGACGGCAAGCTCGCGGAAGGCAATATCGCGCTCGCCGAAGTCCAGGGCTATGTCTTTATGGCCAAGCAGCTCGCCGCGCGGTGCGCACGGACGCTGGGCAAGCCCGATCTCGCCAGCAAGCTCGAGGCGGAGGCCAAGTCGCTCGCCGAACGTTTTGAGGCGGCGTTCTGGTGCGAGGAGCTTGGTACCTATGCTGTCGCGCTCGACGGTCAGAAGCGGCGCTGCGAGGTCCGCACCTCGAATGCCGGGCAGGTGCTGTTCAGCGGCATGGTCCGCGAGGACCGCGCCCGCCTCGTGGCCGCCGATCTGATGCGCCCGCATTTCTTCTCGGGCTGGGGCATCCGCACCGTCGCGCGCGGCGAAGTCCGCTACAATCCGATGTCCTATCACGATGGATCGATCTGGCCGCACGACAACGCACTGATTGCGCTGGGCCTCGCCCATTACGGGCTCAAGCACTCGGTCGCGCACGTCTTCAAGGGCCTGTTCGACGCCGCGGCCTATATGGATCTGCGACGATTGCCGGAATTGTTCTGCGGCTTCCGCCGCGAGAAGCGGCGCGGCCCGACGCTCTATCCGGTTGCCTGCGCGCCGCAGGCCTGGGCCAGCGCGACGCCGTTCACGCTGCTGGAGGCGGCGCTCGGCCTCGAGTTCGACGTCGCGCGCCGCGAGATCCGGCTGCGTAACCCGCATCTGCCGGCATTTCTGAACGAGGTCATCCTGCGCGACCTGCGCCTGGGCGAATCCAGCGTGGATCTGCGCGTCAGCCGCCACGGCCACGACGTGGCGCTGGAGGTGCTGCGCACGCGCGGCCGGATCCAGGTGTCGATCGTGCTGGCGCATTAGCGGCCGCGGCAAGGAGGGTGTCATGCGAACCGCCGGATGGTTGGTTCTGAGCATCGCGATCGTCGCGGAAATGACGGTTGCCGTATCGCGTGCCGCGGAGGAATTGCCCCCGTCCGCCAATGCAGCTCCGACCGAGACGAACGCACCGCCGACGGCTGCGCCGCCGGCTTCGGTCGTGCCCGTCACCCCGAAGGATGCGGTGCCGCCGCCATCGGTGACCATCATCGGCGCCAGCGACGCCCATGGCGTGCTCGGGCGTGACGTGCGCAGCGCGGCGGATGAGGACATGGGGCGTATTGTCGATGTCATCGTCGATCGCGAGGGACATGTCCGCGCCGCCGTGATCGATTTCGGCGGCTTCCTCGGCGTCGGCAGCCGCAAGATCGTGGTGGACTGGAATGCACTGCGCTTCGGCAAGATTGCCAACAAGAAAGACAGCATCACCTTGGAATTGACCAAAGCGCAGGTCGCGGCTGCACCGGAATACAAGGAGGATACGCCGATGGTCGTGCTCGGGGCATCCGGCAGTCTGCAACCGCTGCAGGCCATCCAGTGAGGAGGGGGGAGGGCTGACCGCCTGTGCTCTTGTCGAGGAAGCCTGATCACGAGAGGCGCGAAGGACGCGTTGAACGGGGCAACGTCGCCGCACCCGTCCTTGCGGCTATTCCCGCGCCGTCGCAACGAAGCCTGCGTGGTCTCGACTGGTTCATCTTCTTCCTCGCCGACGTGCAGACCGGCTTCGGCCCCTTCATCGCGGTCTACCTGACGACACAGAAATGGACGCAGGTCGAGATCGGCTTCGTGCTGTCGATCGGCGGCATCGTCGCGCTGATCGGCCAGATGCCGGGCGGCGCCATCATCGATGCTGCGAAATCAGAACGACTGGTCGCGGCGCTCGCGATCGCCACCATTGGCTTTTGTGCGCTCGCCTATGCGGCGATGCCGATCTTCCCGGTGGTGGTGACGGCGGCGACGCTGCATGCGGCGGCGAGCTGCGTGCTGGGACCGGCGATCGCGGCGATCAGCCTTGGCCTGGTCGGCCCGCTCAAGATCGGCGAACGGCTCGGCCGCAATGCGCGCTTTGCCTCGCTCGGCAACGGCGTCGCTGCCGCCGTGATGGGCACGGCCGGCTATCTTCTTTCGAGCCGTTCGGTGTTCCTGGTCACATTCCTGCTCGCGATCCCCACACTGATTGCATTGTCGCGCATCCGCGAGGAGGAGGTCGACATCGCGCGCTGTCACGGCGAGATGCCGCGCGAGGCGCCGGAGCCCGGCGATACCAATATCTGGCATCTGATCCGGCAACGGCCGCTGATCGTCTTTGCGTTGAGTGTATTGTTGCTGCAGCTCGCCAATGCGTCGATGATGCCGCTGATGGCGAGCGCCGTGACGGCGAGGTCGAGCCAGTGGGCGACGGTGCTGGTGGCCTTCTGCATCGTCGTGCCGCAGGCGATCGTGGCGCTGCTGTCGCCGACCGTCGGACGCAAGGCGCAGGCGTGGGGACGGCGTCCGCTGCTGCTGATCGGGTTCGGCGCGCTGGCGATTCGTGGTCTTCTGTTTGCGACCGTGCGCGATCCCTATCTGTTGGTGGCGGTGCAGGTGTTCGACGGCATCACCGCGGCAGTGTTCGCAGTGATGATTCCGCTTGTTGTGGCCGACGTCGCGTTCGGAAGCGGGCACTTCAATCTCGCGCAGGGCATTGTCGGCACGGCGACCGGACTCGGTGCGTCCTTGAGCACCGCGCTTGGCGGCTATGTCAGCGACATGTTCGGCAATGCCACTGCATTCTTGGGGCTGGCGAGCATTGCAGCCTTGGGGCTCTTGCTGATCCTCTTCGTGATGCCGGAGACCCGGCGCACTGGCATTGCGGCAAAAGAAATGGCCGGCTGAACGAGATCAGCCGGCCATAGGGGGTAGGGGAGGACGAAACGATCAGGCGTCGAGATTGTGCAGGCGCTGGCGGTTGCGCAGCACGATCTGGCGGGCGCCGGAGAAACCGAGAATGCCTTGGGCGTGGAGCTGCGACAGCGCGCGCGACACGGTCTCGAGCGTGAGGCCGAGATAGTCGCCGATGTCGCGGCGGCACATCGGCAGCGCCATCATGCCGGCAACGGCGAGGCGGCGGTCCATTTCGAGCAGGAAGGTCGCAACCCGCTCCATCGCGGTCTTGCGGCCCAAAAGCAGCATGTGGTCTTCGGCGTGGCGTAGCTCGCCGGCAGTCATGGCCCAGAGCTTGCGGGCGACCTGCACGTCGGTGCCGGCGGCCTTTTCGAGGCTGACGCGCTTCACCAGGCGCACATCGGTGTCGATAATGGCCTCGGCGGCGAGGCGGTGGCTGGCGCCGGATTCGAGGCCGAACACGTCGCCGGGAAGATGGAACGCGCCGATCTGGCGGCGGCCGTCCGAGAGGAGCTTGTAGGTGCGGACCGCGCCGGAGACGACCTGGTAGACATATTCCGCAGGCTCGTCCTCGCCGTAGATCTCCTCGTCTTTGCGGTAGGAGAACTCGGTGGCGACCAGGCCGACATGACCGGTGATCGCGCCGAACTGGTCGGAGACGGGATGAACGGGGGCAATCCTGCCACCGATTTGGGTGTTGATCGCCTGGGTGTTGAGGGTCTGCGTCAGCATTTGCGCCATCTCCGTTGTGATGGCGCCTTGATACGCGGTATCGGTTGCTTCGAAAATTTCGCGAGATATCTTAAGGAGGGTTACCTACGTAGAACCCCGTAGGCCGCCGAGTTCGTAGCCGGGATGGAGCGCAGCGAAATCCGGGGTTAGCTCCGCAATCGGATTCCCGGATTGCGCTGCGCTCCATCCAGGCTACGGGGACCTACGTAGAGTCCCGTAGGTCAATTCCGGCGGCGGGCCTGGATGGCGTGACGGATGCCTTTGACCAGATTCTCGTCGAGAAGCGGCTTCAAGATCACGTCTTTCACGCCTGCTGCCTTTGCCCGAGCCGAGATATTGCTGTCGGGATAGCCGGTGATCAGGATCACCGGCGTGTCGCGGTCGGACTGGTGCAAGCGGCCGGCGAGCTCGATGCCGTTGATGTCGGGCATCTTGTAGTCGATCACGTAGCAGTCCGCGCCGGACGGGCTCGTCGCGTTGAGCAGCGCCGTGGCGTTCCTGAATGTCCGCACGGCAAAGCCGTCGGTTTCCAGCAGAAAACGCAGGGATCCAAGCACGGCGTCATCGTCGTCGACCACGTAGACGGTGGGCTTTACCGATGACGCCATGGGGAGCCGCGCATGGTGCGAGCCGATTTCGATCATTCGAATTGGCTAGCACAGGCCGAGGCAACCGCCTTGACTTGCCTCAAGCCGCCTTGCCTCAATCCTTCAGCAAGCCGGCGCGCATTGCCAGCCGGACCAGCTCCGAGAGGCTGCCCGCCTGCATCTTGGTCATGACATTGGCCCGGTACACCTCGATGGTGCGCGGGCTGATGTCGTATTCGCGGGCGATCAGCTTGTTGGACAGGCCGGCGACCAGTCCTTCCATGACCTGGCGCTCGCGCGGACTGAGGGACGCCACGCGGGCGGCGATGTCCTGGGATATGGCTTCGTTCTTGGCGGCGGGCTCGGCCTGCTGGATCGCCGATTCGATCATCGAGACGAGGCGGTCGTCCTCGAACGGCTTTTCCAGGAAGTCGACGGCCCCTAACTTCATCGCCTCGACCGCAAGCGGCACGTCGCCGTGCCCGGTCATGATCAGGATCGGAAACGGCGAGTGCTGCGCCTTCATCAGCTTCAGGAGCTCGATGCCGTCGATGCCGGGCATGCGCACGTCGGAGAGGACACAACCGAACGCGAGGCCGGGGAGGGCATCGAGGAAGCGTTGCGCGTCATCGAACAGGGTTACGCTGTAACCCGATGAATCGAGCAGAAAATTCAGCGAATCGCGCATCGCTTCGTCATCGTCGATCACGTAGACAATTCCGTTGGTCGTCATGGTTCAGCTCTCGTCGGCTGCAGGCAGAGTGAAGCGGAATGTCGCGCCGCCCGATGCGTTGCTCTCGGCCCACATGCGCCCGCCATGAGCCTCGATGATCGAGCGGCTGATCGACAGTCCCACCCCCATACCGGTTTCCTTGGTGGTGAAGAAGGTCTGAAACAGATTCGGAATGACGTCGTCCTGGAAGCCGGAGCCGGTGTCGGAAACCTCGATCTCGATCATGTCGTCACCGACACGGGTGTTGGTGACGACGAGCTCCCGTCGCGGCGACTGCGCCATCGCCTCCAGCGCGTTGCGGAACAGATTGACCAGGACCTGCTGGATCTGGACCCGGTCGGCGAGGACGAGATCGGCATTCTGATCCAGACTGAACCGAAGCTGGACGTTCTGTTCGCGCGCACCGGCGAGCCCGAGCGCGCCGGCTTCCTCGATCAGCTTGGAGAGGCTTTCCACCCGCTTTTCGGACTCACCGCGTGCGACGAAATCGCGAAGGCGGCGAATGATCTGGCCTGCACGTACGGCCTGCTCCGAGGCGCGATCCAGTGCGCTTTCGATCTTCGCCAGATTCGGATCTGCGCTGCCGGCGAGCAGTCGCCGCGATCCCTTCATGTAGTTGCTGATCGCGGCCAGAGGCTGATTCAGCTCGTGAGCCAGCGCGGACGCCATCTCGCCCATCGCGCTCAGGCGCGAAACATGGACGAGCTCGGACTGCAACTCCTGGAGCCGCGCCTGGGTCTGCTGATGCTCGGTGAGGTCGCGGACGAAGCCGGTGAAATAGGGCTCGCCGCCGGACTGCATCTCGCCGATCGACAGGTGCATCGGAAAGGTGGTGCCGTCGCGGCGCTTGCCGGTGACGATGCGGCCGATGCCGATGATGTGCGGATCCTGGGTGGAGCGGTAGCGCGCGATATAGCCGTCATGGCGGGAGCGATCCGGCTCCGGCATCAGGATGCTGACGTTCTGGCCGATCGCCTCCTGCTCCGACCAGCCGAACAGGCGCTCGGCCGCCGTCGAGAACAGCTGGATGATGCCGCGACCGTCGATCACGATCATGGCGTCGGGAATGGTGTGGAGGATGGAGCGGAGGTGGGTCTCGCGCGTGCGCAGCGCTTCCTCGACGTGCTTCTCCTCGTCGATGTCCAGGAAGATGCCGCTGAGATGGCGGGCGG
>NZ_LJYG01000104.1:112886-175179 GCF_001440035.1 Bradyrhizobium manausense | reverse complement strand
CCCCGCCTATGGCCCCGGCGACTCTGAAGGACACATCGAGGCCGCCGCCGCGCTCGGAGACGCGCCGGATCGCACTCTCCACCCGCTCACGATCCTTCGGCTCCAGACGCGCCAGGAAGAGCTCGTAGCTCTCCGGCTGGTCTGCCGGGACGCCGAGCAGGGCCTTCGACGCGTCGGACCATTCCCATTCCATGGTCTTGAGGTCGAGATCCCAGGTGCCGACGCCGAATCCCTCGATCCGGACGCGGAAATGTTCGCCCCGGCCGTCATCTTGAGGGTGCGTTACGCGGGTCGGCGACAAGCAATGCTCCTGATCCTGATGCGGTGACCCCGATAGGGTTACCGCTGCCGCAATGTCGCCGAAGCCCGGCTCGGAGGCAAGTTCCGTCCCCCGTCGGCGGTGGAGGCGGAGCGCTTGATCTATCTCATCTCCGGAATTCAGGCGGGGCGTACATTTCATCAAATAGATTTGCACTGGAGGCTCCCGATGACATACGCGACGGTGATGGTCAGCCTGGCGCTCGGCCAGCCCAACGATGCGCGCCTTCAGGTCGCCGGCGAGCTTGCCGAACGATTCGAGGCGGCGATCGTCGGGGTCGCCGCGGCGCGGTTCGCTCCGCCACTTTATTTCACGGACGGCATCGCAGCTCAGCGGTTGATCGATCAGGAAGAAACCTCCATCAAGGGACGCCTGGCCGGCCTGGAGACGCAATTCCGCTCCGCGACCAAGGCCCGCGGCGGACGGGTGGAATGGCGCAGCGCCACGGACTTCCCCGCACGATTCGTCGCAGTGCAGGCGCGCTGTGCCGACATCGTCGTCAGCGGCGGACAGAGCCCCGCCTTCTCCGATTCCTTTGCGCTCGCAAGCCCCAAGGATCTGGTGATGCAGGCCGGCCGGCCGCTGCTGGTGGTGCCCGACGGGATCAAGTGGCTCGATCTGCGCAGCGTGCTCGTGGCCTGGAAGGACACGCCCGAGGCGCGGCGGGCGGTGGCTGACGCGCTGCCCATGCTGCGCAAGGCGAAGGACGTCACCATTGTCGAGATTCCTGAGGCGGACGGAGACCATGCGGTCGTTGCCGAGCGCGTCAGCGATGTCGCCGCCTGGCTCGCCCGCCACGGCGTCACGGCGACGGCGCGCGTGGTGGAGGCGGCGAACGAAACGGCCGACGTGCGATTGGAGGGGATCGCCGGCGATGTCGGAGCCGGCCTGATCGTCGCCGGGGCCTACGGCCATTCCCGCTTCAGCGAGCTGATTCTCGGCGGCGTCACGGAATATCTGGTCACGCAATCCGCGCGCTGCGTGCTGCTGTCGCATTGAAGGCGAGGCCGTACCGACAAATCGATGAGGACGTGCCGTGTACAAATTCCTTGAGCAGACCGCCGGCGGCTACATGACGCGCAACGTCAGGACGGTGCAGCGTGACCACAATCTGCTCGCGCTCAGCGAGATGTTCGAGCAGGACGATTTCAATTCCTACCCCGTCGAGGACGACGGACAGGTCGTCGGCATTGTCACCAAGTTCGACATCCTGAAGTGCTTCGCCTTCACGCCGAGCCAGATGCTGCCGCGCTATCACGACCTGATGGGCCGGAAGGTCGGCGATGTCATGACGCCGGAGTTCATCTATGTCAGTCCCGACACGCGGCTGACGCGCGTTCTCCAGATCATGGTCGAGCACCGCATCCGCAGCATCATCGTGCTCGACAGCGCCCAGAAGCTGGCCGGAATCATCGCGCGCGAGGACGTCATCGCGGCGCTGAAGGCGACCGCGAGCGACTAAGTGGCTCAAGCCGGGCGGTAGGGTTCCGGCCTCCGTCATTGCGAGCGAAGCGAAGCAATCCAGAATCTTTCCGAGCAGGGACTCTGGATTGCTTCGCTTCGCTCGCAATGACGATGGGGGCAGCGGTAGCATATCGACGGGTTGCGCCGCAAAAATACCGGGCTGTCGCGAAAATGACCGCCAGATCCGAAGAACTGAACGGCAAGTCTTGATTTCAATCAATTCCCCGCGAGGGTGAATGTGGTTTCTGGCAGCGTGTTCTTTCAGAGAGAATCCGCGATGCCCCAGCCCTCCATCTCAAAATCAATGACCATCGGTGAAAGCGGCTTGGCTGTCGTGTTCGCAGTCACCGCGTTCCTCTGTGTGATCGCTTCGGCCAAGGCGCTTGACGCGCCCTTCGCCTTCCACGCTGCGCTCGGAGCAGCTGGCAGCCTTGCCGCGGTGTTCTTCATCGTCAACAATTACTACGACCGCCCGGCGAGCTTGCCCGCCGAGGAGATCAACGGCCGGCCCAACTACAACATGGGCCCGATCAAGTTCTCCTCCTTCATGGCGATGTTCTGGGGCATCGCCGGCTTCCTGGTCGGGCTGATCATCGCATCCCAGCTGGCCTGGCCCGCACTGAACTTCGATCTGCCCTGGATTCAATTCGGCCGGCTGCGGCCGCTGCACACCTCCGCCGTGATCTTCGCTTTCGGCGGCAATGTCCTGCTCGCAACCTCCTTCTACGTGGTGCAGAAGAGCTGCCGTGCGCGGCTCGCGGGGTATCTCGCGCCCTGGTTCGTCGTCGTCGGCTATAATTTCTTCATCCTCGTCGCGGGCACGGGCTATCTGCTCGGCGTGACGCAGGGCAAGGAATATGCGGAGCCGGAATGGTACTCCGACCTCTGGCTGACCATCGTCTGGGTGGTTTATCTGCTGGTCTTCCTCGTCACCATCATCAAGCGCAGGGAACCTCACATCTTCGTCGCGAACTGGTTCTATCTCGCCTTCATCGTGACGATCGCGGTTCTGCATCTCGGCAACAACCCCGCGCTGCCGGTATCGATCCTCGGCTCAAAATCCTACATCGCCTGGGGCGGCATCCAGGATGCGATGTTCCAGTGGTGGTACGGCCATAACGCGGTGGGCTTCTTCCTCACCGCCGGCTTCCTCGCCATCATGTACTACTTCATTCCGAAGCGCGCGGAGCGGCCGATCTATTCCTACCGGCTCTCGATCATCCATTTCTGGGCGCTGATCTTCCTCTACATCTGGGCCGGTCCGCACCATCTGCACTACACCGCGCTGCCGGACTGGACGCAGACGCTCGGCATGACCTTCTCGATCATGCTGTGGATGCCCTCCTGGGGCGGCATGATCAACGGCCTGATGACGCTGTCGGGCGCCTGGGACAAGCTGCGGACCGACCCCGTGCTGCGCATGCTGGTGGTCTCCGTCGCCTTCTACGGCATGTCGACCTTCGAGGGACCGATGATGTCGATCAAGGTGGTCAACTCGCTCAGCCACTACACTGACTGGACCATCGGTCACGTGCATTCCGGTGCGCTCGGCTGGGTCGGCTTCGTCTCCTTCGGCGCGCTGTACTGCCTGGTGCCGTGGGCGTGGAATCGCAAGGGTCTCTACAGCCTGAAGCTCGTCAACTGGCACTTCTGGATCGCAACCCTCGGCATCGTGCTCTACATCTCGGCGATGTGGGTGTCCGGCATCCTCCAGGGCCTGATGTGGCGCGCCTACACCTCGCTCGGCTTCCTCGAATATTCCTTCATCGAGACCGTCGAGGCGATGCATCCCTTCTACATCATCCGTGCCGCCGGCGGCGCGCTGTTCCTGATCGGCTCGCTGATCATGGCCTATAACCTCTGGATGACCGTTCGTGTCGGCGAGCAGGAAGTCCAGATGCCCGTCGCTCTTCAGCCGGCGGAGTGAGGAGCTTCCCATGTCGTTCTGGACACGCCATCAAGTCTTCGAAAAGAACTCGATCATCCTGATCGTCGGCATCCTGCTGGTGATCGCGATCGGTGGTCTCGTTGAAATCACGCCGCTGTTCTACCTCAAGAGCACGATCGAGGCGGTCGACGGTGTCAGGCCCTACACGCCGCTCGAGCTCGCCGGGCGCAACGTCTATGTCCGCGAAGGCTGCTATCTCTGCCATTCGCAGATGATCCGCCCGCTGCGCGACGAGGTCGAGCGCTACGGCCACTTCTCGCTCGCCGCCGAGAGCATGTTCGACCACCCGTTCCAGTGGGGCTCGAAGCGCACCGGTCCTGACCTTGCCCGCGTCGGCGCCAAATATTCCGACGATTGGCACGTCACCCATCTGACCAATCCGCGCGCGATCGTGCCGCAGTCGGTGATGCCCGGCTATCCGTTCCTCAGCTCGACGGAGGTCGATCCGTCGACTATCGCCGATCATATGCGCACGCTGCGGACCGTCGGCGTTCCCTATAGCGACGACCAGATCGCCAACGCGGCCGCGGACATGAAGGCGCAGGCCGATCCTGACAATGCCGGCGCCGATGCCTTCACCAAGCGCTACGCCAAGGCCGTCGTGCGCAATTTCGACGGCAAGACCGGGACGCCGACCGAGATGGACGCGCTTATCGCCTATTTGCAGATGCTCGGCACGCTGGTCGACTTCAAGCTCTACAACGAGAAAGCCAATCTTCGCTGAGAAGGCATCACCGATGAAAGCCATCCTGACATTCGACAATCTCGCATCCAGCCTCGTGACAACGATCTGGACGCCGGTCTTCGTCGCGATCTTTCTCGCGATCGTCGCCTACGCATTCTGGCCCCGCAACAAGGCGGCCTTCGACGAAGCAGCCCGCCTGCCGCTGCGGGAGGAGTGAGAGATCATGAGTGAGCATCAAGGTGAATTCGATTCCGTCACCGGCAGGTCCACGACCGGACATGAGTGGGATGGCATCAAGGAGCTCAACACGCCGCTGCCGCGCTGGTGGGTGATTACGTTCTATCTCACCATCGTCTGGGCGATCGGCTACTGGATCGTCTATCCGGCCTGGCCGCTGATCTCCGGCAACACGCGCGGTGTGCTCGGCTATTCATCGCGCGCCGACGTCGCGGTCGAGCTCGCCAATCTCGACAAGATCAGGGGCGACAAGATGGTGGCGCTGGGCGCGGCCTCGCTTGCCGACATCGAGAAGGATCCGGCCCTGCTGGCGCTCGCCCGCGCCAAGGGCAAGACCGTGTTCGGCGACAATTGCGCGCCGTGCCACGGCTCGGGCGCGGCCGGCGCCAAGGGCTTTCCGAACCTGAACGACGACGACTGGCTGTGGGGCGGCACGCTCGACCAGATCATGCAGACCATCCAGTTCGGCGCACGCTCCGGTCACGCCAAGACCCATGAGGGCCAGATGCTCGCCTTCGGCAAGGACGGCGTGCTGAAGCCGGACGAGATCGTCACGGTGGCCAATTATGTCCGCTCGCTCGCGGGCCTTCCGACCCGGAACGGCTACGACGCTGCCAAGGGCGGGAAGATTTTTGACGACAATTGCGTCGCCTGCCACGGTGACGGCGGCAAGGGCAACCAGGAGCTCGGTGCGCCAAACCTGACCGACAAGATCTGGCTCTACGGCTCCGACGAGGCGACCCTGATCGAGACCATCACGAATGGCCGTGCCGGCGTCATGCCGGCCTGGGAAGGGCGGCTCGATCCGGCCACCATCAAGGCGATGGCGGTCTATGTCCACTCGCTGGGCGGCGGAAAATAGCCTGAAAACTGACGATCGGCGGCAGGCGGGGGCGAACAAAATCGCCCCCGTTTGCGCTGGATCAACGGACCCAGCGACGTCGGGTCTAGGTTTAATCGCACCTTCCGAGGCGACTTGAGCGATGAACAAGGCCGTGAACCCGAAAGACCTCACATCAGATGATGACTACGGGCCGCTCTACGCAGCCCGCAAGAAGGTCTATCCCCAAAGCGTCCACGGCACCTTCCGCCGGATCAAATGGGGCCTGATGGCATTCTGCCTCGGCGTCTATTACTTCCTGCCCTTCGTCCGTTGGAACCGCGGTCTCGGCGCCCCGAGCCAGGCCGTGCTGATCGATCTTCCCAACAGCCGCTTCTATTTCTTCTTCATCGAGCTGTGGCCGCAGGAGGTCTACTATTTCACCGGCCTTCTGATCGTCGCCGCGGTCGCGCTGTTCCTGATGAACTCGGTGGGCGGCCGCATCTGGTGCGGCTATCTCTGCCCGCAGACGGTGTGGACCGACCTGTTCTATGCGGTCGAGCGCTTCGTCGAGGGCGACCGCCGTGAACGCATGATGAAGGACAAATCGGTCGGCGCGTTGACGATCCGGCGTGTCTCGGAGATCGCGCTGAAGAATTTCATCTGGCTGATGATCGCCTGGTGGACCGGCGGCGCCTGGGTGCTCTATTTCAACGACGCCCCGACGCTTGTGAAGCAGCTGTTGACCTTCCAGGCGCCAGCCCTCGCCTATATCTGGATCGGCATCCTCACCGCGACCACCTTCGTGCTCGCCGGCTACATGCGCGAGCAGGTCTGCACCTATATGTGCCCGTGGCCGCGCATCCAGGCCGCGCTCACCGACGAATGGGCGCTCAACGTCACCTATCGCTACGACCGCGGCGAGAAGCGCACCTCCGTGAAGAAGGCCGCCGAGCTGCGCGCGCTCGGCGAGCATGTCGGTGACTGCATCGACTGCTATCAATGCGTCGCGGTCTGTCCGACCGGCATCGACATCCGCGACGGCGCGCAGATGGGCTGCATCCAGTGCGGGCTCTGCATCGACGCCTGCGACAATGTCATGACCAAGATCGGCCGGCCAACTCGCCTGATCGCCTATGACAACGACATCAACATCCACCGCCGCCAGGAGGGCAAGGCGCCGATCTACCGCATCGTCCGTCCGCGCACCATGGTTTACAGCGCGATCATCGCGGCGGTCGGCGGCATCATGATCTACGTGCTGGCGACCCGCACCCTGCTCGACATCAACGTGCTGCATGACCGCAACCCGGTTGCGGTCAGGCTCAGCGACGGCTCGATTCGCAATGCCTATACCGCCCGGCTCTTGAACAAGAGCGGACATGATCGCGTGATCGCGATCGATATCGACGGCCCGGTCAATTCGACGATCCATGTCGTCGGTGCTGATTCCGTGACGCCGGACCGCCCGATGATCGTGATACCCCGCGACTCCACCAGCGAGCTGCGCCTGCTCGTCACCGCGCCGGCCGAGGGCAATCCGGAGAAGTCGATTCCGGTTCGCTTCCACGTCACCGATATCGGGCTCGGCGAGGCTGCATCCACCACAGACAATTTCGTCGCGCCGTAAGACCAGGAGACTGCAATGGCAACCAGGCCGCTGACCGGAACAAAGGTCTTCCTGATCCTCGTCGCCTTCTTCGGCGTCGTGATCGGTGTCAACGTCACCATGATGAAGCTCGCGATTGCGACGCTGCCCGGCACAGATGTCGACAGCCCCTATGCCGCGGGTCTCGCCTACGACCGCGAGATCTCGGCGGCGCAGGACCAGGCCTCACGCAAATGGCAGGTCAACGCCCATATCGAGCGGCGCGCCGACGGCAACGCCGTGCTTCAGGTCGAGGCGCGTGACGCAAGCGGCCAACCGTTGACCGGATTGAAATTCGCAGGCCGCCTGGAACGACCGACCGACAAGCGCGCGGATCTCGCGGTCGGGCTCGCGGAGGCCGGCATCGGCATCTATCGTGGCAATGCCGCCTCCGTCGCGCCCGGCCAGTGGGATCTCGTCATCGAGGGCGACGCGAAAGGTGAGCGCGTGTTCCTGTCGCGCAACCGTGTCATCTTGAACTGAAGGCCCCGCCATGCAGGTGACACGCGATTTCTCCCACTACGTCCGCACCGCAGGCGCGGGCCTCCAGCACATCGACCTCGCGGTCGAGGGCGTTCACTGCGCCGGCTGCATGGCCAAGATCGAGCGCGGCCTGTCTGCGATCCCGGACGTCACGCTCGCGCGGGTGAACCTTACCGACCGCCGCGTCGCGCTGGAATGGAAGGAGGGCAGGCTCGATCCCGCCCGCTTCATCGACCGGCTCGAGGAGCTCGGCTACAAGGCCTATCCTTACGAGACCGAGAG
Organism: Bradyrhizobium manausense; assembly: GCF_001440035.1. Lineage (GTDB taxonomy): Bacteria > Pseudomonadota > Alphaproteobacteria > Rhizobiales > Xanthobacteraceae > Bradyrhizobium > Bradyrhizobium manausense. Next base: position 167,293 of record NZ_LJYG01000104.1, on the reverse strand, counting down.
CGCGGAAGCGACTGAAGTGGCGGAATCGCGTTTCCTGCTGCGTTGTCTCGGCGTTGCCGCCTTTGCCACCATGAACGTGATGATGCTGTCGATCCCGGTGTGGTCGGGCAACGTCTCGGACATGCTCCCCGAGCAGCGCGACTTCTTTCACTGGCTGTCGGCGCTGATCGCGCTGCCGGCGGCGGCCTATGCCGGCCAGCCGTTCTTCCGCTCGGCATGGCGGGCGCTGTCGAACAAGACCACCAATATGGACGTGCCGATCTCGATCGGCGTGTGCCTCGCGCTCGGCATGTCCGTGGTCGAGACCGTCAATCACGCCGAGCACGCCTATTTCGACGCGGCAATCATGCTGTTGACCTTCCTTCTGGTCGGCCGCTTCCTCGACCAGAACATGCGGCGCCGGACCCGCGCGATCGCCGGCAATCTCGCCGCGCTCAAGGCGGAGACAGCAGCAAAATTCGTCGGGCCCGACGAGATCTCGCAGGTGCCGGTCGCGGCGATCCATCCCGGTGACATCGTGCTCTTGCGGCCCGGCGAGCGCTGCGCCGTCGACGGCACCGTGATCGAAGGACGCTCCGAAATCGACCAGAGCCTGATCACCGGCGAGACGCTCTATGTCACGGCCGAGCGCGGCACGCCTGTCTATGCCGGCTCCATGAACATCTCCGGCAGCTTGCGGGTGCGGGTTTCGGCTGCGTCGGAAGCAACGCTGCTCGCCGAGATCACCCGCTTGCTCGACAACGCGCTCGCCGCGCGCTCGCGTTACATGCGGCTCGCCGACCGCGCCTCGCGCCTCTATGCGCCGGTGGTGCATGCCACCGCGCTGATCACCATTCTGGGCTGGGTGATCGCGGGGACGAGCTGGCACGATGCGATCGTGACAGGCGTTGCGGTGCTGATCATCACCTGTCCCTGTGCGCTCGGTCTTGCGATTCCGACCGTGCAGACGGTGGCCTCGGGCGCGATGTTCAAGGCCGGCGTGCTGCTCAATTCGGGCGACGCCATCGAGCGTCTTGCCGAGGCGGATCACGTCATCTTCGACAAAACAGGCACGCTGACGCTGCCGGATCTCGATGTGACCAATGCGGCTGACATTCCCCCCGACAGTTTTGCGCTCGCCGGCCGGCTCGCGCTGTCGAGCCATCACCCGGTCGCTGCCGCGGTCGCGCAGGCTGCGGATGCAAAGTCCCCGATCGTGGGCGCGGTCGAGGAAGCCGGGCAGGGCGTCCGTGCTGTGGTGGACAATGTCGAGCTCCGCCTTGGCCGTCCCTCCTTCTGCGGCGCCGAGGCGCTGGTCGGTCGCGCCACGCTGGATCCTGAAGCGTCTATCGTGGCTTTCAGCAAGGGCGCTGAAAAATTCATCCTCTCGGTGCGGCAAGGCCTGCGGCCGGATGCGCAGGCCGTGATCGCCGCGCTGAAGGATCGCAACATCGGCGTCGAGATCCTCTCCGGCGACCGCGAGCCCGCGGTGATTGCGGCAGCCCACGCGCTCAGCATCGCCGAATGGCGCGCCGGCGTCACGCCCGCCGACAAGATCGCGCGGATCGAGGAGCTGAAGCGGCGCGGCAGCAAGGTCCTGATGGTTGGCGATGGCATGAACGATGCACCGTCGCTGGCGGCAGCCCATGTCTCGATGTCGCCGATTTCGGCGGCACATCTGAGCCAGGCCACTGCCGATCTCGTCTTCCTCGGCCGGCCGCTGGCCCCGGTCGTCGCGGCGATCGATTCCGCGCGCAAGGCGCTGCATCTGATGCGGCAAAACCTCTGGCTTGCGATCGGCTATAATGTGCTGGCCGTGCCGGTCGCGATCAGCGGCGTGGTGACGCCCTTGATTGCCGCGGCCGCCATGAGCGGATCCTCGATCCTGGTCATGCTGAACTCGCTGCGGGCCCGCAGCGCCTCGCGGGAGATCGTGTGATGGAGATCCTGGTCATCCTGGTGCCCCTGGCGCTGATGCTTGGAGGTGCCGGCCTTGCCGCCTTCCTCTGGTCGCTCCGCAGCGGCCAGTATGACGATCTCGACGGCGCTGCCTGGCGGGCGATTGCGGATGACGAGCCGCCGCCCCAGGAGGCGCCGGCAAAGCGTTAACGCATCCTTGGCTGCGTAAGCTTCTGCACTCCCTCCCGGACGATGGATGCTGGACGGCCGATGGTCGTCGGGCGTAACAATGACGGAGGATTTTGCGTAAGGCTCTTCCGGAGCAGGAGTGCGGCGGGCATGGGAAATGCCGGGGTGTGCAGGCCGAGTGGCCTGCCGGGACAGATCGTGCTGGTGCTGCAAGGCGGCGGCGCGCTCGGCGCCTATCAGGCGGGTGTCTACCAGGCCCTGCATGAGGCGGGCATCGAGCCGGACTGGGTGATCGGCACCTCGATCGGTGCCATCAATGCCAGCCTGATCGCCGGCAATGCGCCGGAAGTCAGGCTCGCGCGCCTGAAGGAATTCTGGAAGCGGATGGAGCAGAAGCCGGTCTGGCCTCTACCAACGGGCGTTCCCGGCTTCGATGACGCGCTTGCCTATTGGTCGACAGTTGCCCACGGCATTGCCGGCTTCTTCCAGCCCAATCCGCTGGCGCATGCCGGCGAGTGCTTCCCGCTCGGCGCCGATCGCGCCGGCTATTATTCGACAGCGCCGCTGGAGCGCACGCTGGCCGAGCTCGTCGATTTCGGCCGCGCCAATTGCGGCGCGCCGCGCCTCACGGTTGGTGCTGCGCATGTCGGCAGCAGCCAGATGCGCTATTTCGACACGCGCGACTGTGAGCTGACCGTGAAGCACGTGATGGCCTCGGGCGCGCTGCCGCCGGCCTTCCCGGCGGTGCGTATTGACGGCGAGCTTTATTGGGACGGCGGCATTCTTTCGAACTCGCCGACGGAAGCCGTGTTCGACGACAATCCGCGCCGGGATTCGCTGATCTTCTCCGTGCATCTGTGGAATCCCGTCGGCGCCGAACCGACGACGATGAGAGAGGTCCTGACCCGGCACAAGGACGTGCAATATTCCAGCCGGATCACGAGCCAGATCGAGCGCCAGCAACAGGCCCATCGCCTGCGCCACGTCATCAACCAGCTTGCGGCGCGATTGCCCGAGGGCGAGCGCGATGATCCCGCGGTGAGGGAGTTGATCGCCTACGGCTGCTCGACGCGCATGCATGTCGTGCGGCTGCTGGCGCCGCAGCTCGCGCGCGAGACCCATACCAAGGACATCGACTTCAGCCCGTCCGGCATCAAGCAGCGTTGGGACGCCGGCTATGCGCATACAAGGTCGGTGTTGGCGCGTACGCCGTGGATCGGCGAGTTCGATCCGTTGTCGGGCGTCGTGCTGCACGACCATATCGACGAGATGCCGCTGGCAGCGGAGTAGCGGTCCGCTTCATCGAATTGCCACAGGCCTTGTGGATCGTCAGACGTCCGGAATCGAAAGGTCCAGCATTGGTATCCGAGAATGATCTGGAATCTGCTCTCGACAAGGTCCGCGTCGACGCGGCGGGACCCGTGGCCGGTGTGTTCGGGCCGGAGTCGATGACCTGGCGGATCGACCGCGAAGCCGCCGTCTTTCTTGGTGCCGGCCGCGCGCTGCTGCTTCAACTCGCCCATCCCTGGGTGGCAGCCGCCATTGCCGAGCACTCGACGACCCTTGTCGATCCGGTCGGCCGCTTTCACCGCACCTTCGACGTCGTCTTTGCCATGGTGTTCGGCTCGCTCGACCGGGCGCTGCTGTCGGCCCGGCAACTGCACCGGCGCCACACCATGATCGTCGGCGAGATGCCCGAGACCGTCGGCCCGTTCGCGGCCGGGTCGCGCTACTGCGCCAACGACATCGCGTCGCTGCGCTGGGTTCATGCGACGCTGGTCGGGTCGGCGCTGATGGCGCATGACCTGATCCTGCCTCCGCTCATGGTCGAGGAGCGCGAGCGCTACTGGGCCGAGAGCCGGACCTATGGCGCGCTGTTCGGACTGACTGATGATGATCTGCCGGCGGACTGGGCTGGCTTTGCGGCTTATACGGCGAAGATGATGCAATCGGAGACGTTGACCGTCAGTCCGGCCGCGCGCGAGATCGCCGCGCAGATCCTTGGTGGCGCGCGGCCCTGGTTGCGGCCGCCGCGCTGGTATCGGGCGCTCACCGCAAAGATGCTGCCGGAGCGGCTCCGCGCCGGCTTGGGGCTTGCGATTGACGAGCGGGACGCAAGGTCTGCCGACACAGCGCTGCGCTGGATCCGGCGCATCTATCCGAAACTGCCCGACAGGCTGCGCTATGCCAGCCCTTACCACGAAGCGCAGGCGCGCCTGCGCGGCGAGCCGCAGCCCGACTGGCTGACACGTGGTCTCAACAGGCTTTGGATCGGCCGGCCGCAGATGGATGTGCGCGGGAAGGGGTGAAGGCGCCCGCTCGTGCCACACGCGCGCCGTCATTGCGAGGAGCTCTTGCGACGAAGCAATCCAGACCGCTTCCGCGGAGACAGTCTGGATTGCTTCGCTCCGCTCGCAATGACGGAGGATGAGGAGACGGCCCCAGCCTCACGCTACCGCCAGCTTCCTGTACAGCTTGCTGTAGCTTCCCGCCGAGATGCTCCACGAGAACGACCGGCCCATGGCGCTGCGGCGCATGGTGTCGAGCTGGTCCTGGGCCATGAACGCCTCGAAGGCGCGGCGGACGCCGCCAAGGAAGGATTCGTGCGAGGGGCGCGAGAACAGGAAGCCGGTCTCGCCGTCGGTGATGGTCTCGGCAAGGCCACCGGTCTGGTGGCCGATCGGCAGCGAGCCGAAGCGCTGGGCGTACATCTGGCTGAGACCGCACGGCTCGAACCGTGACGGCATCAGGGTGAAATCGCTGCCGGCGAAGATGCGCCTGGCCTGCGCCTCGTTGAAGCCGATGGCAACGCCGATGGCATCGGGGCGGCGGCGATGCGCGTTGATCAGCGCCTGCTCCAGCGCGGGCTCACCGGAGCCGGTGACCACGATCTGTCCGCCGGCGTCGATGATCTCGTCGGCGGCCGACAGCACGAGGTCGATGCCCTTCTGGTGCACGAGGCGCGCGACGATGCCGAACATCGGTCCGCGCGAGACCGCGAGGCCAAACTGCTTGCGCACGTAGTCCGCATTGGCCTTCTTGCCGACCCAGTCGCCGGCGCCGAATTGCTGGGCGAGCTGGGCGCAGGAGCGCGGGTCCCAGCTCTCGTCGATGCCGTTGAGGATGCCGGTGAGCTCGGACGCGTCGGAGCGGACGCGCAGCAGGCCTTCGAGGCCGCAGCCGAATTCCTCCGTGGTGATCTCGCGCGCATAGGTGCCGCTGACGGTGGTGAGGTGCGAAGCGTAGACCAGGCCTGCCTTGAGGAAGGAGAGCTGGTCGTAGAACTCGACGCCGTCGATGTGGAAGGAGCTTTCGGGGATGCCGATTCGCCGCAGCGACTCCTTTGGAAACAGACCCTGATAGGCGAGGTTGTGGATGGTCAGGATCGACGGCAGCTTGGCGCCTTGCCAGGCGAGGTAGGCCGGTACGAGCGCGGCCTGCCAGTCATTGGCATGGATCAGGTCTGCTGCCCAATTCTTGTCCAGCTTGCCCATGGCAAGCTCAGCGGCAGCCGAAGCAAAGCGCGCGAAGCGGATGTCGTTGTCGGGCCAGTCGCGCCCGGACTCGTCACCGTAAGGGTTGCCGGGACGATCGTAGAGTTGCGAGCACAGCAGCACATAAACCGGCATTCCGTCCTTGGTCGCGGCCCGTCCAAGCGAGCAGGCCGGCATCTCCGCAAATGCCGGGCAGCGTCCAACGACCTGAATATGCGTGAGTTGCTCGATGATGTCGCGATAGCCGGGCAGCATGATCCGGATATCGGCGAAGGGGCGGAGCGCTCTTGGGAGGGCCGCGGAAACGGCACCAAGTCCGCCGACGCGGACGAAGTCGTCCATCTCTGTCGTAACGAATAAGACCCTCAAGAACGGCTGCCCTCTTCCGATCCCGATTGCTGCTATGCAAGATCGGGTCCAGTTGCCTCTCGATATTCTCGGCCCCCCCGTGAGACGCACCGGCTCGGTAAAGACTTTCCTACTCGGCCGCCGCCATCTAGGGTCGGCGCACCAACAAGAGAGAACAACGATAGTTCCAAATGGACTTAGGGACTCGGCGAGGGCGCGGCACGGATGCAATTAGCAGATAAGCACGAAGCGACGACGACAAAGGCCTTCGCCGGTCTCAGGGTGCTGGATTTTTCGACCACGATCGCCGGACCCCATTGCGCGCGGATGCTGGCCGACATGGGCGCCGAGGTCATCAAGATCGAGACCGACGAGGGCGAGACGATGCGGACGCGGCCGCCGCTGCGCAAGGGCTTCAGCACCGTGTTCGGGCAGCTCAATGTCGGCAAGAAGAGCGTGGTGCTCGACCTCAAGTCCGAGGACGGTCGGGAGGCGGTGCGGCGTCTGGTCGCGACCGCGGACATCCTGGTCGAGAATTTTCGCCCGGGCGTGATGCGCCGGCTGCGGCTCGACTACGACAGCCTCCGCCCGGTCAATCCCAGGCTGATCTACTGCTCGATCTCGGGCTACGGCCAGACCGGTCCGTCGGCCGAGCTGCCGGCCTACGCACCGGTGATCCATGCGGCCTCCGGCTACGACATGGCGCATCTTGCCTACCAGCCCGGCCGCAACAGGCCGGACTATTGCGGCATCTACCATGCCGACGTCGTCACCGGCACCTATGGTTTTGGTGCGATCGCCTCCGCGCTCTATCAGCGCACCGTGACGGGGCTCGGCCAGCACATCGACGTCTCCATGCTGGAGTCGATGCTCACGCTGACGGTGATCGAATTGCAGAGCTCGCAATTTGCGGTGAAGCCGCCGCCGCGGCCGATGTTCGGCCCGACCGAGACCGCCAACGGCTATGTCATGATCACTGTCGCGAGCGAGAAGACCTTTCAGGCCTTGATGGGTGTGATCGGTCGCCCCGAATGGATCTCCGATCCGCGCTTTTCGTCTTACGCCCCAAGGCGCGAGCACTGGGCCGACATGATGGACGGCGTCGAGGCCTGGTCGCGGCAGCTGTCGACCGACGCCTGCCTTGTCGCCCTAGGCGCGGCCGGCGTGCCGGCCTCGGCCTATCGCACCATCAAGGAAGCCCTTGATGATCCGCAACTGGCGCACCGGCAGGCGCTTTCATCCGTGGAGGATGGCGGCGGCTCGTTCAGGGTCATCAATCTGCCGTTCCGGATGACGGGCGCCGATACGAGGCCGGGCAAGACCATCGCTGCGCTCGGAGAGCACACGCGCGAGCTGCGCGGGGAGATTGGCCTCGCCGATGATGCGCCAATTCCGTCAGGCAAAACGGAAGCGATCAGCTGAGCACGTCACGCCGCATATAAGCGGCATCGAACTCCCTTCCGTTCCTCTTGCCGTGGCGAGCATTTCTCGCCAATCTCGCCCGAGTCATTCAACGATCCGAAACATCGGACGAGGGATCCCGGGAGGAACCATGACGAACATCGCTGCCGCNCGGCGCGCAAGCGCGCGCCGATTTTCCTTGCTACGGCATTTGCGTTCCTTCCATTGGCTGAGCCCGCGCAGGCGCAGAAGGCTGGCGGCAGCATTACCGTCGGGCTGGAGCTCGACGTTCCCGGCTTCGATCCGCTCAAGGTCGGCGTCTACGATGCGGCCGCGCTCACCCCGGCCGCCGCCATCTTCGACACGCTGACCTATCTCGACGACAAAGGCGAGCCGCAGCCCAGGCTTGCGCTGTCCTGGACGCATTCAGACGACTTCAAGACCTGGACGTTCAAGCTGCGCCCCGGCGTCAAATTCCACGATGGCACGCCGTTCAACGCCGAGGCTTACAAGGCCAATTTCGACCGGCAGAAAGATCCCGCCAACAAGTGCCGGTGCGCATTCTACATCGCTGCAGTCAACAACGTTCAGGCGCCCGACGAGCTGACGGTCGTTTACAATCTGAACGATCCTTCCGTGAATTATCCGACGCTGGTGTCCTATCCGCACCAGAACGCCGCCGTGCATTCGCCGACCGCCTGGAAGACCAGGGGCGACGACTACAACCGCAACCCCGTCGGCACCGGGCCCTACATTTTGAAGTCATGGACCGCCGGCGATCGCATGGTGCTGGAGCGGAATCCCGATTATTGGGACAAGAACAAGGTTTTTCTCGATCGCATCATCCTGAAGCCGCTGCCCGACGCGCAATCGCGCTTTGCAAGCCTGCAGTCGGGTGAAGCCGATCTCATCTGGGATGACGAATACGATCCCGACAATCTTCAGAAGGCCCAGAAGGATCCGAAGCTGACCGTGCACAGCTATACGGGCTCGGGCGCTCAGGTCTACGCATTCAATACGAAGGCACCGCCCTTCGATGACGTCCGGGTGCGGCAGGCGCTGGTGATGGCGATCGACCGCAAGAAGATGTCACAGGCGGTCACGAACGGGCTCGCCAAGCCCGCGACAAATCCGTACGGCGACGGCTCGTGGGTCAAGTGCAAGGATGACGGCGCGTTGCCGCTTGACGTCGCAAAGGCCAAGGCCCTGATCCAGGAGTATGGCAAGCCGGTCGAATTCAAGATGGTGGTCACGGCCACTCCGCGCGGCCGCATCATCGGACAGGTGTTGCAGCAATTCTGGAAGAATGTCGGTGCCAGCATGGAGCTCGACCAGGTCGACCAGGCGACCATTCCGCCGCGCGGCTTCATGCGGCAATTCCAGCTTCTCCCATGGCGCATCGTCGACCTCGCCGATCCCGATCCGCAGATGTTCGCCAACTTCCACACCGGCAGCCCGGTCGCACTGGCAAATTATTCGAATCCGGAGCTGGACAAGCTGCTCGAGCACGCGCGTGTGACCGCCGAGATCGACAAGCGCATTGACGACTATTGTGCGGCCACGCGTGTGATCAACAAGGAAGCGATCTGGTTCTGGACCTTCCAGAACACCTATTACGCGGTGTCGAGCGCCAACATCAAAGGGCTGCCCAAGATGTACAGCGGGATGATCGACGTGTCCCGCGTCTGGAAGGAATAGCCCGCGCATGGTCGGCTTCGTTGCGCGCCGCTTCTTGTACATTGTGCCGGTCCTGCTTGCCGTCTCGCTGCTCACCTTCCTGATCGCCTCGCTGCTCCCGGGCGATCTCGCCTATGTCATCCTGGGCGATCAGGCGACGCCTGAGAAGGTCGCGGCGCTGCGCCATGATATGGGGCTCGACCAGCCGCTGTGGTGGCGTTACCTGAGCTGGCTCGGTCACCTGCTTCAAGGCGATCTCGGTCGCTCGTTCCGCACCGGGCAGACGGTGCTGCAGGCGGTCAGCGAGCGCATCCCGGTCTCGCTCGAGCTGATGCTGATGGCCGAGTTCATCGGCCTCTTGATCGGCGTTCCCGTCGCCATCGCCTGTGCCGCGCGCGCCGGCGGCGCATTCGACCGCTTCATGACCGGGAGCGCCTTTGCGATGCTGTCGATGCCGTCCTTTCTGGTCGCGATCCTGCTGATCTACCTGTTCGCGGTCGAGCTGCATTGGCTGCCGGCGACCGGCTATGTGCCGTTCACTGAGGACCCGCTGGCCAATTTGCGCTTCTTCGTGCTGCCGGCCCTGACGCTGGCGCTGGCGGAATGGCCGGGGATCATGCGCGTGCTGCGCTCCGACATGATCGCAACCTTGCAGGAGGACTATATTGCGCTGGCCAAAGCCAAGGGCCTGAGGCCTTCGCGCATCCTGTTCGTCCACGCGCTGAAACCGTCGTCGTTGACGCTGGTGACGGTGACGGGCATCAATATCGGCCGCCTGCTCGGCGGCACGCTGATCGTTGAGTCCATCTTCGCACTGCCGGGCATCGGCCGGCTGCTGGTCGGCGCGATCTACACCCGCGACCTCGTCATCCTCCAGGGCGTGGTGCTGCTGGTGGCCTGCGGCTTCGTCATCGTGAATTTCATCGTCGACATGCTCTACGCCGTGCTCGATCCGAGGATCCGCCATGGCCACGCTTGAGCTGTCAATCCAGGACGAGATTGCATCCGAGCCGACCCGCNGCCGCGGGCGCAAGCTCGGCCTGTTGTTCTGGATCGCGAGCGGCTGGCTCGCGATCATCCTGACACTGGCGATTCTGGCGCCGGTGCTGCCGCTGCAGAACCCTGTCGACATGGACATGCTGGAGCGCCGCGCCGCGTTCTCGGGCGAGCATTGGCTCGGCACCGACGGCCTTGGCCGCGACGAGCTTGCCCGTCTGATCTTTGGCGCGCGCGTGTCACTGACGGTCGGGCTGATCGCCCCGATGATCGGTCTTGGCATCGGCGGCGCGCTGGGCCTTCTCGCCGGCTATTTCCGCGGCCGGTTCGAGACACTGGTGGTCGGCAGCATGGATGTGCTTCTCGCCTTTCCGCCGCTGATCTTTGCCCTCGCCGTGACGGCCTATCTCGGCCAGTCCATTCCCAACCTGACCGTGATCCTTGGCGTGCTCGGTATTCCCGCCTTCATGCGGGTGGCGCGCGCGGCGACGCTGTCGCTGGCGCGGCGCGAGTTCGTAATAGCGGCTGAGGCGCTGGGCGCCAGCCACGCGCGCATCCTGCTGCGTGAGCTCTTGCCGAACGTGATCCTGCCGCTGCTGGCCTTCTTTTTGCTCGGCGTCGCCGTCACCATCGTGGTCGAGGGCGCGCTGTCCTTCCTCGGGCTTGGCGTGCCGCCCCCGATGGCGAGCTGGGGCAGCATGATCGGCGAGGGGCGCGACAGTCTCGACGTCGCGCCGCGGCTGGCCTTCCTGCCGGCAGCCGGGCTGTTCCTGACCGTGCTGGCCTTCAATCTCGTCGGCGACACCATGCGGGCGCTGACCGACCCGCGTCAGGGGGCGCTGTGAGTATGCCGCTCCTGACCATCGAGGATGTCGCCGTCGAGCTGCCGACGCCGCGCGGCAATTTGCGCGCGGTTGATCGCGTCGATCTGTCGTTGGAGGCGGGCCGTACGCTCGGCATCGTCGGCGAATCCGGCTGCGGCAAGACCATGCTGTCGCGCGCGGTGCTCCAGCTGCTGCCGAACAAGGCAAAACTCTCCGGGCGCGTGATGTTCGATGGCCAGGATCTGGTCCGACTCGTGCCGGAAAGCCTGCGGCGCCTGCGCGCGCGCGAGCTCGCGGTCGTGTTCCAGGATCCCATGACCTCGCTCAATCCGGTGCTCACGATCGGCACGCAGTTGATGGAGACGATCCAGGAGCATCTCGAGCTCGATGCGCCCGCGGCGCGCAAGCGCAGCATCGAGCTGCTCGCGGCCGTCGGGATTCCCGCGCCGGAGCAGCGGCTGGCGCAATATCCGCATCAATGCTCCGGCGGCATGCGCCAGCGTATTGCCATTGCGATCGCGCTGTCCTGCGAGCCAAAATTGCTGATTGCGGACGAGCCGACCACGGCGCTCGACGTCACCATCCAGGCGCAAATTCTCGATCTGCTGGCACGCGAGCAGCGGCGACGCCATATGGCCATGATCATCATCACCCACGATCTCGGCGTCGTCGCCGGCCGTGCCGATGAGGTCGCGGTGATGTATGCGGGCAGGGTGGTGGAGCGCGCACCGACGCTGGCCTTGTTCAAGCGCATGCACATGCCCTACACCGAGGCACTGCTGGCGGCAATCCCGAAGCTGGAAACCGCGCCGCACACGCCGCTGCCGGCCATCTCCGGCCGCCCGCCCGATCCGACGCGACCGCTCAAGGGTTGCTCCTTCGCGCCGCGCTGCCCCTATGCGACCGGGCGTTGCCGTGAGGCCAAGCCCGAGCTGAAAAGCGCGGAGATATCGGAGCATCTCTATGCCTGCTTCCATCCGATCCAGATGACGGAGGGGGTGGGCGCATGATGCAACTGGCCGTTCGCGATCAGCCGCTCCTGAACGTTGACAATCTCGTTGTCGAATACGGTCTTGGCAACAAGATCGTGCATGCCGTCTCCGGTGTCAGCCTTCACGTCGCGCGTGGCGAGACGTTGGGGCTGGTCGGCGAATCCGGCTGCGGCAAGTCGACGCTGGGGCGCGCAGTGCTGCAATTGCGCCGTGCCAAGTCCGGCCGCGTGCTGTTCGACGGCGAAGACCTGACGGCGATGGAAGGCGAGGCGCTGCGAAAAATGCGCCGCCGCGTGCAGCTGATCTTCCAGGATCCGATCGCCTCGCTCAATCCGCGCCGGCGCATTGGCGACATCGTCGCCGAGCCGCTGATCATTGCCGGCGTCAAGGACGCTGCCGAGCGCAAACGCCGCGTGCAGGAGGTGCTCTCCGCGGTCGGGCTTGATCCAGATCTTGTGACGAACCGCCTGCCGCATGAATTCTCAGGTGGTCAGTGCCAGCGCATCTGCATCGCGCGGGCGCTGGTGCTCAATCCGGAATTCGTCGTCTGCGACGAGCCGGTCTCGGCGCTCGACGTCTCCATCCGCGCGCAGATCCTCAATCTGCTGGAAGAGATGAAGGCGCGCTTCGGCCTTACGCTGCTGTTCATCGCGCATGATCTTGCCGTGGTCAAAGCCGTCAGCGATCGCGTCGCGGTGATGTATCTCGGCCGGCTCTGCGAGGTCGCCCCGTCGGAGCAATTGTTTGCACGACCCGTGCATCCCTACACCGCGCTGCTGCTGCAGGCGATCCCGGTGCCTGATCCGGATGTTCGTCCCGCCGAAAGCGTGGCGACCGGCGAGCCGCCATCGCCGATTGCGCCGCCATCCGGCTGCCGTTTCCGCACGCGATGCCCGCGAGCAGACCTGCGATGCAGCGCGGAGATACCGGAGCTGCGCGAGGTCGCATCCGGCCAGTTCGCGGCTTGTCATCATCCGCTGGCCTGACTTAAGACCCCTGCCGGGTTTGTCTCGCCCCGCCGCCCATGGCATGGTGGCGCGACAACAAGCATGCCGGGAGGACGCCATGAAGAGTTTCAAGGTCGCCGATTTCAAGGCGCCGCTGCAGGAGTTCGACGAGGCGACGCCGCAGCCCACGGGCACGCAGGTGCTGATCAAGGTGAAGGCTGCCGGCGTCTGCCACAGCGATCTCCACATCTGGGAAGGCGGCTACGATCTCGGTCACGGCCGCAAGCCGCTGTCGCTGAAAGACCGCGGCATCAATCTGCCGCTGACCATGGGCCACGAGACCGTCGGTGAAGTCCTGGCGTTCGGTCCCGATGTGAAGCCGACGGACCAAGGCGACCTCAAGCTCGGGGACGTCGGCCTGGTCTATCCCTGGATCGGTTGCGGCAAGTGTGCGACGTGCCTTGCCGGTGATGAAAACATGTGCCTGACGCCGCGCTCGCTCGGCGTCTATTGCGACGGCGGCTATTCCGACCACATGCTGGTGCCGCATCCGCGCTACCTGCTCAACCTGAAAGGGCTCGATCCCGCGACCACTGCGCCCTATGCCTGCTCGGGTGTCACCACCTACAGCGCGCTGAAGAAGGTCGAGCAGCATTTTGACACGCCGATCGTGATGTTCGGCGCCGGCGGCCTCGGGTTGATGGCGCTGTCGCTGCTCAAGGCGATGGGCGGCAAGGGCGCGATCATGGTCGACATCGATGCCAGGAAGCGCGAGGCCGCGGAGAAGGCCGGCGCGCTCGCCACGGTCGATCCCAAGGCGGGCGACGCGTTGGAGCAGCTCGCAAAGAAGGCGGGCGGTCCGATCCGCGCCGTGATCGATCTCGTCGGCAACTCTGCCACGACGCAGCTCGGCTTCGATTGCCTGACCAAGGGCGGCAAGCTCGTCATCGTCGGCCTGTTCGGTGGCGGGGCGACCTGGGCGCTGCCGCTGATTCCGATCAAGGCCGTGACGATCCAGGGCAGCTATGTCGGCAACCTGCGCGAAACGCAGGAGCTGCTCGATCTCGTGCGAGCCAAGAAGATCCCGCCGATCCCGGTGACGACGGCGCCGCTCAGCAAAGCCAACGATGCGCTGTTGCAATTGCAGCAGGGCGCGGTGGTCGGGCGCACGGTGCTGACGCCGTAGTTCGACGCTCTCTTCCCCGTCATTGCGAGCGAACTGAAGCAATCCAGACGATCTCCGCAGATGTCGTTCTGGATTGCTTCGCTTCGCTCGCAATGACGACCTGGCTAATTCCCTGCCTTGAGGCCCCTTAAATGTCCGCAAACAACGCCTTCCACATTGCCGTGCTCGCCGGTGACGGCATTGGTCCCGAAGTCATGGCGCCCGCGCTCGAGGTGCTGCGCAAGATCGAGACGAGGTCAGGCTTGCGCTTCCGCTTTACCGAGGCGGCTGCAGGCGCCAACAACTATCTCGCCACCGGCAAGTCGATGCCGGACTCGACCATCAAGCTGTGCGAGGAGGCGGACGCCATCCTGCTCGGGGCCTGCGGCCTGCCGTCGGTGCGCTATCCTGATAACACCGAGATCGCGCCGCAGATCGAGCTGCGCTTCATCTTCGATCTCTACGCCGGCGTGCGTCCGGCGCGTCTCATTCCGGGCGTGCCGAGCCCGATCGTCGGTGCCGACAAGCGCGGCATCGATCTCGTCGTGATCCGCGAATCCACCGAAGGCCTGTTCGCCTCGATGGGCAAGGGCATCGTCACCCATGAGGACGCGCGCGAAACGCTGGTCATCACGCGCAAGACCTCGGAGCGGTTGTTCGAATTCTCGTTCCGCCTCGCCGAGCGGCGCAAGGCGCGCGGCAAGCCTGGCAGCCTCGCGTGCGTCGACAAGGCGAACGTGTTCAAGGCGTTTGCCTTCTTCCGCCGGATCTTTGACGAAGCCGCCCAGCGTCATCCCGATGTGAATACCGATCATCTCTATGTCGATGCCTGCTCGGCGATGCTGGTCAAGCGTCCCTGGGATTTCGACGTGATGGTGATGGAGAACATGTTCGGCGACATCGTCTCCGACATCACCGCGAGCCTGATCGGAGGTCTCGGCATGGCGCCGTCCGCCGACATTGGCGACAAATACGCCGTGTTCCAGCCGTGTCACGGCACCGCCCCTGATATCATGGGGCAGGGCAAGGCCAATCCCACCGGCATGATCCTGTCGGCCGCGATGATGCTGGACTGGCTCGCCGACAAGCACGGCCTCGAAGGCGTCGCGGAAGCCGGCGACCAAATCGAGCGGGCGGTGGACCAGGTCTATGCCGGCGGGCTCAAGCCGATGGAGTTCGGCGGCAGCAACGGCACGGCAGATATCACCAAGGCGGTGCTCGGGGCGCTGTAGCGAGCGCACTCAAAAAAAGGGGCCTTGCGGCCCCTTCGTCATCTACCAGCGGTGCCAGTGGCGGTGCCGCCAGCCCCAGGGACGTCCGTAGAACGGGCGCGGGCCATAGTAACCATAGGCGCTATAATAGTTCGGGCGCCACCAGCAGCGGCCCCAGGCGTTGCAGACCATCCGCACCTGGTCGACCTGGGCGGCCGGACCGCCGGCGACCTGATCAGCTTGGGGAATGCCGTTCGGCATCGCCGCCAGCGCTTGTCCCGACGCCAGCGCCGCGCTGCCGAGCGCAGCCAGACCAAGAACGGCAAGTTTGAGTTTCATCGCGATCTCCCTCGTTGGTGGCGGGAGAACCTTCGGCGGATCAATTGGTTGCTATCGCGATGCGGGGAAGTGAGGAATTTAATCTTGGTGAATGAAGGTTCAGCTTAGGTGAGAGTTCCTGGTGTGCTTGGTCTCTCCACCTCGTCATTGCGAGCCACCGGGTCCGCGCGAAGCGCGGCCCGATGACAGGCTCCGCGGAGCAATCCAGAATCCCACCGCGGAAGATTCTGGATTGCCTCGTCGCAAGAGCTCCTCGCAATGACGGTGGCGAGAGATGTGAGCTCGCGACGGAGGAGTCACTTTCCCCTGAACTGCGGCTTGCGCTTCTCCATGAAGGCCTGCCGGCCCTCGCGGAAATCGGCGCTGTCCATGCAGGCGGTGCCGATCGCCTTGATGGCGCCCATGTCGCGCGCGCTTTCGTCCTTCAGCACCTCTGCGATGGTGATCTTGGCGGCCTTGATCGCAAGCGGCGCGTTCTGCGAAATCGTCAGTGCAATGGCCATGGTCTCGCCCCAGAGCTGGTCGTCCGGGATCACGCGTTCGACCAGGCCAATGCGCAGCGCCTCGCTGGAATCGATGCGCATGCCCGTATACATCAACAGCCGCGCCCAGGACGGGCCGACCAGCGACACCAGATGCTTCAACCCGTCATAGCCATAGGCGATGCCGAGCTTCGCCGCGGGAATGCCGAACTGGCTGTCATGCGCGGCAATGCGGATGTCGGCCAGCATCGCGACCTGCATGCCGCCGCCGAGGCAGAAGCCCTGGATGCAGGCAATCGTCGGCTTGGGGAAATCGGCGAGCAGCGCGCGCTGGGCCGCACTGCGCTTGCCGTATTCCTCGGACGCGGCCGCGTTGTGCCTGACCTTCTCGAACTGGCTGATGTCGGCGCCCGAGACGAACGCCTTGCCGCCGGCGCCGCGCAGGATCACGACGCGCACCGCCTCGTCGTCGCGCAAGGACGTCAGCGCTTCGCCAAATCCCTCCCACATCTCCAGCGACATCGCGTTGCGCTTGTCGGGATTGTTGAAGGTGATGATTCCGACGCCGTCGGTGACCTGCTTGAGGATCTTGCCGTCGGCGTAGGGAGTCTCTTGGGACAGATCAGGCATCGCGCGCTCGCTTGTCGTTTGGCGAGGCACAATGTGCTGTCAGGCCGAGGCCCGGGTCAACCGCGGCCGGGGATGCGGCTCTGCATCCGCCCGTACCGCGATTGCATGTCTACTGCGCCATATGCGCGGTCAGCGGATGGTTGCCGGCATTGCTGAAGAACGCAGCCTCTTCCGCGGTGGCCTCGAGCAACTGCTCGTCCTGGTTATAGACGTCGTTGCGGAACTGGATGGTCTGGTCCTTGGTCATCCACGCCGTGAGATAGATCCAGGCCACCGGCACCTTCTTGGCCATGGCGACCTCCTGATGCTGACCGGTGGCGATCTCGGCGTCGATCGCCGCGCGCGTCCATTTCGGCTGGTCCTTGAGCAGCCAGGCCGCGAGATCGCGCACATTGTCGACGCGGGAGCAACCGTGGGAATCAAAACGGTAGTCGTCGCTGAACAGATTGCGCTGGTTGGTGTCGTGCATATAGACCGAATAGGAGTTCGGCATGTCGATCTTCACCGCGCCGAGCGCATTGAAGCTGCCGTTCTGCTGCCGCACGGTGAAGTTCGGCGTGTGCGTGCCCGACCAGTCGACCGAATGCGGATCGATCGGATTGTCGTGGGCGTCGAGCACCTCCATGTGCATGCGCGACAGATAGGTCGGGTCCTTGCGCATATGCGCTGAGATCTCGGTCTTGGCGATCGAGGAGGGCACCGTCCAGGTCGGGTTGAGCACCACGCCCGTGATCTGGGCCGTCAGCGTCGGCGAGGGTTTTTCGGTCTTGCCGACGATGACGCGATAGCGCCGCACCACGACATCGTTCTCGACCGCCTCGGCGAAGGCGGCGGGGATGTTGACCACGACGTAGCGTTGGCCGAAGGAGAAATTCGTGTTCTCCAGCCGCTCGAGCGAGGCCTCGAGCTGGCGGATGCGCTTTTGCACGGACACGTTCATCGCCGCGAGCGTGCGCGGCGTCATCGTGCCGGTCGGCGCAAGACCGTGTCGGGCCTGGAAGCGTTTCACGGCATCGGCCAGATCCTGGTCGAAGGCGCCGCTCGCCTTGTCGGCCGCGAGGTCACCGGAAAGGATCAGGCGCTTGCGCAGGAGGTCGTCATAGGCGCCCTGGACGCCGAGCGCGAACTTGGCGTCCGCGGGAATCGCAGGCCAGCCGCCGCGCACAGCGAGATCGGAATAGCTCAACGCCGCGTCCTTGATCCGCTGGGCGGTGCCCTCGTCATAGGTCGGCTCACGCGTCAGCGCGAGCGCCGCGGCGGAGCGGCTCTCGGCGGTCGACGCCGGGGCCGCGACTGCGGTTTTGGGCGCGGCGGCGTGAGCCGGGTTGGCGGTTGCCGGTACCGTCCCGGACGGGGCGGCGGGTTTGGGGCCGGCCTGGCCCGTGGTCTCGGTCTGCGCCAACGCGGACGCGCTGGCGAGCAGGCCCGTCGCGAACAGATTCGTGGCAATGATCACGGCAAGGCGTTTCGACATCTGTCTGGTCTTCCCCATGAGGACGAGGCCCGCAACGGACGCTCGCATCAGCAATTTCCGGCCGCCGTGCCGTGTGCGCCGATTCGTTAGAATCGGCGGCAATCTAGGTCGTCAGGGTTGAGGCCCCATTAAGCACAGCGAATCAAAAACCCCGCGCCTCCCAGTGCGAAGGCTCTCGATTGGTCGCTGCAGAGCAGGAATGGGTTCGCAAAATCAGCGCCGAATGGCGGGGCAATGACCAGAGAAAAGGGGCGGCAACACCGCCCAGAAGCCGTGACCGCGCGCAGATCACGCATAGGCCAATCTGATCCGTCAGATCGGGTCCGTCAGTCCAGTCCAATCCGGCCACGCCGCCGTGACGTGGCGGATTGAACATCGGCCATGGTGGCCGGACCGCAGATCGGCTCAGCTTTCGTTCGCTGCGATCGATTCCATCAGCGAGACGAGCTGACGCTGCACCGTCTGATCCTTGATCTTGCTGTAGGCGCGCAGCAGGCGGAGGCTGAAAGCCGAGTCCAGGAACAGGAGGCTTTCGACTTCGCGGGCCTTGTTGTCGCCGTCATAGAAGAAGGTCACGGGCACGTCGAGAGCGGAGGCGATCTGCTGAAGCCGAGCCGCGCCGACGCGATTGACGCCCTTCTCGTATTTCTGGACCTGTTGGAAGCTCACGCCAAGCTTTTCGCCGAGCTCAGCCTGCGAGATCTTCATCTCGACGCGCCGCAAGCGGATCCGCTTGCCAAGCTCGATGTCCGGCTTGCCGGCACTGCGCTGCTTCATTCTCTTCGCCGCTGCTTTCATTTTGGTTTTCACCTTTGTTCTTCGGTTGAAAATCCCCCGAAGAGCTGGGTCAGGGGTTCGCCCATATACGAGTCCTTGAATTCATGCGGGTGCACGAATTCTTCCTTAAACCACGGGAAGCGAGCCGGATTGAAAGCTTCGATCAGCCAGTCAATCATGTGCCGCACGCGGGGAATCCGGCCGCTACCGGGATGGTAAGACAACCAGATATCCAGTGGTCGGTTCAATTCGACCTCCAGTGGAATCAACTTCCCGCCAAGCGCAATGGCATAGCTCGGGAAGACGCCGATGCCGGCGCCGTTCGCGACCGCCCAGTAGTTGGCGCTTGAGACGTTTGTCTTCATGACCAGGAGGTCACGTTCCTGAACGCCCGGGAAGAAGCTTTCAAAGGTTTCCTTGGCGGCGAGCTGGTCGGCGAATTGCAGCACCAGGCGGTGCTTGATCAATTCGTGGGCCGAGCGCGGCGTGCCGTATTTCTCAAGGTACTTTTCCGAAGCCCAGAACATCAGATGCATGCGGCCGAGCCGGACCAGCTTGACGTCGAGGGCCGAGGGCCGCGACAGATGGATGGCGACGTCGGCCTCGTGGCGGGAGACGTCGGCCGACCGCATCGCGCAATGCAAATCGACCAGGACTTTCGGATAGGCCTGCTGGAATTCGACCAGGCGCGGAGCAAGCCAGAACGTTCCCAACCCTTCCGTCACGGCGACGCGGACCTCGCCGGTGAGGGCGTTGGCGGTGGAATCGCTGGTGCGCAACACGTCGAAGGCCGCCGCCTCCATGCGCTCGACGGCAGACACCACCATCGCGCCTTCGTCAGTGAGATGGGTGCCGTGGACGTCGCGGGTGAACAGGGTCGTGCCGGTCTGGCGCTCAAAATCATCGATTCGGCGGCGGACAGCGTTGATCGACAGAGACAGACGTTCGGCCGCCGAGCGGAAACTGCCGCATCGAACGACTTCCAGAAATATGCGGGCCGCGTCCCAATCGGAGAGGCCGCTGAAATTTGTTTTTAGGCGTTCCTCCAGGGGAACGCCCCTTTCCGCCAAGGAGTGCATACAAGTCCCTTCGGACCGCTAAACTGGCAGAATCTAGCGCAAACCACAACCACGACGGGTTGGGGAACGGCGAGTTTTGAACGGCATACTTACCGCGCCTGACGTGGTATTGGAGTGTTGCTAGCGCCGGGAATCGGGCAAATTGTTGCTCGGAAGAGGGGTAGTTGTGCGTTCCGTTGCGAGCCTTGACGTGGCTGCGGGATTGCCGGGTCCATGTGGATCTCAGGACGGCGTACGCTATGACGCGCGTTCCCGGGAAGTGGATCGATCACACCTGGCCAAGCGTTTCGTCCTCGACCGTTCCGACTTGCGCCGCGAAGCAATGCCGTCCGGAACCGCAGTTTCGACGCAGAAACACGTTGAATTCGTATTCGAGGGCTCGGATCCCTCGTGCTATCCTTCGGTCGCTTGGGGGGCCGAGGGAATCACTTCAAGCACGTCTCCAGCCTGAAATAACGGAAAGAACGCCGGTGTCGCATACAGACGAACAATTGCAGTCGGTGCTCGAGACGCTCGAGGAGTGCCGCAAGGTTCTCAACGAGAGCAACAGCCGCGAGTCGGCCGAGCTGCTCTCGATCGTCATCCTCGATGTCAGGATGAAGCTCAAAGGAATCGACAGCGCCGATCTCAAGGCCCTGTGCGACGAAATGTTGCGGAGCGCCGCCAGCGCGCCGCCGCCCCCCTCCAAGCAGACGCAGGACCAGCCCCGGCGTCCGCTGCTCCGCGTGGTGAAGTAGCCGCGCCGCCGAATCTCGCTTTTTGGCGAGAATTGTGCGCGTCCCGATGCCGCACCTGTGATCACAGACGGCATCGGGAGGAGCCCTGGTTTGATCGCGCCTCTGTTGCGCATTCCCCGGCATCGGCTACACCAGAGCCGGTTCGGCCCAAGTCACGTGCGCAGTCCCCGCGCCCGGCCCGAGGGCCCGGGATGGCTCCGACTGCATCATGCAAAATGTTTCGATTCCCGCGGCGATGATTGCCGGTCTCGTCAGCTTCCTTTCGCCCTGCGTCCTGCCCCTGGTCCCGCCCTATCTGATCTATCTCACCGGCGCCACGATCGAGCACGTCGAGAGCGGCGAGCCTGACACGGCGTCCAAGCGCGCCATCATCATGGCGGCGCTGCTGTTCGTGCTCGGCTTCTCCACGGTGTTCGTGGCGCTCGGCGCCAGTGCCTCGCTGATCGGCGGGCTGATCCGGGCCTGGTCGGCGGAATTGTCGATCCTTGCCGGCATCGTCATCATCATCATGGGTCTGCACTTCCTCGGGCTGACGCGGATCGGCTTCCTGATGCGCGAAGGTCGGCTTCCGATCCCGAAGCCCGTCGGGCTGTGGGGCGCCTATATCATGGGGCTCGCCTTCGCGTTCGGCTGGACGCCGTGCATCGGCCCGATCCTCGCCGCGATCCTGTCGATCGCGGCGGCCGAGGCGACGGTGACGAAGGGCGCAGGTCTGCTCGCGGTCTATTCCGCGGGCCTCGGCATCCCCTTCCTGATCGCCGCGCTGATGATCGAGCAGTTCTCCACGCTGTTCGCGCGGATGAAGGGCCACCTTGTCAATGTCGAGCGCGCCATGGGCGTGCTGATGGTCATCACCGGCATCGGCTTCCTCACCGGCGCGGTCTCCAATGTCAGCATCTGGCTGCTGGAGACGTTCCCGGTGCTGCAGACGATCGGGTAGGGCTGTGCAAATCGGAAGGTTCACACGCCGCGTTGCGGGGTCCAGTTCTCATTCACGACAAACCGCGCCATCGCCTCGCGGTCGACCTCGATGCCGAGTCCGGGATCGTCAGGCACGCGAACGATGCCGTTACGGTGCTCGATCGGCTCTTTCAGGATCGCCTGCCGGATCGGATGCTCGGTGCGGTCGAATTCGAGCATTGGCTCGAGCGGCGCCAGCGAAGTTGGCGTATGCGAGGGCAGCACCGCGAGGAGCTGCAGCGAGGCGGCGATCGCGATTCCGGTGCCCCAGACGTGCGGGTTGTAGCGGACGCTGAACGCTTCGCTCATGTCGGCGATCTTCTTGCATTCGGTGAGTCCCCCGGCCGCGCAAGTGTCGGGCTGGGCGATGTCGAGGGCATGCGAGGCAAACAGGTCGCGGAAGCCGAAGCGCGTGAACTCGCATTCGCCGCCGGCGATGGGAATGGAGAGCGCGGACCTCACCGCGCGATAGCCGGCGACGTCCTCCGGCGGCACCGGCTCCTCGAACCAGGAGATGTCGTGACGCTCGATCAGCCGTCCGAGTCGGATCGCGGCGACGGCATCATAGGCGTGGTTCGCGTCGACCATCAGAGCGACATCGCCGCCAATCGCCTCGCGCACGGCGTGCGTGACTGCAGCGTCTTCCTCGATGCCGAAGCCGACCTTCAGCTTTACGGCGCGAAAGCCTTCCGCGGCATAGCTGGCTGCTTCCTCCGGCAGATATTTGAGGGGATCGCCTGACCTGCGCCGGTAGAGCCCGGTCGCGTAGGCCTGCACCTCCTTGCGCGCGGCGCCTCCGAGCAATTGATAGGCCGGTACGCCAAAATGCTTGCCCTTGATGTCCCACAGCGCGATGTCGATGCCACTCAATCCCTGGATCACCACGCCCTTCTGGCCGTGATCGCGCAGGCGTGCATAGATCATCCGCCACAGCACGTCGGTTTGCAGTGGATCCTGGCCGACCAGCCACGGCGCGACGCCCTGCACGACGGCCGCAGTCATCCGCGCAGGACCGTAGCACTCGCCCCAGCCGGTCAGGCCGGTGTCCGTCTCGACCTCGACCAGCATGGCGGTGCGAGTGTCGTACCAGGCGCGCGAATAGGCGAAGGGCTGGGACAGTCTTGCTTCAAGGATGTGCGTCCGAATCCCAGTGATCTTCATCGTCCCGATCCCGTTCACCTTGTCTCGTCCAGCACGCATGTCACCGTGCAGACCACGCCGCGCGGCAGGAAGTCCACCGTTGCCTCGCCGCCGAGCTGGTCGCGGGCGCTGCGCTCGATCAGGCGCGAGCCGAAGCCGCGCCGCACCGGCTCCGTCACCGGGGGCCCGCCGGTCTCGGTCCAGATCAGCCGGAGCCGCGGCTTCGGTATATCGGCGATGACCTCCCAGTCCAGCGTGACCCTGCCGGTCTCGTTGGAAAGTGCGCCGTATTTCGCGGCGTTGGTCGCGATCTCGTGCACGATCATCGACAGCACCACCGCGAGCCGCGGCGAAAGCGGCACCGCCGGCCCTGACATGCGGATGCGGTCGGGATTTGCCAGCAGGAACGGCTGGAGCGCACGCGCGATCACGTCCCGCAGCTCCGAGCCCGCCCATTTCTCCTGGCTGAGAAGATTGTGCGCTTCGGCGAGCGCACTGAGACGCCCCTCGAACTTGGTCCGCTCGTCGCGGCTGGCGCTGCGAAAAGTCTGCACCGCGATCGCCTGCATCAAGGCCAAGGTGTTCTTGACGCGATGGTTGAGCTCCTCGACCAAGAGATTGTGCAGCATCTCGCCGCGCGCGATCGTGGTCGCCATCCTGACGGCGAAGGTGAGGCCGATCAGCAGCAGCACGCCGCCGATCAGGCTCGTGATCGCGATGTTGCGCCAGAGCGGTGCGATCAGCGAGCTTTCAGGGACCCCGGCGGCGACCGTCCAGCCCGTCAGATGCGATCGCGTATAGGCGGAGGCGAGGGCAATGCCGTCGAGCGACACCGATGAGAGTGCAGCCTCGTCGCTGCGAAACATCTCGGCGTAGAGCGATGGCGCGGCGCGCTTGCCGAAGGTTTCGCCAGGGTTGGGCACGCGGGCGAACACGGTGCCTGTGGTGTCGAGCAGAGACACCGTCCACTCCGTGTTGGGCCGCTGCTTCTCGACGAGAGTCTGGAAGATGCCGATGGGCGGGCTGAAGCAGAGGTCGTAGACGACTTCGCCGTCGCGAAACACCGGAACCTCTACGGTGAGAACCTGACGATGATTGTAGACGCCATTGAACAAATCGGAATATTGCGGCGCCTTGATCGCGAACAATCTCTCCACGATCGCCATATTGCCGCGTGGCGGCAGGCTCGCAGTGTCTTCCGTCGTGGAGGAAAACAGGATGCGTCCCTTGCTGTCGGAGATCAGCACGAGGCCGCTCTTGCCATATTGTTCGAGGAAGCCGAGCGCGATACTGCGAAAATTGACAAAGTCGTCGTTGCGGAGCGAGTCCGTGAGCGCCAGCACCTGCAACCCGCCGGTCATCCGCTGCACCTCGGAATCCAGCACCAGGCGCATGCTGCGTACGTTCTCCAGCACGCGGCGGGTCGCATCGCTGCGGTCCTGCTTGTAATTGTAGAACGCGATGCCGACGGCGAAGACGATGAGCGGCAACATCGTTCCCGTGACCAGGAGAGCGAGCCGGACCGGCAGGGTGAGCTTTGACAAACGCGGACGTCCCGATTCCGGCGCTTAAGCGCCGGATTATGATTTTGCAGAGAACCATACGGGCAGGAATTGCGCGGCGCCACGATTTTCGCATCGGGCGAGCAGGCCGAGGAGATTTTTGCAGCGCGGTCGCTGACGGCGCGGAACGTCGTTGCGTCAGCTCATGCTAATGGCAGTGAGCAGCAGGCACATGGCGTACACGGCCGCCAGGCTGAGCCCGGCAATCCGGGCTTCTCGATGCGGTGTCATGTGATCAGCTCCGAGAGAGCGGCCGCCCAGGAAGGCGGCCGCTCGTCCGGTTACGTCCTAGTCGATTTCCTGCACGACCGTGCGGGTGCCGGGATCGACCAGCATCACGCGATCGCCGGAGTAGACGTAGCGATATTGCGTCAGCGACGGACCCCAATCGGCCGGAACCGACTCGAGTTCGACATCACTTGGAACCTTCGCACCGACGATGATCTTCTCCTTCGTCGTCACCGGCCGCAGATGATGCTCGGTGACGTAGGATTTGATCCGCGTCCGGTATTGCGGCTCGATCTGGACCGCCGCGGCATGACCGGTTCCGGTCGTGGTCACCACGGTGGATTGTGCGAACGCGCCGGTCGAGACCATCAGCGCCGCCGCGGAAAGTAGGAACAGCTTTTTCATATCGTCCTCCTCATAACAAGCGCCGCACCAACATCTCACCGCCGATGACGTTCCCCGACGGATAGGAACAAATTGCTAGTTTTTCCCGTTTGCATCTGGACCGGGCGAGGAACACCCGGATTGGAGGAGGAGAGAATGAAGCTGAGGATCGCAACCGCAGCAGTGATGATCGCTGCATTTTCGTTGCCGGCGTTCGCGGCCGACGAGTTCTATGTCGTGCAGGACGTCAAGACCAAGAAGTGCACGGTGGTCGACAAGAAGCCGACGGACACGAGCATGACCGTCGTCAGCCCGTCGGGCACGATCTACAAATCGCGCACCGAGGCTGAGAGCGGCATGAAGACCGTCAAGGTCTGCACGTCAAACTGAGGAGGAAGCACATGCCAGTCTTGATTTTGTGGGCCGTGCCGGCCGTGCTGGTGATTGGCGGCGGCATCTATCTGATCGGTCATTTCCACTGATTCAAAACGAGCATCATGGCCGGGCTTGTCCCGGCCATCCACGCCTTGGCGAAGCCGAACGAAGAAGATTCGAGATGTCAGAGATTGCTCTCGGTGATCGCGGCATAGACCATGCTGCGTAGCTCGCGCCGGATCGGATAGGCGCTCGACGGCAGCACCTGGGTCATGAAGATCGTGATCAGTTCCTCGGCGGGATCGATCCAGAACGAGGTCGTGGCCGCGCCGCCCCAATTGTATTCGCCAGGGCTGCCCGCGATCAGCGTCTCGGCTGGGCGCATCGTCACTGCAAAACCGAGGCCGAAGCCGATGCCGTTATAGGTCGCCTCGGAGAACAGCGAGCGCGATACGTCCGGCAGTGCCTGTCCGCCCGGAATGTGGTTGGTCGTCATCAGCGCCAGCGTCTTCGGCCCGATCAGTCTGACACCACCAAGCTCGCCGCCATTGAGCAGCGCCCGGCAGAAGGTGAGATAGTCGGCCATCGTCGAGCATAGGCCGCCACCGCCGGAGATGAAGGAGGGCGGAGACAAGAACGAACTCGTGGTCGGGTCGTCTTGCACCGTCAGCCCCTGCCGGCGCTGGCCGGCATGGAAGGTCATGCCGCCGCCGGGATCGGCGGAATAGCAGGCGGCGAAGCGATGCGCCTTCGAGACGGGCACATGGAAATCGGTATCCGTCATCCCAAGCGGATCGAGGATGCGTTGCTTCAAGAACTGCTCGAAGGGAATTCCTGAGATCTTGCCGATGAGGTAGCCGATCACGTCGGTAGAGACGGAGTAGTTCCAGGACTCGCCCGGCGAGAACTCCAGCGGGATTTTTGCAAGGCTCTCGATCATGGTCTGGAGCGTGCCTGATTTCTCGACCTCGCCGATCTTCTCGGCGCGATAGGCGGCATCGACGTTGGAGCGCTGCTGGAAGCCGTAGGTCAGACCGGACGTATGCCGGAGCAGGTCGACGATCAGCATCGGCCGGGACGGCGGCCGGGTGAGGAAGTTGGGCCAGCTGCCGGCGACGAAGACTCCGAGATTCTTCCATTCCGGAATGTACTTTGCGACCGGCTCGTCGATCGCGACCAGGCCTTCCTCGACCAGCATCATGAAGGCAACGCTGGTGAGCGGCTTGGTCATGGAATAGATGCGGTAAATCGTGTCGTCCTTGACCGGCGCCTTGCGCTCGATATCGGCAAAGCCTTGCACGGTGCTGTGGGCCACCTTGCCGCGGCGGTAGACCAGGAGATGCGTGCCGGGGAAACGGCCGGCATCGATGTACCTGGCCTTCAGATGGGCATCGACGCGGTCGAGCGCGGCCTTGGACATGCCCACGGATTCGGGCGAGGCGGGGGTAGGGGCGAGCATCGGTTCCTCCAGGCAGTTTGTCAGGCGTTGATAGCCGAAATGACGACCCTATTCCAAGCGGGACGCGCTTAACGCGGGGCTGCGGGTTGGTGTAGGCTCCGGTTCGGAACGCCGTCAAAAGCCCCGCCGGGCCAACGAGAAAAAATCCAGGGCAACGCACCATGACCCAGTTCAACGAGACCGAACTCACCGAAGCCGTCGTCAAGAGCTTCGACAACACGCCAAACCCGCGTGCGAAATTCCTGCTCCAGGAATTGGTGAAGTCGCTGCACGATTACGTGAGCAAGACCGGTCTCACCTTCGAGGAGTGGGAATACGCCATCGATTTTCTCACCCGAACCGGCCAGAAATGCACCGACACCCGCCAGGAGTTCATCCTGCTCTCCGACGTGCTCGGCGTCTCCATGCTGGTCGACGCGGTCAACCATCGCGATCGCGACGGCGCGACGCAGACCACCGTGCTCGGCCCGTTCTATGTCGGCGAGCACAAGGTCACCGCTCACGGCACCGACATCTCGCCGAACAATCTCACGGGCGAACGGATGTTCGTGCAGAGCCGTGTCACCGACCTCCACGGCAAACCGCTCGCGAACGTCCCGGTCGACGTCTGGCACGCCGACGATGACGGCTTCTATGATTCCCAGAAGGCGAATTACGACAAGGTCGGGGCCTCGGCGCGGGCGCGCTTCATCACCGATGCCGACGGCCGCTTCTTCTTCCGCACGATCTTGCCGTGCAGCTATCCGATCCCGACGGACGGGCCGGTGGGCGAGATGATCGTGCAGACCAGGCGCCATCCGATGCGTCCCGCGCATGTGCACTTCCTGGTCAATGCCAAAGGCTACGAGCCGCTGATCACCCACGTCTTCATGGACGGCGACAAATATCTCGATTCCGATGTGGTGTTCGGGGTGAAGGACGATTTGATCGCCAAGGTCGAGCCGCGCAACGATCCTGAGATGCCCGACGGCGGCAAGGCGAACGGGAAGTGGCACCTGATGAGCTACGAATTCCATCTCAAGCCCGGTGGTGGCATCGCGCCCAAACCGCTGGGGACGAGGGCGGCTGAACCGGCTTGAGCGATCGTTGCGCTAGCGCGCGTGGAGCAGTGCGAGCAGGACCACGACGACGCAGGCCAGTGTCACCGTTGTCAGCTTCCAGAACAGCAGCGGATTACGCTCCAGCAAAGGCGTGGTCCGCGTGCTGAGATAAGCCGGATTGGGGTTGCGCAGCTCGTAGGTGAATTCGAACAGATCCTCGTGGCGCTTGTTGGGATCGGGATGCAGGGCCTTCCGCAACGCGCCATCGATCCAGACGGGGACTGCGCGGTCATCGTGGCTGGCCGGACGATACCTGAGCTTCCACGCATCCGATCTTCCCCTGATGCGCGCGAGCTGGGCGCCATAGGGCAGGCTTCCGGTCAGCATCTGGTAGCAGATGCTCGCGAGCGAAAACATGTCCGACTGCGGCGAACCGCCTTCGCCGAGAAAATATTCCGGCGCTGTGTACTGAACCGTGCCGAGGATCTCGGCGTCAGCCGGATTGGCGGCTGCTTCGATGACGCCGGCAACCTTGACGGCCCCGAAGTCGATGATCTTCGCCGTGCCGGTCTTGTCGATCAGAATGTTGTCCGGCCTCAAATCCTGGTGCAGCATCTCCATGCGATGGAAGGCGCGCAAGCCCGCCGCGACCTGGTCGACGATGCCGCGCACGGTTTCGAGGTCGGGGCGCGGATTGTCCAGCATCCATTGCCTCAGCGTCTGTCCCTCGATGAACTCGGTGGCGACGTAGAGATAGTTGCGCCGCCTGGATCGTAAGCGGGGCTTGAGGACGTGAGGGCTGTCGATCCGGCGCGCGATCCACTCCTCCATCAGGAAACGCTTCAGATAGGCGGCATCGTCGCGCAGATCGATCGACGGAATCTTCAGCGCGACCATCTCCTCGGTCTCGGTGTCGATGGCGAGGTAGATGTGGCTGCGGCTGGAGGCATGCACTTCGCGGACGATGCGATAGCCGTCGAACAAGGCGCGCGGCTCCAGCAGGGGCGGCAGCGGCAGTTCGGCCGTGCCACCGAAAATATCGACCGAGCCCGTCCGCGGTATCTCATCGATGCGCAGGATCTGTACGGTGATGTTGTCGTCGCTGCCGCGCCGGTAGGCCTCCTCGACGATGGTTAGCGCGGCTGCATCGAGATCGGCGGCAGAGGCTGCAAGGGTGCTGGTGACAAAGCGATGATCGACGAATTCGTAGGCGCCGTCGGTCGCGAGCAGGAAGATGTCGCCAGGCTCGACCTGAATCGCCTGGTAGTCGATTTCGATCTGCGGATTGATCCCGAGCGCGCGGCCGAGATAGGTCTGCTCGGACGAGACAATGATCCGGTGATCCTCGGTGAGCTGCTCGAGGGCCTTGCCGGCGATCCGATAAATCCGGCAGTCGCCGACGTGAAAGATGTGGGCTGTGGTCGATTTGACGACCATGGCCGTGAAGGTGCAGACGTAGCCCTTGTCGCGGTCGTAAGCATATTGGCTGCGCCGGGTTTCCGCATGCAGCCACGAATTGGTCGCTTCCAGAACGCGCCGCGCCGAATGCTTCACCGTCCAGGATTCGGAGGTGCAGTAATAATCGGTCAGGAAGCTCTTGACCGCGGACTCGCTCGCGACCTGGCTCACGGCGCTGCTCGAGATGCCGTCTGCCAAGACGACGGCGATGCCCTTCAGGCTCAACAGCGGCTCGGTCGGGATCAGCGCGCCGTGAAAGTCCTGGTTGACCGGCTTGCGCCCCTTGTCGGAGTGCTGCCCGATCGAAATGCGCAAGCCCCGGCTCATCCTCGCCACCAATGCAAAGGGAGCCTCACCCTAGCAGGCAAAGCTCCCTTCTTCGACAACGCTCCTCGTTGAACAGCGATCGCTCAGGCGGCTGCGCGCGGCTGGCTCTTTGCCGCCACCTCACGCTTCGGCTTGGTCAGCACATGCGTGGCGTACAAGGTCAAGCCGGTGAAGGCGAGGCCGCCGACGAGATTGCCGAGCACGGTCGGGATCTCGTTCCAGATGAAATAATCCATGATCGAGAACTTGGCGTGCAGCATCAGCCCCGACGGGAACAGGAACATGTTCACCACGGAGTGCTCGAACACCATGTAGAAGAACACCAGGATCGGCATCCACATCGCGATGACCTTGCCCGGGACGGTGGTCGAGATCATCGCGCCGACGACGCCGGTCGAGACCATCCAGTTGCAGAGCATGCCGCGGATGAACAGCGTCGCCATGCCGGCGGCGCCGTGGGCGGCGTAGCCGAGGGTGCGGCCCTCGCCGATATTGCCGATCGTCATGCCGACCTTGTCGGGGTCCTGGGTGAAGCCGAAGGTCGTCACGAACGCCATCATGAAGGCCACGGTGAGCGCCCCGGCGAAATTGCCGATGAAGACGAGACCCCAATTGCGCAGGACGCCGCCGAGCGTGACGCCCGGCCGCTTGTCGATCAGCGCGAGCGGGGAAAGGACGAAGACGCCGGTCAGAAGATCGAAGCCCAGGAGATAGAGCATGGAGAAGCCGACCGGAAACAGCAGCGCGCCGACCAGCGGCTGGCCAGTGTTGACGTTGATGGTGACGGCGAACCATGCCGCGAGCGCCAGGATGGCGCCGGCCATATAGGCGCGGATGACCGTATCCCGGGTGGACATGAAGATCTTGGATTCCCCTGCGTCCACCATCTTGGTGACGAATTCCGAAGGCGCGAGATACGACATCGTCAGTTCCTTTGTGCGTGTGACTCCTTGAGGCGCGGCCGTTGCCGGACCGTGCCCTGGTCAACCCGATCGGCTGCACCCCGCGAGCCGGGAGCGGGCGACCGGGGCGATGTCGGCAGACACTGGGATAACGTCACGATGACCGCACTTCGGCGGTTCAGCGAACAGGCTTCGCTATCCTAGTGGCCGTCGGAAGCTCGATGCCCCCGGCGCACTGCAGTCATCGTTGACCTGCACATCGTGAAGCAATCGATGTGCCAGAGGCACGGCGTCCCGGGCGTGCGTCTGCCGGGGCTCCTCCTCCACCCCATTTGCAGGGAATTGCTCAGCGCAAATTCCCCTTCCGGGGGGCCGCCAAATGGTCGGTGGCGAAAAACCAGGCGGTTGCACAACTCTTGCGCGACGCACAATCAACGGGCGAATCAGCATTCAAGAATTGAGCGAGAAGCCGAAGTTTGATGCAATTATAGGCTTGCTCAAAGAATCGCCAATGGCGCTAACCGATTGCTTTAAAAAACATTTTCCCAACGATCGGCGTTGGCACAAGGCTTGAATTACGAGTTCTGACGCCATCGACGCCGTCACAAGCAATCATCCAATCTGTGACACCGCCCAATCGGGGCTTTCCCCCGAGTGCGCCTCTTTGCGTCCGCGATTTGCCGGTGTCGCGCCTTCCTAGTGAAAGGAATTTTCCAATGAGGGAAGACAATCCGACCTGGATCTCAGACTGGAGACCGGAGGATGAAGCATTCTGGAATGCGACGGGCAAGACCATTGCCCGGCGTAACCTGATCTGGTCGATCGTGGCCGAGCATATCGGTTTCTCGGTGTGGCTGATCTGGAGCATCGTCGCGACCAAGCTGCCGCAGGCAGGCTTCCACTACTCGACCGATGAGCTGTTCCAGCTCGTGGCCGTCCCCGGCCTGATCGGCGCGCTGATGCGCTTCCCCTATACGTTTGCGGTGACAACCTTCGGCGGCCGCAACTGGACCATCTTCAGTGCGGCGATCCTGTTCATTCCGACGCTGTCGCTCGCCTACTTCGTGAGCCAGCCCGAGACGCCGTTCTGGTTGATGCTGCTGATCGCGTCGACGGCGGGCCTCGGCGGCGGCAATTTCGCCTCCAGCATGACCAACATCTCCTTCTTCTTCCCTGACAGGATGAAGGGCTCGGCGCTCGGCATCAACGCCGCCGGCGGCAATATCGGCGTCTCCAGCGTGCAGCTTCTGACCCCGATGCTGATGAGCCTTGGCGTCATCAACCTGTTCCAGGCGACGCCGGTCGGCGGTGTCTATCTGCAGAACGCGGGCCTGATGTGGGTGCTGCCGATCGCGATTGCGGTGTTCGGTGCGGTCTTCTTCATGAACAATCTGAGCTCGGCCAAGTCGTCGGTGAAGAACCAGCTCGCGATCGTCAAGCGCAAGCACACCTGGATCATGGCCTTCATCTACATCGGGACGTTCGGCTCCTTCATCGGCTACTCGGCGGCGTTTCCGCTGCTGATCAAGACGCAGTTTCCGACGGTGACGATCGGGATCGCGTTCCTCGGGCCGCTGGTCGGGTCGCTGGCGCGGCCGCTCGGCGGCTGGCTCGCCGACAAGATCGGCGGCTCGATCATCACCTTCTGGAATTTCATCGCGATGGCGGCGGCAACGATCGGCGTCCTTTACTTCGTCGGACAAAAGGACTTCACCGGCTTCCTCACGATGTTCCTGATCCTGTTCGTGACGACAGGCATCGGCAACGGCTCGACCTATCGCATGATCCCGTCGATCTTCCGCGAAGAAAACCTGTTCAAGGTGCGCGGCAAGGGCGATGCGGCGCGCGCGATGGCGCTGAAGACGGCGAGCATCGAGAGCGGTGCGGCGGTCGGCTTCATCGGCGCGGTCGGTGCCGTCGGCGGCTATCTGATCCCGAGCAGCTTCGGCAAGTCGATTGCAGCGACCGGCGGTCCGCAGGTCGCGCTCGCGGTCTTCCTCGTGTTCTACGCCTCCTGCCTTGCCCTCACCTGGTGGTTCTACCTGCGTCGCGGCCCGCAAACAGAAGGCGCGGCAAGCCTGGCCGAAGCGCGTGTGTGATCCTCGGCATGAAACACGCTTCTCCCCGTACGCGGGGAGAAGACTCTCTGATGACGTTTGACCCATGAACCTTGTTCGCAATGGCGCGGACAAAAGCAGACCGAAACAGACAGGAGACCATTGTGACGCCCGAACAGATTACCCTCATCCAGCAAAGCTTCGCCAAGGTCGCACCGATTTCCGAAGCAGCTTCGCAGCTGTTCTACGACCGCTTGTTCGAGGTCGCTCCCTCCGTGCGCGCGATGTTTCCCGAAGACATGACCGAGCAGCGCAAGAAGCTGATGGCCATGCTCGCCGCTGTCGTCGGCGGCCTGTCCAATCTCGAGACGATTCTTCCCGCGGCCTCGGCGCTCGCCAAGCGCCACGTCGCCTATGGCGCCAAGGCCGAGCACTATCCCGTGGTCGGCGCGACCTTGCTGTGGACCCTGGAGAAGGGCCTCGGCGAGGCCTGGACGCCCGAGCTCGCAACCGCCTGGACCGACGCCTACGGCGTGCTGTCCGGTTACATGATTTCCGAGGCCTACGGCTCACCGGCGCAGGCCGCCGAATAGGAGATGCCTTGTGAGTGAACCGCTCGTCATCGTCGGTAACGGTATGGCAGCCGCGCGTCTGGTCGACGAGCTCGCCAGCACCGCGCTCGGCCGCTATGCGGTCGCTGTGATCGGCGAAGAGCCGCGGCTCGCTTACAACAGGGTGCTGCTCTCATCCGTGCTGGCCGGCGAGACCGGCTCGCACGAGATCGAGCTCCGACCAGCGGAGTGGTGGCGTGATCGCGGCGTCACCGTCCGCTGCGGCTATCGCGTCACCGAGATCGACACCGGCCGCCGCGAGCTCAAGATATCAGGCGAAGAGAGCATGGAATATTCCAGGCTCGTGCTCGCGACGGGGTCGACGCCGCTGCGGCTCAACGTGCCGGGCGCCGATCTTGCCGGCGTGCATACCTTTCGCGACACCCGCGATGTCGACCTGCTGCTGACGCTGGCCGCGGCGAGGAAGCGCGTCGTCGTGGTCGGCGGCGGCCTGCTCGGGCTTGAAGCGGCCTATGGCCTTGCCAAGGCCGGTGCGCCCGTGACCCTGCTGCATCTGATGGACCGGCTGATGGAGCGCCAGCTCGACGGGCCGGCCGCCGATCTGCTCAAGACGCTCGTGGAACGCAAGGGCATCCGCATCCTGCTCAAGGCCTCGACCGCCCGCATCCACGGCGAGCGCCATGTCGAAGCCGTGGAGCTGGCCGATGGCAGCCGGATCGAGGCGGACGCCGTGATCTTCGCAGCCGGCATCAGGCCCAACATTGCGCTCGCCAAGGACGCCGGCATCGCGGTCAACCGCGGCATCGTCGTCAATGACGTGATGCAGACGGCGTCTGCCGACATCTACGCGCTCGGTGAATGCGCCGAGCATCGCGGCACCTGCTATGGCCTGGTCGAGCCGGCCTATGAGCAGGCGCGGGTGCTGGCCCGGCATCTCGGTGGCCGCCCCGCCGCCTACCAGGGCAGCGTGGTCTCGACCAATCTGAAAGTATCAGGCGTCAGCGTGTTCTCGGCAGGCGACTTCATGGGCGGTGAGGGCAGCGAGAGCCTCGTCCTGTCGGACAGCCGATGCGGCACCTACAAGAAGCTCGTGATTTCAGACGGGTGCCTCACCGGCGCCGTGCTGGTCGGCGATACCGCTGACGCGCTCTGGTATCTCGAGCTGATCCGCACCCGCGAGAAGATTGCCGCCATCCGGGCCGACATGATGTTCGGCCGCGTCCTCGCCGTGCCTTCCAAGGCTGCCTGATATGACGGCGATCGATCCCACGCTCCGCACCACCAAGACCACCTGTCCCTATTGCGGCGTCGGCTGCGGCGTGCTCGCAACGCCCGATGGCGCGGGCGGCGCAGCGATCGCGGGCGACCCCGACCATCCCGCCAATTTCGGCCGGCTGTGCTCGAAGGGCTCTGCGCTCGGTGAGACCGTCGGGCTGGAGGGCCGGCTGCTCTATCCGATGATCCGCTGCAAGGGTGTGATGGAGCGCGTGGCCTGGAGTGACGCGCTCGACCATGTCGCGCATCGCATGAAGCACATTGTCGCGCGCGATGGCGCCGATGCGGTCGCCTTCTATCTTTCGGGCCAGCTTCTCACCGAGGATTATTACGTCGCCAACAAGCTGATGAAGGGCTTTGTCGGCACCGCCAATGTCGACACCAATTCCCGGCTCTGCATGTCATCCTCGGTCGCCGGCCATCGCCGCGCCTTCGGCGCCGATACCGTGCCCGGCTGTTATGAGGATCTCGACCAGGCCGATCTCCTGATTTTCGTCGGCTCGAACGCGGCCTGGTGCCATCCGGTGCTGTTCCAGCGCATGCTGAAGAACCGCGCAGAGCGCGGCGCGCGCATGATCGTGATCGATCCGCGCCGCACCGACACCGCTGGTGACGTCGATCTGTTCCTCGGCCTCAGGCCCGGTACCGACACCGCGCTGTTCTCCGGCCTGTTCGTGCATCTCGCCGACAATGGTGCGCTCGATCAGAATTACATCGCGAACAATACCTCTGGCTTCGACGATGCGCTGGCGCGTGCGCGTAACATCGCGGGAAGCATCACCGCGACTGCGCTTGCGACCGGGCTCTCCGAGCAGGACGTCGCCGCCTTCTTCCGGATGTTCCGTGACACGACGCGCGTCGTCACCCTCTACTCGCAGGGCGTCAACCAGTCGGCGCAGGGCACCGACAAGGTCAATGCGATCCTGAATTGCCATCTGGCCACGGGGCGCATCGGCAAGCCGGGCGCCTCGCCGTTCTCGCTCACCGGCCAGCCCAATGCGATGGGCGGCCGCGAGGTCGGCGGCCTCGCCAATATGCTCGCCGCGCACATGGGCTTCACGCCGCCCGACATCGATCGGGTCAGGCGGTTCTGGAAGGCGCCGCGCATCGCCACCCATGAAGGGCTGAAGGCGGTGCAGCTGTTCGAGGCGATCAACCGGGGCGAGGTCAAGGCGCTCTGGGTGATGGGCACCAATCCGGCGGTGTCGCTGCCCGACGCGGACGTCGTGCGCGAGGCGCTGAAGAAGCTGGAGCTGTTCGTGGTGTCCGAGAACGTGCTCGGCAACGATACGGTCGAAGCCGGCCCGCATGTGCTGCTGCCGGCGCTGGCCTGGGGCGAGAAGTCGGGCACGGTGACCAATTCCGAGCGCCGCATCTCGCGCCAGCGTTCGTTCCTGCCGGCGCCCGGCGAGGCGCGGCCGGACTGGTGGATTTTGAGCGAGACCGCCAAGCGTCTCGGCTTCGGCGACAGCTTCAATTACAAATCGGCCGCCGATATTTTCCGCGAGCATGCCGCGCTCTCGGCCTTCGAGAACAATGGCAGCCGCGATTTCGACATCGGCGCGCTGAGCGCGCTGTCCGACGAGGCCTTCGATGCCTTGACGCCGGTGCAATGGCCGGCCCCTGGAGGTGGTGCACCTGGCGAACGATTCTTCGCGGAAGGTGGCTTCTTCACCAATGACGGCAAAGGTCGCTTCGTCGCCCCGGAAGTGCCTTCGCTGCGGGCCGAAACCGGCCCGTCGCGTCCCCTGAGGCTCAACACCGGACGCATCCGCGACCAGTGGCACACCATGACGCGCACAGGTCTCAGCCAGCGGCTGGGTGCGCATCTGCCCGAACCCTTCGTCGAGATCCATCCAGACGATGCCAGCAAATACGGCATTGTTCACGACGGCTATGCCCGCATCACCACCGATTACGGCCAGTGCATTTTGAAGGTCGTCGTCACCGACCGGCAGCAGCGCGGCACGCTGTTCACACCGATCCATTGGAGCGCGATGAACGCCTCGCATGGCCGCGTCGGCGCGCTGGTGCACTCGTTTACCGATCCATTCTCGGGCCAGCCGGAATCGAAAGCGACGCCGGCTGCGATCGCGCCCTACGAATATGTCTTCCGCGGTTTTGCGCTGTCGCGCAAGCAGCTCGCCCTGCCGCCAAACCTGTTGTGGACCCGCGTCACGGTCAGCGGCGGCTTCGGCTATCTCTTCGCTGATAATGCTGACCTGTCGCGCTGGCCGGCCTGGCTCGCAAGCATCGGCGGCGAGGACGTGGCCGAGTACCGCGATTTCGGCGGCGGCGTTTTCCGCGCCGCTTCGTTTGCGGCCGACCGGATCGAGACCTGCCTGTTCGTCGGCCCCGCGCATGATGCCGGCGACTGGGAGGTCGTGAAGAGCGTGTTTGCGGCCGATCGCGTCACCGACGACCAACGCCGCTTGCTCTTGTCCGGCAAGTCCAGCGAAGGCGCCGTCTCGACCGGCCCTGTCGTCTGCGCCTGCTTCGGCGTCGGCCGCGGCACCATCTGCGATGCGATCGCCGGCGGCGCGCGCACCCCAGCCGAGATCGGTGTAAAGCTCAAAGCAGGCACCAATTGCGGCTCCTGCATTCCCGAGCTGAAGCGCCTGATTGCGACGACGGACGTGGCGCCGGCGCAGCAGGCGAAGGTCGCGGGCGCGGCAAGTTAGGCCCGGCTTTTTCCACCGTCATTGCGAGCGCAGCGAAGCAATCCAGAGTCCCTCCGAGGTGACAGTCTGGATTGCTTCGCTGCGCTCGCAATGACGATGTGGATATAGTCGGACTCCTATTGTCTCCCATCGCCGTCCTGGCCCAGTGCGCAATTGCGCACGAAAAGCCAGGACCCATTACTTCCGGTCAGCGTTGTCGAGGCGCACTGTGGCCACCATCTACTGCAACAACCTCTCCCTGTGGTAATGGGTCCTGGCTCCCGTGCGCAATTGCGCACTAGGCCAGGACGACATAAAGACCGGAGACAAACATGAAAACAAAACCCTTCGGCAAGACCGGCACCGACGTCTCTGTCATCGGGCAGGGCACCTGGTATCTCGACCATGGCGAGCGCAAGCGCGCCATCGCGGCACTTCAGCGCGGGCTCGATCTCGGCATGACCCATATCGACACCGCCGAGATGTATGGCGATGCCGAGCTTGTCATTGCCGATGCGATCGCGGGCCGTCGTGATGAGGTGTTTCTGGTTTCCAAGGTGCTGCCGAGCAACGCCTCGCGCCGTGGCACCATCACGGCCTGCGAGCGCTCGCTGAAGCGGCTGAGGACGGATCGTCTCGATTGCTATCTGCTGCACTGGCGCGGCTCGTATGATCTCGAGGACACCGTCGCTGCATTCGAGGAGCTGGTGACATCAGGCAAGATCAAGTCCTGGGGCGTCTCCAATTTCGATGCCGATGATCTCGACGAGATTCTCGAGGTTGCGGGCGAAGGCAAGATCGCCTGCAATCAGGTGCTTTATCATCTCAAGGAGCGCGCGATCGAGCATGCCGTGATCCCGTGGTGCGAGCGGCACGGCGTTGCCGTCGTCGCCTATTCGCCGTTCGGGCACGATGATTTTCCGGATGCGCGCAGCAAGGGCGGCGCGGTGCTGGCGCGCATTGCAGAGGCACGTCGTGCGACACCGCGTCAGGTCGCGCTGAGCTTCCTCACCCGTGCGACTACGGTGTTCGCGATCCCGAAGGCGTCGTCCGCGGAACATGCCGGCGAAAATGCGGCGGCCGGCGATCTCGTGCTGACGAAAGAGGAGATTTCGGCGCTGGATGCGGCGTTTCCGCGCGGCCCGAAGCCGCGCAGCCTGCCGATGCTGTAGCGCACAAACGTGCAATATTAACCGGGCGTTGACGCGCGTGGACGTCAGTGCATATCGGCATCCTGTTTTCGGAAGTTGTGAACGCGGCGCATTTGTCGTTTTTATGAGGCCTCTCGATTCGCCTTTTGCCGGGTTCCTACAGTGACACCGCCACCTGCTGCAGCCGCAAGGCTCGACAGTATTCCCATGCCCTTGCCGGAGAAGAAGCAGGAGGCTCGCCGCGCGCCTGCGCGCGTCGACCATCCCTTCAAGGGCATCGCGCTGGTACTGCTGTCGACGGTATTTCTCGGCTGCTCCGACGTCACTTCGAAATATTTGTCATCGAGCCTGCCGTCGATCGAGATCACCTGGATTCGCTTCGTCACCTTCGCGCTCATGTTCCTGCCGGTGATGCTGCCGGGCTCGCCGCTGCATGCGATGCGGACCGAGCGGCTGGGCCTGCAGATCATGCGCGGCACGGCGCTGCTCGGTTCCTCGCTCTTCTTCATCACCGGCTTGCGCTTCCTTCCCATCGCGGAGGCCTCTGCCACCGGCTTCATCTCGCCGCTGTTCGTCACCGCACTCTCGATCGTCTTCCTCAGCGAGAAGGTCGGCATGCGCCGCTGGATCGCGACCGCGGTCGGCCTGGTTGGCGTGATGATCATCATTCGTCCGGGCTCGGCCACATTCCACGTCGCGGCGTTCTTCCCGATCGTCTCGGCATTCTGCTGGGCCGCCGCACTGATCATGACGCGCCTGATGAGCGGGCGTGAGGCCGTTCTCACCACGATGGCCTATTCGGCGCTCACGGGTGTTGCGATCCTCACCGTGATGGTGCCGTTCGTCTGGGTCACGCCGACCTGGACAGGCATCGGGCTCGGCATCGTGATCGGCCTGGCCTCCACCGTCGGGCAGTGGATCATCGTGCTGGCCTATCGCTACGGCGATGCCTCGGTGCTGGCGCCGTTCTCGTACACGCAGCTGCTGTGGGTCAGCATTTTGGGCTTCTTCGTCTTCGGCGAGCTGCCCGATGTCTGGACCATCACGGGAGCGGCCTTCATCGTCGCCAGCGGGCTCTACATCGCCCACCGCGAGCGCGTCCGCCGCGCCCAGGTTTTGGTGCAGGCGGCACGGTCTCCGAACCCCTGACGCAAGTTTGCGCGCGCTGATACGTGCTATCAACGGCTCCAACACATCAGGAGGGGCCGAATGCGCGCGGCGATTTTCAGGAACGGCGAGATTGTCGCCGGGCAGATGGCGGAGCCGAAGCCCTGTCACGGCCAGGTGCTGGTCAAGACGCTCGCCTGCGGCATCTGCGGTTCCGACCTGCACGCGCGCCAGCACGCGCCGCGGATGGTCGAGATGGCCAAGAAGACCGGGCGCACCCCGATGGATCTGTCGCGGGATGTCGTGTTCGGTCACGAGTTCTGCTGCGAGATCGTCGATTTCGGCCCCGGCACGACGCGCAAGCTGAAGCCCGGCACACATGTGTGCTCGCTGCCCGCGCTGCTGACGCCTGAGGGCATCAAGGGCATCGGTTATTCCAACGAGTTTGTCGGCGGCTATGCGGAGCAGATGCTGCTCAGCGAGCCGCTGCTGCTGGAAGTGCCGAACGGCCTCGCGCCGGAACATGCCGCGCTGACCGAGCCGCTCGCGGTCGGCGTTCACGCCGTGGCGAAGGCAAATATCCAAGGCGGCGAGGTGCCGCTGGTGATCGGCTGCGGCCCGGTCGGCCTTGCCGTGATCGCGGCGCTGAAGATCGAGGGCCTGCACCCGATCATCGCCGCCGACTATTCGCCGGCGCGGCGGGCGCTCGCCGCAAAGCTCGGCGCCGATATCGTCGTCGATCCCAAGGTGTCGCAGCCCTATGCGACCTGGGCCGAGCACGCGCAGATGTCGGAGGCGGAGAAGGCGGCGCGACCGCCGTTACAGGCCATGCTGCCGGCGCTGAAGCCCGCGATCATCTTCGAATGCGTCGGCGTGCCCGGCTTGTTGCAGCAAGTGTTCGAGGGCGCCCCGCGCGACGCCAGGATCGTCGTGGTCGGCGTCTGCATGGAGAGCGACAGACACGAGCCCATGCTCGGCATCATGAAGGAGCTCAACGTCCAGTACGTGCTCGGCTACACGCCGGAAGAGTTTGCAGCCTCGCTGCGCCTGATCGCCGAAGGACAGGTGGACGCCGCGGCGATGGTGACGGCGGAGGTCGGCATCGACGGCGTTGCCAAAGCCTTCGCCGATCTCGCCAATCCCGAGGCCCACACCAAGATCATCGTGCAGCCGTGGCGATGACAGTCACCGGCAATGACGACGAGGGAGCGTCGCCTCACACCGGCAGCGCGATCGAATATTTGACCTGGCTGAGCGCAAAGCTGGACTCGATCGATGCGATGCCGTCGAGCCGGGTCAGCTTGGTCTTCAGGAACGTCTCGTAGGAGGCGAGGTCGGCTGCGACCACGCGCAGCAGATAATCGCGGTTGCCGGTCATCAGATAGCACTCCAGCACCTCGTCCCATTTCGAGATGGCGCGGGCGAAGCGGTTGAGGTCCTCCTCCTTCTGCCGCGCCAGCTTGATCGAGATGAAGACGCTGACATGCAGCCCCAGCGCCTTCTGGTCGACGGTCGCGACATAGCGCGAGATCACGCCGCGCTCCTCCAGCAGCTTGACCCGGCGATGACAGGGCGAGACCGACAGGCCGACCCTGTCGGCGAGTTCCTGCATGGTCAGGCGGCTGTCGTTCTGGAGATGGCTGAGGATCTTGCGGTCGATGGCGTCGAGCTCGGGCATTGGAATAGAACCTGTATTTCATGGCCGGTGTTGGTATGGTATCCCAATATCGGTCGGTATGACGCGAAAAATTGAGAAATCTGGCGCCGCCGGCGGGCGTATGATCCGCCTTATTTTCCGGAGCATCGCCATGCCCGTCGATTCCGCGCGTCTCGAAATCCTGACTGCTCTCGCCCGCAAGGCGCTGTGGCTGTCGTCATGGACCATCCACCACGCCAACCACATCCGCTCCAACGCGGACGGACTCAAGGTCGGCGGCCATCAGGCCTCCTCGGCCTCGCTCGCCACCATCATGTCGGCGCTGTACTTTCATGTGCTGCGGCCAGAGGACCGCGTCGCGGTGAAGCCGCATGCGAGCCCGGTGTTCCATGCCATCCAGTATCTGTTCGGCCGGCAAAGCCGCGAAAAGCTGGAGAACTTCCGCGGCTTCAAGGGCGCGCAGTCCTATCCCTCGCGCACCAAGGACGTCGACGACGTCGACTTCTCCACCGGCTCGGTCGGCCTCGGCGTCGCGCAGACGCTGTTTGCCTCGCTGGTGCAGGATTACGTCAAGGCGCATGGCTGGATGAAGGATCGCCGCGAAGGGCGGATGATCGCCCTCGTCGGCGATGCCGAGATGGACGAGGGCAACATCTTCGAGGCGCTGGCCGAGGGCTGGAAGCACGGCCTGCGCAACACCTGGTGGGTGGTCGACTATAACAGGCAGTCGCTCGACGCCGTCGTGCGCGAAGGTCTGTGGGAAAAGTTCGAGACCATGTTCCGCAATTTCGGCTGGGACGTGGTGATCGTGAAATACGGCCGGCTGATGCGCGAGGCTTTCGCGGAGCCGGGCGGCGAGGCGCTGAAGCGCTGGATCGACAATTGCCCGAACGCGCTCTACGCCGCGCTATGCTTCCAGGGCGGCGCGGCGTTCCGCAAGCATCTGCACGACGAGATCGGCGACCAGGGCCCGATCACTGCGCTGATCGACAAGCGCAGCGACGAGGAGCTGCTGGCGTTGATGTCGAATCTCGGCGGCCACGACATGGCGAGCATGGTCGAGGCGTTCGAGTCCATCGACCATGACCGCCCGGTCTGCTTCATCGCCTACACCATCAAGGGCGTAGGCCTGCCGTTCCAGGGCCACAAGGACAACCATGCCGGCCTGATGACGGTTACTCAGATGGAGAAATATCGCGAGAGCCAGAACATCCGCCCCGGCCATGAATGGGACAAGTACGAGGGCCTGCCGCAGAGCGCCGCCGAGCTCGACGCGTTTCTCGCGCGCGTGCCGTTCAACCAGGACGGCCGCCGCCTGACCGCGCCGGTGGTCGAGGTGCCCGCCCAGCTCGCCTTCAAGCCGTCGTCGCAGATGTCGACGCAGCAGGGTTTTGGCCTCGTGCTGAACGAGATCGCGCGCGGCGACAGCGAGCTGGCAAAGCGCATCGTCACGACCTCGCCCGATGTCACCGTCTCGACCAATCTCGGCCCCTGGGTGAACCGGCGCGGCCTGTTCGCCAATGCCGCGAAGGCGGACTTATTCCGCAGCGAGAAAATTCCCTCGACCTACAATTGGGACGCTTCGCCGAAGGGCCAGCATCTCGAGCTCGGCATCGCCGAGATGAATTTGTTCATCATGCTCTCGGCGCTCGGCCTGTCGCACCAGATCAACGGCGCGCGGCTCTTGCCGGTCGGCACGCTCTACGATCCCTTCATCGAGCGCGGCCTCGATGCGCTGAACTATGCCTGCTACCAGGACGCGCGCTTCATGGTGGCGGCGACGCCGTCAGGCATCACGCTGGCGCCCGAGGGCGGCGCGCACCAGTCGATCGCAACGCCTTTGATCGGCATGGCGCAGGACGGGCTTGCCTCGTTCGAGCCAGCCTTCGTCGACGAGCTCGCGGTGATCATGGGCTGGGGCTTTGAGCACATGCAGCGCGATCCGGGCGAGGGCGGCTCGGTCTATCTCCGCCTCTCGACGCGCAGCATCGAGCAGGCGCAGCGCATCATGACGCCGGAGTTGCAGCAGGGCATCACCGACGGCGCCTATTGGCTGCGCAAGCCCGGTCCCAATGCCGAGCTCGTGATCGCCTATACCGGCGCGGTCGCGCCTGAGGCGATCGAGGCGACCGGCTTCATCGGCGAGGTCAGGCGCGACATCGGCCTGCTCGCGATCACCTCGGCCGATCGCCTCCATTCCGGCTGGACTGCCGCGCGAAAATTGCGGCGCGACCGCCGTGGCGTGCAGCATCTCAGCCATATCGAACAATTGCTGGCGCCGCTGCCGCGCGACTGCGGCATCGTGACCGTGATCGACGGCCACCCCTCCGCGCTCGGCTGGCTCGGCAGCGTCCGCGGCCATCGCGTCGAGGCGCTCGGCGTCGAGCAGTTCGGCCAGACCGGCACCATCGCCGACCTCTACCGCCATTACGGCATCGATGCCAATGCCATCATCGATGCGGCCGAAAGCCTCACCACCGGCGCGCCGGTGCTGCATCGGAAGATGGCGGTGTAGTCGAGGTAACCCGCCTCGGTCATTCCGGGGCGATGCGCAGCATCGAACCCGGAATCCATTGGGCCTCAGTCCTGGTGGTGAGATGGATTCCGGGCTCGCGCTCCGCGCGCCCCGGAATGACGGCTGAGAGAACCTTGCCTCGTTCCCGCCACCAGCTCATATAACCTCCNGGCGGGTTCAATTGCCGGCGCTTTCGTGCAAGGATGCCTGCCGAAACGCCCCCCAAGCCCCCAAGAAGAGGTTAACGATGGTCAATCGCATGCAATTCTACATCGACGGCGCCTGGGTCGATCCCGCCGTCAAGAAGTCCACCGCCGTGGTCAATCCCGCGACGGAAGAGGCGATGTACGAGGTTGCGCTCGGCTCCAAGGCCGATGTCGACAAGGCCGTTGCCGCCGCCAAGCGCGCCTTCGCAACGTTCTCCCAGACCAGCCGTGAGGAGCGCGTCGCGCTGCTCAGCAAAATCATCGAGATCTACAAGACCCGCATCAAGGAGATCGGCGCCGCCGTCTCCGACGAGATGGGCGCGCCGTTGCCGATGGCGGAGAAGCTCCAGGCCGGCGCCGGCCTTGGCCATCTCATGACCACGCTCGACGTGCTCAAGAACTATCATTTCGAGGAGCCGATCGGCACCGCCATGGTGCTGCGCGAGCCGATCGGCGTGGTCGGCATGATCACGCCCTGGAACTGGCCGCTCAACCAGATCGCCTGCAAGGTCGCGCCCGCGCTCGCCGCCGGCTGCACCATGATCCTGAAGCCCAGCGAGTTCACGCCCACTTCGGCTTTGATTTTTGCGGAGATCCTGCATG
Source organism: Bradyrhizobium manausense (assembly GCF_001440035.1). Lineage (GTDB taxonomy): Bacteria > Pseudomonadota > Alphaproteobacteria > Rhizobiales > Xanthobacteraceae > Bradyrhizobium > Bradyrhizobium manausense. The sequence goes on along the minus strand of NZ_LJYG01000104.1, from coordinate 123,015 downwards.
AAGCCGGCCTGCCGAAGGGCGTGTTCAACCTCGTCAACGGCCTCGGCCCCGAGGTCGGCGCCGCCATGAGCGAGCACCCCGATATCGACATGATCTCCTTCACCGGCTCGACCCGCGCCGGCATCGATGTGGCCAAGCGCGCCGCGCCCACCGTGAAGCGCGTCAGCCAGGAGCTCGGCGGCAAGTCGCCGAACGTCATCCTCGAAGGCGCCGACCTGACGAAAGCGGTGACCGGCGGCGTGATGCACATGTTCAACAACTCCGGCCAGTCCTGCAATGCGCCCTCGCGCATGATCGTGCCGCTGTCGAAGATGAAAGAGGTCGCCGCGATCGCGAAAGCCGTCGCCGACAAGACCAAGGCGGGCGATCCGCGCGCCGATGGCACCACCATCGGCCCCGTCGTCAACCGCGGCCAGTGGGACAAGATCCAGGCGCTGATCAAGAAGGGCATCGACGAGGGCGCAACGCTCGTCGCCGGTGGTCCTGGTCTGCCGGAAGGCGTCAACAAGGGCTTCTATGTCCGCCCGACCATCTTCGCCGACGTCACGCCCGAGATGACGATCGCGCGCGAAGAGATTTTTGGACCGGTGCTGACCATCCTCGGCGCCAAGGACGAAGCCGACGCCGTCAAGATTGCCAACGACACGCCTTACGGCCTCGCCGGCTACGTCTACGGTCCGTCGGTCGAGGATGCCAAGCGCGTCGGCCGCCAGATCCGCGCCGGCAACGTCAACCTCCAGGGCGTGCCCAACGACCGCACCGCGCCGTTCGGCGGCTACAAGCAGTCGGGCAACGGCCGCGAGTGGGGCAAGTACGGCCTCGAGGACTTCCTCGAAGTGAAGGCCGTCGCCGGCTTCAACGCGGCGTAAGTTCTAGCGGTTGAATGAACATGACGCCGGAGCGGCCTCCGCTCCGGCGTTTTTCTTTGTAGCCCGCATGGAGCGAAGCGTAATGCGGGACCGATCCCGGATTGCGCTTCGCTCCATTCGGGCTATCAAGTCTCTCCTTCGTCATTGCGAGCGAAGCGAAGCAATCCGGAATCCCTCCACGGGGACAGTCTGGATTGCTTCGTCGCATCAGCGCAAAATTGCTACGCAATTTTGTCGCGAGCTCCTCGCAATGACGGAGGAGAGATCTCGTAGGGTGGGCAAAGGAGCGAAGCGACGTGCCCACCATCTCTCTCGGTAGCTAAAATGCGTGGGCACGCTTCGCTTTGCCTACCCTACGAGACCGCCGTGGAGGAAAGACCTATCCCCCCAACGCGCCCTGCGTGTTCACATACAGCGCGTAGATCGACTGGCTCGCCGCCATGAACAGGCGGTTGCGCTTGACGCCGCCGAAGCAGAGATTTGCGCAGCGCTCGGGCAGCGCGATGCGGCCGATCATGATTCCGTCGGGTGCGAACACGACGACGCCGTCGAGCTCGGGATCGCCCATGCCCCAGCCGCACCAGAGATTGCCGTCGATGTCGACGCGGAAACCGTCCGGCGTTCCGGGGCCGGCATCGACGAAGACGCGCTTGTTCGAAAGCTTGTCACCGGAAGGCGAGACGTCATAGGCGAGAATTTTGCGGGTCGGAACGCCCCGGGATTCGATGAGATAGAGGATTTTCTCGTCCGGCGAGAAGGCGATCCCGTTCGGCCCGAGCACACCCTCGGCGACGATTGTGGCTTTGCGGGTCTCCGGGTCGAGCCTGTAGACGTTCATGTCGAGCTCGGGCTCGGACTTGTAGCCCTCGTAATTGCCGAGCAGGCCGAAGGTCGGATCGGTGAACCAGATCGAGCCGTCCGATTTGACAACGACATCGTTCGGCGAGTTCAACCGCTTGCCGTTGAATTGATCCATCAGCACGGTGATCTCGCCGTCATATTCGGTGCGGGTCACGCGGCGCCCGCCATGCTCGCAAGTGACGAGCCGGCCCTGGCGGTCACGCGTATTGCCGTTGGCGAAATTGGAGGGTTTGCGGAACACCGAAACCGCGCCGGTCTCTTCCTCCCATTTGATGATGCGCTGGTTTGGAATGTCGCTACAGAGCAGATAACGCCCGTCGCCGAACCACACGGGACCCTCGGCCCAGCGCAGGCCGGTCGCCAGCCGCTCCACCGCCGACAGCTTTAGCCAGTATTTTTCGAAACGGGGATCCAGTGCTTTTATCGCGGGATCAGGGTAATAAGTCGCCGGCCGCCAGCCTTGGTTATGGGACGATGCCTCATTCATGTCGGTTCTCTCGTTTCGTTCCCTCTGGACAATGCTGCTATCATTAGAGACACGTGACCGCAAATCGGTCACCAACGGCGAGGGACAACATGGCGCGTATCTTGATGACGGGAGCTTCGGGCGGAATCGGCACGAGCCTGCGCAAATTGCTGCCGCCGATCTATCCGGACCTCCTGCTCTCCGACATCAAGCCGCCCGCCGATCTCGGCGCGAACGAGCAGTTCAAGGCGGCTGACCTCGCCGATCTCGCGCAAGTCGAGGCGATCTGCGAGGGCGTCGACGGCATCATCCATTTCGGCGGCTATTCGGTCGAAGGCAGCTGGGACCAGATCCTCCAGGCCAATATCATCGGCGGTTACAATTTGTTCGAGGCGGCGTATCGCAAGGGCGTCAAGCGTGTGGTCTTCGCCTCGTCGAACCACGCCGTCGGCTTCTATCCGCGCCACCACAAGATCGGCACCGACGTCACCGCGCGCCCCGACAGCCGCTACGGCGTCAGCAAGGTCTTTGGCGAAGCCGTCGGCGCCCTCTATGCCGACAAGCACGGGCTGAAGGTGACGTGCCTGCGCATCGGCAATTTCGGCGACATGCCGCTCGACCAGCGCCGGCTTTCGATCTGGCTGAAGCCGGAAGATTTGGTGCAGCTCTGCCGGATCGGGTTAGAGCATCCCGACATCCATTTCGAGGTGTTCTATGGCGCCTCTTTCAACGAGCGCGCCTGGTGGGACAATCATCGCGCCTACGAATTCGGCTATCGTCCCACGGGGCGGGCCGAGGATTTCCGCGAGCACGCGATGGCCGAGCAGGCCAAGCTGAAGCCGGATCCGGTCGGCGATCATTTCCAGGGCGGCACATTCTGCAGCAACGAATTCGATGGGGACGCCAGCCGGATCATCGATTGGAATAAGCGCTAGCGCTTGCTGCGATACGGGTGTGCTCGCTCGGGTAGGGTTGGGGTGAGCGGTTGCCTCTACAACAACGGTGAAGGTTAGGCTCGCAGCCGCCCCACCCGTCATTGGGAGCGCAGCGAAGCAATCCAGAATCCCTCCGCGGAAAGACTCTGGATTGCTTCGCTGCGCTCGCAATGACGAGTTGAAAGAGCGAGCCACCAACGAGCACCTAACTCGCGGAACCCAGAGCATGATCCGGAAAAGTGCGAAGCGATTTTCCGAAAAGATCATGCTCAAACAATAACCTAAAGCGCGATGACGATTCATCCCAATCTCATCGCGCCTTAGTCCATCCCCTCATCCGGAATGTTCAGAATCGTTCCGCAAGCCTTGCAATGCACGGCGTCCACGTCATGCCGCTGCAAGCCGCAGACCGGGCAGGGGAAGCGCACCTTGGAGGGCGCGAGCAGGGCCTTGGCGAGATTCAGGAACAACGTCACGCCGAAAATCATGATGACGACTGTGATCAGCCGCCCCATGGTGCCGGGCAGGGTAATGTCGCCGAAACCGGTCGTGGTCAGCGCGGTGACCGTGAAGTAGAGTGCGTCGGCATAATTGGTAATCTGGGGGTTGTGAGACTTCTGGGTTTCGTAGACGACCCCTGTCATCACGAAGATGAACACGCCGAGATTGGCGACCGCAAAGACGACTTCCTCGTTTTTTCGAAAGAAGGCGCTGTCGGTCCGCAAGCGCGCGACCATTCGATAGTCGCGCAGCAGCCGCAATGTTCGAAATGCCCGCAGGAAGCCGCCGGCTTCCCCGGCGAGCGGCGCAAGGAACGAGATGATGACGACGACGTCGGTCCAGGTCGACAGCCGCGCAAGGTCATGCAGCGGTTGACGGCTGATGATCATCCGTGCAGCGAAGTCGGCAAGGATCAGGACGCCGAACACGATATCGAACGACTCGATGACCCCGGTGCGGGGCAGGAACGATGTCGCGATGATGAACAGAACCGTGACGATGTCGAGCGCGAGCAGAGCGTATCGGAACTTTATGCAGCCGGGCGTGTCGCCTTCATAGAGCTGTCGAATCCTGATCTTGAGAGTCTCAAATGGGCCGACGAGGGCGTCGAGGAGTTCATGTCCCTTTGCCTTGTTGCGATAGGATGTCATCGTCGCTGCGCGCCTATCCCTCCGAGGGATCGAGCATTTCGCCGATCTTGTGAACTGCGACGTTGATCGACATGCCCTGATAGTCGCCGGCATCGCCCAACCACGAGCCGGCCAGCGGAATGGCCTGGCCCGGATGGCGCGCGATCGCCACGGGGATGAGGTCGAAACCGGCGCTCAGGCTATTGGTCGGATCGTAATCCAGCCAACCGGCCCCGGGCAGGAACACCTGCACCCAGGCGTGGGTCGCGCCGGAGCCGGTCATGCCCACGGCGCCGCCGTCGAGCGCGGAGTCGTAGAGGTAGCCGCTGACGAAGCGCGCCGCGAAGCCGAGGCGGCGCAGCGTCTCGATCATCAGCCAGGCGAAATCCCGGCAGGTGCCCGATTTCGTGCGCAGCGTTTCCGCCGGCGACTGGGTGCCTTCCGCATCTCTGCTGCGATAGTTGAACTCGTTGCGAAACGAGCCCAGCAAGCGGCGCAGCACATCTGCCGTCTGATCCTGATCGCCGGCAACAAAGCTCTTGGTCCACGCCGCGTGGCTGCCGTCGGGATCATCGGCATGCGGACGGAGATAACCGGCAAGGTCGGTCCATTCGTCCGGCGTATACTGCACCGGCACTTCCTCGGCGCGAGCCTCGAGCGGAAACGACTCAAGTCCCTTGATCCCGAAATAGATGCCGCGAACCCTGAACGTGAATGTCAGCTCTGTGCCGGGCTCGCCGATGTCGATCACTGTGACGGTATTGGAGCGTGAGTCGGTGACCCAATGCACCTTGCACGACAGGTTGGTCTGGGCGGACCAGCGAAGCAGCCGGGTCGAGGCGCCGCGCCGCGGCAGGAACATGGCCCGGTGCGTGCCGAATGTCACCGGCTTCGCATAGCGGTAGGTCGTGGTGTGGATGATTTCGCCAATGATCGCCATGCATTGATCCGCTTCGAGGCATCCGCATTGCGCAACTGTCGCCAGAGTGAGCGTCGACAACGCCTCCAGCTTTCGGTTCGGTCGCTTTCGCCGAATTGATCTAGATCAACGTGACCCGGGATCGGGCGGCTCTAGCTCAAAGGATGACGCAATCCTTCAAACGTTGACAGGCGAACCGACCGAATGGAGCGATGGACATGGGCATCCTTTGGACGATCATCATCGGATTTCTGGTCGGACTGGTCGCGAAGTTCATCATGCCCGGCGACAAATCCGAGCCCAAGGGGTTCATCCTGACGACAGTTTTGGGGATCGTCGGCGCGTTCGTCGCGACCTGGCTCGGTCAAGCCGTGGGATGGTATCGTTTCGGGGAAGGCGCCGGCTTCATCGGTAGCGTGGTTGGCGCCATCATCCTTCTCTTCCTGTATGGCCTTGTCGTGGGCCGTCAGGGGCACGCTTGAAAATCACCCTGTCCGTCGTCGCGGTGCTTGCGATGCTGGCAGGACCATCGCACGCCGCACCGCTCAGCGACGCCGAGGCGACGTTTCTCGAAGAACTCGTCACGGCATCCGTGGTGCTGGAGCAACGTTGCGTCGGCTACGAGGTCGATGGCGCCGGCGCCGTTCAGCTCGGGGCACGGCTGCTCGGCAGCCCCAATGCCGCGATGGCGCTGATCGACGCGTATTCCGCCGCCATCAAGGCCCGCGATGGCGAGAGCTACGATCCCGTCAAATTCCGCGTCGAGGTGCTTGAGGCCGCCGGAAGAACGTTCAAGCGCGTTCGAGCCGGCTTGATCGACGACCCGGAACGCGCCTGCGCCGCGTATGGCACCGCCAGCGTCGATCGCGGCCTGCTGAGGCGATACTGAGGTGCGCTCCCTCGCTCCGCTTGCGGGGAGAGGGTTGGGGTGAGGGGGAGTCTCAGCGGGGGAGGTGAGAGTTGGACGAGCAACTGCTCACCACACGTCATTGCGAGCGCAGCGAAGCCAGAGTCCCTCCGCAGTGACAGTCTGGTTTGCTTCGCTGCGCTCGCAATGACGNGCGCTGAGGGAGCGATGCATCGCGTGAGCGTTGAACTTGCGGAGAGTCCCCCTCACCCGGAATTCCCGCTTTCAGCGTGAATTCCGGCTTCTCCCCGCAAGCGGGGAGAGGCGAAGGCGGCGCTAGCTTTCCTCCCCCGCAATCCTCGCCAGATAATCGGCCTTGCTGAACTGCATGTGGTCCACGCAAAGCTGCGCCAGCGCCCAGCTGTCGCGGCCTTTCAGCAGCTCGATCATCAGTTCGTGCTGCCGCCGCGATTGCGTCAGCCCCTCGCGGTCGGCGAGGTTTTTTGCGCGCATCGGCAGTGTCAGGTTCATATAGTCCTGCAGCGACCGCACCAGGTAGGGATTGCCGCAGGCGGAGAATAGCGCGAGGTGGAAGGCATCGTTGGCTTCGTGGATCCCGCGCAGGTCGCGCACATCCGCCTTCGCGCAATAGTCGCGCTGCAAAGCGGTCAGTTCGTCGATCAGGGCTTGCGGCGCGGGCAGCGGGATCATCAGCGCAGCTTGCCGCGTCAACATCTCCCTGACTTCGTAGATCTGCCGGACCTCTTCGGCCGAGTAGAACCGCACGGTGGCGCCGACATTCTTCTCGCGGCGGACGATGCCGCGGCGCTCCGCGTCCACCAGCGCCTGCCGCACGAAATGGCGCGAGGTGCCATATGCCGACATCAGCGCGTCCTCGGTCAGCCGCGCGCCCGGCGCGAGGCGGCCGAAGATGATGTCCTCCTCCAGCCGCGCGACGACATCGTCGGGGTCGTCGCGCCTGGCAGGCATGGCATCTGCGGTGCGAATGTCGGACATGCCCTCGGCCTCCGGCGTCTGCCGGTTGCCTTTAGGGAGCAGGGAAGAGGCGGATTGTCAATAATCTGACTGTTTGGCGGTGCGACAGTCCCGAAATGGTGAAGTAGACGCCTGTCTTATTGACAATCAGGGGGCAGGCTGTAGCACAATGGCAGGCGAGAAGGAGCGGTCCGATGACGGGTGGTTTGCGCAAGGGGCTGACGAGCTATGGCGATGCCGGCTTCTCGCTGTTCCTGCGCAAGGCGTTCATCAAGGCCATGGGCTATTCCGACGATGCGCTGGAGCGCCCGATCGTCGGCATCACCAACACCTATAGCGACTACAATCCCTGCCACGGCAACGTCCCGCAGATCATCGAGGCCGCCAAGCGCGGCGTGATGCTGTCGGGCGCGATGCCGTTCGTGTTCCCGACCATCTCGATCGCGGAGAGCTTTGCGCATCCGACCTCGATGTATCTGCGCAATCTGATGGCGATGGACACCGAGGAGATGATCCGGGCCCAGCCTATGGACTCGGTGATCGTGATCGGCGGCTGCGACAAGACGCTGCCGGCGCAGGTGATGGCGGCGATCAGCGCGGATCTGCCCACCGTGGTCATTCCGGTCGGGCCCATGGTGGTCGGTCATCACAAGGGCGAGGTGCTGGGCGCCTGCACCGATTGCCGCCGTCTGTGGGGCAAGTATCGCGCCGGCGAGATCGACGACACCGAGATCGAGGCGGTGAACGGCCGCCTCGCGCCATCGGTCGGCACTTGTATGGTAATGGGCACCGCCTCGACCATGGCCTGCATGATCGAAGCCATGGGCCTGGCGCTGCCGATGAGCGCGACAATCCCGGCGCCGCATGCCGAGCGTTTTCGCCTTGCAGAAGCGAGCGGCCGGGTCGCCGCCGAGATGGCCAAGACCAAGGGCCCGAAGCCGAGCGAACTCTTGACGCCGGCTTCCTTCAGGAACGCCCAGGTCGTGCTGCAGGCGATCGGCGGCTCGACCAACGGCCTGATCCATCTGACCGCGATGGCGCATCGCTCCCCACACCGGATCGATCTCCCGGCGTTCGACCGGATCGGCCGCGAGGTGCCGGTGCTGGTCGACCTCAAGCCGTCGGGCGAGCATTATATGGAGCATTTCCATCACGCTGGCGGCGTGCCGAAATTGCTGGCGCAGCTCGGCGATCTCGTCGATCTCGATGCGAAGACCATCAGCGGCCAGACGCTGCGCGATGTCGTCGCCAACGCCGAGGACGTGCCGGGCCAGGACGCCATCCGTTCGCGCGACAATCCGATCAAGAAGGAGGGCGGCCTCGCCATCCTGCACGGCAACCTCGCCCCGCGCGGTGCGGTCATCAAGCAGTCCGCCGCGAGCCCGAAATTGTTGAAGCACACGGGACGCGCCGTGGTGTTCGAATCTGTCGAGGACATGACCCTGCGGGTCGACGATCCCGAGCTCGACGTCAGCGCCGATGACGTGCTGGTGCTGCGCAATGCCGGTCCCAAGGGCGCGCCTGGTATGCCCGAAGCCGGCTATCTTCCTATCCCGAAGAAGCTGGCGCGTGGCGGCACCAAGGACATGGTGCGCATTTCCGATGCGCGCATGAGCGGCACCGCGTTCGGCACCATCGTATTGCACATTACGCCGGAATCCGCCGTCGGCGGGCCGCTGGCGCTGGTCAAGAACGGCGACATGATCAGTCTCGACGTGGCCAAGCGCAGCATCGAGCTGCTGGTCGATGCCGCCGAGCTGGAGCGCCGGCGCGCGGTCTTGAAGCCGGCTGCTGCGCCGGATGAAGCGCGGCGCGGCTATGCCTGGCTGTTCAACGAGACCATCATGCAGGCCGACGAGGGCTGCGACTTCGACTTCATGCAGAGGACTGGGAAGAAGACGGAGTAAGGGCTGACAACCAACGAGCGCCGAGACCGCTGAAAGCGGCGGGCGATAAAACAGGGGGAGACGATGATTGCGCGATCCATGCGTGCATTGGTGGCTGCGGCCGCCATGCTGTTCGTCACAGGCGCGGGGGCACAGGAGGTGAAGCATTATCGCTTCGCCTACGACCAGCCCAAGATCACGGGCTATGGAATCCTTGGCGACATCTTTGCCGAAAAGCTGAAGGCGCTGAGCAAAGGCACGATGCTCATCGACCAGTATCCCGGCGCGCAGCTCGGGCAGGAGCCGCAGGTGCTGCAGCTCGTCAAGGCGGGTGATATCGAATTCTGTATCTCGTCGTCTGCGAACGCCGCGACGCTCTCGCCGCAGGCCGGCGTGATGTCGATGCATTTCCTGTTCCGCTCGGAAGACCATCTCATCAAGGCAATGGCGGATCCTGCGGTGGCGAGCGCAGTCAAAGCGATGATCTCGGACACGGTTCAGGGCGCCCACGTCATTGCGCTTGCGACTCTTGGTCTACGCAACATGTATTCCAAGCGCGAGATCAAGAAGGTCGACGACATGAAGGGCCTGAAGGTGCGAGTGCAGGCGACGCCGACCGAGGACACCATGTTCCCGGCCTACGGCGCGCAAATCGTGCACATGCCATTCGGCAGCGTCTACACGTCCTTGCAAACCGGCGTGGTCGATGTCGCCGAGAACGGCGTCAACGTCTATCTCGCCAACAAGCATTACGAGGTGGCGCCGGTGCTCTCGATGACCGAGCATGAGGCCAACAACAGCCTGGTCTGGATCAGCGACAAGCTCTGGAACAGCCTCACACCTGAGCAGCAGGGTTGGGTTCAGGCCGCGGCGGACGAAGTCAACAGGACGCAGCCGGCCAAGGCGATCGAGCTCGAGCATCAATCGCAAGTCAAGCTGAAAGCGATCGGCGTCAAGATCGTTCCCGATGTCGACAAGTCGGGCTTCATTGCGATCGCCAATCCCTATCTCGACAAGCTCGCCAAGGATCTCGGCCCGCATGCCGAGAAGATCAAGGACCTGATCCGGGCGATTAATTAGGGCGGTGCTCGGCTCTTTCACCGAGTCGTCCCGGCGAAGGCCGGGACCCATAACCACAGGATTGAGTTTGGCGAAGACTCGGAGTCGCCAGCTCGCGCAACAACTCCCTTTCGGGGTTATGGGTCCCGGCCTTCGCCGGG
>NZ_LJYG01000104.1:54494-112841 GCF_001440035.1 Bradyrhizobium manausense | reverse complement strand
TTACGCTGATGGTCCTCTGCGGCGCGCTGTGCTTCGGCTTCTCGCTGTCGGTCACCGCCGACATCGTCACCCGCACCATCGGCCATCCCTGGCTATGGCTTCAGGAAGTCACCTCGACGCTGTTCATCTATGCGATCTTCATCGGCACCGCCGCGGCGACGCGTCGCAACGATCACCTCTATCTCACCGCGATCTCCGAGGCGATGCATGGTGCACCCAGGATCATCGTCGAAATCATCATCCGCCTCATCGTGCTCGGCGTTGCCTTCTGCCTGATCCGGTACGGCTACCAGAACTATCTGCGCGGCTTCGGCAGCTTCCGCCTGCCGTCGGGCACGCCGATCGCCTCGCTCTACGCCATCATTCCACTCTCCGGCATCCTGATCGGCCTCTTCGCCGTCGAGCAGCTCGTCAACGGCCTGCGCAATGGGTTTGATCATCCAGAACCGCCGGACGAGGACGCTGCGCCCGTCGTGACCGAAACGCAGGCGAGGGCGCAGCCGTGAGCGCACCCATTGTCCTGGCGCTGATGTCGATCTGCTTCCTGTCGTTCGGCTATCTCGGCGTGCCCGTGCCGTTCTCGCTGATGGCCGGCGTCTTCATCGGCGCGATCCTGTCCGATGTCTCGCTCGCCGCCATCATCCAGAAGATCTTTGACGGCGTCGATTCCGAGGCGCTGCTGGCGATCCCCTTCTTCCTGCTGGTCGGCGAGCTCATGAGTTCGGCCAATGTGGTGGTGCGAATAGCCAACCTCTCGGTGTCGCTGGTCGGGCATATCAGGGGTGGGCTGTCGCAGGTCGTGGTCGTCTTCAGCATGTTCTTCTCGGAAATGTCCGGCTCGACCACGGCCGACGTCGCCGTGATGAGCCGCGCATTGGGCGGCCCGATGAAGCGCGAAGGCTACGAGCCTGCCTTCATCGCCGCGATCATCGCCTCGGCCTCGACCATCGCCGCGCTGGTGCCGCCGAGCATCACGGCCGTGGTGTACGGCGCCGTCGGCAACGTCTCGATCGCGGGCCTGTTCATGGCCGGCGTGGTGCCCGGCCTGATGATCGGCTTCGGGCTGATGATCTACTGCTATTTCTTCGGCCCCTCGGGCCTGCGTAAGCCCCGCGCGCCGCTGCGGCAGGTGGTGTTCGCGGCCGGCGATGCGGCCCTGCCGCTGATGATCCCGGTGATTCTGTTAGGGGGCATCCTCACCGGCTGGTTCACGCCGACGGAGGCCGGCGTCGTCGCCGTGGTCTGGATCATCCTGGTGGTGATCCCCGCGCTGAACCGCGGGCATTTCAGAAAGATCCCGTACGATTTCTGCCTCGCCGGACTCATCTTCTCACTGCCGCTGATCACCATCGGCGCCGCCAACGCCTTCGGCTGGATGCTCGCCTATTTGCGCGGCGCCAGCTACATCGCCGACATGATCACCTCGATCGCCGGCAACGATCCGCATCTGATCATGCTGCTGATGGTGCTGCTGTTCACCGTGGTCGGCGACTTCATCGAGCCGGTGCCGACCATCATCATCTTCATGCCGCTGGTGAACGCACTGACGGAGGCCGGCGACATCAACGGCGTGCACATGGGCGTGGTGCTGATCGCGACGCTCGCCTTCGGCCTGATCACGCCGCCTTATGGTCTGGTGCTGCTGATGGCCTCGAAATTCGTCGGGATCAGCTTTGCCAGGGCGCTACGCGCGGCGCTGCCGATCTACGTCGTCTTCTTTGCCACCATCGCGTTCGCCATCTACTTCCCGAGCGTCGTGCTGTGGCTGCCGCAGCACGTGCTGCCGGAATCAGTCGGCTGCTTCAAGTCGCCGGCGGGGACGGGCTACATCTGCCCGCACTAGACCTCATTTGCTTTTGCTCGTGAACTTCTTCACGGCGAGCCGAAACTCCTCCGTGTTCATCGCCATGATGATCTTGTGCTCCTCGGCATCTAACTGCTGCTTCACCGGCGTGTTCGCGGCTGCATAGACCAGCGATTTCGTGCCGGCGATGGCCGCTGGCGGGTTCTGCGCGAGGCGCTCGGCGAGCTGCCGCGTTTCGGCTTTCAGCTCGGTTGCAGGAACAGTCTTGACGACAAGGCCCCATTCATAGGCCTGCTGTGCGGTAAAATTGTCCTCGGCGAGGAAGATTTGCAGCGCGCGGCGCGAGCCGACCGTGCCGACGATCCCGACCGTCGAGCCGCCATCCGGCGACACGCCGATCTTGGCATAGGCGGGCGTGAACTTGGCGTCGTCAGCGGCGATGCAGAGGTCGGTGACGAAGGCGAGGCCCATGCCGGCGCCGGCGGCCGAGCCGTGCACGCTCGATAGCGAGATTTTTGGCATCCGCCTGAGGATCTCGATGAAGGCATGATAGTGCTTCAAGAGTTCGCCGACCACAGGCGTCACAGTGTTGGCCTCGGCCGCAGCGCCGATCGTCTGCAGATCGCCGCCGGCCGAGAAGGCACGGCCTTCGCCTTCGATGACCACGACCTTGATGGCATCATCGCCCTCGATATAGGCCGCGAGTTGCTCGAGCTTCTGCGCGATCGCGAGGTTGACCGAGTTGAACGCGGCGGGGCGGTTGAGCGTGATGGTCGCGATCGCGCCCTCGATCCGCAGCAGCGCGGGATCGTCAGGCTTTGAGACGGGAGCTGGCATTTTGAAATCCCCGGCTGGAGGTCCGTTGCTGCAACTAAATCGCAGAAGGGCAGGGGTGACAATCCCCGGCCGCCAGTGCCCCGGCCGCCAGTGCCCCGGCCGCCAGTGCCCCGGCCCTTGCGCCGCGCGGAATGATCGGCTCAAATGGGGCCGCCTTCGCCAAAGGGACGGACACGAGCGCCGGCTCCTCGCAAGGCTAGCCAAGCCATTCTTAGCGAGAGGAGACGACATGGGTCATGCTCGTGTCTTGCGGAAAAGAGCTGTCCAATGACTGAGGGTCCTGTCATCATTGTCGGTGCCGGCCATGGCGGCTACCAGGTCGCGGCATCGCTGCGACAGGCGGGGTTTGCCGAGCGCATCTGCCTGATCAATGACGAGGCGCATCTGCCCTATCAGCGGCCGCCGCTGTCCAAGGCCTACATCAAGGGCTCGGCCGGGCCCGAGAGCCTGATGTTCCGCCCCGAAAAATTCTATCAGGACCAGAAGATCGAGCTGATCTCGGGGCGCGCCGTGTCGATCGACCGGGCGGCGCGAAAACTGCTGCTCGCATCTAGCGAGACGCTGCCTTACGGCCATCTCGTGCTTGCCACAGGCGCGCGCAACCGCTTGCTCGATCTGCCCAACGCCAATCTGCCCGACGTGAAATACCTCCGCATCCTCGACGAGAGCGAGGCGCTGCGAGCCATCATTCCGTCAAAGTCGCGGGTGGTGGTGATCGGTGCCGGTTTCATCGGCCTCGAATTCGCCGCCACCGCGCGCATCAAGGGCCTGGACGTGGACGTGCTCGAGCTCGCCCCGCGCGTGATGGCGCGCGCGGTGACGGCGGAGGTCTCGGAATATTTCCAGGCCCGCCATCGCGAGGCCGGCATCCGCATTCATCTCGGCGTGCAGGCCACCTCGATCGAGGCCGAGAACGGCAAGGTCACCGGCGTCAGTCTCAGTGACGGCCGCCATCTGCCCGCCGACCTCGTGGTGGTCGGTGTCGGCGTGCTGCCGAATATCGAGCTTGCGGCTGAGGCGGGCTTGCCGGTTGCCGCCGGTATCATCGTCGATGAATATCTGTCGACGGCTGATCCCGACATTTCCGCGATCGGCGACTGCGCGCTGTTCGCGAGCCCGCGCTTTGGCGGCTCGCTGCGGCTGGAATCGGTGCAGAACGCCACCGATCACGCGCGCTGCCTTGCGGCACGGCTGACCGGCGATAAAAAGCCTTACGACGGCCATCCCTGGTTCTGGAGCGACCAGGGCGACGACAAGCTCCAGATCGCCGGACTCACCACCGGCTACGACCGCGTCGTGCTGCGCGGCGATCCCGCCAAGAAGGCGTTTTCGGCGTTCTGCTATCACGGCGACAGACTGCTCGGCATCGAATCCATCAACCGCGCCGGCGATCACATGTTCGGTCGCAGATTGCAGGCCATGGACCGCTCGATCACGCCGGAGCAGGCCGCCGATGAAAGCTTCGACCTGAAGAGCGCGCTGGCTTGATCTCCCCGTCATTGCGAGCGCAGCGAAGCAATCCAGAGTCTTTCCGCGGCGGCAGTCTGGATTGCTTCGCTGCGCTCGCAATGACCGGAGTATTGCCTAAAGCACCGCCTTGACCTCCGCAGCCGTCGGCATCGACGGCCCGGCACCCATGCGCTGCACTGAGATCGAGGCGGCAGCGTTGGCGAAGGCGAGGGCGGCGCGCAGAGGCGCGCCATCGGCAAGCTGCGAGGCGAGCGCGCCAACGAAGCAATCGCCGGCGCCCGTCGTGTCGACCGCCTTCACCTCGCGGCCCGGCACCGCGAATTCCTCGCTGGCAGCGAGCGCGAGCACGCCGCGTTTTCCCAGCGTGACGCAGATGGTCTGGTCCGCCCGCGCCTGAAGTTGTCGCGCGACGGCGATGATCTTCGCCGCCTGGTCGCTATCGGCAAGTTCCACGCCGGCGAGGAAGCCGAGCTCGGTCTCGTTCAGCACGAGAATGTCGACCAGCGCGAGCAGCTCGCCCGACATCTTTTGCGCCGGGGCCGGATTAAGCAGCGTCGTCGCGCCGGCGCTACGCGCCCGCGCGAAGAACGCGGCAATCGTCGGCAGCGGGATCTCGAACTGGCTGACCGCGACGTCATCCTTCGCCAGCGGGACGTCCGCGACGTCCTCGGCGCTGACCAGCGCATTGCTGCCGGGAATCACGACGATGGTGTTGTCGGAGGCCGCGACCGTGATGATCGCGGTGCCGCTATGCGTGTCGGCATCGCGCAACCAACCGAGATCGACGCCCTGCGCAGCGAGGAACGCCCGCAGCTCGGCCCCGAATGCATCCTTGCCCAGCCGCCCGATCAGCGTCGTCCTCGCGCCGAGCCTGGATGCCGCCACCGCCTGGTTCGCGCCCTTGCCGCCCGGAAAATACAGCACCTCGCGGCCGGCGACGGTCTCGCCGACTTTGGGGTGGCGATCGGCGGTCGCCACCACATCCATGTTGATGCTGCCGGCGACGAAGACGCGCCCCATTGCAAAATCCCTAGACCCTGACTTCGAACTCGTGCCTGACCTTGGCGATGTCGACAAGGGTCGGCAGGCCCGCCTCGTTGCCGAGCCGCTGGATCTTGTAGGTTGAGGCGGCGCGGGCGAAGTCGAAATGCTCGCGCCAGCTTTTGCCGGGATGGGCGAGGTAGGAATAGACATAGGCGCCGTGGAACACGTCGCCGGCGCCGTTGGTGTCGATCACGCGCTCGCGCGGGATCGGCATCGCCGGCATCACCTGCACCGTTCCGGTTTCGTCGTACCAGAGCAGGCCCTTCTCGCCCATGGTGACGCCGCCGATCTTGCAGCCGCGGCTCTTGAGGTAGTCGAGCATCTTCTCCGGCGTCAGGTCCATCTGCTCGCACAGGCGCTCGGCGACGATGGCGACGTCGATGAATTCAAGCAGCTCATGCGTGTTGGTGCGCAGGCCGCCGCCGTCGAGCGAGGTCAGGATACCGGCCTCGCGGCACACCTTGGCATAGTGGATCGCCGCATCCGGCTGGTGGCCGTCGACATGCAGCGCGCGGCAGCCGCCGAGATTGAGCATCGGGAACGGGTGGATGTGCTCGTCGTCGCGGCAGCGGACGATGGCGCGCTTGCCGTCCTTGGGCATGATGAAGGACAGCGAGGACTGGTTCACCTTGCGCGGATGCAGCGAGATCGCGTATTTCGCGCACATGTCCTGGAACATGCGTCCCAGCCAGTCATTGGCGGCGGTGGCGATCAGGTCGGGCACGATGCCGAGCTTGGCGCAGCAGAACGCCGCCGTCACCGCGTTGCCGCCGAAGGAGACCGCGTAGTCCCGGGCCACGTGCTTTTCGTCGCCGGTCGGCATGTGGTCGGTGATGAAGACGACGTCGATATAGGTCTGTCCGATAAAGAGAGCCTGCATTGCTTGTCCGTGATGCGCTGGGTGGTCCCGGCCGGCGCACTTACTCTAGCACCGGTTCCGCGCGAAAGACGCGGAAATTATTCACAAAACCGGCCCGAAGCGCTTGAGGTCGGCCCAGGGCCGGAATACGACCATGTCAGGCCCGTGCCAAGCCCGGACATTTGCCGTTGCCCGGCCCCATGGTTCCAGGCCGATCAAAAGGGACAAGCATGATCACCGGCCTCGATCATATCGTTGTTCTGGTCAAGGATATCGGTGCGGCCAAGGCGGCCTATCAGACGCTGCTCGCGCGCGCGCCGGCCTGGCAGAATTCCGGCGAGGGCGCCGACCGCGTGCTCTTCACCCTCGACAACATGACGCTCGAATTGATGGCGCCGAGCGGCTTTACCGCGACCGCGGACCGGATGCGTGCGCTGCTCGACGAGCAGGAGGGCGTGCTCGCCAGCCTGTGCTTTCGTGTCGCCGACATCGGCAAGATGCACCGGCGGCTGGACCGGGTGGCACTGAAGCCGGATCCCGTCGCCGAGGTCGAGAGCAGCGACGACGCCTCGGGCGCGGCGCTGCACTGGAAGCGCACGCGGGCCGCGACCGAGCTGACGCGCGGCGTGCGCATGTTCTTCCTCGAGCTTGCCGAGGAGCGTCCGAAGTCGGTGGCCTCAGACGTTGCGCCGATCGACGGGCTCGATCACGTCGTCATCACCACCGAGGATTCCGATCGCGCCGCCGCGCTCTACGGCGCGCGGCTGGGGCTCGATCTCGCGCTCGACCGCTCCCATCATGATTGGGGCCAGCTGATGTTCTTCCGCTGCGGCGATCTCATCGTCGAAGTGGTGCGCCGCCCCGTCGCGGGCGGAGACTCCCGGCATGACCGGCTCTGGGGCCTGAGCTGGCGCGTCGCCGACATCGACGCCACCCGCGCCCGCCTCATCGCCGCCGGCCTCGATGTCAGCGAAGTGCGCAACGGCCGCAAGCCCGGCACCCGCATCATGACGGTGCGAAGCGGCACCTGCGGGATCCAGACCGTGCTCTTGGAGCGCTCACTGAGGCCGGTGGAGTAGGGCGGGCGACACTCTCGCCTCCGTCATTGCGAGGAGCCCTTGCGACGAAGCAATCCAGGCCGTCTCCGCGGCGGCAGTCTGGATTGCTTCGCTGCGCTCGCAATGACGGTGTTGAGGCAGTTGCGCGCCTCTCTCCTATGCGACCGGCCGCCCGCATGATACATGCGATCTGGACGACCACCCAGCGAGCACCCGGTTTGGCGAAGGCAACCGCAAAGCGAACTCTGAAATGGCAGCGCGACCCCGAGGGGATGCGGCTGCGCATTCTCGAGGCGGCCAAGCAGGAATTCTCCGCCCACGGGCTCGCCGGCGCACGCGTCGACCGCATCGCCGCCAAGGCCGGCGCCAACAAGCGCATGCTGTACTATCACGTCGGCAACAAGGACGAGCTTTACCTCGCCGTGCTCGAAGGCGCCTACGACAAGATCCGCAGCGAGGAGCGGGGGCTCGATCTCGAGCACCTCGATCCGCCCGAGGCGATCAGGCGGCTGATCGAGTTCACCTGGAACTACTTCCTGCGCAACCCCGAATTCCTGTCGCTGCTCCAGACCGAGAACCTCGCCCGCGCCAAGCATTTGAAGCGCTCGACCAAGGTCAAGTCGATGCACTCGCCCTTCGTCGAGATGATCCGCACCGTGGTGCGGCGCGGCGTCGCCTCCCGTGATTTCCAGGTCGCCGTCGACCCGGTGCAGCTCTACATCTCGATCGCGGCGCTCAGCTTCTTCTATCTCTCCAACTCGGCGACGCTCAGCGTGATCTTCGGCCGCGACCTGCTCGCCAAGGACGCCAAGGACGAGCGCCTCGCACACATGGTCGGCCTGGTGCTGGCGGCGCTGACGGGAAAGTCGGCCGCACTGTTCGGGATCGCGAAGGCGCCGAAGTCGCGCACTGCGATGGCGCAGACGGTTTAGTTTCCCCGATCTCTCTCCCGTCATTCCGGGGCGGTCCGTAGTGACCGAACCCGGAATCTCGAGATTCCGGGTTCGATGCTTTGCATCGCCCGGAATGACACTGGCGTGTGGAACCCCGCCACATACCATCCCAGCGAACTCTTCTGGACAGTATTTATCCAACGGGTTAATTTCTGCCCGATCGAGAAACCGCGAGCGAGGCGAAGACCGCGCCGCGAAGGGAGCACGCACCATGACCACCCAACGCCTCGGCCTCATCATGAACGGCGTCACCGGCCGCATGGGGCTCAACCAGCATCTGATCCGCTCGATCGTCGCGATCCGCGACCAGGGTGGCGTCCGCCTGAAGAACGGCGATCGCGTCATGCCGGATCCGATCCTGGTCGGCCGCAGCGCCGAGAAGGTCGAGGCGCTCGCCAGGCGCTACAACATCACGCGCTGGACCACCGACCTCGATGCCGCGCTCGCCGACATCAACGACACCATGTTCTTCGATGCCGCGACCACGCAGGCGCGCCCCGGCCTGCTGACCCAGGCCATCACTTCAGGCAAGCACGTCTATTGCGAGAAGCCGATCGCGACGAATTTTGAGGAGGCGCTCGCGGTCGTCAAGCTCGCCAATGCCAAGGGCGTCAGGCACGGCACGGTGCAGGACAAGCTGTTCCTGCCCGGCCTGAAGAAGATCGCCTTCCTGCGTGACAGCGGTTTCTTCGGCCGCATCCTCTCGGTGCGCGGCGAGTTCGGTTATTGGGTGTTCGAGGGCGGCTGGCAGGAGGCGCAACGGCCGTCCTGGAACTACCGCAGCGAGGACGGCGGCGGCATCATCCTCGATATGGTCTGCCATTGGCGCTACGTGCTCGACAATTTGTTCGGCAACGTCCAGAGCGTGGTCTGCATCGGCAACACCGACATTCCCGAGCGCTTTGACGAGCAGGGCACAAAGTACAAGGCGACCGCGGATGATTCCGCCTACGCCACCTTCCAGCTCGAGGGCGGCGTGATCGCTCACATCAACATGTCCTGGGTCACGCGTGTCTATCGCGACGACCTCGTCACCTTCCAGGTCGACGGCACTCACGGCTCGGCCGTCGCAGGCCTCACCGATTGCATGATCCAGGCGCGGCAGGCGACGCCGCGCCCCGTTTGGAATCCCGACGAGAAGCGGCTGCACGATTTCTACGGCGACTGGCAGAAGCTGCCTGACAACGTCACCTATGACAACGGCTTCAAGGAGCAGTGGGAGATGTTCATCCGCCATGTCTACGAGGATGCGCCCTACAAGTTCACGCTGCTCGAAGGCGCCAAGGGCGTGCAGCTCGCCGAATGCGCGCTGAAGAGCTGGAAGGAGCGGCGCTGGATCGACGTCGCGCCGATCAAGGCGTGAGATTTGGCGCTAAGCCCCGATGTCTGCCACAGCGTCATTGCGAGCGCAGCGAAGCAATCCAGAGCCTTTCCGGAGAGGCAGTCTGGATTGCTTCGCTGCGCTCGCAATGACGGGGAGAGGTTCGAAGCAATGAACAAGTCTGTCCAGCCCATGTCATCCCTGTCGCTCAAGCTGCCGAAGGCCGATCGCTCGATCGAGACCTACCGGTTAGCTGCCTCGCGCACGTTTCCCGCAAAGCTCGAGGGTCCGCTCAACCGCATCGCCTTCTCGGCCGTGCACACGGTCGCCGATCCCTTTGCCGACAACGATCCGTGGCTCTCCGTGGCGGTCGACTGGGACAAGACCATCGCCTTCCGCGAGCATGTCTGGGATCTCGGCCTCGGCGTTGCCGAAGCCATGGACACGGCGCAGCGCGGCATGGGGCTGGACTGGCCGACCTCGCTGGAGCTGATCACGCGTTCGGTCGCGGCCGCCAAGCGGCGCAACGCGCTGGTGTTCTCCGGTGCGGGCACTGATCATCTTGCTGTGGAGGATGCCCGGAGTCTCGACGACGTGATCCGCGCGTATGAGGAGCAGATCTCGGCAGTCGAGAAGGTCGGCGGCCGCATCATCCTGATGGCCTCGCGCGCGCTGGCGAGGCTCGGCCGCGGCGCCGACGACTATGCCAAGGTCTATAACCGCGTGCTGTCGGGGGTGGCGCAGCCCGTGATCATCCATTGGCTCGGCGACATGTTCGATCCGGCCCTGGCCGGATATTGGGGGACCAGCAATCTCGACAGGGCGATGGACATCGCGGTCGCCATCATCAACAACAACGCGGCCAAGGTCGATGGCGTCAAGGTCTCGCTGCTCGACCAGCAGCGCGAGATCGACATGCGCCGGCGCCTCGACAAGCGCATCAAGATGTACACCGGCGACGATTTCAACTATGCGGAACTGATTGCCGGCGACGAAAAGGGCTTTTCCCACGCGCTGCTCGGCATCTTCGACGCGATCGCACCGGCGGCATCCTACGCGCTGTCGAGGCTGGCGGCCGGCGACGAAGCCGGCTTCCACGACGTCCTCGGGCCGACGGTGCCGCTGTCGCGTCACATCTTCAAGGCGCCGACGCGCTTCTACAAGACCGGCGTCGTCTTCATGGCGTATCTCAACGGCCATCAGGACCATTTCACCATGGTCGGCGGGCAGGAGAGCGCGCGCTCGATGCTGCATCTGGCGGAGCTGTTCCGGCTCGCCGATCAGGCCGGCCTGCTTGCCGACCCCGAACTCGCGACGCGGCGGATGAAGACCGTGCTGGCCTCGCACGGACTGGAACAGTGATGCGCGATTTTTCATCCGACCATCGCTGGCTGTCGCTCAACACGGCGACCGTCCGCAAGCAGGGTGACCTTGTTCAAATCATCGAGGCCTGCGGCAGGCACGGCATCCGCGCCATCGATCCCTGGCGCGATCAGGTCGCTTCTGTCGGTCTCGAACGTGCGGTGCGCGCCGTGCGTGATGCCGGCCTCGATCTCTCGGGCTATTGCCGCGGCGGCATGTTCACCTCTGACGCATCGCGCCGGGGAGAGGTGCGCGACGACAACCGCCGCTGCGTCGACGAAGCCAAGGCGCTGGGCGCGTCCTGCGTGGTGCTGGTCGTCGGTGGCCTGCCGCAATATTCGCGGCCCGGCAGCGAGGCGTCAAAGGACATCGCGGCCGCCCGCGGGCAGGTCGAGGAGGCACTCGCCGACATGCTCGACTATGCCAGGCAGGCAAACCTGCCGCTGGCGATCGAGCCGCTGCATCCGGCCTATGCCGCCGACCGCGCCTGCGTGAACACCACAAGACAGGCACTCGACATCTGCGACCGGCTCGACCCTGCTCGCACCGGCATGCTCGGCGTCGCGCTCGATGTCTATCACATCTGGTGGGACCCGGAACTCATGGACCAGATCGCGCGCGCGGGGCAAGACCGCCTGCTCGCGTTCCACGTCTGCGACTGGCTGGTGCCGACCAGGGACATCCTCAACGACCGCGGCATGATGGGCGACGGCGTCATCGACATCAAATCGGTGCGCACGGCGGTCGAGGCGCAGGGCTTTGCCGGCTATTCGGAGATCGAGATTTTCTCCAACGACTGGTGGGCCAGGCCGATGGACGAGGTGCTGCGCACCTGCATCGCGCGACACCGGACGGTGGTGTAGGTCCACACGTGCAGCCCTCAGGGGCTTGCGACCTGTTGCAGCGCGTTGAAGCGAGCCTTCCCCACGGCGGTTTCGACCGGCTTGGCGGAGATGAGCATGGGTCCCTTCTGAACCTGCTCCCGCTTTCGTCGGTAGAACGCCGGTCTGTTTCTTTTCCACCGCCTACCGGCCGTGCTACGCTGCCCGGATTGGAGTTCGCAGGGGGAAATTGAAACAATGATTTATCGCTCCTTGGCAATCCTGGTCGTGCTGCTATCCATATCCGCGGCGAAGGCCGGACCAAACGAAGACGCGGTGGCGGCGCGCGCGCAGTGGGAGCAGGTCTATAATTCAGGTGATGCGGAGAAGTTTGCCGCGATCTACACCAAGGACGCCATGCTGTTCGGCTCGACGGCTCAGCTGTTCACCGGCACGGACGGCGTACGCAGCTATTTCAGCAAGCTGCCGCCGGGCATCAAGGTGAAAATGGGCGACCAGCAGGCGATTGCGGCAGGGCCCGACGCGTTGTTGAGCTCCGGCTTCGCCGACTTCACGCTGCCCAATGGCACCGTGTTGCCCTTCCGCCTGACCCTGGCCTGGGTGAAGGTGGACGGCAAATGGCTGGTGGCGCAGCATCACGGCTCACCCGTGCCGAAGTAAGCCCGGAATTAAGGCTGCCACTTCATCTATGAGCTCTCCGCGATGCGTGTGCTCTGGGGCGCGCCACCTTACGGGCCTGCGACCCGTTGCAGCGTGTTGAAGCGCGCCTTCTGCTCGCTGCTCAGCGTGGCATAGAATTCGTCCAGGGCCGGTTCGACCAGCTTGGCGGCCGACAGCATGGCCTCGAGCCGGTGCTGCATCGCCTCCAGCCGTCCGACCGGCGTCAGCGGCGCATCGTTCGGACAGGCCGCCTGGAGGCCCTCGACGCCCTTTGCCGTCGCTTCGCTGAGGCGGGCGAGCGCCTCCTTCTGCTTGCCTGCGGGGTGGAGCACGGCCTCGATCCTTTGGATCGGCAATTGTGTCAAGCCGGACTTCGGATCGCCGCAGCCCTCGGCACTCGCTTGCTGCTGCGGCGGCGAGCGGTCGCCGACATTGGGGCCGAGCGCGTTGAAGCGGGCCTGCTGTTCGTCACTGAGCGAGTTGTAGAAGTTCTCCAGTGCCGGTCGCACGATCTTGACCGCTTCCAGCGTCGCACTGATGCGGTTTTCCATCGCCCGCAAGCGGCCGGGCGGGGTCAGCGCATAGGTCTCTGCGCAGGAGTCCTTGAACACACGAGCGGCGTTGGCCGCCGCGGTCTTCAACTCGTCGAGCAGCGCGCGCTGCTCTGGCGTCGGCCGCACCGCCCGCGCAATGTCGGCAAGCGGCCACGCGGTGACGCCCTTGTCCGGGGTGCCGCACAATTGCTGTAGCGCTTGCGGGCTCACGCTCGCGCGCCGGCGTGCGGGATAGCCGCCGCCGGCTTGCGGAGTGTCATACGGGCTGATGCTGGCATAGGCAGAATAGGGGCTGTCACCGCCCCAATACACGGTGTCGACGAAGTCGTCATATGCGTACGCCCAATAGCCGGGGTCATAGGCATAGGACCAGAACGTGTAGTCAAAGATGTCGGAATAGGCGTAAGGCCAGAACACGGGCCCGAGCCACGCCACGAAGATCGCAGGATGGCGGTGCCGCCAGGCCTCTCGGGGAGCCCAGCCGCTTTGGCGGGTGACGAGCGCCGCCTGGCCTAGCGGAGTGCCCTGCTCGCGGAATCGCTCGGTAAACCGTCCGCGCGTGGCGGCTTGCATAGCGGCCGCAGTAGCTGCCGTGCCGGCTGGCGCCTGCAGCCCAAGGCGCTGCTGGCGCGCCAGGTCGTTTTGCTGCGCGCGCTGCTCACGCGCGAGCAAGCGGTTCTGCGCCTGGAGCGTTCGTTGCTGTGCGCGCAATGCCCGCGCGCCCTCCGGCTTCTGCGACTGGAGTTGCTGCATGCGCTGCTGCAGGCGATCGATGCGGGTCTGGCGCTCTGCGGTCTGGCGCGACAGCATGTCGTGCTGGCGCTGCTGAATCTGCTGCTGACGCTGTTGCGCGCGCTGTTCGATCTGATCCCGTCGCGACAGCCGCTCGCTCACGGCTGGCGGTGCGCTCGGGTGGGAGGGGGCGGCGATATGCGGCGTCGGCCGCGGTGCCATGGCCGGGCGTTGCGGCGCTGCCGGGGCCCGATGGAATTCAGGCCGCGGCGCCGCGATGTGCGGGGCAGCGCGCGGTGCCGGAGCAGCGAAGTGTGGGGCCGGACGCGGTGGCGGTGCGGCGATGTGCGGCGCCGGATGAGGTGCCATGGCCGGTCGCTGCGGCATGGCAGGCGGATGGAACGCCGGCGCAGCAGGACGCGCCATGGCCGGCGGTGCCGCCGGACGGGCCATCGCAGGTGGCGCCGCTGGATGGGCAGCCGGTGCCGGTGGTCCACCCTTTCCATGATTTTGGGCAGACGCGCCGACGCTTACCGCCAGCATCGAGACACCAACCAAAACAGCCCTAAGGCGAACGCCATGCGGAAGCATGATCGTAGCTCCCAGCTTCTAATCGCCCACAACTTTCAACGCGCAGGTGGCGGAATCGTTCGTTGCCGGCGACGGCCGGGGTTGCGATCTTCCGACGCAGGCAGCCTCAAGAGAAATCCTGCGTTAGGGTGCTGGCGAACCGCTCCAGCGCCCAGTCGACCTGTTCGCTGGTGATCACCAGCGGCGGGGCGATCCGGATGGTGTGCTCATGGGTATCCTTGGCGAGGATGCCCTTGCCCTGGAGCGCCTCGCAATAGCGGCGGGCGGGGCCGGCTTCGGGATAAAGCTCGACCGCCAGCATCAGGCCGCGCCCGCGCACCTCGCGGATCGTGTTGGCGCGAATGTCCTTCAGGCCGTCCAGAAAGCGCGCGCCCTGAAGTGCCGCGTTCTCGATCATGCCTTCCTCGACCAGCACGCGCATCGCGGCGCGGGCCACCGCGCAGGCAAGCGGATTGCCGCCGAAGGTCGAACCGTGCTGCCCGGGTCGGAGTGTCCCCAGGACGTCGTTGTTCGAGAGCACGGCCGACACCGGATAGAAGCCGCCGGACAGGGCCTTGCCGAGCAGCGTCACGTCCGCCTCGATGCCCTCGTGCTGCTCGGCGAGCAGCTTGCCGGTGCGGCCGAGCCCGGTCTGGATCTCGTCGAGCACCAGCATGATGTTGTTGGCGGTGCAGAGCTCGCGCACTTCAGTGAAATAGCCTGAAGGGGGAATGATGACGCCGGCTTCGCCCTGGATCGGCTCGACCAGGAAGGCGACGGTGTTTGGCGTGATCGCTGCCTCGAGGGCGGTGGCATCGCCGAAAGGGATGATCCTGAAGCCCGGCGCGAACGGCCCGAAGTGCCCGTGTGTCTCGGGGTCGGTCGAAAAGCCGACGATGCCCAGCGTGCGTCCGTGGAAATTGTTGGCGCAGACGATGATCTCGGCCTGGCCGTCCGGCACGCCCTTGACCTCATAGCCCCATTTGCGCACCGACTTGATCGCACTTTCAACCGCCTCGGCACCGCTGTTCATCGGCAGCACCTTGTGGGAGCCGGTCAGCGCCGCGATCTCCTCGTAGAACGGGGCGAGCTGGTCGTTGTGGAAGGCGCGCGAGGTGAGCGTCAGCCGCTGCGCCTGTTCCACCATCGCCGCCAGGATCTTCGGGTGGCAGTGGCCCTGGCTTACTGCGGAATAGGCGGAGAGGCAATCGAGGTAACGTTTGCCCTCGGTATCCCAGACCCAGACACCTTCGCCGCGGGTCAGGACGACCCCGATGGGCTGGTAATTCTGGGCGCCAAAGCGTGCTTCCGTTGCGAGGAGATCAATGACCGACCTGCTCATTTTCGTCACTCCCATTGGGCGGCCTGGGATGTGCGCGATGCTGCCGATTTGCCCCGGCGTGTCAAATAGTTCTGCGCATCCACCTGCTAATTTCGACCAAGCGGCGTCCTACTGTGCATGGGGTTGTTTTCGATTTTTGGTCGGCGAAGGCTTCAGGAGTGGTGATTCAGGAGTCCTGCCTGCGATGCTCGATCTCGAGCGTGACCAGGCGCGCCAGCAGTGTCGCCGGATAGAGCTGGCCGAAAATGGCTTCCATGTTGCACAGGCTGCGCGCGACGGGGTGCAGCGGCGCGACGTCGCCATAGCCGGTCGTGGTCATCGTCGCGAAGCTGAAATAGATCACCTCGCTCGCAAGGCTCGGACTGTCCTCCACCTTCATGCTGACAAAGGCGGCCGGATCGAGCGAGCCGATGAAAGTGTAGAGCGCCGCGAAGATCACGGCGACCGTGAGATAGAGCAGCACGGCACCGATCACCCGATGATAGGTGACGCGCCCCGGCGCAAAGGTCTGCCGCGCCACCGCCCAGGCCATCGTCGTTCCCACGATGAACCAGGAGCCGGCAAACAGATTGAGGTCGATGATGGATGGCGATCTGATCCGCAAGATCGCGCCTGTCACGATCATGCCGAGCGCGATCAGCATGCCGACCACTGCGACGGGGCTGCCTGAGATCACGAAGATGCCGACGACGAGCAGCAGCGCCAGCACGAGTTCGGACACCTGGAATGCGAACAGCCCCAGCGCCTGCAACGGCGCGATCACGAACATCATGACCACCATCAGCACGGTCAGCACCGTGAGGGCAGGATCGGCCCAGCGTTCGCGCAATTGATCGATGGTCATGACGCCTCAGCCGATCGAGCAGGGGACGCTCAGGAAGCCACGGAACCGCACCCGGCCGCCGCGCACCGGCTGGCCGCTCACGGCATAGTTCGGGAAGCGCGCCAGGAAACGCGAGATCGCGATCGCGCCTTCGAGCCGCGCCAGCGCCATGCCGGCGCATTGATGCGCACCGGTGGCGAAGGCAAGGTGCCGGTTCGGCGTGCGCGCGACGTCGAAGCGCTCAGGATCGGGAAACTGCGCGGGGTCGCGGTTGGCCGCGCCAATGCACAGCGTCACCGACGTGCCGGCTTCGAGCATGACGCCGCCGAGCTCGACCTTCTCGGTGGTCATGCGATTGCCGAGTTGGTTCGAGCTTTCGTAGCGGAGGATTTCTTCGACGGCGGTCTTGATCATGTCAGGATTATCGGTCAGCCGCTGCTTCTGGTCGGGATACCGGTCGAGCGCGACGAGGCCGTTGCCGATCAGATTGGTCGTAGTCTCGTGGCCGGCATTGAGCAGGAAGATGCAATTGTGCAGCAGCTCCTTCTCGGTCAGCCGCTCGCCGTTCTCCTCGGCGTTGCCTTCTCCTTGGATCAGGCGTGTCAGCACGTCACGGTCGGGATTGCCCGGCTTTTGCCGCCGCCGCGCGACCAGCGTTTCGAGATAGGCGAGGAAATCCGTCACCGCCTTGTTGCCGCGTGCGGCCGCCTCGGCTGACACGACCGGCTCGAGCGCGCCCAGGATTGCCAGCGACCAGTCGCGCAGCGGCGCGCGTTCGTCACGGGGCACGTCGAGCAGATTGCCGATCACCTCGATCGGGATCGAGGCCGCGAAATCCTCGATCAGCTCGCAATGGCCCTTGGCGGCGATGGCATCGAGCAGGCCGTCGACCAGCTTGACGAGGTCGCCCTCCATGCCGGCGATCGCGCGCGGCGACAGCGCGCCCATGATCAGGCGCCGCACGCGGGTGTGGGCGGGCGGATCGTTGAAGACGAGGCTGGTGGTGTGATGCTCGTAGAGCGGCGTGTCGCCGTATTTCGGCGCGAACTCGCGCTTCTTGTCCGAGCTGAACGATCTTGTGTTCTTGTAGGTGGTGACGAGGTCGTCATAGCGCGTCAGGAATACGGTGCCGCTCGCAAGCCGCTTGACCGGTTCGTTCTCCCGCAATGCACGATAGATCGGGTAGGGGTCGTCGTGGAATTCAGGCGTCAGCTTCTCGAGGTTGAAGCTTGCCGCCAGCGCCTTCGCATCTGCGTTCATCCCGTTATACTCGCCGGTTAAACCCGTTATGCCGTTTTTGTTGTTCTGATCGGCGCATGCATGCGTCTACAGTCTTGGCACCTTGCTAGCCGACTGGACAGAAAAATGCACGCCCGCGCTGACGCTTCCGACACGGCCCCGAGTTGGCCTGACGATATTTTCGCGACCCTGCAACGCTTCGACGTCCGGCAGGTGCCTTACGTGCCCGATGCCGGACATTCCAAGTTGATCCAGCGCGTGCTGGCTTCACCGACGATGCGCGGCATCCCGCTGACGACCGAGGAGGAGGGCATCGCTCTCCTTGCCGGCGCCTGGACCGGCGGCCAGCGCGGCGTGCTGCTGATGCAGTCGAGCGGCGTCGGCAATTGCATCAACATGCTGTCGCTGATCCCGATCCTGCGCTTTCCGTTCCTCAGCCTCGTGACCATGCGCGGCGAGTGGGGCGAGTTCAATCCGTGGCAGGTGCCGATGGGCTCGACCACGCAGGGCGTGCTCGAACTCTCCGGCATCAAGGTGCTGCGTGCCTCGAACGCAGCCGAGGTGCCGGCTGTGCTCGAAGCCGCCGCGGCGCAGGCGTACAACGCGCTCACGCCCACCGCCGTCCTGCTGTCGCAGCGCCTGATCGGCGCCAAGGTCTTCACCAAATGAGCAAGGCTAATCTCCTCGACCGCCGAAAGGTGGTTTCCGCGCTGCTGGCTGATCGCAAGGACGTGGTCGCAATTGGGGGCCTCGGTGCCTCCACCAACGACATCACTGCGGCGGGCGATCATGCCCGCAACTTCTATCTCTGGGGCGGCATGGGCGGCGCTGCGATGATCGGGCTGGGGCTCGCGCTGGCGCAACCGAAACTGCCGGTGCTGGTCATTACCGGCGACGGCGAGATGCTGATGGGCATGGGCAGCCTTGCCACCATCGGGGTGCAGAAGCCGTCCAATCTCTCAATCGTCGTGCTCGACAACGAAGCCTATGGCGAGACCGGCGGCCAGACCANCGGCTACCGCCGACCTTGTCGGCGTCGCCAGGGCCTGTGGCATCGCCGATAGCCGGGCAATCTCGACCATGGCTGAGGTCGAAGCCTTCGCCAAAGCCATCCACGACCTCTCGGCAGGGCCGCGCTTTGCCAATGTGAAGATCGACAGCGCCAACGTCGAACGGATCCTGCCGAGCCGGGACGGGACTTACATCGTCAATCGGATCCGTGGCGAGCTCGGCTTCCAGCCGATCTGACCCCGGCCCTAAATCTGGTCCCCCGTGGGGCGATGCTCTCCCCGCGGAGGTAATCTGTGACCAGTTTCCAACAGTTCCCCGCCCATTTAGGTTGCGCCGCACCATTCGGCTTGACTTTTGCGTGGGTGAGTGCTTACTCACTAGCATGAGCACATTGCGTATGACGAGCGACCTGAGGCGTCAATTGATCCTCGGAGCCGCAAAGCGCTGCTTTGCCCGACACGGCTATAACGGCACCACGACCAAGAGCGTGGCGGCCGCCGCTGCCATTTCCGAGGCACTGCTCTTCAAGCATTTCCCGTCCAAGGCGGCGCTGTATGCCGAAATCCTCAGCGACGAGTGCGAGGCGGACCCGGCGCTGATGGACCTGCTCGAGCGGGAGCCATCGACGGCCACCCTGGTCGAGGTGATCCGCGGCATGGTCCGGCATTTCCTGGAGATCGCCGACGGCCCCGACCAGGAAGACGCCCAGCGGCTGCGACTGATGGCCACTAGTCATCTGGATGATGGCGAATTCGCTCGTTTGCTCTATGCAAAGATCAAGACGCTGATCGGAGCGGTTTTCGTCGCCTCGCTCGAACGCGCCGTCGCCGCCGGGGATGCGCGGGCCTGTGGTGGCGAACCGCTCAACCTGTTCTGGTTTGCGCATCATACGGTGATGACCGCCGCACTGACCAGGCTGCCTTCGGTGCATTGTCTCGCCTATAGCGCGGCGAACGATCTGGAGCGGCAGCTTTGTGAGTTTCTCCTGAGAGGCATCGGACTTAACGACGCCGCAATTGCTTCGCATCTGGGCCATCAATTGGCCCCGGGTGTGGACAAGACGGCGATTGCAGAGAGTGCATGACATGAACATCGTAGCCGAACACAAGATTTCGGGCGAACCGATCGACAGCAAGGCCCCCAAGCGCCCGGTTCGGCCGGTGCTCTGGTTCATCATCGTCGGCACGCTTCTCGGCGTGCTCGTCGGTGGTCTCGTCTGGTTCAATTATTTCCGGGGCCAGATGATCAAGCAGTTCTTCGCCAACAACAAGCCGCCGCCGACCATGGTCAGCGCGGCCGAAGCGAAGTCCGAGGTGGTACCGAACCTGCTCATTGCGGTCGGCGGCCTCGCCGCAGTCCACCAGGTCGACGTCACTGCCGATGTCAATGGACGCGTCACCGAGATCAAATTCGAGCCGGGCGCCCATGTCGAAGCCGGCACGCCGCTGGTGCAGCTGTTCGACGCGCCCGAGCAGGGCGATCTCGCCAACTACAAGGCGCAGGCAACCGTCGCGCAGCTGTCGCTGGACCGCGCCAAGCAGCTGGCATCGCGCCAGTTCGGCCCGCAGGCCACGGTGGACCAAGCTCAGGCCGCCTACGACCAGGCAATGGCCGGCATCGCCAAGACCGAGGCCCTGATCTCGCAGAAGCTGGTCCGTGCACCGTTCTCCGGCGAGCTCGGCGTGCGCAAGGTCGAGGTCGGACAATATCTCACAGCTGGCACCGCGATCGTGTCGCTGACCGATCTGTCGGAGCTGTGGGCCAACTTTACGGTGACGGAAAAGGACTCGGGCAACCTCAAGGTTGGGCAGCCGGTCCGGCTGAAGGTCGATGCCTATCCGGGGCGCACCTTCGACGGCAAGATCACCACGATCGAGCCGCAGATCGCCGCCGACACCCGCAACATTCGCGTGCAGGCCACGATCGCCAACCCGGAAAAGATCCTGAAGCCGGGCATGTTCGTGACCACCACGGTGGTGCTGCCGGACAAGCCGGCCGTGATCACCGTTCCGGAAACGGCCGTCGACTATACGCTGTACGGCGACTCCGTGTTCATGATCACCGAGAAGCAGGGCGAGGACGGCAAGACGACGCTGAGCGCAGTGCGCACCTTCGTGCAGACCGGCAATCGGGTCAACGGTCGCGTCGAGATCATCAAGGGCGTGAAGGCGGGCGACAAGGTCGTCGCCGTCGGCCAGCTCAAGCTGCAGTCGGGCGCCGCTGTCGCAATTTCGACCGACCCGGCTCCGCCGATCCCGGCGCAGCCCCCGCGCTACTGACAATACATTCGCGTGATCCGGCCCNCCCGGCCGGATCACGTCTCTTGAGACATAGAAGTCGAGATCGCCGCGATGGCCTTTACCGATATTTTCATCAAGCGCCCGGTTCTGTCGGTCGTCGTCAGTCTGTTGATCCTGCTGATCGGCCTGCGCGCGGCGATGGTGCTGCCGATCCGGCAGTATCCGAAGCTGTCGAACACGGTCATCAATATCACGACCGTCTATCCCGGCGCGTCCGCGGATTTGATCCAGGGCTTCATCACGACGCCGATCGAGCAGGCGGTCGCCTCGGCCGAGGGCGTGGACTACATGACCTCGTCCTCGGTGCTCGGCACCTCGACCATCCAGGTCTACATCAAGCTGAACTTCGACCCGAACCAGGCGCTTACCGAGGTGCTGGCCAAGACGAACTCGGTCAAGTACCTGATTCCGAAGGAATCGAACGACCCGATCGTCACCAAGACCACGGGCCAGACCACGGCCGTGATGTATCTCGGCTTCTCCTCGGAGGAACTGTCAGGCTCGGCGATCTCGGACTATCTGACGCGCGTGGTGCAGCCGGTGCTGTCGACCGTCGACGGCGTCGCCTCGGCCGACATTCTTGGTGGCCAGACCTTTGCGATGCGGCTCTGGCTTGATCCCGTGAAGATGGCCGGCCGCAGTGTGTCGCCGGCGGATGTTGCGGCCGCAATCACGGCCAACAACTTCCAATCCGCGGCGGGCCAGACCAAGGGCTATCTCATCGTTTCCAACATCTCGACGAACACCAGCCTGACGGACGTCAACCAGTTCAGGAAGATGATCGTGAAGGCCAAGGACGGTGGCTTCGTCCGGATGGAGGACATCGCCACGGTCGAGCTTGCGGCGCAGAGCACCGACGCGAGTGTTGCCTTCAACGGGGAGCATGCGATCTTCATCGGTGTGAACGCGACGCCGCAGGGCAATCCGCTGACGCTGGTCAAGGGTGTAAGGGCGCTGTTCCCGGAGCTTGAGCGCAACCTGCCGCCGTCGATGAAGATGAAGGTCGCCTATGACTCGACCAAGTTCATCCAATCCTCGATCGACGAGGTGGAGAAGACGCTTGGCGAAGCCGTGATCATCGTGATCGTGGTGATCTTCCTGTTCCTGGCCTCGCTGCGTTCGGTCATCATTCCAGTCGTCACCATCCCGTTGTCGATGATCGGCGTCTGCACCCTGATGCTGGCGCTGGGATTCAGCTTCAATCTGCTGACCTTGCTCGCGATGGTGCTCGCGATCGGCCTCGTGGTCGACGACGCCATCGTGGTGGTGGAGAACATCCACCGGCATCTCGAGGAGGGAAAGACACCGGTGCAGTCGGCGCTCGAAGGCGCACGCGAGATCGTCGGTCCCGTCGTGTCGATGACCATCACGCTGGCAGCGGTCTATGCCCCGATCGGCTTTCTCGGTGGTCTCACCGGTTCGCTGTTCCGGGAATTCGCCTTCACGCTCGCCGGCTCCGTGATCGTATCCGGCGTGATCGCGCTGACCCTGTCGCCGATGATGTGCTCGGTGCTGCTCAAGAACACCGAAGAAGGCCGCTTCGCCAAGCTGGTCAACAAGGTGTTCGGCGCACTGACGCGCTGGTACGGCCGCAGGCTCGACCGGTCGCTCGATTACAAGGCGATTACCGGCCTGTTCGCAATCACGATCCTCGGGCTCGTGGGCTTCCTCTATATGCACACCTCGAAGGAGCTGGCACCTGAGGAAGACCAGGGCATCGTGTTCGCAGTGACCAAGGCGCCGAAATACGCCAATATCGACTATGTCGATTTCTACGGCGACAAGCTCGACAAGAAGTTTCAGAGCTTCCCGGAGACCGATCTGCGCTTCGTGCTGAACGGCATCAATGGCCCGCAGGGCGGCATCGCCGGCATGCTGCTCAAGCCCTGGGAAGAGCGCAAGCGATCGTCGATCGCGCTGAAGCCGCTGGTGCAGGCCGAGCTCTCCAAGATCGAGGGCGTGCAGGCGTTCGCGTTCAATCTGCCGCCGCTGCCGGGTGGTCCGGGCGGTCTGCCGGTGCAGATGGTCATCAATTCCACCGCGAGCTACCAGACCGTCTTTGAGCAGATGGAGAAGCTGAAGGACGCTGCGCGCAAGAGCGGCATGTTCATCGTTTCCGACAGCGATCTCGCCTTTAACCAGCCCAGCGTTGTGGTCACGATCGACCGTAACAAGGCGCAGGATCTCGGCGTCAACATGCAGAACCTCGGCAGTACGCTCGCGGTTCTGCTGGGCGGCAACTACATCAATCGCTTCAATCTCGAGGGGCGCTCCTACCAGGTGATCCCGCAGGTGCCGCGCGCCAACAGACTGTCACCGGAATCGCTTGGCGGTTACTATGTGACGACCAGCACCGGCCAGCAGCTCCCGCTGTCGACCGTGGTCTCGATCAACACCAAGACCGACCCGAACTCGCTGACGCACTACAATCAGCTCAACTCGGCGACGTTCTCGGCCGTGCCGATGCCCGGCGTGACCGTCGGCGCCGCGGTTGACTTCCTCGAGAGCGAGGCCAAGAAACTGCCGCAAGGCTTCAGCCACGACTATCTCGCGGATTCCAGACAGTATGTGCAGGAAGGCAATCAGCTCGCGATCACCTTCGGTTTCGCGCTGATCATCATCTTCCTGGTGCTGGCGGCCCAGTTCGAGAGCTTGCGTGATCCGCTGGTGATCATGATCTCGGTGCCGATGGCGATCGTCGGTGCATTGATCCCGCTGTTCTTCGGCGTGGCGACCATGAACATCTACACCCAGGTCGGCCTGCTCACCCTGGTCGGCCTGATCACCAAGCACGGCATCCTGATGGTGGAGTTCGCCAACGAGCTCCAGGTGAACGAGCGGCTGGACCGCCGATCGGCCATCGAAATGTCGGCCCGCATCCGTCTGCGGCCGATCTTGATGACGACGGCTGCGATGGTGACCGGCCTGATCCCGTTGCTGACTGCGAGCGGCGCCGGCGCAGCCAGCCGATTCTCGATCGGCCTCGTGGTCGTCGCCGGCATGTCGATCGGCACGCTGTTCACGCTCTTCGTCCTACCCGCGGTTTACGTCGTGCTGGCGACCGACCATCGTGCGGCCGCCGATTCCGAGCGTACCAAGCAGGTCAACGAGCTCGACCTCAACGCCAAGGCGCTACGGCCGACCTGAGGCCGGCCGAATCGAAGATTGCAAGGCGGCAATGGCCATCGCCATTGCCGCTTTTTTCTTGTCCCGTGCTAGACTTGAGCGGCGCGCTATTGCGCCAGGGGCAAGGGAGGCGTGATGAGGCGGCGCGAATTCCTGGCAGGGCTCGGCTGTGTCTCGCTGTTGGGGCCGTGCTCGGCCGCGGCTCAGAGCGACAGGACGTTTCGTCTGGGCACGCTGACGCCGATCGCGCCGATCACGGAGACCAGTCCTGGCGGCAAGATCCTGATCAAGGTGCTCGGCGAGCGCAGTTTCAAGCTTGGCCAGAACCTGGCCATTGAAGCGCGCGGGGCGGCGGGCGACGTCGCGAAGCTCCCCGCGCTGATGGCAGAGCTGAAGGCTGCGAAAGTCGATGCCGTTGTGATCATCGGCTATCCGACCGCAATGGCGGCCAAAGCGGCCGACATTCCCACCGTGGCGGCCAGTGGCATCGGTGATCCCGTCGAGACCAGGCTGATCGAGAGCCTGGCGCATCCAGGCGGCAAAATCACCGGGATTTCGGACGTCGCAGCGACACTCAGCGCCAAGCGGCTGTCGCTGCTCAAGGACATGTCGCCGAAATTGACCAAGGTCGCAATGCTCTGGAACAAGGACGACCTCGGCATGACAATGCGCTACCAGGCGTCCGCGAAGGCTGCCCAGGCGCTCGGGCTGTCCGTGCAGGCGTTAGGTGTCCGCGAACCCGATGATTTCGAGGAGGCTTTCTCCGTGATGAATGCCGATCCGCCGGACGGCATCCTGATGGTGGCCGACGCACTCACCATTCTCAATCGCAAGCGCGTGTACGAATTCGCCGTCCAGCGGAAACTGCCGGCGATCTACGAAAATGCCGATCTCGCTCGCGACGGAGGGCTGATGTCTTACGGAGCGGATGTGCTGGAATCCTTCGAGCGGGCGGCCGCCCTCGTCGCCCGCATTTTCAACGGTGCCAATCCCGGCGATCTGCCATTCGAGCAGCCGACCCGCTATCCCCTGGTGATCAATCTGAAGACGGCCAAGGCCACCGGCCTTGAAATTCCCCCGACCTTGCTTGCACTTGCCGACGAGGTCATCGAGTAACCTTGCCCGCCGTGGCGAGAGACAAGCTGCGGCCTTCTTGCTAGGCTCGGGGAAATGAGCATTTCCGTCCATCCCGACACCCCGCAGACCAGGACCCTGCCGAGCGCGGCCGGGTCCGCCACGACGGGGCGAGGGATCAGGACCCGCCTGTTCACCAAATATGTCGCGCTGTTCGTGGCCGTGGTCGCGGTCGCCCTGCTGACCAATGGCCTGTTCGAGGTGTTGTTCTACTATAGGGAACACAAGGCCGCCCTGATCCGGGTCCAGCACGAGCAGGCCGAGGCGGCCGCCGCCAAAATCAGCCAGTTCATCAAGGAGATCGAGAGCCAGCTCGGCTGGACCACGCAGCTGCCCTGGTCTGGGGGTTCGATCGAGCCGCGCCGGTTCGATGCGCTGCGGCTGCTGCGTCAGGTGCCTGCGATCACCGAGCTCGCCCAGCTGGATTCGACCGGCAAAGAGCGGCTGCGCGTCTCGCGACTGGCGATGGACGCGATCGACAGCGGCATCGATCTGTCTGGGGATCCGAAGTTCACCGAAGCCGTCGCGCACAAGGTCTATTACGGACCGGTGTATTTTCGCCGCGAGTCCGAGCCCTACATGACACTGGCGCTGGCCGGGGCCAGGAAGGATGCCGGGGTCAGCATCGCGGAAGTCAATTTGAAGCTCATCTGGGACGTCGTCTCCCAGATCAAAGTCGGCCAGCATGGGCACGCCTATGTGGTCGGCCCCGAGGGGCGGCTGATCGCCCATCCCGACATCAGCCTGGTGCTGCGCAATACCGACATGTCCGGCCTCGCACAGGTCCGCGCAGCGCAGGCCGGCGGCGGCGTCATGCCCGATGCGCTTCAGGAGGCGATCAACATCCAGGGCCAGAAGGTTCTGACCGCCTCGGCCCCGATCGAGCCGCTGCACTGGACCATGTTCGTCGAGCTGCCGGTCGAGGAGGCCTATGCCTCGCTCTATGCCTCATTGCAGCGGCTCGCGATCGTGCTGCTCGCTGCCTCGATCTTCGCAGTGCTGGCGGGGATTTTCCTGGCGCGCCGCATGGTCGGCCCGATCCAGGCACTGCGCAGCGGCGCCGAGCGGATGGGCGGCGGCGATTTCTCCCAGCGCATCTCGATCAAGACCGGCGACGAGCTGGAAGGGCTCGCGGACCAGTTCAACGACATGGGCTCGCGGCTGCAGGAATCCTACGCCGACCTGGAAAACAAGGTCGAGCAGAGGACGGCTGAATTGCGGGAAGCGCTACAGCAGCAGACCGCGACCGCCGATGTGCTGAAGGTGATCAGCCGTTCGACGTTTGATCTACAGACCGTGCTTGACACGCTGGTGGGATCGGCTGCCCGCCTGTGCGATGCCGACGAAGGAACGATCTTCCGGCCCCGCGATGGCGCCTTTTATCTGGCAGCGAGCTGCGGCCTCGATGCGGAGCAGGAGAACAAGCTTCGGACATTTGCTTCCGTGCCGGAGCGGGGAAGTGTCGTCGGACGCACCCTGCTCGATTGCAGGACAGTCCATATTCCCGATGTGCAGGCCGATCCGGAGTATGCACCTTCGTCTGCGCGAAGACGCTCCAACGTGCGTACGATGCTGGGTGTCCCGTTGCTGCGGGAGGGGGCGCCTATCGGCGTCTTCGTCTTGACGCGGCACGTCGTGCGTCCGTTCAGTGAAAAGCAGATCGAGCTCGCCACGACCTTTGCGGATCAGGCCCTAATTGCGATTGAGAATGTGCGCCTGTTCGAGGAAGTCCAGGAGCGCACCAGAGAGCTATCGCGATCCCTCGACGATCTGCGCACCGCCCAGGACCGTCTGGTCCAGACCGAGAAGCTTGCCTCGCTCGGCCAACTCACCGCCGGCATCGCGCACGAGATCAAGAACCCACTCAACTTTGTCAATAATTTCTCGTCTCTCTCGATGGAGTTGATCGACGAGCTGAACGACGTTCTGCAATCGGCGCAGCTCGACAGCAAGGCGAAGGAAGAGGTCGACGAGCTGACCCACATGCTCAAGGGCAATCTCGATAAGGTGGTGCAGCACGGCAGGCGTGCCGATTCCATCGTGAAGAACATGCTGCTTCATTCGCGCGAAGGCTCTGGCGAGCATCGCCCCGCCGACATCAACGCGATCTTGGAGGAAAGCCTCAATCTGGCCTATCACGGCGCGCGGGCCGAGAAGTCCAACTTCAACGTCACGCTCAAGCGCGACTTCGACCCCGCAGCCGGCATGGTCGATATTTACCCGCAGGAAATCACCCGCGTCTTCCTCAATCTGATCTCGAACGGGTTCTATGCGGCGGCCAAGCGCAAGGAGAGCGGAGCCGACGGCTTCGAGCCGACCCTGAGCGCATCGACGAAAAATCTCGGCGACAAGGTCGAGATCCGGATACGCGACAACGGCACGGGTATTCCGCAGGACGTGAAGGAGAAGATGTTCAATCCCTTCTTCACCACCAAGCCGGCAGGCGAGGGCACCGGGCTTGGCCTGTCCATGAGCCACGACATCGTCGTGAAGCAGCACGGCGGCACGATCGACGTGAACACCACACCCGGTGCCTTCACCGAATTCATCATCACCCTGCCGCGCGCAATGGCGGCAA
The DNA here is from genome assembly GCF_001440035.1 of Bradyrhizobium manausense. Taxonomy (GTDB): domain Bacteria; phylum Pseudomonadota; class Alphaproteobacteria; order Rhizobiales; family Xanthobacteraceae; genus Bradyrhizobium; species Bradyrhizobium manausense. The sequence continues at coordinate 85,222 of NZ_LJYG01000104.1, read as the reverse complement.
GCGGCACTTCGGGAGGCAAGACGTGAACGTTTACATCCTGGTCGTCGATGACGAGCCCGATGTCGAGGCGCTGTTCCGGCAGCAATTCCGGCGCGACCTGCGAGCCGGCCGTTTCCAGATGGAGTTCGCACCCTCTGCGCCCGATGCGCTGAAGCGTGCCGCCGAGGTGCGCGATCCCTCGCTGATCCTGATCCTGTCCGACATCAACATGCCCGGCATGAGCGGGCTTGACATGCTGCCCAGGGTGCGCGCCGAGCATCCGAATGTTCCTGTGATCATGATCACGGCCTACGGTGATGCCGAGACGCATCGCAAGGCGATCGAGCGCGGCGCCAGCGGGCTCCTCACCAAGCCGATCGACTTCGCGCAGCTGCGCCAGCAGATCGACACGAGGCTCGAGCAGGCGGCATGACCCCGACCATTCTGTTCGTCGACGATGAGCCCGATCTCGAGGCGCTGATCCTGCAGAAATTCCGCAGGAAGATCCGTGACGGGCTTCTCGCCATCATGTTCGCACGCGACGGTATCGAGGCGCTCGAGTCGCTCGAGCAGAACCCGCATGTCGACATGGTGGTCTCGGACATCAACATGCCCAGGATGGACGGGCTGTCGCTGTTGCAGAAGCTTCAGGAAGCCGAGGACAAGAAGTCGACCATCATCGTCTCGGCCTATGGCGATATGAGCAATATCCGCACCGCCATGAACCGCGGCGCGTTCGATTTCCTCACCAAGCCGATCGACTTTGCCGACCTCGAAACGACGATCGAGAAGACGCTTCGCCACATCGAGATGCTACGCGAGGTGCGGCGCCGTCAGGCCGAAGCCGAACGGGCCCACGCCGCGCTGTCGCGCCACTTCTCGCCCGAGCTCGCCAAACGCCTGGCGGCAGGCAGCGACAGCGAGGGTATCGAGGTGCAATGGCGCGATGTCGCCGTCATATTCACTGATATCACCGGCTTCACATCGCTGGTCGAGAGCGCAGCGCCCGAGACATTGGGCGGGCTCCTCAACGAATATGTCGGCGGGATGACCGAAGTGATCTTCGCGCATGAGGGGACGGTTGCCAAGATCATCGGCGATGCGATCCACGTGCTGTTCAATGCGCCCGGCGATCAGCCCGACTATGCGACGCGCGCGGTGGCCTGCGCGCACGATCTCGACCGTTGGGCGCAGGATTTTTGCGTGCGCCAGAAGGCCAGGGGCGTGAATTTCGGCACAACCCGTATCGGCATTCACGCAGGGGCCGCGCTGGTCGGCAATTTCGGCGGCAATCGTTTCTTCGACTACACCGCCTATGGGGACACCATCAACATCGCGGCGCGGCTGGAGGCCGCCAACAAGCAGCTCGGCACCCGCATCTGCGTCAGCTCCAGTGTCGCCGAGGCGGCGGCGAACTTTCAGGGGCGCCCGGTGGGTGATCTGATGCTGCGCGGACGCAGCGAGCCGCTGCGCGCGTTCGAGCCGCTGCCGCAGGACAAGTTTGATGCGCCCGCGACGGCACAATATGCCGAGGCATTTGCAAGGATGGAGGCGGGCGACGCCGCCGCGATGCCGGCCTTCGCCGCGCTGGTCGGGATGCACGCCGACGATCCGCTCGCCGGCTTTCACTTGAGACGCCTGCTCAACGGCGCCAAAGGCATTCGCATCCAGCTGGATTAGGGTTAGACATGACGCGTGAATTCTCTGCCGGAAATTACCGGTTCATCCCCTCCGTGTTCCAGTATTCTGCTGGTGCTGCTGCCGACGACGGCTACGAGATCGAGCGCGTCAGGTTCGATCGCCTGGTGCCGCTTGCCGACGGGTTTGCGCTGGCTGCAAACTACATCCAGGCGCAAGGACGTCCGCTGACGGCTTTCTGCGCCTGCGAGCTGCGCTCGCCGGCCGCCTTCAGCGAGGAAGGCTTTCGCGCCTTCAACCTGCACTATGTGAAGACACTGTCGGAGTGGGGCATCTTCGACGGCAGCACCAATCCGGTGGCGCGCAGCAATGTCTGTCCGGAAATCGATCCGCCCGCGGAGCCGTCGTTCTATGCGTTCTCGTTCACGCGTCCGACGACTTCGAAGGCGCCGTCCTTCGTGATCGCCGGTGGCGCCGAGGCGCGCGAAGGCAGCGGCAGTTATGTCGAACGTACCGTGCGCTATCGCGACCTCAGCCCGGAAGGCCTGCGCGAGAAGGTGCGCTTCACGACGACCTCGCAGATGGAGAACCGGATGGCGGCATTCGGTTTCGGCTGGAAGCACACCACCGGCGTGCAGGCCTATTCCGTGCACGACTTCCATCATGCGCTGGTCGACGAGCTGGTCCGGCGCGGCGCGCTGCGCTCGGGCCTGACCTGGCACTTTGCGCGGCCGCCGGTGGTCGACCTGGAATATGAGATGGATTGTCGCCGCGTGATGCGTGAGGTGGTGATCTAACGCTGCCGTGGGTCCAGCGCATCGCGCAAGCCGTCGCCGAGCAGGTTCAGTGACAGCACCACGAGGAAGATCGCAAGCCCCGGCCAGATCGCCATCCAGGGCGCCTGGGTCAGGAAGCGTTGCGCCGCATTCAGCATGCTGCCCCAGGACGGCGATGGCGGCTGCTGGCCTAACCCGAGGAACGACAGGGCGGCTTCCGCGATGATCGCTGCGGCGATCGACAAGGTCGCCTGGACCAGCAGCGCGGGCAGGATGTTCGGCAGGATGTGGGAGACCGCGATCCGCCAGTCCGGATTGCCGAGCGCGCGAGCAGCCTCGACATAGTCCTCGGCCTTGACGCTCAGTACCTGGCCACGGGTGAGGCGGATGAAGACCGGCGTCGCCGAGATGCCGATTGCGATCATGGCATTGCCGAGGCTCGGGCCGAGGAACGCGGCCAGCGCAATGGCCAGGATCAGGAATGGACAGGCGAGCATCGCATCGGTGATCCGGCTGATCAGCGCATCGACGAATCCGCCGCGATAGCCGGAGACCAGGCCAAGAGGAACGCCGATGCCGAGCGCGATCGCAACCGAGATCAGGCCGGCCAGCAATGAGGCGCGTGCGCCATAGATGACGCGGCTCAGGATGTCGCGGCCGAGCTCGTCGGTGCCGAACCAGTGCGCGGTCGTCGGCGGCTTGCGCACCAGGCTCCAGCCCGTTGCGATTGGATCATAGGGCACGAGCAGAGGCGCCAGCAGCGCGAGCAGGATGAAAACGATGAGGACCACAAGGCCCGCAACCGCCGCCTTGCGCTTGAACAGGCGACGCCGCGCCCGGCGCGCCGGGCTGTCCAGCTCGCCGGTATCAGTGATGGGGGTGGTCGTGAGCACGGCGGTCATGGCCTAGCCCCTCAGCCGCGGATTGACGAGGATATAGGCGAGGTCGGCGACCAGATTGAGCGTGATGTAGACCGTGGCGGTCACCAGCACCACGCCCTGCACGACGGCATAATCGCGGTTGAACACGGCGTCGACGATCAGCTTGCCGAAGCCGGGAATGGAGAAGATCTGCTCGGTCAGCACGGCGCCGGACAAGAGCGTGCCGAGTTCGAGCGCGCCGAGCGTGATGATGGGCGTGAGCGCATTGCGCATCGCATGCTTGAGAATCACCGAGCGCTCGGACAGGCCCTTGGCGCGCGCGGTACGTACATAATCGCTCTCCAGCACCTGCAGCATGGCGCTACGGGTATGCCGCATCAGGATCGCGGCGATCGCGTTGCCGAGCACGAAAGCCGGCATGATGGTGGCGGCAAGGCTCGCGCGCCAGTTCTCGGTCAGCGGCACATAGCCGGAGGCAGGCAGCCAGCCGAGCTCGATCGAGAACAGGAAGATCAGCATGATGCCGAGCCAGAAGTTCGGCGTCGAGATGCCCCACAGCGCAAAGAAATTGGCACCGTAGTCCCAGGCCGTCCCCTTCTTCACGGCCGCAACGATGCCGGCGGGGATGCCGATCAGGAAGGCGATGATGATGGCCATGGCGCCGAGCTGCAGCGTCACCGGCAGCTTTTGCGCGATCAGCTCGCGCACCGGCATCTTGTTGCGAAGGGATTCTCCGAAGTCGCCGACAAGGACGCCCTTGATCCAGTAGATGTATTGCACGGGGACGGGTTGATCGAGCCGGTATTGGTGCCGGATCTGTTCGATCACGGCAGGATCGCGTTCTTCGCCCGCCATCACCAGTGCAGGATCGCCCGGCAGCAATTGCTGCAGCGAGAAAATCAGCACCGACACGAAGAACAGCGTCGGGACGATCTGCGCAAGCCGGCGGGCGAGGAAGTTCAGCATCCGCTTGGCGTCACTTCAGCCTGAGGCCGACGACGCGCACGAGGCCGTCGGGCATCTGCTTGTAACCCTCGAGCTTGGTGGTGTGGGCAATGATGATGCGGCGATGGTAGAGATAGAGGATGGGCTCTTCGTCCTGGGCCAGCCTGGCCAGGATTTCGTAGCTGGCCTTGCGCTTGGCCGGGTCGGTCACGAGCCGCGCGTCCTCCAGGGCCTTGTCGGCCTGCGCATTGTTCCAGTCGCTGTAATTCTGGGGCGCGTTGCTGTGCAGGAAGATAAAGCTGTTGCCGTCGGGATCGATGCGGCCGCTCCAGGCGAGCCAGAAGGCCTGATAATCGCCGGTCTCGGCCTGCTTGAGCCCGGTCGCGAACTCGGTCACGCGGATCTTCATGTCGAAGCCGGCTTCTGCGGCCATTGACTGGATCATCTGCGCCGGTGTTTCGTTTTCCGCGCCCTTCGGCACCAGGAAATCGACGCTGACCGGCGGCTTCACGCCGGCTTCCTTCAGCAGGGCCTTGGCCTTCTCTACGTCGCGGGCCCGGACGGGAAGGGATTTCTGATAGTAGCGGTGATCAGGATTGACCCATTGATTGCCGACCTGGAACTCGCCGTTGAAGACGACCTGGTTGATCGCCTCGCGGTCGATGGCAAGGTCGAGCGCCTGCCGCACCTTGGCGGACTGGCTGAGCGGGCCCTTGGCCTTGTCCTTGCCGATGTTCAGCGTGACGCCTTGATAGCCGAGCTCGATGGCGGTCGCGACCTTCAGGCGTGAATCGCTACGCACCTCCTTGAGGTCGGTGGCGAGCACGCGCTCGATCAGATCGAGGCCGCCTGATTTCAAATTCGCCAGCCGCACGGTGGCGTCGACGATGGGTTGGAACACGATCCGATCGATAAAGACGTTGTCCTTGTTCCAGTAGTCGGCGAACTTCTCGAACACGATGCGATCCTGCTGCACGCGTTCGACGAATTTGTAGGGGCCGGCGCAGACCGGGTGCAGGCCGAACTTGTCGCCGGCTTCCTTTGCCGCTTTTGGCGACACCATCATGCCGGCGCGGTCCGTGAGCTGGGCGAGCAGCGGCGAGAACGGCGACTTCAGCACCAGCTTGATGGTGAGGGGATCGACGACGTCGATGTGGTCGACCGAGGCGAGCTCCGGCTTGCGGAACGAGCCTGATAGGGTCAGGTGACGCTCCAGCGAGAATTTGGCGGCGTCCGCATCGAGTGGCTCGCCGTCGTGGAATTTCACGCCGGGCCGGAGTTTGATGATGAGGCCCTTGCCATCATCGACGGTCTCGCTCGACAGCGCGAGCTGCGGCACGATGTTCAGCTTCTCGTCGATGTCGAACAGCTTGTCGCAGAAGGCGGCGAACACGATGCGGCCGACATAGGTCCGCGCCATGGTGGGATCGAGAATGTCAGGGTCCTCGGCAAGCCCAATCCGCAGCGTGGTCTGAGCCTGCGCGGCTCCAAGGGTCAGCAGGGCGACGGCAGCCGTCGCGGCCAGGCGAAACATCTTCATCGGACAGTCCCCATTGCTCCGGCTACGTCGTTGGTGGCCTTGCACTCTGTATACCAACACCGGCCGGGTTCGCGCCTTCCGTCTTTCGGCTGAAGGCCGCGACTAATTTTGCCAGTGCCGGCGAAAATCCGGCCGCTGCGGGCAGTATCGTGTCGGCCGGGGGTAGCTCGCTGACGCGGTGGCAGGCGGTGGCGTGGCCCGCGCCGTCGGCCACCAGCGCTGGCGCTGAGGTGCGGCAGCGGTCGATCACGAAGGGGCAGCGGGCGTGGAAGCGGCAACCCGACGGCGGATTGAGCGCGCTCGGGATCTCGCCTTGCAGCACGACCTTCGCCCGCTTGGCGTGAGGCTGGGGCAGCGGGATCGCCGACAGCAGAGCGCGGCTATAGGGGTGGCGGGGCTGGGCGAACAATTCGTCTGCGTCGGCCTCTTCGACGATGCAGCCGAGATTCATCACCGCGATGCGGTCGGCGATGTGTTTGACCACGGCGAGGTCATGCGAGACGAAGATGTAGGCGAGGCCAAGCCTGTCCTGTAGCTCGCGCAGCAGGTTCAGGATCTGCGAACGGATCGAGACGTCGAGCGCCGAGACCGGCTCGTCGCAGATGATCAGCTTCGGCTCGACCGCAAGCGCGCGGGCGATGGCGATGCGCTGGCGCTGGCCGCCGGAGAATTCGTGCGGATAGCGCNCTCGAGCCCGACCAGCCGCAGCAGCTCCGCGACGCGCTGTGGCCGCTGCGCCGGTGGAACGAGATCGTGCAGCGCCAGCGGTTCGGTCAGGATCTGCGCAACCGTCATGCGCGGATTGAGCGATGCGTAAGGATCCTGAAAGATGATCTGCGCCTCGCGGCGGAATTTGCGCAGCGCATCGGCATCGAGCGAGAGCAGATCGCGGCCGTCGAACCGCACGCTGCCTGCATCCGGCTCGATCAGCCGCAGCACCAGGCGGCTGACAGTGGATTTGCCGCAACCGGATTCACCGACCAGGGCGAGAGTCTTGCCGGCCTCGAGGGAGAACGTCACGCCATCGACCGCTTTGACATGCGCCCGCGCCCGGCCGAACAGCGAGCGCTCTGCGACGAAGTGCTTGACCAGTCCGTTGACCTCGAGCAGCGCCATCAGGACACCAAGAGTTCGAGCGGTGCGCGGATGCAGCGCGAGACGTGGTCCGGGCTGACGTTTGTCAGCGGCGGCGGCGCCCTGGTGCAGGCCTCCAACACGAACGGACAGCGCGCGGCGAAGCGGCAGCCGGCGGGCGGCTGCGCCATGTTCGGTACCATGCCTTCGATGGTCGCCAGCTGCTCGGCGCGATGGTCGAGGCGCGGGATCGAGCCAAGCAGGCCCACGGTGTAGGGATGCTGCGGCGCTGAAAACAATTCGTCGACCGGCGCGCGCTCGACGATCTCGCCGGCATACATCACCGCGACCTCGTCGCAGACTTCTGCGACGACGCCGAGATCGTGGGTAATCAGGATGATGGCGGCGCCGCTGGCCGCCTTCAACTCGCGCATCAGCTCCAGGATTTGCGCCTGCAAGGTGACGTCCAGCGCGGTGGTCGGCTCGTCCGCGATCAGGAGCTGCGGATCGCAGGCCAGCGCCATCGCGATCATCACGCGCTGGCGCATGCCGCCGGAGAGCTTGTGCGGATATTCGTCGATGCGTCGCTCGGGCGAGGGGATGTGCACGCGGCGCAGCAGCTCGATGGCCCGTTCACGCGCGCTTTTCCGCGAGCCGCCGCGATGGCGCAGGATCGTCTCGATGATCTGGTCGCCGATCGTAAAGCTCGGGTTGAGCGACGTCATCGGCTCCTGAAAGATCATCGCGAGCCGGTTGCCGCGGAGATCCCGCAGGGTCTGGTCCGGGGTCTTCAGCAGGTCGAAACCGTCGAAGCGGATCGCGCCAGTAATCTCGGTCGTCTGCTTCGGCAGCAGGCCCATGATCGCCAGCGACGTCACACTCTTGCCGCAGCCGGATTCGCCGACGAGACCGAGCGTCGCGCCATTGGCGACGCTGAGATCGACGCTGTCGACGGCGTGGGTGATGCGGCCGTCGTCGCCATGAAAGCGGATACGAAGGTCCCTGATCTCGATGAGAGCGCTCATGCTTGTCTCGCCCGCGTCGCGGCGATGCTGGCCTCGATGACGCTGCGATCGGTGTTGCCGGCCGGGTTCTTCCGGGTCGGCATGGACGGGCGGAAATGGACCCAGAGCTCGTGACTGACCCGTTCGAGCCGTTCGAGCTCCCCGAGTGGATCGGGATGGTCGTCGGCGCGGATGTCCAGCGCCGGCCATTCCTCCTCGCCGTGGATCAGCAGCGCAGCCGATTGCTTGCCGCGCTTGTCGCCGCCGGCGGCTTCGCCTCCGCGCATTGCTGCGAGCAGACGGCGCGGGAAGGGCAGGCTGTCATTGGCGATGTAGGTCTTCGCCGTCTCGGCGAGCACATCGGCGCCGGCGAGCATGTTGCCGGCGATCGAGAACCCGCTGCCGGCGATGTGGCCGCACCAGTCGACGCAGTCGCGTCCGGTATGCGCGGCGATCGCACCGCTCGCATCCATGATATGGATTTGCCGGCTCTCGCGGCCGTCGTCTGTCGCGAGCAGCGCGGCGAGCACGTCATGGGCGTTGAGGCCTTCGCGCAGCAGCTTGACGCCGTCGATGCCGTAATAGGGATTGACGAAGGCCTGGGTCGCGATCGCGCCGAGGCCGGCCGCAATGTAGGGCACGCGGGCGCCGACAGCGAAGAAGCGGGTCGCGACTGCAATGCCGAACTGGCCGGTGGCAGGGTCTCGCGCAATGATCGACCAGGTCATGTGCTGCCTTCAGCGTCCCGCGGCGTAGCCCTGCATGCCGCGCGGATTGGCGGCGGCGCGCCGGCGCACTCCGACGCGCGAGGCCGCGGTAAGGCGGCCTTCCGACCAGTCGGGGCCGACCTCGACGATATGTCCGCGCTCGCGCAAATTCTCGATCGTCGCCTTCGGCACGCGGTTCTCGACCACGAGCACGCCGGGTCGCGCGGTGCGCGGCCAGAACGAGATCGGGAAATGTTCCGAGTGCCAGGCCGGCGCGTCGATCGACTCCTGGAGATTGAGATTGCAATGGACGTGGCGCAGGAAGAACTGCGTGATCCATTGGTCCTGCTGATCGCCGCCGGGCGAACCCCAGGCCAGATACGGCTCGCCGTCGCGCAATGCCATGGTCGGCGACAGCGTGGTGCGCGGCCGCTTGCCGGGCGCGAGCGAGCCGGGATGGTTTTCCTCAAGCCAGAACATCTGGGCTCTGCTGCCGAGGCAGAAGCCAAGCTCGGGGATAACAGGCGAGGATTGCAGCCAGCCACCCGACGGCGTCGAGGACACCATGTTGCCGGCCTTGTCGATGATGTCGAAATGCACGGTATCGCCGCGCACCTCGCCGAAGCGTCCCACGGTCGGTTCGCCGGCGCCGAGCGCGCCAACCGCCTCGCGCTGCCCTTCGGCGCGGCGCAGCTTGACCACGCCGCCGAAGCCTTCGACGGTACCGGGCCGGAAGTCGAGCGAGGCCCTGTCGGTGACGAGCTTGCGGCGCTCGTCGTTGTACGCATCCGACAGCAGCGTCGCGATCGGGATGTCCGAGAACTTCGGATCGCCGTAGAATTTTTCGCGGTCGGCGAAGGCGAGCTTTGCGCATTCGATCTGGAGATGGATGAATTCCGGTCCGGTCGGATCGAGCCCGTCGAGCGCAAAGCCCTTCAACAGCGCGAGCTGCTGCAGCGTCACCGGGCCCTGGCTCCAGACCCCGGCCTTGCAGACGGTGTAACGGCCGTAATCGTAAGTCAGCGGCGCTTCGACGGTCGGCTGCCAGCGCGCCATGTCGTCGGCGGAGAGCACCCCACGATGCGGGGAGCCGCTGACGTCCATCACCTCCTGCGTCCGGCAGAACTTGTCGATGGCCTCCGCAACGAAGCCTTGCGACCAGGCCTTGCGCGCACGCTCGATCTCGGCGTCACGACCACCGCCGCCGCTCTCGGCCTCGCTGAGGATGCGGGCGTAAGTCCCGGCCAGCGTCTTGTTGGTGAAGATCGTGCCGGGCTTCGGCACCTCGCCGTTCGGCAAATAGACCGCGGCCGAGGTTGGCCAGTGCTTGCGGAACAATTGCTCGACCGTCTGGATCGTCGCGCAGGCGCGCTCGACCAGCGGGTAGCCGTCGCGGGCGTAAGAAATCGCGGGCTCCAGCACGTCGCGCACGCGCATGGTGCCGTAGTCGCGCAGCAGCATCATCCAGGATTCGAAGGTGCCGGGTACACAGGCCGCGAGCAGGCCGGTGCCGGGCACCATGTCGAGGCCTTCGCTCTTGTAATGCGCGATGGTGGCGCGCGCCGGCGCCGGGCCCTGGCCGCAGATCACCTCGGTGCGGCCGCGCTTCACGTCGTGGACGATGACAGGCACATCGCCGCCGGGGCCATTCAGATGCGGCTCGACGACCTGAAGCGTGAAAGCAGTGGCGACACCAGCATCGAACGCGTTGCCGCCCTTTTCCAGGATGGCCATGCCGACGGCGGTCGCGATCCAGTGCGTTGACGCGACGACCCCAAACGTGCCCTCGATCTCGGGACGCGTCGTGAAGGGATCCGGATTGACGATGCTGGCCATGGGCTACCTCGTTGACGGCGCGCGCAATTGATCACATCAGGCCCTGGGATGCCAAATGCACAGGCCGCATGGCACGCGCGCGTTATGCCGGGACCGGCGCGGTGTTCACGGCATGGCAGGCGACGCCGTCGATAAGTTTCGGAACTTCCTTGCGGCAAAGCTCGAACGCCAGCGGACAGCGCGGATTGAAGGCGCAGCCAGCAGGCGGATTGATCGGGTTCGGAATCTCGCCCTTCACCGGAATGCGCTGGCGGCCACTCATGGCGAGATCAGGCACGGCGCCGAGCAGCATCTTGGTGTAGGGCATGCGCGGGCGCGAAAACAGCTCGCGTCCCTCCGCGATCTCGACGATGCGGCCGAGATACATCACGCCGACGCGGCTCGCCATGTGTCGGACCACGGCGAGGTTGTGGCTGATGAACATGTAGGTCAGGCCGAACTTGTCCTGGAGGTCGCGCATCAGGTTCAGGATCTGTGCCTGCACGGAGACATCGAGCGCCGAAGTCGGCTCGTCACAGACGATGAACTCGGCGTCGGAGGCGAGCGCCCGCGCGATCGCAATACGCTGGCGCTGGCCGCCGGAGAACTCGTGCGGAAATTTCAGCCGGTCATCAGGATGCAGGCCGACGAGGCTGAGCAGCTCGCCGACGCGGGCCTGGATGTCGCGTTCGCCCTGGATCAGGTCGAAGGCGCGGATCGGCTCGGAGATGATGGCATCGACCCGGAAGCGCGGGTTCAGGCTCGCATAGGGATCCTGGAAGATCATCTGGATGCGGCGACGCAGCTTTCGCCGTGCGGGAGCCTGCCTTGGATCGGTCATCGAGATGCCGTCGATCAGGACGTCGCCGGAGCTCGGCGGCAAAAGGCCGACGACCATCCGGGCCACCGTGGTCTTGCCCGAGCCGGACTCGCCGACGAGGGCAAAGGTCTCGCCCTTCTTGATGTCGAAGGTGACGCCATCGACGGCTTTGAGAAATTCGAGATGCCCACCTTCGAGCACGCGGTTGAGCCAGGGCTTGGAAACGTCGAAGACGCGGCGCAGATTTGTGCCCTGGACGAAAGGCGTGCTCATGCCGCGGTCTCCGCCGGCACGGTGTCATAGAGATGGCAGGCGACCGATTGCGCGCCGTGCGGCAGCGGCTCGGGCCGGTCGACGCGGCAGCGGTCGAATGCGAATGCGCAGCGCGGGTTGAACGAACAGCCGCGCGGGATGGCTGAGAGCCGCGGCATCGAGCCGGGGATCTGCACCAGACGCTTGTCGTCGCCGGCAAGCGTCGGGATCGCGCCCATCAGGCCCTTGGCATAGGGATGCAGCGGGTTCTTGACGACATCCTGCACCGGACCGATCTCGGCGACACGGCCGGCATACATCACCGCGACGCGGTCCGAGGTCTCGGCGATCACGCCCATGTCGTGGGTCACCAGCATCACGGCGGTGCCGTGGTCGCGGCCGAGCCGCTTGATCAGCGAGATGATCTGCGCCTGCACGGAGACGTCGAGCGCGGTGGTCGGCTCGTCCGCGATGATCAGCTCCGGCTCGGCACAGATCGCGAGCGCAATCACCACGCGCTGGCGCATGCCGCCGGAGAATTCGTGGGGATAGCCGTCGATGCGCTTTTCGGGCGCGGGAATGCCGACCTCGGCGAGCAGATCGATGGCGCGGCGGCGCGCGGCCTGTTCGGACAAATTGAGATGGGTCCGGATCGTCTCCACGATCTGGTCGCCGACCTTGTACAGCGGATTGAGCGAGGTCAGCGGATCCTGGAAGATCATGCCGATGCGCTTGCCGCGGACGCGTCGCATCTCCTCCGGCGGCAGATCGTCGATGCGCAGGCCGGCGAGGCGAATCTCGCCGCCGGCAATGCGGCCGGGCGGGTCGATCAGGCCGATCACCGAAAGCCCGGTCACCGACTTGCCGGCGCCGGATTCGCCGACGACGCCGAGTACTTCGCCCTTGGCGATGTCGAACGAGACGCCGTCGATGGCGCGCAGCGTGCCGCGGCGCGAGGCGAACTCGACCTTGAGATTGCGGACGGAGAGGACGGGTTCGGTCATGAACGCTGTAGACTCATCGGAGTTTGGGGTTGAGCGCGTCGCGCAGCCAGTCGCCGAGCAGATTGATCGACAGGATCAACGCCGCAAGTGCAATTCCGGGGAAGGCCACGATCCACCATTCGCCTGCGAACAGATAGCCGTTGCCGATGCGGATCAGCGTGCCGAGCGACGGCATGGTCTCCGGCATGCCCGAGCCGAGGAACGACAGCGTCGCCTCGGTAATGATGGCGAGCGCGAGGTTGATGGTGGCGATCACGAGGATCGGCCCGGTGGTGTTCGGCAGCACGTGGCGCAGCATGATCACGGGGGCGGGCAGGCCGATCAATTGCGCGGCCGCGACATAATCCTTGTTCTTCTCGACCAGGACCGAGCCACGCACCGTGCGGGCATATTGCACCCAAAAGCTCAACCCGATCGCAAAGACCAGGACCGCCAGCATGCTCATCTCGTCGAGCTTGTTGCCGAAGACCGATTTGGCGATGCCGTTGATCAGAAGCGCGATCAGGATGGCCGGGAAGGAGAGCTGCACGTCGGCGATGCGCATGATCAAACCGTCGACCGCGCCGCCGAAATAGCCGGCCGTCAAGCCGAGCAGGATGCCGATCGCGCCTGACAAGACCACGCCGAGCACCCCGACCAGCAGCGAGATGCGCAGGCCGTAAAGGATCGCGGACAGCACATCGCGGCCCTGCTCGTCGGTGCCAAGCAGGAACGGGCTCTGACCGTCGGCGGTCCAGAGCGGCGAGATGCGCGAATTCATCAGCTGGAGCTGCGCCGGGTCGAACGGATTCTGCACCGACAGCACCGAAGCGAAGATCGCGACCAGGAAGAACAGCAGCGTCACACCCGCCGCGATCATGGTGATCTTGGAGCGGCGGAACGAGTAGAACACGTCGCTGTCGAGCGCGCGCCTGAACCGGCCAGGCGACGCCGCAGGGCGCTTCTCGGTTGTATGCGGAACGACGGCTTCGCTCATGTCAGTGTGCCCGGCTGACCGTCGAGCGCAGCCGCGGATCGACGATGGTATAGAGGATATCAACCACGAGATTGATGGTGACGAAGATCAGGGACACCATCATCAAATAGGCCGCCATGATCGGGATATCGACGTTCTGAACGGCTTGCACGAACAGGAGCCCCATCCCCGGCCACTGGAACACGGTCTCGGTGATGATCGCGAAAGCAATGACCGAGCCAAATTGCAGGCCGGCCACCGTGATCACGGGAACCATCGTGTTGCGCAGGGCGTGCCCGAAATGGATCGCACGTGTGGTCAGGCCACGGGCGCGGGCGAAACGGATGTAATCGGTCCGCATCACTTCCAGCATTTCGGCGCGGACGAGCCGCATGATCAGCGTCATCTGAAACAGGCCAAGCGTGATCGCGGGCATGATCAGCGCCTTCAATCCTGATAAGGTCAGCAGGCCCGTGGTCCACCAGCCGATATGCACGACGTCTCCCCGCCCGAACGAGGGCAGCCAGCCGAGCGTCACCGAGAACAGGTAGATCATGAGGACGCCGATCAGGAAGGTCGGCAGCGAAATGCCGATCAGCGAGACGGCCTGGAATATATGCGTGAGCCAGCTGTCGCGGCGCAGCGCCGAATAAACGCCCATCAGGATGCCGCTGAGCATCGCGAAGATCGTGGCAACGATGGCCAGCTCGAGCGTCGCCGGCATCCGCTCCATCAGCAGATTGGTGACAGGCAGGCGGAACTGGTAGGACACCCCGAACTTGAACTGCGCAGCGTTGCCGATATAGCGGCCGAACTGCACGATGACGGGATCGTCGAGGCCGAGCGATTTGCGGATCGCGGCGCGTTCGGCGCCCGACGTATCCATCCCGACCATCTGGTTCACGGGATCGCCGGCGAAGCGGAACATCGAGAACGCGATGATTCCAACGGCGATCATGACGCCGATGGCCTGGATGGCCCGGCGTAGTGTGAAAGCGAGCATCTGTTCCTTTCACATCTCTTCAGCAGCACGCATCATTGCGTTAGCCCGAAACAGCAAGTCCCGGAAGCCAGATCTTGAAAGCGATGGCTTCCGGGACTCCACAACTAGTCGACACCTACTCGCCTTGCATGGTCGCCCAGTAGAGCCTGACCATGTTGTCCGCGCCTTGGGTCAGCTTCACCTTCTTCGACACGCCCCAGGCGAGCGCCTGCTGGTGCAGCGGGATATAGGCCCAGTCCTTCATCGACAGCTCGAAAGCCTGCTTGATCAGGAGATCGCGCTTGGCCGTATCGGATTCCACGAGAACCTTGTCGGCGAGCTCGTCGAACTGCTTGTTGCAATAGCCGGCGAGATTGGCTTCACCGCGATTGGGATCCTTGGGATCGTCGCGGCAGCCCATGATGTCATGCAGCACATTCTGGGAATCGAGCGTATCCGGGGTCCAGCCCAGCATGTACAGCGAAGTTTTGTAGCCGCCGGGCTTGAGCACCTTGGCGAAATACTGGGCCTTCGGTTGTGCCTGCAGGTCCACCTTGATGTTGATGCGGGCGAGCATGCCGACGATCGCCTGGCAGATCGCGGCGTCATTGACGTAGCGATCGTTCGGGCAATCCATCGTCACCTCGAAACCGTCAGCATAGCCTGCGTCTGCCAGAAGCTTCTTGGCGGCGTCGGGATCGAACTTCGGCCGGGTGAAATCCTTCGAGGGAAAGATCTCCGGTGCCACCATCAATGCGGACGGCGTGGACAGTCCGCGCATGACGCGATTCTTGATCAGCTCGATGTCGATCGCCCGGTAAACGGCTTCACGGACGCGAACGTCCTTGAACGGGTTTTTGCCCTTGACGTTGGAATACAGCAGTTCGTCACGTGCCTGATCCATGCCGACAAAGAGGGTGCGGAGCTCGGGTCCCGTCAGCACGGTGGCGTTGGGGCTCGCTTTGACGCGCTCGATGTCCTGGACCGGAACCGGTTCGATCACGTCGACCTCGCCCGACAACAGCGCTGCGACACGCGTGGCCGGGTTTGCGATCGGGGTGAAGACGATTTCCTTCAGATTATGCTCCGGCTTGCCCCACCAGTTCGGATTGGCCTTGAAGACGGTCTTCACGCCCGGCTGGTGGCTCTCGATGGTAAAGGGACCGGTGCCGTTCTCATGGAGCGAGGCATAGCTCGGGGTCGTTGCCGCGGCTGGCGTCGGTGCCACCGCATCGTTCGCCTCTGCCCATTTCTTGTCCATGATGTACCAGGTCGCCCACAGCGCCGTCAGGATGGGATTGGGCGAGCTCAGGACGAAATCGACCGTGTAATCGTCGACCTTGACGACCTTGGCATCGGCCGGGACGCGGCTGAGGAAGTTTGAACCTTTTGCCCGCACGCGCTCGGCCGAGAACACCACGTCGTCAGCGGTGAAGGGGTCGCCATTGTGGAATTTGACGCCCTTGCGCAGGTGGAAGCGCCAGCGCGTCGGCTCCGGCGTCTCCCAGCTTTCGGCCAGCGCCGGGATGATCTTCAGGTCCTTGCCGCGGGCGACCAGGCCCTCATAGACATGGCCGAGATGCGCGCTGGTGGTCGATTCGTTCAGCGTGTAGGGATCGAGCGACTTGAGCTCACCCTGGTTGGCGTAGCGCAGCGTCTGGCTCGACGCCGGCGACAGCGCCAACGCAAGCGTACCGGCGAGCGTCGCCGCAAACAGACTTCGTCCGACTGACATTCTTGACCCTCTTCACTCGCCCCGACCGTCATTTTTGATTGTTCGGCGGGGCTGATCGATCCATGTTGCCCAGAGTTCTCGACCCGTGCAAGCGCCATTCCAGCAAGGAACGCGCCAAGTTGCACCGCTTTGCAGCAATGCTGACCAGTCTTTTAAGGGAGACAGGCGCGCGAGCGACATTGAACTTTCGGCCGGGTCGGACCTCGAAAATGAGGTGGAAATGGCCCGCCGGCGCCCGTTCGCGCCGACAATTTGATTGACCATATCCGCCGATCGCGGCAGGCCGGTGTCTCGTCCCCGGCTCAGGTCGCTTGCGTCGCACACCATGTCGCGGCGATACTGTCTGACGCCGCTCGAATCTCATCCGGAGGGCACATGAAAGTTAATATCGAAATCGACTGTACCCCCCTCGAGGCCCGCCAGTTCTTCGGATTGCCGGATGTCTCGCCGATGCAGATTGCCGTCATGGATAAGCTGCAGCAGCAGGTCCTGAGCAATATCGACAAGGTCTCGCCGGAATCGCTGATCCAGAGTTGGTTCACCTTCGATCCCAAGCTGGCGGAACGGTTTCAGGACATGTTCGTGACCATGGCTGGTCTCGGCGCCCCGCGCAGCGGCGACAAGAAGAAGTAATGTCCGACGCGCGCGAGGCGGGGCCAGGCTCGGGNCCGCCGGCCCTCGGCCTGCTGCTCGCGGAGGCGCGCGGCCTGTTCGAATTCAACGCCAGCGTGCTGCTGTCACCGCTGCTGATGCGCGCGCGCAGGGGCGACGGCCATCCGGTGCTGGCGCTGCCGGGCTTTCTCGCCAGCGATCTGTCGATGGCGCCGATGCGGCGCTATCTGCGCGAGCTCGGCTATGAGGCCCATGCCTGGCGCATGGGCCGCAATCTCGGCGGGCTCGCGCGGATGCGGGAAACCTTGCGCGCCCGTCTCACCGAGATCCACGCCGCAAGTGGACGCAAGGTCAGCCTGGTCGGATGGAGCCTCGGCGGTGTCTATGCCAGGGATCTCGCGCTTCAGGCACCTGAGTTGGTCCGCTATGTCATCACACTCGGCAGCCCCTTTGCCAATGATGTGCGGGCGACCAATGCGACCGCGCTGTATGAGGCGTTGTCCGGCGAGCGGGTCGAAAGCTTTGCCGAACTGCGCGAGGCGATCGCCGGTGATCTCAAGGTGCCGGCGACGTCGATTTATTCGCGCGCAGACGGCGTCGTGAATTGGCGGACTTGCCTGCTGCACCCCTCGGACCGGGCCGAGAATATTGAAGTGTATTTCGCCAGCCATATTGGCCTCGGAGTGAACCCGGCGGCATTGTGGGCCGTGGCGGATCGCCTGGCGCAACCGGAGGGGGAGTTCTGGCCATTTGACCGGAGCGGGCCGTTTGCCATTGCATATGCCCCGCCGGAGCGGGCAGTATCGGCCTGACGAGAAGCGCCGTCAAAGGCGCCCGTCGAATATTCGGGAGGAAACTATGGCTGACGGTAAGAAACTGTCGTCGCTGGACGCATCGTTTCTCTATCTGGAAACGCCTGAGATGCCGATGCATGTCGGCAGCATGGCGATCTTTCGCCTGCCTGACGACTACAAGGGCGACTTCTTCGAAGACTTCAAGGCGATGATCGTCTCGCGGCTGCACATCGCGCCGATCCTCAAAGCGCGCCTGGAGAAGGCGCCGCTCGACATCGATCATCCGAGCTGGGTCGAGGACGACCAGTTCGACATCGACCGTCACATCTTCCGCGCCAGCCTGCCGGCGCCGCGCGACCGCGCCACGCTCGAGCGCATCGTCGGCTGGATGCATGCCAAGCTCTTGAATCGTGCCCGCCCGCTCTGGGAGTTCTACGTGTTCGAGGGCATGAAGGACAACGAGGTCGGGCTCTATTCCAAGATGCACCATGCCGCCATCGACGGCGGCGCCGGTGCGGCGCTGACCAACATGATCTACGACATCTCGCCGATCCCGCGAAAGGTCGAGCCGCCGACGGGCGGGTCGAAGTCCGGGCAGGAGCCGCGCGACATCGCTGCGAACCTGCTCGATTCCTATCAGCAGCTCTTTAGCCAGCCGCTCGAAGCGTCGACGGCTGCGAAGAATCTGCAACTGCCGCGCACCGGCAAGAGCGATATTGGCTCGATCCTGTTCGACAACGCGATGTACCAGATCGAAAGCGCGGTGCGCTTCGCCGGCAACATCCCGACCGTGCTCAAGAGCGTGTCCGATGTACTCGGCAAGATCGCCGATCCCAAGTCGCGCGAGAGTCTTGCCAGCATGGTGTCGCCGCCGACCATGCTGAACAAGACCATCTCGTCCGAGCGGAGCTTTGCCGGCGTGTCGATCTCGCTGTCGCGCGCGAAGGCGCTGGCCAAGCAGGCCGGCGGCAAGCTCAACGACGTCGTGCTCGCGCTGGCCTCCGGAGTGGTCCGCCGCTACCTGCTGCAATACGGTACGCTGCCGGCGAAATCCCTGACCGCGGCCGTGCCGATCTCGCTGCGCGAGGAGGGCAACACCGAGGCGAACAACCAGGTGTTCGGCATGATCTGCTCGATCGCGACCAACGTCGCCGACCCCAAGGCACGGCTCGAGGCCATCATCGCGCAGTCGACCAAGTCCAAGGAGATGTCGCATCCCTTGCGCGCGCTGATGCCGCAGGTCTCCAATATCTCGATGCTGGGCGCGCCGATCATGGTGCAGATCCTGGCGCTGCTCTACAGCCGCTCAAATCTGTCGGACGTGTTGCCGCCGGCCGCCAACATCACCGTGTCCAACGTGCCGGGGCCGCGTCAAACGCTCTACGCCGCCGGCGCCGAGCTGCTGCACATCTTTCCGGTCTCGATCTCGACCCACGGGCAGGCGCTCAACATCACCGTGCAGAGCTATCGCGACCAGCTCGACTTCGGCTTCATCGTCGGCGCCAACATCATTCCGCATGTGCAGGTGATGTGCGACATGCTGCCGGAGGAGTTCGCCGCGCTCGAAGCGGCCTATGGGCCGCCGGCGTCCGACATCAAGGGCGCCGCGGAATAAGGAACAAGCGATGATTGAAATGCCGCCGCTCCAGTTCGCGCAGACGAACGGAATCCGCATGGGCTATTACGATGCGGGCCCAGTGACCGACAAGCCGCCGGTTGTGCTGTGCCATGGCTGGCCGGAGCTCGCCTTCTCCTGGCGCCACCAGATCAAGGCGCTGAGCGAGGCTGGCATCCGCGTGATCGCGCCCGATCAGCGCGGTTATGGCGCGACCGACCGGCCCGAGCCGGTCGAAGCCTACGACATGGAGCATTTGACCGGCGATCTCGTCGGATTGCTCGATCATCTCAACATCGAGAAGGCCATCTTCGTCGGCCACGATTGGGGCGGTTTCGTCGTCTGGCAGATGCCGTTGCGGCACCCGTCACGCGTCGCCGGGGTCGTCGGTGTCAACACGCCGCATTGGGATCGCGCGCCGATGGATCCGATCGCGCTGTTCCGTCAGCGCTTCGGCGACCAAATGTATATCGTCCAGTTCCAGGATCCCGCGCGCGAGCCGGACCGGATCTTTGGCAGCCGCGTCGAGCAGACGTTTGACGCCTTCATGCGCAAGCCGGCTGCGCGCCCTTCCGGTGCGCCCGAGGAACAGCCGATTGCCGGCATTGGTGCTTCGCCCCGCATCAACCTGGCGTTCCCGCAGATGATCGCGAATTACGACGCCAGACATGATCCGCGGACGCCGATCCTGTCGGCGGACGAGAAGAAGGTGTTCGTCGACACGTTCACAAGAACCGGCTTCACCGGCGGCATCAACTGGTATCGCAATTTCACCCGCAATTGGGAACGCTCGAAAGGGCTCGATCACCACATCGGCGTGCCCTCGCTGATGATCATGGCCGAGAACGACGCGGTACTGCCGCCCTCTGCGGCCGACGGCATGGAGAGACTGGTGACTGACCTCGAGAAGTACCTTGTGAAGGACAGCGGCCATTGGACGCAGCAGGAGAAGCCGGAAGAGGTCAGCAGCAAGCTGATCGAATGGCGTAGAAGGCGGTTTGGCTGATCCGTCATTGCGAGCGAAGCGAAGCAATCCAGGAATGCATCGGCGGAGGCGGTCTGGATTGCTTCGTCGCCAGCGCGAAATTGCTCCGCAATTTTGTCGCGAGCTCCTCGCAATGACGAAGTTGGCGATCGCGGCAGGGGGAAACGTTTTTTATGTCATCGAAGAACCGTCTGGATCCGATTCCGCAGCCGCCGACCAAGCCGGTGGTCGGCAACATGCTGTCGCTGGACTCGGCCGCTCCCGTGCAGCATTTGACCCGACTTGCCAAGGAGCTGGGCCCGATCTTCTGGCTCGACATGATGGGCTCGCCGATCGTCGTCGTGTCCGGCCACGATCTCGTCGACGAGCTCTCCGATGAGAAGCGCTTCGACAAGACGGTGCGCGGTGCGTTGCGGCGCGTGCGCGCGGTCGGGGGCGACGGCCTGTTCACGGCGGATACCAAGGAGCCGAACTGGAGCAAGGCGCACAATATTCTGCTGCAGCCCTTCGGCAATCGCGCCATGCAGTCCTATCATTCGAGCATGGTCGACATCGCCGAGCAGCTCGTCCAGAAATGGGAGCGTCTGAACGCCGACGACGAGATCGACGTCGTCCATGACATGACCGCGCTGACGCTCGACACCATCGGCCTCTGTGGCTTCGACTACCGCTTCAACTCGTTCTACCGGCGCGACTACCATCCCTTCGTCGAGTCGCTGGTTCGCTCGCTCGAAACCATCATGATGACGCGCGGCCTGCCGTTCGAGCAGCTCTGGATGCAGAAGCGGCGGAAGACGCTCGGCGAAGACGTCGCTTTCATGAATAAGATGGTCGACGAGATCATCGCCGAGCGCCGCAAGAGCGCGGAGGGCATTGACGACAAGAAGGACATGCTCGCCGCGATGATGACCGGCGTCGACCGCTCGACCGGCGAGCAGCTCGACGATGTCAACATTCGCTACCAGATCAACACGTTCCTGATCGCAGGTCACGAGACCACCAGCGGCCTTTTGTCCTACACCCTCTATGCGCTGCTGAAGCATCCGGACATTCTCAAGAAGGCCTATGACGAGGTCGATCGCGTCTTCGGCCCCGACGTCAACGCCAAGCCGACCTATCAGCAGGTGACGCAGCTTACCTACATCACACAGATCCTGAAGGAGGCGCTGCGGCTGTGGCCACCGGCGCCGGCCTACGGCATCTCGCCGCTGAACGACGAGACCATCGGCGGCGGCAAGTACAAGCTCAGGAAGGGCACGTTCGTCACGATCCTGGTGACCGCGCTGCATCGCGACCCCGGCGTCTGGGGACCCAATCCCGATCTCTTCGATCCTGAGAATTTCAGCAAGGAAGCCGAGGCCAAGCGGCCGATCAATGCCTGGAAGCCGTTCGGCAACGGCCAGCGCGCCTGCATCGGACGCGGCTTCGCCATGCACGAGGCGGCGCTGGCGCTCGGCATGATCCTCCAGCGCTTCAAGCTGATCGATCACCAGCGCTATCAGATGCACCTGAAGGAAACGCTGACGATCAAGCCGGAAGGCTTCAAGATCAAGGTGCGTCCGCGTGCGGATCGCGAGCGTGGCGCCTATGGCGGCCCGGTCGNGGCTGCGGCTTCTGCGCCAAAGGCACCACGCCAGCCGACGACACGGCCAGGCCATAACACCCCGATGCTGGTGCTCTACGGCTCCAATCTCGGGACGGCGGAGGAGCTCGCGACGCGCATGGCTGATCTTGCCGAGATCAACGGTTTTGCCGTGCATCTCGGGCCGCTCGATGAGTATGTCGGGAAGTTGCCGCAGCAGGGTGGCGTGCTGATCATCTGCGCATCCTACAACGGCGCTCCGCCCGATAATGCGACGCAATTCGTCAAATGGCTCGGCGAGGATTTGCCGAAGGATGCCTTTGCCGGTGTGCGCTATGCCGTGTTCGGCTGCGGCAACAGCGACTGGGCCGCAACCTATCAATCGGTGCCGCGCTTCATCGACGAGCAGATGTCCAAGCATGGCGCACGCGCGGTCTATCCGCGCGGCGAGGGCGATGCGCGCAGCGATCTCGACGGCCAGTTCCAGAAATGGTTCCCGGCGGCTGCCCAGGTCGCGACCAAGGAATTCGGCATCGACTGGAATTTCACCCGCACCGCGGAGGATGATCCGCTCTACGCGATCGAGCCTGTCGCGGTGACCGCCGTCAACACCATTGTCGCCCAGGGCGGCGCGGTCGCGATGAAGGTGCTTATCAATGACGAGCTTCAGAACAAGTCCGGTGCAAATCCGTCGGAGCGATCGACGCGCCATATCGAGGTGCAGCTGCCGGCCAGCATCAGCTATCGGGTTGGCGATCACCTAAGCGTCGTTCCCCGCAACGATCCGACGCTGGTGGACTCCGTTGCCCGCCGCTTCGGCTTCCTGCCGGCCGACCAGATCAGGCTTCAGGTGGCTGAAGGCCGCCGCGCGCAATTGCCCGTTGGCAATGCCGTGTCGGTCGGACGCCTGCTCAGCGAGTTTGTCGAGTTGCAGCAGGTGGCGACACGGAAGCAGATCCAGACCATGGCGGAGCACACCCGCTGTCCGGTCACCAAGCCGAAGCTGCTGGCCTTTGTCGGCGAGGAGGCTGAAACGCTCGAGCGCTACCGGACTGAGATCCTGGGCAAGCGCAAATCAGTGTTCGACCTGCTGCTTGAATATCCGGCCTGCGAGTTGCCGTTCCACGTCTATCTGGAAATGCTCTCGCTGCTGGCGCCGCGCTATTACTCGATCTCGTCCTCGCCGTCGGTCGATCCTGCGCGTTGCAGTGTCACCGTGGGGGTGGTCGAAGGACCGGCGGCCTCCGGGCGCGGTACGTACAAGGGCATCTGCTCGAACTATCTTGCCAACCGGCGTGCGGGCGACACGGTCTACGCCACCGTGCGCGAGACCAAGGCCGGTTTCCGGCTTCCCGACGATCCGTCCGTGCCGATCATCATGATCGGTCCGGGCACAGGGCTCGCGCCGTTCCGCGGCTTCCTCCAGGAGCGCGCCGCGCGCAAGGCCAAGGGCGCCAGCCTCGGACCGTCCATGTTGTTTTTCGGCTGCCGCCATCCGGACCAGGACTTCCTCTACGCGGATGAGCTCAAGGCGCTTGCTGCGAGCGGCATCACCGAGCTGTTCACCGCGTTCTCGCGGGCGGACGGACCGAAGACCTATGTGCAGCACGTCCTCGCCGCGCAGAAAGACAAGGTCTGGCCGTTGATCGAGCAGGGCGCAATCATCTATGTCTGCGGCGACGGCAGCAGGATGGAGCCCGACGTGAAGGCGGCGCTGGTTGCGATCTACCGCGAGAGGAGCGGCAGCGATGCGGCCGCGGGCGCCCGCTGGATTGAGGAGATGGGTACGAAGAACCGCTACGTGCTGGA
This sequence comes from Bradyrhizobium manausense, assembly GCF_001440035.1. Taxonomy (GTDB): domain Bacteria; phylum Pseudomonadota; class Alphaproteobacteria; order Rhizobiales; family Xanthobacteraceae; genus Bradyrhizobium; species Bradyrhizobium manausense. Next base: position 61,718 of record NZ_LJYG01000104.1, on the reverse strand, counting down.
CGTCTGGGCCGGCGGGTGACCGCCAGCCCAATCGTGCTAAACGTCTCCCATGATTCCCTGGGAAAAGATCGACACCGCCAAAATCCCCGGATCGGACGAGGAGCTCCGCCTGATGCGGCGGGGCAAGGAGTTTTCGATCAAGCTCGGCACCAACGAGCTGATGAACAACCGCCTGTCGGGCTCCGAAGCCGCCCTCGCAACGCTCGCAGCGAAGCAGATCGAGAAGGTGACAAGACCCGTCGTCCTCATCGGCGGCCTCGGTATGGGCTTTACGCTGCGCGCGGCGCTGGCCGTGCTTGGAGCCAAAGCGAAGATCGTGGTCTCCGAACTGGTGCCAGCGGTGGTGGCGTGGGCGCGCGGTCCGATGGCGGAGGTCTTCGGCGACAGTCTCGATGATGCCAGGGTGAGCATCCGCGAAATCGATGTTGGCCAAATCATCCGAGCAAAGAGCTCGGCCTTCGACGCCATTCTCCTCGACGTCGATAACGGACCGGAGGGGCTTACGCGGAAGGGCAACGATGCACTGTACAGTGCGAGCGGATTGACGGCCGCAAAGGCGGCGCTGCGGCCCGGCGGTGTACTCGCCGTCTGGTCATCGGGGCCCAATCCCGCTTTCACCAAACGACTTGGCCGCGCCGACTTCGACGTCAACGAGATCAATGTGCGCGCCACCGGCAAAGGCGGCGGGGCGCGCCACGTGATCTGGATCGCGAAGAAGCCTTAAGCCGCTTTGGTCGCGGCGCCATGCGCGTGCTTGTCGATCGCGCCGATGATCTCCGGCCAGAACCGCATCGGCAGCGCGTGGCCCATGCCCTCGATCATCAACAGCTTTGCGCCCGGAATTGACTCCGCCGTGTCCTTGCCGCCCTCGGGGCGCACCAGCGGATCGACGGAGCCATGGATCACCAGCGTCGGCGTCTTCACGCCATGCAGCCGTTCCTTGCGGCTGCCGGAGGCCAGCACGGCGCGGAGTTGCCGGCCGACGCCGGCGGGATTGAGCCCGCGGGCGAAGACGCGTTCGGCACGACCTGGATCGAGCGCTTCTTCCTCGGGAAAGGAGCCGGCCCGCAATATCTTCCAGGTCTCGCCGAAGCGCGTGATGAACTCTTCCTTGCTGCGCGGGGGCGGCGCCATCAACATCGCGGCAGCCTCCCGCGTCGGCGGCGGCACGCGCGGATTGCCCGTCGTCGACATGATCGACGTCAACGAGCGCACGCGCTGGGGAAACGACAACGTCACTTCCTGCGCGATCATGCCGCCCATGGACGCTCCGACCAGATGCGCAGCCTTGATGCCGAGCGCATCCATCAGCCCGACCGTGTCCTTGGCCATGTCGATCAGCTTGTAAGGAGCGGCCACGGGAATCCTGAGGAAGCGCAGCTTCATCAATTCGAGCGGCGTCAGCCGCTTGCCGCCCGTGAGATGGCTCGACTTGCCGATGTCGCGATTGTCGAAGCGGATCACGCGAAAGCCGCGCGCGGCAAGCTGCTCGCAGAAGCCATCGTCCCAGTGGATCATCTGCGCGCCGAGCCCCATGATCAGCAGAAGCGGCTCGGCATTGTCGTTGCCGAAAATCTCGTAGCAGATGTCGATGCCGTTGGCGCGAACGGTCTGCGGCGGCTGATGGGCGGAAGCGTTCACCGGATTGTTCCCCTGTGGCAGGCCGGAATTGTATCGCATGGTTTGCCGCCGCAAAGAAGCCGTACGACATCAGCCTGTCGCTTAGCCGTTGACCGGCCCGTCGCAACGGTGTGGTATGGCGGCAAAAGAGGGGCGCAAGAAGCCCTCGTGACCTGGAGGACGCCGATGACCGACAAGATCACCGACCCTGTCGCCCTGTGGCAGAAGATGGTCGGCGAGATGGAGAAGGGCTTCAACTCCTTCGCCACCAAGGCGATGGAGACGCCTGAATTCTCGCAGGCCATGAATCGGGCCGGCGGTGCTGCTGCGGGCGCTCAGAAGCAGTTCGGCGATCTCATGGAGAAATATCTTCTCTCGATGAACCTGCCGAGCCGCGAGCAGATGACCGGCATCGCCGAGCGGCTGCAAGCCATCGAGGGTCAGATCGGCGAGATCAAGTCGATGCTCAGCCGGATGTCGGCGGCGTCGGGCGGAGCGCCGGTCGATGCCGCGCCGCGGCCGCCGCGTACCAAACGTCCGCCATCCGAAGGCGGAGGGCCGAAATGAACGCGCCGACGGGACTTGATTTCGCTAGCATCCCGGAGCGCATCCAGGCCGAGGTGCAGCGCGCCATCCAGCGCAGCATCAAGGGCGTCGAATATTTCTCGACCTCTGGTCCGACGCTGGGATCGACCCCGAAGGACGTGCTGCATTCGCGCGGCACGATGAGCCTCTATCACTACCGGCCGATGTCGGACGAGATCTACCGCGTGCCGGTGCTGATCGTGATGGCGACCACCAATCGCGGTTACATCCTCGACCTCGTGCCTGGCCAGAGTTTCATCGAGTTCCTGTTGAAGCGCGGCTACGACGTCTACATGCTGGACTGGAGCGCGCCGCGGCCGGAGGAGCGAAGCCTGCGGATGGAGGATTATGTCCTCGACTTCATTCCGGATTGCGTCCGCCGCGTGCAGGCCGATTCCGGCGAGCAGGACGTCTCGGTCATCGGCTATTGCTTCGGCGGCGTGCTGTCGCTGCTGTACGGCTCGATCTTTCCGGACGGGCCGATGAAGAATCTGATCTGCTTCACCACGCCGATCGACTTCCGCGAGATGAAGCTGTTCTCCAATTTCTCCGACCGCCGCTATTTCGACGTCGACCGCCTCGTCGACAGCGTCGGCAACGTCCCGCCGGAGATGATCCTGTCGTCGTTCGAGATGCTGCGTCCGGCCTCGCGCGCGGCGAGCCAGATCCAGCTCTGGGAAAACATCTGGAACGACGAGTTCGTGAAGTCGTATCGGATGTTCGACCGCTGGGCGACCGACACGCTGCCGCTGGCGGGCGAATATTTCCGCACCATCACCAAGGACCTGATGTGGGACAACAAGCTCTACAACGACACCATGTCGGTGGGCGGCCGCGCGGCGAAGCTCGCGAACATCAAGGTGCCGATCCTGCACGCGGTCGCCGAGCACGATCACATCGTGCCCTATGACGCGGCCAAACATCTGATCGCGAAGATCGGCTCGGCGGACAAGGAGGAGGTGATGCTGAAAGGCGGTCACGTCTCGCTGGTCGCCGGCGCCAATGCCATCAAGCGGCTATGGCCGAAACTGGATTCCTGGCTGGGGACACGATCGACATGAGTGAGCAGCGTACCTATCCGCGCCACGTCAAGACCGACGCCGGCGATATCGAGATCCGCCTGATGTCGGCCGCCGATGAAGCCGCCGTGCTCGCCTTCGGCAAAGGCCTGCCGACCCATGACCTCTTGTTCCTGCCGCGCAACATCAGCGAGCCGAAGGTGCTGTCGGCCTGGGTCAAGGAGATCGAGCGCGGCGCCATTCAGAGCCTGCTCGCGGTCAGGGGTGGCACGGTCGTCGGCTGCGGCACCCTGGTGCGCGACCCGCATTCCTGGTCGCCCCATGTCGGCGAGATCCGCATGGTGGTGTCGCAGGACGTGCGCGGGAAGGGGGTGGGGAAGGCGCTGTCGCAGGAGACCTTCGCGCTCGCGCTCGGGGCGGGGCTGGAGAAGCTCTCGGTCCAGATGACGGTCGACCAGCAGGCGGCGATCGCGCTGTTCGAAAGCCTCGGCTTCAAGGCTGAGGCGTTGCTCCGGGACCATGTCCGGGATGTCGACGGCAAGACCCACGATATCGTTGTGCTCGGCCACAACATCGCGCAGGTCCAGGCCCAGATGGAGGCCTATGGGCTGCCAGGCGCCGTCCAGCACTAAGGAGCGCGGTCCAGCACTAGGAGCGGCATCCGGCGACCAAAACCGCAAAACAACCCCATGCACAGTAGGGCGGCGGGACGGGGAGGCATCGGAATGCCTCCGGACTAGGCTGATCACGAATTCGTGATATCGCATTGCAACATGGATATTGCGTCGCACAATTAACAATGCCATATATCCAGTGCCCCGGGCCATCGAGGACGGGGTGAGCCCATAGCTCGACCTAATGAGGATGGAGAGAACCCCCATGACCACCGAAACCAACAGCGCTTTCGAGGGCTTCAAAGACGCTTTCAAGAACATCCAGAACCTGGAAGTTCCCGAGGCTGCCCGCGAATTCGTCAAGAAGACCGCCAACACCGCCAAGGACCGTGCTGCCGAGGTGTTCGCTGGCTCCGAGCGCGTGACCGCCGCCGTCGAGAACGCGGTGACCGAGTCCGTCACTGAAGCCGGCAAGATCAGCCGCAACATCCAGCAGGCGATCTACGAGGACGCCGAGGCGTTCTTCTCGGGTATCGACAAGCTCGCGTCCGCCAAGTCGTTCAGCGAAGCCGTCGAGATCCAGTCGAGCCTGCTCCGCGCCCGTGGCGAAGCGTTCGTCTCGCGCACCAAGGCGACCGCCGACTATCTCGGCAAGCTCGCCGCCAACGGTGCGAAGTCCGCTCAGGACAACTTCGCCAAGGTTTATAGCAAGACCGCCTGATTGTGTGGTTGAGTTTGTTGCGTTGAGTTGAAACTGTGTTTTGAGGCCCGCTTCGGCGGGCCTTTTGTTTGTGCGCTGCCGCCATCGCGCGGCCCGATGACAGGCTCCGCGAAGCAATCCAGAGTCTTTCCGCGGCGGCAGACTGGATTGCTTCGCTTCGCTCGCAATGACGAGTACTGTGATGCAGTGATGACTCCCTCGAGCAGTTTCTCTTTTGATTCCCCCGGCGATGCCGAACGCGCGGCTGAGCTGCGCCGCGTCAAGGCGCTGGCGACGCTGGTGCTGGCTTCGACATTGGCGCTGTTCATTGTCGCGAAGTGGCTCTTGCCGGTGCATCCCGTGTTCGGCTTCATCGCCGCTTTTGCGGAGGCCGCGACCATCGGCGGCCTCGCCGACTGGTATGCGGTGGTGGCGCTGTTCAAGCGGCCACTCGGCCTGCCGATTCCGCACACCGCGATCATCCAGAGCAACCAGGCGCGCATCGCCGACAAGCTCGGCGAGTTCATTCAGGTCCATTTCCTCGAGGCCGGTCCCGTCGAGGCCAAGCTGAAGGAGATCGATTTCGGCTCCTTCGTCGCCGACTGGCTGCGCGACCGCAAGCGCAGCGATGACCTCGCGCGCTTTGCGCTGCGGCTGCTGCCGGAGGCGGTGTCCGCGACCGAAAGCTCCGGCCTGATGACCTTCATCATCCGCCGCATGTCGACACAAATGCAGGCGATCGACCTCGCTCCGCTCGCGGCCGGAACGCTGCGCGGCTTCGTCGCAGAAGGACGCCACCAGATCCTGTTCGACGATCTCCTGCGCGTGATGCACGAGACGCTGAACCAGAAGGAAACGATGGCGATGATCCGCGAGAAAGTGCGCGCGGAACTGCCGACCCTGCTCAAGCTCTATCGCGCCGACAAGTTTCTCGTGAACAAGATCGTCTCCTCCGCCACCGCGTTCTTCAACGAGGTGCGCAGCGATCCCAGGCATCCGTTCCGCGGCGAGTTCGACCGCATGGTGCTCAGCTTCGTCGATCGGCTCGGCACCGACCGGGCCTATATCGACCGCATTGACGGCTTGAAGCGCGATTTCCTGGCGCGGCCCGAGCTTGCCGATCTCGCCCGCACCGTCTGGGCCAACACGCGCTCCTTCATCGAGCGCAGCGCATCCGGCGAGACCCAGGTGCTGCAGCATCATCTCGCCGGCATGTTCGTCTCGGCGGGCGAAGCGCTCGCCGGCGATGCCGAGCTACGCGGCGAGATCAACCGGGGCCTGGTGACGGTGCTGCGCAGCTTCGTCGCCGACCAGAAGAGCGGCGTCTCGACCTTCATCTCCGATCAGGTCAAGGCGTGGGACATGGCGCAGCTGATTTCGCTGATCGAAATCAACATCGGCCGCGACCTGCAATACATCCGTTTCAACGGCTCGCTGATCGGCGGGCTCGCGGGTCTTGCGCTCTACTCCGGAGAATTCCTGCTTCGATTGTTGTGACTTTTGCGTCACGCCTGACAGCATTAACGCGCCGGCCTATTGTCGCCGGGCATCCCTCCCGCTTGAATATCGGGAACCGGCCGCCTAGCTGATTCATGTTGCGCTGCGGAACGATCGAGAAGCCGGCGTATTGGAATTCGTGTCCGTTGCCGCTTACGGCCGGCGGGCTGTTCAGGAATTCTTCCCAAGGGGATCCATGATGACCGCTACCGCCCAGACCCTGCGTCCGCCGTCCCGTACTCTGATGTTTCTGGAAGGGCGGGCGATCCACGAGTTCGGCGCATTCCTCGGCGCGTTGCCGCTGCTGAGCCTTGCGCCGCGCGGCGACGGGCATCCGGTGCTGGTGCTGCCGGGCCTCGTCGCGTCCGACGAGTCCACGCGCGCGCTACGCACCTTCCTGGCAGCCAAGGGCTACGCCGTGAGCGGCTGGCGCCAGGGCCGCAATTACGGCCTGCGCGAGGGCGTGCAGGATGCAATGGTCGATCTGGTCGAGGAGCTCAACGACAAGCACGGTCGCAACATCAGCCTGGTCGGCTGGAGCCTTGGCGGCCTCTATGCGCGCCAGCTCGCCAAGATGATGCCCGACCGTGTGCGCCAGGTGATCACGCTCGGCAGCCCCTTCGCCGGCAATCCTCGATCGACCAATGCCTGGCGCGTCTATGAATGGGCCAGCGGCCGCCGCGCCGACGAGGTCGACGCGCGCTTCGGCGGCGACCTCGCCGCCCCGCCGCCGGTCCCGACCACCGCCATCTTCAGCCGCACCGACGGCGTCTGCGCCTGGCAGGGCTGCATGGAGAAGACGGGCGCGCAGACCGAGAGCATTGAGGTCGAGAGCAGCCATTGCGGCATGGGCCACCATCCCGCCGTCGTCTATGCGGTGGCCGACCGCCTCGCGCAGAAGGAAGGCCAATGGCGCCCCTTCGATCGCAGCGGCTGGCGCAGCGTGGTCTACCCCGATCCGCATCGGTAGTTCTTCGCCTCTCCCCGCTTGCGGGGGGAGGCCGGAATTTGCGAATAGCACCAAACGCGCTAAGCCTGCCGCATGGCGCATCCGCTTTCTCGTATCATCGACCAGCTCAAGCGCGAGCCGTCGCGGACGGGCTCCATCGTCATCACCATGTTTGGCGATGCCATTGTGCCGCGCGGCGGTTCGGTGTGGCTCGGCACGCTGCTGGCGTTCTTCGAGGGG
>NZ_LJYG01000104.1:32105-54429 GCF_001440035.1 Bradyrhizobium manausense | reverse complement strand
CCGATGGCTGGCTGACGCGCGAGAAGGTCGGCCGCAACAGTTTTTATCGTCTCGCCGAGAAGGGCCGAGAGACGTTCGAAGCCGCGACGCGCCACATCTACGATCCGCCGCCGTCGGACTGGACAGGCCGCTTCGAGCTGCTGCTGATCGGCAACGGTGAAGACCGCGACGCCTCGCGCGAGGCGCTGCGCAATGCCGGCTTCGGCAGCCCGTTGCCGGGCGTGTGGGTCGCACCGTCGGGTGTGCCGGTGCCTGAGGAGGCCGCGGGCGCGATCCGCCTCGAGGTGTCGGCGGAGGATGACAGCGGGCGTCGCCTGCTCAGCGCGAGCTGGCCGCTGGAGCGCACCGCGGACGCCTATCTGAAATTCATGAAGACGTTCGAGCCGCTGCGCGCCGCACTGGCGCGCGGCACGGATTTGTCCGAGGCCGACGCCTTCACGGCACGTATCCTGCTGATCCACTATTACCGCCGTGTCGTGCTGCGCGATCCGTTGCTGCCCGAAAGCCTGTTGCCGGCGGATTGGCCGGGCAGGGCGGCGCGCGAGCTTTGCGGCGAGATCTATCGCGCGCTGCTTGCTCCGTCCGAACAATGGCTTGATGGCCACGGAACCAATGAAAAGGGACCGCTGCCGCCGGCGCGGAAGCTGCTGGAGCGTAGGTTTGGCGGCTAATCTATATGTTACAGAAATATCTTGCATGAAGTAATTTCTGTTATATATTGCCTCCCAACAAAACGGGAGGACGCGCATGTATACCCAGGCGCTGAACACGGCCGAGACCGACGATCGCGGTCTTGAGGATGCGGCCAAGGATGCGGCTAAGGCTGCGCAGTTCCAGGCCCGTATCGATGCCGAGGAGCGCATCGAGCCGAATGACTGGATGCCGGCGGCCTACCGCAAGACGCTGACCCGCCAGATCTCCCAGCACGCCCATTCGGAAATCGTCGGCATGCTGCCCGAAGGCAACTGGATCACGCGCGCGCCGACCTTGCGCCGCAAGGCCGCGCTGCTCGCCAAGGTGCAGGACGAGTGCGGCCACGGGCTCTATCTTTACGCTGCGGCAGAGACGCTCGGCAGCTCCCGCGAAGAGCTGGTCGACGCCATGCTCGCCGGGAAAGCAAAATATTCCTCGATCTTCAATTATCCGACGCTGACCTGGGCCGACATCGGCACCATCGGCTGGCTGGTCGACGGCGCCGCGATCATGAACCAGATTCCGCTATGCCGCTGCTCCTACGGCCCCTATGCGCGCGCGATGATCCGCGTCTGCAAGGAGGAGTCGTTCCACCAGCGCCAGGGCTACGAGATCATGCTGACGCTCTGCCGCGGCTCGGACGAGCAGAAGGCGATGGCGCAGGATGCGCTGGACCGCTGGTGGTGGCCGGTGCTGATGATGTTTGGCCCGCCTGATGCGACGAGCCAGCACAGCGACACTTCGACGAAGTGGAAGATCAAGCGCTTTTCCAATGACGAGCTGCGCCAGAAATTCGTCGATGCCACCGTGCCGCAGGCGCAATATCTCGGCCTCACCATTCCAGATCCCGGCATGACCCAGGACGCGGATGGCCATTGGCGCTACAGCGAGATCGACTGGACCGAGTTCAAGCAGGTGCTTGCCGGCAACGGCCCGTGCAACCGCGACCGCATGGCCGCGCGCCGAAAGGCGCATGACGAGGGCGCCTGGGTGCGCGAAGCGGCTACCGCCTATGCCGCCAAGCGCGCCCGGCGTCAGACCGCGCAAGCCGCGGAATAGGGAGATCAGGATGGCCACGCCGAACACTCCGCTGTGGGAAGTCTTCATTCGCAGCCGCAACGGGCTTGCGCACAAGCATGTCGGCTCGCTGCATGCGAGCGACGCCACCATGGCGCTGCAGGCCGCTCGCGACATCTACACCCGCCGCGGCGAGGGCCTCTCGATCTGGGTGGTGCCGTCGACCGCGATCACCGCCAGCGATCCCGCCGAGAAGGGCATGATGTTCGAGCCGGCGGAATCGAAAATCTACCGGCATCCGACCTTCTACGAGGTGCCCGAGGAAGTGGGACACATGTGATGGGGGTGATGTGATGTCTTCCGCCAACATCCAGGTCTCCGAAACGCCGTTGGTGCTCTACGCGCTGCGGCGCGCCGACGATGCGCTGATCCTTGGCCATCGGCTGTCGGAATGGTGCGGGCATGCGCCGATGCTGGAAGAGGACATGGCGCTATCCAACATTGCGCTCGACCTGATCGGTCAGGCACGCGAGCTCTACACCTATGCCGCCAAGGTCGAGGGCAGGGATAACGACGAGGACAAGCTCGCCTATCTGCGGGATGTCAGGCAGTACCGCAATCTGCTGCTGGTTGAGCAGCCCAACGGCGACTTCGCCCAGACCCTGGTGCGGCAGTTCTTCTATTCCGCCTTCGCCGATATCTATTGGCGTGCGATGATGGCTTCGCGCGATGCGACGCTCGCGGCTGTCGCCGCGAAGTCGGAAAAGGAAAGCGCCTATCATCTGCGCCACGCGTCGGAATGGATCGTCCGGCTCGGCGATGGCACGGACGAAAGTCACGCACGCGCGCAAGCCGCGATCGATCACCTCTGGGCCTTCACCGGCGAGATGTTCGCCGTCGACGACGGCGAACGCGCGCTGATCCACGCCGGTATCGCGATCGATCCCGGCACCCTGCGCGGCCACTGGCTGACGACGCTGTCCGACGTCGTCAGCGAGGCAACGCTTGTACTGCCGCAGAACGACTGGATGCAGCAGGGCGGCCGTTACGGCCGGCACAGCGAGCATCTCGGCCACCTCCTGTCCGAGCTGCAATCCATGCAGCGAACCTTCCCGGGGCTGACATGGTGACGGTGCTCGAGCGCGACAGCGAGCTGCGCAAGCGCGCCTGGGACGCCGCGGCGAGCGTGGTCGATCCCGAGATTCCGGTGTTGACCATCGCCGATCTCGGTGTGCTCCGTGATGTCTCCGTCGACGGCGACCGCGTCGAGGTCGCGATCACCCCGACCTATTCGGGCTGCCCGGCGATGAACATGATCGCGCTGGAAATCGAGATCGCGCTGGAGCGCGCCGGCTTCCACCGCCCGACGGTGCGCACGGTGCTGTCGCCGGCCTGGACCACCGACTGGATGAGCGAGGAGGGGCGCCGCAAGCTGCGTGCCTACGGCATCGCGCCACCGCAAGCCTCAAGCTCACGCCGCGCGCTGTTCGGCGAGCAAGCCGTCGAGTGCCCGCAATGCGGCTCCGACAAGACCGAGCTGCTGTCCGAATTCGGCTCGACCTCCTGCAAGGCGCTCTGGCGCTGCAAGGCCTGCCGCGAACCCTTCGATTATTTCAAGTGTCATTGAGGCGCACGATGCCCATCCGATCGTCATTGCGAGCGCAGCGAAGCAATCCAGACTGTCTCCGCGGAGGGATTCTGGATTGCTTCGCGGAGCCTGTCGTCGGGCCGCGCTTTGCGCGGACCCGGTGGCTCGCAATGACGGCTGTGGCCCAAATCTAGGGTATCCAAGATGTCCGCAGCCGCACCGCGCTTTCACCGCCTGGCCGTCAACGACCTCCGCCGCGAGGCGTCGGACGCCGTCTCGATCACCTTCGCCATCCCGCGCGAGCTCGCCGACGACTATGCTTTCAGCCCCGGCCAGTATCTCACGCTGCGCACCACGCTGGACGGCGAGGAGGTGCGCCGCTCCTATTCGATCTGCTCCGGCCCTGACGACGGCGAGATCCGCATTGCCGTGAAGAAGGTGGACGGCGGCGCGTTTTCGAGCTGGGCCGCGGAGGAGCTGAAACGCGGCGACGAGCTCGACGTGATGACGCCGACCGGGCGCTTTGGTGTGATCCCTCCGGCCGAGGCCGGACGCATCCATGTCGGCTTTGCCGCGGGCTCCGGCATCACGCCGATCCTGTCGATCGTCAAGGGCGTGCTGGCGCGCGAGCCGGACAGTCGCTTCTTCCTGTTCTACGGCAACCGCACGACCGACAACATCATGTTCCTGGAGGCGCTCGAGGAGCTGAAGGACCGTTTCATCGATCGCCTCTCGATCTTCCACGTCATCTCCGGTGAGGAGCAGGACATCCCGATTCTGCATGGCCGGCTCGACGGCGGCAAGGTGCGGGTGCTGCTGCGCTCGCTGGTGCCAGCCGACAGTGTCGACCACGTCTTTATCTGCGGTCCCCTGGGCATGAGCGAGGAGATCGAGGCCACATGCCGCGATCTCGGCATTGCGGAGGAGCGCATCCATGTCGAGCGTTTCGTCTCGGAGTTCGGCGGCAAGCCGCGGCCGAGGAAAGTCGTCGTTTCAGATGCGCCGCCGAAGGCGGTCGCATCGCTGATCATCGACGGCAAGCGCCGCGACGTGCCGGTCGCCGAGGACGAGGCCATCCTCGATGCCGCGCTGCGCGCCGGCGTCGATCTGCCCTTTGCCTGCAAGGGCGGCATGTGCTCGACCTGCCGCGCCAAGCTGGTCGAGGGCGAGGCGCCCATGGACATCAATTATTCGCTGGAGCCCTGGGAGCTCAAGGCCGGGTTTGTTCTCACCTGCCAGGCCAAGCCATCGTCGGAGCGCGTGGTGGTCGACTACGACCACGTTTGACAGTCTTGGCCATCAGGCAGAACATCATGAGCAAGCATTTCACCGGGAGAAGCGCGTGAACGTCAAAGCCGCCCTGTCGCCTGAGGATATCGCCCGCGCCTGTGCCGATGCGATGTGGGCCGAGGACGATGCCTCCAAGGGCCTCGGCATGGAGATCGTCGAGATCGGCCCCGGCTTCGCGACGCTGGCCATGATTGTGCGTCCGGACATGGTCAACGGCCAGCGCATCGCCCATGGCGGCTTCATCTTCACGCTCGCCGATTCCGCCTTCGCCTTTGCCTGCAACTCGCACAATGAGCGCGTCGTCGCGGCGCAGGGGCAGATCACCTTTCTCAAGCCCGGCAGGCTCGGCGACCGCCTTGTTGCGACGGCGCGCGAGGTGAGCCGCGGCGGCCGCTCCGGCATCTATGATGTGCGTGTCACCGCGGGCGACACCGTCATTGCTGAATTCCGTGGGCATTCGCGTGTCGTTCCGGGCACGTGGCTGCCGAGGCAAGATCAATAAAGAGAACAACACATATGTGGGGAAACGAGAATGGCTTCGACGAAGCTGAAGGAAGGCGGCCACGTCCATAAGGCCGAGATGGACGCGCATGAGCGCGCCTCACGCGATGAGATCATGGCACTGCAGACGCAGCGGCTGGCCTGGTCGCTGAAGCACGCCTATGACAACGTCGCACATTATCGCAAGGCCTTCGACAAGGCCGGCGTGCATCCCTCGGACTTTCGCGAGCTGTCCGATCTCGCGAAATTTCCGTTCACGGTGAAGACGGACCTCCGCGACAATTATCCCTTCAACATGTTTGCGGTGCCTCGCGAAAAGCTGGTGCGCGTGCATGCCTCTTCGGGCACGACGGGCAAGCCGATCGTCGTCGGTTATACCCGGCGCGACATCGACACCTGGTCGGACGTCATGGCACGCTCGATCCGCGCCGCCGGCGGCCGCACCGGCATGATCATCCACAATGCCTATGGCTATGGCCTGTTCACCGGCGGGCTCGGTGTGCATTACGGTGCCGAGAGGCTCGGCTGCACGGTGGTTCCGATCTCCGGTGGCATGACCGAGCGGCAGGTGCAGCTCATCAATGATTTCAGGCCCGACATCATCACGGTGACGCCGAGCTACATGCTGGCGATCCTGGACGAGTTCAAGCGGCAGAAGCTCGATCCGCGCCAATGCTCGCTCAAGATCGGCATCTTCGGCGCCGAGCCCTGGACCAATGCGATGCGCGGCGAGATCGAGGACGCCTTCGATATGGACGCGACCGACATCTACGGCCTCTCCGAGGTGATCGGCCCCGGTGTTGCGCAGGAGTGCATCGAGACCAAGGACGGGTTGCACATCTGGGAAGACCATTTCTACCCCGAAGTGATCGACCCCGAGACCGGCGCGGTGCTGCCTGATGGCGAGAAGGGCGAGCTGGTGTTCACCTCGCTGACCAAGGAAGCGTTCCCCGTGATCCGCTATCGCACCCGCGACCTGACCCGGCTGCTGCCGGGCACCGCGCGGCCGGGCATGCGGCGCATGGAGAAGGTGACGGGCCGCTCCGACGACATGATCATCCTGCGCGGCGTCAATTTGTTCCCGACCCAGATCGAGGAGGTGCTGCTCGCGACCGATTGGTGCGGCGGCCACTTCATCCTGGAGCTGACCCGCGAAGGCCGCATGGACGAGCTGACCATCATCGCCGAGGCCCGGCCCGAGAGCTGGGATGGCCGCGGCCTCGTCGACCATGCCGACCGGATCTCGACCCACATCAAGAACACGATCGGCGTCAGCTCCAGGGTCCAGGTGGTCGCGCCAGCCACGCTGGAGCGCTCGCTCGGCAAAGCCAAGCGGCTCTACGACAAGCGGCCCAAGGATTGATCAAGGATTGATCAAGGATTGATCAAGGACTGAGTTGACGGATTGACTTGACCGCCCCCAGAGGCGACAAGGCCGGCGAGAAATCGCGGGCCCTTCCCATGTCGCCAGCCGATACCATGACCATCGAAGCACGTTGCGTTCGCCTCAACAGCAAGGCCGAAAACGCTGCTGCGCTTGCCCCTGATGTCGAGCGTCGCACGCTCGCGCGTGGTCCGAACGATCTGCTGATCGAGGTAAAGGCCGCCGCCGTCAATACATCCGACGTCAAGGCTGCGACCGGGCTGATGCCTTACGCCGTGTTCCCGCGCACGCCGGGCCGCGACTACGCCGGCGTGGTGATCGACGGTCCGGCCGGCACGGTCGGCAACGAGGTGTTCGGCTCCTCCGGCGATCTCGGCATCCGCCGCGACGGCACGCATGCGAACCATCTCGTCGTCGAAGCCGACGCCGTGGTGGAGAAGCCGAACACGGTGTCATGGGAGGAGGCCGCCGGCATCGGCGTGCCCTTCGTCACCGCGATGGAGGGCTTTCGCCGCGCCGGCGTTCCGAAACCGGGCGAGACCGTGCTGGTGTTCGGCGTCAACGGCAAGGTCGGGCAATCAGCGGTGCAGATCGCGACCTGGCAGGGTGCGCGCGTCATCGGCGTGGTGCGCAAGGCGGAGGCCTATGAGGGCCACAGCAATGCGCCGATCGAGGTGATCGACGCTTCCACAACCGATGTCGCCACGCGCGTGCGCGAGCTGACCGGCGGCAAGGGCGCCGACATCGTCTTCAACACGGTCGGCGATCCCTATTTCCAGGCCGCGCACAAGTCGCTCGGCCTGCGCGGTCGCCAGATCCTGATCGCCGCGATTGACCGCATCGTGCAGTTCAACATTCTGGAATTCTATCGCGGCCAGCACACCTATGTCGGCATCGACACGCTCGGCCTGTCCTCGGCTGCGACCGGCGCGGTGCTGCGCGATCTGGAATCGGGCTTCGCGAGCGGGCATTTGAAGCCGTTCCCGATCAAGGCGAATGCGATCTATCCGCTTGAGCGTGCGAAGGAGGCCTATGTCGCCGTGGCCGGCTCGTCGCGCGATCGCGTGATCCTGAAGCCGTAATCATGGAGTCCACCCAACTCGTCATCCTCGCCGGCCTCGTCATCGGCCTTGTCTATGGCTGCGTCGGCCTGCTCAGCGGCTTCTGCCTGATGAGCAGCATGCGCGGATGGCTGGCGGAGGGGGATGGGCGGCTGGTGCGAACTTACGCGCTGGCGATCGCAGTCGCGATTGCCGCGAGCCAGCTCCTCGCCGGCCGCGGCATGGTCGATCTCGGCAAATCGATCTATCTGCAACCGACCTTTTCGGTGCCGGTGCTGTTCCTTGGCGGCCTGCTGTTCGGCTACGGCATGGTACTGTCGAACGGCTGTGGTTCGCGCGCGCTGGTGCTGCTCGGCCGCGGCAATCTCCGCTCCTTCGTCGTGGTGATCGTGCTCGCCATCGCCGCGCAGATGACGCTCAAGGGCCTGATCGCGCCCGCGCGCATTGCGCTGGTCCAGGCCTCGCAGATCACAGTTGGTGCGAATTCGCTGCCGTCGGTACTCGCGACGCTCGGTGTCACTGGCGTGGTTGCGCGCGCGCTGGCCGCGGCTGTGATCGTCGTTGCGCTGATCCTGTTCGCCTTCGCTCATCCGGCGTTTCGCCGCTCGCCGGGCCAGGTCGCGGCAGGCGTCATCGTGGGCCTTCTCGTTGCCGGTGGCTGGTACGTCACCGGCTATCTCGGTGCGGACGACTTCAATCCGGTGCCGGTGACTTCGCTCACCTTCATCGCCCCGATCGCCGATAGTCTGCAATATGCGATGCTCTCGACCGGGCTGACGCCGAACTTCGGCATTGCGACCGTGGGCGGGGTCTTCGCGGGCAGCCTGCTCACCTCGCTCGCCACCGGTCGCTTCAAGCTCGAAGGCTATTCCTCGCCGCGTCACATGCTGCGCTCAGGCACCGGCGCCGCGCTGATGGGGATCGGCGGCGTGATGGCGTTCGGCTGCTCGATCGGGCAGGGACTCACCGGTATCTCGACGCTTGCGGTCGGCTCGTTCATCGCAGTCGCCGGCATCGTGCTCGGCACGGCGGCGGGCCTGCGCGGAGCCCTGCGCGTTCAGCCGCTCGCAGTCGCCTGACGGCGCAACATCCGATCGCCCAAGGTTGCAAGGCCGATGCCGGTCACGATCAGCGCGGCTGCGATGACGAGGCTGATGTCGATCGGCTCNGGATCGCCGCGCTGGCGATGCCGACGAGCGGCGTCCCCGTGGTGCCGAGCGCCGTCGTCAGCGCCGAGATGCTCCTGTTGACCATCGACATCGCCCAATAGGCCAGCGCCGTCCCGATCAGGCCGGAATACAGCAGCAGCAGCACCAGCTGCCATGACCATGCCGCATGCGGCAGGCCATCGGTGATGACGGCCAATGCCGTGAGCACGATGGTCGCAACCAGCACCTGCCAGATCAGCAGCTGGAGCGGAGAGCCGATCCAGCGATGCGCCCGGAGATAGATGATGTTCGCGGCCCAGGAGATCGCGGCGAGAATCACCATGCCGGCGCCGAGCAGGACGTTGCGATTGCTCCAGTCGATCGAGGCGGGATTCAGGATGACGGCAAGGCCGACCAGGCCGAACAAGGCGCCGGCAAGCTTGGGTGCGGTCAGCGTATCCTTGCCGAGCATGGGTGCTGATATCGCGACCCACAGCGGCGTGGTGTAGCCGAGCACGATCGCCTTGCTCGCGGGCAGGAAGCGCACACCGGCGGCGACCAGGACAGAGAATATCGTCATGTGCAGCAGCGCCACGCTGAGGATGACAGGAATGTCGCGCCGCTCCGGGATCACCAGATTGTCGCTCGCCTTAAGGATCACGAACAAGCCGGCCAGCGCGATCCAGCTCCGGATCGCCGACGTCCATAGTGGCGGAAGGAACTGCACGATCTGCTTGGTCATCGACCAGTTCACGCCCCAGGCCAGCACGACGATCAGGAACAGGCCGATGGCGCCGCGGGGAGACAAGGAAGAGTTCATCGCAAGGTCCTTGAAGCAGTCCGGTGCGGTGGATAGCATCCGGACTGGCACCTGAAAAAGTGCCAGATTCGGAAGGAATAAAGTGCCAGTTTCGGACAGCATGATCTCCGGCCTGATCGACCTGAACCGCGCCGGCGAGCAGGGGCTGGTGGCGCAACTGACGGGGCAGCTTCGCGGCCTGATCGCGGCCGGCCGCATCGCCAAGGGCTGCGCGCTGCCGTCCAGCCGCAGGCTCGCCGGCGATCTCGGTGTCTCACGCAACACCGTCACCTATGCGTTCGAGCAGCTTGCCGCCGAGGGATATCTCGCCGCATCGCATGGACGTCGTCCTGTGGTGACCTTCGACGGCGGCGAACCGATCGAAGGCACGGGCGTTGCCACATCGAAGGCCCGTCCCGCCACGCCTCGGCTTTCACCCTGGGCTTCGAAGCTGAAGCAGACCGACTGGCCGATGTCCTATCAGGCGCCCCTCAAGCCGCTGCGTCCGGGACATGGCGATTTCCGGGAGTTTCCGAACGAGGTCTGGGCGCGGTGCCTGCGCCGCAGCGCCGTGCGTGCCGCCAGGCGTGAGCTTGGTCCCGTCAACCGCGCGCGGCTGCGCGAGGCGCTGGCGCATTACCTCGCGGCCAGCAGGGGCGTTCGCGCAGCCGTGGACCAGATCGTGATCCTGCCGAGCGCGCAGGCCGCCCTGACCTTGATTGCGGCCGTGCTCATCACGCCGGGCGATGAGGTCCTTGTCGAAGATCCCGGCTATCCCGGCGCGGCCGTCGCCTTTCGTGCGTCTGGTGCGCGCGTCACCGGCATCGGGCTGGATCGGCAGGGCATGCAGCAGATGCCTGGGATGGCCGCGCCGAAACTCATCTTCACGACGCCGTCGCATCAGCATCCGACCGGGCGGTTGATGTCGCTGGCCCGCCGCACCGCGTTTCTCGGGTCAAGCAGGCCCGGCAGGACCTGGATCGTCGAGGACGACTACGATGGCGAATTCCACTATGACAGCCGCCCGGTGCCGTCCCTGCAAGGGCTCGATGCCCATGGTCGCGTGTTCTATGTCGGCACCTTCTCGAAGGCGATGACGTCGGATATCCGGCTCGGCTATCTCGTCGTGCCTCCGGCGCTGGTCAGCACATTCGAGATTGCGCAGCGGCATATCGGCCTGATCGCATCCAGCCACATCCAGGAGGCGCTCGCCGAGTTCATCACTGACGGGCATTTCCTGGCACATCTGCGCCGGATGCGCCGGCTGTACCATCTCAGGCGCGATCATCTCGTCGACGGGCTGCAGCGCCATCTCGGCGAGGCGCTGACGGTCGAGGTGCCCCAGGGCGGCATCCAGCTGGTCGCTCGCCTGAAACGAGGGCGCGCCGATCAGGCGGTGGTGAAGCGCTTGGTCGACGCCGGCGTTGAAGCGCGCGCACTATCCAGCCTGGCGCTGGGCAAGCCGCGCGATCATGGCCTGCTGCTCGGCTTTGCGGCCTGGCGCGAGAGCGAGATCAGCGCGGCGGTGCGAACGATGGCGGCATGCTTCTAATCCACGGCCTTGGTCACGATACGGATCTCCGAGGTCAGCGTTCGGTGCACCGGGCACTTGTCGGCGATCTCCATCAGCTTCTTGCGCTGCTCGGCATCGAGCGCGCCGTCCATCGCGATCTCGCGCTCGATCTGGTCGAGCATGCCGTCGCGCGTCTCGCATTCCGCGCAGTCCCTGGCGTAGATCTTCGAGTGCTTCAGCGTGACGGTGACGCGGTCGAGCGGCAACGATTTGCGGTCGGCATAAAGGCGCATGGTCATGGAGGTGCAGGCGCCTAAGCCCGCCAGCAGGAAATCATAGGGGCCGGGGCCGGCATCCTCGCCGCCAGCCGCTTNGCTCGTCCGCCACGAGATGATGCGGCCCGACGGTGATGAGCTGGTCGAACTTGCTCTTGCGGGTTTCCTGGACCACGACCTTGCGTGGTTCCTCGGGGAGATCGATCGCTTTTGCGGTCTTTGCCGTGTCGATGTAGCGGCTGGCCCAGGCGGCGATCACGTCGGCCGCATAGAGCGCATCGGCCGGCCTGGTCAGCAGATGATCGGCGTGGTCGAGCGAGACGAAGCTCTTGGGATGCCTGGCTGCAACGAAGATCTTGGTCGCATTTTCGATGCCGACGGTGTCGTCAACGGGCGAGTGCATCACCAGCAGTGCCTTGTGCAGGCCGGTGATGTCCTTCATCAGCTCGTGCTCGACGATGTCGTCGAGGAATTCGCGCTTGATCCGGAACGGGCGTCCGGCAAGCGAGACCTCGACTTCACCCTGCGCGCGGATCGCATCCACATGTTCCCCGAACAGGCCGGTGACATGAGCCGGGTCGGACGGTGCTGCGATGGTGACGACGGCTGTTGCCTCAGGTATCTTGCCGGCGGCCGCCAGGATCGCGGCGCCGCCCAGGCTATGGCCGATCAGGATCGACGGCGCCTTGCGGGACCTGCGGAGATGATCGGCCGCGCGCACGAGATCGGCGACGTTCGAGGTGAAGGTCGAATTGGCAAAATCGCCTTCGCTGGAGCCGAGGCCGGTGAAGTCGAAGCGCAGGACCGCGATGCCCTTGGCGGCGAGCGCAACCGAGATGCGTTTTGCAGCGAGCGTGTCCTTGCCGCAGGTGAAGCAGTGCGCGAACAGTGCGTAGGCTGCGGGCTCGCCGTCCGGCAGTTCGAGCGCCGCCGCGAGCTGATGACCGCCTTCACCGGTGAACTGGAAGCGTTCGGTCTGCATGGGCTCCCCCTTGTTTGCTTGAGGCTAGTCCCCTGAATAGCGCTGCTCGGCCCAGGGATCGCCGCGATTATGATAGCCGCGGACTTCCCAAAAGCCCGGCGCATCCTCAGTCACGAATTCGATGGCTTGCAGCCATTTGGCGCTCTTCCAGAAATACAGATGCGGCACGACGAGCCTGACAGGGCCGCCATGCTCGTCCGACAGCGGCTGGCCCGACCAGCTATGGGCCAGCAGCGCATCCTCGGCGGCAAAGTCTTCCAACGCGAGGTTGGTGGTGTAGCCGTCATAGGAATGCAACACGACGAAGCGCGCATTCTCGCGCGGCTGGCAGACCGCGAGCAGCTCACGCGTGGCCAGGCCTTCCCACTGATTGTCGTAGCGCGACCAGGTCGTGACGCAATGGATGTCGGAGGTGAACTGCTCCTGCTTCTGCGCAGCGAACTCCGCGTAGGTCCAGAATATGGGATTATCGATCGCGCCGTAGACGTCCAGCCGCCAGCGCTCGCGCGACACCGGCGGCACGACACCGAGATCGAGCACCGGCCAGTCCTTTGTCAGATGCTGGCCGGGCGGCAACCGCTGGTCTTCAGGGCGCGTGACCTTGCCGGTAAGGAAGCGGCCTTCGCGCGCCCATTTCTCCTTGGTGCGGGTCAGCTTGCTGTCGGATGGCGTTTCGTCGGCCATGGTCTACTCGAAGTCAGCTACTCGTGGCGATGCATCGCGGATTCGCGCTTGGTGTCGCGCATGGTGGAATAGATGATCAGCGACAGGAAGATGATGCCGGCGAGATAGTAGTAAAACCATTGCTCGTGCCCGATGGTCTTGAAATAGAGTGCGATCGCCGGCGCCGTGCCGCCGAAGATGGAGACGGTGATGGCGTAGGGCAGTCCGACGCCGAGCGCGCGGACAGTGGTTGGAAACAGCTCGGCCTTCACCACCGCGTTGATCGAGGTGTAGCCGGCGACGAACAGCCAGGCGCAGCTGATCAGGATGAACGCCATGAAGGGCGATTTGGTCTCCTTCAGCGTCATCAGCAGCGGCACGGTCGCGAGGGTGCCGGCGACGCCGAAGAAGATCAAAAGCGGTTTGCGGCCGATCTTGTCGGAGATCGCGCCGTAGATCGGCTGGAGGATGGTCGCGAAAACCAGCGTGCCGAAGATCACGAAGGTGGTCTGGTCCTCGGTCAGCCCGACCGAGAGCTTGACGAAGGTCTGCATGTAGGTGGTGAAGGTGTAGAACGCGGCGGTGCCGCCGGCGGTGAGGCCGACCACCAGCAGCAGCTCGCGCGGATAGCGCAGCAGATTGGTGATCGAGCCTGATGGCTTCACCACCCTCTTGGCTTCCTCGAAGGCTTCGGTTTCGTGCAGATTGCGCCGCATCACCGCGGCAACGATCGCGAGCGCCGCGCCGATCGCGAACGGAATGCGCCAGCCCCAGGCCTTCAGCTGATCGGGCGTCAGGAAGACCTTTTGCAGGAGCAGCAGCACGATGATCGCGGTCAGCTGGCCGCCGATCAGGGTGACGTACTGGAAGCTGGAATAGAAGCCGCGGTGCCTGGGATCGGCGACCTCGCTCAAATAAGTGGCGCTGGCGCCGTATTCGCCACCTAAGCTCAGCCCCTCGATGACCCGGGCGAGCGCCAGGATGACCGGCGCGGCGAAGCCGATCGTCGCGTAGGTCGGTGTCAGCGCGATGATCAGCGAGCCGAAGCACATGAACACGACTGATAGCGTCAACGAAATGCGGCGGCCGAAATGGTCGGCGATGTAGCCGAACAGCCAGCCACCCAGCGGGCGCATCAGGAAGGTCGCCGCGAAGATCACGGCGGCATTGAATTGCTGCACCACGGGATCGTTGCCGGGAAAGAAGGCCGGGGCGAAATACAGCGCGAAGGCCGTATAGGCGTAGAAGTCGTACCACTCGACGAGATTGCCGACGGAGCCGATGAAGATCGCCTTGATTCGCCGCTCGGCGTCGGCGATGTCGAAATGGTCAGAGGCCGGTTCGATTGCTTGCTCTGTCACGTCCGGCCTCCCAGAAGTCTGTTGTCTGGGTGCCTACATCGCCTTTCCCAGCAGAAATGGCAACTGGCGAGGTCCCCGCACCGTGCCCTGCGACCAGGTCACGGTGCCGGCGGGATCGAGGGCGAAGTCCGGAATTCGCTTCAGCCATTCCTCCAGCGCAACCTGCATCTCCATTCGCGCCAGATTGGAACCGACGCAGCGGTGGATGCCGAGGCCGAAGGCGGCATGGCGGTTCTCCCGGCGATCGATCACGACCTTGTCGGCGTCCGGAAACATTTTTGGGTCCCGGTTGGCGGCCGGGAAGGACAGCAGCACCATGTTGCCCGCCTTGACCGGACAGCCCGAGACCGTGGTGTCCTTGACCACCTCGCGGGCCATCGTGACAGGCGAATAGGCGCGCAGCAGCTCCTCCACGGCGGTGGGCATCAGACCTGGCTCGGCGATCAGCCGCGCGCGATCTACAGGCGTCCGGGCGAGATGCCACAATGAGGAGCCGATCGCGCTCCAGGTGGTGTCGATGCCCGCGATCAGGAGCAGCCGCAGCGAGCCCAGCACGTGCGACTCTTCCAGCGGCTGGCCCTCCTTGTCCTTGGCGTTCATCAGATAGGAGATCAGGTCGTCGGTCGGCTTCGACCGGCGCGCCTCGATATGCCCCCTGAAATACTCGCTCATCTCCTGCACGGCCTGCATCAGCTTGGTCTCGTCCCTGATGCCGAGCTCCAGGATCATGTGGATCCAGTTGATGAAGAGATCGCTGTCGCTTTCGGGAATGCCGAGCATGTGGGCGATGGCCCGCACCGGGATGTATTTGCTGTAGCGCGCGGCGGCGTCGACCTTGCCGTCGGCAATGAACCCGTCGATCAGCTCGTTGCAGATCGCCCGCATCCGCGGTTCCAGCTTCTTCATCGCATCCGGCGTGAAGGGCGGCAGCAGCAATTGCTTGGCCGGCTTGTGCACGGGCGGGTCCGACGTGATCGGCGGGGCCGCGTTCCTCGCGACCTCGGGCCGGACGTCGCGAACGATGATTCGGCGCGAGGAGAAATGCTCGGTGTCGTTGGCGATCGCGCGCACCGCCTCGTAGGTCGTCGGCATGTAGCAACCGAGGAAGCGCTCGGTGTGCACGATCGGACTCGCGGCGCGCAACTCCTCCCAGATCGGAAACGGGTCGTCCGTCCATTGCGGATCGGTGTGGTCGAAATCGTTGACCCAGTCGGTCACGGGCGGATGGGCGACGGGCTGGCTGACATCGGACATCGGAAGAATCCCTTGAGGCTCGTGTTCGCTGAAGGCGCGCGCGGGCAGGCGCCGCGCTACTCCTCGATCACATCGATCGCGATTTCCGGGCAGTTGGATTTGGCAAGCCAGGCCTTGTCTTCGAGCCCTGGCGGAACTGTGCCATCGCCGGCCTCGTGGGCGTTGCCGTATTCGTCGAGCTCGAACAATTCAGGCGCCAGCGCCTTGCAGCGTGCATGGCCCTGGCATTTGTCGGGATCGACGTGAACTTTCAGTCGTTCTGCCATTGCGGCTCCCTCGGTCGTGTGCGCGTAGCCCGAGGGCTGCGCGTTCCTCTTAATCTATTGTCGGCGGCATTTGCCGCTCATTCTAAGTTATATGCTATTACATTCGCGGCAGGCTTCCCCTGTCAAGCGCAAACTTATAGGCTTGCCCCTAACATGCGATCGCAACTCGCCCGCAAGCCCGAGAATACCTACCACCATGGCGATCTCCGTGACGCCCTGATCAAGGCCGCGTTGCGCGAGGCGGAGCAGGGCGGGGCGGAAGCGATCAGCATCAAGGCCCTGGCAAAGCAGCTCGGCGTCTCCCAGCCGGCACCCTACCGGCATTTTGCCGATCGCGAGGCGTTGCTGGCCGCGGCGACCGCCGAGGCCTTCCGGCAGTTCAGCGCGATGTTGCGCGAAGCCATGACGAAGCCGTCGAAGCAATCGAAATTGTCACGGCTGGCGCAGGCGACGCTCGACTTCGGTCTGCGCCGTAACGGCGTCTATCGTTTGATGTTTGCATCCCGCACCGTCTCTTGCGCGGCCAAGGGCAGCGAGCTGCACGAGGCCACGCGGGAGACTTTTGCGCTCGTGATCGAAGCGCTGGAGGCCCCCGCGGTCGGCTATTTGCGCGAGCGGCAGGCGCTGAAGATCTGGGCGGCGCTGCACGGCGTGGTGATGCTCGCCGCGCAGGGCCTGTTCACCGGCGAGGCCGCACATGCCACGCGCGAGGAGCTGGTCGAGGATTTCGTCAACGAGACCAAGGCCGCGCTCGCCGTTGCGATCAAGGACGCGCAGCGACGCAAGAAGGCGGGCGCTTAAGGCATTGCCTCCAGCAGCCCCTTCAGCTTCTCGACCGCGCTGTCCGGCGTCGTCACGACCGGACGGCCGGTGGCCTCCGCGACCAGCGGAGCTGATGATGCGATGCTGAACTGGGCCAGTGCGATCACGTCGCAGTCGCGCAGGTCTTTTGACGCCTCGACGATCAGCCGGTCATGCGTGGTGCGGTCGCCGCGATCGAGTGCGGCCAGCGCGCCCTCGGCGAGTTTCGGCACGATCTGGACGGAGGCCGGAAACTCCGGCGGCATCGAGGCCAGCGTCGGCGGGAAGGTGGAGAGCAAGCCGATGCGCTTGCCCATCGTCACCGCTCGCTCGATCATGGCTTCGTTCGGCTTCAGCACCGGCATCGGTGCGTGTGCGCGCGCGACCGCTTCGATGCAGGGGCCGAAGGCCGAGCAGGTGAACAGGATCGCGTTCGCGCCCGTGGCTGCGGCGTAATCGCCGAGCGCGAGGAAGCGCCCCGTCATGGCGTCGCCAAGCTTGCCGTCACGCGCCAGATCCGCCGACAGGCTGTCGTCGAGCAGGTTCATCAGCCGCGCCTCCGGCCACGCTTGCGCGAACGCCGCCTCGATGGGGGCGATGGAGTGCTTGAGGGCATGGATCAGGGCGATGCGAGGAGATGTCGTCATTGAACGTGACTACCTGGGAGGTCTCGTGCCCCCGGACGCAGCGCAATGCGAAGTATTGCGCTGCAGAGCCGGAGCCCATTGTAGCTGCTGGGTCCCCGGCTCTGCGCAGCGGCGTACCGGACGATGCTTCGCATCGCCGGGAACGCCGCAGCGCGTCCGGGACATGCGGCCTTACTTGAACGGCACCGCGTACATCAGGCCGCCCTTGCTCCAGAGGCCGTTGAGGCCACGTTCGAGCTTGAGCGGGCTCGCTTTGCCGACATTGCGCTCGTAGATCTCGCCGTAATTGCCGGTGGCCTTGATCGCCGTGACCAGCCATTTGTTGTCGAGACCAAGCCGCGAGCCGAGATCGCCGGTGGTGCCGAGCAGCCGCTGGATGGCGGGCGTCTGCGACTTCGTCATCTCGTCGACATTGGCCTGGGTGACGCCGAGCTCCTCGGCTTCGATCAGGCCGTAGTGCAGCCAGGTGATGATGTCGCTCCAGACCTCGTCGCCATTGCGGGTGAAGGGGCCGAGCGGCTCCTTGCTGATGGTCTGCGGCAGCACGACGTAGTCGGCCGGGTTCGGCGCCGCGGTCGTCACCGCGCCGGCGAGCGCCGAGGCGTCCTGGGTCATGGCATCGCAGCGACCGCCGAAGAAGGTCTGGTACATGGTGTCGACGCGGTCGAACACCAGCGGCTTCCAGTCGATGCCGTTGGCGCGGCCGTAATCGCCGAGCGTGACCTCGTGCGTGGTGCCCTGCGCGACGCAGACGGTGGCGCCCTTGAGATCCTTGATCTCCTTCACGCCGAGGTCCTTCTTCACGACAAAGCCCTGGCCGTCGTAGAAATTGATCGGACCCTGGCGCAGGCCAAGCGTCACGCCGCGCAGGTACGTCTGCGTCGAATTGCGGTAGAGCACGTCGATCTCGCCGGACTGCAGCGCCGTGAAGCGGTTCTGTGCGGTCAGCGCGACATAGCGCACCTTGTTGGGATCGCCGAGCACACCGGCGGCGAGCGCGCGGCAATAGTCGACGTCAAGGCCCTTGTAATTGCCCTGAGAATCCGGTGCCGAGAAGCCGGCAAAGCCGGCGCTGACGCCGCACACCAGCGTGCCGCGGCTCTTGACCGTATCGAGCGTCGCCGCCTGGGCGACCACCGTCGTCGCCGCGAGCACGCAAGCTGCGATAACCACTTTCCTCATCATGCTACTCTCCCCTCAATGATTGACACTACGCAACACGTTGTCGACGCTCGTGCCGAGCTTGTCGACGATCTGGTCGATCTCATCTGCAGACGCGATATAAGGTGGCGCCAGCAGCACATGGTCGCCGCGGACGCCGTCCACGGTGCCGCCGCCGGGATAGCAGCCGAGCCCGTTGGCGAACGCTTCCGCCTTGATCTTGTGGTTCAGCTTGAGCGCCGGATCGAAAGATGTGCGCGTGGCGCGATCGGCGACGAGCTCGATCGCCCAGAACAGGCCGCGTCCCCTGATGTCGCCGACATGGCGGTGATTGCGGAAGCGCTCGGTGAGCCGCTGCTCGAGCTGCTTGCCGCGCTGCTTCACTTGCTCGAGCAGATTGTCCTCGCGGATCACGTCCTGCACGGCGAGCGCCGCCGCGCAGGCGAGGGGATGTGCGAGATAAGTGTGGCCATGCTGGAACGCGCCAGATCCGGCGCGGATGGTGTCGATGATCGCCCTGCTCGCCAGCATCGCACCGATCGGCTGATAGCCGCCGCCGAGACCCTTTGCGATCGCCTGGATATCAGGGGCGACGCCTTCCTGCTGCCAGGCGTGCGTGGTGCCGGTGCGGCCCATGCCGCACATGACCTCGTCGAGAATGAGCAGTGCGCCGTGCCGATCGCAAATCTCGCGCACAGCTCGGAAGTAACTGTCCGGCGCAGTCACCGCGCCGGCGGTGGCGCCGACGACGGGCTCGGCGAGGAACGCGGCGACCGTGTTGGGGCCAAGCCGCTGAAACTCCGCTTCGAGCTCCGCGGCGAGGCGCGCCACGAATTGCGCGTCGGATTCGCCGTCGCGCTTCTCGTGATACGCAAACGCCGGTGTCACATGGCTGAAGGCGGCCGAGAGCAGCGGTGCGTAGGGCGCGCGGCGCCAGGCATTGCCGCCGGCGGCGAGCGCGCCGAGCGTATTGCCGTGATAGCTCTGGCGTCGTGCGATGAAATGCTGCCGCTGCGGTTCGCCGCGCTCGATGAAATATTGCCGCGCGAGCTTGATGCTGGCCTCGATCGCCTCCGATCCGCCGCTGACGAAATAGGCGTAGGCGAGGCCGCCGGGCTCATCGCCGACGAGCCTTTCGGCGAGCGCCTCGGCCGGCTCGGAGGAGAAGAACGCAGTGTGCGCATAAGCGAGCGTCGAGGCCTGCTTCGCCATCGCGGCGATCACACGCGGATGCTGATGCCCAAGGCAGGACACCGCCGCGCCGCCGGAAGCGTCGATCACGCGCCGCCCGTCCTCGGCAAAGAGATAAACGCCTTCGCCGCCGATCGCCTTGGGCGGCGTTTCGCGCAGCGAACGATGCAGCACGCGGCTGGTTCGGGTGCTCATGGGTCAACCTTTCTCCGAGACATAGGTGGAGGCTGCAGCGAGCCGCGCCTCGGTATCCTGAAGGCGCTTCTTGGCGGCCGCGCCGCCGAGCGAGAACGTTACCGCGGCCAGCGACTGCGCGATCGCGAGCGCGCCGGTGAGGCTCGGGAAGAATCCGGGCGAGGAGGCTGCTTCAAACAGCAGCACGTGATCGGCGCCTTCGGCCATCGGCGCGGCCAGGCTGTCGGCGATCGCGATCAGCGTTGCGCCGGCGTGATAGGCGGCCTGTGCGACGCGGACGCTGGCATTGGTGTAGGGCATGAAGCCGATCACGATCACGGCCTCGCCGGAACGGAACGCGCCGAGATCGAGATCGTCGGGGCCGGAGGCGCCGACGATTTGCACCTGCTCGGGGCGGAACAGCCTGAGTTCGTAGTTGAGCAATTCGGCGACGCTGCGGCAGCTGCGATAACCGGTGATCCAGATTCGGTTTGCATCGTGCAGCGCGCGGGCCGCGTCCGCGATCGCGTGAGCGGAGATGCGCGGCAGGCCGGCGGCTTCGGCCTCGAGCTTGTCGGTGATGAGCGTGACGTCGGCATGCGGGCCGTGGCGGCGCCCTTTTGCGCGAGCCGAGAACGGCGAGGTCTCGGACGGCCGCCGTGCCTCGGTCAGCGCCGCGCGCAATTCGTCCCAGCCGGAATAGCCGATCGCCTTGGCAAGACGCGTGAACGCGGCAGGATCGGCGCCGGCCTCCGCCGCGAGATCACGCATCGAGCGGGTGGTGGCGTCGTAATCGTTGGCCGCGACAAAACGTCCGACCTCCTGCAAACGCAGGGGGAGCGATGGCAACGCAATGCGCAGTTCGCTCAACGGCGAGGATTTCGCTGATACGACCATGAAACATTTGTTGCATGGAATAGATTTTGATGCAACAGTTGATGCGCGCCGCCGGAAATCGCTGTTTTCGAGAAGGATTTTTGTGCTGTGACCTCAGATGATCCCAGGCCGCCGCCGCGCCGCAGTTTCCTTGGCGCGCTCGGGCCAAACGAATTGAGGGGCCTGTTCTGGCAGGTGCTGGTGGTCGGCATTGCCGTTGCCGTCATCGTCTTCCTCTGGTCCAACACGGTCACCAACCTGTCGGCGCGACGCATCACCACCGGCTTTGCCTTTCTCGGCCGCGAGGCCAGCATGCCGATCGCCGACAGCCTGCTCGCGTATAATCCGAGAGACAGCTACCTCTGGGCCTTCGTCGTCGGCGTCGCCAACACGCTGCGTGTCGCGGTGATCGGCATCGTGCTCGCGACCATCCTGGGCACGCTGATCGGCATCTCGCGGCTGTCGGCGAATTGGCTGCTGTCGCGACTTGCCGCCGTCTATGTCGAAGTCCTGCGCGACATTCCGCTGCTGCTTCAGCTCCTGTTCTGGTACGTGCTGATGCAGGGTTTGCCGGCCGCACGCGCGGCGTGGCGGCCGGTCGACGGTGTGTTCCTCTCCAATCGCGGCCTGATCCTGCCGGCGATCCCGATTCTGACGCCGCAGCTCTCGGTGCTCGGCACCGCCGTGCTGGGCTTCATCGCGTTCCTTGTCATCAGGCGATGGCTGGTCGCGCAGCAGATGCGCGACGGCAAGCCGCGTCCGGCCTGGCCCTTTGCGCTCGGCCTCATTGTCATACTGCCATCAACGGTGTCGCTGCTGCTCGGCGTGTCCTGGACGATCGAATGGCCGCAATTGCTGGGCTTCAACTTCGTCGGTGGGCTGACGCTCGCGCCGGAATATTTTGCGCTGCTGATCGCGCTCGTCACCTACACCTCGGCCTTCATCGCCGAGATCGTGCGCAGCGGCATCCAATCGGTGCCGCGCGGGCAGTGGGATGCCGCCAGCGCACTCGGCCTGCGCCGCAGCTTCATGCTGCGGCAGATCATTCTGCCGCAGGCGCTGCGCGTGATCGTGCCGCCGATGACGAGCCAATATCTCAATTTGACCAAGAACTCCTCGCTCGCGGTCGCGATCGGCTATCAGGACGTGGTCTCGGTGGCCAACACCACGCTGAACCAGACCGGCCAGGCGATCGAGGTGATCTCGCTGATCATGGCCGTGTTCCTCACTATCAGTCTTGGCATCAGCTTCTTCATGAACTGGTACAATGCGCGCATCGCGCTGGCGGAGCGCTGAGCATGACCGCGATCACCGACATGCCGGATCTGCCACGCGCCGCCCGCCGCCCGCAAATCGGCAACCCGGTGCTGCGCTGGCTGCGCACCAATCTGTTCTCGTCGATCGCCAACGGCATTCTCTCGATCATCCTGCTGGCGGTGCTGGCCAAAGGCGTGATCAGCTTCGTGCAATGGGGCATCGCGAACGCGGTCTGGCTCGCGCCGGCCAACGATTCCAGCGCCTGCAAGGCCGTGCGCGGCTTAGGAGCCTGCTGGGCGATCATTCCTGAAAAGTACCGCTTCATCCTGTTCGGGACCTATCCTTTCGACGAGCAGTGGCGGCCGGCGCTGTCGGTCGCGCTGTTCATCGCGCTGTACTTTCTCTCCACCCGCCGCGCCCTG
>NZ_LJYG01000104.1:14689-32087 GCF_001440035.1 Bradyrhizobium manausense | reverse complement strand
GGCGGCGCGAGCTGGTCTATCTCTGGATCGGCGCGCTCATGGTGATCAGCGTGCTGATGTGGGGCGGCCTGTTCGGACTGTCGTTCGTCTCGCAGGATCGCTGGGGCGGCTTGCCGGTGACGCTGATCCTGGCGACGTTCGGATTGGCGTTCGGCTTCCCGCTCGGCATTCTGGTCGCGCTCGGCCGGCGCTCAAAGCTGCCGGCGATCCGTTCGCTCTCGGTGCTGTATGTCGAGCTGATCCGCGGCGTGCCGCTGGTCAGCCTGCTGTTCATGGCGAGCGTGATGTTTCCGCTGTTCATGCCCGCGGGGTTCAACATCGACAAGCTGCTGCGCGCGCAGATCGCGATCATCCTGTTCGCAGGGGCCTATCTTGCCGAAGTGATCCGCGGCGGTCTCCAGGCCGTGCCACGCGGGCAATATGAAGCGGCCGACGCGCTCGGGCTGTCCTACTGGCGCAAACATCGCCTGGTCGTGCTGCCTCAGGCGATCCGCCATGTCATCCCGCCGCTGGTCAACACCTTCATCGCGTTCTTCAAGGACACCAGCCTGGTGCTGATCATCGGCATCTTCGATCTGCTGACGACCGCCAAGACCGCGATCATCGATCCGGCCTGGCAGCAGTTTTCGGTCGAGGTCTACATTTTCGTTGCAGCGATCTATTTCGTCTTTTGCTTCGCGATGTCGCGCTACAGCCGCAGCCTGGAGGCGAGGGGAAGGTGAGGCTTCTCGTGTCCCGGACAAGGTGCAGCGCGCGAGCGCTGCGCTGCGTCGGGGGCACGAGAGCGGCTACTTCACCCTGGGATCGATCGGCGTCTGCCCGCGCACGCCCAAAATGTCCTCCAGCACCTTCGCGCCGGCGATCACCTTCGCATCCGCGCGCGGTGCGCCGACGACCTGGACACCCACCGGTAAGCCCGAGGCGGTGAAGCCGCAGGGCAGCGACAGCGACGGGCAGCAGGCGAGCGTGATGGCGTAGACGATGCCGAGCCACTGGATGTAATTCTCGAACCGCTTGCCGCCGCATTCGGCGACATAGCGGTGCTCGATCGGGAAGGGCGGCACGATCGTGGTCGGCGTCAGCAGCAGATCGTAGGTCTTGAAGAACTCGATCGCGCGCGCGGTCATGCCGACACGCTGGGCTTCGGCGCGGGCGAGCTGATCGACCGTGAGCTTGAGGCCCTCCTCGATGTTCCAGATCACCTCGGGCTTGAGCAGGTCGCGCTTGGTGCGCAGCAGATTGGCCTTGGTCATGGCGAAATCGAAGGCGCGCAGCACGTGGAAGCATTCATGCGCCTCGCGCCAGTCCGGATGCGCCTCCTCGACGATGGCGCCGGCCTCCGCGAAGCGTTCGGCCGCCTTGCGCGTGATCGCCTTCACTTCGGGATCGACGGGTGTGATGCCGAGATCGGGCGAATAGGCGATGCGTTTCGGCTTTTTGGGCGACTGCGCCGCCGACAGGAACGAGGTTGTGGGTGCCGGCAGCGAGAGCGGATCCTCCGCATAGTCGCCGCTCATGGCATCTAACAGCAGCGCGAGATCCTCGACGTTGCGCGCCATCGGGCCGACCACGCCGAGATTGCGGTTGATGGCCGACTTGGGCGTATGCGCGACGCGGCCGATGCTCGGCCGCATGCCGACAACGCCGCAGAAAGCCGCCGGGCTGCGCAAGGAGCCGCCCATGTCGGAACCTTCTGCGAGCCACGCCATGCCGGTGGCGAGCGCCACGGCCGCGCCGCCTGACGAGCCCGCCGCCGATTTCGTCGTGTCCCAGGGATTGAGCGTCGCGCCGAACACGTCGTTGAAGGTGTTGGCGCCGGCGCCGAACTCCGGCGTGTTGGATTTTGCGTAGACCACCGCGCCATTGGCTTCGAGGTTCTCGACCATGAGGTCGGACTTGGCTGGGATGTTGTCCTTGAAGATCGGCGAGCCCTGCGTGTTCAGCACGCCTGCGACATCGGTCAGGTCCTTGATCGGCACCGGCAGCCCCGCCAGCAGCCCGCGCGCACCGGCCGGCTTCTGCATCAGCGCCTTCGCGTGCGTCCGCGCGCGATCGAAGCACAGTATCGGCAACGCGTTCACCTTGCCGTCGACATCCTTGACGCGCTTCTCCAGCACCTCCAGCAGCTCGAGCGGAGAGACGTCGCCGGAGCGCAAGATGTCGACGACGGTGCACGCGGTTTCGCGGATCAGGTCTTGAGACAAGTGCTTACTCCTGTGCTTATCGTACGTCTTTGCGAGCGTACCGAAGCAATCCAGTCTGTCGCCGCCGATGCATTTCTGGATTGCTTCCGCCTTCGCCAAAGGCTTCGGCGGACAAGCCGCTGCGCTCGCAATGACGGAGAAATCTAACCCCAGCCGGCGCTGATGCCGCCGTCCACCGTATAGATCACGCCGGACGTATAGCCGGCGCGATCCGATGCCAGGAACGCCATGAGGTCGCCGATCTCGCGCGCATGCGCGGGGCGGCCGAGCGGCAGGCCTTTCTGGAATTCCTTGTAGCGGCTCTCATCGCCGAACTGGTGTTTTGCGCGGGTCTTGAGCAAGCTGACGTGGCGATCGGTGCCGACGGGACCGGGATTGATGCCGACCACTCGGATATTGTCGGCAAGGCTCTTGCTTCCGAGCGCCCGGGTGAAGGCCATCAGCGCGGCATTGCCGGCGCTGCCGCAGATGTAATTGGCGTCGAACTTTTCGCCGGCAGCGCCGATGTCGTTGACGATGACGCCGCCGCCTTTGGCCTTCATCTGCGCATAGACCTGCCGCGTCAGGTTGATGTAGCCGAACACCTTCAAATCCCAGGCGTGGCGCCAGGTCGCTTCATCGATCTTGTCGATCGAGCCGCCGGGGATATCGCCGGCATTATTGACGAGCACGTCGATATCGGCGGCGTCCTTGGCGAGCCGCGCCACGTCCTCTTCCTTGCGCAGATCCACGACACTCGTCGCGGCATCGATCTGATGCGCGGAGCGCAGGCGGTCGGCCAGCGCCTTGAGCTGATCGCCGCTGCGGGCGGCGAGCAGGAGGTTTGCGCCTTCCTCGGCAAACGCCTCGGCGGCGGCGGCGCCAATGCCCTTGGACGCGCCTGTGATCAGGACGCGCTTGCCACGCAGATGCAGATCCATGGGAGCTACTCGCAGAATGGATACGGGATGAAATCAGTAGGCGCTCGGTTGCGCCACGGTCAACATTGCAGTGCAGCGTTGCACTGCTGCCGACTTTGGTCCATTGCAGTGCGGTCAAAACGACGGCGGCTGCCGGACCAACCAAGGACGTTCTCGATGAGCAAGAAACATTACCGCATCGCGGTCATTCCCGGCGACGGCATCGGCAAGGAAGTGATGCCCGAGGGCCTGCGCGTTCTGGAGGCAGCGGCCAAAAAGCACGGCGTGTCCTTGCATTTCGATCATTTCGACTTCTCGTCTTACGACTATTACGAGAAGCACGGCCAGATGATGCCTGACGACTGGAAGGAGAAGATCGGCAAGCACGACGCGATCTATTTCGGTGCGGTCGGCTGGCCGGCGAAGATTCCGGATCACGTCTCGCTGTGGGGCTCGCTGATCAAGTTCCGCCGCGAGTTCGACCAATATGTGAATTTGCGCCCGGTGCGGCTGATGCCCGGCGTGCCGTCGCCGCTGGCTGGCCGCAAGCCCGGCGACATCGATTTCTGGGTGGTGCGCGAGAACACCGAGGGCGAATATTCCTCGGTCGGCGGCCGCATGTTCCCCGACACCGACCGCGAGTTCGTGACGCAGCAGACGGTGATGACCCGCACCGGCGTCGACCGCATCCTGAAATTCGCCTTCGAGCTCGCCCAGTCGCGTCCGAAGAAGCATCTGACCTCGGCGACCAAGTCGAACGGCATCTCCATCACCATGCCCTATTGGGACGAGCGCGTGGAGGCGATGGCCAAGAAGTATCCGTCCGTGAAATGGGACAAGTACCACATCGACATTCTCACCGCGAATTTCGTGCTGCACCCTGATTGGTTCGACGTCGTGGTCGGCTCCAACCTGTTCGGCGACATCCTCTCCGATCTCGGCCCGGCCTGCACCGGAACCATCGGCATCGCGCCGTCGGGCAACATCAACCCTGAAGGCAATTTCCCCTCGGTGTTCGAGCCGGTGCACGGCTCGGCGCCCGACATCGCGGGGCAGGGCATCGCCAACCCGATCGGCATGATCTGGTCCGGTGCGATGATGTTCGAGCATCTCGGCGAGAAGGAAGCCGGCAAATCGATCGTCGAGGCGATCGAGCGCACGCTGGCAGAACGTACGCTGCGCACCAAGGATCTCGGCGGCAATGCCGATACCACGGCTTGCGGCAAGGCGGTTGCGGATATGGTGGATTAGGGCGGGGGAACATTGCGTAGGGTGGGTTAGCCCCTGCGGCCGTGCGAAGCGTGGTCCGTTGGGCGTAACCCACCTCTTCTGTTTCCGTGGATACGAACAGGGGTGGCTTACGCCGCGCAAATGCGCTTCGCGCCTCTGCACGACTAACCCACCCTAGGATTGAGCATCTGCTTCGGTCGTAGCTAGCCCGCGATCTTCTCGATCGCCGCCTGGTCCAGCCCGAACTTCTTTCCGGCCTCGATAATCTCGTGCCAGGTCGTCGGATCGACCGGAATGCCTTCCGCGAGCCGCTTCTTCTTGGTCTCGCGTTCGGGTTCACCGGCGATCTTGACCTTGTCGACACCGGGGCCGGGAGGCGAGCCGGTGTGCCAGGCGACGAAGCTTTCGACCTCGCGTGCAAGATTCTCCGCGGTGCCGAGCTTGGCCGGATCGATCACGATCGAGAGCATGCCGTTGATGACGTTGTACTTGCCGTCTGACGGGCCCTTGACCACCTGTCCGCCGGAGAGCGCACCGCCAAGGATTTCGCACACCAGCGCGAGCCCCGAACCCTTGTGTTCGCCGAATGGCAGGATGGCGCCGTATGGCGGGATCACGGTGTAGCGCGGATTGACGGTCGGCTTGCCGTCATGATCGATGATGGTGCCGGGCTCGAGCTCGGCGCCCTTGTTGTGGGCGACCCGGGTCTTGCCCTGTGCGATCCGGCTGGTGGCGAAGTCGAGCACGACCGGCTCCTTACCCCTGCGGGGAATGCCGACGCAGAACGGGTTGGTGCCGTGGCGCGCATCGCTGCCGCCCCAGGGCGCCACGATCGGGCGCGAGATCACGTTGACGAAGTGGATCGAGACCAGCCCGTGGTCGATGCACTGCTCGGCCCAGTGGCCGATGCGGCCGATATGGTGCGCGTTGGAGAGGCCGACGAGACACACGCCGTTCTGCTTGGCGCGCGCGGCCGCGAGCTCCATCGCTTCATGGCCGATCACCTGGCCGTAGCCGGTGAGGCCGTCGAGGGTGAGGAGCGGTCCGGTGTCGAGCACGATCTTGACGTGCGCGTTCACGGCGAGGCCGCCATTGACGACGCTCTGGACATAGCGCGGGATCATGCCGACGCCGTGCGAATCGTGCCCTTTGAGATTGGCTTCGACCAAGTTGGTCGACACGAGCTCGGCTTCGCGGTCCGAGGAGCCGCCGGCCTTGACGATGGCGCGGATGGCATTGGTGAGCGGCTCTGCTTTGATCGTGCGATAGTCGGCCATTGTTGTTGCTCTTGTCCCTTCACGATTTGATGGGGGCGTAGGGTGGGTTAACCGAAAGCGTAACCCACCACTTCCGTCTCCGAGGAAACCAAGGAGGTGGGTTACGCCTAGCAGATGCGCCCTGCGCATCTGCAGGCTAACCCACCCTACGAATTCACGATCCGGCGGCAATGGACCCACGCCGCCTCGATCAGGTTCTCGCTCGCTTCCGGTGTGCGAAAGGCCGAATGCGCCGACAGCGTCACGTTCGGAATCTTCGTCAGCGGATGATTCGCTGGCAGCGGCTCGATGTTGAAGACATCTAAGCCGGCATGCCGGATATGGCCCGAGTTCAAAGCATCGATCATGGCCTGCTCGTCGACGATGGCGGCGCGCGCGGTGTTGATGAAGACCACGCCCGGCTTCATCTTGGCGATCTTCTCGCGGGTGATCATGCCGCGCGTCTCGTCGTTGAGCAGCAGATGCAGCGACACGACGTCGCTCCGCGCCAGCAGCGTGTCGAGATCGGTGAACTCGACGCCCGGATGGCTCTTCGGCGAGCGGTTCCAGGCGATCACCTTCATGCCGCTGCCGGACGCGATCCGTGCGACCTCCGCCGCGATGCCGCCGAACCCGATCAGGCCGAGCGTCTTGCCGGTGAGCTGCATGCCGTCCTCGCGCAGCCAGTTTCCGGCCCGCATCTCGCGGTCCATCATCGCGATGACACGGGCCGAGGCCCACATCAGTGCGATCGCGGATTCGGCAACCGCCGTGTCGCCATAACCCTTAATCAGATGCACGGAGATGCCGAGCTCGGCGAGCTCCTCCGGGTTCATGTAGCTGCGTGCGCCGGTGCCAAGGAATACGACGTGCTTCAGCCCCGTGCACTTCTTCGCAACCTCGGTCGGAAGCGCCGTGTGGTCGACAATCGCGATCTCGGCGCCGTCGAGGATCTCAGGATATTGCCCGGGCTTGATGTCGGGATCCCTGTGGATGCGAACCTTGGGATCACCGGGCTTCTCCAGCCGCTCCATGATGACGGCGAGCGCCTCATTGGCGTCGACGAAAACTCCGCGCATGTCTATCTCCGATCAGGATGCGACGCCGGCAACCGCCAGCACGGTGTGCATCAGCACGTTGGTGCCCGCGGCGCAGTCGGGCTGCGTGGCGTCTTCCAGCTCGTTGTGGCTGACGCCGTCCTTGCAGGGGACGAAGACCATCGCTGCCGGCATGATGGTGTTGAGGTTGCAGGCGTCGTGGCCGGCACCGGAGGTAATGCGGCGGGAGGAGTAGCCGAGCGTCTTGGCGGCATTCTCGACCGCCGCTATCAGCTTCGGATCAAAATGCGTCGGTGCCTTGCGCCAGACCAGGTCGATCTTGACCTCGACTTTGCGGCGTGCAGCGATCTCGGCGATGGCGGCGCGTAAGTCCCGATCGAGCGCATCCATGATCGCGCCATCGGCGCTGCGGCAATCCATGGTGAAGGCGATCTCGCCGGGAATGACGTTGCGCGAGGGCTTTGCGATCACGGCTTCGCCGATGGTGCCGACGGCGTTTGGTCCGTGCTTCTTCGCGATGGCCTCCATTGCCAGCACGATCTCCGACAGAGTCGCCAGCGCATCGCGCCGCAGCGGCATCGGGGTCGATCCCGCATGGCTCTCGAAGCCGGAAATCTTGCCGTCGTACCACAGCACGCCCTGGCCGGAATCGACCACGCCGATGGTCTTGCCCTCGGCTTCGAGGATTGGTCCCTGCTCGATGTGCAGCTCGACAAAGCAGCCGAGTTTCAGGAAGCCGACCGGCTTGTCGCCGCGGTAGCCGATGCTGTCGAGCGCCTGGCCGACGGTGGTGCCGTCGATGTCCTTGCGCGACAGGATATCGTCGGTGGTGAAATCGCCGACGTAAGCGGCGGACGCCATCATTGCCGGTGCGAAGCGCGAGCCTTCTTCATTGGTCCAGTTGACGATGCAGATCGGCGCTTCGGTCTCGATACCGGCGTCGTTCAGCGTGCGGATCACCTCGAGCGCGCCGAGCGTTCCCAGAATGCCGTCATACTTGCCGCCGGTCGGCTGGGTGTCGAGATGCGAGCCGATGCCGACGGGCAGCTTCGACATGTCGCGGCCCTTGCGCAGGCCGAATTGCGAGCCGAGCGCATCGGTGTGAACCTCAAGCCCGGCGTCTTCGCAAGCCTTTCGGAACCAGTCGCGAACCTGCTTGTCTTCGCGGCTGAGCGTCAGCCGCCGCACACCACCTTTGGACGTTGCGCCGAATTGCGCGGTCTCGTGGATGGAGCCCCAAAGGCGGGCGGAATCGATTTGAAGGTTGGTCGCGGCTCGGCTCATGCGTCTCTTCCATTATTCGCTGTCATTCCGGGGCGCCGAAGGCGAACTCTGGTGCGCTCTCGCGCACCCGAGAATCTCGAGATTCCGGGTCGGGTGCTTGCGCACCATCCCGGAATGACGGGAAAGGTGGTCCGGCGCCTTTTTCAATGACGCGCCAGCGCGGGCGCGTCAACCGCGAGGCTGCTCTGCGCAATCTGACATGCAAGCTCGGCGACGCGCTGCACTGCGACGACGTCGGGGGAGGCGAGCCAGCTCGCCGTGAATGTCAGCGGTGCGATCTGAAGGTCGGTGTCGAGCAATTGCAGCCGGCCGTCGGCGAGCTCGTTCTCGACGATGGCGTCGGGGATCACGGCGATGCCGAGGCCTTCCACCGCCATGTGGATCACGGTGGCGAGCGAGGCGGAGGCGTGAAGACGGATCGGCGGCAAGTCGGGCCGGTCGAACACCTCGCGTACCACCTCGTAGGGCCTGGTCTTGCGCGGGAAGGTGATGATCGGAAACCGCGCGAGATCGGCGAGCGTGACAGGCCCGTGGCCAAGCCCGAGTGACGGGCTGGCGAGAAAGCCGATCGGATAGTCGGCGAGCATGCGGTTGTGCACGCCCGAGGCCGACAGCGGCCCGACCACGAAAGCCAGCTCGATCTCTTGCGCGAGCAATCGCGCGGTGAGGTTCGGCGTGATGTCAACCTCGATCTCCAGCGACAGGTTCGGATAGATCTCGTTGACGCTCTTTACCAGCCGCGGCAGCCAGGTGTGCACGATGGTCTCGGCGACACCGAGCCGCATCACGCCGCGCATGGCAGAGCGATCGCCGATCTCGGCCATCATGGCGGCGCGCAAGCCGATCAGCTTCTCGGCGTAGACCATCATCTGCCGGCCGCTCGGGGTCGGCGAGGCCACGCGATGATCGCGGTTCAGGAGCTTCACGCCCATCTCGCGTTCGAGCTGGGCGATGCGCTGGGAGATCGCCGGCTGGGTGGTATTGAGCCGCGCCGCGGCGCCGCGGAAGCTGCCGAGCTTCACAACCCAGAGGAAGGTTTCGATCGACCTGAAGTCCAGCATTGAAAGGATTTTCCCAATCGATAAATTCATTTTATCGATATCGATTAAAAAGGACGATTAGACTTTATAGTATGCTTGATGTTGGCTAGGCTTGTCGAGTTCATAGGCAGGTCGATGAAATGACTGTTTTGGTGGCAGCGCAGCAAACTGAAACGCCCGACACGCTCCCGAGCCGCCAGGCGCGGCTGGCCTATCGCGGCGGCCAGGTCGGATCCACCGCAGGGGTCGCCCCCGGCTTCGTCCAGGGCAATCTGGCGATCCTTCCCGCCGAATACGCCAGCGCCTTCCACCGCTTCTGCCAGCTCAATCCGAAACCGTGCCCGATCATCGGCATGTCTGATGTCGGCAGCCCCTATATCCCCGCGCTTGGCGCCGATCTCGACATCCGCACCGACGTGCCGCGCTACCGTGTCTGGCGTGACGGCGAAGTCGTGGACGAGCCTACCGATGTCACCAGCTATTGGCGCGACGATCTCGTGACCTTCGTGCTCGGCTGCTCGTTCTCGTTCGAAGAGGCGCTGCTCGACGAGGGCATGCCGATCCGTCATATCGAAGAGAACGTGCGCGTTCCGATGTACCGCACCAACATCGCCTGTGGCGAAGCAGGGCCGTTCGCCGGCCCGATGGTGGTCTCGATGCGTCCGTTCAAGCCGGCCGATGCGATCCGCGCGGTGCAGATCACCTCGCGCTATCCGGCCGTGCACGGCGCGCCCGTGCATCTCGGCCATCCGCATTTGATCGGCATCAAGGATATCGCCAAGCCTGACTATGGTGATCCCGTACCTGTTGCCGATGACGAGATTCCGGTGTTCTGGGCCTGCGGCGTGACGCCGCAATCGGTGATCAACGCCGCCAAGCTACCTTTCGCAATCACCCATTCGCCCGGCTTGATGCTGGTGACGGATCTGAAGAACAGGAACATGGCCGTGATTTAGTAGGCAGCGTTTGCTGCTTCTTCGGGCTTTACGCAGTTTGCCAATCGTTTCATTCGATACGCGCGAATAACAGGGGACTTAGCCAATGACGATCACTCGCCGCGACGTTCTGCTCGGAGCCACCGCCGCTGCCGCACTGCTGCCGCTAGCCGCACGCGCGCAAACGTCCGAGGTGGTGATCGGCGCGACCTATCCCCTGTCGGGCGCCGGCGCCCAGGTCGGTGTCGATGCGCAGCGGGCGTTCGAGACCGCAATCGACATCATCAACAACGATCAGGATTTCGTCCTTCCGCTGGCAAAGGGCGTCGGCTTGCCGGGTCTCGGTGGTGCCAAGATCCGCATGGTGTACGCCGACCACCAGGGCGACCCGCAAAAGGGACGCGCCGAAGCCGAGCGACTGATCACCCAGGAGAAGGTCTGCGCGGTGCTCGGCTCCTATCAGAGCGCGGTCGCGGTCACGGTCAGCCAGATCT
This sequence comes from Bradyrhizobium manausense, assembly GCF_001440035.1. Classification (GTDB taxonomy): domain Bacteria; phylum Pseudomonadota; class Alphaproteobacteria; order Rhizobiales; family Xanthobacteraceae; genus Bradyrhizobium; species Bradyrhizobium manausense. The sequence continues at coordinate 21,687 of NZ_LJYG01000104.1, read as the reverse complement.
GCGAGCGCTACCAGGTCCCGTTCCTGTCGGCGGACAATTCCTCGCCCAGCCTGCATCGCCGCGGGCTGAAGTACTATTTCCGCGCTTCGCCGCATGACGAGATGTTCTCGGCGGCGATGTTCGACTTCCTCGACTCGATGAAAAAGAAGGGCGTCAAGGCCGATACGCTGGCACTGTTCCACGAGGACACGATCTTCGGCACCGACTCCGCCAACGCCCAGACCAAGCTCGCAACCGAGCGCGGCTACAAGATCGTCGCCGACATCAAGTACCGCGCCAACTCGCCGTCGCTGTCGGCTGAAGTCCAGCAGCTCAAGGCCGCCAATGCCGACGTGTTGCTGCCTTCGAGCTACACCACGGACGGCATCCTGCTGGTCAAGACCATGGCCGAGCTCGGCTACAAGCCGAACGCGATCCTGGCCCAGGCGGCCGGCTTCTCCGAAAAGGCGCTTTACGATGCCGTCGGCGACAAGCTCGAGGGCGCCATCACCCGCGGCAGCTTCTCGCTCGATCTCGCCGCCAAGCGGCCGATGGTCGGCAAGATCAACGATCTGTTCAAGGCGAAATCGGGCAAGGATCTCAACGACAACACCTCGCGGCAATTCATGGCGATGATCGTGATTGCGGATGCCATCAACCGCGCCAAGTCGACTGACGGCGAGAAGATTCGCGACGCGATGGCCGCAACCGACATTCCGGGCGAGCAGACCATCATGCCCTGGAAGCGGGTCAAGTTCGACGACATGGGCCAGAACAACGACGCCGATCCGGTGCTGCTGCAATATATCGGCGGCAAGTTCGTTACCATCTTCCCGGCGCAGGCGGCGGTAGCCGAAGCTGTCTGGCCGATGAAGTGAGGATGGAATCGGAAGCTCGCACGATAGCTTCCGATCCTGGTCATGCGGAGTGAGGCGGAGGGCTGCGTCGGCTAAGACGAGGGCACGCCTGTCCTTTGCAATGCGCGTTCGATGTCGCCCCTCGGGGTGAGGGCTTTTTCTGGGGGACAAGTTGCTGACAGTCGAAACCATTGTCCAAAGTCTCGCGAGCGGCCTGTTGATGGGCCTGCTCTACGGACTGATCGCCGTCGGCCTCGCGCTGATCTTCGGCCTGATGGACGTTACGAACTTCGCCCATGGCGAGTTCCTGATGATCGCGATGTACGCGTCCTTCTTCCTGTTCGCGTTTTTCGCCATCGATCCCTTGCTCTCGGCACCGCTGGTCGCGGCTGCGATGTTCGTGTTCGGCGCGGTGATCTACCTGCTGATCGTACGGTTCGCGATGCGGGCCAAGACCAATGCCGGCATGGTGCAGATCTTCACCACCTTCGGTCTCGCCATCGTCATGCGCGGACTGGCCCAGCTGTTCTTCACGCCGGATTATCGCAGCATTCCGCAATCCTGGCTCGGCGGCAAAACCGTCTCGGTTGCGGGCATCTTCCTGCCGGAGCCGCAGCTGGTCGGTGCGCTGGTCTCGATCGCCGCCTTTGCCGGCCTTTACTTCTTCATCCATCGCACCGATTTCGGCCGCGCGCTGGAGGCTACGCGTGAAGATCCCGGTGCGGTCGCACTGGTCGGCATCGACAAGAACCGCGTATTCGCGTTCGGCTGGGGCCTTGGCGCTGCGCTGGTCGGTCTCGCCGGCGCGATCATGGCGGTGTTCTTCTATATCTACCCCGACGTGGGCGCGTCCTTTGCGCTGATCGCCTATGTCACGGTGGCGCTCGGTGGCTTCGGCAGTGTGTTCGGCGCCTTTGCCGGCGGCATCATTGTCGGCCTGGTTGAAGCGGTCACTGCCCTGATGCTGCCGCCGTCGCTGAAATCGGTCGGCATCTACGCCGTATACCTGCTCGTCGTCTTCATTCGGCCGCGTGGCCTGTTCGGGTCGATGTGATGGACAAGAATTTTTCCGCGCGGCGCCGCCGCGATCTCATCATTGCCGCGGTGCTGGCCGCGCTTGCCGCGCTCGCGCCGCTGTTCGTCAAGAACGTCTATGTCCAGAACATCCTGGTCCTGACCTTGATGTATGCGGCGCTGTCGCAGAGCTGGAACATCCTCTCCGGCTATTGCGGACAGATCTCGCTGGGCCACGCGCTCTATTTCGGCATCGGCGCCTACACCACCGAACTGCTGTTCACCAAGTTCGGCGTGTTGCCCTGGTTCGGCATGCTGGCGGGCGGCGGGATCGCGGCTGTTATCGCGATGGGGCTCGGCTATCCCTTCTTTCGCCTCCGCGGCCATTACTTCGTGATCGCGACCATCGTCATCGCCGAGATCGGGCTCCTGCTGTTCCAGAACTGGGAATGGGCGGGCGCTGCGATGGGGATCACCATTCCGGTACGTGGCGACAGCTGGCTGAAATTCCAGTTCATGCGCAGCAAGCTGCCGTATTTCTATTTCGCGCTGGCGCTGTGCTGCATCGCCTGGTTCGTCACCTGGTGGCTGGAGGACTCCAAATGGGGCTTCTGGTGGCGCGCGGTAAAAGACAATCCGGAAGCCGCCGAGAGCCTGGGCGTCGTCGTGTTCAATTCAAAGATGGGTGCGGCCGCGGTCTCCGCGTTCCTCGTCGCCATCGGCGGCGCCTTCTATGCGCAGTTCCTCGCCTATATCGATCCTGAAAGCGTGATGGGCTTCCAGTTCTCGCTGCTGATGGCGCTGCCGGCTGTGCTCGGCGGCATTGGCACCCTCTGGGGGCCGGTGCTTGGCGCGGCCATCCTGATCCCGATGACGGAGCTGACGCGCTCCTATATCGGCGGCTCCGGCCGCGGCGTGGATCTCATCGTCTACGGCACGCTGATCGTCTTGATATCGCTGGCGCTGCCGCAGGGACTTGTGAGCCTGCTCTCTCGTTCGAAAACGAAAGGAGCCACGCGATGACCGCGCTCCTTGAAACCCGCGGCGTCTGGCAGCGGTTCGGCGGCCTCGTCGCCAACAGCGATGTCTCGATCTCGGTCGGTCGCGGCGAGATCGTCGGCCTGATCGGTCCCAACGGCGCCGGCAAGTCGACGTTGTTCAATCTCATCGCCGGCGTTCTGCCGCCGACGCAGGGCTCGATCTGGTTCGATGGCGAGGACGTCACCAATCTGCCGGCGGCCGAGCGCTGCCAGCGCGGGGTGGGTCGCACCTTCCAGGTGGTCAAGAGTTTTGAGACCATGACCGTGATCGACAACGTCATTGTCGGTGCGCTCGTCCGCAACACGGTGATGCGCGAGGCGCGCCGCAAGGCGCACCAGGTGCTGGAGTTCACCGGCCTTGCCGCGCGCGCCGACGTGCTCGCGAGCGATCTCGTGCCGGCCGAGAAGCGCCGTCTCGAAGTCGCCCGCGCGCTCGCGACCGAGCCAAAGCTGCTGCTGCTCGACGAAGTGCTCACCGGCCTGACGCCGACCGAGGCGCAAACCGGCGTGGCACTGGTGCGCAAGGTGCGCGATGCCGGCATCACGGTGTTGATGGTCGAGCATGTCATGGAGATCGTGATGCCGCTGGTCGATCGCGCTATCGTGCTCGACCTCGGCAAGGTCCTGGTCGAAGGCAAGCCCTCTGAGGTCGTGCGCGATCCCAAGGTGATCAAGGCATATCTGGGAGATCGTCATGCTGTCGGTGCATGAAATCACGACCGCCTATCAGGGCCTGGTCGCGATCTCCGCGGTCAGTATCGAGGTCAGCAAGGGCGAGATCGTCTGTGTCGCCGGGGCCAACGGTGCCGGCAAGTCGACGCTGCTCAAATCCATCGCCGGCGCCGAGCGTCCGCGCTCGGGCACCGTGACCTTCGACGGCAAGCTGCTCAACGGCATGGCGCAGCATCACATCACGGCCGCTGGCATCGCCTATGTGCCGGAGAACCGCCGCCTGTTCCCGCGTCTGTCCGTGCGCGACAATCTGCGCCTCGGCAGCTATCTCTATCGCGGCGAGGTCAACCGCGAAGAACCGCTCGATCTCGTCTTCAAGCTGTTTCCGCGTCTGTCCGAGCGGCTCGAGCAGCGCGCCGAAACGCTCTCCGGCGGCGAACAGCAGATGCTCGCCATTGGCCGCGCCTTGATGACACGACCGCGGCTGTTGATGCTGGACGAACCCTCGCAGGGCATCATGCCCAAACTGGTCGACGAGATTTTTCAGGCGGTGAAGCTGATCCGGGATTCCGGCATGACCGTCCTGATCGTCGAGCAGCGCATGGCCGAATGCCTGGAGATCGCCGACCGCGCCTACATCCTGCAGACCGGCCGCGTGCTGATGCAGGGGCCCTCGGCGGAGATCAAGGGCAATCCGGACGTGCGCAAGGCGTATCTGGGGCTGTAGCTCCACCGGTCACTGCGAGCGCAGCGAAGCAATCCAGAATCCCTCCGCGGAAAGACTCTGGATTGCTTCGCTGCGCTCGCAATGACGAGGAGAGAGCTGGGCTCTAATGCCCGTGCTCCGGCAAAGTCACCCCGAACACCTGCACCAGATCCTTCACCTGCTCCGGCGATAAATACCGCGGGTTCAACCCGCGCAGCAGCAGATACAGCTTCGCCGTTTCCTCCATTTCCTCCGTCGCGAACACGGCCGCTTCCAGCGTGTCGCCGGCGACGACAGGGCCGTGATTGGCGAGCAATACGGATGAATATTTCCCGGCCAGCCCCTTGATCGCATCGGCCACCGCAGGATCGCCGGGGCGGTAATAGGGCACGAGCGCGGTGGCGCCGCATTTCATGAGGTAATAGGCCGTCATCGGCGGCAGCGCGGCGCGTGGATCGATCTCCGGCAGCATCGAGAGCGCGACCGAATGCGTGGAGTGCAGATGCACGATCGCCCGCGCGCTTCCGCGCGTGTCGTAGAGCGCGGTGTGCAGCGGAACTTCCTTGGTCGGCGCGTCGCCCGAAACCAGCCGGCCCTGCTCGTCCAGCCGCGACAGCTTTGCCGGATCGAGGAAGCCGAGGGAGGCATTGGTCGGCGTCACCAGCCAGCCGCCGCCATCCAGTCGGACACTGATATTGCCTGATGAGCCCGGCGTCAGGCCGCGCTCGAACAGGGACCGTCCGAACCGGCAGATATCCTCGCGCAGCCTTGTTTCAATGCTCGTTTCGGTATTCATGGCCGTCATGCCTGCTTGTCTCACGCTTTGGCAGCGCGGCCAAGCCGTGTTATTCGAGATCACGAGCCGCCGCAAAGGCGGCCCACCGGGAAACGTTCGCAAGGGTTAGTTGCATGTCCGCCTCCACGACACAAAACCAGCGCATCGCCGTCATCGGGCTCGGCTCGATGGGATATGGCATGGCGACCTCGCTGAAGCGGGCCGGCCACACGGTGACCGGCTGCGACGTTTCTGCTGATGCGGTTGCGCGTTTCGTCAAGGATGGCGGGGCCGGAGCCGCGACGCCGGCCGAGGCGGCCAAGGGCGCCGACATCGTTGTCAGCGTCGTCGTCAATGCGGCGCAGACCGAGACGATCCTGTTCGGCAAGGACGGCGTCGCCGAAACCCTGCCAAAGGACAGCGTCTTCATTTCCTCCGCCACCATGGATCCTGACGTCGCGCGGCGTCTCGCCAAGCAATTGGAAGCGACCGGCCGGCACTATCTGGATGCGCCGATCTCCGGCGGCGCGCAGCGTGCGGCGCAAGGTGAGCTGACGATCCTCGCCTCCGGCAGTGCGGCCGCCTTCGCCAAGGCGCGCTCCGCGCTCGACGCCATGGCGGCCAAGCTCTACGAGCTCGGCGATGCCGCAGGGCAGGGCGCTGCGTTCAAGATGATCAACCAGCTGCTTGCCGGCGTCCACATCGCGGCTGCCTCGGAGGCGATGGCGTTTGCGGCCAAGCAAGGCCTCGACATCCGCAAGGTCTATGAGGTGATCACCGCATCCGCGGGCAATTCCTGGATGTTCGAGAACCGCATGCCGCACGTGCTCGATGGGGACTACACGCCGCGCAGTGCCGTCGAGATTTTCGTGAAGGACCTCGGCATCATCCAGGACATGGCGCGCAGCGCCAGATTTCCGGTGCCGGTCTCGGCCGCAGCGCTGCAGATGTTCCTGATGACCTCAGCCGCCGGCATGGGCCGCGATGACGACGCGTCGGTGGCGCGCATGTATGCGCAGGTCACCGGCGTCAAGCTTCCCGGCGACAAGTAAAAGAGGATTTCCAATGCCCCGTTTCGCCGCCAACCTCTCGATGATGTTCACCGAGGTGCCGTTCCTCGATCGCTTTGATGCGGCCGCGCAGGCCGGATTCACCGCCGTTGAATTTCTCTTTCCCTATGAGCATCCGGTGGAAGCGGTGAGCGAGCGGCTGAAGCGCAACGGCCTGACGCAGGCGCTGTTCAATTTGCCGCCGGGCGACTGGAACGCGGGTGAGAAAGGTTTTGCGGCGCTTCCCTCACGCTTCAATGATCTCAAGGCGAGCCTGGAGACGGCGCTGCCCTACGCCAGGGCCACCGGCGTGAAGCGGCTGCATTTGATGGCGGGCATCGCAAACCGCGGCGAACGCCTCGCGATCGAGGCCTTCTACAAATCGGTGGCATGGGCCGCGGAGTTCTTCGCAGCCCACGGCATCGACATCGTGCTCGAGCCGATCAATCCGCGCAACGTGCCCGGCTACTTCCTCAACGATTTCGGCTTCGCGCGCGATTTGATCCAGGAGCTGCGATTGCCCAACTTGAAGCTCCAGTTCGACATCTATCACTGCCAGATCATCCATGGCGACGTGACCATGGGCCTGCGCGAGATGATGCCGATCATCGGCCATATCCAGGTCGCCAGCATTCCCTCGCGCAACGAGCCTGACGGCGAGGAGCTGAACTATCCATTCCTGTTCGAAGAGCTCGACCGGCTCGGCTATGCCGGCTTCGTCGGCTGCGAATACAATCCGCGCGGCAAGACCACCGACGGTCTCGCCTGGTTCAAGCCCTATGCGGGAGTGAAATCGTGACACTTGCGTTGGGTTGCATCGCCGACGACTACACCGGCGCCTCCGATCTCGCCAACACGCTGACGCGCGCGGGCCTGCGCACCGTGCAGACCATCGGCGTGCCCGCC
>NZ_LJYG01000104.1:0-14574 GCF_001440035.1 Bradyrhizobium manausense | reverse complement strand
GAGCCATGTGCTGTTCAAGATCTGCTCGACCTTCGACTCCACGGATGCCGGAAATATCGGCCCGGTCATGGATGCGCTGCGTGCCGATTGCGGCGAGGCCGTCGTGCTGGTGACGCCGGCCTTTCCCGAGACCGGCCGCACCGTCTATCAGGGCAATCTGTTCGTCGGCGCCGTGCCGCTGAACGAGAGCCCGCTGAAGGACCACCCGCTCAACCCGATGCGCGATTCCAACCTGGTGCGCGTGCTGGCGCGCCAGAGCAAGACGCAGGTCGGGCTCGTCGATCTCGCGACCCTCTCGCGCGGGGCGGAGGCCGTGCGCGGCCGGCTTGCCGAATTCTCGGACAAGGGCATTGGAGCCGCGATCATCGACGCCGTGTTCGACCGCGACCTCGAGACCATCGGCCTTGTCGCCGCAGAGCATCGGCTCTCGGTCGGCGCCTCCGGCATCGGCCTCGGGCTCGCCCGTGCGCTGGTGTCTACCGGCAAGGTCAAGTCGGCCGCGGCCAGCAGCGAGCAGGGGGCCGCCGTCGGCGGCCAGGTGGCGTGCCTCGCCGGAAGCTGCTCGCAAGCCACCCTGCAGCAGATCGCCAATGCCGAACGTGTCATGCCGGTACTGCATCTCGACACCGACCGTATTCTTACGGGGACAAATGAAGCGCAGCGCGCGCTGGACTGGGCGAGGGAACGACTGGCCCAGGGGCCGGTGCTGATTGCATCGAGCGCGACGCCGGCCGACGTCGCTGCCCTTCAGTCGCGCCACGGCCGCGACGCCGCCGGACACGCGATCGAGCAGACGATGGCCGACATTGCGGAAAATCTCGTGAAATCAGGCGTGCGGCGACTGATCATCGCAGGCGGTGAGACGTCCGGGGCTGTCGTCGACCGATTAAAGATTCCCGGGTTTGTCGTCGGAGTGGAGATCGCCGCGGGCGTCCCGGTGCTGCGCGCTGTTGGCGCTGCCGCAGGTGAGATGCTGCTTGCACTGAAATCAGGCAATTTCGGCGGGCCGGAGTTTTTCTCGGATGCGATGAGGCTCATGCGCTGAGCGCAGGGCATTCTTAGCGCGCTGTTCATCTCTTTTGGGTTCCTTATCGGCGCGGAGTCGTCGCATTTGGTCTTCGGCCAGATGTCGGCGCAGCTCCCTTTGGTTGATCCTTAAGACACCCGGACGCGCCCGCGCCAGCACAAGAGACCTGATTATGCTCGCCACTATCTCCATCCGCGCCAAGATCATCAGTGTCGTGGCGTTCCTGCTGGCCGCAATGGCCGGCATGGGCCTGCTCGCCGTCATGAACATGCGGTCGATGAATGCCAATACCGTCGACATCACCACGAGTTGGATGCCGAGCGTGCGGGTGCTGGGCGAGATGCGGGCCGCGGTCATCACCTATCGCAACGTTGTTCGCGAGCACATGCTGTCCGAGACGCTGGACGATAAGCTGGCGCAGGAAAAGACTGCGGCGGTCGTGACCGAGGCGCTGGGTAAGGCCCGAAAGGCCTACGAGGCGATGATCACCTCGCCGGAAGAGCGGGCGCTCTATACCGAGTGGTCGAAGCTGTGGGCCGAATACCAGAAGGGCGCCGAAGACGTCATGGAATTGTCGCGCAACGAGTTTGGCAAGGTCCCGCACGCCGCGCATGAGTTGAATACCAAGACCGTCAACAAGATCGGTCTGAAGTCTGACGAAGTCCTGGCGAAGGATATCGAGCTCAACACCAAGGGCGGTGATCAGGCGGCAAAGGATGCCGCCGACAGCTACTCCTTCGCGTTCATGCTGCTCGCGGTCATCCTCGGGGCTGCCTTGATCGCTGGCATCGGCGTCGGCTTCTACCTCGTCCAGGACGTCTCCAGCGGCATCGACTCGATCACACGGCCGATGCAGGCGCTCGGCCGCGGCGATCTCTCCGCCGAAGTCCCGCACCGGGGCGAGAAGACCGAGATCGGCGCCATGGCCGACGTGCTTCAGGTCTTCAAGGAGGCGCTGATCGCCAAGAAGGCGGCCGACGAGGCAGCCGCCGCCGATGCCGAAGCCAAGATCGAGCGCGGCCGCCGTGTCGACAACATCACCCGCGAGTTCGAGACCATGATCGGCGAGATCGTCCAGACCGTGTCGTCGGCCTCGAGCCAGCTGGAGGCCTCCGCCTCGACGCTGACCTCGACCGCCGACCGCTCGCAGCGGATGGCGACCACGGTTGCCGCTGCGTCGGAAGAAGCCTCCACCAACGTGCAGTCGGTGGCTTCCGCGACCGAAGAGATGGCCTCCTCCGTCGGCGAGATCAGCCGGCAGGTGCAGGAATCGGCGCGGATGGCGGGCGACGCCGTCGGCCAGGCCCGCGCCACCACCGAGCGGGTCAGCGAGCTCTCCAAGGCCGCCTCGCGTATCGGCGATGTCGTCGAGCTGATCAACACCATTGCCGGCCAGACCAACCTGTTGGCGCTGAACGCCACGATCGAGGCCGCGCGCGCCGGTGAAGCCGGTCGCGGCTTCGCGGTGGTTGCCTCCGAGGTGAAGGCGCTCGCCGAGCAGACCGCGAAAGCGACCGGCGAGATCGGCCAGCAGATCTCGGGCATCCAGGCGGCGACCAGCGACTCGGTCGGCGCCATCAAGGAGATCTCCTCGACCATCGAGCGTCTCTCGGAAATCTCCTCGGCCATTGCGGCCGCGGTGGAAGAGCAGGGCGCCGCGACCCAGGAAATCGCCCGCAACGTGCAGCAGGCGGCACAGGGCACCCAGCAAGTCTCCTCCAACATCACCGACGTGCAGCGCGGTGCGACCGAGACCGGCACGGCCTCTTCGCAGGTGCTCTCGGCGGCGCAGATGCTGTCCAACGATTCGAGCCGGCTGAAGAACGAGGTCAGCAAATTCCTGACCAACGTTCGCGCAGCGTGAGCGGTCCTGCGCGTTCTACGCCACCCGCCACTCCGGCACGCCGTCCGCGGCCATCGTGATGTCGCCGAGCGAGCCGACCGGCGTGCGGTCCATGTTCAGCAGATGCCCTAGCGTGCCCTCGTCGCTCGCCGGAATCCGCGCCAGCGTGCGCCGGTCATCTTCCGTCCGCAGCATCACCACGCCGTGCTCGACATCTCCGCCGCGGCCATAGAGCACGGTAAAGCTCTCGACCTTGCCCTTGCCTGAGGCCTCCGTGATGAACTGCGGCACCGCGCCCTTGTTGCGATCGGCCTCGGCTTGCACGCTCGTCTCTTGCGCCAGCGCGTCGCGCGGCGCAATCTTCGACACGACCAGCGCGTGATGCTTGGTAACAAAACCGCCCTGGCCGTAGAGCAGGCCGAGCTTGTCGCCACCGCGTATCCGCCGCACGATGGCGCAGGCCGCATGCGTCATGTAGGTGTTGAGCGGCGCACCGAAGAAGGTGAGGCCGCCGGTCACGGTCGGCCGTACGTCGGCGGAAAGGCCGAGCGTTCGCCGCGCCATCTTCGGCACGCACGGAAAGCAGCTATAGAGCTCGATCGCGTCGAACTTCTTGCCGTCGCCGCCCGCGAGATCCATCGCGGCCTTCAGCACGGCGTTCTGCGGATGGCTCTCATGAAACTGGTCGCGCAGCAGATAGTCGCGCGGCTCCTCGGCCGAAGCGCCGCCAAGCGGATAGACCAGCTTGTCTTCGGCGATCCCGGCCGCGCGCGCCTTGGCAAGGCTGGTGAGTAACAGCGCACCGCCCATGTTGACGCTGGGGTTGGCGACCATGAGCTTGTTGTAAGGCCAGGCGATCAGCCGGTTTTCCGCCGTCGGCGTCGTGATCTCGTCAGGCGTATAGCGCCGCTTCAGCCAGGCATTTGGATTCTGCGCGGCGGCTTCCGAATAGCGCGACCACAGCGTGCCGGATTCCGCCATCGCCTGGTGCGGGGTCTGGCCCCAATGCGCGGAGGAGGCGGCCTCGTAGAACGGATAGACCGTGACGGGGCGGAATACGCCGAGCTTCACCGCCAAGGGCTTCTGGAACGCTGCGCCGCGCTTGGGCTCTTCGACGTCATGGGCGAACGGTGTCCATGGCAGCTTGACACCGGCGCGATCGGCTTTCGTCGCGGTCGATTGCGCCTCGGCGCCGCAGACGGCAGCTACCGTGCACTCACCGCGCGCGATGCGCTTTGCCGCCTCGTGGATGTAGCGGATCGGGCTCTCGCCGCCGACCGGGCCGTAATAGCAATGCGCCGATGTGATGCCGAGCCGTTGCGCCAGCAGCCTCTCCGGATCGCGATAGCGCCAGCTCAGGAAGTTGACGACGTCGAGCGACTGCACCTCACTGATCAGCCTTGCGCCGGCGTCGGCTTCTGCGCGCTGCAAGGCCCGTTCGAGCAGGTCGAGCGGTTCGAGGCCGTCGGTGATCTCCTTGGGGCGGTCGACGATCTCGCCGATGCCGACGATGACGGGGATGTGGTGATCGGGGATGGGGGGCTTGTCGGTCATAATCCAGATTCACGATCTCAGTTGTTTCGTCATTGCGAGCGCAGCGAAGCAATCCAGAAATTCATTCGCGGAGGCAGTCCGGATTGCTTCGCTGCGCTCGCAATGACGAGGTGGATGCTACTCCGCCACCAGCGCATTCATGTGCTCGATGGCTTCGGCAAACTCTTCCTTGAACTCCTGCACCACGGCGCCGGCCGATTTCACGCTGTCGATCAATCCGACGCCCTGGCCGACGAAATAGCTGACGAGATCGCGGGCCTTGGCGTTCCCGGCGGCAGCTGCCCGGTCGATCGAATCGAAGGCGTCGCGGCTGACGATGCTTTGCAGCGGCATCGGCAGCGCGCCCGGGCTTTCGGGGGCGCGGTCCCAGGCATCGGTCCAGACCGAGCGAAGCTGCCGCGCCGGCTTGCCGGTGCGGCCCTTGGAGCGGACCGCATCGCGTGAGGATGCCGCGATCATCTTCTTGCGAAAGATCTCGCTGGTCTCGGATTCAACTGTCGCCAGCCACACCGAGCCGGTCCAGGCGCCGGCTGCGCCCATCGCCATGCAGGCCGCCATCTGCCGTCCCGTCATGATGCCGCCGGCGGCCAGCACCGGCACATCACGAACCTTTTTGATCGCCTTGATCACTTCAGGCACCAGAACCATGGTTGAGACCTCGCCGCAATGGCCGCCGGCCTCGGTGCCCTGCACCACGAGAATGTCGACGCCGGCCGCGACCTGGCGCAGCGCGTGCTCCTTGGCGCCGACCAGGGCCGCAACCGGCACGTTGTGCTTCCTGCCCATCTCGATCATGGCCTTGGGCGGCACGCCGAGCGCGTTGGCGATCAGCCGGATCGGATGATTGAACGAGACTTTCAGCAGCTCCAGCGCGGTCTCGGCATCGAAGGGTTGCGGCTGGTCGTCGTCCACCTCTGTCGTCGTCAGCTCGATGTCGTACTTCTTCAGGAGGTCGCGCGTGTAGGCGCGGTGCTCCTGCGGCACGCGCGCTTCCAGGCTCTTCCAGGTGACGTGCTTCTCGCCTGATGTAGAGATGTTCTCCGGGATCAGCACGTCGATGCCATAGGGCTTGCCGTCGACGTGATCGTCGATCCATTTCAGCTCGCGTTCGAGCGTATCGGGCGTGTGAACGGTGGCGCCCAGCACGCCGAAACCGCCGGCGCGGCTGACGGCGGCAACGACGTCGCGGCAATGGCTGAAGGCGAGCAGCGGGAACTCGACGCCCAGCATGTCGCAGATCGGCGATTTCATGGTCCTCTCCCGGCGGCCTTGGTGGTGCTCTTCTTGTTTGGCTTGGCGGGCCGTTCGACGCCTGGCCTTCCTTGCCAATGATGCCACGCCGGATTCGGGCGAGCATCTTGCGCGCAGGCGTTGCGTCGTGGACCAACCATCCGGCTCCGGAAGATGTCGTCGAGTGGGCAGATCAGCAGCGGCGCAGGCTGGGCCGGCCGGACTGCATGACGATGGCCCGAGGCCCGCGCCGGACGCAGAGCCGGCGGGGCTTGCCATCGGCTATTCGCGGGCTAATTAATGCAGGCGCATCTTTCCGCCGGAGCATTCGCATGACCGATACCCCTTACGTGCCGCCCAAGGTCTGGACCTGGAACAAGGAGAATGGCGGTCAGTTCGCCAGCATCAACCGGCCGATTGCCGGCCCCACCCACGACAAGGAACTGCCGGTCGGCAAGCATCCGCTCCAGCTCTATTCGCTAGCGACGCCGAACGGGGTGAAGGTCACGGTGATGCTGGAGGAGCTTCTGGCGCTCGGCCACAAGGGGGCTGAATACGATGCGTGGCTGATCAGAATAGGCAATGGCGAGCAGTTCGGCAGCGGCTTCGTCGACATCAACCCGAACTCGAAAATCCCGGCGCTGATGGACCGCTCCGGCCCCGAGCCGATCCGCGTGTTCGAATCCGGCTCCATCCTGTTCTACCTCGCCGAGAAGTTCGGCGCCTTCCTGCCCAAGGACACCAAGACCCGCACCGAAGCGATGTCGTGGCTGTTCTGGCAGATGGGCAGCGCGCCGTATCTCGGCGGCGGCTTTGGCCATTTCTACGCCTACGCGCCGTCCAAGATCGAATACGCCATCGATCGCTTTGCGATGGAGGTCAAGCGCCAGCTCGACGTGCTCGACCGGCGTCTGGCCGACAACGAATATCTCGCAGGCAAGGAGTATACGATTGCCGACATGGCGGTGTGGCCGTGGTACGGCGCGCTCGCCAAGGGGCTGGTCTACGGCGCCGGCGAGTTCCTGTCCGTGCAGGACTACAAGAACGTGCAGCGCTGGACCGATGAGATCGCGAAGCGCCCCGCGGTGAAGCGCGGCCGCATGGTCAACCGTGTCTCCGGCGATCCCGCCAGCCAGCTCCACGAGCGCCACGACGCATCCGATTTCGAGACCAAGACACAGGACAAGCTCGCGCCGGCGACGTAGCTCGAACCGCGTAGGGTGGGCAACGGGAAAGCGTGCCCACCACACTTTGTGACGCCCGAGATGGTGGGCACGGCGCGCGCAGAGCGCGCCTCTGCCCAACCCCACGGCTCTTCCCGAGCGGGAAGAGGAGAGACCTCTACGCCATGCTCAGCTCGTGGCGGCCGACCACCATCCAGTGCACCTCGTCTGGACCGTCCGCAAAGCGCAGGTGACGGACGTCCTGGTACATCTCGGCCAGCGGGGTCCAGTGCGAGATGCCGGTGGCGCCGTGCATCTGGATCGCCTGGTCGATGATCTTGCAGGCGCGCTCGGGCACCATGGCCTTGACCATGGAGACCCAGACGCGGGCCTCCTTGTTGCCGAGCACGTCCATCGCCTTGGCGGCCTTCAGCACCATCAGCCGCATCGCCTCGATCTCGCAGCGCGCCTGCGCGATGATCTGCATGTTGCCGCCGAGATGGGCGATCTTCTTGCCGAAGGCTTCGCGGGTGAGGCCACGCTGCACCATCAGGTCCAGCGCCTTCTCGGCCTTGCCGATGGTTCGCATGCAGTGATGGATGCGGCCCGGCCCGAGGCGCAGCTGCGAGATCTCGAAGCCGCGCCCCTCGCCGAGCAGCATGTTCTCCTTCGGCACGCGCACATTGTTGAAGCGCATATGCATGTGGCCGCGCGGCGCGTGGTCCTGGCCGAACACGTACATGGGCCCGAGCACTTCGACGCCGGGCGTATCGCGCGGCACCAGGATCTGCGACTGCTGCTTGCTCGGCGCCGCGTCCGGATTGGTCTTCACCATGACGATGAGGATCTTGCAGCGGGGATCGCCTAAGCCGGAGATGTAATACTTCTCGCCGTTGATGACCCATTCGTCGCCGACGAGTTTGGCCGTGGTCGAGATGTTCTTGGCGTCGGAGGAGGCAACGTTCGGCTCGGTCATGACATAGGCTGAACGGATCTCGCCGTTGAGCAGCGGCTTCAGCCACTTCTCCTTCTGCTCCTTGGTGCCGACGCGCTCCAGCACCTCCATGTTGCCGGTGTCGGGCGCCGAGCAATTCATGGTCTCGGATGCAAGCGGGCTCTTGCCGAGCTCGGCGGCGATATAGGCGTAATCGAGATTCTTCAGGCCCTGGCCGGTCTCGTCATCAGGCAGGAAGAAATTCCAGAGGCCTTCCTTCTTGGCCTTGTTCTTGGCGACCTCGAGCACCTCGAGCTGCTTCGGCGTAAAGCTCCAGCGGTCTTCCTTGCCTTCGCCTGCCTTGGCGAACTCGATCGACATCGGCTCGACCGTCTCGCGGATGAACTTCTTGACGTGATCGTAGAGCGGCCGGACCTGGTCCGACATGCGCAGGTCATTGAGCTCATCGCCCGGATTGAGCGTGTAGTTGGTGGTGCGGGGAATATAGGCGTGTTTTGTCATTGTTCCTCCCGGGGCGCTGATCGTGTTGGCGGGGAGAATAGTCGCAGCGCCCCGAAAGTGCGAGCGCGTATTTTTTCGCGCGGGCCGTGCCATGCGATGGAATTTTCGCGAGACGTTTGAAATGTTGTTTGAATGGGGGTGAGTAGCCCGGATGGAGCGAAGCGTAATCCGGGACAGAGCCAGTTTTGCGCAACCCCGGATTACGCTTCGCTCCATCCGGGCTACGATAGCGCGCCGATCTAGCTCGGCATCCGGTGCATCGCGCAGATCTTGTTGCCGTCCAGATCGCGCAAGTAAGCGAGATAGAGCTTGTTTCCCGCGCCCTCGCGGATGCCGGGCGGGTTTTCGATCGGCGTTCCGCCGGCCGCAACGCCGGCGGCGTGCCACTTATCGACCTGCTCGGGCGAGTTGGCGGCAAAGCCGATGGTACCGCCATTGGCGCAGGTCGCCGGCTCGCCGTTGATCGGCTTTGTCACCGAGAACACGCCGGTCCTGGTGAAGTAGAAGATGCGGTGACCATCGACCTTGGCCGGACGCACGTCGAGCGTGCCGAGCAGCGCGTCGTAGAACGCCTTGGCCTTGTCGAGATCGTTGGTGCCGATCATGACGTGTGAGAACATGGTCTTTCTTCCTCCCGCGCTTTGAACTGTAGGGTGGGCAAAGCGAAGCGTGCCCACCACGTCTAGACGGCGTGGGCACGGCGCAAGGGCGCCTCTGCCCTACGAAATCTCAATACGCTGTAGGGCCGGCGCGTCCCGTGAGGTCGAAAAGGTCCATGGCGCGTTTCCTGTTTTTGGCAACACGTCTTGGTATGTCGCGCATCAGCCCCTGCGCGCAAGATTGCTTGCCATGCCATGATCACCATGGACAAGACCGCGCCAAAAATCAAATATGCGCCCCGGCAAACCAAATTCCGGCCTGCGAAACATCGCGCCGCAACTGACGAGGAAACCATGCAGTTCAAACATGTCACGCTCGAATTCGATGGTGCGGTCGCGATCCTCAAGCTCGACCACCAGGAGGTGATGAACGCGGTCTCCGTGGACATGCTGGGCGGCCTCTCCGATGCGCTCGACGCGATCGAGGAGAAAAAGGACGAGGTGCGCTGCGTCGTTCTGACCGGCGCGGGCCGCGCGTTCTGTACGGGAGCGAATCTGCAGGGGCGCAACAACCAGTCGAAGAAGACCAAGGCCGGCTTGACGCTGGAGACCGGCTTTCATCCCTTCCTGCGCCGCATCCGCAACCTGCATTGCCCGATCGTGACCGCGGTCAACGGCCCCGCCGCCGGCGCCGGCATGAGCTTCGCGCTGCTCGGCGACATGATCTTGTGCGCACGTTCCTCCTACTTCCTGCAAGCGTTCCGCCGCATCGGCCTCGTGCCGGATTGCGGCTCGACCTGGCTGTTGCCGCGGCTGATCGGCAAGGCGCGTTCGGTCGAACTGTCGCTGATGGGCGAGCGGCTGCCGGCCGAGAAGGCGCTGGAATGGGGCCTCGTCAACCGCGTCTATGATGACGGCGTGCTGATGGAGGAGGCGATGAAGCTCGCGCGCGACCTCGCCAGTGGCCCGACGGTCGCGCTGTCGCTGATCCGCAAGCTCTATTGGGATAGCCCGGAAAATTCCTTCGAAGAGCAGCTCAATCTCGAATTCCAGTGTCAGCTCCGTGCCGGCGATACCCAGGATTTCCGCGAGGGTGTCGGCGCCTTCCTCGAGAAGCGGCCGGCCAAATTCAACGGCAAATGATCAAAGGCAAATGATCGAGGCGGAGCTTTCCCGCAGCGTCCAGCGCTGGTGTCCGGGCGCAACCGGCGCTACCTCCGCGGCAAAGCTGTCGGGCGGCGCCAGCCAGGAGACCTGGCGCTTCGACATCAGCCATCCCGACGGCCCGATCGGCGCGATCCTGCGCCGTTCGCCGAAGGGCTATGGTGCCGCGCCAACGCGCGCGGCGGGGCTTGCGGCGGAAGCGCAGCTGATGCAGCTGGCCTTCGAGGCCGGCGTGCCGTCGCCGCGCGTGATGCATGTGCTGACGCCGGACGACGATCTCGGCACCGGCTTCATCATGCAGCGGGTCGAGGGCGAGACCATCGCCCGCAAGATTCTCCGCGATGATGAATTCGCGGCGGCGCGGCCAATGCTTGCGCGGCAGATCGGCGGCGTGCTCGCGGGCTTGCATCAGCTTCCGCTGGACAAATTGCCCGGGTTGCGGAGCCGCAGCGCGACGCAGGAGATCTCCGAATTCGATCGCGACTATCGCAGCCTGAACTGGCCAAAGCCGGTGTTCGAGCTTGCGCTGCGCTGGCTGCGCGACCACGATCCGGGCCCGTCGGCTGAAGTGACGCTGGTCCATGGCGATTTCCGCAACGGCAATCTCATTATCGGGGCCGACGGTGTCCGGGCGGTGCTGGACTGGGAGCTCGCCCATCTCGGCGATCCCATGGAAGATCTTGGCTGGGTCTGCGTGAACTCATGGCGCTTTGGCGAGATCGACAAGCCTGTCGGCGGCTTTGGCTCCCGCGAGGAGCTGTTCGCCGGTTATGAGGCTGCCGGCCGCAAGGTCGATGCAGCGCGCGTCAGGTTTTGGGAAGTGATGGGGACGCTGCGCTGGGGCATCATGTGCGGCGGCATGATGCAGCGGTTCCGCGAGGGGCCGGATCATTCCATGGAGCGCGCCATGATCGGCCGCCGCGCCTCGGAGACCGAGATCGATCTGTTGCGGCTGCTCGCGCCGCGGGGAGATTAGTCATGCAGGACGAGCCGACACCGATCGAGCTGACCAAGGCGGTCGCCGATTTCCTCCGCAACGACATCACGCCGCTGATATCGGGCCATCAGGCTTTCAAGCTGCGCGTTGCGATCAACATCCTCGATCTCGTTACGCGACAGCTGACGCGGGAGGCGGGGAGTGACGCCAAGGAGGTCGAGCGGCTGCGCGCGCTGCTCGGTGTTGACGGCTCGGTCACCGAGCTGAACCGCGTGCTCGCCGGGCGCATCGCCAAGGGCGAGATGGATCTCGCAACGCCTGGCCTCGCCGAGCATCTGTGGGCGACTACGATGGACAAGCTTGCCGTCGATCAGCCGAACTATGCGTCCTACAAGCGCGAGCTGGGGCGAGGTGGATAGCTCTCTCCCCGTCATTGCGAGGAGCCCTTGCGACGAAGCAATCCGGACTGTTTCCGCGGAGGCATTTCTGGATTGCTTCGCTGCGCTCGCGATGACCTTGTTGAGGCAGGCGCCTCTCTCTCCGCCGTCATTCCGGGGCGTCGCGCAGCGACGAGCCCGGAATCTATTCATCCAAGCGTTCTGCCGCCTGATGGATTCCGGGCTCGCGCCTCTCGGCGCGCCCCGGAATGACCGCGCAAAGCGCGGTCACTTCCCCACCCATTTCGGTGGCCGCTTCTCGGAAAACGCCTTCGGCCCCTCGATGTAATCCTGCGAGGCCACCATCGCCTTCACGGCCGGATATTCGCGCTGCTCCTCGATCGCCAGCTCGAGCGACACGGCGAGGCCCTTCCGGATGGTCTGCTTCGAGGCGCGGATCGACATCGGCGAGTTCTTCGTGATCATTTCCGCCCAGCGCAGCGCGCCGGCGAGCGCCTCGCCCTGCGGCACCACCTCGTTGACGAAGCCGAGCTCAAATCCTTCCCTGGCGCTGACATGACGCGCGGTGAGGATCATGCCCATGGCGCGCTTCAGGCCGATCTGGCGCGGCAGACGATGCAGGCCGCCGGCGAGTGCGGCAAGGCCCACGCGCGGCTCGGGCAGGGCGAAGGTCGCATTCTCCGAGGCAATGATGAGATCGCAGGCCAGCGCGATCTCGAAACCGCCGCCCATGGCGACGCCGTTCACCGCGGCGATGATCGGCTTGTCGCAGTCGAAACGCGAGGTGAGGCCGGCAAAGCCGCCCTTGTCCCAGCCGCGCTTGCCGCCGGCCGCCTGCCATTTCAGATCGTTGCCGGCGCAGAATGCCTTGTCGCCGGCGCCGGTGACGACGGCCACCCATTGCGCGGGGTCCGCGGCGAAATCGTCGAACACCTTGTTGAGCTCGAAATGCGCGTCGATGTGCAGCGCGTTGTAGACCTCGGGCCGCGACAGCGTGACGATCGTGATCGGCCCCTTGCGTTCCACCCTTGAAAATTTCAGCTCCATCGCGCGCTCCCGCATTTCCTCGTGAAGGAATATTGGAATCATACTATCGCGCCACAGCGCGAGAGTGCCATCGAATTGCGCGGGTGCGCCCTGCGCGCCTCACACGCGTCGGCTTGCTTGACTTGCGCGCGCTCTTCTCACCTTAATCGTGCGAAGCAAAAGCGCGCCTAGCGCCTTAACGCAAAACGATAAAATCGATCCGGGAGAGAACCTGTGGATTTCTCACTGCCTGCCGATCTCGTCGCCTATCTCGGAGAGCTCGATCGCTTCATCGAGCGCGAAATCAAGCCGTTGGAACAGGTCGACGACAACATCCGCTTTTTCGATCATCGCCGCGAATGGGCGCGCACCGATTTCGAGAATGGCGGCCTGCCACGGCATGAATGGGAAGCGTTGCTGCGCAAGGCGAAAGACCTTGCCGATGCGGCTGGCCATCTGCGCTTTCCGGTGCCCAAGCAATATGGCGGCAAGGACGGCTCCAACCTCTGGATGGCGGTGATCCGCGAGCATTTTGCCGCGAAGGGCCTTGGCCTCCACAATGACCTCCAGAACGAGCACTCCATCGTCGGCAACTTCCCCGTCGTCACCATGCTCGACCGCTACGGCCGCGACGACCAGAAGGCGATGATCGACGGCTCGATCAAGGGCAAGTACCGCATCACCTTTGGCCTGACCGAGCCGCATCACGGCTCGGACGCCACGCATATGGAGACGCGTGCGGTGCCTGCGGTCAGAGACAACGTCAAGGGCTGGATCATCAACGGCGAGAAGATGTGGACGACGGGCATGCATGTCGCCACGCATTGCGCGCTGTTCGCGCGGACGTCAGGCAATGACGGCGACGCGCGCGGCATCACCTGCTTCCTGGTGCCGGCCAAGAGCCACGGCGTCAGGATCGAGGAATACATGTGGACCTTCAACATGCCGACCGACCATCCCCGTGTCAGCTTTACGGACGTGTTCGTGCCTGAAGATGCACTGTTCGGCGAGGTCGGCCGCGGCCTGTCGCTGGCGCAATGCTTTGTCCATCAAAACCGCATCCGCCAGGCCGCGAGCTCGCTGGGCGCTGCCGTCTACTGCATTAACGAGAGCGTCAGATACGCCCGTGAGCGAAAGCCGTTCGGCAAGGCGCTTGCCGAGAACCAGGCGATCCAGTTTCCGCTGGTTGAGCTTGCGACCCAAGCCGAGATGCTGCGCCTGTTGATCCGCAAGACCGCCTGGGAGATGGACCAGCTCACCGAGGAGCAGATCGAGCGCACGCTCTCCGACCGTGTCTCGATGTGCAACTATATTGCAAACCGTCTTTGTTGTGAGTCGGCCGACCGCGCCATGCAGGTCCACGGCGGCATGGGCTATTCACGCCACAAGCCGTTCGAGCACATTTATCGGCATCACCGGCGTTACCGCATCACCGAGGGCAGTGAGGAGATCCAGATGCGGAAGGTCGCGGGGTTCTTGTTCGGCTATATGGGGCCGGGGAAGCATTGAGGCTTGCACCGGTGCCGTAGGGTGGGCAAAGCGGAGCGTGCCCACCACCTGTTACAAGCTTGGAAGAACGGTGGGCACGGCGCTTTGCGCTTTTGCCCACCCTGTACCCTTCTGACGTTCATGGCCGGCCTAGAGGTGTAGACTGGCCATTCGGGCCGATCCGTCGGGAGCAGCCTTGTCCACCCGTGCCTTGAGCACCCACGTAGGAACCGCGCCCCAGCGGAACGTCCGCGATCGAGATCCAGTAGGAGGTCATTGCGCCGAGAGCGCCAGTACAGGGATCGATCAGGATCGCGGTTGGCCCGCTTTGAGAGCGAGGAGATCCAACGATGGTCAAGGACGTGCAATGGTTCGTCGGGATCGATTGGGCAACGCGGAGTCATTGCGTTTGCCTGCTGGATGCGGAAGGACGGCCGGCCGGCCAGCGCGACTTTGCGCATGGTGGAGCCGGACTGACGGAGCTGTGTGATTGGCTGGTCGAAAAGACCAAGGCCGCACCGGGACAGATCGCGGTGGCAATCGAGACGCCGCATGGCCCAGTGGTGGAGATGCTGCTCGAGCATGGTTTTATGGTCTTTGCCATCAATCCCAAGCAACTCGACCGCTTCCGGGATCGCTTCACGGTGGCCGGTGCCAAGGATGATCGCCGCGACGCTCATGTGCTCGGA
>NZ_LJYG01000103.1 GCF_001440035.1 Bradyrhizobium manausense | reverse complement strand
TGACCCTGGCTGCGTGAAAACGACGAGTCAGATAGAGATCGTCTGGGGGTTTTTGGAGACGATCAATGAATCGGTTCATTGAAGGGGCGGACCGAGCGCAATCGACGCTGTTGCCCGAATGCCTCGACGACTGGGTCGATGAGAGTAATCCGGTTCGCGCGGTCGATGCCTTGGTCGAAGCGCTCGATCTGGCAGAGCTGGGCTTCAAGGACGTCGAGCCTGCGGCAACCGGCCGGCCCGGTTATCACCCTGCGCCGCTGCTCAAGCTCTACATCTACGGCTATCTCAACCGCATCCAGTCGAGCCGCCGGCTCGAGCGCGAGGCGAGGCGCAATCTTGAGGTGATTTGGCTGTTGCAGCGGCTTTCGCCCGACGACAAGACGATCGCCGACTTTCGCCGCGACAACGGCCCCGCCATCAAGAAGGTGTGCGCGAAGTTCGTCGAACTTTGCCGGCAGATGGGCTTGTTGACGAAGGCGAGCGTCGCCATCGACGGCTCGAAGTTCAAGGCGGTCAACACGCGTGACAAGAACTTCACGAAGGGCAAGGTCGAGCGCCGTCGCCAGCAGCTGGAGGAGAGCGTATCGCGCTATCTCGCGCAGCTGGACACCGCAGATCTGCAGGAGCCATCTGAGACTCTCGCCGCGAAGACGGCGCATCTGAAGGAGAAGCTCACCAAGCTCGCGAGCGAGATGCAGAAGCTCGAAGCCTGCGAACAGGCAATGCTGGCATCACCGGACCAGCAGATCTCGCTGACCGATCCCGACAGTCGGTCCATGGCCACGAGTGGCCGCGGCTCCGGTGTCGTCGGCTACAATGTGCAGGTTGCCGTCGATACCGAGCACCACCTCATCATCGCGCACGAGGTGACGAATAGCGGCTCGGATCGTGCACAACTCGCCAACATGGGTAAACAGGCCAAGGCCGTGCTCGGCGTCGACAAGCTCGAGGCCGTGGCCGATCGCGGCTACTACACAGGCGAGGAGATCAAAGCCTGCGCCGACGCCGATATCGCTGTGACACTGCCGAAACCGAATACGACGGGCATGGAGGCGAAGGGCAAGTTCGGCAAGCACGACTTCGCATACCTGGCCAAGCAGGATGTATATCGCTGCCCGGCGGGCCAGTTGCTGGCGTATTGGCTTACAACAGTGGATGGCGAACGCACCATTCGGCGCTACGCCACGAAAGCTTGTGGAAGCTGCCCGCTTAAGGCGCGCTGCACCACGGCCAAGAACCGCGTCATCTCCCGTTGGGAACATGAACACGTCATGGAGGATGCCCAGAGGCGGCTCGACGCCGATCCCCAGGCGATGCGTCGCCGTCGCGAGACGGTCGAGCATCCGTTTGGCACACTGAAGATGCGCATGGGCGCGACGCACTTCCTGACGAAGCGGTTGCCGAAGGTCGCCGCCGAGATGGCGCTGCACGTGCTCGCCTACAATCTCACACGCGCAATGAACATCATGGGTGTCGGTGCGCTGATCGCGGCGATGCAGGCATGAGGCAGGAGCGCTGTCGTGCGCGTGCCGCCAACCTTTATCGATCGATCACAGTGACCAAGGCAAGCCAATGGACCGGCTTCCGCCACCTTGCCGGAAAATATGCCACTTTGGCGTTAGCTGGCCCTCACAGGGGCCGTTCACGGCCGCGTCACCCCGCACTGAAGCGTTTTCACGCAACCAAGACCCTGAACGGACATCGGAAAAACCGTAGGGCTTCCAGGAGAGCCCGTTCGCAGATCTGCACTGAACATAAACCCTCGAAGCGGGCGAGCGCCTGCATCGGTCCAAGATCTGCGCAGGATCCAGGACCGATGCTGTTCTGCGCGCTCGTTTTGAGGCGAGTCAGTTGGGCGGGTTGACGCTCCAGGTATGCGCCTTGATGCGCAGGGCGGAGCCTTCCTTCTCGGCAACGAGCAGGAAGTTGCCGCTGATGTCCATCGTCTCCTTCGCGTCGGGCACGTTGATGTTGCCGGTCCAGGTGCCCTGCTCCCAAACCACGTCTCCTTCGGTCGAGCAGCTTCCTCCGTCGTGAATCTCGAGGTGGTTCCAGATCTTCATCGCGCCCTCGGCCCATGTCTCGATGCCCGCGCGTCCGGTCACGCTCGGTTCTCCGGCGGGAATGAGAACGGCATCTTCGGAAAACAGGGCCGCCCAGCGATGGGGGTCATGGCCGTTGACGGTCTCGGTAAACCTGGCGTTCAAGTCGGTAAATGCTCCGGAAAAACTCATAGTCGCCTCCTGTGTTGAGATTTGCTGGTGATTAGGCGCGCGCGGCGATTGCCTCCGGAGGCGCGGTTTCGAACAGCGCCGCCTTGTCGAACGCGGCCAGGATCCGGTCGAAGCGGCCGGCGATGACGTCGCGCAATTCCGGATGCGTCAGGATGTAGAGGTCGTTATCCGCGATCCCGGCCAACACGCGCTCGGCCACGAAGGCCGGATCGATTCCGGCGGCGACAAGGATAGCCATCTGAGGGTTGGCCGGCTCGTCGGACGGTCCGCCGAAACGCGATGGCCGGTTGCGGACACTGGTGGCGATGCGGGTTTGCACGAATGCCGTACACAGCACGCTGACCCCGATCTTGGTGCCGGCTAGCTCGGCCGCGAGGGTCTCCGTCACGGAGATCACGCCGGCTTTGGTCGCATTGTGCGGGCCCGTGCCGGGTTGAGCAAGCAGGCCAGCCAAGGAGGCGGTGTTCACGATGTGCCCCCCTTCGCCATGCGCCTTGATGTGTGGCAGGAACGCCTGGATGCCATGGACCGAGCCCATGAGGTTGACGGCCGTGAGCCAATTCCAGTCCGTCTCGACGATGGCCTCGATGGGACCGCCGATACCGGCGCCGGCGTTGTTGCAGACGACGTGGACCTTGCCGAACGCGGCGAAAGTCTCATCCGCCGCCTTCATCACGGAGATGGGGTCGGACACGTCGCAGGCGACGGCCCGTGCATTTGCTCCGGAATCCCTGAGGTCGCGCAGGGCCGCGTCGAGCGCGCCTTCCTCGATGTCGGCGAGCATTACCTTCACGCCCTTCGAGGCAAGGGCGCGGGCCAAGGCGAGGCCGATGCCACTGGCGGCGCCGGTGACGAAAGCCGTTTTTCCGTCGAAGCTCTCGATCATTTCCCTTCTCCTCTCCGGTTCATCGGATTCAGGCGGACCACCACCATCCGCCGACCATGATGCGGTTCCTGAGCTCCACGGTTCGCGGAGCGCGCGGCGGAAGCGTCGCGACGAGTGCGAGCGCGCGTTTGAGGTGCGCCGCCGCCTCGACATTGTTACTGGCCGCGGTGGCACGGCCCGAGGCCGCGATGTAGAGCTCCGCCGCCTTCTCGGTCTGGCCCGCTTCGGCGCAATGACGGGCCAGCGTCTCCGGCTGCCGCTTCGGGACTTCCGGGAAGTCAGTTTCGAGCACCGCGGCGATGCGCCCATGCAACCGCTGACGCCGGTCGCGCAGCATCGTGGCGTAGGCGGCGTCCTGCACCAGCGCATGCTTGAAAGTGTATTCGGCGTCGGGCGGCGCGCCGCGCCGGAAGATTAATTCGGCGCTCTCGAGCCGCTCCAGCGAGCGCTCTAGCAGCGCTGGCGGCAGTTCCGAGACGGCGGCGATCAGCTCATAGGAGAATTGCCGGCCGAGCGCCGCGCCCAGTTGGGCGAGATCGCGCGTCTCCGGCATTCGGTCGAGACGGGCGAGCAGAGAGGCGAGCAGCGTCTCCGGAATCGCCGTCCGCCCGATCAGGGCAGTCGCGATATAGGCGTTGCCGGCCTTCCTGACCAAGCCGCTCTTGAGAACGGTCTTGGTCAGTTCCTCGACGAACAACGGAACGCCGTCGGTGCGGTCCAGGATCTGGCCGGCGATCTCTCGTGGCAGCAGCCTACCGCCTGTGAGGTGGGATATGATCGCAACGCACTGGTCGGGCGCCAGCCGGCCGAGGCTGAGCAGATCCACGTGAGTGCGGTCGCGCCATGCCGGAACGAATTCCGGGCGGAACGTGATGACGAGGAGGACCCGCAGGACCGCGAGCCGGTCGACGAGGATGTCGAGCAGCGCGCGCGTGGTCGGATCGCTCCAGTGAGCGTCCTCGAATATCATGAGCACGGGCCGCCGCGCGGCAAGTCCCTCGGCCAGCGTCAGCGGCGCTTCGAGAGTCTTCGCCCTACGCGCTGCGGGCGTCAGGTCGAGCGGCGGATAGCGGTCGCCGATGGGGATGCCCAAGAGATCGGCCAAGAGCGGAGCGGTCTCGGCGATCCGGTCGGTCGCCTCCGCGATGATGTCTTCGAGCTTGGCGAGGCGTTCGCCGTCGGTGTCGGTCCGGCGGATGCCGGCCGCATGATTCAACTGCGCTATCAGCGGGTGGAGCGCGCTGTCCTGATGATGCGGGGAGCAGAAGTAGCGCAATCGCGCATGCGGCTCCTGGGCGGAGCATTCAAGTAGTACCTGCGTCATGCGCGACTTGCCGACGCCGGCCTCTCCCGACAGCAGCACAACGCGGCCCTCTCCCGCTTTCGCCTGCTCCCACCGGTTCAGGAGCAGCGCGGTCTCGTCGTCGCGGCCGACAAGCGGCGTACTGGCGGCACGCAGTGCCTCGAAGCGGCTTTCGGCCGCGTCGCTGCTCAGCACCTGCCAGGCTCGCATGTCGCGGTCGAATCCCTTGAGCGCGACCGTGCCGAGATCACGGTATTCGAATAGCCCGCCGGTCAGCTCGCGAGTGCCGGGCGCGATCACCACAGTGCCCGGCTTGGCCAGCGCCTGCAGCCTGGCGGCGAGGTTCGGGGTCTCGCCGACGACCGCCTGCTCCTGCGCCGCGCCAGTGCCGAGCAGGTCGCCGACGACCACCAGGCCGGTGGCGATCCCGACCCGGACCCCGAGCGGCGCGTTGGCGGGGGTCTCGAGACCCGGTACGGCCTCAACCAAGGCAAGGCCGGCCTGGACCGCGCGCTCGGCATCGTGCTCGCTCGCCTGCGGATAACCGAAATAGGCCAGCACGCCGTCGCCCATGTATTTGGCGATGAAGCCACCTTCGCGTTCGATGATCTCCGCGCAGCACCGGTGATAAGCGGCGACGACGGCACGCAGATCCTCGACGTCCAGCCTGGTCGACAGCGCTGTCGATCCGACGAGATCGCAGAACATGATGGACAGATGACGGCGCTGGGCGTCGTCGCGCGACGCTGGCGCCATCGTCTTCGGACGGGCGCTCGACGTGACCGGCAGTTCGGCAATGTTCGCCAGCAGCTTGCGCCGGTGACCGAGCGAGACGCCGAGCTCCTTCAGGTCGCGATCTGTGAGATGGCAGAGGACGGAGAGGTCGATGTCGTGATCGGCGAACCGCGTCGCGTATTCGGGCATCCCTATGGCCGTCAACCATTCGGCAATGGAAGCTGGTTGGGACATCTCGACCCCGCCCATGCGTACCCGGCTAGCGCGTCAGTTTAACAAAACCCTCAAAAATAGCTACATGTCCGCCGAACGGTGCGTTCCCCCAACTACCGTTCGTGTACTTCTTGGCCGACATGGTTCGCCCAGCCAAGCTCTACCCGGTGATTGCTCGTCCCATCTACTTTACGAAGCCCGCTCTTGCGGCCGCGCTGTGGATGACCTCCACAGGGGAGGAGTCACGATTAGATTGCACCAACTGAGACAGCAAGGATGACCATCCACGTCGGTCCCGCATTCGTTTCAATGTCGCCTTGTGACACCGGAACGGCCTCGTTGCGCGCTTCTATTCCGGCAGGCCGGCCACACGAAGCGCTTCCGCCAAGGGCTCGGCGATCGAAGGATGGAAGCCGGCGGCGGCGCGCATGCCACTGATGGTATAGCCCGGCTCCAGCTCCAGAACGCGCGCCGCGGCCGCGCGGGCGGCGTCGACCCGCCCAAGCTTCGCGTGTGTCGCCGCCAGCAGCATGTGCGCGTAGCTCCAGTTGGGGTTGGCCTGGAAGCACCTGCGCGCCGCCTCCGCGGCCTCCTCATACTCTGCGCGCTGGAAATGGCCGAACGCGATGGCGAATAGCGGGCCGAAGCTCATGGGGTCGAACGGGCTCAGACGGAGCGCTTGCTCGCCCCATTCAATGCCCCGATCCGCATCGCCGCCCGTGGCCATCACCACGCTGCCGAAGCCGTAGGCGAGCGAGCATGACGGGCTCAGCGCCAGCGCCACCTCGAACGCTCGAGACGCGGCTTCGCGGTCGTGCGCGACGAGGCCGAGGGCGAAGCCTCCGAGCGCCAGCGCGGTGGCGTCGTCGCGTCCATTGGCAATGGCCGCGTGGGCATGGCTCGCGGCGCCGAGCCGGTTATCTTCGTGCGCGCCGCCGCGTACGAAAAGGATTTCGTGGCACCATGCGGCAAAGCCGTGCGCGGCAGCGTAGTCCGGCTCGAGGTTGAGCGCGCTTTCAAGCAACGGCAGCGCCTTCGCGGCGCGACCCGGCATGGCCGGATAGACGTCGGGGATGGCGCGGAGCAGCAGATCGTAGGCATCGAGGTTGTCGGGCCGCTTTCGCTTGACACGTTCGACCTCCGCTTGGCGGAGACTTGGCTCGATGGCAGCGACCACACTTGTCGTAGTCGTCCTGGAGCGCAAAGATGTCATCAAGGGTGCGGTCGTAACGCTCCGCCCAGACGTGCCGGCCCGTCTCGGCCTCGACCACCTGACCAGTGACGCGCACGCGGTTCGACGCCTTGCGCACGCTCCCCTCAAGGACGTAGCGCACGCCCAGATCGCGCCCCACCTGCTTCACGTCCACGGATTTTCCCTTGTAGACGAAGCTCGAATTGCGCGCGATGACGAACATCCACTTGAGGCGCGAAAGGCCGGTAATGATGTCCTCGACCATGCCGTCGCAGAAATAGTCTTGCTCGGCATCGCCGCTCATGTTGGCGAATGGCAGCACGGCGATTGAAGGCCGATCAGGAAGTGCGAGCATCGCAGGCCCCGGATTGCCTGAGGAGGCCGCATTGCCTGAGGAGGCCGTCTTGGGCTCGGAGCGCGTCTCGATCCGATAGACATGGACCGGTCGCGCGATGTTCTTGACGCTGTGCTCGCCCAGGTCGGCGAACCCGATGGGAAGCTTCTCACCGACGTGTTCGCGCACCGTGGCGCTGACGCAGATCTCGCCGGGCTCAGCGAGCGTCTCCAGCCGCGCCGCGACATTGACGCCGTCTCCGAAGATGTCGCCGTCTTCGACTATCACGTCGCCGACATTGATGCCTACGCGAAAGCGGATGCAATGGCTGTCGTCGAGGTTTGCGTTGCGATCTTTCATGCCCTGCTGCATCACCACCGCAAAGCGCACCGCATCGACGATGGATGCAAATTCGATGAGAAGGCCGTCCCCCGTCGTCTTTACGATGCGGCCCTGATGCTGTGCGATCAGGGGATCGATGAGTTCCTTGCGATGGCCTTTGAGCGCGGCCAGCGTGCCTTCCTCGTCGGCGCCCATGAGGCGCGAATATCCCACCACATCCGCGGCAAGGATTGCGGCGAGCCGCCGCGCAGTATGCGACTCTTCGCTCATGCGCTTGTCTCCAGCGCGACCCGTCAGCACCCCGTGCCGCGGGCCTGACGGAACTATGCCTTGACGCCCGAACTGGCGCAATAACAAGGAGTTCCTCAGGAACGAAATTCGTGAGGGACGACGAAACCGGGTGGGCGCGCTCGTTTCGCCTTTCCGCGGTACCAACCACATAGGTCCATGCGGTGACAAAAACAGGCATGCATGAGTCCGCACATGGCCCATCTCGGAAGTCGGGCACCGTCCGCTCTCTTGCTGTTGGAATAGAAGCGGACATCGGTCGGGCAATCGCCAGTACGAGCCGCAGCCCGGATTGCTTCGTCGCATCAGCGCAAAATTGCTTTGCAATTTTGTCGCTAGCTCCTCGCAATGACTTGGCGAGAGCCGGGTCAAACAAAAACGGCGGGCTGTTGGCCCGCCGTTTTCGTTCAGATTGAAGTTCGAATTAATTATCCAAGAAGCTCCGCAGCTTCCTCGACCGCGACGGATGCTTCAGCTTCCGCAGCGCCTTCGCCTCGATCTGGCGGATACGCTCTCTGGTGACCGAGAACTGCTGCCCCACTTCTTCCAGCGTGTGGTCGGTGTTCATTCCGATGCCGAAGCGCATGCGCAGCACGCGCTCTTCGCGCGGGGTGAGGGAGGCGAGCACGCGCGTGGTGGTCTCGCGCAGGTTCGACTGGATCGCGGCGTCGATGGGGAGGATCGCGTTCTTGTCCTCGATGAAATCGCCGAGATGTGAATCCTCTTCGTCACCGACGGGAGTTTCGAGCGACAAGGGCTCCTTGGCGATCTTGAGGACCTTGCGCACCTTCTCCAAGGGCATGCCGAGCTTTTCGGCGAGCTCTTCCGGGGTCGGCTCGCGGCCGATCTCGTTGAGCATTTGCCTCGACGTGCGCACGATCTTGTTGATGGTCTCGATCATGTGCACGGGGATGCGGATGGTGCGGGCCTGGTCGGCGATCGAGCGGGTGATCGCCTGCCGGATCCACCAGGTGGCGTAGGTCGAGAACTTGTAGCCGCGGCGGTATTCGAACTTATCGACCGCCTTCATCAGGCCGATATTGCCTTCCTGGATCAGGTCGAGGAATTGCAGGCCGCGGTTGGTGTACTTCTTGGCGATCGAGATCACCAGACGGAGGTTGGCTTCCACCATCTCCTTCTTGGCCTGGCGCGCTTCGCGCTCGCCCTTCTGCACGGAGTGCACGATCTTGCGGAACTCGACGATCTCGAGGCCCGTCAGCGCGGCGAGCTGATGCACCTCGTGACGGAGGTCCTTGATGCGATCCTTCTCGTGATGGACGAAGTTCTTCCAGCCCTTGGCCGAGAGTTTCGAAACGCGGTTGAGCCAGCGCGGATCGAGCTCCGAGCCAGTGTAGTTGCGCAGGAAGTCCTCGCGCGCGACGCCATGGCTGTCGGCAAGGCGCATCAGGCGGCCCTCATGCGAGACGAGGCGCTTGTTGATGTCGTAGAGCTGCTCGACGAGCGAGTCGATACGGGCCTGGTTGAGGCGCAGCGACTTCACCTCGACGATGATCTCGTCCTTCAGCTTCTTGTACTTGCGCTCCTGGTGCGGCGAGAGCGACTCGTTCTGGAGCTGGTTCTGGATGTCCTGCTCCTGAAGCTTGCGCAGCTTCTTGTAGCTGTCGGCGATCTTGTCGAAGATCTCGACGACCTTCGGCTTGAGCTCGGCCTCGATGGCCGCAAGCGACATCTGGTTCTCGAACTCGTCGTCGTCCATGTCGGACTCGGCCGCAGCCTCGGCCGGATCCTTCTCCTCGCCGGCCTCTGCGCCAGCGGCGGGAGCGGCGCGGAACGGGGTCGGTGCCGGGGGCGCCGCGGGCGGCGCGACATGCGCGGGTGCGCCAGCGACGCTAGCTGCCGCCTCGCCTTCGGCCGGCGCCTCGCCGTTCTCCCCAGTGGGACCTGCGATCATCGCGGTGTTCATGCCGCCCTTGGCCTCGGGACCGGCATAGGTCGCTTCGAGATCGATGATGTCGCGAAGGAAGATCTTGCCTTCGTTGAGTTCGTCGCGCCAGATGATGATGGCCTGGAAGGTCAGCGGGCTTTCGCAGAGACCCGCGATCATCGCCTCGCGGCCGGCCTCGATGCGCTTGGCAATGGCGATTTCGCCTTCGCGGGAGAGCAGCTCGACCGTGCCCATCTCGCGCAGATACATGCGCACGGGATCGTCGGTGCGCTCGCCCGGCTCGCTCTTCTTGACCTCGGTGACGGCCTTCTGGGTGACCTCGACGAGCTCATTATCGGTCTCGTCGTCGGCCTCGTCCTTCTCTTCCTCGCCTTCGCTATCCTCGGCTTCGGTGACGTTGATGCCCATGTCGGAGAGCATGGACATGATGTCCTCGATCTGCTCCGGCGAGGTCTGGTCGGACGGCAACACTTCATTGAGCTGATCGAAGGTCACGAAGCCGCGCTTCTTGGCCTGCTTGATCATCTTCTTCACTGCCGCGTCGGACAGATCGAGCAAGGGCGACGGCGCGTCCTGGGAATCCTTCTCGGGAGCGTCCGCTGCCTTGTCGTCTTTTTCCTTGTCCTTCGCCTGCAGCGTCTTTGCCTTGGTGGCCATCCATTGCTCCTAAACGCGTTTCATGCAGACGTGCGCTGCGCCTGCGTGAAATCACTTGAACCTGTTGCTCGACGCTCTCGCTTCGTCAGATCTCGACACGGAAAGGGCGGCGCGCACACATCTCGCCACCCCGACCTTTCTCTCGCCGGATTTGCCTAACGCTTCGTGAGCCTTTGTCGCGGCGGATGCAGGTGAAGTGCCAACAGCTGTTGCGCGGATACATTCCTGACGCGTCTGTTCTGCCTGCGGCCGCGAGGCCAAAGTGCTACAAGACCGTTAAGCCTCGATTAACCCTGTTTTTGCCGCCAAACCTTGGATTTGGCGAGTCTTTTAGCGATACCTAACCCGGCCGTCCGCATGAATCTTTCATCATACGCTCTTCTGGAACCTGCCCGACAGCTCGCCAAAACCCTCGATCAGGGCCTCGGTACCGTCGACCTCGCCTATCCGAGCCTTGACGTCACGCAGCCACGCCAAATTGGCCTCGCTGGGGTCCTCCCCCAAGGCCAGCTCGGCGTCTTTCAGCTCTCTAAGTAGTGAATGCCATTGCCGATGCAAGGCAACGAGCTGATGCCAGGTGGCAAGAACGTCGTCCCTGGCCGCGCCCTCGCGGGCGCCCCACACCGCCGCGGTTGTGATCGCGCCTTCAACCCGTTGAAGAACCTGAGAAAATCCGCTCTTTTCGAGGTCGCCGCGCATCTTCTCGGCCTGCTCCTCGGGGTCCGGGGAGTGGTAATGATCGTTGACGAAGGCGCTGATAATGGCGGCCCGGAGCTTGTGGGCCTCGGGATGGGCGATCTCCAGGGCCGCCACCTCCTCGAGATGGTCATGCAGCAGCCAGGGGTGGTTGATCAGGCACTGCAGAATCAGCGCCTCCCGCCGGGAGATGGCGCTGCGCTGGCCGCGCATGATCGGGCTCGCCGCCAACTGGGGGCTCGCCGCCTGGTAGGGGCCTGATGGCAGCGGGGCCGGCCCNCCGCGGCGGCCGCCTCCAAAGCCCTGCCCACCGAATCGATTCGCCTGACCGCCGCGGAGCTGGAAGGAGCGGCCGCCTGCTCCATGGCCATGGCGGAAACCGCCCCTGCCAGCAAAGCCGCCGCGGCCGCCGTCCGGCGAGAAGGTGCGCTGCAGCCGCTCGATGAACTCGTCGCGATAATAGCGCCTGACAACCTCGTCGCGGATGCCGTTGGACAATTCCCTGATGCGCGCTTCCAGCGCGGCACGGCGCTCGGGCGTGGCAAAGTTGCCGCCTTCGAGCTCGCGCGACCACAGCATGTCGGCGAGCGGACGCGCCGCCGCGATCACCTCTTCCATCGCGCCGCGGCCGCCTGAGCGGACGAGATCGTCGGGGTCCTGCCCCTCGGGGAGCAGCGCGAACCGAAGACTTTTTCCCGGCGCGAGAAACGGCAAGGCAAGGTCCGCAGCACGATAAGCCGCCTTCTGTCCGGCGCGGTCGCCGTCAAAGCAGAGGATCGGCTCGTCCGCCATCTTCCAGAGCAGCGCGAGCTGGCTTTCCGTGAGCGCGGTGCCGAGCGGCGCGACCGCGCCTGCAAAACCCGCGGTGACCATGGCGATGACGTCGACATAGCCTTCGACCACGATCAGCGGGCTGCCATCATGGGTGGCTTTGCGCGCGGTCTGGTGATTGTAGAGATTGTCGCCCTTGTGGAAGAGCGGCGTCTCCGGCGAGTTCAGGTACTTGGCCGGAACGTCCTTCTCCAGCGCGCGTCCGCCGAAGGCAATGACGCGGCCGCGCAGATCCGCAATCGGAAACATCACGCGATCGCGGAAGCGGTCATAGGGCACGGGAATGTCGTCGCCGGCAACGAGCAGGCCGGTCTCGACCATGTCCTCGACGGACACGCCGAGCTTGCCGAGATGCTCCTTCAGCGCGAAGCGATCGGGCGAGGCATAGCCGAGGCGGAATTGCAATTGCGTCGCCGGCGAGATGGCGCGGTCGGCGAGATAACCGCGCGCTTTGGCACCGACGCGCGAGGCCAGCGTCTCCGAGAAGAACTTGGCCGCAAGCTCCATCACGTCATGCAGCGTGCGGCGCCGCTCCTCGTGCCGCGCCGCATCCGGCGTCACCGCCGGCAGCGGCAGCCCGGCCATGCCNGAGCCGCTCGACCGCCTCGCCGAACGGCACACCGTCGGTCTCCATCACGAAGCTGATGATGTCGCCGTGCTTGCCGGAGGAGAAGTCGTGGTAAAAACCCTTCTGGTCGTTGACATAGAAGGACGGCGTCTTCTCCTGCTGGAATGGCGACAGCCCCTTCCACTCCCGCCCCGCCTTCTTCAGCTTGACGCGCTTGCCCACGACCTCGGAGACCGAAAGCCGGGCACGAAGCTCGTCAAGGAATTGGGGCGTGAAGCGCATGGCCATGGTGTAGCGCGAACCGGGGTGAGTCGGGCGAAGGATCTGGGATATAGCTGCGGGGCAGCCAGAAGTCAGGTTTACGCGGGTTATCCTGACTATTCGACCTATGCACAGGGGCCGTCATTCCGGGGCGCCCCGAAAGGGGCGAGCTATGGTGCGCAATTGCGCACCTGAGAATCCATCGCGCCGCCGGAATGCTGGGAGAAATCGATTCCGGGTTCGCCCTTCGGGCGCCCCGGAATGACGGTGGACGCCCCCCTTGAACCCCGCCCGGTTCCACGCTTCGATAGCGCCATGTTCAGGACCTTTCGAGGTGGCCAGAGCGGGGGCTGGCGCGTGACTTCGATGTCGCCCGTGACGGGCGAGCCCCTGCCCTTCATGCCGGCGCTGTCGGTGACCGACGGCGAGGCCGTCGCGCTGCCGCTGGTGCCCTCGCGCAATGCCTGGCGCCTGGTCGGCGTGCCGAGCAACCTGCGCTATACCGAGCGGGCCGAGAAGCAGCAGCTCGAGAGCGTGCAGGCCGGCCTCGGCCGGCTGGAGGCGACGAGCGCGGCGCTGATCCCGATCCGCAAATCGGCCGCTTGGTGGGAGCTGACGCAGGAAGAGCGGCGCAAGATCTTCGAAGACAGGTCGCACCATATCGCCAGCAGCATGCGCTTCCTGCCCGCCATCGCGCGCCAGCTCTATCACTGCCGCGACCTCGGCGAGCCCTTCGATTTCCTGACCTGGTTCGAATTTTCCCCCGCGCATGCCTCGCTGTTCGAGGAGCTGGTGGGGATGCTGAGGCGGACCGAAGAATGGAGCTATGTCGAGCGCGAGCTCGATGTGCGCGTGGTGAAGGAAGTGCTGTCGGCTTAACGCGCGATGAATCGCGCTTTAAGTTTTTGTTTGAGCATGATCTTGTTGAAAACCGCTGCGCACTTTTCCGGATCAGGCTCAGTGGTCAAGAAAGCGGCCGGACGCTATGTGCGGCAGGCCCGTCACCGGCCAGTTGTAGACGTAGGTCCAGGCCTTCTCCGCAACGCCATCCGCGCCTGATACCTCGATCAGCATGCGCAGATATTCGGTCGGCTCCGGAAAGCCCTCGCCGCAGGCCTCGTACATGTCGAGCTCGCGCAACAGCTCGTCGCCGGCGCGCAAGGCGAACAGCTCGCCATGCACGACATCCGATGACACCTCGGACAGCAGCAATCCCGGATAATGCTTCACCAGCACCAGCCGGCCGCGGCAGGTGGCCTCACCCAGGAAATCCGCATGCTGCGAGAGCAGCCGCGCCATCGGATGGTCGAAGCCGCGCATCAGCGTGCCGTAGACGAAGAGACGGTTGGAGGTCATGGGGGGTCTATAAACTCTCCACGCCGTCATTGCGAGGAGCCCGCGACAAAATTGCGAAGCAATCCAGAGTCCCTCCGCGGAAACGGCCTGGATTGCTGCGCTTCGCTGGCAATGACGAAGGAAGCAGCTCGTCTACACAACCGCCGCTTCCAGCGCCTCGGCCGCGACCACCTTGACGCTGACATCCATGACGTCGAACGCATCCTGGGTGCCGATATAGATGCCGTGCAGCGGGATGGCCTGGCGCGGGTCGCGGGCGACGGCGACCCGGATGAGGTCGCGGGTGCCGAGGATGCCGTTGGTCGGATCGAACTCGATCCAGCCCGCGCTTGGCAGATACACCTGCACCCAGGCATGGGTCGAGCCGCCGCCGACATGGTGCTGCGCGATATCCTCGGGCACGAAGACGTAGCCGGAGACGAAGCGCGCGGCGATGCCGAGCCGGCGCAGCGCCTCGATCATGAACAGCGCGTAGTCGCGGCAGGTGCCGGTGCCCCGCAGCAAAGTCTCGCACGGGCTCTGCGTGCCCGGCGCGTGACGCCTTTGGTATCTGAACTGCTTGCGGATGGCGTGGGTGATGCGGCTGAGGATGTCGAAGGTTGGCGACGCCGCAGTCTCGTCGAGAAAGCCGCGCGCCCATGCCGAGATCCTGCCCTCGGGATCGGGATATTGCGCCGTGATGTACTGGACGAGATCGGACAATTCCGCATCGTCATAGGCGAAGGGATAGAAATAAGCGGGATCGTCGGGCGTCAGCGCGAACTCGTCCACCGGATTGTGCTCGACGGTGACGTGCCAGTCGAACACCAGCCTGTCCGCGCGCGCGTCGAAATCGGCGATCGCGACCGAATTGCCGAACACATCGTGAATCCAGCGCAGCGACATCGGTTTCGGCGAGATATCGAGCCTGGAATCGAGCACGCGCAGATCATGGCCATCGCTCGGACGCAGCATGAATCTGTGTTCGCCGAAGGCCACGGGACGATAGTAGCGATATTCGGTCTTGTGATGAATCGTCAGCAGCGGCATCGTCGGAAGATCATGGTGATGTTGGGCAGGCCCATTGTTAATGTTTGCCCAATGTCCGGGGCGACTGCTTTTTCCACAGGCAATCAGGAATGGCTTTCAACACAGCCGAGGCGACGGATCAACTGCTGGGCGACGGCGATATTCCGCCAGTGCATGAGGTAAATGCAGAGGGCACATCACCCTTTTTGCTCACATCGGACCATTACGGCCGCATTCTGCCGCGCGCTCTCGGCGATCTCGGTGTATCGGAAGACGAGCTAACGAGGCACATCGCCTGGGACATCGGCATCGCCGGCGTCGCCGAGCGGCTGGCAAACTTGCTTAATGCGCATCTGATCGCACAGCGCTATTCGCGGCTGGTGATCGACTGCAACCGTCCTCCTGGCGTGGCGAGCTCGATCCCCGTGATTTCAGAAGCGACCGCGATCCCGCGCAACGAAGGCATCTCGGATGGCGAGCGCGCGGCACGGCGACGCGAGATCTTTCAGCCCTATCATGATCGCATCGATGCGGTGATCGACCGCCGGAGTCGCGCGAAGCGGCCAACGGTGCTGGTGTCGCTGCACAGCTTCACGCCCGTCTATGCCGGCGTCGCCCGGCCCTGGCACATCGGCGCGCTGTACAATCACGACAAGGTGCTGCCGCAGCTGCTGCTGAAACACTTACGCAGCGAGGGCGATCTCGTCGTCGGCGACAACGAGCCCTATGCGGTGAGCGATCTCAGCGACTACACCATTCCCGTTCATGGCGAGGCGCGCGGTCTCGTCAACACCGGCATCGAAATCCGCCAGGATCTGATCGCGGATCAATCCGGCCAGCAACAATGGGCGGAGCGGCTGGCAAGGATCTTTGCGGAGATCGAGGCGGAGCTGAGACCGGCGCTGCTGGTCGGCTAGCATCCTCATTTGGCCCGTATCAGCGCCAGCCAGATGCCGCCGCCGATCATGAAGCCGCCGGAGACGCGCGACACCAGACGGGTGCGGCGCGTCGAGAAGAAGCCGCGGACCTGGCCGGCAAGCAACGCGTAGATACCGTCGGTCAAGCCGGCCAGCACCATGAAGGTGATGCCGAGCACCAGGACCTGCGACAAATGATCCTTGCTCATGTCCATGAATTGCGGAATGAACGCACCGAAGAACACCAGCAGCTTCGGGTTCGACAAGGCGACGACGAAGCCCTGCAGGAGGAAGCCGCCGCGCGGCGGAGGCGGCGGCGCGTCGGCGCTGACGCCCTCGACCGGCGAGCGGATCAGCTTGATGCCGAGCCAGACCAGATAGGCCGCGCCCGCAAAGCGCACCCAGTTGAACCAATAGCCCATCGTCGCCATCAAGGTGGTGAGGCCGACCGCAAGGATGCCGATCACGATCAAGAGCCCCATCTGCACGCCCAGAATGTTGGTCAGCGCCGAGCGTGTGCCGTACCGCAGGCCGTTGGCGATGACGAGGGTCACGATCGGCCCCGGCAGCAGTGCCAGCGCAATGCAGGCGGCGACAAAGGCGAGATAGGCTTGCATGGACATCATGGGGGGACTCTGCGCGCTGGCGTTTCGCTTGTATTAATGCATGAGAGGAGCCGGAACGGCAATTGCAAGCGCGGTCGCTGCCGCGGGCCGTATCGTCAATTCTTCGGCAGGCCGGCAACGGCGCGCGCGGGGCCGGTCAGTTCGAGGATATGCAGGCCGGTGTTGGCGCGATCGACGATGTAGATATAGCCGCGGTCGTCGGTTTCGACATTGTTGGTCTGGATCGCGACCTTGCAGCGCTCGCCGCCCTCCACAGGAATGCAGCGCTTGTCGGTCGCGCCCGTGATCGCCGGGATGAAATAGCCGACTTCCCTTGGATGATAGGGATCGCGGACGTCGAGCGCGCGAACGCCGGCATTGAAGAAGGCGATGAAGGCCATCTTCTTGTAATAGACCGGCGCCATGCTCTCGTTCGAGGAATGCGAGCCGAAGCGGCCGCCGCGCTGGCAGAACTTTCCGCTCGCCTCCGGCACGGTGTAGCTCGAGATCATCATCGGCCGCGTCTCGGTGGTGACGTCGGCGAACCACACCATCTGCCTCGCCTCGCCGCATTCGTTCAGAATCGCCTCATCCACGATCATGACGATGTCGCGGGTCTTGCCGTCCTTGTCCTCGGCAAATTCCGCCACGGGCATGTCGAGCATCGGGAACGTGGTGTGGGCGCCGTTGAAGGCGGACATCGGCAGCCGCGAGATCTCCGGAAAGCGCAGATTGTCCGGCGTCGGCTCCTTCGGCCCCGTCAGCAGCTTCTCGCGATCGACGATCTGCAGGATGCCGCCCTTGTTGGTGCCGTAACCGAAATAGACGCGGTTGCCGTCGGGCCCGGTCGAGATCGGTCCGTGCAATTCGGTCGGCACCGCGCCGGTCGAGCCGGGCTCCTGGCCGGGCAGGCCGAAATCGCGGATCTTCTGCGGATGAGCGGGATCGGAGAGATCGTAGACCTGCGTCATGCGCCGCGTGCGCCAGTCCGGCGCGCCCGAGACGAGATAGGCAATGCCGGTGTCGCATTCCCACCAGCTCTTGTGCGTGTCCTTCAAGCCGCCAAGGCGCGTGATCATCACGGGATTGGCGGGGTCAGCGACGTTCCAGATCTCGTGCGCCTGGCCGCCGAAGGTGCGCAGCATGTAGACCACGTTGGGATCGCCCTTCGGCAAGGTCTTGCCGTCGCACACGCGCACCATCTGCGCGCCGCCGGATTCATATTTGCCCGCCTGTCCCGGCAGGTGCCTGAGATATTTGGGATGCGCGGGATCGGTGACGTCGACGATCGAGGTCCCGTTCGGCTCGGCATTGCCGGTCATCGGATTGACCGGAACCGGCACGTCGTCGGTGCCGCCGTGGTGGCCGATATAGGCGATCCAGCGGTCGCCCTGATGATGGATGGTCGGCTGATAGGCGCTACGGGCCTGAAGATCGTTGCTGCCGACCAGCTTCATGTTCGATGCCTCCGGCGGCGCACCGATCGTCTGCTTCTGGGCGTGAACAGAAGCGCTGCCGGCGAAAAGAACGAGGGCGGCAGCAGTCAGGACGCAACGGAACATCAAAGTCCTCCCAGGAACCAATCTGCGTTGGCTGAGCTTCAACGCTAGCACGGCCGCTCGCACGCGCCAAAGACACCATCTTGACATGCAACCACTTGGTTGCCTATTATCGCCGCCATGGATGAGGTCTTCAAGGCGCTCGCCGATGCGTCGCGACGGTCGCTGCTGGACCGGCTCCACGCCAGGAACGGCCAATCGCTGAATGAGCTTTGCGAGGACTTGGCGATGACGCGCCAGGCGGTGACGAAGCACCTGGTCATCCTGGAAGAGGCCAATCTGGTTACGACCATCAAGCATGGCCGCGAGAAGCTGCACTATCTCAACCCGACGCCGATCCACCAGATCGGCGAGCGCTGGATCAGGAAATTCGAGCGCGGCAAGCTCGCCGCACTCAGCGAGTTGAAACGCCAGCTGGAGAAGCGTGATGAGTAAGCCGCAATTCGTCTATGTCACCTCTATCCCGCGCGCAGCCCTCAACAAGGGATTTGATGCGAAATGAACCTCGACCAGTTCAAGCCACTGACGGTCTACAGCATCTACATCGCCTCCACGCCGGAGAAGGTGTGGGAGGCGCTGACCTCGGCCGAGTTCAGCAGGCAATATTTCTTCGGCAATACCGTGGAGGTCGAGCCGCGGCTCGGCGGCGCCTTCATCGTGCGGACGCCCGACGGCGCCCTGCATATCAGCGGCGAGGTGCTCGCCTACGATCCGCCGCGCAAGCTTGCGGTGACGTTCAACGTCAACTGGCCCGAGCTGATCGAGAAGCTGGGGCCGACCCTCGTCACTTACGACATCGAGCAGGTCGGCGACGCTGTCCGGCTGACCATGAGCGAAGGCCACGATCGTCCGCTCAGCGACGACATCCTGTCCGGCGGACGCTCCGGCTGGCCCGCGATCCTGTCCAGCCTCAAGAGCTTGCTCGAGACCGGCAAGCCACTCGTCGTCAAGCTCGGCCCGCCACAGCGGATGCTGGATGCGCTGAAGGCGATGGGGATCAAGACGCCGTAGGGCACCGCGAGCTCGAAATGGTAGGGNTGCCCACGTCTTTCCTAATTGATGGGAAGACGTGGGCACGGCGCAAGTGCGCCTTTGCCCACCCTACGGCATTACGGAAGAGGCACCACCAGGCGCCGGTAAAGATGCCATGTCGCATGCCCGAGCACCGGCAGCGTCACCACCAGGCCGAGGAAATACGGCAGCGCCGACACGATCAGCAGCATCACGATGACAGCGGCCCAGCCGACCATCGGCAGCGGACTGGTCACCACCGCACGCACGCTCGTCACCATGGCGGTGACGAAATCGACCTCGCGATCGAGCAGCAGCGGAAACGACACCACGGTCAGTGAAAACAGAATCAACGACAACGCCGCGCCGACCGCATTGCCGATCGCGAGGAACAGCAAACCCTCATTGGTGGTCAGCACCACCGTCATGAATTCCTGCAAGCTCGAGAACGAGGCGTGCAGGCCCAGCAACAATGCGATCAACAGCCGCACCTGGTACATCCAGATCACGAACACGAACAGCGTGACGAAGGCCATCCAGCCGATTTCGCTGCGCGAGCGTATCGCCGACCAGATCGCACCGAAAGAGAGGGGCTGGCCGCGCTCGCGGCGGCGGCTCACCTCGTAGAGGCCGATGGCCACGAACGGCCCGATCAGCGCGAAACCGGCGGCCAAGGGATAGATGAGATAGACCATGCCGAAGGCGGTGAGGCAGAGCATGATGGTGATGCCGCCAGCGGCGTAGAGCGCGCCGAAGCAGAGCCCGTAAAGCGGCAGCGCCTGGAAATCGCGCAGGCCCTCCGCCAGCGCCTCGGCGATATCGGTCGCCACGACGGGACGCACCACCGGATCGACCTTGCCCGAGATGGACATCAGCTTCCTCCGCGCATCGGCGCGATCTTTTGTCGCGCGCAGGCCGCGATATTAGCGTCACTGCGTCCGGGCGCAACTTGACGCCGGATGGCGGGGCAATTGTAGCGTCGCCGCGATGCACGCGTGACAAAATCTTTAGCCATCCGGGCAATTTCGCGCCGATGCCTATGGACGGGGCCGACGATCGTGCCGCAAATTGTACCTCCAAACACATACACGCGAACAGCGGACCGGCCAATCGATGAGCCTGCGTACCCGGTTACTGATCCTCGTCATCGCGGCCATGCTGGTACCGGCGAGCCTCGTCGGCTTGCGCTTCGTGCAGAACCGCTCCAGCGAGATCAACGCTGCGCTGGCCAATCTCGTTGCCTCGGCCGATGACATCGCGAGTGATCTTGGCGAGAAGATCCAGGGCACGGCTCAGCTTCACTATGGCCTTGCTCGCGCCCGCGACCTCGACACAAGCGACAAGGCGGCATGCTCCGCCTTCCTGTCCGATGTGCGCGAAGAATATCCGCAGTTCACGGGAATCCTGACGATCAATCCGGACGGCAGCCTGTTCTGCGACTCGCTCCGGACCAACCGCAGGCTCGATCTAAATGACCGTGCCTATTTCAAGCAGGCCAAGGTCTCGCAAGGAGCCGTCGCGGTGGAGCCGGTGTTCGGCCGCCTGACCGGACTATCGGTCCTCCAGATTGCCTATCCGGTGCGCTCGGACGCCGGCGCGCTGAAATTCATCCTGCTTGCCTCGTTCAACTTGAACAAGTTCGCGGAGTTTCACGACAGGCGCTTGCTCGCCGAAAAGGAGATCCTGTTCCTCGACAGCAAGGGTACGGTGCTGGTGGCCCCCACCCGCGGCGGCTGGAGCGATCCGATCGGCGCGTCGATCGCTGGCTCTGATCTGTTCCGCTTTGCGGCAGCGCCCGACGGTGAACCTTCTCGCGAGCTCACCGATCGTGACGGCCGCGCGCAGGTCTGGGCCGTCGCCCGGGCGCCGTCGATCCGCAAGGCCGGCCTCTATATCCTGGTCGGGCGCTCCAAGGACGGGCTGGTCGCCGCCGCCAACCGCCGGCTCTACGAGGATTTGGCGATCCTCACTGTGGCCTCGCTGCTGCTGCTCGCCGGTGTCTGGATCCTGGCGACCGTCAGCGTCGGGCGCCAGGTCGGCCGGCTCGCGGCAATGGCCAAGCGGCTCGGGCTCGGCGATCTCAGCGCACGGATTCCGCCGCCGCATCCGGGCGGGGAGCTTGGCGGGTTGATGATGCTGCTCAACGGCACCGCCGAGTCGCTCGAGCAGCAGCGCGCCGCCATCTCAGATCTCAGCCACAAGCTCAGCCAGTCCCAGAAGATGGAGGCGATGGGCCAGCTCACCGGCGGCGTGGCGCACGACTTCAACAATCTCCTGACCGTCATCCTCGGCAACTCCGAGCATCTCGCCGACCGGCTGGCGGACAACAAGGAATTGCAGCGGATCGCCGACGATATCGCGACCGCGGCCGAGCGCGGCTCCGACCTGACGCGCAGCCTGCTTGCCTTCGCGCGCAAGCAACCGTTGCGGCCGCGCGAGATCGACATCGCCGAGCAGGTCGTCGGCATGGAGCAGTTGTTGCGGCGATCACTCGGCGAGCACATCGAATGCGGCTTTGCCTTTGGAGCAGATCTGTGGCGGGCCAGCGTCGATGCCGGCCAGCTCGCAACCGCCCTGCTCAACCTCGTGCTCAACGCGCGCGACGCGATGCCTGAGGGCGGCAAACTGACGGTCGAGGTGCGCAACATTTCGCTCGGTCCATCCGATCTCGACGTCAACGGCGAGCCGCGGCCGGGCGACTACGTCATGGTGGCTGTGACCGATACCGGCTGCGGCATGGCCGATGATGTCGTGAGCCGCGCGTTCGAGCCGTTCTTCACCACCAAGGAGGTCGGCAAGGGCACAGGCCTCGGCCTGAGCATGGTCTACGGATTTGCGCAACAGTCAGGCGGTCTGGTGCAGCTACAATCCGAACCGAAGCAAGGCAGCGTCGTCAGGCTATTCTTCCCGCGCATCGTTGCGGCCCAGGACGAAGCCTCGGCTCCGGCAGAACCGATCGCGGTCCCCGACGGACGCGAGACTATTCTCGTCGTCGAGGATGACGACATGGTGCGCGCCTATGTCGAGAATGAGCTGCGA
Organism: Bradyrhizobium manausense; assembly: GCF_001440035.1. Taxonomy (GTDB): domain Bacteria; phylum Pseudomonadota; class Alphaproteobacteria; order Rhizobiales; family Xanthobacteraceae; genus Bradyrhizobium; species Bradyrhizobium manausense. The sequence continues at coordinate 6,624 of NZ_LJYG01000103.1, read as the reverse complement.
ACGCTCGGCTACCGCGTCATCACGACGTCGAACGGGCCCGCGGCGCTGGAAGTGCTGCAAAAGCCCGGCGACGTCCATCTGCTGTTCACCGACGTCGTGATGCCCGGCGGCATGTTCGGGCCGGAGCTTGCGCGGCAGGCGACGGCGCTGCGGCCCGGTCTCAAGGTGCTGTTCACCTCCGGCTACAGCCAGAATCCGGTCAAGATGCCCGACGGCGTCGACGCCCGCATTCTGACCAAGCCGTTCAAGCGGCAGGATCTTGCCGCGATGCTGCGGTCTACACTGTCGGCGCCGCCGCGCTAAAATACGCTCTAACCTCTCGCCCGCAATTCGCGCCGCAGCACCTTTCCTGTCGCGGTCATCGGCAAGGTCTCGGCGAACTCCACGTAGCGCGGATATTCGTGGGCGGCGAGCTGCACCTTGACGAACTGCTGGATTTCGCGCGCGAGCGCATCACCCGCCGCGAACCCCGGGCGCAGCACGATCCAGGCCTTGATCGATTCGGTGCGGATCGGATCGGGAATGCCGACCACGGCGGCCATCGCCACCGACGGATGCTTCATCAGCGTATGCTCGATCTCGGACGGTCCGACGCGATAGCCGGCCGTGGTGATGACGTCGTCCTCGCGGCTGACATACCAGAAATAGCCGTCCTCATCCTGCACGCCGAGATCGCCGGTCAACAGAAATTCGCCGGCATATTTCTTCGCTGTCGCGTCCGGGTTGCGCCAGTATTCGAGCATGGTGACGGGACATGGCTGGCGCACGCCGATGATGCCGCGCTGGCCGCGTGGCTGCTCCTCGCCCTTGTCGTTGACGATGCGGACGTCGAACCCTGGCGTCGCCTTGCCCATCGAGCCGGGCCGGATCGGAAACAGATTGGAGTTGCTGCCGATCACCAGATTGCACTCGGTCTGGCCGAACACTTCGTGCGCATCGATGCCGAAGGTGTCCCGCACCCAGCCGAGCAGCTCGCCGCCGAGGGATTCACCGCCGGTAAAGATGCTGCGCAGCTTGACGCTCGCGTGTTTCACACCCGCCTGTCGCATCAGCTTCAGCGCGGTCGGCGGCAGGAAGACGTTGCGGACGCCGAGATCGGCCATCATCTGCATCGCCGCCTGCGGCTCGAATTTTCGCGCGCGATGTCCAACCAGCGGAATGCCGTGATACCAGAACGAGAGCAGGCCGTTGATGAGACCACCGATCCAGGCCCAGTCCGCCGGCGTCCACATCAGATCGCCAGGGCGCGGCAGAAAGTTATGACACATTTCGACATTGGGAAGATGGCCGAGCACGACGCGATGCGCGTGCAGCGCGCCCTTGGGATTACCCGTGGTGCCCGAGGTATAGATGATCAGCGCGGGATCATCGGCGGATGTGTCGACGTCAGTAAAATCTTCAGACGCGGTTTCGATTGCCAACCAGAACGGTTTCGCGCCGGCGTGGACGGCACCGCTCGTGATGTAGATGTCCTGCAGATAGGGCAGCCGATCGCGGATCTTGGTGAGCTTCTCCCAGCCAGCCTCATCGGTGACGATCGCCTTCGCTTGTGAATCCGACAGGCGGAATTCCAGCGCGTCCTCGCCGAACAGCGCGAACAGGGGGATCGATATCAGCCCGGAGCGAAACGCCGCCATATGCGCGATCGGCAATTCCAGCGACTGCGACAGGAATACCGCGACGCGGTCGCCACGCGAAAGCCCATCCGCCTTCAGCACATTGGCGAAACGGCGCGACATCTCGGCGACTTCGTCGAACGAGGTGCGCGTGGTCGCACCGTTTTCGTCGACATAAACAAGCGCAAGCCGGCCGGTTCCGTCGGCATGGCGATCGCAGCACGCATCCGCGATGTTGAAGCGCGCCGGGATGTCCCAGCGGAAGTTGCGATAGAGCTCGTCGTAGGTTGCGGCTTCGGTGAGCATGATCGTTTCCCGGCGGCGGCGTCATGGCCGGGCTTGTCCCGGCCATGGCATCTCTATTTTACGTCATTCCGGGGCGGTCCGCAGGACCAAACCCGGAATCTCGAGATTCCGGGTTCGCGCTTTGCGCACCGCGGAATGACAGCGGAGAGCTCAGCGCACCGTCGCGAAGAATGTCCTGACATCGCGCACGTACAGCTCGGGCTGCTCGAAAGCGGCGAAATGCCCGCCCTGCTCCATCTCGCTCCAATGGGTGATGTTGGTGAAGTTCGGCTCCATCCAGCGCCGCACCGGCGTGATGATCTCCTTTGGGAACACGGCCACACCCGTTGGCACTTTCACGGCCGGCGTCGCGCGGCGTTTGCCAAAACTCTCCCAGTAGAGCCGTGCCGACGAGGTCGCCGTTTCCGTCGCCCAGTAGAGCATGACGTTGTCGAGCAGCTCGTCCTTGTCGAAAATGTTCTCGGGGTGGCCGTTGCAATCGGTCCAGGCCCAGAATTTTTCCAGGATCCACGCCGCCTGCCCGCTTGGCGAATCCGTCAGCCCATAGCCGAGCGTCTGCGGCCGGGTCGATTGCTGCTTGGAATAACCGGAGTCGAGATCGACGTAGTGCTTGAGGCCGGCGAGTGCGCGCTTTTCTTCCGGTGTCGGCTCGCCCTCGACCCGCGGCGCGGCGTTGAAGGCGAGCGTGATGTGGATGCCGGCACAATGCTCCGAGTCCTGCGCGCCCAGCGAGCTCGTCACGGCCGAGCCCCAGTCGCCGCCTTGCGCGCCGTGGCGCGCATAGCCCAGCCGGTCCATCAGCTTCGCCCAGGTCGCGGCGATGCGGTCGACGCCCCAGCCGGTGGTCGTTGGCTTGGCCGAGAAGCCGAAACCCGGCAGCGAGGGACAGATCACGTGAAAGGCGTCCGCGGGATTGCCACCGTGACCGGCAGGATCAGTGAGCGGCGCGATCACCTTCTGGAATTCGACGATCGAGCCGGGCCAGCCGTGGGTGATGATCAGCGGCAGCGCGCCCGCTTGCTTCGAACGAACATGCAGGAAGTGGATGTCGAGCCCGTCGATCTCGGTGGTGAACTGGTCGAAGCGGTTGAGTTTTGCCTCACGGGCACGCCAGTCGTAACCGTTGGCCCAGTAGCTGCACATCTCCTGGATCCATTTCAGCGGCGCGCCCTGGCTCCAGTCGTCGACCAGCTCCGCCTCCGGCCAGCGGGTGCGGGCGAGGCGTGATTTGAGATCGGCGAGGATGTCGTCGCTGATGGCGATGCGGAATGGTTTTATGGCGGACATCGGCGGCCTCCCCATTTTTCTTGCTGTCATTCCGGGGCGCGTCTCTTGGCGCGAGCTATGGTGCGCAATTGCGCACCTGAGAATCCATTTCGCAACAGAGCCGGAGGCACGATGGATTCCGGGCTCGGCGCTTCGCGTCGCCCCGGAGTGACGGCCTAGCCCGACAGCGCCGCCTTCACCAGACCAGACGCCTTGCCGAAATCCATCTGTCCCGCGAACTTGGCGCGCAATAGCGCGATCACCTTGCCCATGTCCTTCATGCCGGCAGCGCCGGTCTCGGCGATGGCATCGGAGATCGCCTTCTTCACGTCGTCCTCTGCCATCTGCTTCGGCAAGTAAGCCGAGATCACCGCGATCTCCTCGCGCTCCTGTGCGGCAAGCTCGGCGCGGCCGCCCTTGTCGTAGAGCTCGACCGCCTCCTGGCGCTGCTTGATCATCTTCTGCAGCACAGCGAGCAGGTCGGCGTCGGACAGCGGCGGCTTGCCCTGGCCGCGGGCGTCGATGTCGGCGTTCTTGATGGTCGAATTGACCATGCGCAGCGTGGAGAGCTTGCGCTCGTCCTTGGCCTTCATGGCCTCCTTGACCGCATTGTTGATGTCGTCGCGCAGCATGATCGTGTCCTCTTAATCTGTCCCCTGATCTAAGCCGTTCGGGGGAAAGAGGCCAGTGCGGACCTGTCACCGGGGGTTCATTGTTTCCCGCCTGACGGCCAAAACGGCGCAAAATTTCAGGACCCACCCCAAGACCTGTCCTAAGTCCCTGAAGAGGCCTGTCAAATATGCAAAAACGCATGTGAATCCGCCGTTTCCCGCTTTGACGGGCGGGCGTGGGGGGCTTATGAAGCGGGCTCATGACACAACATGACAACGATCCCGCCTGGCCGGACCATAAACCGACCGCGCTCCTCGTGCTTGCCGATGGCACGGTGCTCGAAGGCTTTGGTCTCGGCGCCGAAGGCCAAGCCGTCGGCGAAGTCTGCTTCAACACCGCGATGACCGGCTATGAGGAGATCCTCACCGATCCCTCCTATGCCGGCCAGCTCATCACCTTCACCTTCCCGCATATCGGCAATGTCGGTACCAACGAGGAAGACATCGAGACGGTGAACATGGCCGCGACGCCGGGCGCGCGCGGCGTGATCCTGCGCGCCGCGATCACCAATCCTTCGAACTACCGCGCCACCAGGCACCTCGACGCCTGGCTGAAGGCGCGCGGCATCATCGGCCTGTCCGGCATCGACACCCGCGCGCTGACCGCGCTGATCCGCAGCAAGGGCATGCCCAATGCCGTGATCGCGCACGCCAAGGACGGCGAGTTCGACCTGCATGGCCTGAAGGAAGAAGCGCGCGAATGGCCCGGCCTCGAGGGCATGGACCTCGTGCCGATGGTCACGTCAGGCCAGCGCTTCACCTGGGACGAGACACCCTGGCTGTGGAACAAGGGTTTTGGCCGTCAGGACCAGCCCGAGTTCAACGTGGTCGCGATCGACTACGGCATCAAGCGCAACATTCTGCGCCTGCTCGCCGGCGTCGGCTGCAAGGTGACGGTGGTGCCGGCGACGACCTCGTCCGAAGACATTCTGGCGATGAAGCCCGACGGCGTGTTCCTGTCGAACGGCCCGGGCGATCCGGCCGCCACAGGCAAATACGCGGTGCCTGTGATCCAGGACGTCATCAAGTCGGGCACGCCGACCTTCGGCATTTGCCTCGGCCACCAGATGCTGGGCCTTGCCGTCGGCGCGAAGACCAAGAAGATGCATCAGGGCCATCACGGCGCCAATCATCCGGTCAAGGACGAGACCACCGGCAAGGTCGAGATCACCTCGATGAATCACGGCTTTGCCGTGGACGAAAAGACGCTGCCCAAGGGCGCGACGCAGACCCACATTTCATTGTTTGATGGGTCCAACTGCGGCATCCAGCTCGACGGCAAGCCGGTGTTCTCGGTGCAGTACCACCCGGAAGCCTCGCCCGGTCCGCGCGACTCACACTATCTGTTCCAGCGCTTTGCCGATCTGATGCGGCAGAAGAAAAGCGCGTAAGGCTGCTCCTCGTCCTCGTCATTCCGGGGCGCGCGTAGCGCGAGCTATGATGCGCAATTGCGCATCATAGCTCGACGCTGCGCGTCGCCCCGGAATGACGGAGGAACACGCGTTCGCGCTCATCGTTAATTCCTGTGACCGTCGTGCAGGAGTTCTGTCATGTCCGTCGTTCGCGACTATGCCGAGCCGCTCGCCATCGTGTTCGAGGATGACGGGCTCGTGCCGAACAACATCCTTCCCTTCCTCATTTACCAGGGCGCGGTGACGCTCGATCCGAAGCAGCCCGAACAGACCATCGAAAACCTGTTCGAAACCAACGGATGGGGCGGCACGTGGCGCAACGGCATCTACGACTATCTGCATTACCACGCGACCGTGCATGAGGTGCTCGGCGTTGCGCGCGGCCATGCCCGCGTTCGCTTCGGCGGCGATCACGGCCAGGAGCTGGAGATCAAGGCCGGCGACGTCGCGATTTTGCCTGCTGGCACCGGGCATCAATGCATCACGGCGAGCGATGATTTCTGCGTGATCGGCGCTTATCCGCCGGGATCGAAGATGGAGATCACACGGGCAACGCCGGAGAACCACGCCAAGGCGTTGCAGACGATCCCGAAGGTGCCGCTGCCGCCGGCCGACCCGGTGACGGGGAAGCACGGCGCGTTGATGCGGTTGTGGCAATAGCGACAAGCGCGGTTCCGTAGGGTGGGTTAGCCCCGCAGATGCGCAAAGCGCATCTGCTCGGCGTAACCCACCTCTTCCATTTCCGCTGAGACAGACGTGGTGGATTGCGCCTTCGGCCAATCCACCCTGTACCCTTCTGACGTTCATGGCCGGCCTAGAGGTGTAGACTGGCCATTCGGGCCGATCCGTCGGGAGCAGCCTTGTCCACCCGTGCCTTGAGCACCCACGTAGGAACCGCGCCCCAGCGGAACGTCCGCGATCGAGATCCAGTAGGAGGTCATTGCGCCGAGAGCGCCAGTACAGGGATCGATCAGGATCGCGGTTGGCCCGCTTTGAGAGCGAGGAGATCCAACGATGGTCAAGGACGTGCAATGGTTCGTCGGGATCGATTGGGCAACGCGGAGTCATTGCGTTTGCCTGCTGGATGCGGAAGGACGGCCGGCCGGCCAGCGCGACTTTGCGCATGGTGGAGCCGGACTGACGGAGCTGTGTGATTGGCTGGTCGAAAAGACCAAGGCCGCACCGGGACAGATCGCGGTGGCAATCGAGACGCCGCATGGCCCAGTGGTGGAGATGCTGCTCGAGCATGGTTTTATGGTCTTTGCCATCAATCCCAAGCAACTCGACCGCTTCCGGGATCGCTTCACGGTGGCCGGTGCCAAGGATGATCGCCGCGACGCTCATGTGCTCGGA
>NZ_LJYG01000102.1:215304-228260 GCF_001440035.1 Bradyrhizobium manausense | reverse complement strand
TCCGAGCACATGAGCGTCGCGGCGATCATCCTTGGCACCGGCCACCGTGAAGCGATCCCGGAAGCGGTCGAGTTGCTTGGGATTGATGGCAAAGACCATAAAACCATGCTCGAGCAGCATCTCCACCACTGGGCCATGCGGCGTCTCGATTGCCACCGCGATCTGTCCCGGTGCGGCCTTGGTCTTTTCGACCAGCCAATCACACAGCTCCGTCAGTCCGGCTCCACCATGCGCAAAGTCGCGCTGGCCGGCCGGCCGTCCTTCCGCATCCAGCAGGCAAACGCAATGACTCCGCGTTGCCCAATCGATCCCGACGAACCATTGCACGTCCTTGACCATCGTTGGATCTCCTCGCTCTCAAAGCGGGCCAACCGCGATCCTGATCGATCCCTGTACTGGCGCTCTCGGCGCAATGACCTCCTACTGGATCTCGATCGCGGACGTTCCGCTGGGGCGCGGTTCCTACGTGGGTGCTCAAGGCACGGGTGGACAAGGCTGCTCCCGACGGATCGGCCCGAATGGCCAGTCTACACCTCTAGGCCGGCCATGAACGTCAGAAGGGTACAGGGTGGGCAAAGCGCAAGCGTGCCCACCACCTTTCGCCGCGTTGGAAGATCGTGGGCACGGCGCAAGTGCGCCTTTGCCCACCCTACGCTGCTGTGCTCGTGCCCACCGGTGTGACGTCGACAAATCCGGCGCTTCTGGCGAATTGATCGAATGGAAGGCACGGCAAACAGCCATCGACAGCGCGCCCATGGACAGGCTCTGCCCCACCCACGCTATGATACCCGCGTCACCTCCCTCGGCTCGGCGGGCGATGAATGGCCGCGCGCGACGATGGCGCGACGAACCAGGCTGATGTGCTCACGGAGCGTATAGGCCTCGCTCGCGAAGCCGGCCGGCGTGCGTATTCTGGCGACGGCCTCTTCGATGCGGGCAAGGTCAGCCTCCCACTTGTCTCTCGGCAAATCGCCCGTGCGCGCGGCAACGTCGCGCTCGAGCAGCGCCAGCTCGCCGTACCATCGGTAGATGCGCGAGCGGACATGCCAGCGGACCAATTGAGGCAAATAGTGGAACAGCGGCAACAGGATTGCCGCCAGAGGCAACAAGATGATGATTGCACGCTCGCCCCAGGCCGCGATCCAGAACGGCAGATATTGGTAGAGGATCGTCCGGCCGAAGCGCCTGTGCTGATCGGCATCGGTCGAGACAGGCAGATCCACTTGGGTCGTGCCTGGGAATTCGCCGGCCTCCTCGAAAAGACCTTGCCGGCCGTGGATCTCCCTTGCGGCGTCGACCAACAAAAGCGTGATGGCCGGATGGAGATCCTTGCGCGATGCGAGCATCACCTTGGTACCGATCAGGTCAATATCCTTTTCCGGAATATGGTCCGCCAGGTCGATCACACCGGAAGGCAATTTGAGCGTGCTGATGAAGTTGAGCCGTCGCCGATAGGCCTCGGCTCTCGTGAAGTTCAGCAAGCTCAGGGTCGGATCGCGCAGTGCGTTCCAGACGGCGGGATTGTCCGCTCCGTCGACAAAGACGACGGCGTCCACCTCGCGCGAGCGCAGCGCAATCAGCGCCGGAAGATTGCTCAAAGGCTCCATCGTGACATTGTCGGGGGTGAGACCGTTGAGCGCGAAAACGGACTCGCTCAACGAACGTGCCCCGCTGCCGGGAACACCAATGGCGACCTTGCGATTGCGCAATTCATTGACGTAATTCAGCTGCTCTGACTTGCGGTAGAAAATCCACAGCGGCACATAATAGAGGCTCGCGACCATGACCACGTCCTTGGCGTCGGACGCCTGCGACAGGCCGCCTTGGGTGAAGCCGATATCCACGCCGGACTTCGGATCCTGCAACAGTGCCAGATTGTCTTCTGCACCGTTGGTGATCCGCTCTTCGATCGTGACCCCGGAACGTGCCAGAATTTCGATGTAGCGTTTTGCGTATTGGTGCAAAAGGCCATCTTCCAGGCCGGACGCCAGCACGATGTGGCGCGACGGAGCCGTCTGCCAAACATGCACCACCGCCCAGAGCGTCGCAGCGATCGATGCCAGGAGGACGATCGCGAGGCTCAGGCGGCCACGTGGCGAGAGATGTGCGAGGTATTCGGCCCTCACAACGCACGCTTCAGTGACGAGCGATGAAGGCGGCGGGTGCCGATGACGTGCGGAAAGTCTGCAGTAAATTTCATTGCGCGGCGCTTTCCGTTCATGAAGAAGCCCTCCCTTTTTGGAGAGCTCCCGCCATCGAACGCTTGACATAGGTCAAGACCTCGCTCGCAAGAAATTCCGGGACGAATTGTCGGGTTCCGGACGCCTCGTTCGTCCTCGGGCCATGATCGGCCCCTAGACCTCGACGGCCCATCAGTTCATGAGGATAACAACCATGCCCAGCACTGTCCGCCTGCACCGCGTTCTCACCACCAGCCCCGAGAAACTCTATCGCGCCTTCGTGGAGGCGGATGCGCTGGCAAAATGGCTTCCGCCCAACGGCTTCACCTGCACGGTGCATCACCATGAGCCGAAGGTCGGAGGAACTTTCAAAATGTCGTTCCGGAATTTCACGACCGGCAGCGGCCATAGCTTCGGCGGCGAATATCTCGAGCTCGTGCCTGGCGAACGCCTGCGCTACACCGACAGGTTCGACGATCCGAACTTGCCCGGCGAGATCGAAGTAACGGTGGTGCTCAGGAAAGTCCTTGTCGGTACCGAGCTCGACATCACGCAATCAGGCATTCCCGACGCGATCCCGCCGGAAGCCTGCTATCTCGGCTGGCAGGAATCGCTGCGCAACCTTGCGCGCCTGGTCGAGCCCGAGATCAAGCCGTAGCTCGCTGCTCCTTAGCTGGGACCGCCTTGGCGTCGCCGGGAGTTGCGGCGAGACGGTCCCTGCCAATATGGATTCTCCTGGCACATGGCCGAGAGTCCCGAAGCCGTCATCCGGCATTGATCCATCGACGTATAGCTGCAGTCGTAGGTGATGAAGCCCCGCGCGTACCACCTCTGAAGGCACACTGGAAAGCGCGGATCGTAGCGTTGAGCCGTGGCCGGGACGGCGCTGAGGACCGTTGTCGTACCCGCCAGGATCATCCAGCGCAGAACACGCATTTCGTGGCCTTTCCCGGATTTCAAATCGGACTCTTTTTGAGCATGATCTTTTCGGAAAACCGCTTCACACTTTTTCCGGATCATGTTCCAGTCAGGCCGACGCCGCCTTGTAACCGCCTGGAGCCATCCAGGTAAAGACCGTGAAGTTGACGCAGCTACGCGCGCGCCTTCAGCCCGCCACCGGCGGTCCAGCGATCCGGCTCGGGACTGTGCCCGATCAGCGCGAGGCCGTAAGCGATCGACTCGAACTGGTCGCCCGACATCAGCCGCTCGTTGCCGAAGCGGTCGGCGAACAGTTTTCGCACCGCCGGCACGAAGGAAGTGCCGCCGGTCAAGAACACCTTCTCCACCTCGCGCGCGGTGATGCGGGCCTCGCCCAGCACCTTGTCGACGGTGGCGCCGAGGCGCGCGATGTCGTCGGCGATCCAGGACTCGAACCTCCTGCGCGTGATGGCCGCGCCGATGTCGACGCCGCCACCTTTGAAGCGGAAGTCGACCTCATCCTTGGCCGACAGCGCGACCTTGGCATCCGACACCGCGCGGTACAGCGCGAAGCCGAGATCGAGATCGACGATGGTGATGAAATCCTCGAGCTGATCCGGCTTCAGCGCGGTGCGCGCAAGCTCCCGGAGCTCGCGCAGGTCGCCGTTGCTCTTCATCAGCGCGAGCTGATGCCAGCGCGCCAGGTTGGTGTAATGGCTGTTCGGGATCGGCAGCACCTTGTCGAACGAGCGGAAGCTCGAGCCCTTGCCGAGCCGCGGCGAGACGATTTGATCGACGATGCGATAGTCGAAGGTGTCGCCGGCAATGCCGATGCCGGCATGGCCGAGCGGCTCGGCGCGCAAATGGCCGCCGGCGCGCGAGAAACGCATCACCGAGAAGTCGCTGGTGCCGCCGCCGAAATCCGCAACCAGCACGGTGGCATCGCGCTCCAGCCTTCGGGCAAAGGAGAACGCCGCACCGACGGGCTCGTAGACATAGCGGGCATGGCCGGCACCGAGACGTTCGAAGGCGGCGCGGTAACGCTGCATGGCGAGGTCATCGTCGGGATAGCCGCCGGCAAAGCGCACGGGGCGGCCGACGGTGATGTTCGCCGCCTCGAAGCCGAATTTGTCGCCGCCATGGCGCGCCAGCGTGCGCAGGAACGCAGCGAGGATGTCCTCGAACTTGAAGCGCTGCCGGAACACTTGCGTGGTGTTGAAGCTCGAGCTGGCCGCGAAGGTCTTGAACGATTGCAGGAAGCGATAGACGTGGCGCCCCTCGAGAAACTGCTCGATCGCCCACGGCCCGCCTTCGGCCTGGGCGCCGGCGCCCGGCCGGTCCTCCCAGAAGCACAGCGCCGAGACGTAGGTGCTGTGGCGTTGCCCGCCGTGCTCGAAGCGGATGGCTTCGACCCGGCGGTCGTCTGCCGCGAGAGCGACGACGGTATTGCTGGTTCCAAAATCGATGCCGATCGAGACGGCGGGCGAGGCGCTCGACATGAACCACTCTGACGGTTGGATGGAAGGGGGCGCACCACTACCGGCTCCGCACGCCGCTGCCAAGACCTTTGATTGTGCATCGCGTCAGGCGAATAGCCCGGATTCAGCAGCATTTGGCTGTTTTAAGCCCAAATCGGCGCTTCAGTGCATCATTTTGCTGCAATGCGAAGAGCTCCATGCTGCTATGCACTGGCATGCATGGACATTGGCATTTGGTATACATAGAACAACCTTGGAAATGAGACAGCATCACTGACTGTCTCGGGAAAGGGAATTCCGATGTCCAAGACCGCTTCCGTCGCGCTCGCGCCCTCCGCCTCGCTGTTCGCCCGCCTCATGGCCGTGATCGACCGCTTGCTGATGGCGAGCGCCGAGATTTCCAACCAGAACGGCGACCTGCCCCGGTTCGGCCTGTAAGGACCATCCGAGGTCCCCGCGCGTCGAATTGTCGCGCCGGTTGCAAATCCAGCGAATTCCTACTTTTGAAGAATGGCTCCGCACTGCGGAGCCATTTCTATTTGGGATCGGGCTCACGCGTGCACCCTCGGACAACGAGGTTGCGTCATAAGCGCACAATGGGTCTGGCGCGCTTGAAGCTTGGCATAATGAATACAAGAATGCCGCCAACGCTCGCTCAAAAGACAGAAGCGCAACTGGAGGATTCATGACGGACATGGTGCAGGCCACAACAGCCCCTACCGCCGCACGGGTCAGCGACACCTATCGCTGGGCGCAATTGGCGATCGGCGTGGCGGCGATGGTGATGATCGCCAACTACCAATATGGCTGGACCTTCTTCGTCCCCGACATTCAGAAGACATTCGGTTGGGACCGCGCCTCGATCCAATGGGCCTTTACGCTGTTTGTTTTGTTCGAGACCTGGCTGGTGCCGGTCGAAGGATGGTTTGTCGACAAATACGGTCCGCGCATCGTCGTGCTGGTCGGCGGCGTGCTCTGCGCGATCGGCTGGGCCATCAACGCGCAGGCCACCACGCTCAACGGCTACTATCTCGGCATGATCATCGCGGGCATCGGCGCCGGCGGCGTCTACGGCACCTGCGTCGGCAACGCGCTGAAATGGTTTCCCGACAAGCGCGGCCTTGCAGCGGGCATTACCGCAGCCGGTTTCGGTGCGGGCTCGGCGCTGACGGTCGCGCCGATCCAGGCCATGATCAAGGACTCTGGCTTCCAGACCACCTTCCTCTATTTCGGCCTGGGACAAGGCATCATCATCTGCATCCTCGCCTTCTTCCTGCTGGCGCCGAAGCCCGGCCAGGTGCCGAACGTCGTGGCCAACGCCGCCTTGCAGCAGAGCCGCCGCAACTACCAGCCGACCGAAGTGCTGCGCCAGCCGATCTTTTGGCTGATGTACTTCATGTTCGTGATCGTCGGCGCCGGCGGACTGATGGTGACGGCGAACCTGAAACCGATCGCGGTCGACTGGAAGGTCGACGCCGTGCCGGTGACGCTGATCGGGATGACCATGACCGCGGTGACGTTCGCAGCGACGATCGACCGCGTGCTCAACGGATTGACGCGTCCGTTCTTCGGCTGGATCTCCGACATGATCGGCCGCGAGAACACCATGTTCATCGCCTTCGGCATGGAAGGCTTCGGCATCTGGATGCTCTATCTCTGGGGCCACGATCCGATCTGGTTCGTGATCCTGTCGGGCTTCGTGTTCTTTGCCTGGGGCGAGATCTACTCGCTGTTCCCCTCGACCTGCACCGACACGTTCGGCGCGAAGTTCGCGACCACCAATGCCGGCCTGCTCTACACCGCCAAGGGCACCGCCGCGTTGCTGGTGCCACTGGCGAACTACATGCAGCAAAGCTCCGGGCATTGGGACAACGTGTTCATCCTGGCTGCCGGCGCCAACATCCTGGCCTCGCTGCTCGCGCTATTGGTGCTGAAACCCTGGCGCAGGGTCGTGGTGGCGCACTCGACCACCTGAATTCGCAGTCGCAGCATAACTGTCGTGGAAAACGCCCGGCTTCACCGCCGGGCGTTTTCATTTTCCCGAATACCCTTGAATACCCAAAAGCCGAAGGAACCCTGCACTTTTCCCGGGCTTGCTCCCAAGATAGAGCTTGCATTCTGGGATATGGTATACCAAGCTGCTCGCCGCGCTTGCGACCATAAGCCACAAGATTTGCGACACTCCGTCAGATGGACGGCGCTGTCGTGACCAGACAGGCGCTTGGGAGGTTGTTGATGATTTCCAACACGGATGGCGCCGTCACGGCCGCGCCGCTTCGCACAGGTTTCCGTTGGCTCCAGCTGGTGATGGGCATCGTCTGCATGGCGATGATCGCCAACCTGCAATATGGCTGGACGCTGTTCGTAGACCCGATCGACGCCAAGTATCATTGGGGTCGCGCCGCGATCCAGCTCGCCTTCACCATCTTCGTCGTGACCGAGACTTGGCTGGTGCCGGTCGAGGCCTGGTTCGTCGACAAATACGGCCCGCGCATCGTCATCATGTTCGGCGGTGTGATGATCGCACTGTCCTGGGTGCTCAACTCCTGCGCCGACTCGCTTCCCCTGCTCTATACCGCGGCTGTCGTCGGCGGCCTGGGCGCGGGCGCGGTGTACGGCACCTGCGTCGGCAATGCGCTGAAATGGTTTCCCGATCGCCGCGGCCTCGCCGCCGGTGCGACGGCTGCCGGCTTCGGCGCGGGCGCAGCGCTCACCGTGGTGCCGATCGCGGCGATGATCGCATCGTCAGGCTACCAGCACGCGTTCCTCACCTTCGGCATCGGCCAGGGCCTGATCGTGTTCGTGCTCGCCTTCTTCATCCAGCCGCCGCGGCTCTCGATCCCGCCGAAGAAGAAGCAGCTCAACCTGCCGCAGACCAAGATCGATTTCACGCCGCCGCAAGTGCTGCGCGCCCCGATTTTCTGGATCATGTATCTCGTCTTCGTCATGGTCGCCTCCGGCGGCCTGATGACAGCGGCCCAGATCGCGCCGATCGCGCACGACTTCAAGATCGCCGACACGCCAGTCTCGCTCGCCGGCTTCCAGATGGCGGCGCTGACCTTCGCGATCTCGCTCGACCGCATCTTCGACGGCTTCGGCCGCCCGTTCTTCGGCTTCGTGTCTGATACGATCGGCCGCGAGAACACCATGTTCATCGCCTTCGGCACCGCCGCCTTGATGCTGCTGACGCTGTCGGCCTACGGTCACGTCCCGCTCGTGTTCGTGCTCGCGACCGCGGTCTATTTCGGCGTGTTCGGCGAAATCTACTCGCTGTTCCCCGCCACCTGCGGCGACACCTTCGGCTCGAAGTTCGCGACCACCAACAACGGCATGCTCTACACCGCGAAGGGCACCGCCTCCCTGCTCGTCCCGCTCGCCAGCGTGATCTCGACCGCCTATGGCTGGAAGGCCGTGTTCGTGGTGGCCGTGGCGCTGAATGCGACGGCCGCGCTGATGGCGCTGTTCGTGATCAAGCCGCTGCGCCGCTCCTTCATCCTTGGCAAGGAGGCCGAGAGCACCAGCCCCGCGACCGCCACCGCGGAGACGCGTGCCAAGACCGGGACGGCGTGAGCCGCGACACATCTTCACGTTGATCGAGGGGCGCAGTGATGCGCCCCTTTCTCTTTGTCGATGAGGACAAACGTCAGCATGGCTGCCGCAAGAATTTTCGGATCACCCAAATCCAGCGCTTGACGATTGGCATTATGTATACCACACTCCCTGCATCGTTCACCCAGGGAGGTTGCCATGCTGGTCGGAGACATTCTGCGCAAGAAGACGCCGCGCGTCGTCACGGTGCGAATGAACGAAACCGTGGGTATTGCCGCCAAGCTGATGCGGGCCAACAACATCAGCGCGCTGGTGGTGAAGGACGTGGTCCGCTCGGAAGGAAACACCGCGGTCGGCATGTTCACCGAGCGCGACGTGGTGCGCGCGGTTGCCGAGCACGGCGCGGGTGCCATCAACGTCAAGGTCTCGCAGCTCATCTCGGTGCAGCAGCTCGTCTCCTGCACCTCCTCTGACACGATCGAGCACGTCCGGCATCTGATGAACCGGAATCACATCCGGCACCTGCCCGTGATCGACGACTACAGCCTCGTCTCCGTCATCAGCATGCGCGACATCGCCGCTGCCGTCGACGAGGCCCTCAACGGCGCGCCGCAAGCGGCAGCTTAAAACGTCTCACTTCCCTGCGACTACCGGCCCCGGCTCGGACGCATCCGAGCCGGACCGGATCTCTCGTCCCAAATTTCCGGTACCCCGCGAGGATTTCATGAAGATCTGCATCTACGGCGCCGGCGCGATCGGCGGATATCTCGGCGTGCAGCTGGCCCGCGCAGGCGCCGATGTCAGCCTGGTCGCGCGCGGCGCGCATCTCGCCGCGATGCGCGAGCGCGGCTTGACACTCCTCGCCGGCGAGCAGACGCACACCGTCCATCCCCGCTGCACCGACAATGCGGCCGAGCTCGGCGTGCAGGACCATGTCATCGTCACGCTGAAAGCGCATTCGATCACCGGCGTGATCGAGAAGATGCAGCCGCTGCTCGGGCCGCACACCCGCATCGTGACCGCGGTCAACGGCATCCCCTATTGGTATTTTTACAAGCACGGCGGCGCGTATGAGAACGCGACCTTGGAGAGCATCGATCCCGGCGGGCGGCAGTGGCGCGAGCTCGGGCCTGACCGCGCGATCGGTTGCATCGTCTATCCCGCCACCGAGATCGAGGCGCCCGGCGTGATCCGCCACGTCTACGGCAACAATTTTCCGCTTGGCGAACCATCAGGCGAAATTACCGCCGACGTGCAGAGCCTCGCCGACCTCTTCGTCGCCGCAGGGCTGAAGGCCCCGGTGCTCGACCGCATCCGCGACGAGATCTGGCTCAAGCTGTGGGGCAATGTCTGCTTCAACCCGATCAGCGCGCTGACCCATGCGACGCTCGACGTGATCTGCAGCGATCCCGCCACGCGCGCGCTGTCGCGTGCGATCATGGTGGAGACGCAAGCCATCGCCGAAACCTTCGGCGTCAAGTTCCGCGTCGATGTCGAGCGCCGCATCGAGGGCGCCCGCAAGGTCGGCGCGCACAAGACCTCGATGCTGCAGGATCTCGAGCGCGGCCGTCCGATGGAGATCGACCCGCTCGTCACCGTGGTGCAGGAGATGGGGCGCCTGACCAAGATCCCGACGCCCGCGCTCGACTCCGTGCTGGCGATGGTGACCCAGCGCGCCCGCATCGCCGGCCTCTATGACGGCATCTCCGCGCCCCTTGATCCTCGCGCGCTGGCGGTGGCGTGATGAGCGCGACGACGAAATGGCTGCGCTTCCGCCACGGCGGCACCACCGGATTCGGCACGCTGACCTCGTCAGGCATCAGCGTGCATGAGGGCGAGATGTTCGGCCGGAATGCTGCGACCGGCAAGATTCTGACGCTGACGGAGGTCGAACTGCTGGCGCCCTGCGCGCCCAGCAAGATCGTCGCGCTCTGGAATAATTTCCATGCGCTCGCGGCCAAGCTGAACCAGCCAGAACCGCCTGAGCCGCTCTATCTACTCAAGGCCACCACCACCATCACGACGCCGGGCGCCGTGATCCGCCGTCCCTCCTATTACGACGGCAAGACCACCTACGAGGGCGAGCTCGGCATCGTCATCGGCAAGACCTGCGCGCGCGTCTCGCCTGACGAGGCCGACCGCTTCATCTTCGGCTACACCTGCGTCAACGACATCACCGCCAACGACATCCTGACCAGCGACCCCACCTTTCCGCAATGGGCCCGCGCCAAGGGCATCGACGATTACGGCCCGTTCGGACCTGTGATCGCGACCGGCCTCGATCCGGCCAAGCTCACGGTCCGCACCATTCTCAATGGCGCGGAGCGGCAGAACTATCCGATCTCGGACATGATTTTTTCCGCGCAACAGCTGGTCAGCAAGATCTCCCACGACATGACCCTGCTCCCCGGCGACCTCATCGCGGTCGGCACCTCGGTCGGCGTCGGCGTGATGAAGGAGCCGGTGAACATCGTGACGGTCGCGATCGACGGCATCGGCGAGCTGACGAACGAGTTTCGGCTGTAACCGCAAAACACGGTGCCGTAGCCCGGATGGAGCGAAAGCGTAATCCGGGACCGGCGTTCGAAGCTCGCAGACCCCGGATTGCGCTGCGCTCCATCCGGGCTACGCCTTATCCGGGCTACGCCTTCGCCAAATTTCGGAAAAACAACAGCCCACCCAGCGCGGCGCTCACCGATCGTGTCACGCACCGAGTTGTGGATCGCGCCTTTCGACACCTTAGGCCGCCCGCCCGCCCCTTGATCTCGGTTCCGCTCTCCAATAGCAATTATGGCGAAAATGTGCACGGCGTGAAGGACGTCGCCATGTGGCTGTTTTTGCTGGGAAGGATATTGCCCGCCACGTGTCGACGCTGCTCGGCCGGGTCAACGCGGTGCAGGACACGTTCGCAACGCTGAACCAGTACAAGGAAGACCTGGCGAAATCCCATGCCGAGCTGGTGCCGCTGCGCTCGTCCGACGCCGGCATCAACGCCCTGATCGGCGAGCTCAGCCTCAGCCATGACCGGCTCGCCAAGACCGTCGACGAGCTCGAAACCGGCGGCGGGACCCCGCTCAGCACACGCGTCGAGACGCTATCGAAAAACAAGGATGAGATCGAGCAGCGCCTCGCCCGCATCGACGACAGCGCCAACATCCTGAAAAGCATCCGACTCGATTTCGAGGAGCTCGCCCAACACCGGGCCCGGCTCGAACGCTCGCTCAAGGAGGTCGAGACCGACCCTGACGGCAGGACCCTGGTCGATCGCCAGAACGAGCTGAACGATTTCGTCCTGCAATCGCGCCAGCGGCTGGCTGCCTTGCAGGAAACCCTGGCGACGCTGAACGCGTTCAAGACGGAGCTGTCGAAGTCGCAGGCCGATCTCGTGCCGCTGAAGGCGCCGGTGTTCGGCATCGAGGCCATGATCACCGAGGTCAGCACCACCAGGGATCTCCTGGCCAAGACCGTCGGCGAGATCGAGGCGGGCGGCGGCACCACTCTCACCTCGCGCGTCGATGCGCTGACCAAGAGCAAGCGCGAGGTCGAAGACCGCCTCGCGCGCATCTTCGAGAATTTCAACGCGCTCGATGCCTTGCGCAAGGACATCGGCGGTATCTTCTCTTCCATCCGCAACGGCCTGAACCGGATCGGGTGAGTTGCTCGGCGGGATGGGCAGAGCGAAGCGAAACATTTCGACCCACATCACATCTGCGCGCGCCCAAGAGATGCCGCCAACATGTCTCGCCGCTGCCGCACTGTGGTCGCATTCCGACGTCCATCTCTGAGGGGTGTCTGGGGGCACGGCTCAGCCGTGCTTGGGCCAAACTGCTAGGGGTATGACTGTGAAGAAGATTGTATTTGTTCTGGGTGCGACGCTTGCTCTGGTGACGGCTGCGAACGCTGCAGATTTGCCGCGCCGCCAGCCCGTGCCGGTCTATCCGGCCGAGCAGGCTCCGATCGGCAAGATGCCCATCGGCAAGGGCCCCGTTGGCAAGGCCCCGATCGGCAAGGCGCCCGGCCCGGTTGCTGCGCGCTACTGAGGCGCCAGCGAACGAAAAGAGGCCGACAGTCGAGGGGCACAGCGTGACGAACAAGTTTGATCGATCGGGATCCTGCATCCTTGCGGGCCTCGCGCTCGCGACCATGATCGCGTGCGTGATGCCGTCGGCCTCGGCCCAACAAACGAAACACGAAACGAACAAGCGCATGGCCGATGCCAGTGCGCTTGTCCCGACCGACACCGCCTCGCGCGCCACGCCGCAAGCGACGCGGCGCTCGGTGACGCGGGCGGAGAAAGGCCCCTACTACGTCGACTTCCGCGCGCGGACGGCGGCGAGCTGGGGCCATGCCTTCGTCTGGTACGGCAAGACCAGCGAGCGCGCCGTCGAGGTCGCGGGGCTGACGCCTGCCGGCGACACCTGGACCTATGTGCTCGGCCATCTCACCTGGGTGCCATCGGAGACCGGTGCCAGCTATGGTGATCTCGATCCGGAATATCTGACCGCGAGCTATCGCGTCTATCTGAACGAAGCCGACGCCAAGCGCGTGTTCGCCTATATCGAGAAGCTGAAGGCAAGCTCGCCAGTCTGGAACGCCGAGACCACCAACTGCACCGGCTTCATCGGCGACATCGCCGAGTATATGGGCCTGAAAGTGCCGTATCGCTGGCAGCGCCCGGAAAACTTCGTCAACAGCCTGAAAGAGATGAACGGCGGCCGGCAGATGGTGCGGCTGTCGGCGGAGTAGCGGCCACGCCGTCATTGCGAGCGCAGCGAAGCAATCCAGAATCTTTCCGCGGAGGGACTCTGGATTGCTTCGCTGCGCTCGCAAT
>NZ_LJYG01000102.1:174285-215254 GCF_001440035.1 Bradyrhizobium manausense | reverse complement strand
GAGCCTCGAAGGGCGACGGCCCGGCTCTCGCCGCACGGCCGTTCATCCTTCGAGGCTCCCATGGGACGCGTTGCGTTCCATGCTTCGCACCTCCTGCGACAACCGCTTCGCGGTTGCGCGGGGATGACGGATCGAGATCTCGATTATCCGCCTCACGGAATCACCCCCATCGTCCGCATGAGGCCCCGCCCTCACCGCAAGCCCCCCCAATAGACATTTCCCACCCCCGGCGGCATCCTCCCGCCATCAATCGAGAACAGAGCCTGTCACACAGGCGTGGGAAACGTCATGCTGCAAACACGGTTCACAAAGCTTGTCGGTGTCGAGCACCCGATCGTCCAGGGCGGCATGCAGTGGGTCGGGCGCGCCGAGCTGGTCGCGGCGGTCGCCAATGCCGGTGCGCTCGGCTTCATCACCGCGCTGACCCAGCCGACGCCGGAGGACCTGACCCGCGAGATCGCGCGCTGCCGCGACCTCACCGACAAGCCGTTCGGCGTCAACCTCACCATCCTGCCGGCGATCAAGCCGCCGCCTTATGCCGAATACCGCGCCGCCATCATCGAGGCCGGCATCAAGGTGGTCGAGACCGCCGGCAACAAGCCGCAGGAGCATGTCGACGAGTTCAAAAGGCACGGCGTCAAGGTCGTGCACAAATGCACCAGCGTCCGCCATGCGCTCTCGGCCGAGCGGATGGGCGTCGACGCCATCTCGATCGACGGGTTCGAATGCGCCGGCCATCCCGGCGAGGACGATACCCCCGGCCTGATCCTGATCCCGGCCGCCGCCAACAAGGTCAAGATCCCCATGATCGCCTCCGGCGGCTTTGCCGATGCCCGCGGCCTGGTCGCGGCGCTGGCGCTCGGGGCCGAGGGCATCAACATGGGCACCCGCTTCATGGCGACCAAGGAGAGCCCGATCCATCAGCTCATCAAGGAGAAGATCGTCGCCAATGACGAGCGCGAGACCGAGCTGATCTTCCGCACCATGCGCAACACCTCGCGCGTCGCCAAGAACGAGATCTCGACCAAGGTCGTCGCGATGGAGAAGGAAGGCGCCAGGTTCGAGGACATCCGCGAGCTGGTTGCGGGCGCCCGCGGCAAGATGGTCTATGCCACAGGCAATTCGGACGAAGGCATCTGGTCGGCCGGCCAGGTGCAGGGCCTGATCCAGGACATCCCGAGTTGCGGCGAGCTGATCTCCCGCATCGTGCGGGAGGCGGAGGCGATCATCCGCGGCCGGCTCGAAGGCATGATCGTTCAACCAAACGCGCAAGCCGCGGAATAGTCACTGCAAGAAGCGAGAGTAATTCATGAAGGCTTACGTCTACGGCGCTGAAGGCGCTCGGATTTCCGACGTCGCTCAACCAAAGCCTAAAGGCACGCAGGTGCTGGTACGCGTCCGCGCCTGCGGTCTCAATCGCGCCGACACCGGTATGCGCAAGGGCCATGCCCATGGCGCGGCCGGCGGCGTCGGCACCGTGCTCGGCATGGAATGGGCCGGCGAAGTGGCCGAGCTCGGACCCGATGCGAAGGGCGTCAAAGTCGGGGATCGCATCATGGGCTCGGGCGGTGCCGCGTTCGCGGAGTATACGCTTGCCGACCATGGCCGGCTGTTCCGCGCGCCCTCGAACATGAATTTCGAGGAGGCCGCCACCCTGCCCGTCGCGCTCGCCACGATGCACAACGCCGTCGTCACCGTCGGTGGCGTGCAGCCGGGGCAGGCCGTGCTGATCCAGGGCGCAAGCTCGGGCGTCGGCTTGATGGCCATGCAAATCGCAAAGCTCAAGGGCGCAAAGCTGGTGATCGGATCCTCGACCGATGCCTATCGCCGCGGACGACTGAAGGACTACGGCGCCGACCTCGCGGTCGATTCCTCCGATCCCAAATGGGTCGACGAGGTGCTGAAGGCGACTGGCGGCGAAGGCGTCGACCTCATCGTCGACCAGGTCTCCGGCAAGGTCGCCAACCAGAACCTCGCGGCAACCAAGATCCTGGGCCGCATCGTCAATGTCGGCCGGCTCGGCGGCACCCATGCCGACTTCAACTTCGACCTCCATGCCGCCCGCCGCATCTCCTATATCGGCGTGACCTTCCGCACCCGCAGCATCGAGGAGGTCCGCGCGATCTTTGAGGAGGTCCGCAAGGACATCTGGGGCGCGGTGGAATCGCGAAAGCTTCAGCTGCCGATCGACCGCGTCTATGCGTTCTCCGACATCGACAAAGCGTTCGCGCACATGGAGGCGAACAAGCACCTGGGGAAGATCGTGGTGACGGTGCCGTAGCTCCGGCCGCGGCCGTCATTCCGGGGCGATGCAAAGCATCGAACCCGGAATCTCGAGATTCCGGGTTCGCCTGCGGCGCCCCGGAATGACAGGACTTGAGGGCGCATCCGCTCCTGCAACTCACTCGCGACTAGTTCTGTGGATCGTCGCTTGATGTTCGCGAACGCCCTGCTAAATCCCCGCCATGAGCGGACAACACGACAAGACATCGGTCGCGGCCATCTCGATCCTGGCCAGCGGCGGCATGGCGGCGGCCAAATTCGCGGTCGGGATCGCGATCGGATCGCTGGCGCTGATCTCCGAGGCGCTGCACTCCTCGATCGACCTGGTCGCGACCATCATCACCTGGGCGGTGGTGCGGGTCTCGGACAAGCCGGCCGACGACGAGCACCATTACGGCCACGGCAAGCTCGAGAGCGTCTCCGCGCTCGGTGTGACCGCCCTGCTCTATGTGCTCGCCGGCGGCATCCTGGTCGAATCCTACAGCCGGCTGCGCGAGGGAACCCCGCCGCCGACGATCTCGGCCGTGCCATTCGTGGTGCTGGTGCTCGACATCGCCGTCAATCTCTGGCGCGCCCGCGCCCTGCACAAGGCCGCGCGGGAAACGCGGAGCCAGGCGCTCGCGGCCGACGCGCTGCATTTTGCCTCCGATGTCATGGGCTCATTCGCTGTCATCATCGGCCTGATCCTTGCGGCCTTCGGCTTCTGGTGGGGCGACGCCGCGGCCGCCGCCGCGGTCGCCGTGATGATCGCCCTGCTCGGCCTGCGCATGGCGGGCTCGACGGTGCAGACGCTGGTCGACCGCGCGCCGGAAGGGGCACAGGACAAGGCCACCGCCGCGATCCGCAGCGTGCCCGGCGTGATCGACGTCGAGCGGCTGCGCGTGCGCATGGTCGGGGCGACCACTTTCATCGACAGCATCGTCAAGGTGCCCAGGACCTACCCGATCGACCGCGTCGAAGGCATCAAGCGCAACGCCGAAGCCGCCGTCGGCAAGATCTTCGGCGATGCCGACCTGTCCTTCGCCGCCGTCCCCGTCGCCCGCGACAACGAGACCGTGCGCGACCGCATCATGGTGATCGCGCGCAATTCGGGCCTCGCCATCCACCACGTCACGGTGCACGACCTGGGTGCGAAGCTGATCGTCAGCATCGACCTCGAGGTCGACGCCGACATGCAGCTCGAGGCCGCCCACGACGTCGCCAACAGGCTGGAGCGCAGCATCCAGGAAGAGTTCGGCGCTGACGTCGAGGTCGACGTCCATATCGAGCCGCTGGAGCCGGAACTGCCGTTCGGCGCCGATGCCGCGCCCGACAGGGTACAGACCATCGCCGCCGCGCTCACCGAATATGCCGCCGGCGGCGAGATTCACGACATCCATAATGTGCGCGTCCGCGACACCGAAGGCGGCGAGATCGTCAACTTCCATTGCCGCGCCGCGCCGTCGATGAGCGTGATCAAGGTTCATGAGCAAGTCGATGCGATCGAGCGCCGCTTGCGCCGCGCGTTCCCGAGCGTGAAGCGCGTCATCAGCCACGCCGAACCACCGCGCGCGTGAGGCGGAAAGCGCGAGGAGTCACACGTTCTCGTTTCGGACTCCTGATGCATGTGAGTTTGCGGAGCAGAAGCCGCGCAAACTCTGCATTGGATAAGAATTATTTCGCGTTAACCTTTCGTTGACTCTCGACAGCCTGCGCAAACTGGATTCAAATCGCTGTGATTCGAAAGCGTTGTGGGGCTGCTTTCGAATGGTGTTGCAGACAGGTTTTCAGGGGGCCGAAGGCATGGCGCGCGCAGACGCCGCGAACGCGTGCGTCCAATCCGATTCGATCAAGGGATTGGCGCAATCGATCGCGAAACCTGCCTATCATCGGCTCCTGATCGCGGAGCCGGCGCTGCGTCGCGCCGTGCCGACGCTCATCATTGCCTTCCTCATCACGATCTGCCTCGGCGCGTTCGTCCAGGTCGTCGACCAGACACGCCAGAAGCGCCTGGTGATCCAGAACGACATCTCGATGCTCGCCGAGCTGCTCGCCGAGCGCATCGACCGCGCGACCTCGTTGCGCGCCGAGCGACTGAAGGCCATCGAGAACCTGCCGACGCTGCTGCCCGACATGATCCCGAACAAGGCCAGGGTCTCGGGCCGCCACGTCGTCGTCACCTCGGCCGGCGTCAACGGTCACATCCTCGCCCGCATTCCGATCGACAGCGATCCAGCAGGCAACGACCGCCTGCTCGATGCGATCACCACCGCGCAGCTGCTTGCGGCGCCGCCGCGCGACAACAACGTCGCGGACATGACGCTGCCTGACGGCAGCACGGCGCTGGCGACCGCGCGGCCGATCAAGTCGTTGCCGGGTCTCGTCACGGTGATCCAGGAGCGCAACGAGCCGATCTGGGGCTCGGACGCAGCGCTGTCGGTGACGCTGTCGGCGACCACGGGCTTCGTCGTCCTGATCCTCGGCTTTGCCTTCCACTGGCAGTCGACCCGCGCCCGTGAAGGCGACCTCATCAACGACGCGGTGCGCGGCCGCATCGACACCGCGCTCAACCGCGGCCGCTGCGGCCTGTGGGACTGGGACCTGTCGCGCGGCCGGATCTTCTGGTCGCAATCGATGTTCTCGATGCTGGGCCTCGACGGCCGCAACGAGCTGCTCACTTTCGGCGAGGTCAATGCGCTGGTGAAGTCGGACGACATCGACCTGTTCGAGATCGCCGACCAGCTGATCTCCGGGAAGATCGACCACATCGACCAGACCTTCCGCATGCAGCACGTCGAGGGCCACTGGATCTGGCTGCGCGTCCGCTGCGAGCGAACCCGCGGCGCAAGTGATGCCGGCATCCACCTGATCGGCATCGCGGTCGACATCACCGAGCAGAAGAGCCTCGCCGAGCGGACCGTGGAAGCCGACCTGCGCCTGCGCGATGCGATCGAGACCATTCCGGAAGCCTTCGTGCTGTGGGACGCCAGCGACCGCCTGGTGCTCTGCAACTCGCACTTCCAGCGCCTGCACAAGCTGCCCGACACCGCGGTGATCCCCGGCACCTCCTACGAGACCGTGCTGGAAGTCGGCCGCATGCCCGAGGTCCGCACCCGCCACAACGACACCGGTGCCCAGGGGCCGGGCGCGCGCACCTTCGAGGCCCAGCTCGACGACGGCAGCTGGCTGCATATCAGCGAGCGACGGACCAAGGACGGCGGCTACGTCTCCGTCGGCACCGACATCACCCGCATCAAGGAGCACGAGCAGAAGCTCGTCGACAACGATCTGCGCCTGCGCGCCACCGTCATCGACCTCAAGCGCTCGCAGGCCGCGCTGGAGCGCCAGACCATCGAGCTCGCCGATCTCGCCGAGAAGTACCAGCGCGAGAAGACCCGGGCCGAGGAAGCCAACCAGACCAAGTCGAAGTTCCTCGCCAATATGAGCCACGAGCTGCGCACGCCGCTCAACGCCATCATCGGCTTCTCCGAGATCATGGGCTCGGGCATGTTCGGCGAGCTCGGCAGCGAGAAGTACCAGGAATACTGCCACGACATCCTGACCAGCGGTCACTATCTGCTCGAGGTCATCAACGACATCCTCGACATGTCCAAGATCGAGGCCGGCCGCATGAAGCTCGACATGGAAGAGCTCGACCTGTCGCAGACGTTGGCTGAATCCTTGCGCGTCGTCGCCGGCCGAGCCCAGGACAAGCACCTCAAGCTCGATGCCGACATCGGGAAATCGATCTCTGTCGTCGCCGACCGCCGCGCCACCAAGCAAATCGTCGTCAACCTGTTGTCCAACGCCGTGAAGTTCACGCCCGACGGCGGCCGCATCGTGGTGCGCAGCCGGCAGCTCGAGGACAGGATCGTGCTGATGATCGCCGATACCGGCATCGGCATCGCGCCGCACTCGCTGGCGCGGCTCGGACGTCCGTTCGAGCAGGTCGAGAGCCAGCTCACCAAGACCTATCACGGCTCCGGCCTTGGCCTTGCGATCGCGCGTTCGCTGGCGCAGCTCCACGGTGGCTCGATGAAGCTGCGCTCCAGGCTGGAAGTCGGCACCGTCGTCCGCGTGACGCTGCCGCGCGACGCCGTCAAGGTGGCGTCAGGGATTTCGGCCGCGGCGTAGGGCTCAATCAGCTCTGGTTGAATCGAAGCGACCCAAAAGCACCGCTCCAGTAGGGTGGGCAAAGGCGCACTTGCGCCGTGCCCACGCTGTGTTGGATCGACGCGGCTAAACCGCGTGGGCACGCTTCGCTTTGCCCACCCTACAAGGCTACCCCGATAGCCCTTACGACTGCAGCGACGGCGCGACTTCGCGGGCGATATTGACCAGCGCTGCGATCAGCGGCGTCATCGGGTCGCGCTGCGGGATGACGAGACCAATGCTGTAGGTGACCTCGGGGTCGACGATCGGGATGGTGCGGACCTTGTCGGACAGGCCGAGCGTCTCGGCGAGCTTGGCCGGCATCACGCTCGCCCACCGGCCGGTCTTGACGTGGGTGAACAGCACCAGCAGCGAATTCGATGTCAGCGTCGGCGTCGCCTCCGCGCCGACCGAGCGCAGCGCGCGGTCGATGATGCGGCGGTTCTGCATGTCAGGCGTCAGCAGGCACAGCGGCACCTGCCCGACCTCCTTCCAGGTCACCGTCTCGCGATCGCCGAACATCCCATCGGGCGCGGTGAGCAGACGATAGCTCTCATTGTAGAGCGGAATGGTGCGCACCTTGCCGATCGGCTCGTTCTCGATATAGGTCAGCCCCGCATCGACCTCGAGATTTTCGAGCAGCCCCAGCACCTCCGACGAGGTCGTCGAGCGGATGCTGAAGCGCACCTCGGGATGCCGCGCACGGAACGGCGTCGTCAATGACGCGACCATGCCGAGCACGGTCGGGATCGCCGCAATACGGATCTCGCCGGAGAGCTGATGCTTCAGTCCGTTGATCTCGTCGCGCATCGCACGAGCATCGCCGACGATGCGACGCGCCCAGTCGAGCGCCCGCTCGCCTTCGGGGGTGAAACCCTGGAAACGGGAGCCGCGCTGGACCAGCATCACGCCGAGGATCTCCTCGAGCTGCTTCAGCCCGGTCGACATGGTCGGCTGGGTCACGCCGCAGGCCTCTGCCGCCCGTCCAAAATGCCGCTCCTTGGCCAGCGCCAGCAGCAGTTCAAGCTTGTCGATCAATCGTCCGTCCCTTCGGATTCCAACGCGGCATGCAAGCTATCACGCCGGGGCTGCACCAACACGCAAAAACCGGCAGCCGATACGAGTTTCATTGCCTGACCGTATCGGTCGATTGCGCTTTCCGATCGATCCGAATTCGCAATCGCAGCATGAGACAGCTTTATTGATCTTCGAATGATTCCAAATAGTTTGCGGAAGGGACGCTCAATTTGAGAACGAAGAATGACAGTGGTTTTTGAGCCTTCATACGAGCCTTCATGCGAACCTTGGAACGAGATTCGCGGCGCCGAGATCATCGCCGAACATGCCAGCCAGGAAGGCGCAATGCTCGTCATCCTCCACGCGCTCCAGGCGGCGTTCGGCTACGTGCCGGAGGCCGCGATTCCCATGGTGGCGCAGGCGCTGAACCTGTCGCGCGCCGAGGTCCATGGCGTCTTCACCTTCTACCATGATTTCCGCCACAAGCCGGCCGGCCGCCATGTGCTGAAGCTGTGCCGCGCCGAGGCCTGCCAGGCCGCCGGCGGCGATGCGCTGGCGGCGCGCGCCGAGGCGAAGCTCGGCGTTTCGCTTGGCAACACCACTGCGGATGACCGCGTCACGCTGGAGCCGATCTACTGCCTCGGCCTCTGCTCGACCGCGCCGTCGGCGATGCTCGACGGCCGCCTCGTCGGACGGCTCGACGAGAAGCGCCTCGATGCGCTGGTTGCGGAGGCGCAGCGATGAATATGAGGATTTTTGTTCCGCGGGATGCGACGGCAATCGCCGTCGGCGCCGATGACGTCGTCACAGCGCTTGACCAGATCGCGCAGCAGCGCGGCCTGGCGATCGAGATCATCAGGACCGGCTCGCGCGGATTGCACTGGCTGGAGGCGATGGTCGAGGTGGCGACGCCTGCGGGCCGCGTCGCCTACGGGCCGGTGAGCGCCGAGGACGTCGCCTCCGTGCTCGAGTCCATGGCGAGCGACGGACCGCACGCGCTGCGGCTCGGCGTCACGGACGAGATCTCCTGGCTGAAGCGCCAGACNCCCGCCTCACCTTCGCCCGCTGCGGCGTGATCGATCCGCGTTCGCTCGACGACTATCGCGCCCATGGCGGCTACAAGGGTCTTGAGCGCGCGCTGTCGCTGGGCCCGGACGCGATCCTCGACGAAGTGACGACGTCGGGCCTGCGCGGCCGCGGCGGCGCCGGCTTTCCGACCGGCATCAAGTGGAAGACCGTGGCGCAGGCCAAGGCCGACCGTAAGTTCATCGTCTGCAATGCCGACGAAGGCGACAGCGGCACCTTTGCCGATCGCATGATCATGGAAGGCGATCCCTTCCTGGTCATCGAGGGCATGACCACCGCCGGCATCACCGTCGGGGCGACCAAAGGCTATATCTACATCCGCAGCGAATATCCGCACGCGGTCGAGGCGATGAATGCGGCCATCAAGGCCGCCAGGCGCGGCGGCTATCTCGGCGACAGGATCGGCGGCTCGACCCATAGCTTCGACATGGACGTGCGCGTCGGCGCCGGCGCCTATGTCTGCGGCGAGGAGACCTCGCTGCTGGAAAGCCTCGAAGGGCGCCGCGGCCTGGTGCGCGCAAAACCGCCGCTGCCGGCGCATCATGGCCTGTTCGGCAAGCCGACCGTCATCAACAACGTGCTGTCGTTTGCCGCCATCCCCTTCATCCTCGCCGAGGGCGCCAAGGCCTATGCCGATTTCGGCATGGGCCGTTCGCGCGGCACCATGCCGATCCAGCTCGCCGGCAATATCCGCCATGGCGGGCTGTTCGAAACCGCGTTCGGCGTGACGCTGGGCGAGCTCGTCGACGACATCGGCGGCGGCACGTTCACGGGACGCCCGGTGCGCGCGGTGCAGGTCGGCGGCCCGCTCGGCGCCTACTTCCCCCGCGCCCTGTTCGACACGCCGTTCGACTACGAGGCCTTCGCCGCGCGTGACGGCCTGATCGGCCATGGCGGCATCGTCGTGTTCGACGACAGCGTCGACATGCGCAAGCAGGCGCGCTTCGCCATGGAGTTCTGCGCCATCGAATCCTGCGGCAAGTGCACGCCCTGCCGCATCGGCTCGACCCGCGGCGTCGAGACCATCGAGAAGATCATCCGCGGCGAACGCGTCTCCGAAAATCTCGCGCTGGTCGAAGACCTCTGCAACACCATGAAATTCGGCTCGCTGTGCGCGCTCGGCGGCTTCACGCCCTACCCCGTGCTCAGCGCATTGAAGCACTTCCGGGAAGATTTTGTCCCGGCCCCGACCACGCTTCAGGCCGCGGAATAGGAGAACGACAATGTCGCTGATCGAAGAAATCGACTTTGGCACGCCGCGCTCCAAATCATCAACGATGGTCACACTGACCATCGACGGCAAAGAGGTCACGGTGCCCGAGGGCACCTCGATCATGCGCGCCGCGATGGACGCCGGCCACCAGATCCCAAAACTGTGCGCGACCGACATGGTCGATGCCTTCGGCTCCTGCCGCCTCTGCGTCGTCGAGATCGAGGGCCGCGCCGGCACGCCGGCCTCCTGCACCACGCCCGTGATGAACGGCCTGGTGGTCCACACCCAGAGCGAGCGGCTGAAGCAGCTGCGCAAGGGCGTGATGGAGCTCTACATCTCCGACCACCCGCTCGACTGTCTCACCTGCGGCGCCAATGGCGATTGCGAATTGCAGGACATGGCCGGCGCCGTGGGCCTGCGCGAAGTCCGCTACGGCTATGAGGGCGAGAATCACGTCTTCGCGAAATCCAACGGCGAGGTCAACGCCGCCTGGATGCCGAAGGACGAGTCCAACCCCTATTTCACCTACGATCCCTCCAAGTGCATCGTCTGCTCGCGCTGCGTCCGCGCCTGCGAGGAGGTGCAAGGCACCTTCGCGCTGACCATCTCCGGCCGCGGCTTCGACAGCCGAGTCTCGCCGGGCATGAGCGAGAGCTTCCTCGGCTCCGAATGTGTCTCCTGCGGTGCCTGCGTGCAGGCCTGCCCGACCGCGACGTTGACGGAAAAATCCGTGATCGAGATCGGACAGCCCGAGCACTCCGTCGTCACCACCTGTGCCTATTGCGGTGTCGGCTGCGCCTTCAAGGCGGAAATGCGCGGCGAGGAAGTGGTGCGCATGGTGCCCTACAAGGACGGCAAGGCCAATCGTGGCCATTCCTGCGTCAAGGGCCGCTTCGCCTGGGGCTACACCAACCACAAGGAGCGCATTCTTAAACCCATGATCCGCGAGCGGATCGAGGACCCGTGGAAGGAAGTGTCCTGGGACGAGGCGTTCTCCTTTGCCGCCGCCAGGATGCGCGGCATCCAGAAGAAATACGGCCGCGATGCCATCGGCGGCATCACCTCGTCCCGCTGCACCAATGAAGAGACCTATCTGGTGCAGAAGCTGATCCGCGCCGGCTTCGGCAACAACAATGTCGACACCTGCGCCCGCGTCTGCCATTCGCCAACCGGCTATGGCCTGTCGCAGACTTTCGGCACCTCGGCCGGCACGCAGGACTTCGACTCGGTCGAGGACACCGACGTCGCCGTCATCATCGGGGCCAACCCCGCCTCGGCTCACCCGGTGTTCGCCTCGCGCCTGAAGAAGCGGCTGCGCCAGGGCGCGAAGCTGATCGTGATCGATCCGCGCCGCACCGAGATGGTGGAATCACCGCATGTGAAGGCGCTGCACCTGCCGTTGATGCCCGGCACCAACGTCGCGGTCGTCACGGCGCTGGCGCATGTCATCGTCACCGAGGGCCTCGTCAACGAAGCCTTCGTGCGCGAGCGCTGCGACTGGAGCGAATTCGAGGAATGGGCCGCCTTCGTCGCGCAAGCAAAGCACAGCCCGGAAGCCACCGCGATCCTCACCGGGGTCGATCCGAAGGTGCTGCGCGAAGCCGCCCGCCTCTACGCCACCGGCGGCAATGGCGCGATCTATTACGGCCTCGGCGTCACCGAGCACAGCCAGGGCTCGACCACCGTGATCGCGATCGCCAATCTCGCGATGGCAACAGGCAATATCGGCCGTCCCGGCGTCGGTGTGAATCCGCTGCGCGGCCAGAACAACGTTCAAGGCTCCTGCGACATGGGCTCGTTCCCGCACGAGTTGCCCGGCTATCGCCACATCTCGGGTGATGCCGTGCGCGATCAGTTCGAGGCGCTGTGGAACGTCAAGCTCAACCCGGAGCCGGGCCTGCGCATTCCCAACATGTTCGATGCCGCGATCGAGGGCACGTTCATGGGCCTCTACGTGCAGGGCGAGGACATTCTCCAGTCCGATCCCAATACCAAGCATGTGGTGGCGGCGCTGTCGGCGATGGAATGCGTCATCGTTCACGACCTCTTCCTGAACGAGACCGCGAACTACGCCCATGTCTTCCTGCCCGGCTCGAGCTTCCTCGAGAAGGACGGCACCTTCACCAATGCCGAGCGCCGCATCCAGCGCGTCCGCAAGGTGATGTCGCCGAAGAACGGCATGGCCGACTGGGAGGTCACCATCGGCCTCGCCAAGGCGATGGGCTTTCCGATGAACTACAGCCACCCCTCGGAGATCATGGACGAAATCGCGGCGCTGACGCCGACTTTCACCGGCGTCTCCTATGCCAAGCTCGACGAGCTCGGCTCGGTGCAGTGGCCCTGCAACGAGAAGGCGCCCGAGGGCACGCCGGTGATGCATATCGACGGCTTCGTCCGCGGCAAGGGCAAGTTCATCGTCACCGAATATGTCGCGACCGACGAGCGCACCGGCCCCCGCTTCCCGCTGCTGCTCACCACCGGCCGTATCCTCAGCCAGTACAATGTCGGCGCGCAGACACGGCGCACCGAGAACGTGGTCTGGCATGCCGAGGACCGGCTGGAGATCCATCCCCACGACGCCGAGCAGCGCGGCGTGCGCGACGGCGACTGGGTGCGGCTGGCGAGCCGGGCCGGCGAGACCACGCTGCGCGCCGAAATCACCGACCGCGTGTCGCCGGGTGTCGTCTACACCACCTTCCATCATCCGGACACGCAGGCCAACGTGATCACCACAGACTATTCGGACTGGGCAACCAATTGTCCGGAATACAAGGTCACGGCGGTGCAGATCTCGCCCTCGAACGGGCCGTCCGACTGGCAGAAGAGCTACGACGCGCAGGCGCGGCACTCCCGCCGCATCGCGCCGGCCGAGGCCGCGGAGTAACCGCATGCACGTACCGGTCCGGGCCATCGACCGCGAGATCTGGCGCGACGCTGTCGCGTCGGCAGGAACGCGGCTGATCCCAGAGGAGACTCCGCTGGCGCTGACCTATAATGGCGGCACCTATGCCGTCATGATGGGGACGCCGCAGAACCTGGAAGATTTCGCCGTCGGTTTCAGCCTGGACGAAGGCATCATCAGGTCCGTCGACGACATCAAATCGCTCGATGTTGTCAGGCTCGACGACGGCATCGAGCTGCGCATGTGGTTGGAGTCGGAGGACGCCGCGTGCATCAGCGAGCGCCGCCGCCATATCGCAGGTCCCACCGGCTGCGGCATCTGCGGCATCGAGTCCATCGCCGAGGCCATACGGCCGCCGGCGATCGTGCCGCAGGGTCAGATCTTCACGCCGCGCCAGATCATGACGGCGATGCAGGCGATCGCTCCCCTGCAATCGATCAACATGCAGACCCGCGCAGTGCACGCCGCCGCCTTCTGGTCACCGTCGCACGGCATCGTCGCCTTGCGCGAGGACGTCGGCNNNNCCGCCACAACGCGCTCGACAAGCTCGCGGGCTCGCTTGCGCGCAGCCGGACAAGCGCATGCAACGGCATGGTGCTGCTGACGAGCCGCGTCTCCGTCGAGATGGTGCAGAAGACGGCTGCAATTGGTGCGCCCGTGATGGTCGCGGTCTCCGCGCCGACCGCGCTTGCAGTACGTACCGCGGAGGCTGCCGGCATCACGCTGACTGCAATTGCCCGCAACGACGGGTTTGAAGTGTTCACGCATCAGGGTCGCGTTGCCGCTGATTGTGCTCCGGAGATCATCGATGTCGTCGCCTGACCGCCTCGTCTACATGGCCAATCAGATCGGCACTTTCTTCCGCAGTCAGGGCCACGACAGGGCCGTGCCCGGGATCGCCGACCACATCAAGAAGTTCTGGGATCCCCGGATGAAGCGCGCCATCTTCGCGCATCTCGACGCGGGCGGCGCAGGGCTGGAGCCGAACGTGCTCGAAGCCCTCATTTCGCTCAAGCTGGCGACTTCCCTTCCAGAAGCGCGCTGAACACGCGCCGCACCTCGCTTTGCGTCTCCTTCACGCGTGCCTCCAGCGAGGAGAAATCCGGCGCGTCGCCGGCGCGCGCCATCACCCGCTGCAGATCGGTGCCCGCGGTTTCCGGCTTGAAGCGGTCGCTGACGCAGAGCCGCAGGATCTGCGTCAGATCATGATAGAGCCGCGCGGCGGCGCGCAGGATTTCGGTTTCAGGTTGCCCGATCACACCGAGCCTGCATGCATTATCCAGCACCTGCAACGTGCTGACATCGAGAATCTCGGGCTTGTCGTGGGCGTGCACAAGTTGCAGGTATTGCGCGATAAAATCGATGTCGACCATGCCACCCGAGGCGTATTTCAGGTCCCAATAGTCGGTCTCGCCCTTCTCCTGCGCGATCGCGCGGCGCATGTCGGCGACGTCGTTGGCGATGATGGCCCGGTCGCGGCGGCGGGTCAGGACCTCGCGGATAATCTGCTCGATGCGCGCGGTGAATTCGGGCGACGCCGACACCACGCGCGCGCGCGTCAACGCCATGTGCTCCCAGGTCCAGGCCTCATTGGCCTGGTAGTCCGCAAAGGAGACAAGGCTCGACGCCACGGGACCCGCGCGTCCCGAGGGCCGCAGCCGCATGTCGATCTCGTAGAGCACGCCGTAATTGGTGCGGGTCGTGAAGGCGCTGATCAGGCGCTGGGTGAGGCGGGCGAAATAATGCGCGCCCTGAAGTGATTTCTCGCCGTCCGAGTCCGGATGGTCGCTGTCGAAATCGTAGAGCAGGATCAGATCGAGATCCGAGGACGCGGTCATCTCGCGGCTGCCGAGCCGTCCCATGGCGATGATCGCGGTCTCCTGCCCCCTGATCCGGCCGTGTTGCGCGGCAAAGCGATCGGCGACGAGACCGTGGACGGTGTGAACGATGCCCTCGGCGACGTCGGCAAAAGCCGTACTGGCCTGCTGCGCCGAAACGGTGCCGGACAGGATGCGGGTGCCGATCAGGAACAGGCTCTCCTGTCCGAACAGGCGCAGCCGGTCCAGAAACTCCTCATAGGAGCCCGCATCCTGCACCGTGGCCGCAAGCCGTGCCGACAGTTCCCGCCGATCCGGCATCGCGCCGAAGAAGCGCGGATCGATCAGGCCGTCCATCAATTGCGGTTGCCGCGCCAGCATCTCGCCAAGCCGGGGCGCGGCGCCAAGCACCAGCGCCACGAGCGCGACGAGATCGCGGTTCTGGCCGAGCAGCGTGATCAGCCGGCCGCCGCGCTGGAGCGCCCGGAGGAAATGATCGAATGCCGTCACTGCGCGGTCCGGCTCCTCCGCATGCGCCAGGCCGTCGATCAAGGCCGGCACGAACTCGACGAAAGCGTTGCGCGTCTGCTTGTTGCGGAACACGCGATAATCCGCGGTGAGCCAGTCGCAGACGGTCTGCGCCACCGCGGCAGGCTTCTTGAAACCAAGCGTCGTCAAATGCTGGAGCAGGCGCGGATCGTCAGGGCCGACCCGATAATCGATCGCCGGCAGGCTTGCCGTGCCGGCCGGATCATCGCCCTCGAACAGTTTTTCGTAGTGCCCCTGGACGATCTCGAGCTGGTGCATCAGGTCGCGCGCAAAGGCCTCGCGGCTGCCATAGCCGAAGAACCAGGCGAATCGTTCGACCGCCTCCTTGTCATCAGGCAGCGCATGAGTCTGCTCGTCGGCGATCATCTGGAGACGATGCTCGATCCGGCGCAGGAATTCATAGGCCTTGGTCAGCTCGTCGCGGGCGGCGGAGGTGATCCAGTTGCGCGCGGCGAGGACATTGAGCGCGGCCAGCGTCGGCCGCACCCGCAATTCCGGATGGCGGCCGCCGGCGATCAGCTGCTGGGTCTGGGCGAAGAACTCGATCTCGCGGATGCCGCCGCGGCCGACCTTGACGTTGTGCCCCTCGACCGCAATCTCGCTCTGGCCGCGATAGGTCTGCATCTGCCGCTTCATGTCGTGCACGTCGGCAAGCGCGGCGAAGTCGAGATGCTTGCGCCAGACGAAGGGCGCGATTTCGGCCAGCAGCGCCTCGCCCGCTCTCGCGTCGCCGGCGCACGCCCGCGCCTTGATCATGGCGGCGCGCTCCCAGGTGCGCCCTTCCCGCTCGTAATAGTTCAGCGCTGCATCGCGCGAGATCGCGACTTGCGTCGAGGATGGATCGGGCCGCAGCCGCAGATCGACGCGGAACACGTAACCGTCATAGGTGCGCTGCTGGAGAATGCGCGCCAGGCCTTGCGTGACCCGCACGAAGAACGGCTGCGGCTCGATATCGGGCACAAGCGTCGCGGCATCGGGGTCGAAGAACACGATGAGATCGATGTCGCTGGAGTAGTTGAGCTCGCCGGCCCCCATCTTGCCCATGGCGAGCACGATCAGGCCGCAACCGACCTCGGGCGCCTCGGGATCTTCAGGCAGGATCTTGCCGCGTGCGGCTTCCTGACGCAGCAGGTACTGCAGCGCCGCCTGCACCGAGGAGACCGCGAGATCGGTCAACGCCGCCGTCACCCGCATCACCGGCCAGACCCCGCCGATGTCGCACAGCGCGATCAGCAGCGCCGCCTCAGCCTTCATACGGCGAAGCAGCCGCATCACCTCGGCTTCATCAGGCGCGGCAAGTACCGCGCCCCTCGCCTCCGCGATCAGCGCGGCGAGATGCGCATCCGGCTCGCATTCGAGCAACCGAATCAGGCGCAGCGGATCGGCGCGCACCAGATCGAACAAATAAGGCGAGAATTGCGCGATGCCGGCCAGGATGTCGCGCGCGAAGGGTTGAGCCAGCAGCGCTTCCAGACGAGCCAATTGGGCCGGCTCGAGCTCGGCCAGCCAGCTGTCGAAACGTCGTTCGTCTGATGTGGAAACGGCAATATGGGGAGCCTCCGCGAAGCGTGCGGCAAGGCTCTCGCCAGTCTTGTCCGCGTTTCCCGGCGCGGAGTGGTTCATGCCACCTTCTGTGGCACATCCGGCATTGGCGGGGCAACCCTGTCGCCGGCACCGGCGCGCGCCGGCAGCACCAGCGTGGCGACGAGGCCGGGATGGGCATCGCCCAGGCGCAATTCGCCGCCATGCAATGTGGCAACGGCCGCGGCGAGGCTGAGGCCGAGGCCGGAGCCCGGCATGGTGCGGCTCGCTTCCAGCCGCACGAAGCGCTCGATGGCGTGTTTGCGATCGCCTTCCGGAATTCCCGGGCCGCGATCGGTGACGCTGAGCAGCACCTGATCACCTTCGCGCCTGGCCTCGATCGTGATCTGACGCGCGTCCATGCTGACCACTGACCCCGCCGACTGCGTGGCCGGCTTGCCGTATTTGATCGCATTCTCGACCAGATTGGCGAGCGCCTGGCTGATCAATTCGCGATTGCCGTGAATGGGCGCTGCTTCCGTCTTGACCTTCAAGGTCATGCCGTCGTCTTCGGCGAGCGGCTCGTAGAGCTCGTGAATGCCGGCCGCGACATCGGCGGCATCGAAATCATCCATGTTGCCGCGCGCCTGACCGGATTCCGCGCGTGCGATCATCAGAAGCGCGTTGAAGGTGCGGATCAGCCCGTCGGATTCCTCGATGGTCCGCTCCAGCGCGGCGCGATAGTCGGCCTCGCAACCGGATTTCGCCAACGCCTCCTCGGCGCGGTTGCGCAGGCGCGTCAGCGGCGTCTTGAGATCGTGGGCGATGTTGTCGGAGACCTCTTTCAGCCCCGCCATCAGCGCCTCGATCCGCTCCAGCATGGCGTTGAGGTTTTCGGCGAGGCGATCGAGTTCGTCGCCGCTGCGCCCGACCGGCAGGCGCTCGCTGAGATCGCCGGTCATGATGCGATGCGCGGTGCCGCTCATCGCGTCGATCCGCGTCAACACCCTGCGCGCGACGAAGACG
The DNA here is from genome assembly GCF_001440035.1 of Bradyrhizobium manausense. Lineage (GTDB taxonomy): Bacteria > Pseudomonadota > Alphaproteobacteria > Rhizobiales > Xanthobacteraceae > Bradyrhizobium > Bradyrhizobium manausense. The sequence goes on along the minus strand of NZ_LJYG01000102.1, from coordinate 197,709 downwards.
CCGCCGCCGAGGCCGAGCACGACGACGATCAGGATCGACCATTGCGCGGCCTTGGCGACGATGCCGAACAGGCGCCGCCGCTCGGCGAGATCACGGCCGATCAGGAGGCGGAAACCATTTTCCAATTCGATGACGCGAACGAGCGCCCGATGGTCGCGGTCATCCGTATCCTCGATCCGCCGATAGGCGGTCTCCGACCAGCCGATGGTCGCCATCACGCCCGGCGCCAGCGAGCCGACATTACCGGCGATCGCCTGGCCGGTGGGCGAGGTTATGAGGTAGAGATTGGCGCCCGGCCGCAACGCGCGGGACTCGATCGTGCGCGCGAGGCCGTACAGGCCGCGACGGCCGTAGATCTCGTTGATCTCCGAGGTCTCGGCATTCACCGTCTGCGTGATCTCTTCGGTGATCAGCCGCCGCGTGTTCCAGGCGAAATAGCCGAGCAGCGAAGCCGCGAAAATCGCAAACAAAAACAGGTAGACCAGCGTCAGCCGGAACGCCGTGGTGCGGACGAGTTTACCGAATGCCGTCACGGATCATACCCCGACTATCGCGACAGAAAGCAGCCGACTGCATCGCCATCGACGCCAAAACTAGTCAATTCGCTGCTCAGCCTACTCTTCGTGACAAGCATGAATTTCTGATCTTCGGGCTCAAAGACAAGCAGATAGCTTTTCTTGTCGTCCGCAACGACAGCACAGGACCTTCTTGTCTTGACGTCGTCGACAACCTCGATCCAATAAGGATCAACAAGCGCCTCTCTGAAGGTGCGAAGCTCCCGTTCCACTTTTTCGGGAGACCACGGATTGCCATACGCGCCTTTGGGCACGTCATAGACGTACTCATCGATTTCACGCTCGACGGTCCGTCTTAGCTCCCGAAGGTCCAGTTGGTGGGGCATCAGACCTCAAGCCACCTTCTTTAGCGTATTCCGTCTCTTATCATGTACCCGGCGCCGCGGATCGTGTGCAGCAGCGGCCGCTCGAACCCCTTGTCGATCTTGGAGCGCAGCCGCGAAATGTGCACGTCGATCACGTTGGTCTGCGGATCGAAATGATAGTCCCAGACGTTCTCCAGCAGCATGGTGCGCGTCACCACCTGGCCGGCATGCTTCATCAGATATTCAAGCAGGCGGAATTCGCGCGGCTGCAGCGTCAGCTCGTCCTTGCCGCGGGCAACGCGGTGGGAGAGGCGGTCGAGCTCGAGGTCGCCGACACGGTAGAGCGTGTCCTCTGCAGGCCCGCCGCGTCGGCGCGACAGCACCTCGACACGGGCGAGCAGCTCGGCGAAGGAATAGGGCTTCGGCAGATAGTCGTCGCCGCCGGCGCGCAGACCCTTGATGCGATCGTCGACCTGACCGAGCGCGGACAAGATCAGCACCGGTGTCGTGTCGCCCTTGTCGCGCAGCGCGCCGATCAGCGACAGCCCGTCGCGCTTGGGCAGCATGCGGTCGACCACCAGCACGTCGTAATCGCCACTCTCGGCCATGGCGAGGCCTTCCTCGCCGTCACCGGCGTGGTCGGCAATGTGTCCGACCTCGCGAAACGCCTTCACGAGATAGTCGGCGGATTCGCGGTCGTCTTCGATGATGAGGAGGCGCATCGTGCGTTCGGCGGCAGTCAAGGAGGTCAACCTTCTCTAAACATGGCGCTAGCGGCAATCGCATGCAAGCCGAGTGAGCGAGACTTGGTCGAGAACTTGGGTGGGCAAAAAGGGCGGGCGGTGAAGCTGGGGGGACCTCACCGCCCTATGCCTTCCGACGGAGGGGGGCGTATTCCACCGGAAGGTAGGCTGGGAAGCGAAAATTACGCTGCTTCCCCGAAGAGCGCCGGCGGCGGGGGCGACTGATGCCGGCGACACCCTTCATGTCGTAAGCCTCCTGAGGCTCAGCCCTTGTCAGCCCTTGGCGATGGGCACTGCGACAAAGCGCGACTGGCCGCCGCTCTTCACGCGCATCAGGACGCTGTTCTTGTTGTCGGTCCGCGCCGTGTTGATGGCGTCGCGGACGTCGCCGGCGGTGCTCACGCTCTTGCCGCCGACTTCGAGGATCACGTCGCCTTCCTTGAAGCCGCGTTCGGCCGCGGCGCTCTTCGGATCGACTTCGGTGACCACGACGCCGTCCTTGCCGGCGCCGGCCACGGAGTTGGCGGGCGCAACGGTCATGCCGAGCTTCGGCACGTCGGTGCCCTTGCTGGCGCCCTTGCCGCTGTCGTTATCGATGTCGGCCTTGGCCTCGACCGTGTTCGGCAGCTGGCCGAGGGTGAGGTTCACGACCTTGTCCTGGCCCTTGTGCAGCACGTTGAGCTTCACGGACGCGCCGGGCGCCATGCCGCCGATGGTGCGGGCGAGCTCGCGCGCATCCTTGACGGCTTCGCCGTTGACCGACGTGATCACGTCACCGGATTCGATGCCGGCCTTCGCGGCCGGACCATCCTTCTGCGGCTCCGCCACCAGCGCGCCTTCGGCCTTCTTCATGCCGAGGCTGTCGGCGATATCAGAGGTCACGGGCTGGATCTGCACGCCGATCCAGCCGCGGCTGACCGAGCCCTTGTCCTTCAGCTGGGCGACGACGCTCTTCACCGTCGCGGCAGGAATCGAGAACGCGATGCCGACGCTGCCGCCGGAGGGCGAGTAGATCGCGGTGTTGACACCCATCACCTCGCCGTTGGTGTCGAACGCCGGACCGCCGGAATTGCCCTTGTTCACGGGCGCGTCGATCTGAATGAAATCGTCATAGGGGCCGTTGCCGATGTCGCGGCCGCTGGCCGAGACGATGCCCGCGGTGACGGTGCCGCCGAGGCCGAAGGGGTTGCCGACCGCGAGCACCCAGTCGCCGATCCGCGGCTTGCTGTCCGCGAGCTTTGCGAACGGGAAGTTCGAGCCGCCCTCGACCTTGATCAGAGCCAGATCGGTACGCTGGTCGGTGCCGATCACCTTGGCGCTGTAGGTCTTGCCGTCGTCGGTGGTGACCTCGACCTTGTCGGCGCCGTCGACCACGTGGTTGTTGGTCACGGCATAACCGTCAGCCGAAATGAAGAAGCCGGAGCCCTGGCCCTGCACGACGCGGCCACGACCACCGCCCTTCAGACCGGGGATGCCATCCGGACCGCCGAAGCGGCGGAAGAAGCGCTCCATCGGCGAACCCGGCTGGAACGGCGAGGCGGAATCATCGCCGTCGTCGTTGCTCGCAGTTTTCTCCTTGATGTTGACCTTGACCGAGATCACCGAAGGCTTCACGCGCTCGACGATGTCGGCGAAACCGATCGGACGCTCGACCTTCTTGACCTCGTTGTTGACCTGCGCGTGGGCCGGGCTCGAGAACAGGTCCGCGGGCGACGTCGACGGGCTGAAGCCGTGGACGGCGATGCCGAGACCGGCGACGACCGAGGCCATCAGCGCGATCCTGCGGGCTGATAACACCGAGCGGCGGGGCCGCCGGTAGGACGGAAGGTTGGTGAGATCGGAACGGTCGGTCATGCAGAGGTCTCCAGCGCCTTGAAATCCATGCGGTGCCTGATAGCGGCACCTTTACGGACCTGAACATGGGGACTTGCGCCTTACCGCGCGCTGGCTGGCAGGTTAAACTTTTGTAATAAAGACGGTGCCGGGGTGCGGCAGTTTAGCGCAGCCGGAAAATCGTGATCTTACAGGAACTTAACGCGATTCCGGCAACCGGCGCCAGGCGCTTCAGCTGGCCCGGACGCTGGCGATGAATTCATCGACTTCGCGCTTCAGGGTTTCCGCCTGCTGCGACAGGTCGACGGCGGAATCCCGGGCCTCAGCCGCCATTCGGCCGGCCTCCGCCGACGTCGAGGTGATCTGGACAATGTGGTTGGAGACGTCGAGCGTGCCGCGCGCGGCGTCCTGGACGCTGCGGCTGATGTCCCTGCGTGGCATTGCGCTGCTGGGCTGTATCCACCTCGATCCCGGACATGATCGACGAGATCTCCGACAGCGTCTTCGAGATGGCGTCGATCGCCTCGCGCGTCTCCGCGGTGATGCCCTGGATGCTGGCGACGTGCGAGGTGATCTCCTCGGTCGCCTTGCTGGTTTGGTGCGCAAGGCTCTTCACTTCAGAGGCCACCACGGCAAAGCCCTTGCCGGCCTCGCCCGCCCGCGCCGCCTCGATCGTCGCATTGAGCGCGAGCAGGTTGGTCTGCGATGCGATCGCCTGCACCAGCTGGACGACCTCGCCGATCTTGTCGGCGGCATCCGACAGCGTATGGATGGTGTCGCGGCTCTTCTCGGCCTGGGTTGCGGCGCCTTCGGCGCGCTGGGTCGCATCCGTGACGCGACGGCTGATCGTGCCGATCGAGTTCGTCATCTCCTCCGCCGAGCCCGCCACCGTCTGCACGCTGGCGCTGGCCTGGCTCGCGGCGCTCGCGACCGCGTTGGCCTTGGTGCTGGTGTCGTTGGCGGTCTGCGACAGTGCCGCTGCGTTGCGTTTCAGGTGCACTGCCGACGATGCCACGCTGTCGACGACGCTGGCGACGAGTTCGTTGAAGCGCTTGATCCGTGCGTCCAGGAATTTCGACCGCTCGGCCTGGTGCCGGGCTTCATGCAGCTGCTGCTCGGTCAGGCGCCGCCGCTCGATCCCGTTGGTCTTGAACACCTCCAGCGCGCCGGCGAGCAGGCCGATCTCGTTGGTGCCGCCGAGGCCCGGAACCGGTGTCTCGAATTTCTGGTCGGCAACCTCGCGCATGGCGTGCACGATCGCCGCCAACGGACTGAGGATGCCGTTGCGCACGGCGAACCAGGTGACGAGGCAGATCGCGATCGCAACGACCGCGATCACAGCACAGGCGACCAGGAACCAGGAGAACGCGGTCTGGGCCTGCTGGTAGATCTGCATCGCGTGGTCGCGCGCAGGGCCGCTCAGCGCGGCAAAGTCAGACGACAGGCCGGTGATCTCGTTGTTGAGATAGAGCACCGCGACGAAGCCGGTGCCGCCGCCGATGCCCAGCAGGAACAATAATGCAGCGACGACGGCGCCAACCAGAAAGCGGATCGTCAGATTGCTGTTCGTGAACATCGCTTGAGCACTCAAAATCTGGAATCGAATCTTACGACAAGCTTCCAGACAAAGGTCAACAGAGCATGAAACGCGCTCCGCCCGCGATCACTGCGTCGGCTCAAGAGGACTTTGCGTCCTCGGACATCAACGCGGCGAGCTTCGCCTCCTCGTCCGGTGTCAGCGGCGGCGTCGGTACATCTGCACCTTCCCGCGCACGACGGCGGTTCTGCCGCCACAGTGCAAAGCCGCCTCCGGCGAGCAGCAGCGGCGCGAGCAACCAGAGCAGCATGGTCTGCCGTTCGAAGCGCGGCCTCAGCAGCACGAACTCGCCGTAGCGCGCGACCAGGAAATCGAGCACCTGCGAATTGCTGTCGCCGGCCGCGATCCGCTCCCGCACCAGCAGTCGCAAGTCGCGCGCGAGCGGCGCATCGGAATCGTCGATCGACTGGTTCTGGCAGACCATGCAGCGCAGCTCGCGCGACAATTCGCGCGCACGCGCCTCCTTGACGGGATCCGACATGATCTCGTCGGGTTGCACGGCATGCACCGCAGGCGCGGCCAGCAGCATCAGCGCTACGATCGCGAACATCATCCGACGCATCGATCACTCCGCCGGTTGCAGGCGCTGCTTGGCCCGCGCCGGCTTCGGCGCGCCGACGCGCAAGCGCCGGTCGGACAGCGACAGCATGCCGCCGAACGCCATCAGCACCGGGCCCCACCAGATCAGCAGCACGAACGGCTTGTGATAGATACGGACCGCGATGGCGCCCTCAGTGGTGACGTCACCGAGCGAGATGTAGAGCTGGCTCGCGCCGCGGGTCAAAAGCGCGGCCTCGGTGGTCGAGGAGCCGCGCGTCGTGAAGCTGCGCTTCGAGGGCGTCATGAGGCTGAGCGCTTCGCCGCCGCTGCTCACGTTGAACTGGGCGACCATCTCGCGATAGTTCGGCCCCTGGCGCTCGAGCAGGCCGTCGAGCTTCAACTCATAACCGGCGACCTCTGCGACGTCGTTCGGCTTCATCGTCGCGATATATTCGCTGTTCCAGGTCGTCTCGCAGACGATCCCGATCAGCGCGACGCCAAGACCGGCATGCGCAAACGCGGTGCCCCAGGCCGAGCGCGGCAATCCGCGGGCACGGTGTAGCGTCGTCGCAAACGGCAGGCGAAACAGGCCGGTTCGCTCAGCCATATCGGTCACGGGGCCGGCGATGACAAAGACCCCAAGTCCGATCGCGAGCGGCGCCAGCGCGCTGCCGCCGCGCGTCCAGGCCCAGATGATCGCGACCACGACAAGACCGGCGACCCCGGCGGCCAGCAGCCGCTGGGTGACGCCGAGCAGGTCGCCGCGCTTCCAGGCCAGCATCGGTCCGAACGGCACCGCAAGCAGCAGCAGCGCGAACAGCGGCACGAAGGTCAGATTGTAGAACGGTGCGCCCACCGACATCTTGAAGTCCGCGAGCACTTCCATCGCCAGTGGATAAAGCGTTCCGAACAGCACGACCGCGCAGGCCACCGTCAGCAGCAGATTGTTCAGCACCAGCGCACCCTCGCGCGAGATCGGTGCGAACAGGCCGCCCTGCTTCAGCGAGGTCGCGCGGCCCGCGAACAGCGACAGGCTGCCGCCGATGAACAGGCAGAGGATCAGCAGAATGAAGACCCCGCGGGTCGGATCGTTGGCGAAGGCATGCACGGAGGTGATGACGCCCGACCGCACCAGGAAGGTACCGAGCAACGACAGCGAGAAGGTCAGGATCGACAGAAGGATGGTCCAGACCTTCAGCGCGTTGCGCTTCTCCATCACCAGCGCCGAATGCAAGAGCGCAGTGCCGGCGAGCCAGGGCATCAGCGAGGCGTTCTCGACGGGGTCCCAGAACCACCAGCCGCCCCAGCCGAGCTCGTAATAGGCCCAGTAGGAGCCCATCGCGATGCCGAGCGTCAGGAAGATCCAGGCCATCAGCGTCCACGGCCTTACCCAGCGCGCCCAGGCCGCGTCGATCCGACCCTCGAGCAGCGCCGCGATGGCGAAGGAGAACGAGATCGAGAAGCCGACATAGCCGAGATAGAGCATCGGCGGATGCACGGCGAGACCGATATCCTGGAGCACCGGATTGAGGTCGCGTCCCTCGATCGGCGGATTGGCGATGCGCAGGAACGGGTTCGAGGTGATCAGGATGAAGAGATAGAAGGCGCTGGCGATCCAGGCCTGGACGGCGAGCACATGCGCATGCAGCGACAGCGGCAGATTGTTGCCGAAGGCCGCGACCAGTCCGCCGAACAGCGCGAGGATCGACACCCACAGCAGCATCGAGCCTTCATGGTTTCCCCACACACCGGTGATCTTGTAGATCAGCGGCTTCATGGAGTGGGAATTCTCGTAGACGTTGGCGACCGAGAAATCCGAGTTCACGTGCAACGTCACCAGCGCGACGAACGAGGCGCCGACGAACAGCAGCTGCGCCAGCGCGGTGGAGCGCGCCACGTTCATCAGCGCGGGATCGCGCAGGCGCGCGCCCATCACAGGCACGAAGGACTGGATCAGCGCCAGCGCGAGCGCCAGCACCAGCGCGTAATGTCCGGCTTCCGCGATCACCGCACCGCTCCCTGCGAATTGCCCTGCGCCGTCGCCGCCGCGGGCTTTCCGGCATAATCGTCCTTCCAATGGCCCTGCTTCTTCAAGGCATCGGCGACGTCCTTGGGCATGTAAGTCTCGTCGTGCTTGGCGAGCACGGTGTCGGCCTTGAACACGCCGCTGGCATCGAGCGCGCCCTCGGCGACGACGCCCTGCCCTTCGCGGAACAGATCCGGCAGGATGCCCTTGTAGGCAACCGGCAGTTTGGCGCCGCCGTCCGCGACCTCAAACGTCACGGCGAGATTGTCGCCGCGCTGGAGCGAACCGGGCTGCACCAGTCCGCCGAGGCGAAAGCGCTTGCCGGGGGCGACATGCTTCTCGGCTACCATGGTCGGGGTCGAGAAGAACACGATGGAGTCGCGAAGTGCGTTGAGCACCAGCGCGGCCGCGAGCGCGAGCACGGCGAGCGAGCCGCCGATGATGGTCATACGTCGCTGCTTGCGCGTCATGGCGTATCCGTTCTCCGCTCGTCTTTCGCGGCGACGATCATCCGTCGAGCCCGAGATTCTTGAGGCCTTCATTGAGCTGGCGCAGCCGCTCGGCATCCCCGGCGACCGCCTGGCGGGCATCGGTCGTCGCACCAAGCGCCTTGTCGCGATCACCCATCACAAGATAAGCGCGAACCAGGCGCAGCCAGCCCTCGACGTCGTCGCCGTTCTGCCTGAGACGCGTGGCAAGACGTTCGACCATGCCGCGGATCATCGCGTTGCGATCGCCGTCGTTCATCTCCTTGGTGGCCGCGATGGTCTCGTCGGACAGCGCCGGCAACGTCACACCGCCACCGCCGACCCGCGCCAGCGAGGTCTGCACCAGCGGCCGCCACGGCGCATCCGCCGGCGCCTTCGCCAGCAGCGCGCGCCAGATATTGGCCGCGTCCTCCTTGCGGCCGTCCTGCTCGGCGGCGAGCCCCAGGAAATAGTTCGCCTTGGGATCGTCAGCGCTCAGCGCATGTGCGCGCTCGAACTCGGCCTTGGCCTCCGCCGTCACCACGCCGCCTGCAGCGGCCGTGATCGCCTCACCGAGATCGGCGCGGCGCTCCGGGCTTTCGCCATTGTAGGTGAGCGAATTGCGATAGGCGCGCACCGCCTCGTCGAAACGGCCGAGCCGCTCCAGCACCGGCGCAAGCACGTTCCAGCCGCGGCCGTCGGTCGGATTCTTCTCCAGGTGCTGCTGAACCTGCGCGACCAGGTTCTCGAGCGACTGTGCCATGCCGGGCCCCGCGCCGCGCTGTCGCTGCGCCAGCGGGAAATCACGAAGCGCAGGCGAGCCGAGCGGGACGTAGATCGCGACCGCCACCAAGGGCAGGCCGACGAGCGCGAGAACGGATGCCGCCCGGCGCCATTTCAGGCTGGAATCCGGCGCGGGCATGGGCTCGCTGCCAGCAGCGGCGAGCAGCCTGCAGCTGATCTCGATTCGCGCCGCCTCGGCTTCCGGCGCGGCGATCAGTCCGGCGGCAAGGTCGCGCTCGATCTCGGCCAGCTGGTCCTTGTAGACCGCGACGTCACTGCCTTGATTGTCGGGACGCCCGCCACGGCCGAGCGGCCAGAGCACGGCGAATATCGCCGCGACCGTCATCAGCGCGAACACGAACCATAGCGTCATCAGGCAAGCTTCCGGCAGCGCGCGAACCGCGCCCGTACGTGGCTTTACACCACGGCCGGATGATGCGGCAATTGACAATTGTCAATTCAGCGCGAGCCCACACCGTCCCGAAATAGTGAATATCCAACGGCTTAGCCGATCTCGAAGTCCGCGCTCCGAGCAGCGTCCTCGCCATGCCCGTTGAAGGCCCTCAGGAAGTATGTTCCCGGCTCGATGGCCTCAGGCAGTCTGATCCGCAAGGCTCCGATCGGAACAGGCGATGCAACCCGGGTGACCGTCTCCGCCAGCTGCCGACCGCTCGCCTTTTCGACCAGCACCATCTTCGCGCCGACCATCAGCCTCCGGTATTTGGCAACAATGACGCGGTTCTCAATTTCGATCGAACTGATAATGGGTTTCATGCGCCGACAAATAGAATTCCAAAAACTTGCACGGCGAGCGTAGGGCTCGCAAGCCACACCGTCAACCGCAAATTGTGACGACGAAGAGATGCGCTTGAATCAGCTTGCGCGCGTCGATTTGCGCTCGCCGGTCGCGGCGTTCTCCGCGGCGCGGCTCATCAGGGAGGCGTAATCGTCGCCGAACAGCACCTGGCAGAAGCGGATTGCGGCCTGCACCTGCTGCTGGCGGTAGGCGCGGACCTTGTGATCTGCGCCCCGCAGCGACTGCACCGCCTGCTCGGTCGAGCGTTCGACATATTGCTGGAGGTCGGAATAGGTGCGCAGCGTCACCTCGTTGATGGCGAGTTCGCTGGCATAGTTGCGGCAGGTCGCGACGAAGTCGATCAGCGCCGCGGTTTCCTCGACGTCGGTGGTGTCGATCCGTGCCCCGGGCGGAATGTCCTTTTCGGGGCGCTGGCGCAGGATACGGCGAACCCGGCCGGGAACGCTGTCGATTTCCGATTGCAGGGCATTGGAGATGTCGGCCCGGATTGCGGTCAGTTGCTTGCCCCAGGCCGAATCGTTGCGCAGGTCGAGTTCGGTGCGCAGGCCGCGCACGCCATCATGCAGCGCTTTCAGATTGTCGGCGACGGTCTCGAATTGGCCGCGCTTGATGTCCATGCGCAGATTGGCGGCAACGCGAGACAGATCGTGCAGCGCCATCGTGACGGCGACGCCATACGGGGTCGCCGCGACGCGAATCTCGTCGTCGGACGCGGCGATCTTGATGGCGAGACGAATGATCTGCCAGGGCGCGGTCATGCGCTGAACCACCACGGACAACGCAAAGGGCAGCATTTGCGGCGTCTGCAGCACGGGAATGTTGAGCGCCGCGGTCACCGAGGCGATCTGGGGATCGCCGAACTGGCGCAGGAAGCGCGGCAGCTTTTCATTGAGCGTGCCGAGGGCCTCGCGAACGGCGAGCACTGCACCGATCGAATAGAGGTCCTCGATCACGCTGGGCGGACCGACCCGGGCGAGCGCACGCGACTTGTCGCCGCCGCCCGGTCCCGTCAGCTCGAAGATGGCGTCCGCGGCTACGGCCTGAAGCTTGAGCGCCAGCGCCTCGACCTGCCCCGAATTGTCTGTCGCCGGCATGCGCGCCAGCGCCACCTCGAATTCGCTGATCTTGTCGGGGGCACCGTCGCGGCCAAGCCATTGCCAGATTGGATGCAGCGAGGAGCGGCGGATCTGGCCGACCCGGATCGGGGCTCCGGCCTCCACCAAGAACGGTTCCAGCACCTGGAACAGCAGCCGTGACAGATCATCGGTACGCGGCGGCGCAGCTTCGTCGGCTTCGGTCTTGCGCACGATCTTGCGCAACTGCTCGAGCACGAGGGTCGCGACAGCCGTGTCCTGGCCGCGCTCGAGTGCGCGTTCGAACTCCCGCATCAGCAGCGCCTGCGCCTGCGGCGGGAGCTGTGCGAGATATTCCCTCAGCCGCTCGATCGATGTCTGGCTCATGCGCCCGGGTATGCACGGTAAAATGGCAGACGTGGGATGCGTCCGCCCTGATCATAGGTTGGCGCGCCTTAAGAAGCCGTTGAGGAAGTGGTTCCGAAACCATCCGGTTTGCACCGGAAGCCCAAATAATCGAGCCAGATCAGAGGATTAAATTCCCGGCAGCACCAGCTCCGCCCGCAGGCCCCCGATCGGGGCGCTGCCGAGCGAGAGACTGCCGCCGTAGAGCGCGGCAAGGTCGGTCACGATCGAGAGCCCGAGCCCTGAGCCCGGCTTCGATTCGTCGAGCCGCTGGCCGCGCCGGGAGACCTGGGCCCGCTCGGCCTCCGAGAGGCCGCGCCCGTCATCATCGACGATCACCCGTAGCCGGGGCCCGGCGCCCGCCTGAGCGGGTGGCTCGACCAAGACCTCGATGAAGACCCGCGAGGCCGCCCATTTGCAGGCGTTGTCGACGAGATTTCCGACCATCTCCTCCAGGTCCTGGCGCTCGCCCCGGAATTTCGCCGACGGTTCGGCCTTGGCCTCGACCGCGACGCCGCGGCCGCGATAGATCTTCTCCATGGTCCGCCGCAGCGCCTCGATGGCGGGGGCGACCTCCGTCACGGTGCCGACGATCGAGACCCTCGCCGCGATGCGGGCGCGCTCCAGATGATGCGCGAGCTGGCTACGCATGACGTCCGCCTGCTCCATCACCTTGGCCGCGAACGGATCGGCCGCGTGCGTTCCGGCCTCGTTGACGATCACGGACAGCGGCGTCTTGATCGCATGGGCGAGATTGCCGACATGGGTGCGCGCCCGCTCGACGATCTCCCTGTTGGCGTCGATCAGCGCGTTGGTCTCGCGCGCCAGCGGCGCAATCTCGACCGGAAATTCGCCCTCGAGCCGCTCGGCCCTGCCGGAACGAATGTCGGCGATGGCTTCCGAGATACGCTTGAGCGGTGCGAGACCGAAGCGGACTTGGAATACGGTGGTCAGCAGCAGCACGATGCCGAGCGCGGTGAAGGTGCCGCCGAGGTAATAGTCGAAGCTGCGGGTCTCATCGAAGATCTCGGTGGAATCGCCGGCGACGCTGACGAGGTATTTGCCGTCGGCGCCGAGATCGACCGGACGCTCGACCATGCGCAGGTTCTGGCCCTCCGGCCCGTCGACATAGGCCAGGCGAATGCCGGCGGCCGTGAGCTCGACGCCCAGATCTTCCAGCTTCGGCAGCTTCTTGTCCCACAGCGAGCGCGAGGAGCGCAGCTCCGGCTTCTCGGTGTCGGTGCGCGTGATCTGCCAGTACCAGCCGGACAGCGGCAGCTCGAACAGCGGCTCGCCGAGCGACTGGAACTGGCGGTCCGGCGGCTCGTCGGGGGTGGCGACCTCGGCGATGAGGGTGCGCAGATAAAGGTTGAGACGGCGGTCGAAGGCCCGCTCGGTCGCGTTCTTGTAGACCGACGACAGCACCACGCCCGTGATGGCCAGGATCACCACGAGCCAGGCGGTCGCCGACAGGAACAGGCGGTTCGCAAGCGAGCTGGCGGGCATCGGGATGATCCCGGTGGCGCGAGGTGGTGGCATGGCGTCGGCGGTCATATCAGGACCAAGGCCCGCCTCGGGCCGCCCGTCAAGCCTGCACTGCTCAGGCGCCGGGGGCCGGCGGCGGGGTCAGGAGATAGCCGAGGCCGCGGACGGTCTGGATGATGTCGACGTCGAGCTTCTTGCGGATGCGGCCGACAAAGACCTCGATCGTGTTGGAGTCGCGGTCGAAATCCTGGTCGTAGAGGTGCTCGACCAGCTCCGTGCGCGACACCACGCGCCCCGAATGGTGCATGAGGTAGGCCAGAAGCCGATATTCGTGCGAGGTCATCTTCACGGGATTGCCGGACACGCTGACCCGGCCAGTGCGGGTGTCGAGCGTGACGGGTCCGCAAGAGAGCTCGCTCTGGGCATGGCCGGTGGAGCGGCGCAGCAGCGCGCGGATGCGCGCCAGCACCTCCTCGAGGTGGAACGGCTTTGGCACGTAATCATCGGCGCCGGCATCGAAGCCCTGTACCTTGTCGCTCCAGCGATCGCGAGCGGTGAGGATCAAAACCGGCATGGTGCGGCCGTTGCGGCGCCAGGCCTCCAGCACCGAGATGCCGTCCTTCTTGGGCAGGCCGATATCGAGCACCACCGCGTCGTACGGTTCGTTGTCGCCGAGATAGTGCCCCTCCTCTCCGTCGAAGGCGCGATCGACGACGTAGCCGGCGTCCGTCAGCGCCTTGGTGAGCTGGCGATTGAGATCAGGGTCGTCCTCAACAACAAGCAGGCGCACGCTTCTCTCCAGAATTAGGCCGCATCAACACCGCACCAGATGAGCAATTCCGGCGTGAACTGAATATGAACGCCGGGAACCGGCCGCGTTACTTTTTGGTCATATACCGAGGGCCTCAGTCAATGCGACTGCGCCCGTCAGGCCGGCGGCATGACGGGCGCAATGTGCCGCGTCTTGCGGCTATTCGGAAGGTCCGCCCTTCCTGTCAATTTGCCATCGACTTCGCCATCAGGTCCGGAAGAACACGAACCAGATGACGGCGAGGATCAGGACCGCAAGCCCGGTCGAAATGGCGAGCAGCGCGGCCACCGACGGCCCAGGTTCGCCCTGGCGTGCCTCGGTCGCTGTTTCGACGATCTGACGGTCCTCGCGCGTGGTTGCCATGGTGACCTCAATCCTGGATGTCGTCTGCGATGGCCGCGACCTCCTTACGGCCCTCTATCCCGAGCCAACGCCCGATCCGATTTGATGTTCCGGCATTTGGGACTGGATCGGTCCGAACCGCCGGGGTGAGCGACTGGTTAACGCAGTTGCAAGATTCCGACCGAACCTCTGTATGATTCGGTGTTCCCCGATGGTATCCTCATAGGTCTGTCCCTGTTGCGTTTGGAGTAGCCCATGGCCCCCCGCGCCAATTGGAAGGGTTTTCTGCGTCTCTCGCTCGTGACCTGCCCGGTTGCGCTGTATCCGGCCACGTCGGATACCGAGAAGGTCTCGTTCAACCAGATCAATCGCAAGACGGGCCACCGGATCAAATATCTGAAGGTCGACGCCGAGACCGGCGACGAGGTGACCTCCGAGGACATCGTCAAGGGCTACAAGGTCGATACCGACACCTATATCGAGGTCACCAAGGACGAGCTCGACGACATCGCGCTGGATTCGACCCATACGATCGAGATCGACGAGTTCGTGCCGAAGGCCGACATCGACAACCGCTACCTGATACGCCCCTATTATCTCGTGCCCGACGGCAAGGTCGGCCACGACGCCTATGCGGTGATCCGCGAGACCATCCGCAGCATGGACAAGGTGGCGATCGGCCGCGTGGTGCTGACCAACCGCGAGCACATCATTGCGCTGGAGCCGCTTGAGAGCGGACTAATGGGCACGCTGCTGCGCTACCCCTACGAAGTGCGCAGCGAAAAGGAATATTTCGACGACATCCAGGACGTGAAACTGACGAAGGATATGCTCGACCTCGCCAAGCATATCGTCGAGAAGAAGTCCGGCGCGTTCGAGCCCGAGCTGTTCGAGGATCACTATGAGACCGCGCTGATCGATCTCATCAACAAGAAGCGCGCCGGCACGCCGATCGCGGCCAAGGCCACGCCGAAGAGCGGCGGCAACGTCATCAATCTGATGGACGCGCTGAAGAAGAGCCTCGCAAACGAGAAGGACGCGGCGCCCGCGGCGAAGGCCGCCAAGGAGACTGCCAAGGAAACCGCAAAGGCCAAGAAGCCGAAGAAGCGCGTCGAGGGTCAGCGCGAGATGCTGCTGCCGATCTCCGGCAAGGGCAGCAAGGAGGCCGCAGCCAAGGAAGCCGCGCCGAAGAAGGCCGACAAGCCGGTGCGCGCGACGACGACACGGACCAAGAAGGCCGGCTGACCGCATCACACCGCCGGCCGCGCCGTGACGTCTTCCCTTTCCGATCGAGCGGACTGACATGCCCTGGTCGACGCCGTTCGCCGATCCGATCGGCTTGCGCGGCGGACGCAGCCTGCGCACGCTGCAGGAGGCCGCTGACTTCATCATGCAGCTGCCTGAGGAGGAGCAGCAGGAGCCGCGCTGGCAGACCGCAATCGAGATGCTGATCAACGCGGCGGAGAGCGGCGGCGGCTGGCTGCTGTTCGCCCGCATCGGCGTGTTGCGCGCGTTGAATGGGAACGGCCGGCGCGATTGAGGCCATGATCGCCATGCTTGCCGACCGGTTGACGAACAGCCTCAACGAACCCTTAAGCGGCCGGGTCTTTTTTGGCACGACGATGCCAACTTGCCGCACCGGGTATTCCTACGGGACGGAAAATTAACCGCTGATTGCCTTTGCGCGCACCATGGTTCCATCGATTGAGCCAGGGTTCGCACCTCCGTGTCGCAACAGGACGCCAGGAAGAACTACATCGGCATCGTGAGTGAGGCCGAGGAAGAGCGCATCGCCGACACGGTGCTGCGGGCGCGGTCGCTTGTCATGCGTGATCTGTTCGGACGCCTCGCGGCAGCGCTGGGACGTCCGCGCAAGGGCGCGCCGGGACACACCACCAGCAATTGAGGCTGGCCGCTTCCGCTCATTTGCAGCGGATAATGAAACCTTCGTTTAACGGCTGCCGCGTTAAGACACGGCAGGCTGGTCGGCCGGACCTGCGAATTTGACGCGCGAACAGCGCCTCTTCGATCGCTTTACCAGTTTGATAACGACGCGCGGCTACATTGGACCCGATGAACAGGAGTTGGCGATGATTGTGCTCAGGTCTTTTCTTGCCGATGAAAGTGCCGCCACCGCGATCGAGTATGGCCTGATCGCCGCCGGCATCGCGCTCGCCATCGTCACCATCGTGACCAACACCGGCAGCGTCCTCCTGAGCAACAAATTCAACTCGATCAGCGCGGCCACGAAGTAGGCTCGCAATCGGCAGCCGATCTCGCGGACCATGATCTGAGTCAAGCCCGCCGAGACAGCGGCAGCTAAGCATGACGGACCCAGCTTTGCGGTCCGTCCATGAATCCTGATCTGTCACCCTTCCCGCTCAAGATACGCCGTGTCCATCTCGATACGGGCCGCGAAAACGTCGTCGTCATTTCCAGGCGGTCAAAGGCGCTGCGTGCCGATATCTTTCGCGGCTTCAGCCGCGTCGAGCTTCGGCTGGACGACAAGACGCTGCTCGCGACGCTGCTGATCACCGATGACGACGCATTGGCAGCCCAGGACGAAATCGGCCTTTCCGAGCCTGCGTTCCACCGCTTCGGCAAGCCGGTCGGCACCTTGGTCACGGTGGCGCCGGCCGCGCCGCCGGAGAGCCTCGAGGCGGTGCGCGCCAAGATCCGCGGTCGAACGCTGGATAAAGCGGAGATCAGCGCGATCATCAACGACCTCGCCCATTTCCGCTATTCCGACATGGAGATCGCCGCCTTCCTGATCGGTTCGGCAAGCTTCATCACGAGTGACGAACTGCTGGCCCTCACCGGCGCCATGGCCCAGGTTGGCACGCAGCTGGTATGGCCCGACCCGATCGTGGTCGACAAGCATTGCATCGGCGGCATTCCCGGCAACCGCACCTCGATGGTGGTGGTGCCGATCGTCGCGGCCCACGGCCTGCCGATTCCGAAGACCTCCTCGCGCGCCATCACCTCGCCGGCCGGAACGGCCGACACCATGGAGGTGCTGGCGCGGGTGAATGTCGGCGTCGAGGAGATGAAGTCGATCGTCTCCTCCTGCAACGGATGCCTGATCTGGGGCGGGCACGTGAACCTGTCGCCGGCCGACGATGTGCTGATCTCGGTCGAGCGGCAGCTCAGCCTCGACACCCGCGAACAGATGGTCGCCTCCATCATGTCCAAGAAGATCGCGGCGGGATCGACGCATCTGCTGATCGACATTCCGGTCGGGCCAACCGCGAAAGTCACCAGCGCCATCGATGCAATGCGGCTGCGAAAGCTGTTCGAATTCGTCGGCGACCGGTTCGGCCGCTCGGTTGAGGTGATCACCACCGACGGCCACCAGCCGATCGGCAACGGCATCGGCCCGGTGCTCGAAGCCAATGACGTGGTGGCGGTGCTCGGCAACGAGGCGGATGCGCCGCACGATCTGCGCGAGAAATCGCTGCGCCTCGCCGCCCATCTGCTGGAATACGATCCGAAGCTGCGTGGCGGCGCCGGCTATGCACGTGCGCGCGAACTGCTGGAGAGCGGCGCCGCGCTGAAGCAGATGCAGAAGATCATCGACGCCCAGGGCCCCTCGAAATGCAGCGCCGAGCTTGGACCCATCAGCTTCGACGTCAAGGCGGCACATGAGGGCGTGGTGTCCGCGATCGACTGCCTGCGCCTGAATCGTCTCGCCCGCACCGCGGGTGCGCCGCTCGACAAGGGGGCCGGCATCCGCCTGTTCAAGAAGATCGGCGACCGTGTCGAACAGGGCGAGCCGCTCTATCGCGTCTACACCTTCGACGGACCCGAGCATGATCTGGCCGCCTCGGCCGCCCGGCAGGAAACCGGTTACATCCTCAACGGTCATGAAGCTCTCCAAAGCAGGACGCCGTCGTGAGCGCGATCGCGCTTCAAGCGCTGCCCTCCGGCACCGGCGCGGCAAAACGGCTTGCGGCGCGGCTTGACTCCGGGTCTGGGCTTGGCTGCGACGAAATCGCCCTGCACCGCTTTCCGGACGGCGAGCTACGCGTCACGGTCGCGCCGGCAGCAGACACCACCATCCTTTTTGCCCCGCTCGATCAGCCCAATGACAAGCTCATCGCCCTGCTGTTCGCCGCGGAGGCGCTGCGGCGCGATGGCGCCAGGCGGCTGGTGCTGGTCGCGCCCTACCTCTGCTACATGCGGCAGGACATCGCGTTTCATCCGGGCGAGGCCATCAGCCAGCGCGCCGTGGGCCGCCTGCTCGCAACGCTGGTCGCCCGCGTCGTCACCGTGGACGCTCACTTGCATCGCACGTCCGAGATCCGGTCCGTATTTCCGGACATCGAGGCGGAGAACCTGTCCGCGATGCCGGCGATCGCGGATGCCCTCGCCGCCGATGGCATCGATCCGGCGACGGTCGTGATCGGTCCCGACGCCGAGTCCGAGCCCTGGGTGAGCGATCTGGCGAGCCGGCTGCGGCTGCAGCACACGGTGGCCCGCAAGAGGCGGCATGGCGATCGCTCCGTCGAGATCGATTTTGCCGATCCGACGCTGCTCGCAGGACGACCGGCGCTGATGGTCGACGACATCGTTTCCTCGGGAACGACATTGATGGTCGCAGCGCGTGCGCTGCGCGCGATGGCCACAACGGCTGTCGATGCGGTCGTGACGCACGCGCTGTTTCCCGCCGCGATGGCCACCGCATTCACCGCCGCCGGGATCCGGTCGATCCGTTCGACCGACAGCGTGCCGCATCCGACCAATGCGATCGCGCTCGACGAGGTTCTCGCCGCCGCCCTGCGGTCCGAACTCGGCACGACACGTTCGCGGGAGACGACGAGATGAGCATCACTATTCGCTTCTGCGGGGCTGCCCGCACCGTCACCGGCTCCAGCTATCTGTTCCAGACCGCCGCGGGCGGCTTTCTGGTCGATTGCGGCCTGTTCCAGGGCCAGAAGACGCTCAAGGAGCTCAATTACGGCGTCTTCCCGTTTCGTCCCGCCGATATCCGGACAGTCCTGCTCACGCACGCCCATATCGACCACAGCGGCCTGCTGCCGAAGCTCGTGCGCGAAGGCTTTGCGGGGCAGATCCTGGCGACGCGCGGCACGATCGACCTCTGCTCCTATATGCTGCCGGACGCCGGCAACATCCAGGAGTCCGAAGTCGCGCAGCTGAACCGGCGCAACAAGGCTCGCGGCCGCAGGGAAGTCGAGCCGATCTACACACAGGCCGATGCGGTCGCATCGCTGCAATCGTTTCGCGCGGTCGATTATGAACACTGGACCAGTGTGATCCCGGGGGTCCGCGCACGCTACTGGAACGCCGGCCATTTGCTCGGCTCCGCCTCGATCGAGCTCGAAATCGCCGAGCAGGGCTCGCCACGCCCGCTTCGCGTGCTGCTCTCCGGTGATGTCGGGCCGGAGGCCAAGCTGCTGCAGCCCGATCCCGAAGCGCCTGTTGACCTCGACTATGTCATCTCGGAATCCACCTATGGCGACCGCGTGCGAGCTGCCACGACACCTGCGCTCCGCCGGCAGCATCTCGCCGCCGAGGTGCGCGAGGCGGCGGCGGGTGGAGGCGCACTGCTGATCCCCGCCTTCGCGGTCGAACGCACCCAGGAACTGATCGTCGACCTCGTCGACCTGATGGAGCACGGCGAGATTCCGACCGCGCCGATCTTCCTCGATTCTCCGCTGGCGATCCGGGCCACCGAAGTCTTCCGCCGGCACGCCGCGAGCCTCGACCCGAGCGTCGACGCCGACCGCCTGCTCAACTCGCCGCATCTCAAATTCACCGAGACCGCCGACGAGAGCAAGGCGATCATGCGGCTCAGCGGATTTCACATCATCATCGCGGCAAGCGGCATGTGCGATGCCGGACGTATCCGCCATCATCTCAAGCGGTGGCTCTGGAACGAACGCGCGACCGTGCTGCTCGCCGGCTTCCAGGCCAGCGGCACGCTCGGCCGCTTCCTGCAGAACGGCGCGAAGGCCGTCCGTATCCAGGGCGAGGAAATCCGGGTCGCGGCACGGATCCGCATGATCGATGAATATTCGGGTCATGCCGACGGCGCCGGCATGGCTGGCTGGATCGCGGCACGCCGCCCCATTTCCCGCGGGCTGTTCCTGGTCCACGGCGAGGAAAGCGCCATCGCGGGCCTGGCCGAGCGCGTCGCCGAACGCATCATTCCGGCGGCGAAGGTCTACCAGCCGATGCTGGACGACATCTACGAGCTCGCCGCCCCCGAACCGCGCGTGATCGACGTCGATCACCGCCGGCGGCTCGCGCCCGAGGCCGTGACCCGCCTCGACTGGCACAACGAGATGTCGGAGCTCACGCTCGACATCAACGACAGGATGGCAGCAGCAGCCGACGACCGCGCCCGCGGCGTCATCATCCGGCGACTCCGCCGCGCCCTGGACGAGAAGGCATAAGCGTGCCCGCCCCTGAAGTCGGCACGCGGCGGCGCAATGGATATTTCGAGAGTTCCAGCAACACGAGGCAGACGAGCGCGACCGCGGCCGTGACGGCGAGATCATCCGCATGCAGGGGACCAAAGCGGAACAGGTCGGCCGCGGCCGGCCACAGCAGGCTCAGGGCGAGCACCGACGTCACGAACATGACGATGATGACGAGCATGCGGTTCGGCCGGGTGAACGCTTCGACCAGCGAGGTGGAGAACGAGCGGTTGACGAAGATCAGGCTGACGATCACCAGCACCAGAGAAAAGAACGTCAGCGCACGGACCTCGCTCGCCGGCATGCCGTAGCGGTTTGCCGTCACCATCACGCCGCCGGTGAGGGCCAGAGCCAGGCCGCCCTGCAATGCCGACCAGATCAGCAGCGACCTTGGCAAGAGCGGCTCGTCAGGCGAACGCGGCGGCCGCCGCATCACGTCGCTCTCCTCGGTCTCGGCTTCGAAGACCAAAGAGCAGACGGGATCGATGATCATCTCGAGAAACGCGATGTGAACCGGGCCGAACAGCAGCGGCATCCCCGTGAGCAGCGGCAACAGCGCAAGTCCTGCGATCGGAACGTGGACCGCGAGAATGAAGCTCATCGCCTTGCGCAGATTGTCGTAGATCCGGCGGCCGAGCCGGATCGCCTTCACGATCGAGCCGAAATCGTCGTCGAGCAGAACGATCGAGGACGCCTCGCGCGCCACGTCGGTGCCACGTCCGCCCATGGCGATGCCGATATGGGCAGCCTTCAGCGAGGGGGCGTCATTGACGCCGTCGCCCGTCATGGCGACGATCTCGCCGGCGTCCTTGAGCGCATTGACGATGCGCAGCTTCTGGGCCGGTGCTATTCGCGCGAAGACGGCCCGTCCCCGCGCCGCGCCGGCAAGTTCGGCATCGCCCATGGCTTCGACATCCGCTCCAGTCACGACACGTTCGGGATCGAGGCCGGCCCGCATCGCGATTGCCGACGCGGTTGCGGGATAATCGCCTGTGATCATGACCACGTGGATGCCTGCGGAGCGGCATTCGGTCATGGCGTCCATGACTTGCAACCGCAACGGATCGGCAAAGCCGATCAAGCCGCAAAAGCGAAAAGGGAAGCCGTGTTGCGTCTCGGGAAGATCGGTCTCCGTCCAGCTCGCCCGCGCCACGCCGAGCACACGAAGCCCTTCCCGCGCCAGCGCGTCGATGAGCGCGCGCAATTCGGCCAACTCTTCCGCACTCATTCCGCAAAGCATGCCGATCGTCTCGGGCGCGCCCTTCGCCGCGACAATGCAGTCATCGCCGCACCACACGTTCGACATTGCGAGCAGATCGGGACGCAAGCCATAGCTCTGCACGAGCCGCCGGCCCGCGCCGGCGTCAGAGGCCAGCGCATGCAACGCCTTCTCCATCGGATCGAACGGCTCCCGGACACAGGCCAGCACGCCGGTCTCGATCAACCGATCGAACGCGGGCGCCGCGCGGACCGCGGTATCAGGCGTGTGTTGCGTGCCGTCAGGCAGCACCAGGCGCGCAACCGTCATGCGGTTTTCCGTCAGCGTGCCGGTCTTGTCGGTGCAGAGCACGGTCGCGGCGCCCAGCGATTCAATGGCCGAGGCGCGCCGCGTCAACACGCGCGCCTGGGAGATGCGCCAGGCGCCCATGGCGAGGAACACCGTCAGGACAACAGGGAATTCCTCCGGGAGCATCGACATGCCGAGCGCGATGCCGGCCAGTACGCCCTCCAGCCAGCCGCCGCGATAAAGCCCATACAGGAGAACGGTCAACCCGATCACGAAGGCGCTGGCGACGGCGAATGTCGCCACCAGCCGCGTCGTCTGTTGTTGCAGGCGGGGCGCTTCTGTCGCCAGCGAATGCAGCGATTGCCCGATCTTGCCGATCTCGCTCAGGACGCCGGTCGAGGTCACTTCGGCCACCCCGCTGCCGCGAACCACAAGCGTGCCGGAGAACACGAATGGCTGGTCATCGCCGCCGACGTGGGGCGCTATCGATGTTTCGGGTGACGGCAAGGCCTGTTTTCTGACTGGAACCGATTCCCCCGTCAGCAGCGATTCATCCAGCAGAAGATCGATGGTTTGAACGACCGTGGCGTCGGCAGCCACGCGATCCCCCTCGGAGAGTACGATCAGGTCACCGCGAACGACCTCACGACCGGGAATTCGGATGCGCTCGCCGCCCCGGATGACCAGTGCGCGCGGGCTGGTCAGATCGCGTAGCGAGTCGAGCACACGCTCGGTGCGGGCCTCCTGCACGATGGTGATGACGATCGAGATCGATGCGAAGGCAAGAAGCAGCAACGCCTCGGCAAGATCACCCAGAACGAAATAGATCAGGCCGCCGGCCAGCAGCAACAGCAGCATCGGCTCGCGCAGCACCTCGACGATGAGACGCAGGATCGTCCGCCGGCCCGTGCGCGGCAGCTCGTTGAAGCCGTCGGCCTTCAGCCGGGCCTGTGCTTCGGACGCGGTCAGCCCCTGCATCGCCGGCGATCTCATGGAAGTTCCTAGGGGTCCTTGCTCGATGAGGATGCGTCATCCCCGTCACCTACCATCATCTTGCCATGCCACAGCCAGCCATCGGCTTGACGTGGGTCAAACGTTGCAACGCGACAAGCGACATCCCGTTCGGATAGCTCCCATTTCCGTCAAGTTTGACGCGCATGTCACGGCTGTTATTCTTCCCGGCGCGGCTCGATGAGCGCCTCAATCGCTGAACAAAGGCCATTTGAAAGATGCATACGAGACGCAATTTGCTCCTGGCTCTCAGCCTCATCTTGATCGGCGCCTGGTCACAAGATCGCGCGAGAGGACAGAACTCGGCCACGCCGCCGGTTTCGTTGGCTCCGCCCAATGCGTCGGTGCCGCATGCGGGGACGAAGAATTCGCCGAGAACGTCCGCCGGCGTGCCGTCGACGCCGCCGACCAACGGGCTTCCACAATTGCCGAGCCCTGCAGCCGCCTCCGACTACGACGGCTTCAGCGCCGGTACTGACGACAGCGACGCACCGAGCCAGGTGACGCCGCCTGCGAGGTCGCGCGCGACAAACGGCCTCGACGCGCAGTCGTTGGTCGATCAGGAAGACGAGGCGTTGAAGCGCAAGCTGACGATTTGCAAGAACTGCAAATAGGACCGATCGCCAAGCTTGTAGCCCGGATGAAGCGAAGCGAAATCCGGGGA
>NZ_LJYG01000102.1:164419-174272 GCF_001440035.1 Bradyrhizobium manausense | reverse complement strand
CAGCCGTCCCGGACTACGCTTTCGCTCCATCCGGGCTACAGCAGCGCACTGCATGGCTGACCTACCGCGAACGTCCCCCGCCTCCGCTTTACCCTCCCCCAAATTCCTGATCCTCTCTCCCCAACAGCCGGAGCAACCGGCCAGCCTGAGGAGAGAGACGCCATGAAGCTCGGCACCGCCATTGCGGAAATCATGCGGCGCGAGGGGATCGAGATCCTCTGCGGGTATCCCGTCAATCATCTTATCGAGCACGCGGCCAACGCCGAGATCCGGCCCGTGATGGTGCGGCAGGAACGCGTCGGCGTGCACATGGCGGATGCCATCTCACGCGTGACGTCGGGGCGTATGATCGGCGCATTCTGCATGCAGCACGGCCCCGGCGCGGAGAATGCAATGGGCGGCGTGGCGCAGTGCTTCGGCGAATCCGTTCCCGTGCTGGTGCTGCCGATGGGCTATCAGCGCCGGCTTGCGCATATCGAGCCGAACTTCAATTCCAGCGAGGCGATGAAGCCCTTCGCGAAATCCTCCGAGCCGATCATCCTGGCCGCCGAGCTCGCCAACATCTTTCGTCGCGCCTTCACCAAATTGAAGAACGGCCGCGGCGGGCCGGTCATCGTCGAAATCCCCTCCGACATGTGGAATGAGGAGGTGCCGGAGCCGCTGAACTACACGCCGGTGCTGCGCACCCGCTACGGCGCCGACCCCGTGCATGTGAAGGAAGCAGCAAGCCTGCTGCTCAATGCCAAGCGTCCGGTGATCTATGCCGGCCAGGGCGTGCACTACGCGCAGGCGTGGCCGCAACTGAAGCGATTGGCGGAACGGCTGGCCATTCCTGTCACCACCAGCCTGGGGGGCAAATCGTCGTTCCCCGAGACTCATCCGCTCTCGCTCGGCTCCGGCGGTCTCGCCGTGCCGCGCGCGGTGCCCAAATTCCTCACTGAAGCCGACGTCATCTTCGGCATCGGCTGCTCCTTCACCGAGACCAGCTTTGGCATCGCGATGCCGAAGGGCAAGACCATCATCCATTCGACGCTCGATCCGAACCATCTCAACAAGGATGTCGAAGCCAGGATCGGCCTCGTCGGCGATGCCGGCCTCGTGCTCGATGCATTGCTGGAGGAGATCGGCAAGACCGTCGCTGCCGACCGCGATGCCTCGGCGGTCGCGGCCGAGATCGCGGCTTCGCACAAGGAGTGGCTGGCCAAATGGATGCCAAAACTCACCAGCAATGACGAGCCGCTCAATCCCTATCGCGTGCTGTGGGATCTGCAACATACCGTCGACATCGACAACACCATCATCACCCATGATGCCGGCAGCCCGCGCGACCAGCTCTCGCCGTTCTGGAAGGCTGTGACGCCGCTCTCCTATCTTGGCTGGGGCAAGACGACGCAGCTCGGCTACGGCCTTGGCCTTGCGATGGGTGCAAAGCTGGCAAGGCCCGACAAGCTCTGCATCAACGTCTGGGGCGATGCGGCCATTGGTTTCACGGGCATGGATTTCGAGACCGCAGTGCGCGAGCGCATCCCGATCATGTCGATCCTGCTCAACAATTTCTCGATGGCGATCGAGCTCAAGGTGATGCCGATCTCGACCGAGAAATATCGCTCGACCGACATCTCCGGCGACTACGCCGCGATGGCGCGCGCCTTCGGCGGCCATGGCGAGCGCGTGACGAGGCCCGAGGACATCATCCCCGCGATCAAGCGCGGTATCCAGAAGACCAGGGAAGGCGTCCCGGTGCTGCTGGAGTTCATCACCAGCAAGGAGACCGAGGTGTCGCGGCCGGGCACGTGAGGGGTTCCACGGGGCTGCTTTCGATATGCACTGCGACAGGGCT
This sequence comes from Bradyrhizobium manausense, assembly GCF_001440035.1. Taxonomy (GTDB): domain Bacteria; phylum Pseudomonadota; class Alphaproteobacteria; order Rhizobiales; family Xanthobacteraceae; genus Bradyrhizobium; species Bradyrhizobium manausense. The sequence continues at coordinate 172,432 of NZ_LJYG01000102.1, read as the reverse complement.
GGTCGAGCCGGTGCGGGAATGGAATAATCCGGCTTTCAGCGAATGGGGCCCCGCTGGAGTCGGCCCTATGGATTTCCGGATGACCGCCCTCGTGCAGAACGTGGTGGCCGAGCTCAAAGCCAGGATTGCCGAGCTCGAGCAGCAATTGCAGGCGAGTACGGCAGCCAATGCGCGGCTCTCCAACGAAGCGCGGGAAGCGCTGGAGCAACAGACCGCCGCGTCGGAAGTCCTGCGCATCATCAGCAGTTCCGGCGGCGACCTCGCGCCGGTGTTCGACACCATGCTTGGCAAGGCCATGCAGCTGTGCGGTGCGGACTTTGGCGTCCTCAACACGTATGATGGTGAGCGCTTTGAAACTGCCGCCACCCGTGGGCTTCCGCCCGCTTACGACGAATACCGCGGGAGCCGCCCCCTCCATTATGGCCCGGGTACCGCGCCGGTGCGCCTGCTGCAAGGCGAGCCCTACGTGGAACTGGTCGACCTCATGGATTCGGAGGCCTATCGCACGGGCGAACCCAACCGTCGCGCTCTGGTCGATCTCGGCGGCGCGCGGGCGGTGCTGGCCGTCCCGCTCGTCAAGGACGATCGCGTGGTCGGCAACGTCATGATCTTCCGGCAGGAGAACCGACGCTTTTCAGACAAGCAGATTTCGCTGCTCAAGCAGTTTGCTGCGCAAGCCGTCATCGCCATCGAGAACACGCGACTGCTTCGCGAACTGCGCACAAGCACGGACGATCTGCGGGAATCACTCCAGCAGCAGACCGCCACCGCCGACGTGCTCAAGGTGATCAGCCGATCGGCGTTTGACCTGCAAGCCGTTCTCGAAACGCTGATCAAATCCGCCGTCGAATTGAGCGGCGCCAATCGTGGTTCGATTTTTCTTCGCGAAGGGGACGTGTTTCCGCTCAAGGCGGCGTCCAGCACCACTCCGGAATTCCTGCAATATTGGGCGGCAAATCCGCCGCGGTCGGGCCGCGGTTCGGCGACCTCACGCGTCATCGCCTCGGGAAGGGTCGAAATCATCCCGGACGTTCTCGATGATGCGGAAATGCAAATGCCGGCCGGCTCGCTGGTCAAGATCCGGGCGGCACTGGGTGTGCCGATGCTGAGGGACAACAAGGTCGAAGGCGTGCTGGTCTTGACGCGACCCGAACCGGGGCCGTTTACCAAAAGCCAGGTCGATCTGGTGCAAACCTTTGCGGACCAGGCGGTCATCGCCGTCGAGAACGCCCGGTTATTCGAACAGGTGCAAGCCAAGACGCGCGACCTGGAGGAATCCCTGCAACAGCAGACCGCCACTGCCGATGTGCTCAAGGTGATCAGCCGATCGGCGTTCGACCTGCAGGCCGTGCTGGATACGCTTGTCGAATCCGCGGCGCGTCTCTGCGAAGCCGATATGGCCGCCATCACCCGGAAAAGTGGCGAGGTCTTCTACAGGGCCGGCTCATACGGCTTCCCGCATGAATTCGTCGAATACGCCAGGTCAACGCCCGTCAATCCCGAACGTCGTACCATCACCGGGAGGACGCTGCTGGAGGGACGCGTCGTTCACGTGCATGACGTCCTCGCCGATCCCGAGTATGATTTCGAAGGGCAGCAGCTCAGTGGCAATCCCCGCACCTTTCTCGGGGTGCCGTTGCTGCGCGAGGGGACGCCGATCGGCGCCCTGACCTTGACCCGGTCAGTCATCCGGCCGTTTTCCGACAGTCAGATCGAACTCGTCTCGACATTTGCCGACCAGGCCGTGATCGCCATCGAGAACGCGCGGCTGTTCGACGAGGTCCAGCAGCGCACGGCCGAGTTGTCGAAATCGCTCGAAGATTTGCGCGCCACGCAAGACCGCCTGGTCCAGACCGAAAAGCTGGCCTCGCTCGGCCAGCTCACGGCCGGCATCGCCCACGAGATCAAGAACCCGCTCAACTTCGTCAACAATTTCGCGGCGCTGTCGAGCGAGCTGATCGACGAGCTGAACGAGCTGTTGCAGACCACCGCACTCAACGACAAAACCAGGGAGGACGTCGGCGAGCTGACGCATTTGCTGAAGGACAATCTCCAAAAGGTCGTCCAGCACGGCAAGCGTGCCGATTCCATCGTCAAGAACATGCTGCTGCATTCGCGCGAAGGCAGCGGCGAGCACCGGCCGACCGACGTCAACACGCTGGTCGAGGAGAGCCTCAACCTCGCCTATCACGGCGCCCGCGCCGAGAAGTCGCAGTTCAACGTCACGATCGAGCGCGACCTCGATCCCGCGGCCGGCACGATCGAAGTGTTCCCGCAGGAGATCACCCGCGTGCTGCTGAACCTGATCTCCAACGGGTTTTACGCGGTCGTCACGCGCAAGGCCGAGAGCGGAACGGGGGACTACGAGCCGGCCCTGATCGCGCAGACGCGCGGGCACGACAGCCATGTCGAAATCCGCATTCGCGACAACGGCACCGGCATTCCGGTGGACGTCCGCAAGAAGATGTTCACCCCCTTCTTCACCACCAAGCCTGCCGGCGAGGGAACCGGGCTTGGCCTGTCCATGAGCCACGACATCATCGTGAAACAGCATGGGGGCACGATCGACGTCGAAACCTTGCCGGGCGAATTTACCGAGTTCACAATCCGATTGCCGCGCAAAAGCAATTTTCACGAGAGCAGAGGCTAGCCGTGACCGTGATCGAGATGCTGCCGAAGGTGAAGGAGATGCGCCCTGACGTGCCCGTCATCATGATTACGGCCTATGGCGATGCCGACACGCGCGGCAGGGCGCTGGCCCGCGGCGCAAGCGGACTGTTGACCAAGCCGATCGATTTCGCTCTGCTGCGCGAGGAGATCGACGCGCGGCTCGCGCAGGCGGGATAGCGTCGCCCGGGAGGGCTCTGGTGAATCTGGCGCTGACGGTTCGGCGACAACTGCTCTCACTGTCCGGCGTCGGCCTCATGCTGGGCGCGCTGTTCTTCGCAGCGGCGCTGACGCCGACGCTGGTTCCGCGCAGCTATCTCACGCAAGGAGCGTTGGCCGGCGGCTGCTTTGCGATCGGCTATTTCACCGGCGTGCTGTGGCGCCGGCTGTGGCATTATCTCGAACTGCCCGAGCCTTCGGCGCGCGCAAGGTCCGTCGCGAACGCGCTTGTCGCCGCCGGCTGCCTGCTCGTCGTCATCGTCGCGCTCTGGCGCACGACCGCATGGCAGAACGCGATCCGTAGCGTGATGAAGATGGCGCCGGTCGAAACCGCGCATCCGCTCAAAGTGTGCCTCATCGCGCTGATCACGTTCGTCGTGCTGCTGGTGCTGGGGCGGTTGTTCGCACTTTTGGCCTACATTCTCGCTGTCGGCGCGCGGCGTATCATTCCGCGCAAGGTCGCCACTGTCATCGGCGTGATCGCCGCAGGCCTGCTGTTCTGGTCGATCGCGAACAATCTCCTGATCCGCACCGCCTTCAACGCCCTCGATTCCTCCTTCCGCGAACTCGACGTCCTCTTCGAGCCCGAGCGGGCGCAGCCGACCTCGGCCGGCAAGACAGGAAGCCCGGCATCCCTGGTGAAGTGGACGGAGCTCGGGCGCATGGGGCGCCGGTTCATTGCCTCGGGTCCGACCGCAGCCGAGATCAGCGCCGTCACGGAGCATCCCGCGCAGGAGCCGGTGCGCGTCTATGTCGGCCTCGCGGCCGGCGACACGGCGCAGGCACGCGCGCGGCTTGCGCTCGCCGAACTCAAGCGCCAGCGTGGTTTTGAACGCAAGATCCTGATCGTCATCACGCCGACCGGCACAGGCTGGATCGATCCGGCAGCGATGGATACGGTCGAGTATCTCCATCATGGCGATGTCGCCAGCGTCGCCATGCAGTACTCCTATCTCAACAGTCCGCTGTCGCTGCTGTTTCAGCCCGAATACGGCGCAGCAGCCGCGCGTGCCCTGTTCGCCGAAATCTACGGCTACTGGACGACGCTGCCGAGGGACCAGCGGCCGAAGTTGTATCTGCACGGGCTCAGCCTCGGCGCCATGAACTCGGAGAAATCAGCAGAGCTGTTCGAGACGATCGGCGATCCCATTGCCGGCGCGCTGTGGAGCGGCGCGCCGTTCGAGAGCCGCATCTGGCGCTCGATCACCGACAACCGCAATCCTGATACACCGGCCTGGCTGCCGGAATTCCGCGACAGCCGCTTCGTGCGCTTCATGAACCAGAACGGGCCGACGGTACCGCCGGATAGGCCCTGGGGAGCGATGCGGGTCGTCTATCTGCAATATGCCAGCGACGCGATCACGTTCTTCGCCTACCGCGACGCCTATCAGCCGCCTGCCTGGATGAACGCGCCGCGCGGGCCCGACGTAGCACCGGAGCTGCGATGGTATCCCATCGTCACCATGCTGCAGCTCGCGCTCGACATGGCGGTCGCAACTCACACGCCGATGGGCTTTGGCCATGTCTACGCGCCCGAGCATTACGTCGATGCCTGGGTCGCGGTCACTGATGTCAATGATTGGTCGGCTGAGGCGCTGGCGAAGCTCAAGAGCCATCTTGCTGCCCGAGCACGACGGGCACCTGGCGACGATCCCGATCGCGGCGGATAAAGCGCCCTACTCCGCCATCTCCACGGTTTGCACCTTGGAGGGACCGGCCAGTGGCCGCTCCTCCATCAGGATCAGGCAGAGCGAGGCGGTGGCCATCAGCGCGGTCGCAGCGGCGAAGACGTAGCGGAACGCATGCCGCATGTCGTCGGCCGGGATCGCCGGGATGCTGCCTGCGGCGTGATGCTCGCCGGCCAGCGGAATGTCGGCGCCGAGCGCGATCAGCAGGATGGCGGCGAAAGCTGCGACCGTGAAGGACGACATCAGCGAGCGGAAGAAATTCATCGCGCCGGTGATGGTGCCGACCAGCGGACGGGCGACGGAGTTCTGCAGCGAGACCACGCAGACCGGAAATGTCGTGCCGAGGCCGAGCGCGAACGCAGCCATCAGCGTCAAGAGGCCCCACAACGGCAAGGTCGTCAGCGTGAGGCCGAGTGCGCAGATCGCGGCCCAGGACGTGCCGATGATGGCGACGCGCTTGTAGTGCTTGGCGCGCGCCATGGTGCGACCGGCGACCGCCGCACCGACGGTCGAGACCGCAGCGAGCGGGATCAGTGCAAGGCCGGCCTCGCTGGCGCTGAGGTGATAGACCGACTCGTAATAAAGCGGCAACTGCACGGTGAGGCCGGTGATGGCGCCGAGGCCGCAGCCGCCTGCGGTCAGCGCAAAGGGCGCAACCGATCCGCTCAGCAACGGCAACGGCAGGAACGGCTCGTCGGCGCGGCGCGCGTGCCAGACGAAGGTGAACGCGAGCGCGATTGCACCCCCCACCATCGACATAACGGTCGGCGACAACCACCTATAGCGCGTGCCGCCCCAGGTCAGCACCAGCATGAAGACGACAGCGGAGGCCATCAGCAGCACGCCGCCGAGCCAATCGACCTTGCGCTTGCGGTGGAACACCGGGATCTTCTTCATCTTCGGCAGCAGCAGCGCGAGCGCTGCGGCTGCGAGCGGCAGATTGATCCAGAAGATCATCGACCAGTGCAGATGCTCGGCGAACACGCCGCCGATGACGGGGCCCAAAATGCCGCCCACCATCCAGACGCTGGAGAAATAGGCCTGGTACTGGCCGCGCTCACGTGGGGAGACGACGTCGGAGATCACGGTCTGCACGACAGGCATGATGCCACCGCCGCCCAGTCCCTGAAGACCGCGCGCAAGAATCAGCATCGGCATGCTCGGCGCGATCGCGCACAGGATCGAGCCGGCGACGAACAGGCTCAGCGACACGATGATCATGGCCTTGCGGCCGTAGATGTCGCTCAGCGTGCCGAATACCGGCGCAACCGCGGTCGAGGCGAGCAGATAGGCGGTGATCACCCAGGACAGGTTCGAGACGTCCTGGAACTGGCGCCCGATGGTCGGCAGCGCGGTCGCGACGATGGTCTGGTCGAGGGCGGCCAGGAACATCGTCAGCATCAGGCTGATGACGATGGTGCGAACCTCATCTGAGGTCAGCGGCACCGGCGGCGACATCGGGGGCGCGTCGCTGACGCTGATGACCTCGCCCGGAAGACGGGTCAGTTCCTCGGCGATGTCGTCGGGCAACGTCTGGATATCGGCAGCCTGGCTGCTCTGCCGTGTGAACTGGTTCATCTCGGACTGTCGGATCGGGCGTGTTGCGGTGCAATGCCGCGAAGGATTCGTTCTATCAGAACAATCTAAACAGCAAACTTCTCCTCAGGCAGGCATCGCGGCGCATGGGTGCATCCCGCGTCGCGGCCATCCCGAACACGTGATGAGAGTGGGCCGGCCGATCAGTCCTTGGGGCGTCGCTTCAGGCGTGCCCGCTTCGGCACCTGCCCCGGCCATTGCACCAAATAGTGCTCGAGCTCGGTGTCCGGAATCTCGTCCTCGGTGCCCGCGACGCGGCCGCGCACGGAGACGCCGGCCTCGTGCACCGTATTGGGATCGCCTGAAATCAGCGGGTGCCACCAGTAGAGATCGCGGCCTTGCGCGACCAGCCTGTAGCCGCAGCTCGGCGGCAGCCAGGACAAAGTGCGGACCTTTTCCGGGGTCATGACAACGCAGTCCGGCACGAAGTCGAAGCGATTCGCGTAGTCCTTGCAGCCGGCCGTGCAGGAATCGAGCATCTTGCAGCTGACATCGGTGAAATAGATCTCGCCGGTATCCTCGTCTTCGAGCTTGTTCAGGCAGCAGCGGCCGCAGCCGTCGCACAGGCTCTCCCATTCGGCCGTCGACATCTCCTCCATCTTCTTGGTTTTCCAGAAGAATCCATCCTGGTCGGAAGGTGGTTTGCGTACTGCGGTCATGCGCCTGATACTGATCCAAAGAGCTAGGGCGAGCGCCATCTAGGGCGCGCGGCTGTGAGACTGCAACGAACACCCTTGCGGGGCCCGTATTGAACCGGGGTTCAATTAGGCCTGTTGTTCAAAATTGCGAGCCTGACCATTGGTTTATAGGCCCCGCTCGGCTAGAAGAACAGCAAGTCCCCTTTGGTGCGCGAAACCGGGCGCCTTGGGTTTGCCGCAACAATCCCGCAAGACGTCTCGATGCCGCCCCGGCCGGGTGCTTGAACGCTTTCGAACCGAGCCTCAAGGGTTCTAGGTGGTCCAGAACACACCATCCAACTGGAAGAGTCGTATCAGGAACTTCTTCCTGGACCTCGATGCACGCATCGATTCCTCGCTGTTCTCCTCGGCGAAGGGCATCCGCGAGCTCTACGAGCGCTACTCGACCTTCATGGACCGCTTCTATGTCGGGCGGTGGAAGCGCTGGGTGTTCATCGAGCCGCTGTCGGAAGCCGCAACCATCGGCCTCGGCGGCATGGTGCTGATGCTGATCCTCGCCATCCCTGCCTTCCGCGAGACCGCAGACGAGGATTGGCTGAAGAAGTCGGACCTCGCCGTGACGTTCCTCGACCGCTACGGCAACCCGATCGGCAGCCGGGGCATCAAGCACAACGATTCGATCCCGCTGGAAGATTTTCCTGACGTCCTGATCAAGGCGACGCTGGCGACCGAAGACCGCCGCTTCTACGAGCATTTCGGCATCGACATCGCCGGCACCGCGCGCGCGCTCGTCACCAACGCGCAAGCCGGCGGCGTCCGCCAGGGCGGCTCCTCGATCACCCAGCAGCTCGCCAAGAACCTGTTCCTGAGCAACGAGCGCACCATCGAGCGCAAGATCAACGAGGCCTTCCTCGCGGTCTGGCTGGAATGGCGCCTGACCAAGAACGAGATCCTCAAGCTCTATCTCGACCGCGCCTATATGGGCGGCGGCACGTTCGGCGTCGACGGCGCTGCGCATTTCTACTTCAACAAGTCGGCGCGCGACGTGACGCTTGCCGAGGCGGCGATGCTCGCCGGCCTGTTCAAGGCGCCGACGAAATACGCGCCCCACATCAACCTGCCCGCCGCGCGCGCCCGCGCCAACGTCGTGCTCGACAACCTCGTCGATGCCGGCTTCATGACCGAGGGCCAGGTGTTCGGTGCCC
>NZ_LJYG01000102.1:140429-164409 GCF_001440035.1 Bradyrhizobium manausense | reverse complement strand
CCCGCCGCAACCCCGCCTTCGCCGTCGACCGCCGCGACGAGGCTTCGCCGAACTATTATCTCGACTACGCCTTCGACGAGATGCGCAAGCTGGTCGACACCTTCCCGAAATCCTACACCGAGCGCGTCTTCGTCGTGCGCCTCGCCATCGACACCAACGTGCAGAAGGCGGCGGAAGACGCGATCGAGAACCAGCTGCGCCAGTTCGGCCGCGACTACCACGCAACGCAGGCCGCGACCGTCGTCGCCGATCTCGACGGCGGCATCCGCGCCATGGTCGGCGGCCGCGATTACGGCGCGAGCCAGTTCAACCGCGCCACCGACGCCTATCGCCAGCCGGGCTCGTCCTTCAAGCCTTACGTGTACACCACCGCGCTCCTGAACGGCTTCACGCCGAACTCGGTCGTGGTCGACGGCCCTGTCTGCATCGGCAATTGGTGCCCGCAGAACTATGGTCATTCCTATTCCGGCGCGGTGACGCTGACGCAGGCGATCACCCGCTCGATCAACGTCGTGCCGGTGAAGCTGTCGATCGCGATCGGCCAGAAGGAGCAGCCGAAGGCGCCGAACCCGGCCAAGATCGGCCGCGCCAAGATCGTCGAGGTGGCGCGCCGCTTCGGCATCAAGGCGCCCCTGCCCGACACGCCGTCGCTGCCGATCGGCTCGGACGAAGTCACCGTGGTCGAGCACGCGGTGGCCTATGCGACCTTCCCGAACCGCGGCAAGTCGGTGACGCCGCATTCGGTGCTGGAGGTGCGCACCGGCGCGGGCGATCTGGTCTGGCGCTGGGACCGCGATGGTTCGAAGCCGAAGCAGGCCATTCCCGCCAATATCGCCGCCGACATGGCCGGCATGATGAGCCACGTCGTCAGCGAAGGCACCGCGCGCCGCGCCGCGCTCGACGGCATTCCGACCGCCGGCAAGACCGGCACGACGAATGCGTATCGCGACGCCTGGTTCGTCGGCTACACCGGCAATTTCACCTGCGCAGTCTGGTACGGCAATGACGACTACTCGCCGACCAACCGCATGACCGGCGGCTCGCTGCCGGCGCAGACCTGGCACGACATCATGGTCGCCGCGCATCAGGGCGTCGAGGTCAGGGAGATCCCCGGCATCGGCATGGGCCAGAAGCTGCCGCCGCAGCAGATTGCGAACGCGCAGGCCAATGCAGGACCGAAGGTGCTCGAGACCAAGCCCGGTCCGCCGCCGGTGCTGACCAAGCGCGGCGCCGACATCCTGGTTCGCGTCGAGAAGCTGCTCGACGACGCGGCCAAGACCGCGAACAAATCGGCTGCCGACGACAGCACGAAGCCGGCCAAGCCGACATCGTCGACGAGCGCGCTTGCCTTCCCGCAGAATTATGCGGCGGAGGAGAACGCGGGCGCATCCACCCCGCGCAAGAACTGATCTGATCCCGTGCGGCTGCTCCTGATCACATTGACGGCCCTGCTGCTCGCGACCGTGGTCGGCTTGGGTGCGACCTGGATGACGACGACGCGCGGCACCGAGATCGGCGCGCTGACCATCGGCGCCTGGACCGCGCGTCCGCGCACCGGCACCGCCGACGTCGATCCCTATTCGCGCGCCACCATCGTGCGCAACGGCGAGCTGCCGATCGGCACCGGCGACGGCGTCGCCTTCACCGCAACGACCGACGACAAGAAGAAGGCGCTCGACGGCCGCTGCGACGTCGTCGTGTCGGGCGTGACCCCGCCGGCGCGGTTCTGGACGCTGACGCTGTACGATCGCAAGGGCCATCTCGTCGCCAACTCGCTTGCCCGCTACGGCTTCACCAGCCAGGAGATCGTGCGCGCCTCCGACGGCTCGTTCGAGATCCACATCGCCGCACGCTCGCGCGCCGGCAACTGGCTGCCGACCGGCGGCATCGAGCGCTACGCGCTGATGTTCCGCCTCTACGACACGCCGGTCGGGGTTGCGACGCGCACCCAGCGCGATGCGCCGATGCCCAGCATCTCCACGGTGGGCTGCTCATGATCCGCCTCGCGTTCACTGTTGTCGCCGGCGTGGTGCTGGGCCTCGTGGTCCATCTCGTCAGCGTGCTGGCGCTGCCGCGGATCGCAACGCAGGACGCCTATTCGCGCCTGACGCCGATGACCAAGCTCAACGGCGTGACCCAGCTGCCGCTGGCCGATCCGCAGACCTCGCCGATGCCGTTCATGGACCCGGCCTTCGCGCTCGCGATCTGCCGCTATGATCTTTCGGGCGGGCCGATCAAGCTCACCGTGCCGGTGAGCCAGGCCTATACGTCGGTGTCGTTCTACACCCGCAACGAGATCGCCTATTACGCCATCAACGACCGCTCGGCCGGCAAGAAGGTGATCGAGCTCGATTTGATGACGCAGGCGCAGCACGATGCATTGCCCGAGGACGAAGAGATCACCGCGGCCGACCGCCTGATCATCGACTCTCCCAGCACGACAGGCCTGATCCTGATGAAGGCGCTGGCCGCCGAGCCCGGCCTGATGCCGCAGGCGCAAGCGACGTTGCAAGCAGCGACCTGCGCACCGCAGACCGAAGCGCCCGCCAAGGCCGAGGCGCCGCGCGGCCGGCGCTGAGGCGCGGGGGGTTGAGACGCCCTCGAAGCCAGACCTTCGAAAACAACCCCATGCACAGTAGCGGGGACATTGAAGCGATTGGCGATTTTGACCTCGCGCCGGAGCGGACGCTTGCAGGGTCGAGGCATCGCCCTGCCCGCCTCATTTTTCCGCTTTGACACGTCGGGCAAAACACTGGCAGAATGGCATGATCGAGAGATCGTCACACCCGCACGGAAAAATCCGCTGCGGGTTTTTTCATGTCGGAACGATCGATGGGTTGCTATCATGTTGCATGACCAACGCGATCCAGCACGCGCAAGAAAATCCTCGGAGGAAACCATGAACCGTCGTGAGTTTGGCGTCGCTCTTGGTGCGCTACCTCTTCTGTCGTCCGTTGTTCAAGCAGTGTCCGCGGCGGAGCCATCACAGCCGCCAAAGCCCAAAATCGGCATGCTGATCTATCCAGGCATGATCCTGCAGGACCTGGTCGGGCCGCAGACCGTCTTTTCGATCCTCCAGGCCGACACCAGGCTGGTCTGGAAGGACAAGAACCCGGTCGCAACGGATGTCGGCATCGCTCTGTCCGCAAACGATACGTTTGACACCTGTCCCGCGGAGCTGGATGTCCTGTTCGTCCCCGGCGGCCTCGGCGGATCCATCGCCTGCATGAAGGACGCGGACGTCATTGGCTTTGTCGAATCGCGTGGGGCACGCGCGCGGTATGTGACAAGCGTTTGCACAGGGTCTTTGGTTCTTGCCGCTGCGGGCTTGCTCAGAGGATATCAGGCCACATCGCATTGGTATGTTCGCGACCTGCTGCCCTTGATGGGCGCCACGCTCAAGGCAGAGCGCGTGGTCGAAGACCGCAATCGTCTCACGGCCGGCGGCGTGACCTCCGGGATCGATTTTGGGCTGACGCTTGCAGCCCGCCTCGCTGACGAGGACACGGCCAGGCGGATACAGCTCCTGATCGAATACGATCCAAAACCACCTTTCGCCGCTGGTAGCCCGGAGGACGCTGGCCCGGCGCTGACGCGCGATATCCTCCAGCGCCGAGCGCCTCTTATCGCGTCGGCCCGCAAAGAGGCCGAGATGGCCAAAGAGAGGTTGGGTATCTAAAGCGCGATGAGATCGGGATGAATCATCATCGCGCTTAGGTTATTCTTTGAGCATGATCTTTTCGGAAAACCGCTTCGCACATTTCCGGATTACGCTTTAGTGTCTCAGACTCAAAGAAATGGGATCAATTCGAAAAACGGCGACGAAACACCCGCGCTCACGATGGCTGCTTTTCCCAGCGAGCCATTCGCGCCCACAGCAGCGCCAATGGTCCGAGCAGAATTCCAGCCGCAAGAACGATGAAAACCAGCAGCCAGCCACGCGCACTCTGCGGGCCGCCTGCGGCGTCGAGCGCGACGCCTGTCCCCCAGGCACCGAGGGCAGAGAGTCCGAAGCCGACGGTGGAATGCAGGGCCAGCGTGGCGCCACGATGCTCGGATACGGCCGCAGCGGACATGCCCGCCGTCAACGCGCCGGAATCCGCCGGGACCGTCAGGCCATAGATCATCAGCAACAACGCAACCACCCACGCCGGCGCGGACGCGTTGAAACCGATGATGATCGCGACGCAGGCCGACGCAAGCATCACGACCGTGATGGCGCGATGTCGTCCGAATTTCAATGCGGCCTCGTTGCCGAGGATGCTGGCCGGCATCGAGATCACAGCAAAGCAAAAGCTCAGCAGCACGGGCGTCAACCACGAGGGCGCGCTTTGACGCGCAACGACGAAGGTCCAGAAGCCAACCAGCCAGGTGCGGATGCCGTAGAGCTCGAAACAATGCGCGCCGTAGCCGAAGATGTAGCCGAGCGCCTCGCGGTTGGCGAAGACGGGCACGAAGTTGAGCAATCGCCCTGCCTTCGGGGCGGGTTGCTGCTCCCGCAGCAAAAAAAGGCACGCCACGACCATCGCGACGGGACCGAGCCCGGTCACCACAAAGGCGGTCCGCCATCCCCAACGATCGGCGATCAGCTGCGCCGCCAGGAACGACAGGCCGACGCCGACCGAAAAGCTCGACGTGTACAACGTGACGGCCCGCGAGGTGTCGCCGGCTGGCAGCCGGTCCGTCAACGCCTTCAAACCGGGCATGTAGGCGCCAGCAAATCCGAGTCCCGCGAGGGACCAGATCGCCGCGCCCGACCAGAATCCTTGTGCGAAGATGCCAAAGGCCACGGTCGCAAGTCCGCTGGCGATCGAGCCCCAGAGCAGCACGAGCCGCGCATCGATGCGGTCGGTCAACGTTGTCAGCAAGGGCACCGCGAGCATATAGCCGAAGGCATAACCACTCGCCATCAATCCACCTTCGGCGGCGGAGAGTCCCCACGCCGGCATCAGATGCTGCGCCAGATTCGCGGACAACGTGACATGCGGCAGCAAATTGCCGACCTGGCCGATGCACATGACCGCGATCAAAGACCGACCGCTCAGACTATGAATAGCTTCCCCCTCTTACGACCAAGACGACGGCGTCCCAACCGGCACGGCTCATGCGCAACCACAACCGGATGCGCCGGCCTTCTTTGCCGTTTCATCGGCGGCACAGCAGGCCGACGCCTCTTGCTTCGCCGGCCCGCCGCAGCATCCCGCGGCACTCGTCGTCTCGACGCCGCCGCGGGTGCAGACACCGGTTTCCGGCAGCACAAGCTCGACTCTCGCCGCGGCCTTCTTGTCGCCGGCGATGTCGGCCGCAATCGAGCGCACCTGCTCATAGCCGGTCATCATCAGGAAGGTCGGCGCGCGGCCATAGGACTTCATGCCGGCGAGGTAGAAGCCCGGCTCATCATGGGAGAGCTCGCGCGCGCCGTGCGGGCGCACGGTGCCGCAGCTGTGCTCGTTGGGATCGATGAGCGGCGCCAGTGCGACCGGCGCCTCGATGACCGGATCGAGCCGCAGGCGCAGCTCGGACAGAAACGAAAAGTCGGGACGGAAGCCGGTCGATACGATCAGCTCGTCCACGACCACGCTTCGCGCAGCGCAGCCGGAGCCGGCCGAGACCTCCAGGCGGCCCTCGGACTCCGAGAGATGCGTGACGCCGAACTCGGTCTCGACCCTGATCTTTCCTGACGTCACGAGCGCAGCAAAGGCACTGCCAAGCTCGCCGCGCGCGGCAAGCTTGTCGTTGCGACCGCCGCCGAAGGCCTTTGCCGGGTCAGCGCCGCGCAACAGCCAGACAGGCTGCGTTTCCGGCACCTCCTCGGCGAGTCGAGCAAGATCGATCAGCGTGCCGACCGCGGAGTGGCCGGCACCGAGCACTGCAACTTTCTTGCCGGCATATCTGGAACGATTGATACCTCGCACGTCGGGCATGCCAATGGCAACGCGGCTGGCGCACTCCGCCTCGCCGATCGCCGGCAGGCCGTTGCTGCCGGCCGGATTGGGAGAGAACCATGTGCCTGAGGTATCGATCACGGCATCAGCGCGCAGAACCTCCGGCCCCTTGCCGTTCTGGTAGCGGATTTCGAAAGGCGCCTGCTCCCTGCCCTTCGTCTTCGCCTTGTCGAAGCCGACGCGGCTGACGGCCGAGACCTGGCTCGAGGTGCGGATCACCTCGCGCAATGGCGTCCGCGTGACGAGCGGCATGAGATATCCCTCAAGCAGTTCGCCGCCGGTCGGATAAGCCTGGGGGTCAGGCGAATTCCAGCCCGTCGGCGCGAGCAGACGCGCTGCGGCCTTGTCGACATTGTATTCCCATGGCGAAAACAGCTGGACGTGTTGCCACTGGCGGATGGCATGTCCCGCCTCCGGCCCGGCTTCCAAAACGATCGGCGACATGCCGCGCTCCAGCACGTGCGCGGCCGCCGCGAGGCCGACTGGCCCGGCCCCGATGATCGCAATCGTCTTCGCTTCGCTCATTTCGTTAGTCCCATCATTCTAGAATCATCGAACAACCGATCAAAAAAATCAGGCCGCCGATTGAGAGCCTCCGCATCCGATTTCGTCCGCACAGCACTCCGCCGCCAGGAAGTCCACCAGCCCGCGCATCGCGTCGAAGTTCGCGTGACAAACGAGGGTGGTGGATTCCCTGATCTGGCTGACGAGCCCGACCGCAACCAGAGACTTGATGTGGTGGGACAGCGTCGATGCCGGGATCTTCAGCCTGTCCTGCAAGCGGCCGACAGGCATGCCGGAGTGTCCGGCCCGAACCAGGGCACGATAAATCTGCAGCCGGGTCCGGTTACCCAAAGCTTCCAAGCGCGCCGCTGCATCGTCGATCTTCATGACACGCATCATGCTCCCGCCCGGACCTGCCGTCAACGGTATTTCTAGAATGTTGGAAATATAGGTTCGAACCGCGCCCTGAGATTTTCGGAATTGTCGGTCCCGAAGGCTGATGCCAGCTTTTGGGCCCGTCTAAAGCGCGATGAGATCAGGATGAATCGTCATCGCGCTTTAGGTTATTGTTTGAGCATGATCTTTCCGGAAAACCGCTGCGCGCTTTTCCGCATCATGCTTTAGCCTGGCCTGCTTCTGGCCCTTTGACCCAGGAGCGACTTGAGCGTCCGGCGTATTCTTACCCAAATGAGTAAGCTGAGCGCTTCCCCGCTGTCCTTGCAGCCGTCGAAAGTCCTCTTTGAAACAATCCGCCTTGTGCTAGTTTACCGGCATCACCGGCCGAGGCTCTGCCGTAGGCGTCGGTGGCTGAGAGACCAGCGTGCTCCCGCCTGCATCCGCAACGGGGAGCGCTGCCAATGCCGCACCAAAAGCTCATTGAACGTTTGCTTGCAGTCAGCAGGCTGTCGAATGGCGAGCAGAAAGCGCTGGTCGGTTTGCCGTACGCCGTGCGCAATCTGGCCGACGGAGACATTGTCGTGCATCAGGGTGATCGCGCCTCCTGCTGCACCGTATTGATGACCGGCTTCCTGTCGCGGCAACGGGTCATTTCAGACCGAAATCAAATATCGGCCTTTTACGTTCCCGGCGACATCCCGGATCTTCACGGTTTGCATGTGCCGACCATGGATCACGACCTGTGCAGCACGGGCCCGTCGACGATCGCCACCGTCAGCCACGTTGTGCTGAGGCAGGTCTTAGAGGACTTCCCCGCGCTCGGTTACGCCCTCTGGGGAGAGACCGTTATCCAGGCGGCAATTTATCGAAACTGGGTAGAGAACCTCGGAGCACGCGCTGCCCTTCCGCGCGTTGCCCATTTACTCTGCGAACTTGCGACGCGACTGCAGCAGGTCGGCTTGGCAACCGGTGGCAGAATGAACTTGCCATTCACACAAGCTGACTTTGCCGATGCTTGCGGCCTTTCGACCGTGCACGTCAATCGCACAATCCAGGAACTGCGACGTCGGCGCTTGATCGACTGGCAAAGCCAAACGCTGGAATTGCTGGAACGTGCAGAGCTGGAATCCATTGCGGAGTTCAATCCAGACTATGTGCTTGGAAGATCGAAGCTCGCGCCGGACCAAAGCCCGCTGAGATTGGGTTGAATTCGTCATCGCGCTTTAGCTCTTTGTTTTGAGCATGATCTCCGCGCAAACGCGTTCCGCTGATGTCGCGAGGGAAAACCGCTTCGCACTTTTCCGGATCATGCTCTAGCGACGAAGACGGCCCTGTCCGACCCGATTGGTGCACGGCAACGTATCGCCGTTGTGTTATGCTTGGATCGCCAGCCGGATCGCCCGCGCTGCGAGATTGATATTTTTTGCTGGATCGGCACCATCAGGAGCTGTCGATGACATCCATTGACGAACGGCTTCTCGAAAGCAAGATGACCCAGATCGAGCAGGCCAGGGCCTGGAGCCCGCGGGTCATTTCCAAGTTTGAAACCCTGATCCGTAGCGGCGACGAGGTCAGCATCTTCCGCGCCAACCCCTTGGCGTTCGCTCGAGATCGCGGTGTGGCTGAGCCGGAAGCGATCGACCTGTTCCTCCACGCCGCTCGCGCCGGACTGGTCGACCTGCATTGGGACATTCTGTGCCCCCATTCCGGCCTGGTACTGGAAAGCTTCGGCAAGCTGCGAGCACTCCGGAGTCATTTCGTCTGCGGGCTGTGCGATATCGACGGTGAGACGGACCTCGACGACTTTATCCAAGCTTCTTTCTGCGTCTCGCCGCAAGTACGGCGCCTCGCATTGCACGACGTTGACAACCTCTCGATCGAAGACCTGCATTGGAAGCTGAAATTTGCTGACAGCGGGCGGCTGCCCGGCGGACAAACTCGATTTGTTGATGTTCTGCGCACTCTCGTGCGCGGCATGACATATCTGCCACCAGGCGTGACCACGACCCTGCAGACCGAGATTAACCCCGGCGCCCTCTCAGGGGTTAACGTCCAGACGCAGGCCGGCTTTGCACTTTCAGTCGTGGACTCCTCGGCACCCCCGCCCAGCAATCCGACAGTCATTCGCATCACCTACGATGGGCAACGCTTCACATCCGCTGTTTCGGCTGTGCCGTCGGGACGTGCCGTCTTCGAGATCAGCAATACGGGCACGAAGCGCGGCTCGGTGCTCTTGATTAACTGGCCACCTGAGATCGTAGCTATGCCAGAGAAGCCGACACTCGAGTTTGACCCCTACGTGTCTGGCGGCATGCTGCTGACGCGGCAGACTTTCCGCAAGCTCTTCCGCTCCGAGCGGGTGGACGAGGAGGAAGGCCTCGGCGTCCGGCAGGTGACCCTCCTGTTCACCGACCTGAAGGGCTCGACCGCTCTTTACGAGCATCTCGGAGATCTCAACGCCTATGCGCTGGTCAGGGAACATTTCGCTCTGCTCGACGCCGTCGCCCAACGGCATGCTGGTGCTATCGTGAAGACCATCGGAGATGCCGTCATGGCTGCGTTCTCCCGGCCGGCAGACGCAGTCGCAGCGGCGCTCCAAATGTTGCAAGGAATCGGCCAGTTCAACTTCGAGCGAGACCAGCCCGCCATTGTCCTCAAAATGGGCGCACATTGCGGGCCCTCCATCGCGGTGACCCTCAATGAAAATCTCGACTATTTCGGCCAAACGGTGAACATAGCGGCGCGGGTGCAGTCGTTCGCGGATGCCGGTGAAATCTGTCTGACGGAAGCGCTCTACACGGCGCCTGGTGTTCGCCAGCTGCTGACGGGACACGACGTCGAGGAATTCGATGCGCCACTGCGCGGCGTGGAAGGGAGCGCACGAGTCTATCGCATCACCGGTCGATCGTAGCCAATCGCTCGGGTCAAATTGAGGTCTCCTCGGGGGCTGCATGAGCGTTGACGCACCGCCATGGTGCGGCATCCGGGTTCAGAGCTTCGTTGGGGCCGGGCGATCATTTAAATTAGACCGCGGAGGAACAACTTGATATTTGTTAGGTTGACCCAGCGCCATCGCAGTGGGGCGCGCAATGCCAGAAGACGATTTATCCAGCAAGGCAGAGCGGGCCCTCGTGACGATTGCACTCAGCACTGCGATGCTCATCATGTGCCTCGCATCCCTGCTATACAGATAAGGCCCGCATTCGGGGATGGATGACCTGCGTCATCCTACCGCTCCTCGGTCGGATGCACCCATTTGTACGGCGTGATGCTCCGCGTTTCCGTCAGCTTGATCATGTGGACGGGCGGCGCGGACCGGCCCTTGCGACATGAGCGGCACTTCAGCGAGGCCTCCAGCTTCCAGATCGGCGTATCGCGGGGACGGCGGATCGCATCGAGCGGCAGGCTCGCGCGCGACTTGCACCTGACGCACTCGACCTCGAGCCAGGAGAGGCCGCCGTTGAGGCACTGCCCGATGGTCGGCGAGGGCTGCGCGGGACCGCCGTAACCTTCCATGCGCACCGACCAGGCTTCGGCCTCGGCACGATCGGCCTCGCGTACCGCCTTCTTCGCTTGCTCCCGCGCATGCTTGGCGGAAATCTCCGCCCCCATGATGCGGCCGCTCCAGATGACCTCACGTGATTTGGTGCTCATGCCGCGATCAAAGCAACGTGACCGCGCGTTGGCAAATTATCGATGGCTGGTAGGTCGGATCCAGAGACCGCCACTGCGTATCGTGGGTGTGGACAACTGACGGGTTGGATTCTATCGCGACGTCACGATGAGACGGTCAGAGCAGCGACGGGACCGATCTCGTGCCCTCCGCGAGATCGCCGTGCGCTGCTTTGCGCTCATACAAAACCGCCCCTGACACGGGTCAAGGGCGGTTTCAAAACAAGAGGGATCAGTGGCCGGTGCCCGGCTTGGTGGTTTTTGGCGGCTTGCCGTCTTCCATCCGACCTTCGTTGCGAAGATCACGGCCCTCCTGGGCCTTGCGCTGGCTGCTCGGATCCTTGCTGTGCTCGTTCATCTCTTCCTTGATGTAGCCGGAGTTAACGCGTGGGCGAAGCTGGCGTTCCGGCGCTGCAGATCCTGTGACCGGGGAACGCAAGGGCCTGCCCTGCGTTACGGAACAAATGAGCCAGGTCCGACGAAGAATACGGCAGGAGAAGACGTTGAGCGAAAGGCTCGCCGAGGCTGCGCGCGAAGCCCGCGCGCAGGCGCAGCTTCTGCCGGATGGACAATTGCGAGATGTTCTCCTGGAAAAGGCGCGCCAGTACGAAGCGCAAATACCGCTCAATGCATTTCTGGGACAGCGATGATCAATCCGGACTGCCGTGCCTATGGCTGGTCTCATCGCCGAGACCTGTCTCCTCGGTGACGAAGCTGCAGCGCGGCCGCGCAGCAACCAGCAATAACTATCCGAGCAAGCCCTTCAGGCCGGCATAGATCGAGCCCACCGCGGTCGCGGCGACGCCGGCTAGCGGGCCGATGGTCTGCATCAGGTCCTGAATCAGGCGGGCGCGGCGGCGGAGCTGTTCCTCGCCGACATGCTGCCCGAGCAGGCGCGCCATCCTGAAGGCGAATGCATTGGGCTTGCCGCCCTGGCCCAGGACGCGCGGCAAGACCTGAAAGATCACGACCCCCAATATGTTTCCGGACACGAAGGCGAGCAGGATGCTCGCGCCGTATTCGAACACTTCGCGCCACTCGACCCACACCGTCGGCAGGATCGGAACATCGTCGTGAAATCCGGTCACCGTCAGCATCGCCTGGATGCTGACGCTGGCGAGCAGCAGCGCCAGCACGAACGCCCCCCATGTCGAGACCCGATGCAGGGGATAGGCTGCGAACCCGAACAGCAGCGGGATGACGATCGAGGCGATGCGGAGCGGAATTGGCGACAGATTGAACGTGATGGTGATTAGAACATGCGCGAGCGTGAGCAGGACGGACGGAATGACGACGTAGAGAACGGCATGCGTCCCGTAATAGCGCAACGGATTCTTGTAGCGCTCGAGCCGGACATTGACGCGATCGAGATCGCGCCTCAACCTGTCCAGCTCGGCAACGATGTCGTCGATCTCCAGCAGCGTCGGCCGCACCACGCGCAGATCACGCGAGCAGTGCTTGCACGCGATGGCCTCGTCCTTGATCGTCTCGGCGCAGAATGGACACTCCATCGTCAGCGCGACGTCCTGCGCCGCATGATGGTCTCGATCTCGTCTCTGGCGCGCGCCAGCTCATCGCGCAGCTGGTCGCGCTTGCGCAGGAGATCGTCGCGCTCGGCAATCAGTGTCGCGGGCACGGCGATGTCGCGCGAACAGGACGCACAGACCAGCGCGCGATCGGCATTCTCGGCCTGGCAGTACGGACACATCACTTGGGTGCGACCTTGAGGGTGAAGATGGCCGTGCCGGGCCGCCCGTCACTGTCCTTGATGTCGACCCGCATGGTGTAATCGCCGGGCGGCAATTCCGCGTCCTGAATGTTGATGCCGTCGGCCTGGACGAACGGCTTGATGCGGGGCGTCAGATCGACGTTCGGCGTGCGGAGGAAGATCACCTTGACCGATTCCGGATCGATCTTGGCGCCGCCGAACGACTCGAATTTCAGGTGCAGCTTCAAGGGAGAGGCGACGGACTCTCCGGGCGAGACGAACTCCACCTTGGGGCCGCGCAGGATGCCGCGCCGGTCGGCCGCGACCGCGCCCTTCGGTGGCGGCAGCTTGGCCTCCTCTTCGGTGATCAATTGCGTCGCCCGCGAGGTTCCCGAAAACAAGAGACCTGCCGCAACCAGCCCCAGCAAGAAATTCCGCGTCATTGTTCTTCCCAACCTTCCGGTGTCAATCATCGCACGCCGCCATCACCGATGATCGTATACGGCGCCCAGAACAGCGGGTGCGCGTAGGCGAACTCGGTTTTGCCCTCGCCGTTCAGGTAACCGGGACCATCGACCAGAGCCATCATCGCCTGCCGCAGCGCTTCGCTCCGCGACAGTTTTGCATCGTCGGCCTGCCGCTTGAACAGATCGGTCACGAGCTGGCGGGCCGATTGCGAATGCACCGACCAGTTGGTCACCAGCAGTGCGCGCGTTCCCGCATAGAAGAACGCGCGGCCAAGGCCGGAGGCGGCCTCGGCGCCGGCCCCTGCGCCGGCGCCGGTGTTGCAGGCGGACAGGATGACCCAGTCGGCGTCGAGCTTCAGGCCGAGGATCTCCTCCATGGTGAGGAGGCCATCTCCGCCCTCGCCCGTCACCGCCGGCGACGACAAGGCAAGAGCGGGCTGCGTCAGGCCGTTGAGCTCGCCCGGCACGAGACCGTGGGTGGCGAACGCCAGAATCCTGAACCCGGAGAGATTCATCGTCTTCACGGCGCTCTCGGTCGCATTCTTGCCGAGGAACAGCACTTTGGAGGGATCCGCCTGCAAGGCCAGCGCAATCGATTTGAGCTCGTCGGCCGTATCAGGGAGACGAGGCAATAGCCCGAGCTCGGCGCTGTCGACGCCTTCGAGCTTCGGGCTGCTGCGACGCTTCAGCGGCATGCCGCGCGTGACGTTGCCGCCGACATCGGCGACCTGCACCTTGCCGTCGGCGCTTTCTGCCTCGGCCTGCTGCTCCTTGTTGAAATAGGGATCGCCGAATGCCACGAGATCGCTGCGGCCGGGCTTGCCGGGCGGCAGCTGCCGCAGCGTGCGCAGCGCCGCGGCCGACGGAACCGTCGAGACGGCATGGGTCCGCGCCAGCCAGGGCACGTTGCGATAGCCGACGAACAGCGGATCCTCCTCCACAGCCACCTCTGCGGGTGCAGTCGGGAGTAGCGACAGCGGCAACAGGCCGAGCGCGCCGTTGGTCACTACGATCAGGTTCTTGGCGGGCTTCCATCCGCTCTCGACCGGCCTCAGCAACAGCTCGTAGAGCTCATAACCGAGCTTCAGGTCGAATGGCGGAATGTCCGAGATCATCGCCGCCTGCGGCTCCAGCGCCTCGCGCAGCTTGCGGATCTTGGTCTCGATGTCGCCGCTCCTGGCATTGACGGCGGCAAAGGCCACCGGGCCCGATTTCGGCACGGCCCAGACGAAGCTGCCGTTCTGGCCGAAATAGAACGACAACATCGCTTCATTGTCCGACAAGATCGCGCGGATCTCGGCAACGCTCGGCGGCTTCGGCGAAACCAGATCGGCATACACAGGGAATTTCTGCTTGATCTCCTGGCGCGCCTTGTCGCGTTCACCGCGCAAGGCCGTGATCGACGCCTGGATCTGCTGCGCCCCCTTCTCGTCGCGCTCCGCCGAGGGAATGGCGAGGACGTTGTTGAGCGTGCCGAGCTGGGCGTTGACCTGCTTTGTCAGGTCCTGCTCCTTGCGCACGAGCTCGGCCAGCGCGGGATCCTTGGCGGCGGCACGCGCGCTTGAGGCCGCGAGCGCCTGCTGCACCGAGCGGCCACGGATGGCATCGGCAAGACTGAACGTCTCCTCGCCCACGGCGCCGCTGGTGCCCTCGGCCCGCGCGAGCAGCAGCAGGTAGCTCTCGACGATGGCCTGCAGCCGCTGGCTGCGCGCGGCCACCACGGTGGTGTTCTCGTCGTCGGCGTTCTCGTTCGCATTCGCCATCATGATCGGAATGGCGGCCTTGAACTCCCTGATGGCGTCGGCATCGCGCCGTGCGCGCATCAGGCCGATCGCCAGGGTGCCGCGCGCCGACGCCGCATCGAAATGGTTCTCGCCGACCCGCCCGACCTGCTTCTTGACCAGTTGCTCGGCGGCGGCGATGCCGGCGTCGAGCTGGCCGGAATTGTAGAGCGCGAGAATGCGCGCCGGATTGAGCTCGATGACCTGGCGGCGCTGCGGATCCCAATTGGCGACCGCCTTGTCGATCCGCGCAAACATGTCGCTGGCTTCGGCATTGTTGCGCCGCAGGTTGAGAATGCCGGCGAGCTGCGACAGCAGCTGCACGGTCGATTGCGAGTCTTCCGGCACGCCGACCGTCTTGTTGATCTCCAGCGCGACGCGGCCGAGCTGCTCCGCTTCCTCGTAACGGCCCTCATCGACCAGGATGCCGGCCAATCCCATCACATAACGCGGCATCACCGGATTGTACTTGCCGGTGTCCTTCAGGCGCGACAACAGCGCCCGGCGCGCGTCGACCTCGGCTTCGGCGAGCCTGCCCTGCCGCGCCTTCATGCGCGCCTGGCTCAGAACCAGATAGTCGATGGTCTGCAGGACGACGGTTTCAGCGGGAGGGTTGTCCGACTCCATCACGGCCTTCATGCCGGCGCGCTTGCGCTGCTCGGCCAGACGATAGGAGGCTTCGGCTTCCTTGAACTGCCCGCGCGCCTCGAAGATCATGGCGCGGGTGCCATCGATTTC
Source organism: Bradyrhizobium manausense (assembly GCF_001440035.1). Classification (GTDB taxonomy): domain Bacteria; phylum Pseudomonadota; class Alphaproteobacteria; order Rhizobiales; family Xanthobacteraceae; genus Bradyrhizobium; species Bradyrhizobium manausense. Next base: position 149,198 of record NZ_LJYG01000102.1, on the reverse strand, counting down.
AGCCTCCCAATTCTGCCCCATCTTCGCATAGGAGGCGCGCCATCCGGGCAGGCCGCTGGTGCGAGCCTCCTGGATCCCGGCCAGGCTGCGGCGCAGATAGGCTTCGGCCTGCGGGATGTCGCCCATTTGAATGAGAATGCCTGCGATCGAGCGATTGGCGTTGAACAGATACCCCTTTGCGCCCGGCGCGGTGGCGACCTCGCGCAACTGCCTCTGCATGATCTCGAGTGCGCGCTTCGGATCGCCGGCGTTCGAATATTGCAGGGCGGCCAGCTGCGTCAGCCGACCCATCATGTTTGCGCTGATGGCGCCGCGTCCGACCTCGATGGCCTTGTTGGCGTCGGTGATAGCTTCGGCAAGCCGTCCGAGCTGGGCGCGCGCATTGGCGCGATCGAAATAGAACTGGGCGAGATCCTCGCGGGACTCCTTGCCCGTGGGCGTCGAATCCGCGTCCGCCTTCAGCTCCGCGATCAGCTTCTCGTTCGGCTTTTCGCTGTCGAGGATCGCGGTGATGTCGGAGATGGTGCGCGGCGGCGCGATGAAATCCTTGGGCAGTGCGGTCCCCGGCGCCAGCTTGGGCGCCTCTTCCTTCGGTACCTCGACGGCGACATTGGCGCGGCCGTTGGCGGCATTGAGCGCCGCCATCACGCAGGCTTTGACCTGCGGCGAGGCCTTGGCGCGGCATGATTCCCGATCGGCACCGCCGCCCGCATGCATGCAGGCCTGCACGATCGGCTTGCCGACGGTCATCCTGCAATTCTCGAGTGCCGCCTCCTTGGTCAGCGCGGCAGCCGTCCCGGTCGATCCCAGGAGAACGGCGAGGACTAGCAGTTTTCGCGGCAGGGGAACTTCCAGACGGCTCTTGACCGGACTCGCGGCGTGGAGGCTCATCGCGAACGACCTTTGAGTGAAATCACTTGAAGAAACGAGCTGATCCTACCCCTATTGCGCGGCAGGACAATCACCAATCGGTAGGGTGGCGGAAGCTCAAGAGGGGTGGCGGCAGCCGTGGGCACCGGTTCCTCGGGCGGACGTGCCGGAGGGGGCGGCGCAGGTTGATCGCGGGTTGTCGGGCTGCTCGTGCCCGGACGACGGGAGCGGTCCGCGCTCAGCCCTTCGAGACCACCGCGCGGCCGTAAGGCGGCTGCGAGATGACAGGCGGATTGGCGGTTTGCGCGGCGAGTTCGCCGATCAGGCGGTCGGCGTCGGCGGCCATGCCGTCGGGCGCCTGGATTACCAGCCGCTCCAGCGCCCAGCGATAGGACGAGACGCGCTGCTCGAGGCTTTGCTGCACCCACTGGACGATCAGCGAGTTCTCCTGCATGCGCGCGACGGCGTCCGCCTTTTCCTGTGGCGACAGCGCGGAGACCCGCGCCATGCTGGCGTCCCGCTTCCTGTCGAGATCGATGACGCGGATCGCGCAGGCAAAGAACGGCTCGAAGCGGGTGATGTCGTTGCGCACGTCCTCGATCAGTTGCGCATAGCGCGAGGCGTGCGAGCGATGCGGCTCGTCGATCAGCGTACGGCCGTACATGGTGCGGTCGAACACGACCTTCTGGCGCCACGGTGCCGGCAGGGCCTTGTAATCGCCGAACACGCTCTTCCAGGCCGGCCGGGACAGCGGCGGCTCGATCATGGGATAAGCGAGGTCGCGAAGCTGGCGCTCCTCGTCGGTCAACTGGAATTGGGAGGACTTCAGTCCGAGGCTCCCGGTGGCCTCAAGGCCAAGCCAGCCGTGCATATCGTCGCTGCGCATGTCGGCGCGGGTGCGGCCGAAATCACCGCCGCTGCAGCCAGCGAGCGCGGTGCCCAGGGCTGCGAACAGAATGGCCGATCGAATGGTGCGGAGCTGATGGATGGAGTGCGGCATTGCAAAAGCCGCAATTCAGCGGCGACGACGGCGGCGCCCCGGCGCGGTGCCCTGCTCCGGTCCACGGTCGCCGCTGGTTTCGTCGCTGTCGCGCTCGATGCGGATGACGGGAAGGATCAGAATCGTTCCCATATCCGCGCGCGGTGTGACGTCCCCCGACGAGCCCACCCGGCGACCGGCCGGAAATTCGATGATGGTCCCCATGTCAGCTCTCTCAACTGCCGCGCGATCGAACGCGCGCCCCAGCACATGGGGGTCATTAGGATCAGTTTATGGTTAACGGGGTGTAAACATGGCTGTTGGACCGTAACCGCACGGACCATTGGCTCGCCGTCCCGAAGAGAGACGAAATCGCTCGAATTGAGCGGGTTTGCTTCACATTTCGTTTTCCTTAAGCAACCTTTAAAGGAACCCTTGATAGGCTGAGACGACAGTTCTTCCGAAGTTGCGTACGCCTCCATGACCAAGTCGCTGTTTCCCGGATTCGACGGGCTGATGACACTCTCCCGCCGCGAGGGCGTCGATGTTCGCCCCACCCTGCTGCGCGTGTTGACCGATCTCTATGTCCAGGCCAGCACCCACACCGATGACGAGCAGCGCCAATTCATCGAGCTTGCGACGCGGCTGATCGATCAGGTCGACGACCCGACGCGCGCGGCCGTCAAGGCGAAGCTTGCGATCTATCCGCACACGCCCGTGCCCGTGCTGCAAAAGCTCGGCCTGGTCGCGGCGCAGGAAGGCCGCCGCGTGCCGCTCGCGCGCACAATCCCGGAAGCTACGCTTATCCCCTCGCCCGCCCGCGCGCCGACGGACGCGGAAGCGCACATGGCCGCCAACATGGCGATGCAGCCGAAGGAAGCGGCCGAGATCCACGACACGTTCTTCAGCGCCGATGCGAGCCAGCGCGCGCTGATGCTGCAAAACCTGGCGCAGACGCCGCTGAAGGCCGCGCCGCGGATTCCGACCGTGCATGCCAAGCGCGCGATCCAGGTCCTGGAGATGGCGGCGATCGCGGGCGATGTCGACAGCTTCACCTACGAGCTCGGCGACACGCTGATCCTGCCCTCGCGCGTCGCAACGGAGATCGTCGAGGACGCCGGCGGCGAGGCGCTCGCGGTTGCCGCGCGCGCTCTCGACATGCCGAGCCCGAACTTCCAGCGCATCCTGCTGTTCTTCAAGCCCGCGATCGGCACCTCCGTGAACGAGGTCTATCGGCTGTCGCGGCTCTATGACCGCATCAGCGACCGCTCGGCGCTGGTGATGCTCGCCGCCTGGCGCGGCTCGACGCTCGCCGTCACGCGCACGAAATATCAGCCGTCGCTGCATGACAGCGACCGGCAGCGCGCACGCGGAGCGTCCAGCCCGTCGCGGCCGAGCGTGCAGCCGGGATCGAGCCCGGCGGTGCGCACGGGCTCTAGCGGATCAGAGCGCTAAACTTTCCACGTCGTCATTGCGAGCCACCGGGTCCGCGCGAAGCGCGGCCCCGGTGCCTCGCAATGACGGTGAGGATGGATCAGGTCTTCGCCAATTCCAGAAAGTGCCGCCCGGCGCGGTCCTCGGTCTCGACGATCCAGGCATCCGGATCGAAGCGGAGCTCCTTGGTCAGGCGTTCTTCGACGGCAGACTCAGGCACGGGCTGTGGCGCAATCGGCACGAAGAAGCGATCGACCGGGCGGCCGTCGTCATAAGAGGTCTGCGGCGCCGGCACGTAAAGCATCGCGTTGCCGTCCAGCAGCGACACCTTGACGAACACCGCGCCCGCCTCCTCGGCGCCGCGATGGCGCACCGCGCCGAACACGCCCTCGGTCTGGCACCGGCGCAAGTAAGCTGAGACCCAGATATTCGATTTCAAACGCATGGACGCACGATAGGCGAGTGCCGCGCGCGGCACCAGCCTTCAAACTTCGCGAAGCGATGACGATTATTCGACGGGATGGCCGATCGCGGCGGCGAGCTCGCGCAGCAGGCGGTCCGACACCTGGCCGGTGACGGGCAATTTGTGCTGGCGCTCGAAGGTCTGGATCGCCGACTGGGTCTCGCCGCTCATCGTGCCGGTGATCTTCAAATTGCCATAGCCGTATTCGGACAGCGCGCGCTGCACGCCGGCGAGGCGACGCGCCGCCGGGCTCTGCTGCGGGATCGGCGCCGGCGGCCGCGCGACGGCAACCGAGGACGGGGCCGGCGTCGGTGCCGTGGCCTTGATCACCAGATTGGTCATGGGATCGCCGGAGCGCGGCGTCGAGGCGGTCGTTTCAGTGGGTTTCTCCGGCGGCTTCTCGGCCGGTTTGGGCTCGACTCGAAACTCGGTCGCCTTCGGCTCGAGCGGCGAGGTATCGGCGCCGACGGGGCGCGGCCGCGGCATGGGGCTCGAGAGCGACGCCGGCGACGGCGCAGGAAGATTGATCACGGTGCCGAACATCGGCGCCGGATGCCGGCCGGTCTGCAGGAACAGCGCGTTGGCAACGATAGCGCTGATGGCGGCGGCGGCGACGAGGCCGGCCAGCGTGTCCTTGGGACTATGCAAGAGCACGCGCAAGACGAGGTTGCGCTCGGTCTCGACATCGATGACCGCAGCCTTGGCCTTGGCGCCACGGCGGCGCGGAGCGGCTTCGTCGTTGGCAGACTTTTTAGGCACTTTTCTTCACCAGAGCAGGTTGGTCCTGAACGTCATGACGCAGCACCGGCGTGAACGTCGCGATCTTGCTCGCCACCGGCTTGGCTTGCGGCGGCGTATAGACGAGCGGCAGCTTGACCGTGACGGCGGTGCCCTCGCCGAGCTTGCTTTGTACCGTCAATTCGCCGAGATGCAACGCCACCAGGCTCTTCACGATCGAAAGCCCAAGGCCAGTGCCTTCATGGCGGCGCTCATAGGTCTTGCCGCACTGGAAGAACGGCGCGCCGATGCGCTTGAGATCGTCGGGCGCGATGCCGACGCCGGTGTCGCTGACGCGCAGGGTCAGCTGCGAAGCCGATGCCGATGCTGATACCGTGACCTGGCCGCTGCGCTCGGTGAACTTGACGGCGTTGGCGACGAGATTGAGCACGATCTGCTTGAAAGCGCGGGGATCGCCGGTCATCACGGGCAGATCCTGCGGCGCGTCGGTTATGAGGTCGATGCCGCGCTCGCGCGCCTTGAGCGCGAGCAGATTGCAGCAATGCATCAGCGCGGCGCGCGGCGCGAACGGCTCGGAGGCGATCTCGAAATTGCCCGATTCCATCTTCGACATGTCGAGGATGCCGTTCACCACCGACAGCAGATGCTGGCCGGAAGCGTTGATCAGCTCGGCATATTCCTTGCGCTGGCTGGCGGCCAGCATCAGGGTCTGCTCCTGCGCGATCATCTCGGAGAAGCCGATGATGGCGTTGAGCGGCGTGCGCAGCTCATGGCTCATGGTGGCGAGGAAGCGCGTCTTGGCGGCGTCGGCGGCTTCCGCCGCGTTGCGAGCCTGATCGAGCGCCTGCTCCGACAGCTTGCGGTCGGTGACGTCGCGCATCACCGCGACGACTTCGAGCTCGGCGGTGACGTCGCTGTAAGAATTCTGGCGCTGATCCTGGTCGAGCGGACGGCAGCGCATCTCGACCCAGATGAAGTCGATCTGGCCGCGCTCGGAACCGGTGGGATCGCGACGCAGCCGGAATTCGACGCTGCGGACCTCGCCACGCGCGGCGTCCGACAGCGCGGTGAGATAGGCCGGACGATCGGCGACATGGACGCGATCGAACAGGCCGTGGCCGAGCAGTTGCGCGACCGGCATGCCGAGCATGGCTTCCGCCGCCGGCGAGATGAACTGCACCGCGCCGTTGCGCTGATGCCGCGAGATCACATCGCTCATGTTGCGCGCGAGCAGGCGATAGCGCTCCTCCTCGCGCGAGAGCAGCGTGACGCTGGTGCGCGCAAGCGACTCGGCGCCGAAAGCAAGGCCCGCGGCATAAAGCGTCGCCGAGGCAACGCCGAGCGCCATCATCACGCCGCGCTGGGTTCCGCCGAGCTCGCCAGAAGGCAGCCAGCCGAGCAAGCTGAGCAGGATCAGGACGGCCGCGCAGGACAATGCGAGCAGCGAGGCGAAGGCCGCGACACGGCGCGAGGCCGACAGGGCGGCCTCCAGGGGAACCACGACCAGCCAGATCGCCGCGAAGGATTCGATACCGCCGGTCGTGACCGCGATGGCCATGATCAGTCCGGCAAGCGCCAGCGACGACAGCACATGGGCGCCCTCATAGCGCCCGGTGCGCGACAGGAACCAGGACAGCAGAATCGGCGCGATCAGCCAGGCGAGAGCCGCGACCTCGATCGCGCTCGGCGCGCCGCGCAGGACAAGATAAACGGGAAATGCGGCAAAAGCGGCCAGGCTTCCGAGAAGCCGCGGCGCCATGAAGGCCCGATGCCGCGCACGCGTCAGCGCATCGTAGCGCGCGGAGGGATGCAGCAGTGCATCGAGACAATCGCGGATGATACTCAAAACTGTCACGGGTCTCGCGCTTCGGCTCACTCGTCAAAAGACGCGCCGGAACGCCTCCTTGTCGTTGAGCCACCGTGTCAGAGCGACCTTAAACGAGTGCTAAGGCGGATCGGCGCGCGGCCGGACGCCGTATCTTCGTTGAGATTTTTAGGCGATTTGGCGATGTCATCATCGGTGATGGTGAACACAGGGTTTCGCCTTGCCCTTCATGGTTTCGAATTGGTGGATGTGCAGGTCCGGATCACCACGGACGGGCCGATCAATCGAAAATTGACGCGAACTCGCCCTGCGAAGTTTTTTGCGTAAATTTTCTGCGAATTAAGCTCAAGGCAATCACTTGCGATTTATCGAGAGTTGCTAGGTCACTGGCGCCGCGCGGAGATCGCCGCGTGCCAGATCTAACTACAGGTCGATAAGATGCGCTTTCTGCTTCGCATCACATTCTGGCTCGGGCTGGTGCTGGTGCTCCTGCCGCGGGACAAGACGCCCGAATCGGACAAGCGGCCGAATATCGGCGCTGCCGACGCGGTGCAGGCTGCGACCGCGGCCGTCTCCGACATGAGCCAGTTCTGCAAGCGCCAGCCGGCGGCCTGCGAGGTCGGCGGACAGGCCGCAACCATCATCGGCCAGCGGGCGCAGGACGGCGCGAAGAAGATCTACCAGATCATCAACGACAAGAAGGAGCAGATCACCAACGACAAGAATGAGAAGACCGACAAGAAGGCGCCCGACCATACCGGCTCCATTGCGGTGGCCGGCGAAGGCGATGCCATGGCGAGCGAGGCGCCTCGCGACACGCTGACCCAGGACGATCTTGCGTTGGAATGGCGCGGCCCCGAGGCGACGGCGAATTAGGCTCCGAATCCTATCGATTTCGACGCTTCGCGTGCCTATATTGGCCTGAACGGGAACCACAGGCCATCAATGACTTCGATCGACGATATCCGCGAGAATTTCGAGCTTCTGGACGATTGGGACGACCGTTACCGGTACGTGATCGAGCTCGGCCGCACCCTGGAACCGATGCCCGAGGCGGAACATTCGGCCGAGAACAAGGTGCAAGGCTGCGTCAGCCAGGTCTGGCTCCAGAAGCTGGTCGAACGCGACGGTGGTGCACCGATCCTGCGGTATCGCGGCGACAGCGACGCGCATATCGTGCGCGGGCTGGTCGCGATCGTGCTCGCGCTTTATTCCGGCCGCACGCCGCAGCAGATTCTCGAGACCGATGCGATTTCCGTGTTCAATGAGTTCGGCTTCCGCGATCATCTGACGCCGCAGCGCTCCAACGGCCTGCGCTCGATGGTGGAGCGGATTAAGACCGATGCGAGAGAGGCGTTGGCGGAGGCGTCTTAGCGCCTCATTGTGAGCTGCCGTATAGGGTGGGCAAAGCGGAGCGTGCCCACCATTTGCGTGTGACGGAGAGAATTCGTGGGCACGGCGCAAGTGCGCCTTTGCCCACCCTGCGAGATCTTGGGCGCTGCCCTACTTCCCCTTCTTCCGCTGCTGCTGTCCCAGGCCCATCTTCTTTGCCAGTTGCGAACGGGCCACCGCGTAGTTCGGCGCGACCATGGGATAGTCGGCCGGCAGGCCCCATTTCTCGCGATATTGCTCCGGCGTCATGCTGTACTGGGTGCGCAGATGGCGCTTCAGCGACTTGAAGCGCTTGCCGTCTTCCAGACACACCAGATAGTCCGGCGCGATCGACTTTTTCAGCGACACCGCGGGCTTTGCCGGTTCGAGCGGCGCCTCGACACGGCCTGACGACACCCGCGTCAACGCACCGTGCACCTGGCTGATCAGGTTCGGAATCTCGCCGGCCGGCGTCGGGTTATTGCTGAGATAGGCCGAGACGATGTTCGCCGTCAGCTCGATGAAATTCTTGCCCGCGGCATCCGACATGGCGCGACCTCTCTCCAATCCGGCTCCGTCGCGCTGCATTGGCGGCGATGAAGTATTCTCTGTCAACAATACGTTTGGCCGAAATACGACGACTGGCGAATATGAGCCGATTACTGATCTGGCGACAATAGCGGCGAGGCTTTACTTGAATGGGAGATACTTTCAGCCACCGCGCTGGTCGAGATGGGCGCGCAGCTCGTCGATCGAGGCAAAGCGCATCATGCCCTCGGGCATCTGCGCCTCGATCGAGCCGTCGGAATAGAGCGAATAGGCCATGCCGTCGACGATGCCGGATTTCAGCACCGTCACCTGCGGCTGTTCGGCTGGCGGCTCGGACGCAGGCGAAGCTGCGGTGGGTTGAGGCGCAGCCGGCTCGAAGGTCGATGACGGGCGGGGCGGCGGGGGCGGCGGCGGTGGACGACGCGCCACCGGTGGCTCCGGAGGCCGCGCACGGTCGGGCTTCGGCCAGGCATCGTCGAAGCTCGCATGCGGCGCATCCGGCGCGGCGGGCTCTGCCGGGGCAGGAGATGCCTGCGGCGG
>NZ_LJYG01000102.1:126869-140284 GCF_001440035.1 Bradyrhizobium manausense | reverse complement strand
GCTCGACACGGGGGCGCGCGGCCGCTTCGGCCTGCCAGGGCGGCGCAGCCAGAGTTGGCGCCGCAGCCAGAGTTGGCGGCGCGGCCGGCGATGGCGGCGGCTCAGCCCGCATGGCCGGAGCGGGTTCCGGCGCAGACGCACCGAGCCCGTTGGGCGATGCCAGCCCCGGCGGCAGCACCGGCCTGACGCGAACCTCCGAGGCCGCGGCTGCGCCGGCCAGCCTGCGAGCGATGGCCCGTAGCTCGAGCAGCACGACGTAGAGGCCTATCAGTAGCATACCGGAGCAGACGCCGATCGTTCCGCTCGTTATGAGCGTGCTGCCGAGGCTGAAATCCCTGATGGAATAGCCAAACGCAATCGCAAGGAGGCCCGCCAGAACGGCGAAAATCCCAGCGATCAACAGAGCCACACTCATCGAACACACCCCCGGCGCGCAACCATGCGCGATACCCGCTACGCCACGATACCGTCTTACTGCGTTCCACGCCAACGACCAAATTGCCGCCACTGTTCCTAAAGGGAAGGATATCAGGGACTTATTCACATTCCCTTCAGCAATGCTCCGCTAGCTCTGAAGGGCTGCCAAAGTTGGAAATTGCTGCGTCGCATCAGGAATTTAGCCATAATGCCCAATTACTTGGTCATGGAACTGCGCTATAGGGAGTCCGGGGTTGAGGCCCGCGCGCACCAGCTGGGCCACGAGGGGATTCCGGGTCACCAATTGCCATGACATCCATTACGACTTCGGCGATCGACACGCCTCAGCGGCGCTCGGTTGAACGGACTTGCGACGACCTTGCCATGCTGGTGCTGGCTGCCGTCGCCGTCATCGCAGGCTTGACCTTCCGCGACTACGGGCTCGGTTGGGACGACTACACCCACGCAGAATATGCCGACCTGCTGCTGCGCATGTATGGCTCCGGCTTCAGCGACACCTCCGCCCTCTCCTTCGCCAACCTCTATATGTATGGCGGCGGCTTCGACATGGCCGCGGCGCTGCTGCACAAGATCATTCCGCTCGAGCTGTTCGAGACGCGACGCCTGGTCGGCGCCGTTGTCGGCGTGATCGGGCTTGCGGTGACGTGCCGGCTGGGCCGTCGCATCGGCGGACCTCTTGCCGGCCTCGCCGCGCTGCTGCTGCTGGCGCTCTGCCCGATCTTCTACGGCCACATGTTCATGAACCCGAAGGATGCGCCCTTCGCGGTGGCGATGATCATCCTGATGCTCGGCCTCGTCAGGCTCGCCGAGGAATATCCAAAGCCCTCGCCGCGCACGATCCTGATCGTCGGCCTGGGAGCCGGCCTCTCGATCGGCTCGCGCATCCTCGGTGGGCTCGCGCTGGTCTATGCCATGATCGGCTTCGTGCCCCTGTTCCTGGAGGAGCTGCGCAGCGAGGGCGTCCGCGAGGCTGTCAGGCGTTTCGCCCATGTCGTCTACGTGCTGCTGCCCGGCCTTGTGCTGGGCTATCTCGTGATGGGCCTGATCTGGCCGTGGTCGATCATGGAGCCCGGCAATCCTTTCGAGGCCTTGACCTATTTCTCGCACTTCTTCGAGAAGCCCTGGAAGGAAATGTTCGACGGCGCGATCGTGTCCGTGCCCGACATGCCATGGTCGTATCTGCCGACGCTGTTTGCCCTGCAACTTCCCGAAGTGATGCTGGTGTTGATGGCCGGCGCCATGTTCAGCACCTTCGCCATGCTGCCGCGCCGCGAGGTTCCGGCGCGCCGCAAGACCATCCTTTTGATGCTGACGCTGGCAGCGACCCTGCCGCTCGCGATCGCGATGGTGAAGCGGCCGGCGCTCTACAATGGCATCCGCCATTTCGTGTTCGTGATCCCGCCGATGGCGGTGCTTGGCGGCGTCGCCTTCGCCTGGACCATGGAGCGCCTGCGCGTCAGCCATCGCGCCTGGCAACCGGCCATGCTTGCACTGTTCTGTTTCGGTCTCGCGCTGCCGCTGGCCGAGATGATCCGGCTGCATCCTTATCAATACACCCACTTCAACCACATCGCCGGTACCGTGCGCGCCGCCGACGACCGCTTCATGCTGGACTATTGGGGCCTCGCCTTGAAGCAGGCCTCCGACGAACTGCGCGAGCAGCTGGTCGAGCGTCAGGAAGTTCCGCCGCGCAATCGCAAATGGAAGGTCGCGGTGTGCGGTCCGCAGCGCCCGGCGCAGGTCGCGCTCGGTCCTGATTTCACCATCGGGTGGGATTCCCACGCGGCGGATTTCGCAATGACGCTCGGCGAGTTCTATTGCAAGGGACTCACCGCCCCCGTGATGGTCGAGATCAAGCGCGACGACGTGGTGTTCGCCCGCGTCTACGACATCCGCGGCCGCAGCATTTCCAGCCTGCTGTCGATCCCGGCGCCGTAAAATTCGTCTCCTGGGCCGTCTCGCTCTCCGCCTTCGCTCTTCGAGCTACGGCGGACATGCATGCGGGCTACGCTTGGCTGCCGCGATTTCGTCGGCTTGCTGCCGGCTTCACCCGAGACTACGCTCCCTCTTCACAACAACGAAGTTCGGAGAGATTTGCCATGTCGCCAGCGGAAGCCCGCCTGAAGGAAGTGCCGTCTCATATGACGGAGGCCGAGTGGCAGCAACGGATCAATCTCGCCGCCTGCTATCGCCTCGTCGCGCTGTATGGCTGGGACGATCTGGTCGACACCCACATCTCCGCGCGCGTGCCCGGCCCCGATCATCACTTTCTGATCAACCCCTATGGGCTGATGTTCGACGAGATCACGGCCTCGAGCCTGGTCAAGGTCGATTTGCACGGCAACCAGCTCTCGGAGAGCGAGTACAGCATCAACCCGGCCGGCTTCACCATCCATTCGGCGATCCACGAGGTGCGCGAGGACGCCATCTGCGTGCTGCATCTCCACACCCTCGACGGCACCGCGGTGTCGAGCAGCGCCGAAGGGCTGCTGCCGCTCAACCAGACCGCGCAGCTCGTCACCCACGACCTCGCCTATCACGACTATGAAGGCATCGCGCTCGATCACGACGAACGGCCGCGGCTGCAGAAGGATCTCGGCGATCACAATCATATGCTGCTGCGCAATCACGGCACGCTGACCGTCGGCCGCTCGGTCGCCTCCGCATTCGAGCGCATGTACCATCTCGAGCGCGCCTGCTCGATGCAGGTGCGCACGCGTGCGCTGGGCACGCCAGTCTATCCGGTCGAGCAGATCGCGATCGAGAAGAACACCGAGCTGCTCGCCAACCGCGACCGCGCCGAACTGCGCGCGAACAACCTCGTCTGGCCGCCGCTGCTGCGCAAGCTCGACCGCGAGAGTCCGGGCTACCGGTCTTGAGATTTTCATGAATGTGAGGTAGTGTCTTTGTCGAACTACCTCTGCACGTTCTGGAATGAAACGCCGTCCAATCCCGGGCGGCGTTTTTATTTTTGCGGTGTTTCGTAGGGTGGGTTAGCCTCGCGAATTGCGCGAAGCGCAAACCGCTAGGCGTAACCCACCAGGTCTGCCGCCGCGGATGCAGAAGTGGTGGGTTACGCCCAGCAACTGCGCTTCGCGCAGTCGCAGAGCTAACCCACCCTACGGCAGCTCGGCCTACTTCACTTCCGCCAGCGCCGCGATGATCCGCGCCCAGGAGCGGATGCCCTTCTGGAAGCTGCGCAGATCGTACTTCTCGTTCGGCGAGTGGATGTTGTCATCGTCGAGGCCGAAGCCGACCAGCAGCGAGTCGAGCCCAAGAGCGCGCTTGAAATCGGCGACGATCGGGATCGAGGCGCCGGAGCCCATCAGCACGGTCTCCTTGCCCCATTCTTCGGTCAGCGCTTGTTTGGCCGCAGCCAGCGGCTTCATGTTCCAGTCGAGCGCCACGGCGGGCGCGGCGGAATGATCGCCGAACTCGACCTTGCAGTCGCCGGGAAGCCGGGCGGTGACGTAATCGCGGAAGGCCTTGCGGATCTTTTGCGGGTCCTGTCCCTGGACGAGTCGGAACGAGACCTTGGCCGAGGCATGCGACGGAATCACCGTCTTGGAGCCCTCGCCGATATAGCCGCCCCAGATGCCGTTGACGTCACAGGTCGGACGCGTGGACGCCTGCTCGACCATCAAGCGCCCCTTCTCGCCCGCGGGAATCGACAGGCCGACCGGCTTGAGAAAGGTCTCGGGCGTGAAGTTGAGCTTCTTCCACTGCTCCAGGATCTCCGGCGGCGTATCCTTCACGCCGTCATAAAAGCCGGGGATCGTGATCCGATTGTCGTCGTCGAACAGCCCGCCCAAGATCTTGGTGAGCACGCGGATCGGGTTCATCGCGGTGCCGCCGAATACGCCGGAATGCAGATCGCGACTGGCCGCGGTGATCTTCACCTCTTCATAGAGCAGGCCGCGCAGCGCCGTGGTGATCGCCGGCGTGCTGGGGTCCCACATGCCGGTGTCGCAGACCAGAACGTAATCGGCCTTGAACTCGTCCTTGTGGGCCTCGACGAACGGCACGAAGTTCTTGGAGCCGACCTCTTCCTCGCCTTCGATCAGGAATGTGACGTCGATCGGCAGCGAGCCCGTCACTGTCTTCCAGGCGCGGCAGGCTTCGACGAAGGTCATCACCTGGCCCTTGTCGTCCTCGGCGCCGCGCGCGACGATGATCTTGCGGCCGTCTGCGTGATCCGTGACTGCAGGCTCGAACGGCGGACGGTGCCAGAGCTCGAGCGGATCGACCGGCTGCACGTCGTAATGGCCGTAGAAGATCACATGCGGCCGTCCGCCCGCCTTGACCTTGCCGACGACAGCGGGATGGCCGGCGGTCGGCCTCACCTCGGTCGCGACGCCGAGGCTCGCAATGTCCTTGGCCAGATGCTCGGCTGCCGCCTTGCAATCCCCTGAAAAGGCAGGATCGGCGGAAATCGACTTGATCCGCAGCAGCGAGAACAGGCGCTCGAGGCTGTTGTCGAAGTCCTTGTCGATGTGGTCGAGCACGGATTGAAGCTGCGCATTGGCCATGGTCGGATGTTCCGCTTGTTGGAGTCTCAAGATGGCTGCGATTTTAGCTCCGCCGCAGCGTCGGAGCTAGCCGCATCAGGCGGATGCCGGATGTGCCAGGCGAGCGTAACGGCGAGAATTGCCGTGGCAGCAAGGTTGTTGCCCCAGGCCTGAATGGCATTGGGAAATGGCGGCAGCGACAGCAGCATGAGGATGCCGGCCGCGCCAAGCGCAAGCCAGCTTCCCAGCTGCACCTTCGGCCTGGCGTCGAAGGCGGCCCGATGCATCAGCACTGTCAGCGGGAAGAACAGCCACATGAAGTAATATTGTCGTGCCAGCGGCGAGGCCACCGTCATCAGGCAGAACAGAATGCCGAGTTCCTCGGCATCCGATCGCGCCGTTCGTTGCCGCTGTGACGGCATCACTGCGATAAAGCCGAGCCCGAGCAACACCGATACCGCGAGCACGATCCAGTTCGCCGTCTTGTAGTCGACGTCGATGATATTCATCGTGCGCACCGGCTTGCCGGGATCCTCCAGATTGAAGTTGATCGGGCGGACCAGGCGGTGCGTCACGGCGATGATGGACTGGTTGACCCACGACCAGTTCTGCTCGTCGCGCTGGCCGAAGCCCTTTTCCGAGCTCGAGCCGACCATGCCCTGGTACCAGGTGTTGAGCTCGGCGGCATTGCGCTCGAAGCCGCGGATCGGTGCGGGCACGATGTAGAGCAGGATGCCGATGAAGGCGAGCATGCTGACGACCGCCGCCCATTGCCGGCGCCAGACCAGATAAGGCAGCACCGCGACCGGAAACACCTTGATGGCGGTGGCGAGCGCGAACATGAAGCCCGCAGACCAGGACCGCCGATGCTGCAACAACCGGAAGCCCCACAGCATCATCGCCAGCAGAACGAGGTTCGGCTGACCGAGATCGAACATGTCGAACACGAAGGTCACGGTGACCAGCGCCGGCAGCGCTTCGAGCCACGGGCCCGGCTTGCGGTCAGCCCCGGTCATCGCATTGGAGAGCATCCCCGTGTACCACCACGCCACGGCGTTCAGGATCGACAGTACGACGTAGAGCGGGATCTTGCCGAACCAGCTTGGGATCGCCAGCAGGATCGCAGGCAATGGCGGATAGATGAACTCGAACTGGTTGCGGATGTCGCTGGGATAGAGCGCGCCGCCATGCAGCACCTGCTGCCCGGCCCAGTACCACAGCGCATAGTCCTTGGTCTTGCCGTGACCGAAGATCTCCGGCCCGAGGACATCGGCGGTCAGGATCAGGCAGCAGAACAGGAAGAGCAGGTCGAGCGGCGCACGTAGCGAAAGAGCTCGGAGTGCGCCGGGTTTGTTGGGCGAACGGGCTGTGGTCACAATGCCTTCAATCTGCGGCCGGGAGAGTGTCGATATATGTCTACCCACACACAGGCCGCAAGTCTGCCCCTCTCCTCACAGGCGCGAGGGGAGCTGCAGCGGCCCGGAAATCCGCTTCACTATGTCCTTGCCTGCCTAGCGTCGGAGCAGTCCGCCGAGCGCGCCGCGGACCAGCGCGCGGCCGACCGAACCGCCGAGTTGGCCGCCGACCGATTTGCCGAGATCGGCCACGACGCCGCCGACAACCTTGTCGGTGACGGTGCGCGTGACGTCGCGCGCGATGCGCTGGCCGGTCGTCAGCCGGTTACGCCCGGTATTGGTGCCGAAGACGGTGCCGACGATCGAGCCGATCTGGCCGAGGAGACCGCCACCGCTACCCGCCTGACCATCGGCCGGGGCCGCGGTGCCCGCGATCCGCTTCTGGATGATCTCATAGGCCGACTCGGCATCAACGGCGGTGTCGTATTTGCCCTTGAGCGGGCTTGCATCCACGATCGCCTTGCGCTCTTCCGGGGTGATCGGCCCGATGCGCGCCGATGGCGGCCGGATCATGACCCGCTCCACCATCGCCGGCGTGCCATTGCCTTCGAGGAATGACACCAGCGCCTCACCCTTGCCGAGCTCCATGATGACCTTGGCGGTGTCGAGCTTCG
Organism: Bradyrhizobium manausense; assembly: GCF_001440035.1. Classification (GTDB taxonomy): domain Bacteria; phylum Pseudomonadota; class Alphaproteobacteria; order Rhizobiales; family Xanthobacteraceae; genus Bradyrhizobium; species Bradyrhizobium manausense. The sequence goes on along the minus strand of NZ_LJYG01000102.1, from coordinate 133,309 downwards.
GATTGGGCCGGAAGGTCTGGGCGGCAGCGGCGACCGCCTTCTGGTCGCGCGGTGTGAAGGCGCGCAAGGCGTGCTGCACCCGATTGCCCATCTGCCCGAGCACACGGTCGGGCACGTCGATCGGATTCTGTGTGACGAAATAGACGCCGACGCCTTTGGAGCGGATCAGGCGGACCACCTGCTCGATCTTGTCCATCAGCGCCTTCGGCGCATCGTTGAACAACAGATGCGCCTCGTCGAAGAAGAACACCAGCTTGGGCTTGGGCAGATCGCCGGCCTCGGGCAGTTCCTCGAACAGCTCTGACAGCATCCACAGCAGGAATGTCGCGTAAAGCCGTGGGCTCTGCATCAACTTGTCGGCGACGAGGATGTTGACCATGCCGCGGCCGTCGCGGTCGGTCTTCATGAAGTCCTTCAAGGTCAGCGCCGGCTCGCCGAAGAACCTGGTGCCGCCCTGGTTCTCCAGCACCAGGAGCTGGCGCTGGATGGTGCCGACGGTGGCCTTGGTGACGTTGCCGAACCCTTGCGCCGCTTTCCGGATCGGCGCGAGCGGATCCTCTTCCGCGTCCGGCCCCTTCTTGCCGCCGTCAGGCACGATGGCATCGAGCAACGCCCGCAGATCCTTCAGGTCGATCAGGGCAAGGCCATTGTCGTCGGCGACGCGGAAGGCGACGTTGAGCACGCCCTCCTGAACGTCGTTGAGATCGAGCATGCGCGCGAGCAGCAGCGGCCCCATCTCGGTAATGGTGGCCCGCACCGGATGGCCCTGCTCGCCGAACACGTCCCAGAACACCGTCGAGAACTGGTCAGGCTGGAAATTCAGTCCCATCTCGCTGGCGCGCTTGACGATGAAGTCTTTTGCCTCCCCGACCTCGGAGATGCCGGAGAGGTCGCCCTTGATGTCGGCTGCGAACACCGGAACACCGGCCCGCGCAAATCCTTCCGCCATCACTTGCAGCGTCACCGTCTTGCCGGTTCCGGTGGCTCCTGTGACGAGGCCGTGGCGATTGGCGAGCGCCAGTGTCAGCCAGGCCAGCTCGTCTCCCTTGCCGACGAAAATCTTGTCGTCGGTATCGCCGAGCTTGTTGTCCTGCGCCGTCATCACACTCTCTATTGTCGGTTTCTCGTTGGTTTCGCGTATCGAAAACTCGAACCCGCCAGTTCCGCAGTTTAACGCATGTCGCACGTCGATTGAAACCTTTCAGGGCGCCGTCGACATGCGACATCGTCGGAGACTCCGCGCGCGGCGGGCGCCAAAAGTCGGGCGCGCGCATCGATCCGCGGCGATTTTTCGTGAATTTCGTCTCCGCTCTTGCATTGCTGCAACACTTCTCCTGTCTTCGAGAGTGAATCGGGACGTTGCATGCGTTCATTGCTTGTATTTCACATCGCACGGGCTCAAGATCACTTTTCGAAAATAATCTCCGGCATGTGAACCGGCTGAGGGGCGGGTCAATGGACGAGCTGATCGGACGGCTGGCGACAAACGCCAGCATAGATAGTGCTGTCGCTGAAAAGACCGTCGGCATTATTCTGGGATTCCTCCGCAGTGAAGGTCCTTCCGACAGCGTGCAGGCCCTGATCGACCAGATCCCTGGTGCGGAAGGAGCGATCGAGGCGTCCAGGAGCGGCGGCGGGCTGTCGCGGCTGATGGGCGGCGGCCTGATGGCGGTCGGCACGCGCCTGATGGGCCTCGGGCTTGGCATGTCCGACATCCAGACCATTGCCCGTGAACTTTTCCGCTTCGGCCGAGACAAAATCGGAGCGGATCAGATGGGCAAGATCATCGCGGGGACGCCGGGCCTCAGCCAGTTCGCCTGAGCGACGCTTTTCATACCGAGCATCATGACATATCCGATCTCCGAGATTGAGAGCCTGCCGGCCTTTGCCGCCAACAAGTTGAAGGCGCAGGGTATCCGCACCACCGACGCACTGCTGGAAGCCGCGAGCACCGCCAAGGGCCGCAAGGCGCTCTCGGCCAAGACCGGCATCAGCGAGCAGCAGCTGCTGGAGTGGGCCAACGTCTCCGACTACATGCGTATTCCCGGCATGGGCCGGGCCAAGGTGGGCCTGGTCCGCGCCGCCGGCGTCACCACGGTGCGCGAGCTCGCCTATCGGAATCCGGCAAGATTGGCGCAAAGCATGCGCGAAGCCAACGACCGCAAGAAGCTTGTCCGCATCCTGCCTTCCGAGAAATCGGTCGGCGACATCATTGCCAAGGCCAGGAAGCTGCCGCCGAAGATCACGTATTAGGGGTCGCTGGAAGGCGGCTGGGGTGGCGAGCAAGGCTGCCTCAACATCGTCATTGCGAGCGCAGCGAAGCAATCCAGAATCCTTCCGCGGTGACACCCTGGATTGCTTCGCTGCGCTCGCAATGACGGGCGCTTGGGCAGGGCGCTGCCACCAATCCCATCTTGACTCCCCCTGCCCGACCGCGCAAAGCCACGCGCATGAATGCCTCGCCCTCCCCATCCGTCCCGCCGGCCGGCTCGGCCGGGCCAGATGTGCTGCGGACGCTCGTGGGCCGGCCGCTGCCGGCGGTGATGGGCGTGCTCAACGTGACGCCCGACTCCTTCTCCGATGGCGGCGATTTCATCGCACCGGATCAGGCGCGGGCGCGGGGGCGGGCAATGATAGCCGATGGCGTCGACATCATCGATATCGGCGCCGAATCCACCCGGCCCTACAAGGGTGCGCAGCCGGTGACGGCCGCGGACGAGCTGGCCCGGCTGAAGCCGGTGCTGGCAGACATCGTTGCACTCGGCGTGCCCGTTTCGATCGACAGCATGAAGGCGGAGGTTGTCGCCTTTGCGCTCGACCAGGGTGTCGCCATCGCCAACGATGTCTGGGGCCTGCAGCGCGACGCCGGCATGGCGCCGCTGCTGGCCGCAAGAGGCGTCCCCGTCATCGTCATGCACAACCGCGAGAGCGTCGATTCCGCCATCGACATCGTCGCTGATATGAAGGCGTTCTTCATGCGCTCGCTGGACATTGCCGCGAAGGCCGGCATCGCGCGGGACAAGATCGTGCTCGATCCCGGCATCGGCTTCGGCAAGACCGCCGAGCAAAGCATGATCGCGTTGGCGCGCTTGCGCGAGCTCGAGATGTTCGGTCTGCCGATCCTGGTCGGCGCCTCGCGCAAGCGTTTCATCGCCTCGGTGTCGCCGTCGGAGCCGAAAGAGCGGCTGGCCGGCTCGATCGCCGCGCATCTGATTGCCGCGCAGAAGGGGGCGAAGATCATCCGGACCCATGACGTCGCCGAGACCTTGCAGGCCCTGCGGGTCGCCAACGCAATCGAGAGCAAGCTATGACCGATACGATCTTCGTCACCGGCCTGTCGATCCATGCGCGCCACGGCGTGCTGGATCACGAAACCGAAGTCGGCCAGCGCTTTGTCATCGACCTCGAGCTCTACACCGATTTGTCGGAGCCTTCGCGCAGCGACCGCCTGGTCGATACCGTCTCCTATGCCGACGTGGTGGCGACGACGACGGCGGCGTTCAAGAACACCAATTACAAGTTGCTGGAACGCGCGGCCGGTGCGGTGGCCGATGCCATCCTTTCGCACTTTCCGCGCATCCGCGCGGTGAAGATCACCGTGCACAAGCCACATGCGCCGATCGCGGCGATCTTCGACGATGTCGGCGTCATGCTGACGCGCTCGCGGCATCACTGATATGGCGAGCGTGCTGATCGCGCTCGGCGGCAATGTCGGCGATGTCCGCACGACATTCAAAAAGGCGATCGCCCATATCTGCGGCATGGCGCAGGCCACGGTGGTCGCCCGCTCTTCGGACTATGCGACGCCGCCCTGGGGCGACGAGAACCAGGATCCCTTCGTCAATGCCTGCGTCGAGATCGAGACCGGCCTCGATCCGCACGCGCTGCTGTTCGTGATGCAGAAAGTCGAGCAGAAATTCGGCCGTACGCGCGACCAGGATCGGCGCTGGGGCCCGCGCACGCTCGATCTCGACATGATCGCCTATGACGATGTGTCGATGAACAAGCCCGACCTGACCCTGCCGCATCCGCGCCTGTTCGAGCGCGCCTTCGTGCTGGTGCCGCTGGCCGAGATCGCACCGGAGCGCGTGATCTCGGGCATTCGCGTGCGTGATGCCCTCGCCAGCGTCTCGACGCAAGGCATTGAGCAGCTTCCGGATACCGGTTAACCAAAATCGACCGTTTGCAGGAGCGGGCCGCCGTGGCAAATTCGCCTGCGCATGTCGAGATGTTCGGGAGCCCTTGTCCTTATGACCTCCGAGACGGACGATCTGCCGCTGGCCGCCGATTTTCCCAAGGCGACGGACGCGGACTGGCGCAAGCTGGTCGACGGCGTGCTGAAGGGCGCGCCGTTCGAGAAGCTGGTCGGCAAGACCTATGACGGCCTCAAGATCGAGCCGCTTTATCCGCGCGCGACGGGGGCAGCGCCGGTGGCGGGGNGGGGCGGCCGGCGGCCGCGCCCTGGCAGATCATGCAGCGGATCGATCATCCCGATGCGCTTGCAGCAAACGCGCAGGCACTGACCGATCTGGAGAACGGCGCCACGGGCCTCTCTCTGGTGTTCGCCAGCGGCAATGGCAGTCACGGCTTCGGCCTGGAACCTTCGGCCGATGCGGTGGCAAAGGTGCTGAAAGACGTTCACCTCGACGCCGGCATCGGCCTCGAGCTTCAGGTCGGCCCGGAATCGCGGATGGCTGCGATCCATGTCGCGGAATATGTGAAGAGCAATGGCATCGATCCCGCCGCCTGCGACATCCGCTTCGGGCTCGATCCGCTTGCTGCCTGCGCAGTGTGGGGTCACAGCCCTTACACATGGGAACAGATTACTCCTGCCGTCACCGGCGGCATCAAGGGCCTCGCAGCGCTCGGCTTCAAGGGACCATTTGCATCCGCTGATGGCCGTGTGATCCATGATGCCGGCGGCTCCGAGGTCCAGGAGCTGGCCTTCGTGCTCGCCTGCGGATTAGCCTATCTGCGCGCGATTGAAGAGGCCGGCGTTCCGCTGGAGCAGGCGCAGGGCATGGTCTACGCGCGGCTCACCGCGGATGCCGACCAGTTCCTGACCATGGCGAAGTTCCGCGCGCTGCGACTGCTCTGGGCGCGCGTCGAGGCCGCCTGCGGCCTGACGCCGAAGCCGCTGTTCATTGCCGCCGATACGGCCTGGCGCATGCTGACGCAGCGCGACCCCTATGTGAACATGCTGCGCGCGACCATCGCGACATTCGGAGCGGGGCTTGCAGGCGCCAATGCGATCACGGTGCTGCCGCATACGCTGGCGCTCGGGCTGCCCGATCCGTTCGCGCGGCGCGTCGCACGCAATACCCAGCTTCTGCTGCTCGAAGAAAGCAACCTCGCCAAGGTCAGCGATCCCGCGGCCGGATCCGGCGGCATCGAGACGCTCACGGCGCAGCTCTGCAAGGCCGCCTGGGCACTGTTTCAGGAGAGCGAAACGGCCGGCGGCGCCTTTGCCGCACTTCAGCATGGCCTGTTCCAGGGCAAGGTCGCGGCAACGCGCAAGGCGCGCGAGGCCAACATCGCCAGGCGCCGCGACGTGCTGACCGGCGCCAGCGAGTTTCCGAACCTGCATGAAACCGAGACGGCCGTGCTGAAGGCGGCGCCCATCGTGCTCGCGCCCTATGGCGAGGCCAAATACAAGTTCGATGCGCTTGCGCCGATTCGCCTTGCGCAGCCGTTCGAGGCGCTGCGCGACAAATCCGACGCGGCGTTGAAGGCGCGCGGATCGCGGCCCAGCGTATTCCTGGCCAATCTCGGCACCCCCGCGGATTTTACGGCACGTGCGACATTCGCAAAAAGCTTCTTCGAGGCAGGCGGTATCGAGGCCATCGACAGCGAAGGTTTTGCCGATCCGGCCAAGCTCGCTGCGGCCTTCAGGGCTTCGGGCGCGGCGCTCGCCTGCCTTTGTTCCAGCGACAAGGTCTATGCGGAACGCGCCGAAGCCGCGGCAAAGGCCCTGCAATCGGCGGGCGCGCGACATATCTATCTGGCAGGCCGTCCGGCCGAGGCGGAGGCGACCTTACGCGCGGCCGGTGTCACCGGCTTCGTCTTTGCCGGGGGCGATGCGCTGGCGACGCTGCAAGAGGCTTATGTTCTGATGGAGCTGGCATGACCGACGCGAGCAAACCCGTTCTCACCGGCGGCTGCCAATGCGGCGCGGTGCGCTTTGCGATTTCGGCAACACCCAACAAGGTGTCGATCTGTCACTGCCGGATGTGCCAGAAGGCGAGCGGCGCGCCGTTTGCTTCCTTTGCCGACATCAACCGCACGGACTTCGCCTGGACCAAGGGCACGCCGGCCGCGTTCCAATCCTCCACGATCGCGATGCGCGACTTTTGTGCGGCCTGCGGCACGCCGCTGAGCTTCCGTCGCATCGATGGTCCGCGCATCGAGATCATGACCGGCGCGTTCGACCGGCCTGACCG
>NZ_LJYG01000102.1:95549-126805 GCF_001440035.1 Bradyrhizobium manausense | reverse complement strand
CCTGCCGAGCCAGACCACGCAGCAGAATTACGGGCCGGAGAAGATGGCGACCATCGTCAGCCATCAGCATCCGGATCATGATTGAACGCCGATCATATGGTTGAAGCCATGAGCCGCATTCCCAACTTCGCCGATATCGCGTTCGAGCGAACCGCTGCCGCCGCGCCATCAGGCAGCGCCGAGCCGTGGCTGACGCCCGAGGGCATCCTGGTAAAGCCTGTTTATGGCGAGGCCGATCTCGCCGGGCTCGACTTCCTCGAGACCTATCCGGGCATCGCGCCGTTCCTGCGCGGCCCCTACCCGACCATGTATGTCAACCAGCCCTGGACGATCAGGCAATATGCCGGCTTCTCCACGGCGGAGGATTCCAACGCGTTCTACCGCCGTAATCTCGCAGCCGGGCAGAAGGGCCTCTCGGTGGCCTTCGATCTCGCCACCCATCGCGGCTATGACTCAGATCATCCGCGCGTCGGCGGCGACGTCGGCATGGCCGGCGTTGCGATCGATTCCATCTACGATATGCGCACGCTGTTCGCAGGGATTCCGCTCGATCAGATGAGCGTGTCGATGACCATGAACGGCGCGGTGCTGCCGATCCTCGCGCTCTATGTCGCGGCCGCCGAGGAACAGGGCGTTCCGCCGGAAAAACTCTCAGGCACCATTCAGAACGACATTCTGAAAGAGTTCATGGTGCGCAACACCTACATCTATCCGCCCGCGCCCTCGATGCGGATCATCTCGGACATTTTTGCGTACACCTCGCAGAAAATGCCGAAGTACAACTCTATTTCCATCTCCGGCTATCACATGCAGGAGGCCGGCGCGACGCAGGATCTCGAGCTTGCCTATACGCTCGCCGACGGCGTCGAATATCTACGCGCCGGGCTTGCCGCCGGTCTCGACGTCGACCGCTTCGCGCCGCGGCTGTCGTTCTTCTGGGCGATCGGCATGAACTTCTTCATGGAGGTGGCCAAGCTGCGCGCCGCGCGCCTGCTCTGGGCGAAGCTCTTGAAGCCCTTCAATCCGAAGGACCCGCGCTCGCTGTCGCTGCGCACGCATTCGCAAACATCAGGCTGGTCGCTGACCGCGCAGGATGTCTTCAACAACGTGATGCGCACAACGGTGGAGGCGATGGCGGCGACCCAGGGCCACACCCAGTCGCTGCACACCAATGCGCTCGATGAGGCTTTGGCGCTGCCGACCGATTTCTCGGCGCGGATCGCCCGCAACACCCAGCTCTTCCTGCAGCAGGAGAGCGGCACCACCCGCATCATCGATCCCTGGGGCGGCTCCCATTATGTCGAGCGCCTGACCCGTGACCTCGCGGCGAAAGCGTGGGGCCACATCCAGGAGGTCGAGGAGCTCGGCGGCATGGCCAAGGCGATCGAGGCCGGCGTGCCCAAGCTGCGCATCGAGGAAGCCTCCGCCAAGACGCAAGCCCGCATCGATGCCGGCAAGCAGGCGGTGATCGGCGTCAACAAGTACAAGCCGACCGACGAGGCGCCGATCGAGATTTTGAAGGTCGACAACACCAACGTGCGCCGGCTCCAGATCGACAAGCTGACGCGGCTGAAATCCGAGCGCAACCAGAAGGACGTCGACGCCGCGCTTGCCGCGATCACGCGCTCGGCCGGCGAAGGCAACGGCAACCTGCTCGCGCTCGCCATTGATGCTGCGCGGGCCAAGGCGACCGTCGGCGAAATTTCGGACGCGATGGAAAAGGTGTTCGGCCGGCACCGCGCCGAGATCAAATCGATCACCGGCGTCTACAAGCGGGAGGCGTCCAGCATGGGCAATCAGGTCGAGAAGGTTCAGGCGCTGATCGACGCTTTCGAGGAGGCGGAAGGCCGCCGCCCGCGCATCCTCGTCGCCAAGATCGGCCAGGACGGGCACGACCGCGGCCAGAAGGTGATAGCGTCTGCCTTTGCCGATATCGGATTCGACGTCGACATCGGACCGCTGTTTGCCACCGCCGACGAGGCCGCACGGCAGGCGGTCGAGAATGACGTCCACATCCTTGGCGTCTCCTCGCTCGCAGCCGCTCACCTCACTGCCGTGCCTGAACTCAAGGCCGCGCTGAAGAAGCAGGGTCGAGAGGACATCATGATCATCGTCGGCGGCGTGGTGCCGCCGCAGGACTACGAGGCGCTCTATGCGGCCGGCGCCGAGGCCATCTTCCCGCCGGGCACCGTGATCGCAGAGGCGGCCGAGGAGCTGATCCGCAAGCTCAACGCCCGGCTCGGGCATAGCGAGGCGGCGGCGTAGGAGCGCATCCTTGAAGTTCATGACCGGTTTGAGCGTCGCCCTGGCGCTGAGCGCAACATGTGCGTTTTCCGCCCTCGCCGCCGATCCCAAGCCCGACGCCGCGGTCAAGAACAAGAGCATCGACGCACGCGTCTTCCTCGACGACAGGATCAAGGCCGACGCGCCGCTCGCAGCCGATTGCCTGGCCGAAGGCAAGAAGTGGCTCGACAAGAACGCAGGCGACGCTGCGGCCTCACGCAAGCAGGAGCCGCAATTCTTCAAGGACGGCGGCTGGGATTTCGAGCGCAAATATTCGATCCGCTCTGTGGTTGCCGATCGCTATGTCAGCATCCTGCGCGACGACTACATGGACACCCATGGCGCCCATCCCAATTCGGACGTGAATACGATCCTGTGGGACAAATCCGAGAACAAGCGCATCTCGATCCGCCCGTTCTTCACCGAAACCGCCGACAATGGCGCGACCATGAAGGCGATGGTGCAAGCCGTGATCGCCTCGCTGAAGATCGAGAAGAAGAAGCGCGACAGCGGCGAGACCGCGACCGAGGAATGGTTCAAGGGCCTTGAGCCGAGCCTGCTCAAGATCGGCGCCGTGACGCTGGCGCGATCGACGGAGACAGGCAAGAGTTCCGGCCTGACCTTCCACTACCCGCCCTATGCCGTCGGCCCCTACGCCGAGGGCCAATATGTCGCCTTCGTTCCGTGGGTGACGTTGAAGCCCTATCTCACGGCGGAAGGCGTACGCATCTTCGGCGGCGCACGGCCAAAGGCCGATGCTGACGAACAACAATAGCAACGGAACCCGTTGCACACGGCGGCACGGGGCTGCCGCTTGCGACATCCGCGCAAAGCTGCGTAGCATGTTGCGATGACGCGAGCCCGATTCCCGAGGGCGATGCCGGGAACGTCAATGCCAGGAATTACGCGCCGCGTTTTCGCGGCTCTTCAGTAGCCGCAGCCACATCCGCGCTCCTCTCGCCTGCGCGCGCGCAAGCCTATCCCGCGCGGCCGGTCACCGTGATCGTGCCCTGGGGAGCGGGTGGCGGGATGCAAGCGATTTCAAAACCTTCATGGAAGAGGCTGACAGCCAGATGGGCCAGGCCATGAGGGCCGCCGGCTTTGCCAAGGCCTGAGGGGGCTCTCGCCTGCCTGCTTCCGCCGTTGTAAAGCAAGGCATGGTTGAGAAGAAGTCTTCGCTCGATATCACCGCCCTCGCCCGCGACCTCCGCGCCGGTCATCGCGCAGCGCTCGCGCGCGCCATTACCCTGGTGGAGAGCCGGCGCAGCGACCATCAGGCGCAGGCGCGCGAACTGGTGCAGATGCTGCTGCCCGACACCGGCAAGGCGGTTCGCGTCGGCATCACCGGCTCGCCCGGCGTCGGCAAATCCACCACCATCGATGCGCTCGGGACCTATCTGATCGAGCAGGGCAACAAGGTCGCCGTGCTCGCGGTCGACCCGTCCTCGGCTCGCAGCGGCGGCTCGATCCTCGGCGACAAGACGCGGATGGCGCGGCTGTCGGCGTCCAGCGATGCCTTCATCCGCCCCTCGCCGTCCTCGGGCACGCTCGGCGGCGTCGCCGCAAAGACACGCGAGGCCATGCTGCTGTGCGAGGCCGCCGGTTTCGACGTCGTGCTGGTCGAGACCGTCGGCATTGGCCAGTCCGAGACGGCGGTCTGCGACATGACCGATTTCTTCCTCGCGCTGATGCTGCCGGGCGGCGGCGACGAACTGCAAGGCATCAAGAAGGGCCTGGTCGAGCTCGCCGACATGATCGCGATCAACAAGGCCGACGGCGACAATCTCAAGCGCGCCAACGTCACCGCCGCCGACTATCGTGGCGCGCTGCATATCCTCAGCCCGCGGTCCGAGCATTGGCATCCGCCTGTCATCACCTATTCGGCGCTGGCCGGCGCCGGCATCGCCGAGCTCTGGCAGAAGGTTCTGGATCACCGCAAGGCGATGAATGCGTCAGGTGAATTCGCGGCGCGGCGGCGCGATCAGCAGGTGAAATGGATGTGGTCGATGCTGGAGCAGCGCATGCTGTCGCGGCTGCGCAGCGAGGCGTCGGTGCGCGCCAGGGTGAAGAAGATCGAAACCGAGGTCGCCGACGGCCACCTCACGCCGGCACTCGCCGCCGAACAGATATTGGAGCTGCTGCAATGAGCCAAAAGCTCCGCATTCTCCTCACGGGCTTCGGCCCGTTTCCCGGCGCGCCGCATAATCCGACCCAGCCGCTGGTGGCGCGGCTGGCGCAGTTGCGGCGTCCCGCGCTCGATGATGTCGAGCTGTCGCGCCACATCTTTCCGGTGACCTATGCCGCGGTCGACCGGCAATTGCCTGACGTGCTGGCAAGGGTGAAGCCGGATGCGATGCTGATGTTCGGGCTGGCGGCGCGTACGCCTTACCTGCGCATCGAGAGCCGCGCGCGCAACGCCGCCACCATGCTGTGGCCCGATGCTGCCAACACCCGCTCCAGCAAGCGCGGCATTGCCGGCCATGCCGATGCGATGAATTTCGGCCCGCATACGGCAAGACTGCTGCGTGCCGCGCGCCTCACCGGCATCGATGCGCGGCCCTCGCGCGATGCCGGCGCCTATCTCTGCAACTATCTGAGCTGGCGCGCGATCGAGAACGTGCGCGGCGGTGGACCGAAGCTTGCCGCGTTCATCCACATTCCGCTGCTTGCCCGCAGCGGCGCCGTGCGGCGCAAGGGCGCTCCGCGGATCACGCTGGAGGAGCTGGTAGATGCGGGAGAAGCGATGCTGATGGAGATGGTAGCGTTGGCAAGGAAGGCACGGAACACGCCCGCTTCGTAGGGTGGGTTAGCAAAGCGTAATCCACCCTCTTCTGTCCCCCGCGGATAGAGACCGTGGTGGGTTACGCCTGACGGACTGCGCTTCGCGCAGCCGCCAGATTAACCCACCCTACGGCACCTGCGCTGGGGTAAACATTTAACCCTACCGCGAACAATCCTCACCGCCCCACCCGCCCTGCGCTACCTAACTGTCGCGGACACCCCGCGTCCGCCGAAGGACGCGTCATGGACCTCAATCGCCGTCATCTCATCGGAGCTTCGACTGCCGGCATTGCCGGTGCGCTTGCCATGCCCTCAGACGCCGCGCGCGCGGCGCCGCTGACGTCGCTGCTCGGCCGTGACGCGACCCAATATGGCGCGCGACCCGGCAGCAGCGAGGACCAGACGCGCGTTCTCCAACGCGCCATCGACGAAGCTTCGCGGGCGCAGCTGCCGCTCGCGCTGCCGCCCGGAATCTACCGCACGGGCCTTCTACGACTGCCGAGTGGGGCGCAGCTCATCGGCGTGCGCGGCGCGACGAAACTTGTCTTCACCGGCGGGGCCTCGGTGATCCAGAGCGACGGCTCTGATTCAATCGGCCTCACCGGTATCACCTTCGACGGCCGGAGCATTCCGCTGCCGGCGCGGCGCGGGCTGATCCATGTGCTCGGCGGCCGCGACGTGCGCATCACCGATTGCGAGATCACGGCATCCGGCGGCAGCGGCATCTGGCTGGAGCAGGTGTCGGGCGATATCTCCGGCAACATCTTGACTGACATCGCCGTGACGGCGGTGGTCTCGTTCGACGCCAGGGGCCTCAGCGTGTCCCGCAACACCATTGTCGGCACCAGCGACAACGGCATCGAGATCCTGCGCACCGCCATCGGCGATGACGGCACTCTTGTCGCCGACAACCGCATCGAGAACATCAAGGCCGGCCCGGGCGGCTCGGGGCAGTACGGCAATGCCATCAACGCCTTCCGCGCCGCCAACGTAATCGTGCGCGGCAATCGCATCAAGAATTGCGACTACTCCGCCGTGCGCGGCAACTCGGCCTCGAATATCCATATATCCGGCAACAACGTCAGCGACGTGCGCGAGGTCGCGCTCTATTCCGAGTTTTCGTTCGAGGCCGCCGTGATTGCCAACAACACGGTCGACGGTGCCGCCGTCGGCGTCTCCGTCTGCAATTTCAACGAGGGCGGGCATATTGCGGTCGTTCAAGGCAATATCATCCGCAATTTGATCCCGAAGCGCCCCATCGGCACCGCGCCTGACGATGATGCCGGCATCGGCATCTATATCGAGGCCGACACGTCGGTATCAGGCAACGTGATCGAGAACGCACCGTCCTACGGCATCGTTGCCGGCTGGGGGAAATATCTGCGCGATGTCGCGATCACGGGCAATGTGATCCGCAAAGCGCTGGCCGGCATCGGCGTCTCCGTCGTGTCAGGCGCCGGCACGGCACTCGTCAACAACAACATGATCTCGGAAACCCCGCGCGGCGCGGTGGTCGGGCTGGACCACGCACGCGCCGTGACGGCGGATCTGTCCGCGGACGGCGCGCAGCGCTTTGCGCAGGTGGTGGTGGGCGGCAACGCCGTGCGGCAATAGGTGTGCGCGAGTGGCAGCCGGGCCGTGCATCCTTCGAGGCCCTCCATGGGACGCGCTGCGTCCCATGTCTCGCACATGACGGATCGAGACCTTTACGCGTCGCGGGAACGCGGATCTCAGAACGTATTCCGCAGCAGCGGGTACTTGGCTTCGATGCCGTCGAGGCTGAAGGTGAACTCGACGACGCGCTCGGGGGCCGCGACGATGTCGTCGGCAGGCGGCGTGAAGGTCTGCAGGAACGATGCGATCGACGGAGCGGCAGGTGCGATCGGATCCACCAGCGTAGCCTCCCGGGCGACTGGCGCAGGCGGAGCTGCGGGCGCCATGCGAGCGACAGGTGCTACTGGGGCAAGCGGTACAATCGGGGCCTCGAGGATGTCAGCGAGGATAGCCGGCTCGGGCTCGAGCCTGACCGGAATGGAGGTCTCTGGCGCGATGTGTATGGCCTTGGGTTGCAAGGCCTTGGGTTGCAAGGTCTTGGGTTGCAAGGTCTTGGGTTGCAAGGTCTTGGGCTGCACCGTCTCGGCCTGTTCGCGCGGAAACACCCGCGGCATGGTCGCCGGCGACCAACCGAATGCAGAGGTCACGCTCGCGGCGGCTGCGGCGACGTCCTCGCCATTCGCAAGCGCGCGCCAGGTCTGGACCGCGCGCTTGGCTTCCTGGATGTTTTCGAGAAAGGCGAGCTCGGAATGGTAGCGGCGCCACCGCCCGGTCTCGAACATTTCAGAGAGATGCTCCAGCCGCTGCTCTGCGAGAGCGCACCAGCGTGCCGCAATTTCACGGCCGGCCGCGCCTCGGCCGGCGTCATGGCGATGAGTCATTAATCAGCCCGTCAGGAGAAAATTGCGGACGCGACGCAACGCACACGAATCAATCTAGAAGCGACGTGAATATCTTGTGGAAAAGTTTTGACTTGTCCAGCAACGACACGGCTCCGGTCACACGACACCGTAGTCGCGCGGAGTTTTCAGCGATTAGGGAGTCAAGCTTCGCACAAGCATGGCGGACCTGTCGTGCAGCGTCGCTGAGTGATCACAGCGACGCGCCGGCGGCCTCAACCGCAAGCTGATCATCTCGCCTCAAGAAGCCGGACGCGCCCCAAAAGAAAAGACCCGTCCGGGGGGACAACCGGACGGGTCGAGCCATATGGGCGCTTGGGGTGGATGGGCGCTCGCGCCTGATATGACTGATGGGGAGGGATGACCGCTCCCACATTATTTGGTCGTGGCAGCAGGCTGAACGTTCAACCCGGGTGTTCGATTTTTTAACCCTTTGGCCCACGCGCAAGGATGTCGCAGGGGCTAGCGCGCCGCCGGCCTATCCGCCTGAGAAACCGTGGATTTATCGTCGGCGCTCGACAGCGAAGGCTGCTCTATCGCGCGGATGTTGGGGTCATCGCGCCGCTTCTCGGCATCTTCACGTTTAGTTGTACCCGACGCAGCCGCCACCGGCGTCGTGCTGTCGGCCGGAACGGCCATGACCGCGGCGAACGCATCGGGCTCGCCGTCGCCGAACAGATCATCACGCCCGGGTGAACCGAGGTCGCGTGCCGTCTTCGCCAGCGTCATGCGCAGTGCTTCCGGCTTCAGGGTGTAATTGCGCTCGAGCAGCAAGGCCGCGACGCCGGAGACATAGGCCGCCGAGAACGAGGTGCCCGACGTGATCTGATATTTGCCATCAGGCGCCGGCAGGAAGATGTCGACGCCCGGCGCGGCCAGCGCGATGTAATTGCCGCGGTTGGATGCGGTGAACAGCTTGTCCTGCTGGTCGGTCGCGCTGACGGCGATCACGTTGGGATTGGCGGCGGGATAGAGCGGCGGCGATTTGGCGCCGGCATTTCCGGCGGCCGCGATCAGCACCAGGCCGCGCGCGGCGGTTGCCGCGATCGCACGCTCGATCGCGGCGTCCTTGGGACCGGCAAAGCTCATGTTCACGATCTGGGCGCCGTGCTCGGCGGCGTAGTTGAGCGAGCGCAGGATGATGTAGGATGAGCTCTCGGCACCGCCGGTGGTGCCGCCGAAGGCCCTGATGGCGATGATGCGCGCTTCCGGCGCGCTACCCATCAGCTTCGCATGGGCCACGATGGCGCCCGCAATGCCGGTGCCATGGACGTGAGCGCCCTCGTTGCTGCCGAGTGCGTCAAAGACATCGGCGATGGAATTGGCGAGTTCGGGATGCTTTGCATCGATGCCCGAATCGATCACCGCAATCGTGACATTGGCGCCGTGCACCAGGGTGTGCGCCTGCGGCAGGCGCAGCTTGGACAGCGCATATTGCGCAGGATCGCCTTCGGTCGGGACCGCAGGCCGCTGGTCCTGCAACACGTAGCGGAAGTTCGGCTGAAGCGAGCGCACGCTCGCGTCGGCCGCGAACTCGCGCCGCGCCGTCTCGTAAGGGCGGCCGTCGGTGATGCGGAACAGGCCGACCGTGGCCCCGATCAGCGGGAAGTTCTCAGATGACAGGCGGGTCAGGCCGTGGCGCCGGGCGAGTTCGTCGGCCTCGGTCGGCGACAGCGCGCTGTCGATCTCGGCCACGAATTCATTGGTGAAACTGCGCGAGATGATGGCGACTGGCGTAGCGTTGCCACGTCCCTTGCCGGCGTTCTTCCTGCCCGTCTTGCCGGCGCCGTCGCCGCCCCCCTTCGGCTGGCCGAGGCATTCGCCATCGGCATCGCGATAGGCGTTAGAACAGGCCGGATAGAGATTTGGCGAGTAGCGCGCGTAGGGCAACACGGGGTTGACGGAACTTGGCGCGATCCGCGCGATGGTATGAACCGTCGGCGTTATGTGGGGACCGTGATCGCCGCCGCCCACGGCTCTCGCCGCGCCATTTACGGAGACCGCGCCATTGACAGAGAGCGTCGGCGTGCGCGTGGGAACGCTGATCGTCGGGGTCCGCATGATCGCCTGGGCGTGGGCCACTCCGATGCCAAGACAGGCGGCGAGCAGGAGCACGGCTCCGGCCGAGGAGGCATAGGCACCGGCTCGCAACTTACTCTCGGACTTGCGCATCATTGGTGCAGGCGCTTAAGGCGCCGCCACGGCGAGGTTGACGAACTTTTCGCGCTGCATTCTGGCGAGCAGCGCTGCGAGCTCGTCCTGGCTCATCGCCTTGTCGAACTGCAGGCGGAACATGCCGCCTTTGGCATCGCCGATGATCGAGGCCTGATAGCTGTCGAGCAACGCGGTGATGTCGGCGACACGCGCCTCCGGCGTGAAGCGCACCAGCGCCCGCGAAGGCGCAGCCGCCCCGAGCTCGCGCGTAATCGGCGCGCCGGTCGAGAGCGATGCGGTCTGGAAAGTCGCGGTCTGCGTCTTCATCAAGACAGCCCCGATGATGCCGGCCTGCAGCAGCAATGCGATGGCGCCCAGGCTCGCCGACCAGGCCAGCGTGCGCGGCGACAGGCTCGCAAAGAACGTGGCGATGCGCGCCGACAGCGGCAGCGAACTGGTCGCGCACGCCGGCTCGGCGTCGATCGCGGCGAACAGCTTCTGCATCGCGCGCGCCGACGGTGCACCCAGGCTTTCGTTCAGGTGGATGGTCTCTTCGTATTCACCGCGGATCACCCCATATTGCTTTGCGAGCTCCGGATCGCTGGCGAGCGCTTCCTCGACGCGGCGCGCATCGCGCGCGTTCAGCGTGCCGGCGGCATGCCACGGCAGCAGCAACTCGATCTCACTGGGCTCTTGCTCCAGCATCTTCTTGCTCAAAGCCATCATGGCCAGCCTCGCTCAACGCCGGCTGCCTTCAGCAGTTCGGCCAATTTCTTGCGCGCGTAGAACAAGCGCGTCTTTACCGTGTTCTCCGGAATCCCGACGATTTCGGCCACTTCCTCCACGGACTTCTCGTGGTAGTAGACGAGGTCGACGATTTCCCGATGGTCCGGCGAGAGGCCCGTCAGACACTCCCGCAACGCTTCACTGGTATCCTTCTTCTGCACCACCGTTTCCGGATCGTCGGACGAATCCTCGATCGCGTTGGCGGCTTCGTCGTCGAGCTCAAAATCCTTCCTGCGCCGAAGCGCAGACAGGGCCTTGAATCGGGTGATTGCCAAGAGCCAGGTGGAAACGGCGGACCGGCCCTCGAACTTGCCGGCCTGACGCCAGACGTCGAGAAACACCTCGCTGATGAGGTCTTCCGCCGTCTGCTCGTCCCGCACGAGCCTGAGCCCGAACCTGTACACCCTGACATGGTGCCGCCCGTACAGCACCTGCATGGCGAGCCGGTCGCCTTGGGCGATCCGGGCGATCAGGACCTCGTCCGTAGCCGCCTGTGTCACGCTCAAGGCACGTCTCGCAAGATTGGTCGGGTCGATGCGGAGGACGGTTCGACGGGAGAGGTGAAATTCTTCAACCTACCGCAGTCATACGGGGACTTGTGTGATCTACCACACATACGCGCAATTTCCTTGTCCCACCCGTGGCGGTCGGCCGTTTGGCTCCAAGACGGTAACATAATACAGAAACACTCTCTCGCGGACTTGCCGTGGGCCGGCACGGTTGGCTCGGTCGAGCGTCTCTATCACGGCCCCGTGCACATTATGTCGCACGGCGCAGGATTTAGTCCGCGATATCGGCCGCAATGGCTAACTGACCGCCAAATTCCATGCCGCTCGAGGCCCTCACGCACGCGGCGTCGCGTTGGGATTCGGCTCAAAAGGATACCAAACCTAAAGGCTTGCCACGTAGATTTTTTCGGCTGACATCCACCATTGGCGGGACCATGAACACGGCTGCGACGTCCATTCCTGAGAGGAGTGCCGCAGAGGCCGCCGATCTCGTCCTCACGCGTGAGGAGGCCGCGCCCGGAGTGCTGGCGCGCCGGATCCGTCAGCGCCGGCAGATGTATGTCGGCCAGGTCGCGAGTTATTCGCTCGGCGCCTTGGTGCTGCTGCTCTATGCCTATGACGGCGCCATCCGTAGCAACGTACCATCGCTGTTCTGGATCGGCGGCGTCACGATCATCGGCATCTTCGTCGTGATGTCGGAGGCCGGCGTCGGCGACAGGCACCACGACCACTATCTCACGGTCTTCCAGATCTCGGCGCATATGGCGCTGCAATTCGTCTTCCTGGTGTCGGTGCCGACGATCGGGATTGCCTTCATCAGCGTGCTGTTCCTGATCTTCGCCTTCGGCACGCTGCGCATGACCTCGGTCCAGGCGATGCTGACCTCGGCCATCGCGACCTGCGCGCTCGCGGCCGTCTTCCTCGCCTCCGACCTGCCGATCGGCATGCCGGTCACGACGCGACTGCAGCGGACTGCCTCGATGTTGTGCTTCGTGCTGGTGATCGGCCAGTGCGCGTTTCTCGGCCTGTTCGGCGCCACGCTGCGCAAGATCCTGTACCGGCGCAGCATCGAGCTGAAGGCCGCCTATCAGCGCATCGAGGAGCTCGCCGAGCTCGACGAGCTGACCGGCTCCTACAACCGCCGCTGCATCATGGGACTGCTCGACGCCGAGATCGAAAAGTCGCGGCAGGCGGGCGCTCCCTGCGCCATTGCGCTGATCGACCTCGACTGGTTCAAGCGCATCAACGACGCCCACGGCCATCCCATCGGCGACGAGGTGCTGCGGACCTTTGCCATCACCATCTTCGCCAACATCCGGCCCGACGACCGTTTTGGCCGCTATGGTGGCGAGGAATTCCTGCTGCTGCTGCCCGGCACCGCAAGCGAGGCTGCGACGCGCATGCTCGATCGGCTGCGCAGCATCGTCGCCGAGCTCGACTGGAGCGCATTTTCGCCCGGCATGCGCGTGACGATTTCCGCCGGCGTCGTGACGCTGCGCGCCAATGATACTGCCGACACGTTTCTCGCGCGCGCCGACAGCGCGCTCTATTCCGCCAAGGCGCAAGGGCGCAACCGCATTGCTACGGACTGACCAATCGATTTGTCGCCGGCACGTGAGAACACGCCGCCGGACCGAACGCTCCAGGACAGGGCTATGAGATCCAAAACCGTCATATCATCCGCCAATTTGCTCGAGGAATTGCAGTCGGTGCTCGCGCACGGCACCGTCGCGCGCCGGGTCGAGACGCTGCGGCGCGTCACTGACCTGTTCGTGGGCAACGCGGTGGACTATTCGGACGACCATATTCGCGTGTTCGATGACGTCTTCCAGTGCCTGATCGAGCAGATCGAGACCTCGGCCAAAGCCTTGCTCGCCGACCGCCTCGCACCGATCGCAGCCGCACCGCCGCAGATCATCCGCACGCTGGCGCTCGACGACGTCATGGAAGTCGCAGGCCCCGTCCTGACGAAGTCGGAACGGCTGGACGAGACCACCCTGATCGAGATCGCGCGCAGCAAGAGCCAGGCCCATCTCAAGGCGATCTCGCTGCGGCGAGTGCTGTCGGAGGCGCTGACCGACGTGCTGGTGAGCCGCGGCAACGAAGACGTGGTGCAATCGACCGTCAGCAATCCGGGAGCGCAGCTCTCCGAGGGCAGCCTCACCGATCTCGTCACGCGCGCCGAGCGCGACGACGACCTCGCCACCTGCATCGGCCGGCGGCCCGATTTGCCGCGGCATCATTACCTGAAGCTGGTCGCCAAGGCCTCCCTGAGCGTTCGCAGGAAGCTGGAAGCAGCCCATCCCGAACTCGCCGGCGAAGTGCCGAGCGCGGTCCAGGAGGCGGCGCAGCGCGTCCGCGCCGCGGCCATGACGAGACAGACCGAAATGGCCCGGGCGCTGGTGAAATCGCTGCACGAGGACGGCCGCCTCACCGAGTTCCAGGTCGCGACCTTCGCCGAGCAGGGCAAGTTCGACGAGGCCAATGCCGGGCTCGCGGCACTCGCCGGCGTTTCGGTCGAGACCGCCGAGAACATGATGATCGAAAGCCGCACCGAAGGCCTGATGATCCTCGCCAAGGTCGCCGGCATGCAATGGTCGAGCGTGCGCGCCATCATCGCCATGCGCGAGAAGCTCTCGGGCGGCTCGCAGACCGACATGCTGGCGCTGCGCGATACCTACGAGGCCCTGCGCTCTTCCACCGCGCAGCAGGTGCTGCGCTTCCACCGCATGCAGAACGTGACGCCCGCGCCTTAATATCTCAGGACTCGCGATCCGACAGCCGCGCCAATCGCTGTCACGACCGCGGTCGCGATCGTGTACCAGGTCGCGACGAACAGCGGCGAGTCGTCGGTGCAATGCGAGGCGTAGAGCGTAGCGGCGAGCCCGGCCGACAACAGACCGGCGAGCGCGCCGGCCTGCGCCGGTCGCGACGGCGCGCCATGGCGCAGGCCGAACAATGCACCCGCGAGAAGCGGCAGCGACATCGCGGGGATCGCGAGCATGCACCAGCGCGAATTCTTGCCGACCAGCCGCATCGTCATCGGCATCGCCGGCGCCATCATCGCCTCGCTGCCGATCGCTACCGCAAGCAGTCCGACGGGCAGCAGCAGGAGCCAGCCCCAGCCCCGCATCAGGGCTTCGGGCCGCGACAAATGCAGGCTGATGATGATGGCGGGAATCGCGAGCGACAAAGTAACCGCGAACTTCGCATCGAAGAACGGGTTGTGCATCGCCGTCATCACGTCCGGCCGCACGCCCAGGAAGGTCGCAAAGATCAGGATCGAGAACGGCGCCGCGACCAGCAGTCCCGTGGTCAGCAGCGCGCCGACGCGCGGGACGCGGTGGGCGTTGTCGGCCGCGAGGGTGCGAATGAGTTGATCGGTGTCCATGACTAATGGTCCCGTAGTTTGGCGGTCAGGGCCGCAAGCCCCCGATGCAGCGCGACCCGCACCGCACCTTCGCTCATGGCGTATTTCGCCGCGGTATCCTTGATCGAGGCACTGTCGACCGCAATCGACTGCAATACATCGCGCTGGCGCTGCGGCAGCGTGTTGAGCTGCGCCGTCACCTCGCCGGCCGAGGCCGTCTCCTGCGGCGCCTCGCCGGGCAGCGTCTCGGCAAAATCGTCGATATTGACGAAGACGCGCCTGCCGCGGCGCCTGAGCGCATCGATCAGCTTGTTGCGCCCGATCGCGAACAGCCAGGGGGCGAAGGGGGCTTCGCTGTCCCAGGTGTGCCGCTTCAGATGCACCGCCAACAAAATCTCCTGCACGATATCCTCGGCCTGGTCAGGAGGCTGCCCGGCACGCGCCAGGCCACGCCTCGCCGCAGCGCGCAGCACCGGCGTGACCGCTCTCAACAGGCGATGATACGCCGCATCATCCCCCGCCATGGCCGACCGCATCAGGTCGGTCCATTCGTCCTCACGTCCGCGCACGCGCGCTCCTACACGGCAATTCGGCCGCTCTTTCAATTTGTTACATCGCCAACCCTGAAATCACGAAGTCGTGATCAGAGCGCGGCCAGGGAATCCGGTCCCCACCCGGAAAAGACCGGAGGCTCATAACACCGATCGGTCCGTCTCGCATCCGGGAGCGCGGCGGCGGCCGCCAGTTTGCCGCCTTTTTGCCCGCCGTGGCCCGAAGATTCCCATTTTTTGCCCCGCTGTCGTCATGCCCCGGGGTCTCTGTTCGCACCCGGGACGGGCGAATTGGGGAGATCGTCAACATGATGAAAGCCAGCGGGCGCGCCGCATGGATTTTTCTGGCCGGGCTATTTCTGCTGTCCGCAGGCGCGGCACAGGCCGCGCCGAGCTCTGCCGCGAGCGCCAAGCCGGACAGCGCGAGCAAACAGGCCGATGCGGACAAGCAGCGGCACCACGCCTCTCGCCGCCATACCGATAGCAAGACAGCGCAGAAATCCGGCGAGAAGACCGACAAGACCAACAACGCGGACGCAACGCCGCAGGCTGGCGAGGTCAAGGCCGACAATAACGTGCCGGCCTTGAGCCAGATGCCGCCGGAAGTCGCCAACGCCAACGCGCAGCTCGCTGCCGGCGACACGCCGCCTGCGGCTGCAGCCTCGGCGATGACCGGCCGCGCCAACGACAATGTTCAGGCCGCAGCCGATAACAACGCAGCGCCCGCCGCCGAGAACCAGGTCGTGCCGCCCGACCAGCCCAACGACCTCGACCGCGCCCTGCAACAGGACAACCCGTCTGCGCAGAAAGCGGTGATCGCCGCGACCGACGCGCAGCCGCGCCCAGCACCGGTCATGGCGAGCAGCCAGCCGAGCTCGGCCTGGGACCAGAGCTCCCTGATCGGCAAAATATTCATTGGTGTTGGCACGCTGCTGACATTGGCCTCGGCCGCGCGCATGTTCATGGCCTGATTGGCGCGTTCCGGCCCCTTGAAGGCATCCGCGCCAGCGGGCACATTGCCCGCTCCAGCAAAAGCGTGGGTGGAGCATGAGCACGTTCGAACACATCATCGTCGAAAGCAAAGGCGCAGTCGGCATCATCAAGCTGAACCGGCCGAAGATGCTCAACGCGCTCTCCTTCGGCGTCTTCCGCGAGATCGCCGCAGCCGTCGACGATCTCGAAGCCGATGACGCCATCGGCTGCATCGTCGTGACCGGCAGCGAGAAGGCCTTTGCCGCCGGCGCCGACATCAAGGAGATGCAGCCGAAGGGCTTCATCGACATGTTCTCCGAGGACTTCGCCGCGATCGGCGGCGATCGCATCGCGCGCTGCCGCAAGCCGACCATTGCCGCTGTCGCAGGTTATGCGCTGGGCGGCGGCTGCGAGCTTGCGATGATGTGCGATTTCATTATCGCCGCCGACACCGCCAGGTTCGGCCAGCCCGAGATCACGCTCGGCACGATCCCCGGCATCGGCGGCACGCAGCGCCTCACCCGTGCGATCGGCAAGTCCAAGGCCATGGATCTCTGCCTCACCGGCCGCATGATGGATGCGGCTGAGGCCGAGCGCAGCGGCCTCGTCAGCCGCATTGTGCCCGCCGACAAGCTGATGGACGAGGCGATTGCGGCGGCGGAGAAGATCGCGTCGATGTCGCGCCCTGCCGTTGCGATGGCCAAGGAAGCGGTCAACCGCGCCTTCGAGACCACGCTCGCCGAAGGCATGAGCGTCGAGCGCAATCTGTTCCACTCGACCTTCGCGCTCGAAGACCGCTCCGAAGGCATGGCGGCGTTCATCGAGAAGCGCAAGCCGGTGAACAAGAACCGGTGAACCTGGCCGACGGTAAGGCTGGTGTAAGATTACATCCCCTTTTCCGCAATCCCTGTGACGCACCTGCAACAAGCACGGATTTCGTGGGGGTTTCCCCCGCGGCAGTTTGCCTGCGAGACCCGCGCTGGGTAAACAGTTAAGAGAGCCGCCGTCGGCGGGGGCGGACAGCCGGGGTTTTGCGGGATTACATGATTGGGCGTGCCGCCAGGGCTGGCCGCGTGATGACGCGGCAACGATCGGGCGTGGGTCCTGTCCTGGCGGCGTGGGCCACGCTCGGGCTGTGTTATGCCCTGCCCGCCGCGGCCTCTGCGGAGGCGCTGCCGGAGGCGCTGGTCAAGGCCTACCAGACCAATCCACAGCTCAATGCCGAGCGCGCAAGGCAACGCGCCACCGACGAGAACGTGCCGCAGGCACTGGCCGGCTATCGACCGCAGATCGTGGCCAGCCTCAGCGCGGGCCTGCAAGCGGTGCGCAACCTGCTTCCTGACAACACCATCCAGACCGCGACGCTGAAACCCTGGACCATCGGGGTCACGGTGTCGCAGACCCTGTTCAACGGCTTCCGCACCGCCAACAGCGTGCGGGTGGCGGAACTCCAGGTGCAATCGGGCCGCGAGGCGCTGCGCAATGTCGGCCAGGGCGTGCTGCTTGACGCGGTCACTGCCTACACCAACGTCCTGGCGAACCAGTCGCTGGTGGAGGCGCAGCGCTCGAACGTCGCCTTCCTGCGCGAGACGCTCTCCATCACCCAGCGCCGCCTCAACGCCGGCGACGTCACGCCGACCGACACCGCCCAGGCCGAGGCGCGTCTCAATCGCGGCCTTGCCGATCTCAATGCCGCCGAGGTTGCGCTCGCGGTGAGCCAGGCGACTTATGCGCAGGTGATCGGCAATGCGCCCTCCGCGCTTCGTCCCGCCGAGGTGGTCGATCGCTATTTGCCGAAAACCCGCGAGGATTCGATCGCGATGGCGATCCACGAGCACCCGGCCGTCATGGCCGCAAGCTTCGACGTCGACGTCGCCTCGACCAATATCCGCCTCGCCGAAGGCGCGCTGCTGCCGAGCGCCACCCTCCAGGGCAGCGTCAGCCGCAGCCGCGACAGCGACCAGACGCTCGGCACCTTCGGCACGGATCAGGCCTCGATCGTCGCCAACGTCACTGCGCCGATCTATGACGGCGGCCAGGCGGCCTCGCAGACGAGACAGGCCAAGGAAGTCACGGCGCAGAGCCGGCTGGTGCTCGACCAGGTCCGCAATCAGGCCCGTACGGCCGCGGTCAGCGCCTGGGTCGCCAATGAAGGCGCCAAGATCGCGGTCTCGGCCTCGGAGTCGGAGGTGAAGGCGGCAACCGTCGCGCTCCAGGGCGTGCAGCGCGAGGCCGCCGGCGGACAGCGCACGACGGTCGATGTGCTGAACTCGCAGGCCGATTTGATCCAGGCGAGAGCCCGGCTGATCGGCGCGCTGCGCGACCGCGTCATCGCCTCCTACACCCTGCTCAGCGCCGTCGGCCATCTCGACGTCAAGACGCTGAGCCTGAACACGCCGGACTATCTGCCCGAGGTGCACTACCACCAGGTCCGCGACGCCTGGCAAGGACTGCGCACGCCGTCGGGGCAGTAATCTCAATCCTTCGGGTCGACACCCATGCAGAGCCGCCGCATCCATCTGATGGGAGCTTCGGGCTCCGGCGTGACGACGCTTGGCCGCGCGCTGGCGGGCCGGCTGGCGCTGCCGCATCACGACAGCGACGATTATTTCTGGCTGCCGACGGTGCCGCCCTACCGGACGACTCGCCCTGCCGCAGACCGGCTGCGCCTGATGCGCGAGATGTTCGTGCCGCGTCTCGATTGGGTGCTGAGCGGATCCGTCACCGGATGGGGCGACGGCCTCGTGCCGTTGTTCGATCTCGTGGTCTATGTGACCACACCGCGCGAGCTTCGCTTGCAGCGCCTGCGTGCCCGGGAAGCTGCGCATTTCGGCACTGAAGCCGTCGCGCAGGGCCGCTGGCGTCATGAGGAGACGGAGTCGTTCGTCGAGTGGGCCTCGCATTACGAAGCCGGTGATCGCGAGGGCCGCAGTCTCGCAAAACATGAGGCCTGGCTCGCGCGCCTGCCCTGCCCGATCGTCCGCGTCGACGGTTCGCGGCCCGTTGCGGAGCTGGTCGAGCAGCTATGCAGCCAGGTGGCGGAACTGCCCGGTTGATGTGATATCGTCCGGCGCTTCTATCGCGACGCCGGAGCAGCCATGACCGACAAGATCTACGCGCGAGCCGCGCAACCCGCGACGCCGATCAATTTCGACGTGCCGGCACATGCCTGCGATTGCCACACCCACATCCATGGCGACGTCGAAAAGTTTCCGTTCTTCGCGGGGCGCGTCTATACGCCGGGACCTGCGAGCCCGGAAGAGATGGCGGCGCTGCACCAGGCGCTGCGCATCGAGCGCGTGGTGATCGTCACGCCGAGCGTCTACGGCCCCGACAATTCCTCCAGCCTGTTCGGGATGAAGGCGCGCGGCGCCACCGCGCGCGGCGTGGCCGTGATCGACGACAACACCACTGAAGCTCAACTGGACGCGATGCATGCGGACGGTTTTCGCGGCATCCGCATCAACCTCGCAACCGATGGCGTCAACAATCCCGATGTGGGCCGTGCTCGCTTCACGGCTGCCGCCGAGCGCATGACGGCACGCGGCTGGCATGTGCAGCTCTACACCACGCTGGCGATGATCTCTGCCATCAAGGATCTCGTGCTGGCCTCGCCGGTGCCTGCGGTTTTCGACCATTTCGGTGGGCTCGAGGCCTCGCTCGGGTTGGAGCAGCCCGGCTTTGCCCACCTCGTCGCACTGGTCAAGTCAGGCAAAGCCTACGTGAAAATCTCGGGCGCCTATCGCTCGTCGAACCTGGCGCCCGATTATCAGGACATCGCGCCGTATGCGCGCGCGCTGATCGCTGCGAACCCGGATCGCATCGTCTGGGGCACCGACTGGCCGCACCCGGATTCGGCGCAACTGGCGGGGCGCAAGGCCACCGACGTCGCACCGTTCCACCAGATCGACGACGGCCGGCTACTCAACCAGCTTCCAGTGTGGGCACCGGATGCGGAGGTTCGCAGGAAGATCCTGGTCGACAATCCCGCGCGGCTTTACGGCTTTTGACATCAGCGCGACCGGCGCGAGAAGAACGAGATCAGCACCGGCAGCGTCACCAGGATCACGACGGGCGCCAGCATCATGCCGGTGACGACCACGACCGCGAGCGGCTTCTGCACCTGCGAGCCGATGCCTTCGGACAACGCGGCCGGGAGCAGGCCGACGCCGGCAACGACGCATGTCATCAGCACCGGCCGAAGCTGCAATTCGCCGGTGCGGACCACCGCGCTCATGCGGTCCATGCCCTCTTCGATCAGCTGGTTGAACTGCGAGAGGATGATGATGCCGTCCATCACGGCGATGCCGAACAGCGCGATGAAGCCGATCGCCGCCGAGACGCTGAAGGCGGTGCCGGAGATGAACAGCCCCAGCACGCCACCGAAGATCGCCATCGGGATCACGCTCATGGCGAGCAAGGTGTCGGTCATCGAGCCGAAATTGAACCAGAGCAGGATGCCGATCAGCGCCAGCGAGATCGGCACCACGACCGACAGGCGCCGGATCGCGTCCTGGAGATTGCCGAACTCGCCAACCCATTCCATGTGCGAACCGGGCGGCAATTGCACCTGGTCGGCGATCTTCTGCTGCGCTTCGCGGATGGCGCTGCCGAGGTCGCGCTCACGCACCGAGAACTTGATCGGCAGATAGCGCTCCTGCTGCTCGCGATAGATGTAGGCTGCGCCCGAGACGAGGCTGATATTGGCGACCTCGCTCAGTGGAATCTGGGTGATGGAGCCGTTCGGTCCGGGCGCGCCGATCCTGATATTCTGGATCGCCTCGGCGCTGCGGCGGTACTCCGGCGCAAGGCGAACGATGATCGGGAAGTGGCGATCGCTGCCCGGCTCGTAGAGATCGCCCGCGGTGTCGCCGCCGATCGCGACCTTGATGGTGGCATTGATGTCGC
The DNA here is from genome assembly GCF_001440035.1 of Bradyrhizobium manausense. Taxonomy (GTDB): domain Bacteria; phylum Pseudomonadota; class Alphaproteobacteria; order Rhizobiales; family Xanthobacteraceae; genus Bradyrhizobium; species Bradyrhizobium manausense. The sequence goes on along the minus strand of NZ_LJYG01000102.1, from coordinate 106,038 downwards.
CGGGCGCCAGGCCATAGCGCGCGGCCTTGGCGCGGTCGATGTCGATCTGCACGGTCGGCTGCCCCAGCGAGGTGAAGACGGCGAGGTCGGTGACACCTTGCACCGTCGACAGCACCTGTTTGATCTTGTTGGCGGTATCGGTCAGCGCCTGGAGATCGTTGCCGAACAGCTTGATCGAGTTCTCGCCCTTCACGCCGGAGACGGCTTCGGAGACGTTGTCCTGGAGATATTGCGAGAAGTTGAACTCGACGCCGGGGAAGCGATCGTCGAGCTGCTTGAGCAGCTCCGCGGTCAGCTCCTCCTTGTCATGCGTGCCGGGCCATTGGCTCGCGGGCTTCAGCGGCGCGAAGAACTCGGCGTTGAAGAAACCGGCGGCGTCGGTACCGTCGTCGGGACGGCCGTGCTGCGACACCACGGATTCGACCTCGGGCCGGGCGCGGATCAGCTTGCGCATCTCGTTGACGTAGGTGTTGCCTTCCTGCAGCGAGATGGTCGGAGGCAGCGTGGCGCGGATCCAGAGATTGCCCTCTTCGAGCTTGGGCAGGAATTCGAGGCCGAGCAACCGGCCGAAGATGACCGTCATCACGACGAGGCCGACCGCGCCGCCGAGGACGATGGCGCGGTTGGCGACGGCCCAGTTCAGCACCGGCATGTAGAGCCGGTGCAGGACCTGCATCACACGCGTCTCGGTCTCCTCGACATGGGCGGGCAGAATGATCGCGGACAGCGCGGGCGTGACGGTGAAGGTCGCCAGCAGGCCGCCGGCGAGCGCGTAGGCATAGGTGCGCGCCATGGGTCCGAAGATGTTGCCCTCGACGCCCGACAGCGTGAACAGCGGCAGGAAGGCCGCGATGATGATGGCGGCGGCAAAGAAGATCGATCGCGAGACGTCGGCGGCGGCGCTGAGGATGGCATGGCTCTTCATGCCGAACAGCGTCTCTGGCGACATCTGCTCGGATTCCGACGGTGGCGTGGTCTGTGTCAGGCGGCGGAAGATCGCCTCCACCATGATGACGGTGGCATCCACGATCAGGCCGAAATCGATGGCGCCGACCGAGAGCAGGTTGGCCGATTCTCCGCGCAGCACCAGGATGATCACGGCGAAGAACAGCGCGAACGGTATCGTGGCGCCGACGATCAGCGCGCTTCTGAGGTCGCCGAGGAAGATCCACTGCAGCAGCACGATCAGCAGGATGCCCACCACCATGTTGTGCAGCACGGTGTGCGTGGTGAGGTCGATCAGGTCCTTGCGGTCGTAGATGCGCTCGATGCGCACGCCCGGCGGCAGGATGGTCGAACCGTTGATCTGATTGACGAGCTGCTCGACGCGGTTGATGGTCGGCGTGCTCTGCTCGCCGCGCCGCATCAGCACGATGCCCTGCACGATGTCGTCGGAATCGTCGAGGCCGGCGATGCCGAGCCGCGGCTTCTGGCCGACGGTGACGGTGGCGACGTCCTTCACCAGCACCGGATTGCCGTTGGTCTGGGCCACCATAGTGTTGGCGAGATCGTCGATCGACTTGATCAGGCCGACACCGCGCACCACGGCCGATTGCTGGCCGATATTGACGGTGTTGCCGCCGACATTGACGTTGGAGTTGCTGACCGCCTGGAGCAGCTGCGGCAGCGTCAGGCCATTGGCGACCAGCTTGTTGTTGTCGACCTCGAGCTCATAGGTCTTGCTCTTGCCGCCCCAGCCGGTGACGTCGATCACGCCGGGCACGGCGCGGAAGCGGCGCTGCAGGATCCAGTCCTGGATGGTCTTGAGGTCGAGCACGCTGTAGTTCGGCGGGCCGANCCAGCCGATAGCGGAAGATTTCGCCGATCGGACTCAGCGGCGAGATCTGCGGCTGCACGTTGCCCGGCAGCGGCGCCAGCTGCGCCAGGCGATTCAAGACCTGTTGCAGCGCCTCTTCATAAGTGTACGCGAAGGAGAACTGCAGTTTGATGTCGGAGAGGCCGTACAGCGAGATGGTGCGGATCGTCGTCAGGTTCTTCAGGCCCGCGACCTGGGTCTCGATCGGGATCGTGATATAGCGCTCGATCTCTTCCGCCGACAGGCCGGGGCTCTGGGTGACGATGTCGACCATCGGCGGGGTCGGATCGGGATAAGCCTCGATGTTGAGCTGGTTGAACGCAATCAGGCCGCCGATGAGCACGGCGACGAACATGCCGACCATCAGGAAGCGCCGGTTGACGGCAAGGGCGACGAGACGGTCCATTCAGGTTTTTCGCAGTTTCGTGGGGCTCGCCGATCAGCTACCGGACGCCGCGCGGTCGATGAACAGGCTGCCTTTGACGATGATCTGTTCGCCGGGCTTCAGGTTGCTGGTGACCTCGACGAGGTTGCCATTGATGAGGCCGACTTTGATCTGGCGGAGCTCGACCGACTTGTCTTCACGCGCGACCCAGATGCGGACCTGGTCGCCTTCATAGATCAGCGCCTGCTTCGGCACCGCCGGCGCCGCGCGGTCGCCGGCCGAATAGATCGTGACATTGGCGAACATTTCGGGCTTGAGCAGGCCGTCCTTGTTGTCGATGGTGGCGCGCACCAGCAGACGGCGCGTGTTGGGGTCGATCGCGGCGGCGACATAGTTGATCTTGGCGGTCAAGGCGCGGCCCGGCAGCGCCATCACGTTGACGGAGATGTCCTGTCCGACGCTGACTTGAGCTGCATCGCTCTCGCGCACGAAGGCGGTGAGCCAGACCGTGGAGAGATCGCCGATCACGAAGACCGGATCGCTGGCGCCGGCGCTGACATATTGCCCGGGGCCGATCTTGCGCTGCACGACCGTGCCCGAGAGCGGCGCATAGATCGTGATCTCAGGGTTGATGGTGCCCTTGTTCTGGAACGTCTTGATCGTCTCGTCGGTGAAGCCGAGGATGCGCAGCTTGTTGGTCGCAGCTTCCAGCGCCGTCACTGCGGAGCGCATGTCGTTCTGCGCCTGGACCTGGGTCGCTTCCGCCTGCTGATAATCCTTGAGCGGAATGGCGCGGCCCTCGTAGAGATCCTTGGCGCGCTTGTACTGGATGTCGGCAAGCTCCAGCGCAGACCTTGCCTTGTTCTGCGACGTCATCGCCGCGATGAAATCGTTCTGGGCCTGCACGGTATCGGCGGCCTCGATCGTGAACAGCGGTTGCCCCTGGGTCACGCTCTCGCCCGGCTTGGCAAGCAGCTTGGTCACCCGGCCTGCATAGGGCGAGAACACCGGCGTCGAGCGGTCTTCGTCGACCGCGACCTTGCCCTCGGTGACGTACTCGGCACGGAAGGTTTTGGCGTTGACCGGCTCGATCGTCAGCGTCGCCCATTCGGACGGTGTCGGCGTGAAATTCTGCGCGTTCTTGCGCGACTGGCTGGAGACTTCAGAGTGCTTCTTGTCCTTGGCGCCGGCAAACAGGAAGCCGTAGGCGCCAGCCCCGGCAAGCGCCAGTAAAACTACGGATGTGATCACCCGTGGTTTTGTAAGCACCTGCAATCGCTTGGTCTTTTCAGCTACCATGGAGCCCGGTCATGTCTGCGACGATCTCGGCAGACGACTGCCTCATCGGTCGCGCTAATAGTGCCGATATGGGATTTCAAACAACCTAAAAAACGCTGGCCGTCCTTCGGTTTGCGTTAAAAAATTGCAACACGTCAGCTTCACGTCAGCTTCAGCACGGCCATTGCTGCGAATGGCTGCCGAGCGGCATCGCCGCACGGCTCCAATGCGCCGGCGTCCGCGACAGCACGGCCGAGTGGCGCACCGCCTGCAATGTGCCGAAGCCAGATGACACCTTTTCCATGAACGCTGCATGTACGGCCTCGCCCGTAAGATCCGGGGTATTGAGACCGCTTTCGAGCCGGCCGAGATTCCAGAGCCAGCGACCGGTCTGTGCCAGCGACACGCGCACATGCCAGCTGCCGCCGTCACGGGCCTGGCGCGCCTTCGCCATCATTGCTCCGAACGCCATCAGATAGCCGGTGGCGTGGTCGAGCATCTGGGCCGGCAATTCCTTCGGACCGTCGACGCCCGCGGCCTTGCCTTCCGCATGGTTGAAGCCGGTCGTGGTCTGCACCAGCGAATCGAAGCCGCGTCGTCCGTCCCAAGGGCCGGCATGGCCGTAAGCCGATAGCGTGACGTAGACGATACCAGGGTTGATCTCCGCGGCCGCTTCCGGCGAGAAGCCGAGGCTGGCGAGCGCGCGCGGGCGATAGCCTTGCGAGAAGATGTCGGCGTCTTTGAGCAATTGGCGCAGCTGCGCCCGGCCCGCCTCGCTCTTCAGCTCGATGAAGGTGGTGAGCTTGCCGCGGCCGGTGTCGATGGTGAGCCAGGGAATCGCCGGCAGCTCCGGCCCCGACACCAAGAGCACATCCGCTCCGTGTGCCGCGAGCGTGCGGCCGGCGACGGGACCTGCGATGACGCGGGAGAGATCGAGCACGCGCAGACCCGCGAGCGGGCGATCACCTTTCGGCCATTGCTTCGGCCGGGCATCGCCGATCTTCTCGATCGAGATCAGCGGCAATTGCGCAAGTGCGCGCGCCTGCGGCAGCGCCGACCATTCGTCGTAAGAGCGCATCAGCGCGACGACGCCGCCAGCGGCATAGACTGCGGTCTCAAAGTCCTCGCCTTTCCATTGCAGCAGCGCGGCCTGCACCTTGTCACGCTCGGGGGTACAGCCAAGCACCTTGCAAACGGCGTCGCGGTGATGCGGAAAATTGGTGTGGCAGCGGACGAAGCTGTTGTCGCCGGTCCTGTAGACGCCGGCGATGGCGTCCCAGGCCGGCGGAGGCGGTTTGTCGTCGAGCCGCAGATAACGCTCGGAGCGGCATTCGACGACGGCATGGCGCATGTCGACGCCGACCTCCTGCACCTCGCCGCTGCGCAGCCGCCAGATCTCGGCGGCGGCAAGACCGGCGGCCGCGATTGTCGTTTGGCCGGCGACAGCGACACGGAACGAGGACGGAATCTGCGGCTCCTCGCCGGTCAGATGCACGTGTTCGAGCGCGGCAGCATCTCCGCCGGCGGAAGTCCAGATGTCTTTGAGAATGTCGGCGGGGCTTTGCATGGCCGCTTCTCTCCCGTAATTTTTATCACCACCCATTAGCACAAAGGGAATGCAATGGCCGCCATCGATCCCCTCACCGCGGGCGCCGTGTTCGTCGCAACGGCGGCCACCGACGCGGTCTATGTGATGTTTACCTCAGCCGTCGTCGCCCGCAAGCGCGTGCCGGCCGCGAGTTGGAGCGCGATCTGGTACCTGCTCTCCTCCTATGCCGTGATCAGCTACACCGAAAACGCCGTCTATGTGGCCTTCGCTGCGATCGGTTCCTGGGTCGGCGCCTTTGCGTCGCTGACCTTCCTGCACCGTCCGCCCGGCGGCCCACCGGTGGGGGCCGCGCCGGAGTGAGGGGGCCCGTCTCTCTCCACGGCGTCATTGCGAGGAGCTCGCGACAAAATTGCGAAGCAATCCAGGGTGTTTCCGCGGATGCATTTCTGGATTGCTTCGCTGCGCTCGCAATGACGATGTGGAGGCTTCTGGGCGTCTCTCGAAACGGTTACACTCTCTGCGACCTACAAAAAGGAAACCAACCAATGGATCTCGGTCTCAAGGGAAAAAAAGCCATCGTGCTCGGCGGCACGCGTGGCATCGGGCGGGCGATTGCGGCAACGCTGGCCGGTGAAGGCAGCAATGTCGCGGTGTGCGCGCGCAATGCTGAGCAGGTTGCGGCCACCGTTACTGAATTGAAGGCGAGCGGCATCACCGCCATCGGCGGCACGGTTGACGTCACCGATGGCGCCGCGCTGAAGGCGTGGATCGAGGGCGCGGCAAAAGAGCTTGGCGGTATCGACCTGCTGTTCGCCAATGCGGGTGCGATGGCGCAAGGCCATGATCCCGCATCATGGGAGCAGAATTTCCGGCTCGACGTGCTCGGCGCCGTGCATGCATTCGACGCGGCACGGCCGTTCCTCGAGGCCAGCGGCGAGAAGAGCGGTGATGCCGCCTTCGTCATCATCTCCTCGATCTCGGCGGCGCAGGCCGATCTCGCCAGCTCCTACGGTCCGATCAAGGCGGCGCTGATCCACATGGCGAAAGGTCTGGCGCGGCAATACGCCAAGAAGAAGATCCGCGTGAATGTCGTCTCGCCCGGCACGGTCTATTTCAAGGGGGGCGTCTGGGAGATGATCGAGAAGAACATGCCCGAGCGTTACAACGACGCGATGAAGCGCAACCCGACCGGGCGCATGGCGACGCCGCAGGAGATCGCGAACGCAGCGGTGTTTCTGGCAAGCCCGGTATCGGGATTCACGACGGGGTCGAACCTCGTCGTGGATGGCGCGATCTCGAACCGGGTGAATTTTTAGGGAAGCGCGGCATCAAACAACTTGTAGGGTGGGCAAAGCGAAGCGTGCCCACCACTTCCCGCAAAAACGAAGAATGGTGGGCACGGCGCTTACGCGCCTTTGCCCACCCTACGGCAGCTGAGCGTGAGGCAGCACCGCGCCCCACCTCAATGGAAATCCCGCGACGGCGGCAGGATGCGGACGTTACGGGGGTGGCGGATTTTTTGCGCCGGCATATCGGCGTGGTCGCGCCGGTCGTCGTTGAGCGGCTCGACCACAGTCACGCCTGATGGCACCGGATGCTTGCGGCTCAGCGCATCGTTGGCGAGGCCGACCAGATCGTGCGAGCGGTCGATCATGCGCTGCGCGATCAGATGCGTCACCTTTTCGGGGCTGCTCTGGATGTAGCCCTGAACCTCGATGAGGCGCGCGCCCATCACCTCCTTGCGATACTGCTCCATGACCTTGGGCCAGACCACGACATTGGCGATGCCGGTTTCGTCCTCCAGCGTCATGAACACGACGCCGCTGGCGCTGCCCGGCCGCTGCCGCACCAGCACCACACCGGCACAGCGAACGCGCCGCCGTTCGTTCTCGTGGCTGATCTCCTTGCAGGCGACAATGCGCTCGCGCGAAAACATCTCGCGCAGGAATTCCATCGGGTGGCCTTTGAGTGACAGCCGGATGGTCTGATAGTCGGCAACGACCTGTTCGGGACGCGGCATCACGGGGAGCGGTTTTGCGTGCTCGTCCGGCTGCTCGCGCGCGGTGGCTGCTTCGAACAGCGGCAGCGCCACGTCGTCAGGCAGGCGTCGCACCTGCCACAGCGCCTCGCGGCGGTCGAGCCCGAGCGAGCGGAACGCGTCGGCATCGGCGAGCAGGATCAGTGCGCGCTTGGGCAGACCCGTGTCGCGGGCAAAGTCTTCGAGCGAGGTGAAGGGACGGCGGTTGCGCGCCTTGATGATGCGGTCGGCCCAGTCTTCTTTTTTGTCATTCCGGGGCGACGCGCCAGCGTCGAACTCTGGTGCGCACTTTCGCACCTGGGAATCTCGAGATTCCGGGTTCACGCTTCGCGTGCCCCGGAATGACAGCTGCAAGCGTTTCAGCCTCTCTTCATCCTCATCCAGCCAATGAAAGCCGTCGATCTGGCGAAAGCCGAGACGCACCGCGCAATATCTGCCGTCAGTATTCTCCAGCGTGTTCTGCGCAAAGCTGTAGGACACATCGATCTCACGGACCTCGACGCCGTTCTTGCGGGCATCGCCGACGATCTGCGCAGGCGCGTAAAAGCCCATCGGCTGCGAGTTCAACAGGCCGCAGCAGAATGCGTCGGGATGATGATATTTCAGCCACGAGGAGATGTAGACGAGCTGCGCAAAGCTCGCGGCATGGCTCTCCGGAAAACCGTAGGAGCCAAAACCCTTGATCTGGTCAAAGCAGCTTCTGGCGAAGTTGACATCATAGCCGCGCGCGACCATGTTGCCGATCAGCTTCTCCTCGTACTGGCCGATGGTGCCGACATTGCGGAAAGTCGCCATCGAGCGGCGCAGGCCATTGGCTTCTTCGGGGGTGAATTTCGCCGCCTCGATCGCGATGCGCATCGCCTGTTCCTGGAACAGGGGCACGCCCTTGGTCTTGTGCAGCACCTTGTAGAGCTCGTCCGCGGGACCATGCTCGGGTGATGGCGAGGGATAAGTCACCTTCTCCAGATTGTTCCGACGCCGCAAATAGGGATGCACCATGTCGCCCTGGATCGGCCCCGGGCGCACGATCGCGACTTCGATGACGAGATCGTAGAAGGTCCGCGGCTTCAGGCGCGGCAGCATGTTCATCTGGGCGCGGCTCTCGACCTGGAACACGCCGAGCGACTCGCCGGCACACAGCATGTCGTAAACCTTGGGGTCATCCTGCGGAACGGTCGCAAGAACCCAACGCTTGCCCTTGTGCTGGTCGATCAGATCGAAACATTTCCGGATGCAGGTCAGCATGCCCAGCGCCAGCACGTCGACCTTCATCATATTGAGTGCATCGACGTCGTCCTTGTCCCATTCGATGAAGGTGCGATCGTCCATCGCCGCATTGCCGATCGGCACATAGGTGTCGAGCCGGTCCTGGGTCAGCACATAGCCGCCGACATGCTGGGACAGATGGCGCGGGAATTCGATCAGCTCGGTCGCAAGCTCGACCGCAAGGTTGATCATGGGATTTTGCGGATCGAGCCCGGCCTGCCGGACCTGCATGTCGTTGAGGCCCTTGCCCCAGCTGCCCCAGACGGTGTCGGCGAGCGCAGCGGTAACGTCCTCGGTCAGGCCGAGCGCCTTGCCGACGTCGCGGATGGCGCTGCGCGGGCGGTAGTGGATGACGGTGGCGATGATCGCGGCGCGGTGGCGGCCATAGCGGCGATAGACATATTGCATCACCTCCTCACGCCGCGAATGCTCGAAATCGACGTCGATATCGGGCGGCTCCAGCCGCTCCTTGGAGATGAAACGCTCGAACAACAGATCGACCTTGGTCGGATCGACCGAGGTAATGCCGAGCACGTAGCAGACGGCCGAATTCGCCGCCGATCCCCGCCCCTGGCACAGAATGTTCTGGCTGCGCGCGTAATGGACGATGTCGTGCACGGTGAGGAAGTAATGCGCGTATTTCAGCTCTGATATCAGCGCGAGCTCTTTCTTGAGCGTTGCACGCAGCTTGTCGTCGATCTTGCCGCCAAAATATTTGTCGACGCCTGCCCAGGTCAGATCCTCCAGATGTCCCTGCGCGGTCTTGCCCGGCGGCACCGGCTCATCAGGGTATTGGTATCTGAGCTGGTCGAGCGAGAACTCGATCCTGTCCGCAAAACGCATGGTCTCCGAGATCGCCTCTGGGACATCACGGAACAGCCGCGCCATTTCGCGGGGCGTCTTCAGAAAGCGCTCGGCATTGGCTTCCAGCTTGCGTCCGACCGCCTCGATCGTGGTCTTTTCCCGGATACAGGTGAGCACGTCCTGGAGCGGACGGCGGCCGGGATCGTGATAAAGCACCTCGTTGGTCGCGAGCAGCGGCACTTTTGCTTTGGCGGCGAGATCGTCGAGCCNGGCGGCGGCGATCGTCGCCGCGATAGATCAGGCTCGCCGCCAGCCACACGCCCTCGGCGCGGCTTGCTTTCAGCTTTGCAAGCACATCCAGCGCTTGCTCATCATCGAACCGGTGCGACAACGTCAGGATCAGGAGCTGGCCTTCCGCAAACTCCAAGAGATCAGCGAAGCCGAGATGGCACTCGCCCTTCTCGATCCGGGTGATGTCGTCGCCGCGCTTGCCACGGGTCAGGAGCTGGCAGAGCCGGCCATAGGCGGCGCGATCGCGCGGATAGACGAAAATGTCGGGTGTGCCGTCGATGAAGACGATGCGCGCACCGATCAGCAGCTTTGGCTTGTGCAGCACCTTGTCATTGCCGAGCTCGTTCCAGGCCCGCACCACGCCGGCGAGCGTGTTGTGGTCGGCAATGCCGATCGCGGGGATGCCGAGCTTGCTGGCCTGATGCACATAGGCGCGCGGATCCGATCCGCCGCGCAGGAAGGAGAAATTGGTGGTGATGCCGATCTCGGCATAGGCAGGAATGTTCATGCGAAGAGACCGTGCACATACCAGCGAGGCGGAGCGGGCTCGCCGTCGGCGTCGAACACCTCCCCTTCATAAAGACCGTCGCGAAAAATCCAGAAGCGCAGGCCTTCGGCATCCTCGATGCGGAAATAGTCCCGGGTCAGCTGCTTGCCGTCCTGCCGCCACCATTCCATCGCGATGCGTTCGGGTCCTTCCACCCGCACCACCGCATGTTTCGCGCGCCGCCAGGTGAATTGATGCGGCGGCCCGTCAGGCACGGTCGCGAACGGCACGGTGACAGGCTCGGGCTTGTCGAACAGCCTGAGGGGTCGCAGCGGCGGCTCGCCCTCGGCACGATCTGGCCATTCGGCCTGCATGGCGGCAGCGAGATGATGCTGGGCTGGCGCGGCCAGCACCGCCTGCTCGGGGATATGGGTATCCTGCGGCAGATGCACGACGACGCGCTTTCCGCCGATCCGCGCGGCAATGCGGTCGATCAAAGCGGCGAGCTCGTCATTGTCATGGACATGGGCATCGAGATCGCGCTGCTCCTGCACCACGATCTCGGTGCGGCTCGC
>NZ_LJYG01000102.1:87927-95519 GCF_001440035.1 Bradyrhizobium manausense | reverse complement strand
GAGCCGTTCGCGGAACAGCCGGTCAATGACGGCGCTTCGCGTCACCGGACGCCCGGTCTCGACCATGATCGCGCGCACCACGCCGTCGGTGCGGAAGAACGCAGCTTCCAGCCGCCGCGCGCCCTTGCCCTGCTTCTCCATGGACGCGATCAACGTGTCAGCGAGCCGCGACAGCGTCATCGCGATCATGGTGTCGGTCGCGATCGGCTCGGCAAAGCGTTTTTCCACGATGTAATCGGGCAGCGGCTTGCGCGGGCTGATCGGCGCATCGCCCTGCCCCAGCGCATGCGCGAGCAGCGTGGAAAACCGCGCGCCGAAGCGTGCGGTGATTTCGGAGGCGTTGCGCGATGCGACATCGCCGATGGTTTTCAGGCCGGCGCGGCGCAGGCCGGTGGTGATCGCTTCGTCCGCACCGAGCGCGGACACCGGAAACCGCTCGATCGCCGCCGCCTCTTCGCCATCGGCAACAATGCTGCCCGTGGCCTGCCGCGTCAGCGTGCGCGCGCAGACCGAGGTGCCGGCGATGGCCGCACTGACGGCAAAGCCTTGTCGACCGAGGGCCCGGACCAGCGTCTGCAACAAGGCAGCCTCGCCGCCGAACAGATGCGCGCAGCCGGTGATATCAAGGAACAGCCCATGCGGCGGATCGAGCGCCACCAGCGGCGTGAAGCGGTCGCACCAATCGGCGATGTCGCTGAGCGTCTTCGCATCAGCCACGACATCGGCGTCGAACACTTTCAAATCTGGGCACATCGCCCTCGCATTGGCCAGCGGTTGGCCGATATACAGGCCGAGGCGCTCTGCGGCCTCGTCCAGCGCATGGATTACCAATGCATTGACGTCCTTGATGACGACAATGTTCGGCTCATTGTTATTCTTACCCAGCCCGGCGCTGCTGAAGAACCGCTGGATCCGGTCGATGGGCAGGCGCGGCAGCCACAGGCTGAGGATACGTCGACGGTTCACTGAACTGGCACTCATCACATTTCCATTCCATGATCCACCGGCCACACGGGCCATGACGATTGCGCAACAGCTCGACATCGAAGCGCGGCGCGCCCCAGACATCCCAAACCGATCCTGGCGGTGAATGCGCCGCGCGCAGCATCCAGCGCGTCTCCGCGGTCGACGGCAGCGGCTGCGCCGCCATCCGCAGCAACAGGCCAGTGACGCCTGAGCCTTGCGCAGCCAGCGTCAGCTTGCGGCTCGCCACCAGGTCGAACTGTCTGATCTCGCCCCAGAGCTCGAGCACGACGGCGCCGAGCGCATCGCAGGCGAGCGCATCGGCCGAGGTGCGCAGCGCGCTTTCCACGTCAGCCGCACGCACCATCACCACGCGGCGCGGATCGAGGCCGAGCTCGGCGAGCCCGCTCATCGACAGCGCGCCGGTCTCGATCTCCGAGAAATCCTGCCGCACCCACAATAGCGGCCGCTGCGTCGTGACGCGGCCCGCAAGCCCGGTGACAAAGCCGGTCCCGGCCGCGCCCTGACGCCCTTCGCAAAACACCTCGTGGATCGCCGCGCGCGCGAGCCCGCCTTTCAAGGCGCGATCGACCTCACTGTGACCAAGCGCGACGCGGTCCTGATGATGCACGACCTCCGCTGTCTCGATCCGTTCGATCTGGCTGCGCAAGGTCGCAAGCGCGCTCGTGCGTGCGCCGCTCATGCTCGCCGCTCCTCAAAGATTGATGCCGTGGCTTTCAAAAGAAGAACCAACGGCTGGCTCATTTGTTCATGATATGTTCTAATATAAAGCTAACGGCAGCCGAAGAGTCAATCGAATTGGCGCGCCAAAGATTCATGAGCGAAATCAAAGAGATTCAAACATGGACATACAACGCAAGCTGGAAATTCTCGCGGATGCCGCCAAGTACGATGCCTCCTGCGCCTCCAGCGGCACCGAGAAGCGGGATTCCAGCGACGGCAAGGGCATGGGCTCGACTGCGCCGGGCATGGGCATCTGCCATTCCTACGCGCCGGACGGACGCTGCATCTCGCTGCTCAAGGTGCTGCTCACCAACGCCTGCAATTACGATTGCCTCTATTGCGTCAACCGCGCCTCCTCCAACGTGCCGCGCGCCCGCTTCACCATCGACGAATTGGTCAAGCTGACGCTGGACTTCTACCGGCGCAATTACATCGAGGGACTGTTTCTCTCCTCCGGCATCATCCGCAGCCCCGACTACACGATGGAGCAAGTGGTGAGCGTCGCGCGAAAGCTGCGCGAGGAGCATCACTTCCGCGGCTACATCCATCTCAAGACAATTCCGGAAGCTGACGATGCGCTGATCGCGGAGGCCGGCAAATATGCCGACCGTCTCTCCATCAACATCGAGATGCCTGAAGCCGCGAGCCTGCAGCAATTCGCGCCCGAGAAAGACGTGCGCGCGATCCGCCGCACCATGGGCCGGCTGCGGCTGAAGCTCGACGAGGCCGAGGAAGGCCGTAACGCAAAAACAAAGGCAAGACCGCAGCGTTTCGCGCCGGCCGGCCAAAGCACGCAGATGATCGTCGGCGCCGACAGCGCCAACGATCACACCATCCTCCACACCAGCGCCAATCTCTACGGCTCCTACCGGCTGCGGCGCGTCTACTACTCCGCCTTCAGCCCGATCCCCGATGCCAGCCGCGCCTTGCCGCTGGTGCAGCCGCCCTTGCTGCGCGAGCACCGGCTCTACCAGGCCGACTGGCTGATGCGGTTCTACGGTTTCGACGTTGCGGAGATCGTTGACGACAGCGCCATGCTGCCGCTCGATATCGATCCGAAACTTGCCTGGGCGCTGCGCCATCGCGACCGCTTCCCGCTCGACGTCAACCGCGCCAGCCGCGAGGAGCTGCTGCGGGTGCCGGGCTTCGGCACCAAGGCGGTCGAGCGCATCATCGCGACGCGGCGCACCACCACGATCCGCCTCTCCGACCTGGCGCGGCTGCACGTGCCCAAGCACAAGGCGCTGCCGTTCATCGTTCTCAGCGATCACCGCCCTTCGCCGCATCGTCTCGATGCTGCCGGACTGATCGAACGATTTAAGCCGAAAGCAACGCAATTGGGGTTTGGATTCTGATGCAGTACATGACCCTCGACAGCGAAACCGATTTCGACGGCTGGCGCAAAGCCGCCCGCAGCCTCGTGCTTCATCATGTGCGGCCCACCGACGTCACCTGGGCCGTGCAAGGCGGCGAAGCGGAGTTGTTTGCGCCGCCCGCACCTTCGCCGATCCTCGAAGTGAATGACGGCACGTTCAATGTATCAGGCAAATTCGTCGATCTCGCAAAATCAGCAATCCTGCATCGCGATCGCAAGCGCTTTGCGATCCTCTATCGGCTGCTCTGGCGGCTGAAGGACCATCACGATCTGATCGAGGTCGCGACCGATCCTGATGTTGCGCTGGTCACGGCGATGGCACGCGCGGTCCATCGCGACGAGCACAAAATGCACGCCTTCGTGCGCTTTCGCGAGATCGGCCGCGAGCGCGACGCCCATTACGTTGCCTGGTTCGAGCCGGAACATCACATCGTCGAACGCGCGGCGCCGTTCTTCGCAAGACGCTTTGCCGACATGCCCTGGTCGATCCTGACGCCCGATCTCTGCGCGCATTGGGACGGCCATGCGCTCTCGTTCACGCCGGGCGCGAGCAAGAGCGACGCGCCGGGCGAAGACCGGCTGGAGGAAACCTGGCGGCGCTATTACGCCAGCATCTTCAATCCGGCACGCCTGAAGGTGAAAGCGATGCAGACGGAGATGCCGAAGAAATACTGGAGGAACCTGCCCGAGGCCTCGATCATTAAGCCCTTGATCGAGGACGCCGAGCGCATGACCGGCGCCATGATCGCCAACGCCGCAACCGATCCGCACAAGCCTCAGAAACGGCCGGAGGCTCCGATGAAACGTAAACCTGCCGCCGACGATCTCGAAACGCTTCGCGAAGAGGCTGCGCATTGTCGCGCCTGCCCGCTCTACAAGAATGCAACGCAGACAGTGTTCGGCGAAGGCCCTGAGAACGCCACCATCATGCTGGTCGGCGAGCAGCCCGGCGACAAGGAGGACCTCGCCGGCCATCCCTTCGTCGGCCCGGCCGGCCAGATGCTCGACCGTGCGCTTGCGGAGGCCGGCGTCGACCGCAAGAAGGTCTATGTCACCAACGCCGTGAAGCACTTCAAATTCGTGCCGCGCGGAAAGATCCGCCTGCACCAGAAGCCGGCAACACCAGAGATCAAAGCCTGCAGGCAATGGTACGAGCGGGAAGTTTCGGCAATCCAGCCCAATCTCATCGTGGCGATGGGCGCGACCGCCGCGCAAAGCGTGTTCGGCAAGATCACGCCCATCGGCAAGACCCGCGGCCGGCTCATAGACCTCACCGACGGACGCAAGGCTCTGGTGACGGTGCATCCGTCCTATTTGCTGCGGCTGCCTGATCCCGAGGCGAAGGTGATGGAATATCAGCGCTTTGTCGAAGACCTGAAGATCGCCGCCGCGTTGCAGAAGAAAGCCCCGCGCGCCGCCTGAGGCGGCGCCGATGCACAGCAACAGGCCGTAGAGAANCCCGCCATTTCAACCGCCTGTCACATGCCGCGCGCAAAATCGGGGCCATGGGACAGGAGAATTTCCAATGAGTGACGTTGCTTTGCCGGGCTCGATCGAGCCTGCCTTGGGTAAGGGGCCAGACCTCAATCGTGGATTTCATCCGCTCACCGGCGTGATCTATATGGGCGTGATCGCTGCCGCGTTGCTCCTCGTCGCCTACAGCATCTGGGTCGACGTCGATGCCTCCGGCGCCCAGGTCAAGACCTTCGCTCCGTTCCTCCTGCTCTTCGTCGCGCTCCTGATCGCACTCGGCTTCGAGTTCGTGAACGGCTTCCACGATACGGCCAACGCCGTGGCAACCGTGATCTACACCCGCTCGCTGCCCGCCCATGTCGCCGTGGTGTGGTCCGGCATGTTCAACCTGTTCGGCGTGCTGCTGTCCTCGGGCGCGGTCGCGTTCGGCATCGTCTCGCTGCTGCCGGTCGAACTGATCCTCCAGGTCGGCTCCAGCGCGGGCTTCGCGATGGTGTTCGCGCTGCTGATCGCCGCCATCATCTGGAACGTCGGCACCTGGTATTTCGGCCTGCCGGCCTCGAGCTCGCACACCCTGATCGGCTCGATCATGGGCGTCGGCATCATGAACGCGGTTCTGCATGGCCGCAGCGGCACCTCCGGCGTCGACTGGACCCAGGCCACCAATATCGGCAAGGCGCTGCTGCTGTCGCCGCTGTTCGGCTTCGCGCTCGCCGCCGGACTGCTGCTGATCCTGCGCACCGTGCTGCTGCGCGCCACGCCCGCTCTGTTCGGCGAGCCGAAGGGCGACCAGCCGCCGCCGTGGTGGATCCGCGGCATCCTCATCCTCACCTGCACGCTGGTGAGCTTCTTCCACGGCTCCAATGACGGTCAGAAGGGCATGGGCCTGATCATGCTGATCCTGATCGGCACGGTGCCGACCGCCTATGCGCTCAACCGCGCGCTGCCGGAAAGCCAGATCGCCGCGTTCATCCAGAACTCGGAAGCCGCCAGCAAGATCATCGAGGGCAAGGCCGCCGGCTACAGCGTGATCGGCAATCCGCGACCGGCCGTGACCAACTATGTCGCGCAGCGCGAGGTCACTGGCGGTACGTTCCCGTCGCTCGCCGTGCTGGTGCGCGACATCGCCAAGCAGGTGAGCACCTACGGTTCGCTCGCCAAGGTGCCCGCCGACCTCGTCGGCAATACCCGCAACGACATGTACCTCGCATCGGAAGCGTTGCGCTTCCTGATGAAGGACAAGGAAGCCGAGCTCAGCGCCGCCGACGTCGCCGTGCTCAACGCCTACAAGGGCTCGCTCGACAGCGCGACGAAGTTCATCCCCGGCTGGGTGAAGATCGTGGTCGCCATCGCGCTTGGTCTCGGCACCATGGTCGGCTGGAAGCGCATCGTCGTCACCGTCGGCGAGAAGATCGGCAAGACGCACCTGACCTATGCGCAAGGCGCCTGCGCCGAGATCACCGCGGCCGCCACCATCGCCGCCGCCGACGTCTACGGCCTGCCGGTCTCGACCACCCACGTGCTGTCATCGGGCATCGCCGGCACCATGGCCGCCAACGGCTCGGGCCTGCAATGGGCGACGATCCGCAACATCGCCATGGCCTGGGTGCTGACCCTGCCGGCCGCGATGATCATCTCGGGCGTGCTGTACTACCTGTTCTCGCACGTGTTCTGAGCCGCGAGACACATGCCAACAAAAAGGGCCCGTGCCATGCATGGGCCCTTTCCGGTTGTGCCTCAGCTCAGCGCGTCATGACGCTGCGAGCTGCTCCTCGACCAGCTTGACCCAGTAGGACGTGCCGAACACGATCGCCTCGTCGTTGAAATTGTAGGCGGGGTGATGCAGGCCGGCGCTGTCGCCGTTGCCGCAGAAGATGAAGGCACCGGGGCGCGCTTCCAGCATGTAGGCAAAATCCTCGCCGCCCATCATCGGCGACATCTCCACCACATTGGTATCGCCCGCGACTTGCCTCGCGATACGCATCGCTACCTCGGTCTGCGCGACGTGATTGTTCACGACGGGATAACCGCGCTTGTAGTGCAGGTCGATCTTTGCGCCGGTGATCTGGGCGACGCCAGCCACGACTTCGCGCACCCGCTTCTCGACCAGCTTGCGCACATCAGGCGTCAGCGTTCGGATCGTGCCCCGCAACGTCGCCGTTTGCGGAATGACGTTGCGGGCATTGCCGGCGTGGAATTCGCAGATCGAGATCACGGCCGATTCCAGGGGATCGACGCTGCGCGAGACGATCGACTGCAAGGCGGTGATCAGCTGCGCACCCACGAGAACGGAATCGACGCATTTGTGCGGACGCGCGGCATGGCCTCCGAGGCCCTCGATCATGAAATCGACCTCGTCGGTCGACGCCATGATCGGGCCGGGCCGGATCGCGAAGGAGCCGATCGGAATGCCGGGGCCGTTGTGCATGCCGTAGACCTGCTCGATGCCGAAGCGCTCCATCATGCCGTCCTTGACCATCGCCGCTCCGCCGGCGCCGCCCTCCTCGGCCGGCTGGAAGATCACGACGGCGTTGCCGGCGAAATTGCGGGTCTCGGCGAGATAGCGTGCGGCCCCTAGCAGCATTGCGGTGTGGCCGTCGTGGCCGCAGGCGTGCATCTTGCCCGGAGTCTTCGAGGCGTAAGGCAGGTTGGTCTGCTCGTCGACGGGCAACGCGTCCATGTCGGCGCGCATGCCGATCGCCTTGAGCCCCTCGCCGGCGGGCTTTTTGCCCTTGATCACGCCGACCACGCCGGTCTGGCCAATGCCGGTCACAACCTCGTCGCAGCCGAACTCGCGCAGGCGATCCGCCACGAATGCTGCGGTGCGGTGGACATCGTAGAGCAGCTCGGGGTGCTGGTGGATGTCCCGCCGCCAGGCCTGGATATCGGGTTGAAGGTCGGCGACGCGGTTCACGATGGGCATGAAGGGTCTCGGGCTCTGTTGAAAATACAAGCCCGTCTACCATGCAAGCGCCAGTCCACCTAACTGCCGCAGATTGAGGGTAGCCCTGTCCTCTCGTCATGGCCGGGCTTGTCC
>NZ_LJYG01000102.1:0-87917 GCF_001440035.1 Bradyrhizobium manausense | reverse complement strand
CCAGCCACGTCTGCCTATTAGGACTGAAAGCGCGTGGATGCCCCGGACAAGCCCGGGCATGACGCCGTTCGGGTGGGAAGCGGAATGCCAAGGCAGCTCGAAGGTGAGTTTGACTACATTGTCGTCGGCGCCGGCACGGCCGGCTGCATCCTTGCCAACCGGCTGTCGGCCGTATCAGCAAACCGAGTCCTCATTCTCGAGGCCGGGGGTGACGACAACTGGATCTGGTTCCACATTCCGGTCGGCTATCTCTTTGCCATCGGCAATCCGCGCTCGGACTGGATGTTCAAGACCGAGGCCGAGCCCGGCCTGAATGGCCGCTCGCTCGCCTATCCCCGCGGCAAGGTGATCGGCGGCTGCTCGGCGATCAACGCCATGATCTCGATGCGCGGCCAGGCTGCCGATTACGATCACTGGCGCCAGCTCGGCTTGACCGGCTGGGGCTACGATGACGTGCTGCCGCTGTTCAAGCGGCTGGAAGACCACTTCCTCGGCGCCAGCGAGCATCACGGCGCCGGCGGCGGCTGGCGCATCGAGGCGCCGCGGCTGTCCTGGGATGTTCTCGACGCCGTCGGCGATGCAGCCGAGGAGATGGGCATCAAGCGCATTCCTGACTTCAACACCGGTGACAACGAGGGCACCAGCTATTTCCACGTCAACCAGAAGCGCGGCCGACGTTGGTCGTCGGCGCGCGGCTTCCTCAAGCCGGCCTTGAGGCGTCGCAATCTTCGGCTCGAAAAGCATGTGCTGGTCGACCGCCTGATCATCGAACAGGGCCGCGCCGTCGGCGTGCGCTTCTTCCAGAACGGCGAGATCGTCGAGGCACGTGCAAAACGCGAGGTGATCCTCTCCGCGGGCTCGATCGGCTCGGTGCAGGTGCTGCATCGCTCCGGCATCGGGCCGGCCGACTGGCTGTCTCCGCTCGGCATCGACATCGTGATGGACAAGCCCGGCGTGGGGCGCAATCTGCAGGACCACCTCCAGCAGCGCGCGATCTACAAGGTCGAGGGCGTGCGAACCCTGAACGAGACCTACTACAACCTGTTCCGCCGCGGCCTGATGGGTCTCGACTATGCCTTCCGCCGCCGTGGTCCGCTGACCATGGCGCCGTCGCAGCTCGGCATCTTCACGCGGTCTGACGCAACGCGCGCGCGCGCCAACATCCAGTTCCACGTGCAACCGCTGTCACTCGACAAGTTCGGCGATCCCTTGCACCGCTTCCCGGCGATAACGGTCAGCGCCTGCAATCTCCAGCCGACCTCGCGCGGCACCGTGCGGCTGCGCTCGGCGAGCCCGGACGACAAGCCGATCATCGCGCCGAACTATCTGTCGACCGACGACGACCGCCAGGTCGCCGCCGACGCGATCCGCACCACGCGCCGCTTGATGCAGCAAAAGGCGCTCGCGAAGTATCGCCCCACTGAATATTTGCCCGGACCGACGGTCGGCGATGACGACGCCTCGCTGGCAAAAGCCGCCGGTGACATCGGCACCACCATCTTCCATCCCGTTGGCACGGCCAAGATGGGATCGGCGAACGATCCCATGGCCGTGGTCGACGAACGCCTGCGCTTCTATGGCCTCGGCGGCCTACGCGTCGTCGATGCCTCGATCATGCCGACGATCACCTCGGGCAACACCAACACGCCGACGGCGATGATCGCCGAGAAGGGAGCTGCGATGATTTTGGAGGATGCGAAGTCAACGTAGCCCGGATGGTCCCGGATTACGCTTCGCTCCATCCGGGCTACATTCCCGGCACATCACGAAAACGTCATCGCTTCCTGGAATAAATCTCCCCCTCCCCCGATCACCTCCCCGAAGCCCAATCCCGGGCCAAAGGAGACGTTGCGATGAGCGGACACGATCACGGGGACGACGGCGTCAGCCGGCGCAAGGTGCTCGAATGCATGACATGGGCCGGCACCGGGGTGCTCTGGACCATCACCGGCGGCGTGCCGCGCTCGCTTGGCATCATCGATTCCGCTGAGGCCGCAACTGCCGCCGCGCCCGGCATGACCTTCCTCCAGATCAGCGACAGCCATGTCGGCTTCGACAAGCCGGCGAATCCCAATGCGCTCGGCACGCTTGAGGAAGCCGTGGGCAAGATCAATGCGATGCCAGCCAAGCCGTCGTTCATGATCCACACCGGCGACATCACCCATCTGTCCAAGGCCTCCGAGTTCGACAACGCCGACCGCATCATCTCGCAGTCCAAGCTGGATGTGCACTACGTGCCCGGCGAGCATGACTTCCTCGACGAGGAGGTGAAGTTCTATCGCGATCGTTACGGCCGCGGCACCAAGGGACAGGGATGGTACTCCTTCGACGCCGGCGGCGTGCACTTCATCGGGCTCGTCAACGTCGTCGATCTCAAGGCCGGCGGTCTCGGCAATCTCGGCACCGAGCAGCTCGCCTGGCTCGAGGACGATCTCCGCGGCAAGTCGAAGTCGACGCCGATCGTGCTGTTCGCCCATATCCCGCTCTGGACCGTCTACCCGGAATGGGGCTGGGGCACCGAGGACGGCGGCCGCGCGCTCGAATACGTCAAGGGTTTTGGCTCGGTCACCGTGCTCAACGGCCATATCCATCAGGTGATGCAGAAGGTCGAGGGCAACGTCACCTTCCACACCGCGCGCTCCACCGCCTTCCCGCAGCCGGCGCCCGGCACCGCCCCCTCGCCCGGACCGATGAAGGTCGAGGACGCCAAGCTCCGATCGATGCTCGGGGTCGCCAGCGTCAACTTCAAGCAGAACGAGCAGCGGCTCGCCATCATCGACACGCCGCTCCAAGGTTGATCCAAGGTTGAAGAGAAGCTGACCATGAAGACACTCAATCGCCGCGACTTTTCCGTCGCTGTGGCCGCGGCCATCCTGCTCCCCGTCGCGACAGCCCGTGCCGACGAGAACGCCATGGAGGTGCATATCGACAATTTCGTCTTCCAGCCGGCAGAGCTCAAGATCAAGCTCGGCACGACCGTGACCTGGACCAACCGGGACGACATCCCGCACACAGTGGTGTCGGCCGGCAAGTTCCGGTCGAAAACCCTGGATACCGACGACAAGTTCACGTTCACCTTCACCGATGCGGGCGACTACAAGTATTTTTGTTCGTTGCACCCGCACATGACCGGGATGATCAAGGTTGAGTAACGTCTCCAACCAAGGCATCTCTGTCTTGCCCGGCCGGTGGTCGCACACCGGCCGGGCTCGCGCGCCTTCGGTCAGGCCCCAGAACGACGCGAAACACGAAACGACGTACCAAACGCAGCAAGAGGCAAAGCGAGAGGCGATGCCCGTCAGCGACGATTTGCAGAAGGCGCAGCGCTTCCGCGAGGCGGCACTGCCCTATCTCGACGACGTCTACACGCTCGCACGCTATCTCCTGCGCGACGCCTCCGACGCGGAGGACGCGGTGCAGGAATGCTATCTGCGCGCGCTGAAGCACTTTGACAGCTATCGCGGGCCGGCGATGAAGCCGTGGCTGTTCGCGATCCTGCGCAATGTCTGCAATGCCGAATATGCAAGACGGGCGCATTCGCACGCCGCGATCGAGGATACGCCGGGAGCGGCCGACCAGACGCCGATGTGGCAGGAGAGCGAGGCGAGTCCGGAGACCGAGGTGCTACGCACTCGCGACGCCGGCGCCATCCGCAAGATGATCGACGCGCTCGCCGAGCCGTTCAAGGAAACCTTCGTGCTGCGGGAGATCAACAACCTGTCCTATCGTGAAATTGCCGAAGCAGTCGGCGCGCCCGTCGGCACCGTGATGTCCCGTCTCGCCCGCGCCCGCGCCATGCTGCGCGCGGCCTGGACGGCGGAAGAGGAGCATTTGAGATGACCTGCGACGAAGCAAAAATCCTGCTTCACGCGCTGCTCGACAACGAGCTTGATGCCGGCCACGCGCGCGAGGTCGAAGCCCATATCGCCGCCTGCCCGGCCTGCGCGGCCGAGTTCGCGGCCCAGCGAGAGATGAAGCGCGTACTGGCCGACACCAACCTGCGCTACAGCGCGCCTGCTAGCCTCCGGACTCGTATCGAGGCGTCGATCCCGCAAGCGCGGCCGCAGCCCAGCCGACGCTCGGTGCTGCGCGGCTTTGCGATGGGTTCGGCGGTCTCCGCACTCGCCGCCTCAGGCGTGGTCGCTGTCGTGCTGCGCCAGGACGACCAGCAGCGCATCCTCTCGGAGGTCGTCTCCGCGCATCTGCGTTCGCTCCAGGCGGGCCATCTCATCGACGTGGTCTCGACCGACCAGCACACCGTCAAGCCGTGGTTCAACGGCAAGCTCGACGTCGCCCCGCCGGTGATCGACCTCACCGCGCAAGGCTTTACGCTGGTCGGCGGCCGGCTCGATTATATCGATGCGCGCGCCATCGGCGCGGTCGTCTACAAGCGCCGGCAGCACATCATCAACCTGTTCGTATCGCAGACCGCGAGCACCGAGCATCGGCCACCGAAGACGCAGACCATGCAGGGCTTCAACTGCCGCCGCTGGGGCGAGCGCGGCCTGAACTTCTGGGCCGTCAGCGACATCGGCGGCGACGAACTCAGCGAGTTCGTCGACAAGTTCGAGGCGGCGATGAAGGCGAACGTGGAGGGGTGAGCCGGGCTCGTAGCCCGGATGGAGCGCAGCACAATCCGGGATCTTGCCTGTTTTTGGAATCCCGGATTTCGCTACGCTCCATCCGGGCTACGGCATCATCTACGCCGACCGCCGCACCGCGTTGTCCACGAGCGTCTTGCCGAGCGACCAGATCGCGCCGGGGACCTTGTGGCTGCCGGCGATGACGTCGTCGAAGGCGCGTTCGATCCAGTTGCAGTCTTCTTCGGTGATGGTGAGCGGCGGCAAGAGCTTGATGGTGTGGCTGCCGTGACCGGCGACCTGGGTCAGGATCTTGTGGTCCTTGAACAGCGGCACCGTGATCAGCTGACAGAACAGGCCCTTGTTGGCGGCCTCCAGCACGTTCCAGGAGGCGCGCAGGCGCAGCGATTTCGGCGGACCGAACTCGATGCCGATCATCAGGCCCTTGCCGCGCACTTCCTTCATCAGCTCGTAGCCGGGCACCATGCGGGTAAGCGCGAGACGAAGCTCCGCGCCGCGCTTGGCAGCAGCCTCGATCAGCTTCTCGGATTCCATCACATCGAGAGTGGCAATACCTGCGGCCATCGCCAGGTCGTTCTTGGAGAACGTGGAACCGTGCACCACGGCACGGTCCATCTGATTAAAAATCTTGTCGAAGATGCTCTTGCGCGTCAGCACGGCGCCGACGGGAACGTGGCCGCCCGACAGTGACTTCGACAACAGCACCATGTCGGGCTCGACATTCCAGTGCTCGACCGCGAGGAATCGGCCGGTGCGGCCCATGCCGGTCTGGATCTCGTCGGCGACGAACAGCGTGCCGTACTTCTTGCAGAGCGCGGCCGCGCCCGGCAGGAACTCGTCGGAGGGCATGTTGACGCCCTTGCCCTGGATCGGCTCGACGACGAAGGCAGCGACCTCGCGCGAGGCCAGGGCCTTCTCGAGCGCGGCGAGATCGTTGAACGGAACCGAGGTGCAACCCGGCAGTAGCGGCTCGAAGCCGGTGCGGAAGTTCGAATCGCCGGTCAGCGACAGCGCGCCATAGGTCAGGCCGTGATAGCCGTGGGCGCAATAGACGATGCCGGGGCGCCCGGTCGCACCGCGCGCGAACTTGATCGCGGCCTCGACGCATTCTGCGCCGGAATTGGCGAAGAAGGCCTTGTCGAGATAGGGAACGTATTTGAGGAGCCGCTCGGCGAGCACGCCGGCCAGGGTCGAGACGTCGAATTGAACGAGATTGGGCAGATCGGCGTCAAGCACGCTCTTGAGCGCCTCGCGCATGACAGGATGATTGCGCCCGATCGCAAACACGCCAAAGCCGGACAAGAGGTCGAGATAGCGTGCCCCCTCGCGATCGTAGAGGTACTGCCCCTGCCCCTTCTGGAAGCCGACGTCGTAGCCGATGGTCTTGAGAACCCGGACGAACTGCTCGTTCAGGTACCGATTATGCAGGGTGCTGCGCTGGGCCTGACGGTCCGCGAACAACTGGGACATGTCTGGATTTGGACTGTTCATCCGCTACATACTTCGGTTGAGGGCCGCTTCGTCAACTGAAAACGGTCAGCAAACGGAAAAGGGTCTGTGCGGCCTTTTGCCCTTTTTCGGACCATCTTCGCAAGCACAGCTTTAGACCATGTTGCACTGCCGAGGAACACATATGCGTTTGGCCATTTACACCGGAATTATACTGGCAGGTGGTTACGCCGGCCTGACACCTGCGCTTGCCGCCGATCCGACCGGCGACTGGCGGGTCGCCGACGGCGTCGCCAATATTCGTGTCGCGCAATGCAATGACAGCATGTGGGGCGCGGTTTCCTGGGAAAAACAGCCTGGCGGCCGCGACGAGAACAACCCGGATGTCTCAAAAAAGAACAGGCCGACACTGGGCATGGCGACCCTGATCAACATGAAGAAGACGCCCGGCGCCGAGCAATGGGAAGGTCAGGTCTACAACGCGAAGGATGGTCAGATGTATAGTGCGACCATCACGCCAAATGGCACCGACCAGCTCGAGATCAAGGGTTGCGTGCTGGGCTTCCTGTGCGGCGGCGAGACCTGGACCCGCGTTGGTCCGCCGATCCCCCCGAGCACCGCCAACGCCATGGCCAAGGGCCCGCCAAAAACCACCGGTGCGGCGCCCAAGTCTGCGCCAGCGCCGGCTGCCGCGGCACCTGCGCCGACGGCGGCCGCTCCGAAGAGTGCGGCCGCAGCGAAGCCGGGTCAGAAAGGCGCCACGGACCCGGTCGGCGACATCTGCCTACTCCCTGAGATTGCGGGGTTTGCCCATTAGGGCCGGCTGGAACAGCAGCACTGCGGCAAGCGTCGTCACCAGAGAAAGTGCGAGCAGCTTGCCCATGCTGGACGTGCCGGGATGGCTCGACAGCCACAGACTGCCGAACGCCGTCGCCGTCGTCAGCGCGCTGAAAAAGATCGCGCGCGTCAGGCTGGTCTGAAGCAGGTTTGTCCTGCCGGACCGCCACGCGACGACATAGTAGATCTTGAACGCGACACCGACGCCGAGCAGCAGCGGAAACGCGACGATATTGGCAAAGTTCAGCGGCAGGCCGATCAACACGCAGATCTCGAGCGTCACTGCACCTGCAACCAACAGCGGCACCAGCGTCATCAGCACATCCACAATGCGACGGAGCGTGATCCACAGCAACAGGCCGATCACCAGCAGCGCATAGATGCCGGCATGGATGAACGCATTCACCACGGTGTCGCCGGATTTCAGGATCGAGACGGGTCCACCAATGGCGGTCGGCTCGGCAGCGAGCACAGCTGCCGCAAACTTGCGCAGCGTATCGTTGTCGTTCGGATCGCCCTTGGGCTGGGCCTCGACGCGAATGATGCCGTCCTTGCTCTTCCAGGCGCTGACGAGATCCGGTGGCAATGAGTTCAGGGTCACCGGCCCGGCCTGCATCGCGTTTCTGAGCTGGTCGAACACAATCTTCATCGGCGTAACGAACACATCCTGTGCCTTGTTGCGGGTCGCTTCATCCGAGTTGGCGAGCTTCTCCAGGGCGTCTGCGAGCCTACGCGAGGCAACTGCACCGGGCCCCTTGGCGTCGCCCGCGGTCCGGCGGAGATTCTCGACCGAGGATTTCAGCGACTCGACGTTCTCCTGGTCCGACGGCGCTGCGTCGACCTGGTCCGGATTGAGCGCGGGATTCAGCACCTTGGCGCCTTGCGCGATCAGCTTCAGCTTGGGCTCCTGGTCCTCAGGCACGAAACTGTTGAGCGACATCACCCGCAATACTTCCGGGACCTTTTCGAGCCTCGCCTCGACTTGCTGGGCCTGCTCTTCCGACGTGACCATCACGTTGATGGCGTTGGCGCCGGTGTTTGGATCCTTGCGCAGGTCGAGGAATGTCGCGATCGATTCCGCGTGCGGATTGCGCAGGTTCATCGGGTTGAAGTCGAACTTCATGAAATAGAGCAGCGGCAGGCCGGCGACCGCGAGCAGCAGCGTGCCACCGACGACCAACACGCGGTGCTTCTCCAGGAAATGATCGAGCGGCGCCAGGAAGGCGTAGCCCACCGGCTCCTTCTCGCCGGGCGGGTTGAGCAGTTTGAGCAGCGCCGGCAGGACGGTGATCGAGGAGATGAACGCCACCAGCATGCCGACGCCGGCGATCTGGCCGAGCTCGGCGATGCCCTTGTAATCGGTCGGGATGAAGCAGAGGAAGCCGGCTGCGGTCGCCATCGCAGCCAGCGACAAAGGGATCGCGGAGCGTCTGGCGGCAAGCACCAGCGCCTTGCGGAGATCATCGACCTTGTAACGCTCCGAGCGGTAGCGGACGCTGTACTGGATGCCGAAATCGACGCCGAGGCCGACGAACAGCACGGCAAACGCGATCGACAGCAGATTGAGCGAGCCGACCATCATCAGGCCGGCGGCGGTGGTGATCGCGAGGCCGACGAAGAGATTGACGAACACGGCGAAAATGATCTTGGCCGAATGCAGCGCCAGCCACAGGATGAACAGCACGACGAGCACCGTGCCAACGCCGTTGACGACAGCACCCTCCTGGACGGTGGCGTATTCCTCGTTGGCGATCGGCACTGGACCCGTCAGCCGCACGCGCGCTTGGTATTTGGTTGGGAAATTGAGGTTCGCCGCCGCCTCGCGGATCGCATCGGTGGCATCCTTGCCGGGCTCCAGCGCGTTGTAGTCGAGGATCGGCTTGAACTCGATGAAGGCCCGCTTGTCGGAATCCTTAAGCGGCTCGTCGCTGACGAGCTCGCGCCAGGAGAAGACCGCATTGCCTTTGTTGAGCACGGTCTCGACCGTCTGTGCGATCTGGTTGAACGGCCGCTCGGTGCTGTCGAGCTTGACCTCGCCGCGCTTGACGCCGGCAAGCCCGGTCTCCAGCGCGCCGGTCAGGCCCCGGATCGAGGGATCGCCGGCCATGATCTCGATCAGGGGCGCTGCGGATTCGAACTGGCTGGTGATCTTGGCGACCTCCTCGGTCGGCAGGAACAACAGGCCGTTCTTCTCGAAGAACTCGCCGGTGCCAAGCTGCTGCATCGACTGGAAGTGGGTCTTGTCGTCCTTGAGCTTGGCAAACAGCGCCTTAGCCGCCGCGGTTACCATCTCCGGCGTCCTGGCCTCAACAACCGCGAGGATCGTGGCGTCGCGATCGAAGGCTCGGTCAAACTGCTGATCGCGCTGGCGCCAGTCCAGATTCTGGGCAATCAGCGAGTTGATGTCGGTGTTGATGGCAAAGTGCTTGGACGTGTAATAGCCCGCCCCCACCGCCAGCAGGAGCCCGAGAACGACGACGAGGGAGGCAAACCGGGTGCAGGCCCTGACGATGGCAACGACTACGCTTTGCAGCACGTATTTTCTTTCTGGTGTTAACAGCTTGCCGGAAACGCCCGCTGTTTATCGGAGTTCCGGAGCGAAACCTATTGCTGTTTTGAGTGGTTCTCAGCGGAACAAGGTTCGATGTGAACGCCGGGAGACCGTGGCAAAATCATGAGGACGGGTCGGTATAGCCGGAGACTTGAGGCGGCAAAGTGACGGAGGGGTGGGCACAAACGTCGCCGTCCGGCTCTTGTAAGTTGACTACTATGATACCTTGACCGGCAACTGCCGGGAACCAGCAGCTCATTGCCACCTTTCCTTATTGCCGATTTTTTGACACAAAGTGCTGTGCCTGCATGCGACCAGGCCCCCGATGGGGGTGGGGAGTTACCGCGGTTGTGAAACCGATGGTGCGGATATTGCAGCATGGGTCCATATCGGGGTGCCGCCAGGTACAATGAAGCGGATTGGTGCAACTTGCGTGATGGGCGTCCAATGGAAGTTTATCTAGCGCAGCCGCGCGGCTTTTGCGCCGGTGTGGTGCGCGCGATCGAGATCGTAGAGCGGGCGCTGGAGAAATACGGGCCGCCGGTCTACGTGCGCCACGAGATCGTGCATAACAAATACGTGGTCCAGAGCCTGAAGGCCAAGGGCGCCATCTTCGTCGAGGAACTGTCTGAAGTTCCGCCGAAGGCCGTGACCGTTTTCAGTGCCCATGGCGTCGCCCGCAGCGTCGAGGAGGAGGCTGCCGCCCGCGACCTGCCGGTGCTGAATGCCACCTGCCCCCTGGTCACGAAAGTTCACAATCAGGGGAAGCGCTACATCACCAAGGGCCGTACCCTGATCCTGATCGGCCATGCCGGCCATCCCGAGGTCGAGGGCACGATGGGCCAGGTCCCCGGGCCGGTTCTGCTGGTCCAGAGCGTCGAGGAAGCCAAGGCCCTCGCGCTGCCTGCCGATACGCCAGTGGCCTACATCACCCAGACCACCCTGTCGGTCGACGACACCAAGGGCATCATCGAGGCCCTTCAGGCCAAATTTACAGATATTCAAGGCCCTGACATCCGGGATATCTGCTATGCGACACAGAACCGCCAATCTGCGGTAAGGGACTTGAGCAAGCTGGTCGACGTGATCTTGGTGGTGGGCGCTGCCAATAGCTCGAATTCGAACCGGCTTCGCGAGATCGGCACGGAGGCCGGCGTCGCGAGTTATCTGATCGCCGATGGAAGCGAGCTCAACCCGGAGTGGTTGAAAGGTGCGAGGTCCGTCGGCCTCACGGCCGGCGCCTCGGCGCCCGAGGTGCTGGTGGATGACGTGATCGAAGCGCTGCGGCGGATCGGACCGGTGACGGTCTCGGTACTTCCCGGCCGCGAGGAAAACATCGAATTCAGGCTTCCGGCCGAGCTGGCTGCAAGCTGACCTACCCGAATTTCAAGCCCAGAAAGAAACGTGTAATGGCAATCCCCTTCTTCAAGGAAATGCGTATCGGCGGCTATTTGCTCAAGCAGAAACTGCTTGGCCGCAAACGCTATCCGCTCGTGCTGATGCTCGAGCCGCTGTTCCGCTGCAACCTCGCCTGCGTCGGCTGCGGCAAGATCGACTATCCGGATGCGATCCTGAACCGCCGCATGACCGCCCAGGAGTGCTGGGACGCCGCCGACGAGTGCGGCGCGCCGATGGTCGCCATTCCCGGCGGCGAGCCGCTGATCCACAAGGAGATCGGCGAGATCGTGCGCGGCCTCGTCGCGCGCAAGAAGTTCGTCTCGCTCTGCACCAACGCGCTGCTGCTGGAGAAGAAGCTCGACCTGTTCGAGCCCTCGCCCTACCTGTTCTTCTCGGTGCATCTCGACGGCCTGCGTGAGCACCATGACAAGGCAGTGTCGCAAGTTGGCGTGTTCGACCGCGCCATCTCCGCGATCAAGGCGGCCAAGGCGCGCGGCTTCACCGTCAACGTCAACGCCACCATCTTCGACGGCCATCCGGCCGAGGAGATCGCAAAATTCCTCGACCTCACCGTCGAGCTCGGCGTCGGCGTCTCGATGTCGCCCGGCTATGCCTATGAGCGCGCGCCGGACCAGGAGCACTTCCTCAACCGCACCAAGACCAAGAAGCTGTTCCGCGACGTCTTCGCGATGGGCAAGGGCAAGAAGTGGAACTTCATGCATTCCGGCCTGTTCCTCGACTTCCTCGCCGGCAACCAGGAATATGAGTGCACGCCGTGGGGCATGCCCGCGCGCAACATCTTCGGCTGGCAGAAGCCCTGCTATCTGCTCGGTGAAGGCTACGCCAAGACCTTCAAGGAGCTGATGGAGACCACCGACTGGGACAGCTACGGCACCGGTCGTTACGAGAAGTGCGCCGACTGTATGGCCCATTGCGGCTACGAGCCGACGGCGGCAACCGCAGCTCTCAACAACCCGCTGAAGGCGATGTGGGTGTCGCTGCGCGGCATCAAGACCACCGGCTCGATGGCGCCGGAGATCGACCTGTCGAAGCAGCGCCCGGCGCAGTACATCTTCTCCGAGCAGGTCCAGAAGAAGCTGTCCGAGATCCGCAAGGACGAGGCTGAAGCCGCAGCCGCGAAGGCGGCGCGGAAGGCTTCGACGGCGGCGTAAGCGCAACAGCCGATACGAACGAACAAGGCCCGGTCGCCATCGCGATCGGGCCTTTTGTTTTGCTCACTCTCCCACAAAAATGGAAAACAACCCCATGCACAGTAGGGGAGGGCGATCCGACCCAAATTTCGCATTTGGCGAAATTAGCTTGACCCGTCGGGCAAAACACCGGCATGATGGCATGCTGCCCTGTCCCCATCCAGAGCAGCAGCCCGTCCCGGCCCCCTACCCCCGCTTATGCACCGATTGCTTTTTCATGCCTGCTTGATGCAGTTTGATCAGGTCGGGATAGAGCGAACACAACGTCACGGCCACAATCGCAATGCTGGCGGCCGCGCCGCCCTGCTTGTCGATCAGATATCCGAACAGAGGGGCTACGAGCGAGAACGATCCGTCTCCCGCCATGGACGCAACCGACATGGCCGTCGCGCGGCTATCCGAGTCGGCATACCGATTGATCAGGATACGCATGATCGGATCGGAGATACCCTGCGCGATCGCGTGAAGCGCAAGCCCTATGGAAACGATGACGATGCCGGCCTTGCCTTCGGAGGCAAAGGACAGGCTCATGATGGCGAAGGCTGCCACGATCAGCGCCGTCTGCGTGTGCAGCAAGCCGAAGACGCGGCAGATCCGCTCGACGAAAAACGAGGCGACCAGCGATATGAACAGCAGCGCGGAGAAGCACGTGCCGATCCATTCCAGCGGCAGATGATGCAGATCCGAGAAGGGCTGAAACGCCCAGAAGCCGGCTTTGACCCCGATCGTGATGATCGCAAATTGCAGAAGAACGCGGCGGTACCCGGCGTTTCGCCGGAGCAGCGAGGCTGCCGATGCGACGACGGCTCCGAGCGACGTCTTTCGACGGCCTCCCTCTTTCAGGAAGATGGCCGCAACCGGCGCGGACATGAAGATCGCGATGGATGTGAGAATGAAGGTGCTGCCCATCGTGTACCAGGTCGCAAAGACCGATCCGAAGGCCGAGGCAACGCCCCGCGCGATATTGCGCATGCCCCATCCGATCGATTCGACGCACTCATATTCTCCCGTCTTCGCGAGCGCCTTGTACTCGTCATACACCAGAGCGGAGTCCGTGCCTGATGCCATCGACATCGACAGGCCAAGTCCGGCCTCGAACAGCATCATCTGCCAATATTGGTCGCACAGCCCGAGGCCGAGATAGCAGGACGCAGCCACCAGCGAGCCGAGCACGAGCGTGAGCTTACGGCCGACACTATCCGCAAACACGCCGCACGGGACTTCGCAACCCGCCTTGGCGATGTAGTAGAAGCTTTCCAACGAGAGAGCCGTTGCGAGTGAGAAGCCCAGGCTTTGGAAATACAAGACGCTGAACGCCACGTGAAAGTAGCTGTTGCGCGAGAACCGGAAGGCGATGAAGGCTAACCCGAACGGCTGTATCCTCATCGAGCGGCGATGCCCCATCACGCTGGTCTTCAAATCGTCCCGGGAGCCACTGACGGGGCCGCACCGATCCTGCGTGACACCTTTGTGAATTAGTTGCGTCGTGGCAATTGACAATTTCTAATACGCATTAGAAAAACCAAGGCATGAGCTTCGCGGACCTGCCTCCCCTCAATGCATTGCGCTATTTCGAAGCCGCAGCACGCAGGAGAAGCTTCACCCTGGCGGCCGACGAACTCCACATCACCCAGAGTGCAGTCAGCCAGCAGATACGAAACCTCGAAAGCTTCATCGGCACCGCCCTGTTCAAGCGCGGCACCGCGACGGTCGTGTTGACCGACATCGGCAAGACATATTTCGAAGCCATCAGCAAGGCGCTCGAGCGCATCGATACGGCAACGTCCAAAGCCAGGACGACGCAGCGGAGCAAGAGGATCGAGCAGATCTGTCTCAGCGTGTCGCCGTCATTCACGCATCTATGGCTCGTCAAACGCCTCTCCAAGTTTCACCAGGAGGTCAAGGACATCCAGTTGGCGCTGAATGTCACCCGGCACTATGTGGATTTCGAAGTCGAGAACGTCGACATGGCGATCCGCCACGGCGACGGCGAATGGCCCGGCCTTCATGCCGATCTGCTGATGAAGGACCATATGATTGCGGTCTGTAGTCCACGGCTCTTTCAAGCGCGGGCAATGCCGAAGAGTCTGCCGGAGATCGCGAGCTATCCCATCATCGAGGACCCGGTCTACCGGTACTGGGCCCGCTACGCCCGCCAGACCGGCCACCAACTCGACCTGACCGACGCCATTCAGTACGACGATAGTGGCGTCATCGTCGAAGCCGCCATCAACGCGCAAGGCATCGCGATGGCGCGCGCATCCCTCGCTTCCGCGGCTCTTGCGCGCGGCCAGCTCGTCAAGCTGCTCGACGCCGATTTTTCCGACGCCCTCGGATATTACATCGTATTCCCGTCTGCCCATAAGGTTCGCCGCAGCGTGACACGCGTGAGCAAATGGTTGCGGCTGGAGGCCTCGCGCGAGCGAACCGAGTTGCGATGACGATGGCCTATCCCTCGACCAGGCCCGGCCCCGGCGGTGCCAGGTGACCGCTTCCCCGGTCCCGAAGTTGCAGTGCACTTGAGCCGATACTGCACTCAAGATGTGCAG
Organism: Bradyrhizobium manausense; assembly: GCF_001440035.1. Classification (GTDB taxonomy): domain Bacteria; phylum Pseudomonadota; class Alphaproteobacteria; order Rhizobiales; family Xanthobacteraceae; genus Bradyrhizobium; species Bradyrhizobium manausense. Next base: position 73,321 of record NZ_LJYG01000102.1, on the reverse strand, counting down.
CGACACAGCAATCGAGGCGCGCCGTGCACAAAATCCGACATGCGCGTCACGGGAATGTCATCTAACAATACCGGGTTCCCTGCCCTGACGGCGCCGGCCCCTGGCCAACATCGATGGAGCCCGACATGAACCTGTGCACGACAACCGGTCTGCGATGCGCTGTTGCGTCGATCGCCGCCATGTTCTGCCTCGCCACGACAGCTCGCGCGGCAGACCTCACCGTTTACACGGCCTTGGAGGCCGACCAGATCAAGCCCTACAAGGCCGCCTTCGAGAAGGCCAATCCCGGCATCAACATCCTCTGGGTTCGCGACTCCACCGGCATCATCACCGCAAAACTCCTTGCGGAGAAGGCAAACCCCAAGGCCGATGTGGTCATGGGTCTTGCCGCAACCTCGCTGATGCTGCTGCAGAAGGAAGGCATGCTGATGCCTTACGCGCCTGTCGGTCTCGACAAGGTCGACGCCAAGATGCGTGATCCAGCCGCTACGCCGGAATGGGTGGGCATGGATGTCTGGGCATCCGCCTTCTGCGTCAACACCGTGGAAGCAGGCAAGAAGAACCTGCCCGAGCCTGCGTCCTGGGCCGATCTGACCAAGCCGGTCTACCAGGGACAGATCGCCATGCCGAACCCGGCCTCGTCGGGGACCGGGTTTCTGATGGTCTCCGCCTGGCTTCAGATGTTCGGCTGGGACGGCGGCTGGAAGTACATGGACGAGCTGCACAAGAACATCGCGGCCTACACCCATTCCGGCTCCAAGCCGTGCCGGCAGGCCGCCGCCGGCGAGTACACGATCGGCCTCTCGTTCGAATATCGCGCCAACAAGACCAAGAAGGGCGGCGCGCCGATCAGCATCGTCCTGCCCAAGGAAGGCCTCGGCTGGGACATGGAGGCGATCGGCATCATGAAGACGACCAAGGAGGTGGATGCGGCGAAGAAGCTGGCCGACTGGGCGGTGACGCCGGAGGCCAACAAGCTCTACGCCGAGAACTTCGCCATCGTCGCGTTGCCGGGCATCGCAAGCTCCCTGGAGTTCGTCCAGGATGATGTCGACAAGATGCTGATCAAGAACGACTTCGCCTGGGCCGCGGAGAACCGCGACAAGATCCTGGCGGAGTGGAGCAAGCGCTATGACGGCAAGTCCGAGCCCAAGAATTGAAGCACCTGAATTGAAGAGTCCGAACTGAGGGATCTGAGCCGAGGATTTCCGGGGCGACGAACCCGGCGGTGCATGGGCACCGCCGGTCAATGCGGGACAGACCAATGGACAGCACGCCAGCGACGGTGCCCTATCTCCGCATCCGCAACCTCTCGAAAAAGTTCGGCGCGTTCACCGCACTCGACGCCGTCGATCTCGACGTCATGCCGGGCGAGTTCGTCTCATTCCTCGGGCCGTCCGGCTGCGGCAAGACCACGCTGCTCCGCGCCATCTCCGGCCTCGACGTGCAGACCACGGGGTCGATCCATCAAGGCGGACTAGATATCTCGACATTGCCGGTGGCCAAGCGCGATTTCGGCATCGTGTTTCAGTCCTACGCACTGTTCCCGAACCTGACGATCAAGGACAACGTCGCCTACGGCCTTGTCTCCGCAGGCACGCCGCGCATCGCGATCGACAAACGGGTCAAGGAGCTGCTCGAACTCGTCGGCCTGCCCGAGCAGGCCGGCAAATATCCGGCGCAGCTCTCGGGCGGACAGCAGCAGCGCGTCGCACTCGCCCGCGCGCTGGCGCTATCGCCCGGCCTGCTGCTGCTGGACGAACCGCTGTCCGCCCTCGACGCCCGCGTCCGGGCGCGCCTGCGCGGCGAGATCCGCGACCTGCAGCAACGCCTCAAGCTGACGACGATCATGGTGACCCACGATCAGGAGGAGGCGCTCACCATGTCCGACCGGATCGTGGTGATGAGCCATGGCAGGATCGAGCAGGTCGGCACGCCCGACGAGATCTACGGCCGCCCGGCGACGGCTTTCGTCGCCGACTTCGTCGGCAAGATGAACTTTCTGGAAGGACGCCTCGTCACCAGCAAGCGCGCTGATGTCAGCGGGGCCGTGCTCGATTTCGGCGAGGAAGTGCCGCTCGCCGAGGGCGCGGCCGTCACGGTCTGCCTTCGGCCGGAGGACGTGGTGGTGCGCGACATCGGCGAGCATGCGGACAATCGCCTCTCGGTCCAGGTCGGCGTGATGGAATTCATCGGCAATCATTTCGCGACGACCCTGCATGCGAGCGGCACCAACCTGAATTTCTCGGCGGACTTTTCCATCAACGCCGTGCGCGACCTCGGCATTTCCTCGGGCGCGACCATCGAGGTCGCACTGCCGCCGCAGCGGTTGCGCGTATTTGCCCAACCGCGCTCCGCGCCGGCCTAGACACGGGACAGCAGCGATGACGACCGAGACGCTGAGTCTGCCGGACCGTGCCGCTGCGATCGCACCGCTGCGGCAGAAGCTCGGGCGCGACGACTGGATCATGCGCGGCGCAGTGGTCGCGCTCGGTCTCTGGTTGATCGTCACCGTGCTATTGCCGCTCTGGGCGCTGCTGTCCAAGAGCTTCCAGGCGGCTGATGGCAGCTTCGTCGGCCTCGCCAATTTCCAGGCCTATTTCGCCAGTCCAGCGCTGGCCAATTCGATCTGGCACTCGATCTGGGTCTCGCTGCTGAGCACGTTCATCTGCGTTCTGCTCGCCTTCGTCTACGCCTATGGGCTGACCCGCACCTGCATGCCGGGGCGCGGACTGTTCCGCATCATCGCGCAAATCCCGATACTCGCGCCCTCGCTGCTGCCCGCGATCAGCCTCGTCTACCTGTTCGGCAACCAGGGCCTCGTCAAATGGATGCTGTTCGGCGCATCGATCTACGGCCCGATCGGCATCGTCATGGGCGAGGTGTTCTGGACCTTCCCGCACGCGCTCATCATCATCACCACGGCGCTGGCGATTTCGGACGCGCGTCTGTACGAGGCCGCGGAAGCGTTGCGGGCAAGTTCGCACCGCACCTTCTGGACGGTGACCATTCCTGGCGCACGCTACGGACTGATCAGCGCGGTCTTCGTCGTCTTTACCCTTGTCATCACCGATTTCGGCGTGCCCAAGGTCATCGGCGGCAAGTTCAACGTGCTCGCGACCGACATCTACAAGCAGGTGGTCGGGCAGCAGAATTTCCAGATGGGCGCGGTGGTCGGCCTGATCCTGCTGTTGCCGGCGGCGCTGGCCTTCGTCGTCGACCAGCTGATGCAGCGGCGCCAATTGGCGCTGCTCTCCGCGCGCGCCGTGCCGTATGCGCCCAAGCCCGACGCCACGATCGATCGCGCCATGCTGGCGATCTGCTCGCTGATCGCGTTCGCGATCCTGGTCATTCTCGGCGTGTCCTTCTTCGCCTCGATCGCGACGCTCTGGCCCTACAATCTGACGCCCAGCTTGAAGAACTTCGACTTCGACATGATGGATGGCGGCGGCTGGCGCAGCTATTTCAACTCGCTGGTCATGGCCGGGCTCACCGCGCTGTTCGGGACCGCGGTGATCTTTACCGGCGCCTATCTGGTCGAGAAGACCCCGCGCTTTCGCGCCATCAGAGGCTTCGTGCAGTTTCTCGCGCTGCTTCCCTTGGCCGTTCCCGGGCTGGTGCTTGGCCTCGGCTACATCTTCTTCTTCAACAACCCGGCCAATCCGCTGAACTTCATCTACGGCACGATGGCCATCCTCGTCATCTGCACCATCTCGCATTTCTACTCGGTCTCGCACCTGACCGCGGTGACGGCGCTCAAGCAGATCGACCAGGAGTTCGAGACCGTTTCGGCATCGCTCAAGGTGCCGTTCTGGCGTACCTTCATGCGCGTGACCTTGCCGGTCTGCCTGCCGGCCGTGCTTGATATCGCCATGTACCTGTTCGTGAACGCGATGACGACCGTATCAGCGGTGGTCTTCATCTACGCGCCGCACACGACGCTTGCGGCCATCGCCGTGCTCAACATGGATGACGCGGGCGACGTGGCCCCGGCGGCAGCCATGGCCATGGTGGTGTTCGCCACAGCGGCCGTCACACGCACCATCTATATGTTACTCACGCAGGGCTATCTTGCGCGCGCGCAGATGTGGAGAAAACGGTGAGCGTGTCCGGGGACGAATTCGATCTGGCCGTGATCGGCGGCGGCATCTGTGGTCTGGCCCACGCGCTTGCGGGCGTGCGCCGCGGCCTGCGGGTCGTGGTCATCGAGCGCGACGCAAGGGCGAACGGTGCCTCGATCCGCAATTTCGGCTTCGTCACCGTCACCGGGCAGCAACGCGGCCAGTGCTGGCAGCGGGCGATGCGGTCGCGGCAGGTCTGGGCCGAAGTGGCCGCGGCCGCGGGCATCAGGATCGAGCATGCCGGGCTTGCGGTCGCGGTGCGACGGCCGGAAGCCGCGGCGGTGCTCGAGGCGTTCCGCGCCACCGAGATGGGCGAAGGTTGCGAGCTTCTGAGCCCGCTTGAGGCGGGCCGCCGCTTCCCGATGCTGCGCACCGACGATCTGCAAGCCGTGCTGGCGAGCCCGCACGATTTGCGGGTGGAGTCGCGCATTGCCGTGCCGGCGCTGGCGAAGTGGCTCGCCGAGGTGCACGGCGTCACCTTCCTGTATCAGACGCTGGCCAGGGAGGTCGCCCCGCCTGACATCGACACCACGCGCGGGCCGGTCCGCGCCCGGCTCTGCGTGGTCTGCCCCGGCGACGATTTCCTGAGCCTCTATCCGGAACGCATCAGCGCTTACGGCCTCGTCCGCTGCAAGCTGCACATGCTGCGGGTCGCGTCCGCGAGCACGACGCCGCGCTTCAACGCGGCCGTGATGTCGGACCTCGGCCTCGTGCGCTATCTCGGCTACGCCGAACTGCCGGAGGCGGCCGCGCTGAAGCAGCGACTTGAATCCGAGCAGGGCGAGCATCTGGCCAACGGTGTGCATCTGATCGCCGTGCAGAGCGAGGATGGCTCGCTCGTCGTCGGGGATTCCCATCACTATGACGCGACGCCGGACCCGTTCGGTCCTGAAGCGGTGGACGAGTTGATCATGGACGAATTCCGGCAGGTCCTGGCCTGGCCAACACCCGTCATCCGCGAGCGCTGGATCGGCACTTACGCTTCGGCGTCTGACCGGCTGATGCTGATCGATCGCCCATCTCAAACCGTGCGCCTCGTCATGATCACCAGCGGCACCGGCGCCAGCACCTCGTTTGCGATTGCCGAGGAAGTCATTGACGAACTGACATCCGGGAGCCGAGCGGCATGAGCGATACGTTCGAGCACGTCAGGGCCGTGGTGTTCGACTGGGCCGGCACGACGGTGGACCACGGCTCGCTGGCCCCGATGGGCGTGTTCGTCGAGGCATTCGCGCGCTTCGGCGTGACCATCACCGTCGACGAGGCACGCGGGCCTATGGGCATGGCCAAGCGCCCGCACATCGCCGCCCTCATGCGCCTGCCGCGGATCACCGCCGCCTGGCGCGACAAGCATGGGCACGAGCCGACCGAAGCCGACATCGATGCGCTCTATCAGGTGTTCGTGCCGATGAATGTCGAGGTCGCCGCCCGCTACGCCGACCTGATCCCGGGCGTGGCTGAGGCTGTCGCTCACCTGCGGCGCCGCGGCCTGAAGATCGGCTCCAGTACCGGCTACACGCGCGAGATCATGGCCGAGGTCATTCCGGTCGCGGCCGCGCAAGGCTATGCGCCCGACAGCATCGTTTGCACCGGCGACACGCCCGATGGCCGGCCGACGCCGTTCATGCTCTACAAGGCCTTCCTGGAGCTCGCGGTCTGGCCGGCCTGGAGCTGCGTCAAGGTCGACGACACCGGCGTCGGGATCAAGGAAGGCCTCAACGGCGGCTGCTGGACCGTCGGCGTTGCCGTCACCGGCAACGAGTTCGGCTTGTCGCTGGCCGACACGGCGGCGTTGCCGCCGCAAGCCTTCGCCGCGCGGCGCGCGGCCGCAATCGAGCGGCTGACGGACGCCGGCGCCCATTACGTGATCGACGGCGTCGCCGACATCATCCCTGTCATCGCAGCGATCGAGGGCCGGCTGGCCCGCGGAGAGCGGCCATGAGCTTGTCCGACATGAGCACGTCCGACATGAGCGCCGCCGAGGGCGACGTCAATCTATCGGCGGAGCGACTTGCATTCCAGCAGCGCCATCTCGACGCGCAGACCCAGCAATGGCTCGACGAGGATGAGCGCTGGTTCCTGCGACAGTCGCTGTCGACGCCGTGCCTGAACGTGGCGACTGGCGCCGAAGGCAGCCACATCGTCGATCTCCAGGGCCGGCGCATCCTCGATTTCCACGGCAACAGCGTGCATCAGGTCGGCTACGGTCATCCTCGCGTCGTGGCGGCCATCAAGTCGCAACTCGATACCCTGCCCTTCTGCCCGCGCCGCTATACCAACAGATCCGCCATCGACCTCGCCCGGCGCCTCGCCGAGCTGGCGCCCGGTTCACTCGAGAAAGTGCTGCTGGCTCCCAGCGGCTCAGCCGCCATCGGCATGGCCCTGAAGCTTGCCCGCTATGCGACGGGGCGACACAAGACCCTGTCGATGTGGGATGCTTTCCACGGCGCCAATCTCGACGCGGTCTCGATCGGCGGCGAAGCGCTGTTCCGGCGCGGCGCCGGCCCGCTGCTGCCGGGCACGGAGCATGTGCCGCCGCCGGGCCTCGCCGCGCGCTTCTTCGGACAGGACGGCCGCGCGCATGAACGCCTCGCCGACTACATCGATTATATCCTCGAGGTGCAGGGCGACGTCGCGGCCGTGATCGCCGAGCCGATGCGCTGGACCACGGTCGAGCTGCCACCATCAGGTTTCTGGCCACGCGTGCGCGCGAGCTGCGACCGGCACGGGGCGCTCCTGATCTTCGACGAGGTGCCGAGCTGCCTCGGCCGCACCGGGACCATGTTCGTCTGCGAGCAGACTGATACCACACCCGACATTCTGGTGCTCGGCAAGGGTCTCGGCGGCGGCATCATGCCGATGGCAGCGATCGTGGCGCGGGCCGATCTCGACGTGGTGCCCGAGGGCGCGCTCGGCCACTACACCCACGAGAAGAGCCCGGTCGGCTGCGCTGCGGCGCTCGCCACGCTCGATGTGATCGAGGACGAGCAGCTGCTCACCACGGCGCGCGTGCTCGGCGCACACGCGCTCGAACGGCTGCGATCGATGGCAGAGCGGTACAACCTGATATCAGAGGTGCGCGGCGCAGGCCTCTATCTCGGCGTCGAGATCGGCCGCCGCGACGAGCTTCATGCCAACGCGCGCGCGGAGCGCCTGTTGTATCGCTGCCTGGAAGCAGGTCTCAGTTTCAAGCTCGGCGGCGGCAACGTGGTCACGCTATGCCCGCCGCTGACGATCTCGCGGGACGAGCTCGACCAGGCTCTCGATATTCTCGAAGCAGCGATGTCGGGGTTGTAGGCCCCTTCCTTCTTCCGTAGCCCGGATGGAGCGCAGCGTAATCCGGGGCCGACGTGCCTATGGCACAATCCCGGATTTCGCTTTCGCTTCATCCGGGCTACGCGCGCTCGATATTCTCGAAGCAGCGATGTCGGCCTTGTGAGCCGATCGCGACGCGCACACTTCGCGACGGCGCGCTCCACCCGGCCCACGGCACCAACAAAAAGGCCCGGTCGCTCGACCGGGCCTTTTCTGTATTCTCGGTTCGAACAAACCGCTCAGATCGTCTCCGCCACCAGCGCCTCGCTGTCGACCAGCTCCGTGCCGATCAGGAAATCGCGGCAGCCGCGAAGCGAGCGCAGCGCGCGGTTGAAGTCGAGGCCTGTGGAGACCAGGGCATGGAGCGTTGCCGGATTGCGGACGATGCCGCGGAAGACCGCAGCAAGGTCGATCTGGCCATTGGGCTTGATGGCGGCGCGGGCGAGCGCCGGCAACGCGCGGTGGGCGGGGTCGCTGATGACGCGGACCGCGGCGAAGGGCAGGCCGGCCTCGGCGGCATAGGCGGCGGCGATGTGGCTCTCCATGTCGACGGCGAAGGCGCCGGTCTCGGAATGCAACGCCGCCTTGCAGGATGAGCCGGTGACCACTTCCTCGGCACCGGCGAGGCTGCCACGCACCACCCGGCGGCGGCCGGAGGTCAGCTTGTCGATGAGGTCCTCGCTGAGCGACAGGCCGGCGGCCCAGCGGGCATCGCCCGAGAGCACCTCTGAAGCCACCACGACGTCGCCGGAGCGCAAGCTCGGGTCGAGCCCGCCGGCCACGCCGAACGAGATCACGCCGCGAATCGTCTGGGGATCAACCACCGTCAGCAGCGCGCGCAACTGCGTCGGGCTGCTGGACGAGCAAATGACCGCCATCCCGGGGCCGGCGGCAATGCGGGCCTCCTGAACAAGTCCAGTCACGATCAAGATCGGCCGCGGATCAATGGCATTGCCCGCGGTAACATAGTCCCCCGTCCCCAAAGTCACATTCCGACCCCTACCACCCTGCTGTTGGTGTTCCGCAAGTTCCGATATCGCGCCAGCGCCCACAGCGGAAAGAACTTCGGGTAACCATGATACCGTAGATAGAACACGCGGGGGAAGCCTGTGGCGGTGTAGCGCTGCTCGTCCCACAGTCCTTTTTCGTTTTGTGTTGCAATCAGGTACTCCACCCCGCGGGCGACGGCCGGGTGATCAACCTCGCCAGCAGCCATCAAGGCAAGCAAGGCCCATGCCGTTTGCGAGGCGGTGGAGGGGGCAGGTTCCCATCCCCGGTAGTCCAGCCGGTAGCTGACGGCGTCCTCGCCCCAGCCGCCGTCCTTGTTCTGGATCGAGGCCAGCCAGGCGGCGGCCTTTCGCATCATGGGGTCGTCGTGACGGACACCGGCCATGTTGAGAGCACACAGAACCGACCAGGTTCCATAGATGAAGTTCATGCCCCAGCGGCCATACCAGGACCCCTCGGGGTGCTGGGTCTTGCGCAAATAGGCGACGCCGGCGGCGACGTGCTTGCTGGTCCTCTCGGTCTCGCCGAGCTGGCCGAGCATCGAGATGCAGCGCGCCGTGACGTCCTCGGTCGGCGGATCGAGCAGCGCGCCATGATCCGAGAACGGGATGTTGTTCAGGTAATATTCGAGGTTGTTGACGTCGAAGGCGGCCCAGCCGCCGTCGTCGCTCTGCATGCCCTCGATCCACTCCCGGCCGCGGTCGATCGCGGCATCGTAGCCGGTGGTACCGTGCTCCCTGCGCATGCGGTCCATCGACATCACCACCACGGCGGTGTCGTCGAGATCGGGATAATGCGCATTGTTGTACTGGAACGCCCAGCCGCCCGGACGCGCGTCGGGGCGCTTCACGGCCCAATCGCCCTTCACCTCAAGCTCTTGCCTCGGGATCAGCCAGTCGAGGCCCTGCTTGGCCGCAGGCACCGCCTTGTCGCCGCCGGCTTCCAGCAGCGCATGCGCCGTCAGCGTCGTGTCCCACACCGGCGAGACGCAAGGCTGGCAATAGGCCTCCTCGCCCTTGATCACCAGCAGCTTGTCGATGCCGCGGCGCGTGATCGCACGCGGCGGGAAATTCTCGTCCTTGCCGAGCGCGTCGTACATCATGACGATGTTGGCCATCGGCGGATAGATCGCGCCCATGCCGTCCTCGCCATTGAGCCGCTCCTCGGTGAAGGCGAGCGCGGCATCGATCGCACGCTTGCGCAAGCTCTTCGGAAACATCGGCTCGAGGACACGCAGAATCGCATCCAGCGAACGGAACAGCAGGAACCAGGCCATGCTCTGATGCGGCGCCTTCGCGGTCATGCCGATCGAGCGCGGATCCTGCAGGAACAGTTCGTCGATGCCGACGCCTTTGGGATTCCTCGCCCGCGGCTTCAGCGCCGCGATCACCATCAGCGGCACCATGGTGGTGCGCGCCCAATAGGAGATCTTGTTGAGATGGAACGGCGACCAGAACGGCAGCAGCATGATCTCGATCGGCAGCACCGGCACCGCGCGCCAGGTCACGACGCCGAATGTCGCGAGCAGGAAGCGGGTGAAGACGTTGCTGTGAATCGCGCCGCCGCGGGCGTGGATCGCCTCGCGCGCGCGCACCATGTGCGGCGCGTCCACGGAGTCGCCGATCATCTTCAGCGCGAAATAGGCCTTCACGCTGGCGCTCATGTCGAACTCGCCGTCATGCACCAGCGGCCAGCCGCCATGGGCGCCCTGGACCCGGCGCAGATAGTTGCCGATCTTGGCCTCGAGCGCTACGTCGACCGGCTCGGCGAGATAATGGCGCAGCAGGATGTATTCGGCCGGAATGGTGCAGTCGGCCTCGAGCTCGAACACCCAATGGCCGTCGGCTTGCTGGAAGCCGAGCACGCCTTGCGTCGCTGACGCAATGCTCGATTCCAAAGCTTCGCGGCTGGTCGCGTTCACGGAATCCATGTCGCTCGATTGCTCCTGGCGTCGATTTGAAAGTGAGCTGGACATTGCATCAGGCCCGCTTTTCAGGATTTTTTGGCGGCCAGCACCAGATCGGCGGCGCGATCACCCGACCGCACCGATCCCTCGATCGTTGCAGGCAATCCCGTAGCAGTCCAGTCACCGGCGAGAAACAGGTTTTTCAACGACGTGACCGGCCCCGGACGCAGGGCATTCTGGGCCGGCGTTGCCGCAAATGTGGCACGCCGCTCGCGCACGATCTGCCAAGGGGGCAGCTCGCCGGAGACCCCGCCGGCCGCGCAGACGTCATCCCAGATCGTCTGTGCGAGCTCCTCGCGCGGCATGTCGACGAGACGGTCGCCATTGCTGATGGTGACGGAGAGCCGGTTCGGGAACGCGAACAGCCATTCCACGACGCCGCCGATCACGCCCAGGATCGGCGCTGATCCCGGCGGCGGCTCAAAGCGGAAATGCGCATTGACGATGGCGCGGAATTCGGTCGGCGCGGTCAGGCCCGGCAGCAGGCTCGTCGCGGCGCGCGGCGGCACCGCCATCACGACCACGTCGCCCGCAGCCAGCTGGACCACATCCTCGCCGCCGAAATTCAGCGCGCTGACCTTGCCATCGGTGGTGACGAAGCCGCGCAGCTCATGGCCGAGCTGAACGGTGTGGCCCCGCTCTGTCAGGAATTTCACGGCGGGCTCGATCAGCACCGCGCTGAGGCCGTCGCGGGCGATCAGCGGACGGCAGGCCTGCCCGCCCGCCAGCAGCGTCTCGCGCACGATCGCGCCGGCAAGCCCGGCCGAGCCTTCGGGCGGATCGACATTGAGGGCCGCGAGCAGCAGCGGCTGCACCAGGCGATGGTAGAGCGTGCCTTCGCACGGAATCGACTTGCCGACCAGCGTCTGCTCCGACGCCCAGATCAGCGGCGCCAGCTTGAGATAATCGGTGAGACCCGTATCGGGCACACGGCGGCCCTCGTCGAACACCCAGGTCGGCAGCCGGCTGTTGCCGAGATCGATTTGCCAGCGCTGGCCCGTCTTGATGTCGACGAAGGGAAACTGCGCGGTCTCAGGCCCGACCAGGCCGGCCTCGGTGCCGATCGCGCGCGCATAGGCGCGGGCGTGGCTGTTGCCGGACAGCAGCAGATGATTGCCGTTGTCGATGGTGAGATTGGTGGCACCGTCGAAATAGGAGCGGCAGCGGCCGCCGGCCTGGTGCGTCGCCTCGTGCACGGCGACCTTGTAGCGGGCATTGGCGAGCCGCACAGCGGCGGAGAGGCCGGAAATTCCAGCGCCGATGATGTGAGCTGTGTTTTGCATCAGATGAAAGCGTAGCGGAGCAGGATCAAAATGCGTGTGACCTTCGACACACGCACCGGTTCGCGCGGCGCGTTGAAGCCGCGCGCGATCAGGAGGTCCAGGATGGAATGGTAGTATTTCGACATGATCCGCGGCGCGCGCACCGCGCGACGCTTGTTGCGGTTCATGATCTCGTCCGACTTCTCGAAATGCGCCTTCGCGCGCTGCGTCAGCGGCATGCAGACCTTCGGCAGCGCGCGCTCGGCGATGACGCGGTTCGGATCGTTGGAGGTGATGCCGGCATGCAGCAGCGCCTCGCGCGGCAGATAGAGCCGGCCGAGGCCCGCGTCCTCGTCGATGTCGCGCAGGATGTTGGTGAGCTGGAGCGCGCGGCCGAGATGATGGGCGAGCAGGATGCCGTCCTCTTCCGGCAGGCCGAACACGCGTACCGACAGCCGCCCTACGGCGCTGGCAACCCGGTCGCAGTACAGATCCAGCGTCGCCATGTCGGGCGCGCGGATGTCCTGCGGCACGTCCATCTCCATGCCGTCGACGATGGCAAGGAAATCCTCGCGCTTCAGGCCGAAGGTTTTCACCGAGGCGACGTAGTCCTTCAGCCGCGGCGGCGGATTGCCCTGGTAGAGCGCGTCGATGTCGTTGCGCCATTCCTGCAGCGCGGCGAGCCGCTGATCGCGCGGGCCGTCGGAATCGGCGATGTCGTCGACCTGGCGGCAGAAGCTGTAGATCTGGAACATCGCCTCGCGCTGGTCGCGGGGCAGGATGCGCATCGCAGCGTAGAAGGAGCTGTTCGATGCGGACGAGCCATAATTGGCGCCGGGCGCGGTCGCCTCAAGCGTCATGGGCAGTCCCCGGATTGGTGATGGTCTTGCGGCCGATCGCACGGCGGCCGAGCTCACCGGCGATGCCGGCAAGGCTGAAGGTGAGCAGTTCGAACTTGTTCAGATGCACGCGCTCGCGCAGGGGATCGCGCACCTTCAACAGACGCACGATGCGGTCGGCATAGGCCTGGATCACCGCGACGTCGACGCCGAGGCGGAGATCCCGGATCTCGGCAGCCAGCGGCCTGCCCTCGCCCAGCAGCGCTTCGTTGCGCACGGCAAGCGACTGCAGGCAGGCCAACATCGCCGGCGGCGACTGCGCGAGGCCGAGCTGCTCGACCGAGGCACCGTGTGCTGCCAGCGCGTCGCGCGGCAGGTAGACGCGATTGAGCTCGCGATAATCCTTGCCGCAATCCTGCAGATGGTTGTTGATCTGCAGGCCCGCACACAGCGCATCCGACGCCGCCCAGGTCGAGGTGCTCTCGCCATGGACGTCGAGCATGAAGCGGCCGACCGGCATCGCCGAATAACGGCAATAGTGGATGACCTCGTCCCAGGTCTCGTAGCGCAGCTTGGTCACGTCCATGCGGAACGCGATCAGCACGTCGAGCGCGTGGCGCGGCGCCATGCCGCGCTCGGCGAGCGCGCGCCGCAAGGTGACGGCCTCGGCCTGGGACTCGCCCTTGCCGAGCAGTTCCGCCTCGAGCAGGTCGAGATAGCGAAGCTTCTCGTCCGCCGGCAAGCTTCCGTGGTCGGCGATGTCGTCGGCGGTCCGGACGAAATTGTAATAGGCCAGGATCAGGGCGCGATGACTGGGATGAATGATCCAGGACGCGACGGGAAAATTCTCGTCGCGGTCACCCTTGCCGGATCGCAATTCGCTCGCAGAGGTCATCGAGGGCTGATCAACAATCGTTTGGACAGAAAGGGCTTTTGCGTTCGCGCGGGCTCATGCCGGCGACGCCGCCGCGGCCCCCATATAGGGGAATACGGCCGCAAAACCAATCCTGTCGCGCGATGGCAGCCCTTTGCGGATCCGGCCCGGAAAAGGCGGCCCCACGGCCGCCCTTGTGGGCCAGTGGCCGATCTTACTGGTTATGATCCTTCAGGACCTGGTCGCAGGCCTGCGAGATCTTGGCCCGGTTCTCCTTGAGGCAGGCCAGGATGGTGAAATCGCCCTGATCGATAACCGGACGGCAGAACTTCTGCACGTCGCGCGTGCAGGCCTTCTGCTCGGCTTCGGTACCGCGGCCGCCCTGCTGGGCGAATGCAGCCGTGGACAGGGTGGCCGACAGCACGGTGAGAGCGACGAGAAGCTTACGCATTGTATTCCTTCATTCTGACGGCAGAATCGCACCAATCCCGGACAGCACAGGGCGGAGAGCCGGAACCGATTGTTCTGATGGCAAGTTGCCGCTGGAAGCGTGCGGCACCGGAGGAGGCACAAGCGCTGGTAAATGCGGCCAAATTGGCGCCGCGCCCACCAAATCAGGTCTTCCCTCGGCCTTCATTGGCAGATGTAAGAGCTTGATACTACGTTATAATTCCGGCACGCGGTGTTTTACTGCATACCTGTTGCAGAGCTGCATCTGTCCAGCCGGCCAATTGGCCCGGGAACATAGGGAAATGGAGGGAATCCGGGCCGGACCGCAGCAAGACCGCTTCGCGAGCCTGACATCGCGGACAACCAGGCTTATGCGGCACAGAACTTGAACCAGACACAGGCTGGCAACACTAAACCTTCGATGTGGCGAGACGGCTTGCGATGAAGCAGCCGTGGTTCCAAAACGGGATATTGATGATGAAATTCATTGGGCGATCTGAACTGGCAATCAAGGCAGCCGGCATTGCTGCAGCGCTGCTCTTCTCTGTTGCGACAAGCCACGCTCAGTCGTCCGGGCCGTTCGCCGGCTTCGACGGCGCCTGGACCGGCACCGGCACGGTGTCGCTGTCCGACGGCTCGACCGAGCGCATCCGCTGCAAGGCGGACTACAAGGTCGCCGGCACCGGCCTCAATCTCAAGCAGGCGCTGCACTGCGCCTCCGACAGCTACAAATTCGACCTCACCAGCGACGTGACCAGCCAGGGCGAGCGGATCTCCGGCAATTGGAGCGAGTCCAACCGCAACATCTTTGGCAATTTGCAGGGCACCGCCGGCGGCGGCCAGATTGAAGTGTTCGTCGAGGCCAACGGCTTTGCCGCCAATTTGTCGCTGCGCACCAACGGCTCCAAGCAGACGGTGCAGATCTCGTCCAAGGGCGAGATCCGCGGCGTGAACATCACGATGACGAAGGGCTGATTGCCCACTCTACCTCGAAAGCAACAAAGCCCCGGCTCTTCTCGAGCCGGGGCTTTTTGCTGACGAGAATTAGTCGTCCCGCTCAGATCGCCGGCTTGTCGGCGCCGTGCAGCTTGGCGTGCAGGTTGATCAGCCACATCGCCGTCGGCCGCAGGATGAAGAGGTCGGCGACCAGTGCCGCCACCATCGAGAAGGCGCTGAGCCAGCCGAACAGCCGCAGCGACGGCAGGTCCGAGAAGACCGTGACGACGAGGCCGCAGGCCAGCACCACCGTAGTCAGGATCAGCGCAGGTCCAACCAGCACGGTCGCGCGCTCCACTGCGAGCGCCGAGCCGACGCCGGGCTTGCTCTCCAATCGCAGACGATTGAGGAAGTGGATTGTCGCGGACAAGCCGAGGCCGAACGAGACGGTGAGCGCGACGACGCTGGCGAATTGCAGCCCCTCGCCCATCGCCCACAGCACCGTTCCCGACATCACCACCGGGAAGATGCCCGGCAGGATGCAGGCCAACATCACGACCCAGGAGCGGAAGGCAAGGCCGATGAAGATCGCGACCAGCGCGAATTCGACGGTGAGTCCGCGGTTCAGCTTCTCGATCATGCCAGCCGAGTTGCGCGCGGCGATGGCGGCAAGACCGGTGACGGCAACCTCGTAGCCGGGATGCTTCTTGCGGACGACGTCGAGCTCGGAATCGAGCTTGTCGACGATCGGCAGAAGCTGGCTGGAATCCTTGTCCGGCACGCGGCCGGCCACGACCACCGCGTCCTGCTCGGCATCGATGAAGCGCCGCACCAGATGCTCGGGGATGACGCCCACGTATTCCTTCAGCGTCGCAACGTCGCTGCTGCCGGCCTTTTCCGCCAGCCAGCGGCGCAGCGTCTCCAGCGACCAGACGTTGCCGACGCCGGCCGCCTTCTCGACGGTCGCATGCACGTCTGCGATGGTTTGCAGCGTCTCCGGCGAGTACAGCGATTCACCCTTGGGGAACGTGATCAACACGTTGACCGGATTGGCGCCGGTCAGCTTGGCATCTAACCGGTTGCTGGCGGCCACCGCCTGGCGCTTGTCCGGCACCTGGTCGGCGAGCCGGTAGCGCGGCTGAAGATTGGCGTAGATGACGCCGAGGCTGCCGACGAACAGCAGCGCGATCAGGCTGAACAGACCGGGCCGGCCGACCATGCGCACCGCGATCCAGTAGCAGAAATTGCGCAGCGCCTGCACGCCGGCGTCCGCGCTCTGGAACTTGACCGCAAAAATCTTCTCGTTGCGCACGAACAGCACGCCGAACACCGGCACCAGCGACAGCACCGTGATGAGCGCGATGATGGTGGCAGCCAAGCCCGCTTCGCCGAACTTGCGGATCAGGTCGGAGTCCGAGAACTGCAGCGCGATGAAGGAAATGCCGGCGGTGCCATGCGTCAGCACGCAGGCCGGGCCCACCACCAGCACCGCGTTCCTGAACGCGGTGAACTTGTCCTGGCCTGCGATCAGCCGGTCGCGCGCGGCAAAGGTGAGCTGCATCGAGTCCGAGAACGAGATCACCATGATGAGCGGCGTCATCACGTTCAGGAACATGTTCAGATTGAAATTGGCCCAACCGAGCGCGCCAAGTGCGATCAGGATCGCGATCATCGGCGGGAATGCCGCCACCACCATGAACGAGATCTTGCGGAAGAAGATGATGGCGATGATGCAGCCGGCGAGAATGCCGAGGATGTTATAGGTGAGGCCGTCGCGCTCGACCGCGTTGCGGATCTCGAGCTGCATCACCGGAACGCCGGACAGCTGCACACTGAGCCCGGTGTCGCCGAGATCCTCCTTCATCAGCGCGCGGATGTCGCCGACGACCTTGCCGAGCTTGCTGGAGGCGACCACCTGCGGATCGAGCGAGAGCACGATCAGCGCGAGCGTGCCGTCCTCGGACAACAGCTTGCCGCGGATGATCTCGTTGTTCTTGACGGTCTCGATGAACTGGTCATAGGCCGCGCCCTCGGGCAGCTCGGCCGGGAATAGCGCCGCCGGCAGCTTGCCCGGCGCCGGCGCCTGACGCGCCGAGAACAGCGAGACGAGGCCGCGCGTGCCCTCGACCAGCTGCATGTCGGTGACGAAGTCACGGAGCTTCTCGAGGTTATTCCGCGCCAGCAGGGTCTTGCCCTCGACCACGACGAGGACGTCGAACTCCTCGGCCGGGAACTTCTTGGTCACCTCTTCGTACTGGCGGAATTCGCGGGTGTTGGAGCGGAACAGCTGCGACAGCGAATCGTCGATCTTGATCCGCTCGATGCCGAACACGGCGGCGACGATCAGCGCGAGCAGGATGACGCAGGAGACGATCGGCGCCCGGACCGCGATCAGCCCGAGACGCTCCAGCCCGAAGGCGATGGAGGACGCAGGCCCCTGCTCGACCTTGTCGACATGAACCTCATTCTCGCGGTGCTTTTCGAGCATGCCTTTGTCCAGTTCCTCAATCGACTCGGTCTTGAGAGCTTATTGCGCTCCGCGAACGGCTTGAAAACGCCATACCAATGGGAGGCTTGCCCGTTGAAAACGCGCGGAAAATCGCCGGCAGCGGTTTAGCAGGTCAAGCGCCCTTCTCGCAAGCACGCCGGGGGTCTCCGAATCGATCAAGATGCGGCGATTTTGCCGGAATGCCCGTCATTCTGGCACAGCCGTGCCGATTCGACGCGGGGCGCGGTCGGCGCTCTCGTCCTTGAGCGCCACGCCCGTGGCCTGGCGCGCCAGCCCCTCGCGGACCAGCCAGGCGATCTTGAGGGCCGCCTCGTCATAGCTCAAGCCGGCCTTGTGGATGTTCGACACGCAATTGCGCTGGGCATCGGTCAGGCCGGGCTTCGGCGCGAAGGTCAGATAGGCCCCGAGGCTATCGGGCGCTGATAGCCCCGGCCGCTCGCCGATCAGCATCACGATCATGCGGGCACCGATGATAGCCCCGATCTCGTCACCAAGGGCGACGCGCGCGCCTGAGGCGACCACGACATGGCCGATCGCGACCGCCTCCTCTTCGGCGAGGCGCGGCAGCAGGCTTTGCAGCAGCCTGGCCGCATGGGCATGGACCGCAGCAGCCGACAAGCCGTCACCGATGACGATCGCAAGCTGGCACGGCGCTGCGGCAATCCCCTCCAGCGTCGCGGCGGAGGCGGCATCGAGCTGCCGTCCAAGATCCGGCCGGCGCAGATAGTCGCCGCGATCGGCGGCCCGGCTCCGGACCTCGGTGGCGGCAAGGCCGAGCGCCCTCACTTCGGCAACCAGACGCGGCGCGTCGAAGGCGGCATGCACGGCATCGCGGGCGCGGGCATGCGCCAGCGTGAAATCGAGCAGCGGCCTGGTCGGCAGGCTCGCGCCACTGCGCCCGAGCGCAACGCGCGCAGGCGTGAACGATTTGAGGTCGATGATCGGGCGTGCCGGAACGGGCTCGTCGCTCATTCGGCGGGAACGGAAGCTTCGCGCAAGCGGATCGAATAGTTCGAGGCGTTCTGCTTGCCGCTGGTGGCCGCCCGCGCAAAGGTGATGAGATGATGCGCGATCATGGTGCAGCCGATCAGGCCCTCCATGTCACCGCGGCGGATCCGCCCCAGCGCGAATTTCCAGAACACGCGCCTGTAATCGCCGAGCACGCCGACCTTCCAGAAGATGTTGCGCAGCATGACGAGGCCGCGCCGGATGTTGGCCCAGGTCTTCATCTCGTCCGGCACCGGCATCTTGAGGCGGTGCACGTAGACGTGGTCGCATTGATACTGGAAGCGCTCGTAGACCTTCTCGGGCTCGTAGGCGACGCTCATGGCGTGCTTCCAGGACGCGACAACCTCGTCATAAGGCAGCAGGAAGTCGACGTTGGAATCGCGCCCCTCATCGTCGACCAGGCGCCCTTCCCTCTCCAGGCGGTCCCACAACGGCGTCTTCGGCAGGGCCTGAAGCAGGTTGATGGTGAGCAGCGGAATGCGTGATTCCTCGACGAAGGAGAGCAGCGCGTCGGAGGTGTTGGGCTTGTCGGTGTCGAGCCCCATGATGATGCCCGAGACCACCTCCATCCCGTAGGAATTGATGGTGCGCACGCCCTCGAGGATCGGGACCATCATGTTGTGGTCCTTGTGCATGGCCTTCAGTGCGTCCGGGTCCGGCGTTTCGATGCCGCAGAAGATGGTGATGAAATAGGCCTCGCGCATCTTCTTGAGGATCTCGGGACGCTTGGCGATGTTGAGCGTCGCCTCGCAGGCGAGCCGCATCACATAGCCGGTCTTCTTTTGCCATTCGATCAGGTGCGGCAACAGGTCCATCGCGGCCTTGCGGTTGCCGATGAAATTGTCATCGACGAAGTAGACCGTGTCGGTCATGCCGCATTCGCGCAGGCGGTCGAGCTCGGCGATGATCTGCTGCGGCGTCTTGATCCGCGGGTTGCGGCCGTAGAGGCCGGGAATGTCGCAGAACTCGCACTCATACGGACAGCCGCTGGAATATTGGATGCTGCCGAGGAAATAGCGCTTCACGTCGGCGAGCTCATAGGCCGGGATCGGAAATTCCGTCATCGGCACGCGGTCCTTGGTCGTGAGCACGACCTGCTGTTCGGGGCGCGACGTATCGCGCGAAAGAATCTCGATCAGCTGATTGGTGGCATCGCCGAGCTCGCCGACATGCAGATAGTCGAACGAGGGATAATAATCCGGGCAGGCGCTGACCGAGGGACCGCCGAGCGCCACCGGCAGGTCGAATTCATGGGCACGGCGGCAGATGTCGTTCATCTGCTGGCGCTGGATGTGCATGCCGCTGACGAAGACGGCCTCTGCCCATTCGAACTCCTCCTTGCTCGTGCGGCGGAGGTTCTCGTCGACGAATTTGACCTGCCATTCCCTGGGCAGGTAGGCCGCGAGCAGCAACAGGCCCTGCGGCGGCATGAAGGCGCGGACGCCATCGGTCAGCGGATAAGCGTGCTCGAAGGTGCCGAAGGATGAGGTGTAACGCGGAAAGACGCAGAGAATCTTTCGGCTCGTTCCGTTGCTTTCAGCGCGCATCGAACTTCCCCCAACCACGTTCTGCTGACGGTACTGACGAGGTCTCCAGAAACATAGCGTAACGCTGCGACCGGAATTCCTCAATATTGTGGCAGCGAACTAATTCGTGAGACGCGCCAGTGGTTTCCCCGGTTCACGGCGGCGGACAGGGTTTTGCCGATGTTTTCGCATCACGCGATCAGCCGCGAGGCAAAATCGGGCAAGAGGCCCGCATCGCCCGCAAGCCGGAAGTCGACGCCGGCAATGCCTGATCGCACCAGCCAGTCGTCGAACTCCGGCGCGCGGGCCACACCGAAGACGTCGCGCACATAGAGCGCGTCGTGGAAGGACGTGGACTGGTAGTTCAGCATGACGTCGTCAGCGCCGGGCACCCCCATGATGAAGGTGACGCCGGCCGCGGCGAGCAGCGTCAGGAGATTATCCATGTCGTCCTGGTCCGCCTCGGCATGGTTGGTGTAGCAGATGTCGATGCCAAGCGGCAGGCCGAGCAGCTTGCCGCAGAAATGATCCTCCAGCCCCGCCCGGATGATCTCCTTGCCGTCGTAAAGATATTCAGGGCCGATGAAGCCGACCACGCTGTTGACCAGCAGCGGGGCAAAAGCGCGTGCCACCGCATAGGCCCGCGACTCGCAGGTCTGCTGGTCGACGCCGTGATGGGCGCCCGCCGACAACGCGGAGCCCTGGCCGGTCTCGAAATACATCACGTTGCCGCCGACCGTACCGCGCTTCTGCGACAGTCCGGCTGCGTGCGCCTCCTTCAGCAGCGAAAGGTCGATGCCAAAGCTGCGGTTGGCAGCCTCGGTGCCGGCGACCGACTGGAAGACGAGGTCGACGGGCACGCCCTGCCCGATCAGCGACAGCGTCGTGGTGACATGGGTCAGCACGCAGCCTTGCGTCGGGATTTTCAGTCGCGCGATGATCTCGTCCAGCAATCGCAGCAATTGCCCGATCACGGCCGGATCGTCGCTCGCCGGATTGATGCCGATGCAGGCATCACCGGCTCCAAGCAGCAGCCCGTCGAGGATCGAGGCAGTAATGCCCCTGGCGTCGTCGAAAGGATGGTTGGGCTGCAGCCGCGTGCTCATCCGCCCCTTCAGGCCGATGGTGTTGCGGAAGGCGGTCGTGACCTCGCATTTCCGCGCTGCCAGGATCAGGTCCTGGTTGCGCATCAGCTTCGACACCGCGGCGGCCATTTCCGGCGTGATGCCCGGCGCGAGCTTGCGCAAGGTCTCGGGAGTGGCGGCGTCCGATAGCAGCCAGTCGCGGAATGCTCCGACCGTCAGCGAAGAGACCTGCGCGAAGGCCGTGGCGTCATGGCTGTCGATGATCAGGCGGGTGACCTCGTCGGCCTCATAGGGAATGACGGCCTCCTGCAAGAACCGCCCGAGGGGGACGTCGGCCAGCGTCATTCGCGCCGCGATCATCTGCTCGGCGCTCTCGGCAGCAATGCCGGCCAGCCGGTCCCCGGAGCGCGGCGGCGTCGCTTTGGCCAGGAGGTCGCGCAGGTCGGCGAAGCGATAGGTCGTGGCGTCGATGGTGTGGCGATAGACCAAAGGCCCCTCCTGAAATCGTCGGCCAGTGACCGACTCCGGTCGGCGCGAAAGGCGGCGCTGGTGTCAGGGAATACGCGCTTGACGGTCAGTATGCACGCCGATGTTTGGGGCATTCCGGGCGATGCCCGGATCAATCTGCCTGGAACCGATCGCGCGGCACCAAACCACTGAGATAGCTCGCATTTCCCTCGAGCTTCGGCGCACGCGCCGGACTTGGGCGTTAACACTGCGTCCATCTTCATTCTGCATAGTTTTGCGTCAATTTATACGACCGCGCACACCGGCCGCTCCTGGCCATCTGGGCCCGAACAGCATGCAAATCGACCGATCTGGGAATGTCGCCGGCCTCGCAGGCCGTTTCTCGCTTGCCACCAAGCTCTATGCGATCTTCGCGCTGTTCGCCCTGCTCACCGCGGCGATCGCGATGCTGTCCGACTACAACAGCCGCCGCAGTGCCGAGCTGACCAGCGCGATCGAGACGGCGAATGCGGCTGCGTTGAATGTCGAGCGCGTCAACTCGCTGGTCTATGCGGTCGTGATGGAATCGCGCGGCGTCTACATGTCGACCGAGCCGGCGGTGGTGAAGAAATACGGCGAGGGCCTGCTCAAGTTCAACGAGCAGATTCGCGGCGTCGTGAAGGGCTGGGAGAGCATCGTCAAGGCCGATGACGCCGAGCAGTTCGCGACCTTCAAGAAGCGCATCGAGCAGTTCGTCGAGTTCCGCAAGGAGCTGGTCCGCCGCGGCATCGAGATCAATGCAGCCGCGGGACGCGAATGGGGCGACAACGACGCCAACCGCGCGGTGCGCTCGGCGCTGAACAAGGACCTCGAGGCGCTCTCCAAGGTCTATGCCGAGCGCGCCAGGCAGATCACGCTTCAGACCGAGACCAACCGCACGCTGTCCTTGGTGCTGACCTGCCTCGCCGGCCTGGCGCTGGCGCTGGTCGTGATCGGCATCATCATCATCGCCCGCTCGATCGCCCGGCCGCTCGCCGCGATCACCGCGACCATCAAGCAGGTCGCCGACGGCGCCGAGAATGTCGTGGTGCCGCATTCGGGGCGTGCCGACGAGATCGGTGCGCTGGCCCGCGCCATCGAGGTGTTCCAGGACGCGATGGGCCGCAACCGCAACCTCGCCTCGCAGGTCTCGCAGGACTCCGCCGCGCGCGAAGAGCGCGCGCGCCATATCGAGCAATCGGTCGAGGCGTTCCGCGAGGCGATCGGCGCGATCATGCGCGGGCTCAGCGACAACGCCAGTGTCATGCGCGAGACCGCGCAGACCATCACACGCGTCACCGCGGATGCGAGCAACCGCGCCGGAACGGCAGCGAACGCCAGCGAGCAGGCCTCGCACAACGTCACCGCGGTCGCAGGTGCGGCCGAGGAGCTGTCGGCCTCTGTCGAGGAGATCGGCCGCCAGGTGCGTCAGAGCGCAAGCGCGGTCGAGCAGACCGGCCAGCGCACAGAGAAATCGATCGCCGAGATCGAGAGCCTTGCCGCCGCCACGCAGCGCATCGACGGCGTGCTGACCCTCATTCAGACCATCGCCGAGCAGACCAACCTGCTTGCGCTCAACGCCACCATCGAGGCCGCCCGTGCCGGCGATGCCGGCCGCGGCTTTGCCGTCGTCGCGCACGAAGTGAAGGCGCTGGCGGGACAGACGGCGAAGGCGACCGCCGACATCAGCGAGAACGTCGCGATGATCCAGGCCTCCACCCGCAACGCGGTGGAAGCGGTGCGCGAGATCGGTGGCGCGGTGCGCGAGATCAACGAGGTCACCTCGGCGATAGCAGGTGCCGTCGGCCAGCAGGACCAGGCCACGCGCGAGATCTCGTCCAATGCGCAGAGCGCAGCCCAGGGCAACGAGACGCTGGTCGCCAACATCACCTCGCTGCGTGACGCCATCGGCGAGACGGATACGGCGGCATCCTCGGTGCTGTCAGCGGCGAGCAGCCTGACCACGACCGCGGACACGCTGTCGCGGGAGGTGGAAAAATTCTTCCAGAACCTGCGTGCGGACAACCGCATCGCCAAGGCGGGATGACCGCCATCGGCATGATGCCGTCATGGTGGCGGGAAGACCGCCGAACACGATGAGGATGGGCTCGCCTGTGATGCCTCATCATCCGCCGGCGCGCCTGGATCTGCGACGCTCAGGCACCGGCGACCTCAAAGCAGCATGGAGACGATGGCTATCAAGCCGATCGCCGTCAGCCCCCACACCAGCGAATGCAAAGCCCAAGGCTGCATCATCGCACCTCGTCCGCCCGTCCTGCCGAACGCAGGAAACGCCGAGGCGCGGTGCGTCGATTGAGATAGATCAATAGCCGAAAATGAGCACGGAGGCGGCAGCCACGGTGAAAGCAGCGGCCGCAACGAGGACGACACGTATGATCAGCTCGCTGGCCATGGCCAAAGTTAACCTATGATAGCGCAGCGCGTCTGTGCAGTTTGTGCCAAAACCGCAGCTGAAGCGACTGGGACGGTGCTCTCGCGGGACTGATCGAATAGGAGAACACATACGTCAGGACCCACATGACGAGGCTCCGCACGATGCGAGCGGGAAGGCGCGATCACATCGTGCCATCCCGCGGCATTTCCTCGTTGGTCCAGATCAACGAAGCTTCAGCCCACCGGCCCCGGGGTCCAACCATCGCCGGACAGCGGCCTGACCGTGACGTCGGGAATGACGCCAAGCTTCATGCGCGGATCGAAATGGCGCATCGTCCGCTCGTTGAGGTCGATGATGCGGCCGGGCCTGAGCGGCCCCACGTCGTTGATCTTGACGATGACCTTCTTGCCGACAGCTTCGACCAGCGCAAATTTCGGTCTAGCGCCGAATTGGACCCCGCCGAACTTCCGACGCAAGCTCGTCTTGATCGCAGCGGTCCACACCTCGGGATCGTAACGCTCGCCGGAGGCCGTTTTCGGTCCACCCTCCTCCTTGCCGGGCTTGAATGGATTATAGGTCGATGCAGCGCCAACGATCGCTCCCTCGCAGGCTGCCTCGACGACGGCACTTGATTGAACCCCACTTGTTTCACCGCGAGCAACGGTTACTGAAACGACAAGCGCAACCAGGGCGCCGCAAGTTGCGGCGCTCGAGCGGAACACCATTACATCTCCTTTGATTTTCGTGCGGTTCCCGATGTCGCAGGACATGGCCAAGCGAACGCGTCAGCGTTCTTGAACTTGCGCCAGTCTCTTGCGAATTCGCGCCAACCCCTGGCCGCGGAACCGTTGCGAGAACCTAAGCGGCCCCGCGTGTTTTCATTGTCGCTGTCTAAAACAGGGAATGAGTCAGCAACATGACCTCGGTAGTGATCGCTCACATACCCCGGAGTCTTACGCGCTCAGCGGCGAGGCCCCCGCGCAGGCGCCCATGAAACCCGCAGTGGCCGGGAACTCCTGAACACCACGATGTGGCCGCGGCGACGAGGTCGCGCACGGCCTTGTTGCCGCCGCGATTCGTCGGCGGCCCGGCGTCGAGTTGCCGATTGCTATCCGCGCCGCTTCAGCGCGAGGCCGAGGCTGATCCAGCCTGCGCCCGCCATGATCAAATCGATGCCGAGGAACAGGCCGAGGATGTAGACGCTGTTGACCGGCCAGCGCGCCACGATCAACAGGCCGAGCAGCAGCGTGATGGCGCCTGATAACGCGACCCACACCCACGGACTCTCGCGCTTCATGCTGAAGGCGAGAAACAGCCTGACGGCACCGGAGGCGATCAGCGATATGCCCAGAAACAGCGTCAGCAAGACTGCCGCGAACAGCGGGTTGTCGAAGGTGAGGATGCCGGCGATGACGTAGAGCACGCCGAGCAGCACCCAGATCAGGAACTTGCCCCAGCTCTTCATCTGGAAGGCGCCGATGATCTCGACTGCACCGGCGACGATCATCATCGCACCGACCACGAGCACGCTCGCCACCGTCGCCATCACGACGCTGCCGAGCGCGACGAAGCCGGCGATGAGATAGACCGCACCCATGGCGACGATCCAGCCCCATTTGCCATGCAGCGCCGCAACGCCGGAACCGAGGCCGAGATGGGAAGAGGTATCCGAAGTGGACGTCATGACGCACCTCCTGCATGTGATGCCCCAGAGCACATCTCAGGATAGCACGGCACCGGGACCGCAGCCAGCAAATCAGCCAGGCGGCCACCGACGTTGACGCAGATCAAGCGCGCGACCGCTCCATCTCCAGCTCGGCCTTGAGATTATCGAGATCGCGATAAATCGAGGCGACGGCGAGCACCCGGCCATCCTTGCGGTACCGCAACAGGCAATCCCGGTCCTTGATGCTGCCCTCGATCGCGATGTCGTCATAGCTCTCGGCGTGGCCGACATAGTTGATGGGCACATCGTAGTGCTGGCTCCAGAAGAACGGCACGGCGTCGAAACGCTCGCGTCTGCCGAGCATGTTGCGCGCCGCGGTCTGGCCCTGCCGCTCCGCCACCACCCAGTGCTCGACGCGGATGGTCTGCCGCGAATGCGGATCCGGCCACCGCGCGATATCGCCGGCCGCGAAGATTCCAGCGACGCTGGTCTCGAGATATTCGCTCACGCTGACGCCGCGATCGACGGCAAGCCCCGCATGCTCCGCCAGCGCGAGGCGGGGCTTGACCCCGATGCCTGCTATGACGAGGTCGGCCTCGATCATGCCGCCACTCTTCAGCGCGGCACGGGTGCCATCGAGCTTCTCGACGGTGTCGTTGAGATGAAAGATCACGCCATTGTCTTCGTGCAGTGACCGGACGAAGTCACCCATCTCGGGGCCGAGCACCTTCTGCATCGGCCGCTCCTCGGGCGCGACCACGTGAACCTCGATCTTGCGCGCGCGCAAGGAGGCCGCGACCTCGAGCCCGATGAAACTGGCGCCGATCACCAGCGCGCGCTTGGCGCTGCCTGATGCCTTGATGATGGCGCGGCTGTCGGCGACGGAGCGCAAGATGTGGACATGCGGCTGGTCGGCGCCTGGTATCTGCAGCCTGACCGGCTCGGCACCGGTTGCGAGCAGCAGACGATCGAATGGCAGCTTGTCGCCATTGCCGAGCGTGACGCTGCGCGTCTTCGGGTCGATCCCCGAGACGCTGGTATTGAGCCTGAGATCGATGCCGGCGTCCTGATAATAGTCCTCGCCGCGCAGCGGCAGCCAGTCCTCCGGCGCGTTGCCGGCGAGATAGTCCTTGGAGAGGTTGGGCCGGTCGACCGGCATCGCGCCGTCATTGCTGAGCATGGTGATGGCGCCGGCAAAGCCCTCGCGGCGAAGCGTCTCGGCCGCCACGAAGCCGGCCGCACCGCCGCCGACGATGACGAATTTTTCTGACGTCGGCGCGCTGCGATGAGCGATCGAGGGCTTCGGCGCCTCGCGCTTGCGCGCAACGGTGATCCTGTCCCGATCGCGCGTGACGTCCCATACTGCCAGCGCATTCAGCGCCGGCGGCCGCGTGGCTTCGCCTGACCGCAAGGCGAAGCAGGCGTGATGCCAGGGGCAGCGGATGGTGTCGCCGACCACCAGCCCCTCGGCGAGCGGACCATGATAGTGGCTGCAAAGCGGCTCGATCGCAAAGATCTCGCTGCCGGCCTGCACCAGCAGGACGTCCTCCTCGCCGACATGGCCGAGCAGCTTGCCGTCCTTGAAATCACCAATCGCCACGCCCTTGGTCAGATCAGGTCCGCTCGGCTTCTTGTCCTCGGCCATGTGTCATCTCCCTGGCAGTCTCAGGATTGGACGACGGCGACCGCGAAAAGTTCCCGCGGTCGCGAAAATCAGGACGCCGCTTTCCGCACGTCCAGCACGGCCTGCGCCCATTCGGCGGGCCGCTCCTGCGGCAGATTGTGACCGGCGCCGGCGAAGACGCGCCGCTGGTAGAAACCCTCGAATTTCTCCGCATGATGAGCGGTACCCGGGATGACGCCGTCGCTGTCGCCGTCGATCGCGATCGTGGGGACGCGGACCTGTGGCTGCGCGGCGAGCTTCGCCTCGATCGCGGCGTAGGCGGGATCACCTTCGACCAGCGCGAAGCGGTGGCGATAGGAATGGATCACGACGTCGACGAAATCAGGATTGTCGAACGACACCGCACTTCTGTCGAAGGTCGCGTCATCGAATTGCCATTTCGGCGACCACATCGTCCAGAGCTGCCGGGCAAAGCCGCGCCGGTTACGCTCCAGTGCGCGGCGGCCGCGCTCGTTGTGGAAGAAATATTGGTACCACAGCGCGGCCTCATGCGGCGGCGAAGCCGGCTCCATCGCGCGCGCGATGTTCTGGATGTTGTAGGAATTGCCGGAGACGAGCCCGACGACGCGCTCGGGGTGGAGCACCGAGACGATGCAGGCCGCACGGCCGCCCCAATCATAGCCGCCGACGACGGCGCGTTCGATTTTGAGCGCATCCATGAAGGCCAAGAGATCGGCGCCCAGCGCCGCCTGCTCGCCGGAACGCAACGTCTGCGGGAAGCGGAACCGCGTCGGCCCATAGCCGCGCAGCCACGGCACCAGCACCCGTGCGCCCGCTTGGGCCAGGATCGGCGCGGCCTCGGCATAGGCGTTTACGTCATAGGGAAAGCCGTGGCCCATGATGCAGGGCCAGCCATCGCGCGCGCCGTAGTCGAGATAGGCAATCTCCAGAACCTCAGTCGTGACGGATTTGTATTGCATGCTGCGCACCTCGCTACCTCCCGCAGCGTAAATCGAACGCCTCCGGCAATCCATCCGTTTCGGCGCACAGCCTCATGCGGTTCAGAACGCCGAGGCTTGTCGCGCCCGGGCCCGGCCCCTAAAACAAGCCGGTTCATGGAGTGATCCGGATGGCCATGCCCGGCGTTATGGTTGGGACATGTTATCAGAGGCTCCATGACGACCGGTCTTAGCGCTGCGAGCAGGCCCCTGTGGCGCAGCAAGCCTGCAGCAGTTCCCCGGCGGGATTGGCCTCGACGAGTTTCAGGCGAAAGGCCCAAAGAAAGGCCCAAGGCGACAGTGGAATGGGCTGAATTGATCGGACGTGTCGCGGCCCATGGCGATCGGGACGCGTTCAAGCTTTTGTTCGAGCATTTTGCTCCGCGCGTGAAGGGATTCCTGGTCAAGACCGGGATGAATGCCGATGCCGCGGAGGAGATCGCGCAAATGACGCTCCTGACGGTTTGGCGGAAGGCGGCCCGGTTCGACCCGACGTCCGCAGGCGCGGCTGCGTGGATTTTCACGATCGCGCGCAATCTGCGGATCGATTCCGCCAGGGCTGCGACGCGGCTGGCCAAGGCTGCCGTGAGCGCGCAGCAAGATGAGACGCCCGAGGTCGCTGACTCGCCGGAAACCCTGATGACCAGGCGCGACGACATATCGCGCGTATCGGCGGCGCTTCAGCAATTGTCAGACGAGCAATCCACCGTGATCCGAATGTCGTTTATCGAGGAGCAGCCGCATAGCGAGATCGCGGAAAGGCTCGGTATCCCGCTCGGAACGGTGAAGTCTCGCATCAGGCTCGCCATGGCGCGGCTCAGAGATCTCTTGGACGATTGACATGACCATCAACCATCATCCACCCGAAGATCTGCTGGGCGATTTCGCCGCCGGCCGGCTCGACGAAGCCGATCGCCTCGTCATCGGCGTCCATGCCGCGCAATGTCCACGCTGCAAGCGTTTCATCGCCGCGATCGAGCAGCTTGCGGGTGCCGCGCTTGAACAGGCCGCTCCGGTCGCCATGGCGGACGATGCGTTCGCGACGATCATGGCTGCGATCGACGAGCCGGAGACGACATCAACGCATGCGCCGGCCTCTTCGCGGCCGGTGCCGCTGCTTGACGATGACCTGCCCGAGATGCTGCGCAAATGCCGGTTCGCCAAGAGTCGGCGCGTGGCACCAGGCGTCAAGATGCAGCCGATCGTTCTGCCTGGCGCGGACACCTCGCGCGCGTTCCTGCTGTGGTCCGCACCCGGCACGCGCATGCTGGAGCATTCGCATACGGGGACGGAGCTGACCCTGGTGCTCAAAGGCAGCTTCAGCCATCAGGGCGGCGATTTCAGGCCAGGCGATTTCGACTTCGGCGACGGCGAGGTCGATCACCAGCCGATCGTCGGCAGCGACATGCCGTGCCTTTGCCTTGTGGCCATGCGCGGCGACTTGCAGATGCACGGTTGGCTTGGCCGGTTGATCTCGCCCTTCGTTCGGCTTTGAGCATCCCCATGTGATCCAGTCGCATCGCGCCGCCGTTCTCCTGGCAAGCAATGATGGAGGATGAGGGAATGAGCTGCGCCAGACGGACGGCACGGGACCCGACGATCGAACGCCTGAGCGATCTTCTCGCCCGCGTCGGGCGCGGCGACCAGCGCGCCTTCGCCGAGCTTTTCGCCGCGACGCGCAACAAGCTGCGCATGACTGCACGTCCGATTGCGCCTGTGAACGCCGATCTCGATGACCTGCTCCAGGACGCCTATTTGAAGATCTGGAAACATGCGGCCCGCTTCGATCCCGCCCGTTCCTCACCGATCACCTGGATGTGTGCGATCATGCGCCACACCGCGATCGACGCTGTCAGGCTCAAGCAGGTGCCGATGGCGGATTTCGACGAAGCGCTGTCGGTGCCCGAAATCTCCGAGCACGAAAGTGCGTTCGACTACGACCTCGTTCAACCGATCGCGGCTCGCGCCATTCAGCGGCTTCCCGATCAACGCCGTCAACTGCTGTCGCGGGCTTATCTCGATGGCGAAAGCCGGAGGATGCTGGCAGAGCGCTTCGGGGTGCCGGTCGGGACGATCAAGACCTGGCTGCGGCGGACGTTGGATTCCGTTCGGCGCGATTGCATCGAAGGCGCCAGCAGTGGTGCCGTCGCGCAGACCGGTTGAGTTCTATTTCTGCGGTCCGGACAGCGAGATCTCGCGTTCGGCGCGGAACACATTGCTGTAGAGATTGGCGATCCACTGCCGGCCGATCTCGGTCTTGTTGAGATAGCCGATCTCAGTCTGGATGTGCGGTGCGACGCTGTTCCAGTAAAATTGCGGATAGCGGTTCACGATGTCGGCGGGCGAGTCGTAGCCGAGCTGGCGGTTCATGCCGACTTCCTCGAACTCGTAATAGAGCGCGTTGGCCTTGCGCAGATAGTTGGGATCGCCGAGCTGTCCGATGAAATCGGCGGCGCGCAGGATCGAGGCCTCGTGGTCGTATTCCTGGCCCTGGCGGGCCGGAAAGCGCGTCCCCTCGATGGCGCGGGCAACCCGCTCAGAGTCAACGCCACGGATCGGCGGTAACCGCCGCCGCACGAAAAGTTTCGAGCGGTCGACGTGATATATCATCAGACTGGCATCGGACGCACCGCGCGGCAATGACACTTTGGTGCCGGCCTCGTCGATGATGAAACCGTCTTCGTCGTCTTCCGGAAACAGCCCGCGGACATAGCCGATATCGTGCGCAAGGCAGGCGATCAGAACGTGAATGTAATCCTCGGCATCGATATGGGCATGGAGATTGCGGCCCAGCATGATCGCCTGGGCCGCCAGCGTCACCAGCATCGTATGCTCGATGTTGTGATAGAGCGCATCGCTGTTGCCGATGCATTCCATCGCGGTGCGTGTCGAGGCCTCCACGACCCTGGCATAGGTCTCGTCGTACCTGCGACGCATGAACGAGCCCAGCAACTTCTCCAGGGATTCAGCCGCCAGTCGCGGTAACGTCATCATGGATGCAGTCCCGTCTGTCGGTGGTGTCCCACGGCAACTCCCGAGCCTCATTCTGGTCCTCGACGCAGCCGCCAGCATAGCCCAATCTGGGGCGACTGACCAAATCCCGGAACAAAAATACGTAAATGTGTTACTCTCCCGCCGCGCAACATCACGGATGCGGTCACACTGCGATGCACGCCGCAGCAAGGCCGTGCGGCCGCTGTGCCGGCATGTGCAATGGCCGACCGTTCATCTTATGCGGAATGACGTATAGGTACCGGCGGCACCGCTGCGGCGCGGCCAGGGCGCCTCCACCGCATTGCGGACGGATCATTCCACCAGCAGCACGTCCACGGCGACGCCGAGCTTCTGCTTCGGCGAGCCGACGATGATGCCGTCGACCGGGGACACATCGGAGAAATCGCGGCCGACCGCCAGCACGATGTGGTCGTTGGCGACCAGAAGATCGTTGGTCGGATCGAAATCGATCCAGCCGAGCTCGGCCCCGCACCACAGCGACACCCAGGCATGCGTTGCGTCCGCGCCCTGCAAGCGCGCCTGGCCCGGCGGTGGAATGGTGCGCAGGTATCCGCTGACATAAGCCGCAGGCAGGCCGAGCCCGCGCAGTCCCGCGATCATGACATGAGCGAAATCCTGGCAGACGCCGTGGCGCTTGTCGAAGACCTCGTTGAGCGGCGTCGAGATCGCAGTGGCCTTGGGGTCGTAGCGAAACTCGGCGCGGATGCGGTGCATCAGATCAACCGCGCCGGCGAGGATGCCGGTGTCGGGCCTGAAGCTCTCCGCAGCGTAGGCGCTGACGGGGCGCAGAACCGGCACCAGCGGACTGGCAAAGACATAGCCCACCGGCGAGGATGGCCCGAGGCTCGTGGCCTCGAAGGCAATGTCGCGGATACTCTCCCAGCTCGGGCTCGCGGCATCGCGCGCCGGCGGCTTGCGATCGACGGAAACGCGCGAGCGCGAGTCGATGCGCAAATTGCGATGCGCGGTTTCGATGACGATGCTCTCGGTCAGCGTGCCGAAGAAGTCGCGGCGGACGTTGCGCTCGGACGGACGCGGGCGGATCTCGACCTTGTGCGAGATCAGCTCCTGACCGTGGGCGCTGTTCGGCTCGAGCCGCAGCGTGCAGCGGGCGAAGCTGACCGGGTTCTCATATTCGTAGGTGGTGACGTGCTGGATGTCGTAGATCACGCCAGCCCCGTCAGCTTTTCCGGCCGGCTCGCATTCGGACCATGCGGGAAGTAATGCAGCCCGATCGCCTCGGCGAGGCTGAGCAGGTCCTGCTCCAGCGCGAACAGCGCCTTGACCTCGAGCTTCTCGGCCTCCGCAGTCGCCAGCATCGCCTGCACCGCCACCGCAAGCCGCTGCGGCTGTTCGATCAGGCCGTGCTCCTTCAGGCTCGGCAGCGCCGCGATATGCTCGTTCAAGGTCGCGACCTGGAACGCGACCGAGCGCGGATTGTAGCTGTCGAGCACCGCGAGATCGCGCACCGGCGCCAGGATCGGCGCCAGCAGATAGCGCGAGCGATAGGTGATCTGGGAATCGACAAGCGTCAGCAGGATGTCGAGATCCTCATCGCCGGCCTCGTCATAGGCGAACTGCCTCGCGAAGCGCGCGGTGTTGATGGCGCGCTCGGTCCGGCGGCCGATATCGAGGAAGCGCCAGCCGGCGGCGCGGTTCATGTTCTCCTGCGCAAGGCCGGCGAAGCTGGCAAGTTCCTGCAGGGTCAGCTCGGCCGCGCTCAGCACGCTGTCGTCGTCCTCGACCTCGTAGGAGAGACGCTCGGCCATCTCGGTGATGACCTGCCAGGCATCGGGCGACAGCCGCTCGCGCAGGGAGGTGGCGGTGCGCAGCGCCGAGCGCACCAGCGACAGCGCCGAGCCGAAACGCGCCTCGCTCTGCAAGGCTTCTGCGACGATGCGCCCCGGTGCCGCGCGCGAGGTCTGCGAGATCGCCCCCCAGGTCACCAGCAGACGCTGGATCCGTTCGGCCGATTGCAGCGAAGCCGCGGTGCCCTTGTTTGGCCCGCTCGGCGAGCCCAGCGCGCGCACCAGCCGCAGCGTTGCTTCGGCACGTTCGAGATAGCGGCCGAGCCAGAACAGATTNGGCTCGGCAGCACGCCGGCGATGCGGCGGATGCGCACCTTGTCGGTGGCCGGCAGCAGGGATGCGGTCGAGACTTTCTTCTCGGAGACAACCCAGACGTCGGCGGCGCGCGCACCATCGCCCATCGACACCGCACGCGCGTCCGCCTGCTCGGCGATGCGGCAGAAGCCGCCGGGCATGATGGCCCAGCCCTCGGGCGTTGCGGCTGCAAAGACCCGCAGCACGAAAGGCCGCGGCGTCAGCTGGCCGTGTTCCCACACCGGCATGGTGGACAGGCGCACCACCTCCTGGCCGACATAATCCATGCCGCGCGCAGCTATGGAATCGATCAGGCGCTGACGTCCTTTGACATCGAGCTCGCTCGCGAGCACCGGACCGTTGCTATCGAAGCCCGGCACGCCGCGCTGATAGGCGCCTTCGATCGCGACCTCGTCGAGCCGCGACAACACCTCGTCGCGCGCCAATTTCTGGCCGCACCACCAGGTCGCGATATGCGGCATCTTCAGCTCTTCGCCGAGCAGGCGACGGCTCAAGGCCGGCAGGAAGCCGAGCAGCGCCCTTGCCTCCAACACGCCAGAGCCCGGCATGTTGGCGACGACGACGCCGTCCTTGCGCAGCACGTCGATCAGGCCGGGCACGCCGAGATGCGAGGACGCATCGAGCTCGAGCGGATCGAGCGAGTTGGAATCGACGCGGCGCAGGAGCACGTCGAGCCGCTTCAGCCCCGCAACAGTGCGGATGTGGACGCGGTTGTCGCTGACGGCGAGATCGTCGCCCTCGACCAAGAGGAAGCCGAGATAGCGCGCCAGCGTCGCGTGCTCGAAATAGGTCTCGCTGAAACTGCCGGGCGTGAGCACCCCGATGCGCGGCTCGTCGCGGTCTGCACGCGCGCGCAGAGATTCGCGAAATGCCTCGAAGAACGGCGCGACGCGCGGCACGTTCATCGACTTGTAAAGATCGGAGAAGGCGCGCGACAGCACGAGGCGATTCTCGAGCGCATAGCCGGCGCCCGACGGCGCCTGCGTGCGGTCGCCGAGCACCCACCAGCGGCCGTCGGGCCCGCGGCCGACATCGGCGGCATAGAGCGAGAGATAGCGGCCGCCCGGCGGCGGCACGCCGCAGACCGGACGCAGATATTCGGGGCTGCCGGCGATCGCGCCGGCAGGCAGGGCGCCCTCCGCGATCAGCCGGCCCTCGCCATAGATGTCGCGCAGCACGAGCTCCAAGAGCTCGGCGCGCTGGGTGATGCCGGCGCAGAGCTGCTGCCAGTCGGCTTCATCAATCAGCAGCGGCAGATGGCTGAGCATCCAGGGTCGGTCGGCGCTGTCGCCTGGCGCGCGATAGGTGACGCCGGCCTCGCGCAGGTGACGGTCGGCCATGCCGAAGCGCCGCTCGACCTCGTCAGGCGCCAGCGCACCAAAAGCCTCGAAGAACCGGCTCCAGACCGCGCGCGGGGCGCCATCGGGGCCCAGGAACTCGTCGGGGATGCCAGGCAGGCGGCTGTAATCGCGGACCCATTGCGCGAGGCGGCGCTGGCCGTCACGCTGGCCTTGCCCCTTACCTGTCCCCCTGTCCTCTTCGGCTGCGCCCTCGCCCATGCGCCTCTCCCTGCCCCACCATCATACTCATTGCAGGAGCGTGGTTCGCAAGTCGAGGGTCAGGGGAAATTCACTTGTGCGTTCCTCGGGCGGCGGCTGGATCGGCCCCGGCGTATGGCCGTGGTCCTGGAAGCGCGCCAGCCGCCGCGCCTCGGCCTCGTAGGTGTTGACGGGCTTGGTCTCGTAGTTGCGCCCGCCGGGATGGGCGACGTGATAGACGCAGCCACCAAGCGAGCGGCCGTTCCAGCTGTCGATCAGGTCAAAAGTCAGCGGCGCATGGACCGGGATGGTCGGGTGCAGGCCGGAGGCCGGCTGCCAGGCCTTGAAGCGAACGCCGGCCACGGCCTCGGCCGAGCGGCCGGTCGAGGTCATCGGCAGGCGGCGGCCGTTGCAGGTGATAATGTGGCGGCCTTCGACGAAGCCCTCGGCCTTGACCTGGAGCCGCTCGACCGACGAATCGACATAGCGCACCGTGCCGCCGGCCGAGCCTTCCTCACCCAGGACGTGCCAGGGCTCCAGCGCCTGCCGCAGCTCCAACGTCACGCCGCCGTGATGGACGCGGCCGAAGCCGGGGAAGCGGAATTCGAGCTGGGCCAGATACCATTCCGGCTCGAACGCATAGCCGGAGCTTTTCAGCTCGGAGAGAACGTCCTGGAAATCTTCCCAGATGAAATGCGGCAGCATGAAGCGATCATGCAGTGCGGTGCCCCAGCGCACGAACTTGCCTTGTTGCGGCTCGCGCCAGAACTTTGCGATCAGCGCGCGGATCAGCAGCTGCTGCGCCAGCGACATGCGCGGATCGGGCGGCATTTCGAGCGCGCGGAATTCGACGAGGCCGAGACGTCCGGTCGGGCCATCGGGCGAATAGAGCTTGTCGATGCAGATCTCGGAGCGGTGGGTGTTACCGGTGATGTCGACGAGGAGATGCCGGAACAGCCGGTCCACCAGCCACAGCGGCACCTGATAGCCCGGCGGCGGCACGTGCGAGAGCGCGATCTCGAGCTCGTAGATGCTGTCGTGGCGGGCTTCATCGATGCGCGGCGCCTGGCTGGTCGGGCCGATGAAGAGACCCGAGAAGAAGTACGACAGCGACGGATGCCGCTGCCAGTACAAAACGAGGCTCTTCAAGAGATCGGGCCGGCGCAGGAAGGGCGAATCCTGCGGACTCGAGCCGCCGATCACGACGTGGTTGCCGCCGCCGGTGCCGGTGTGGCGGCCGTCGAGCAGAAAACGATTGGCGCCGAGACGGACCTTGCCGGCGTCCTCATAGAGGCCCGAGGTGATCTCGACCGCATCGCGCCAGCTCTGTGCCGGCTGGATGTTGACCTCGATCACGCCGGGGTCGGGCGTCACCTTGATGACCTCGATGCGCGGATCGAACGGCGGTGCATAGCCCTCGACATGGACCTGGAGCTGCATCTCCTCGGCGGTGGCCTCGATCGCCGCGATCAGTTCGAGATAATCCTCGATGCGCTCGACCGGCGGCATGAAGGCGCAGATCACGCCGTCGCGGACTTCGATCGACAGCGCGGTGCGGACGGGAATGGATGTGTTGAGATGCTCGGGCGCGGCGCGCGGCGGCGCTTTCGGACGCTCCGGGAGCGTGAACACCGGCAGCTTGCCGCGCGCCTCCATCGGGTCCTGCTCGACGATGTAGGGATATTGATTGGGCGGGACATAGCCGAGCGAGCCGAGCGGCAACCGCAGGCCGAGCGGTGAATCGCCCGGCGAGAGAAACAGGTGGCCGCGCCGGAGTTGCCAGCGCTCGCTGCGCCAGCGCGGCGGCGCGTTCCAGCGCTGCACCGGCAGCACGAAGCCGCGCGGCGCGCGGAGGCCCTGGTTGAACACCCGCGCCATGCGGGCGCGCGCTTCGGGATCGGACAATTTCGAGTCGGACGGGTCAACGTTGATCGGAAGCTCGGCTTCCTTCTGGAGCCAGTAGACCGTGTCCTCATAGGCCGGAATGATGTAGCCGGGATCGAGCCCGAGCCGTGCCGCCGTGCCCTCGATGAAATCCTCGGCATCCTCGGTCTGGGCCCGCCTGGGATTCTCGATTTTCGCGATGAGGTCGGCGTTCTTCCAGATCGGCACGCCGTCCTTGCGCCAGTAGAGACCAAAGGCCCAGCGCGGCAGGCTCTCGCCCGGATACCATTTGCCCTGGCCGTAATGCAGCAGGCCGCCCGGTGCGAAGCGATGGCGCAGACGGCGGATCAGTTCGTCGCCGAGCGTGCGCTTGGTCGGACCGACGGCTTCCGTATTCCATTCCGCCGCTTCGAGATCGTCGACGGACACGAAGGTCGGCTCGCCGCCCATGGTGAGCCGCACGTCCTGCGCGGCGAGATCGCCGTCGACCTGCTCGCCGAGATCATTGAGGCGCGCCCAGGACTCGTCCGAGAATGGCTTTGTGATGCGCGGCGCTTCGCGGATGCGCTTCACGCTCATGTCGAAGGAGAACTCGACCTCGGCAAAGCCGGCGCCGCCCGAGATCGGCGCGGCCGAGCGGTAATGCGGCGTGGCGGCAACGGGGATGTGCCCCTCTCCGGCCAGCATGCCCGAGGTCGCGTCTAACCCGATCCAGCCCGCGCCCGGCAGATAGACCTCGGCCCAGGCGTGGAGATCGGTGAAATCGTTCTCGACCTCGGGCGGCCCCTCGATCGGATCGATGTCGGGGCGGATCTGGATCAGATAGCCGGAGACGAAGCGGGCGGCGAGGCCGAGATGGCGAAAGGTCTGGATCAGCAGCCAGGCGGAGTCGCGGCATGAGCCGGCGCAGGAGGTGAGCGTCTCCTCCGGCGTCTGCACGCCGGGCTCCATGCGGATGATGTAGCTGATCTTCTTCTGCAGCTCGCGATTGAGCTCGACCAGGAAGTTGACCGTGTTCGGCGCTTCGCGCGGGATCGAGGCCAGATATTTTGCAAAGGCCGGATCAGGCTTGATGGTCTCGAGATACGGCGCCAGTTCGGTCTTGAGATCCCTGGGATACTCGAAGGGGAAGCTGTCGGCATAGGGCTCGACGAAGAAGTCGAACGGGTTGACCGTCGTCATCTGCGCGGTGAAGTCGACCTCGAATTTCAGCTCGGTGGTCTTCTCCGGAAAGACGTAGCGTGCCAGCCAGTTGCCCTGCGGGTCCTGCTGCCAGTTCACGAAATGATTGGATGGCGTGACCTTGAGCGAATAGCTCAGGATCGGCGTCCGCGTGTGCGGCGCCGGCCGCAGGCGGATGGTCTGCGGTCCCAGATCGATCGGGCGGTCGTATTTGTAGTGCGTGACGTGGTGTAATGCGACGTAGATCGACACGGGGTACGGTGCTCCAGCAGCTTTTTTGAGCAGAACACCTGACGTCAATGCGATCAAGCACTAACAACGGGCAGAGGGTGCCTATGAAGTATCCCTCATGTCCCTGTAGCCCGGATGGAGCGAAGCGTAATCCGGGGTTCTTCAGGATGGACCGCCCCGGATTGCGCTTCGCTCCATCCGGGCTACGGGAGCCCGGCGACCTCTGCGGCCGCGCTACGCCGCCGAGGTCAGCCTTTGCAAAAACTGCGTCACCTCGCGCCGGAGAGTCTCGACCTCGCCGTGGACGCGCTCGGAGGCGCTGTTGACGCGGGCTGCGACGCGGCCGGTGTCGGCGGCGGCCTCGCTGATGCCCGTCACATTGGAGGACATCTGCGCGGTGCCGGCCGAGGCTTCCTGAACGTTGCGGGCGATCTCCCGGGTGGCGAGACCCTGCTGCTCGATCGAGGTCGCGATCGAGGCGGTGATGCCGTTGATCTCGGCGATGGTCTGCGCGATCGCCTCGACGGCCGCGACCGAGTTGGTGGTCGATTGCTGCATCTCGCCGACCTTGGCGCTGATCTCCTCGGTCGCCCTGGCGGTCTGGTTGGCGAGGCTCTTGACCTCGGAAGCCACGACCGCAAAGCCGCGGCCGGCCTCACCGGCACGCGCCGCCTCGATGGTGGCATTGAGCGCGAGCAGATTGGTCTGCGAAGCAATCTCGCTGATCAGCTTGACGACGTCGCCGATCCGCAGCGCGGCATCCGCCAGGTTTCGGATCTCGCTGCCGGCGCGGTTCGCTTCAGTCACGGCGCGGCCCGTGCTCGCGGTCGAGCCGGTGACCTGGCGGCCGATCTCGGCGATCGAGGATGCGAGCTGCTCGGCGGCACTGGCGACGGTCGCGACGTTGCGCGAGGCCTGGTCGGAGGCGCTGAGCACGCCGGAGGTCTGACGGCTGGTCTTCTCGGCTGCGGTCGCCATCTGGCCGGCGTCGGATTCGAGATCCGTTGCCGCGCCCATCAGCGTGCCGGCGACGGCGTCGAGATGAGTACCGAACTGTCGTGCGAGATCGCCGATCTCGACCACGCGGCGGCCGAGGCTGTCGGTGCCGGAATTGATGACGGCGGCCGAACGGCGGAACGAGCCGGGCAGACCGCGCGCGAGGATCTTGCGGAAATACTTGCCTCGGCTGGCATAGTCCATCGACGCCGAAGCTTCTCGGACGAAGGCGTCGGTGATGTCGAGCATGTCGTTGACCGATTTCTGGATCGATCCGATCCGGCCGGCCTGACGATCGCTCAGGATACGCGCTTCGAGATCGCCGTGCGAGGCCTTGCGGCAGACATCGGCCACCTCGGCGACGGCCACCGCCGTGCGATGCTGGCACCAGACGGCGTAGCCGAGCAGCGCGACGGTTGCGCCGAGCAATGCCGCAGCGAAAAGTCCGGTCACGCCAAGAAGCGAGAGGACGAGCGCGACCACGGCAAAAACCCACGCGAGCGCGGCCGCTCCCTGCGCCTTAGAGAGAGAGCACAAATTCATCGTAACCGACACCCTGTTGCTTTAGGAGTCCGACCATCGCATCGAAGCTCGCATGCATGCCGTCCTTGGCATTGGCGTGCCGCGCCTCCTCAGTGCACAGCGTCTTGTAGATCGGCTTGATCCGCTCGATCTGGACGGGATCGGGCTTGCGACGGTTGGAGTGATAGCCGACAATATTGCCGCGCTCGTCGAAGGTCGGCGTGACGTGCGCGAATACCCAGTAATGGCTGCCGTCCTTCGCCAGATTGACGACATAGGCGAAGATCTCCTGCCTGGATTGCAGCGTGTCCCACAGCAACTTGAAGACGGCGCGCGGCATCTCGGGATGGCGGATCAGGCTGTGGGGCGCGCCCATCAGCTCCGCGTAGCTGTACTTCGCCATGCGGACGAAGACGTCGTTGGCGTAAGTGATGCGGCCCTTCAGATCGGTCTTCGACACGATCAGCTCTTCCTCGCCGAGGAAACTCTCCACGCCGGTCGGTCGTATCGCACGCGTCATCTCGCCCAATCCCTCGCGAAGGGGCAGCGCCTTGAGGAGTCGAGCCCGCTTCGATTCAGGATTACGGCAGCAAATATTAATCAGCGGTGAGCACGGGAACCCGTGCGATCAAATGACGCCTACGTATGATTACGTAGCCGGCGGCCTGCTGTGTCCAGCTACCGCCGCGCGCGATCACATCGTTGCGCCAAGCACCCAGGGCGCGAACTCGGCGCCGCCGAAATCGAAGCTTTCGCTCTTGGTCGGCTGGCCGGAGGCGGTCTTCAGGATGAGATCGAAGATGCGCTCGCCGCATTGCTGGACGCTCTCCTCGCCTTCGAGGATGGTGCCACAATTGACGTCCATGTCCTCTTCCATGCGCTTGTACATCGGCGTGTTGGTGGCGAGCTTGATCGAGGGCGCCGGCTTGCAGCCGAACACGCTGCCGCGCCCGGTGGTGAAGCAGACGAGGTTGGCGCCGCCGGCGACCTGCCCCGTTGCTGCGACGGGGTCGTAGCCGGGCGTGTCCATGAAGACAAAGCCCTTCTTTGTGACGGGCTCGGCGTAGCGCAGCACCTCGACGAGGTTGGTGGTGCCGGCCTTGGCCATCGCGCCGAGCGACTTTTCCAGAATCGTGGTGAGGCCGCCGGCCTTGTTGCCGGGGCTCGGGTTGGCGTTCATCTCGGCGCCTTCCCGCGCGGTGTATTCGTCCCACCAGCGCATGAGATCGACCAGCTTCTCGCCAACCTCGCGGCTGACGGCGCGGCGCGTCAAGAGATGCTCGGCGCCATAGGTCTCGGGCGTCTCCGACAGGATCACGGTGCCGCCGTGGCGCACGATGAGGTCGCTGGCCGCACCCAGCGCCGGGTTGGCCGAGACACCGGAATAGCCGTCCGAGCCGCCGCATTGCAGCGCCACGGTGAGCTCGCTCGCGGGCACGCTCTCGCGCCTGACCTTGTTGGCGTCGGTCAGCGCCTCGCGCACGAAGGCAATGCCGGCTTCAACGGTCTTGCGGGTGCCGCCGACCTCCTGGATGTCCATCGCGCGCAGGCGGCCGGCGAGCTTCTGCTCTTCCATCAGGCCGCCGATCTGGTTCACCTCGCAGCCGAGGCCGAGCACGATGACGTGGGAGAAATTGACGTGCCGCGCATAGCCGCCGAGCGTGCGGCGGAGCAGCGCGAGCGGCTCGTTCTGCGTCATGCCGCAGCCGGTCTTGTGCGTCAGGGCGACGACGCCGTCGACGTTCGGAAACTCCGCCAGCGGATTGTCGCCCGTGAAGGGATTCTTCTTGAAGACGTCGGCGACGAGGCCAGCGACATGTGCGCTGCAATTCACCGAGGTGAGGATGCCGATATAATTGCGCGTGGCGACGCGGCCGTCCGGACGGCGGATGCCTTCGAAGGTCGCGGGCAGGTCGAAATTGGGCGTCGGCTTGACGTCGGCGCAATAGGCGTAGTCCTTGGCGAAATCCCCCATGCCGATGTTCTGCACGTGCACGTGCTGGCCCGGCGCGATCGCCTTCGTCGCAAAGCCGATGATCTGGCCATAGCGGATCACGGGCTCGCCCACCGCGAACGGCTTGATCGCGACCTTGTGGCCGGAGGGAATGCGCTCGACCGTGGTGACGCCGTCGGCCACCAATGTTCCCGGCGGCAGGATGGCGCGCGCGATCAGCACGCCATCATCGGGATGCAGGCGGATGACGGGGCTGATGGTCATGGGAGTCTCCTTCGGAGGCGAGTAGCGAATGTCGAGTGGCGAATGGAAAAGGGAGCAGCCGTTCGCTACTCCCCATTCGCCATTCGCGAGACTTGTCAGGCCTTGCCGCCGGAATCCTTGCGGGTGGCGTTGACCTGCATCCTTGCATAGGTGGTCATCATGCCGACCTCGTTCGACAGCGTCACGAGCTTGAAGCCCATGTTGATGGCGCGTGCTGCGCCTTCGGCGCCGCTGCAATGGATCCCGGGGTTGAGGCCGCGCTTGCCGCATTCCTTGATGATCTTGTCGTAGATCGCCAGGATCTCGGGCTCGGTGCGGTCGAGCTTCGGCTCCAGGCCGTAGGAGAAGCCGAGGTCGGACGGGCCGACATAGACGCCGTCGATGCCCTCGACGTCGAGGATCGCTTCCATGTTCTCGACCGCGGTCCTGGTCTCCATCATCGGCAGCAGGATGGTGTCGGCATTGGCGGTCTTCTGGTACGAGCCCGCGGTGCCGTACATGCCGGCGCGGATCGGGCCGTTGGAACGGACGCCCTGCGGCGGATATTTCGAATAGGAAACCAGGTTCCTGGCTTCCTGCGGCGTGTTGACCATCGGGCAGATCACGCCATAGGCGCCGCCATCGAGCACCTTGCCGATGATGCCCGGCTCGTTCCAGGGCACGCGGACCATCGGGGTGACCGGGTGCTTGTCCATGGCCTGGAAGCACTGCACCATCGACAGATAGTCCTGCACGCCGTGCTGCATGTCGACGGTGACGCTGTCGAAGCCGCATTGCGCGATCATCTCAGCCGAGAAGCCGGAGGGAATGGCGAGCCACGCGTTGACCACGGCCTTGCCCGACTTCCAGATTTCCTTGACCTTGTTCGCCACGTTGCCTTCCTTCTTGTTGCTTCGACCGCTGTTTCGATCTTCGTCACCATGACGAGCGCCGCGACAGCGCGATCCTGCCTTCCGGTGCCGATTTTGGACGGATCAGCTTGGGCGGCACTTTGAGCGAAAAACGGCGGCAATGTCCATGGCTGTTGCCGCGCTGGCACGCATATCTGGTTTCACTCCTCGGCACTTGCCTCATCGCTCGCGCCAAGCTCCGCAAGGCTCCGCTCGAGCTCTGCAAGCATCTCCTGCAATTCAGCGAGCTTGCGTGCGCCGAAGCGCCGCGTGATCTCGGCATAGATCGCTTCCGAGGATGGCGCAACGGAGGCCATCAGCTTCACGCCCTCTTTCGAGATCGAGACCATGCTGCGGCGCTGGTCGGCCTTCGCCGTCCTGCGCTCGATCAAATTGCGCGCCTCGAGATCGCGCAGGATGCGCGAGAGGCTTGG
The DNA here is from genome assembly GCF_001440035.1 of Bradyrhizobium manausense. GTDB lineage: Bacteria > Pseudomonadota > Alphaproteobacteria > Rhizobiales > Xanthobacteraceae > Bradyrhizobium > Bradyrhizobium manausense. The sequence continues at coordinate 30,220 of NZ_LJYG01000102.1, read as the reverse complement.
CCCCAGGAGAAAAGCGGTGCGCGCGAGTTCCGTGACCTCGGCGGCCTCGATGGCGGCCAGCGCGCGCAGGATGCGCCATTGCTGCTCGGTCAGGCCATGTTCGCGCAGCGAGGGACGGAACTGCCGCATCACCGCCTCGCGCGCTCGCAGCAGCGACATCGGCAGCGAACGCGAGAAGTCGCGCATCGGCACTTGCCGGGCGGCGGGCGCGCTTGCGCTGATCGGATCAGCCGGTCTCTTCGCCATGATACCCTTTCAGACCACCAAACGTTTGCAGTGCAGCAAGCCCGATTTGTGTTTGACGCATTCACTTAACATGTTAAGCATCTCCGGGCACCACGTTTTGTAAGATCACGGATGGCGCTTTCCAACGACGATATCCAAGCTTGCGCGGCCCGTCTGCACCAGGCGGAGAAGACCCGCGTGCAGATCCGGCAGCTGTCGCAGGATTTCCCGGAGATCACCATCGCCGATGCCTACGCGATTCAGAAGGCATGGGTCGACATCAAGATCGCCGAGGGGCGGATCGTCAAAGGCCACAAGATCGGCCTGACCTCGAAGGCGATGCAAAGCGCGCTTGACATCAACGAGCCCGATTCCGGCGTGCTGCTCGACGACATGTTCTTCACAGATGGCGGGATCGTTCCGACCGACCGCTTCATCGCGACGCGGATCGAAGCCGAGCTCGCCTTCGTCATGAGCCAACGCTTGGCGGGGCCGGACTGCACGATGTTCGACGTGCTCAACGCCACCGACTTCGTGGTGCCGGCGCTGGAGATCCTGGACACGCGGATCGAGCGCGTCGATGCCAAGACCAAGGCGACGCGCAAGATCTACGACACCATCGCCGACAATGCGGCCAATGCTGGCATCGTACTCGGCGGACGGCCAATCCGTCCGCTCGAGGCTGACCTGCGCTGGATCGGTGCGCTCTGCTTCAGGAACGGCCAGCTGGAAGAGACCGGCCTTGCCGCCGGCGTGCTCAATCATCCCGCAACCGCGGTTGCCTGGCTTGCCAACAAGATCGCGCCGCTCGGCCTTGCGCTCGAGCCCGGCCAGGTCGTGCTCGCCGGCTCCTTCATCCGCCCCATCGAGACCCGCAAGGGCGACACAATTCAAGCTGATTACGGTGCCTACGGCTCGGTCAGCTGCTACTTCGCTTAAGACGACCTAAGGAGTGAAACCGCCATGCCGCATTTCACGATCGAATATTCGGCCAATCTCGATGACCGCCTCGACATCGGCGCGGTGTGCGAGGTCGTGCGCAAAGCGGCGGTCGAAACCGGTATCTTCCCGCTCGGCGGCATCCGTGTTCGCGCCATCAAATGCGAGCATTACGCGATCGCAGATGGCAGGCACGATTACGGCTTCCTCGACATGGTGCTGCGCATCGGCGAGGGCCGCGATCTGCCGACCCGCCAGAAAGCCGGCGAGCACGTCTTCCAGGCGCTCGCAAAGCATCTCGATCCGGTCTTCGCCGCCGGCAAGTTCGCTCTGTCGTTCGACATGCAGATCAACGACAAGGACACCAGCTGGAAGCGCAACAACATCCACGACGCCCTGAAAGTGGAAGCCGCCCATGGATAAGCCCGCTCCAAAAGCCGACGTATTCCAGGCCAATCGCGACCGCGTCGCGCCGCTGCTGAAGAAACTCAGGGCGGACGGCATCGGTCACATGATCGACGGCAAGATCGTGCCGTCGATATCAGGCGAGACTTTTGAGACCAAGTCCCCGGTTGATGGCGCCGTGCTCGCCAGCGTCGCGCGCGGCAATGCCGAGGACATCGATGCCGCGGCTACAGCCGCGGCGCTTGCCTTCAAGTCCTGGCGCGACATGGGACCGGCGATGCGGCGCAAGCTGCTGCATCGCGTTGCCGATGCGATCGAGGACAATGCCGAGGACATCGCGGTGCTCGAATGCATCGACACGGGACAAGCCTATCGCTTTATGGCGAAAGCCGCGATCCGTGCCGCCGAGAACTTCCGCTTCTTCGCCGACAAATGCGCCGAAGCGCGCGACGGCCTCAACACGCCGAGCGACGAGCACTGGAACATCTCGACCCGCGTGCCGATCGGCCCGGTTGGCGTGATCACGCCGTGGAATACGCCGTTCATGCTCTCGACCTGGAAGATCGCCCCCGCGCTCGCCGCCGGCTGCACCGTCGTGCACAAGCCAGCCGAGTGGTCGCCGGTGACGGCGGCCATTCTGGCGCGGCTGGTCAAGGAAGCCGGCGTGCCCGACGGCGTGCTCAACACCGTGCACGGTTTTGGCGAAGAGGCCGGCAAGGCGTTGACCGAGCACCCCGCCATCAAGGCGATCGGCTTCGTCGGTGAGAGCGCGACGGGCTCGGCGATCATGGTGCAGGGCGCGCCGACGCTGAAGCGCGTGCATTTCGAGCTCGGCGGCAAGAACCCCGTCATCGTGTTCGACGACGCCGATCTCGACCGCGCGCTCGATGCCGTCGTGTTCATGATCTACTCCCTCAATGGCGAGCGCTGCACCTCGTCGAGCCGCCTGCTGATCCAGCAGAACATTGCCGAGAAATTCGTTGAGAAGCTGACCGCGCGCGTGAAGGCGCTGAAGGTCGGCCATCCCCTCGATCCCGCCACCGAGATCGGGCCGCTGATCCACGAGCGGCACCTCGCAAAGGTCTGCTCCTATTTCGACGTCGCGCGCCAGGACGGCGCGACCATCGCCGTCGGCGGCAAGGCTTATGACGGTCCGGGCGGCGGACATTATGTCGAGCCGACCTTGGTGACAGGCGCGCACGGCAGGATGCGCGTGGCGCAGGAGGAGGTGTTCGGCCCCTTCCTCACCGTGTTGCCGTTCACGGACGAAGTCGACGCCATCGCGATCGCCAACGACATCCGCTATGGCCTCACCGGCTATGTCTGGACCAACAATGTCGGCCGCGCCTTGCGCGTCGCCGACGCGCTGGAAGCCGGCATGATCTGGCTGAACTCGGAGAACGTCCGCCATCTGCCGACGCCGTTCGGCGGCATGAAGGCCTCAGGCATCGGCCGCGACGGCGGCGATTACTCGTTCGATTTCTACATGGAAACCAAGCATGTCTCGCTGGCGCGGGGTACGCACAGGATTCAGAAACTGGGAATTTAGAACCGCCGTCGTTCCGGGACTACGGGACCGCGCGAGCGCGGCCCGGAGGACCCGGAACCTCGAGATTCCGGGTTCGGTCCTGCGGACCGCCCCGGAATGACGGGGCCTAACGAGGGGAAACGCCAATGCCGGTACCGCAACATATCTTTGAGCCGCCGTTCAACATCATCCGCTCGAGCCACGTCGTGCTCGACGTCACCGATCTGAAGCTGAGCCGCGAGTTCTACGAGATCACCGTCGGCCTGCATGTCGAGGATGCCGACGACAACGTCGTATACATGCGCGCCGCCGAGGAGCATCAGCACCACTCGCTGGTGCTGTGGAAAGCTGCGGCGCCGGCCTGCGCCCGGCTCGGCTTCAAGGTCGGCAATGACGGCGATCTCGACAAGGCCGCGAAGTTTCTGTCCGAAAACGGCCTCGCCCATGCCTTCGTCGATCAGCCGTTCCAGGGCCGCACGCTGCAATTCACCGATCCCTTCGGCTTCCAGATCGAGCTCTATGCCTCGATGGAGCGGCGGCCGCATCTCTTGCGCCGCTACGACCTCTACCGGGGCTGCCACCCGCAGCGGCTCGATCATTTCAACGTCTTCGCCGCCGAAGTGCAGGACACAGTCGACTTCTATGCGCGGCTCGGCTTCCGCCTCACTGAATACGCCGAGGAAGATGGACCGAACGGCCGCATCGCCGCCGCCTGGATGCATCGCAAGGGCAACGTCCATGACTTTGCGATCACGAATGGCAAGGGCCCCCGCCTGCACCATTTTGCGTACTGGACGCCGACGGCGATGAACATCATCCATCTCTGCGACGTGATGGCTTCACAGGGCTTTGTGAAGAACATCGAGCGCGGCCCTGGCCGCCACGGCATCTCGAACGCGTTCTTCCTCTACGTCCGCGATCCCGATGGCCACCGCCTCGAGCTCTACACCAGCGATTATTTCACCGGGGATCACGACCACGAGCCGCTGCGCTGGTCGCTGCGCGACCCGCGCCGCCAGACGCTGTGGGGCGCACCTGCCCCCCGCTCCTGGTTCGAACAGGGCTCGCCGTTCACGGGCCAGGCCGTGCGCGAGCCGAAATTCGTGGCCGACGTGCTGGTGGCGGATTAAGCGATGAAACTCCCTCGCCTCGCTACCTATTCCGTCAAGGGTGAAACCCGCTACGGCGCCGTCCTGGAGGGCGGCATCGTCGATCTCTCGGCGCGCTACGCCAAGGATTATCCGACGCTGCGCGAGGTGATCGCCGCCGGCAAGCACGTGCCCCTCGCCGAAGAGGCCGCCAGCCGTACGCCGGTTCACGCGCTCGGCGAGATCACATGGCTGCCGCCGGTGCCCGCGCCGGAAAAGATCATCTGCATCGGGGTCAACTATCCCGACCGCAACGCCGAGTACAAGGACGGCCAGGAGGCGCCGAAATATCCCAGCATGTTCATGCGCTCGCCCCGCTCCTTCGTCGGCCACGACACGCCGCTGGTGCGCCCGCGCGCGTCCGCGCAGCTCGACTATGAAGGCGAGATCGTGCTGGTGATCGGCAAGGCCGGCCGGCACATCAAGCAGAGCGCTGCGCTCGATCACGTCGCCGCGCTGACGCTCTGCAACGAAGGCTCGGTGCGCGACTGGCTGCGCCACGCCAAGTTCAACGTCACGCAAGGCAAGAACTTTGATTCCAGCGGCAGCCTCGGGCCGTGGCTGGTGCCCTACATCAGGGAAGCGCAGATCGCCGACATCAGGCTGACCACGCATGTCAATGGCGAGCTGCGTCAAGACGACCGTACCAGCCGGCTGATGTTTCCGTTCCGCTATCTCATCAGCTATATCTCGACCTTCGCGACGCTGGTCCCCGGCGATATCATCGTCACGGGCACGCCGACCGGCGCGGGTGCGCGGTTCGATCCGCCGCGCTACCTGAAGCCCGGCGACGTCATCGAGGTCGCGGCCGAGGGTATCGGAGTTTTACGCAACGGCGTCGTCGACGAAGCCTGAGACAACAACACGAATGGAATGATGCAATGACCACCCTGACCGGCGGCGAAGCGATCGTAAGCGGGCTCGTCGCCCATGGCGTCGACACCGTGTTCGGCCTGCCGGGCGCGCAGGTCTACGGCCTGTTCGACGCCTTCCACCAGGCTCAGCTCAAGGTGATCGGCGCGCGGCACGAACAGGCCTGCGGCTACATGGCGTTTGGCTATGCGCGCGCGAGCGGCCGACCCGGCGTGTTCAGCGTCGTGCCCGGCCCCGGCGTGCTCAATGCCAGCGCGGCGCTGCTCACCGCTTACGGCTGCAACGAGCCGGTGCTGTGCGTCACCGGACAAGTGCCGACGCAGTTTCTGGGCAAGGGGCGCGGCCATCTGCACGAGATGCCGGACCAGCTCGCGACCTTGCGCAGCTATGTGAAATGGGCCGATAGAATCGAAGCTCCTGCCAATGCACCGACGACGGTGGCGCGCGCCTTCCAGGAAATGATGTCCGGCCGACGCGGCCCCGCCTCGGTGGAGATGCCCTGGGATATCTTTACGCAGCGCGCGGACACCGCCGCTGCGCAAGTGCTGGAGCCCCTGCCTGCGCCGCTCCCAGACCCCGATGCGATCAAGCAGGCCGCAGCGCTGATCAAGGCCAGCAAAGCACCGATGATCTTCGTCGGCAGCGGCGCGATCGAGGCAGGCGAGGAAATCCTCGAGCTCGCCGAGATGATCGATGCGCCCGTGGTCGCCTTCCGCAGCGGCCGCGGCATTGTCTCCAATGCACACGAGCTTGGCCTGACCATGGCCGCCGCCTACAAGCTATGGGCCAAGACGGACCTGATGATCGGCATCGGCACGCGGCTGGAATTGCCGACGATGTCGCGCTGGCCTTATCGGCCGGACGGATTGAAGAGCATCCGGATCGATATCGATCCGGTCGAGATGCGGCGCTTCATTTCGGACGCTGCCATCGTTGCCGATGCCAAGGCCGCGACCGCCGATCTCGTCGCCGCCGTCAGCAAGGTCAGCCACAGCAGGATCGCCGGCCGCCGCGGGGCGATCCGCGAGGCGACCGCGACGGCGCTGGCAGAGATCCAGCGCGTCCAGCCGCAGATGGCGTATCTCAACATTTTGCGCGAGGTGCTGCCGGCGAACGCGATCGTCACCGACGAGCTGTCGCAGTTCGGCTTTGCCTCCTGGTACGGCTTTCCGATCTACCAGCCGCGGACCTTCATCACCTCTGGCTATCAGGGCACGCTCGGTTCGGGCTTCCCGACGGCGTTAGGGGCCAAAGTCGCCAGTCCCGACAAGCCGGTGGTTGCGATTACCGGCGACGGCGGCTTCATGTTTGGCGTGCAGGAGCTGGCCACCGCCGTGCAGTTCAACATCGGCGTGGTGACGCTGGTGTTCAACAACAACGCCTATGGCAATGTCCGCCGCGACCAGCGCGAACGCTTTGACGGCCGCGTGGTGGCATCCGATCTGGTCAATCCTGACTTCGTCAAGCTCGCGGAGTCCTTTGGCGTGGCATCCGCGCGCGTCACGGCGCCGGACCAGTTCAAGTCCGCGATGGAGAAGGCGCTCGCCCATCGCGGGCCGTATCTGATCTCGATCGAGGTGACCAGGGATTCGGAAGTCAGCCCGTGGGCGTTCATTCACCCGCCGAAGCCGTAGCTCTGTCATTCCGGGCGCGCGAAAGCGCGAACCCGGAATCTCGAGGTTCCGGATTCGATGCTTCGCATCGCTCCGGAACGACCGCTCTTTCACCGCGTCCGGCGGAACGTCAAATTGATCCTGATACGTCCCAGCAGCGCGTGCTCGCCCTCGGCCAGCGGCGCGACGCCGTGATAGGCGAGCCGGCTCGGCCCGCCCCACACCACGACGTCGCCATGCACAAGNGGCTTGTCGGCGCGCGCCAGGCCGCCGAACAGGAAGGTCGCGGGCAGGCCGAGCGACACCGAGACGATCGGCGCCGAATAGTCCAGCTCGTCCTTGTCCTGATGCAGTGAGAGCCGCGTGCCGGGCTCGTAGCGATTGATCAGGCACGCGTCGGGCGCGAAGTGCCTGAAGCCGCCCTGCTCCGCCGCGCGGCGGGCGAGATCGCGAAACACCGGCGGCATCACCGGCCATGGCGCGCCGGTCTTGGGATCAATGGGATCATAGCGGTAGCCGGTGTGATCGGTGATCCAGCCGCGCTCGCCGCAATTGGTCATGGCCACCGACATCTGGTAGCCTCCGGGCGTGGTCATTCGCCGGAACGGCGACTGCAACACGAAGGCGCGCACCGCTTCGACCAGCTCGCCCTCGATCGGCCTGACGAAGCCGCGCAGCAGCACGGCGCCGTCCGCGATCTGCTCGCGCGACGGTTGGGCTTCGGCAACGCTGTCGAACAAATCAGCCGTCAATGGCTCCGCTCATTTGGCATCATGGAAGATCACACCCAGCGTGTGGCGCTGGCCGGACCTGATCCGGCTGACACCGTGGCGCAGATTAACGCGGTAGGTGCCGCGTGTCCCCTGCACCGGGCGATGGTGCACAGCAAAGGCGACGGCGTCGCCCTGCGTCAATGGAACCACCTCGGCGCGGGACTGCATGCGCGGGCGCTGCTCGGTCAGCACGAACTCGCCGCCGGTGAAATCGCCTCCCGGCTCGGACAGCAGGATCGCGACCTGGAGCGGGAACACATGCTCGCCGTAGAGGTCCTGATGCAGGCAGTTGTAATCGCCGGCCTCATACTGCAGCAGCAGCGGCGTCGGCCGGGCCTGCCCCGCCTCATGGCAGCGCTTCAGGAACGCGACGTGCGAGGTCGGATAGCGGATGTCGATCCCCATCGCCTCGTTCCAGCGGTTGGCGACGCCTTGCAGATGCCTATAGAGCGCCGGGCGCAGCTCCGCGATCGGATCGGGCAGCGGATAGGAGAAATATTTGTACTCGCCGCGGCCAAAGCCGTGGCGGCCCATGACGATACGGCTGCGGAAGTGCGCGTCGTCGGAATAGAGCGCGGCGATGGCGCGGCATTGATCGGGCGTCAGCACGTTCTTCAGGACGGCGCAGCCGTGGGAGTCGAGTTCGGCGGTGATCTGGGGCCAGTCGAGGGTGTCGACGTGGGTGGCGAGGTCGGCGGATGGCTTCTGGTGTGATTTGCGAGCGGTCATTGCCATAACAACCAACTTCGCACGCCCACGTTCATCCGACCACCCGATTTCCGATGACCCGTCTCCTCGTCATTGCGAGCGCAGCGAAGCAATCCAGAATCCCTCCGTGGAACCAGTCTGGATTGCTTCGTCGCAAGGGCTCCTCGCAATGACGCGGAGAGAGTTCAGCCCCGCACCGGCAGCGTCACCACCTCGTAGCCGTGCCTGATGGTCCGCTTCAGCACGGGATCCTCCAGCTCGAAGTCGAAGCGCTCCGCAGGGCGGATGCCGCCCTTGGCCGCAAAGGTGCCACCGAACATGGCGCAGCCGTCGGGGAACTTGCCGCCCGCGAAGCCGCGCGCGATGAGCTCGGCCACCGGCAGCATCGCGTCCAGCGTGCCCTCCTGGTAGAGCACGCGCTGGCCGTTGATGGTGGCGTAGGAGCGCAGGATCATCTTGTCCCAGTGGCCGATGACATCCTCGAGCTCCCACAGCGTGGAGGCGATCGGCTTGTCGCACATCTGCTTGGACACGGTGACGCTGTAGGCCTCGACCTTGCGGTCGGTGTGATCCGAGCCGCAGCCCACGAAGACACGGCCCTGCCAGCCGACCAGCACGAACTCGACCTCGCCTGAGGAATCGCCGCCGGTGCATTCGATGCTGTCTTCCTGGGTCAACCGGCGCGCCGAGGCGCGGTAGTAGATCGGCGTCGAGGCCGGCGGGGCGATACCCATCTCCTGCAGCTCGGCAATGTGCTTGTCGCGCGCGACAGGATCGCGGCCGGTCCATCCGGCGATGACCATCTGGTCGATCGCCAAGGTCAGCGGCGTGGTGGTGTCCTGGGCGTCGATGGTGAAAGTCAGGTCAAACACGAATGACGGCCTCCATGCCGGCAGCAAGTTCAAAAATACGGCGGTCCGAGCCGCCCGCTCCGGCAAGCATCAGGCCGACGGGAACCTCGCCCTCGCGATGCGCCGGCAGCGAGATGGCACAGCCGTCGATCACGTTGATCAGCGTGCAATTGCGCAGCGCGCGCAGGTTTTGCGTCGTGAACGCCTTGTCGTCGGCGAGATCTGCGATCTTCGGCGGCGTGTTGGCGGTAGTCGGGAGCACCAGCGCGTCATAGGGTGCAATGCGGGCATTGACGCGGGCGATCAGCGAGCGGCGCTCGTTGAGCAGATCGATGTAGTCGGCCGCGCTCTGCGCCTCGCCGCGCATGATGCGGACGAAGACGCGGGGATCGTAAACATCGCCCTTGGAGGTGATGAGATAGCGATGCCAGGCATAGCTCTCGGACGCCGCAAAGCCACCCTTGGCGTTCATCGGGCCGATGTCGTGGAATTCGGCCATCTCGATGCGCTCGATGATGGCGCCGTGATCGGCGAGCGATTTCAACGCGCGTTCGAAGGTTTCCGCGACCGGAGCGTCGAGATCGTCGAGCGCAACCGTGGTCGGCACGGCCAGCCGCATGCCCTTCACGGGACGCGGCGTGAGCGCCGTGACCGGCTCGTTCGCCAGCACCGCATCGAGAATGGCGCAGCAGCTGACCGAGCGCGCCAAGGGGCCGATGCTGTCGAGCGAGAACGACAGCGGCACGGAGCCATCCAGCGGCACGCGGCGCTGCGTCGGCTTGTAGCCGACGATGCCGTTATAGGCCGCGGGAATGCGGCAGGAGCCGCCGGTGTCGGTGCCGAGCGCGCCATGGGCCATGCCGTCGAGCACGGAGACCGCCGCGCCCGAGGACGAGCCGCCCGGCACGTGCCCCTCGGCGCGGTTCCAGGCGCCTTTAGGCGTCCCATAATGCGGATTGATACCGATGCCGGAATAGGCGAACTCGGTCATGTTGGTGCGTCCGATCACGACAAAGCCGGCCTTGCGCAGCCGCGCGACCGCCGCCGCATCGTGCTCGGCCGGATCGGAATCGTCGAGCGCACGGGAGCCGGCGCGCGTGGTCTGTCCCTTGATGTCGAACAGATCCTTGATCGAGACCGGGATACCGGCATAGCGCGAGGGCGCCGCCTTGACCTTGCGCAGGGCATCCATGGCATCTGCGGTGGTCAGCGCGGCGTCCTTGTCGACATGGATGAAGGTGCGCGGCCCCTCGCCGGCGGGATCGGCGATCCTGGCGATGCACGCCTCGACCAGTTTTCGGGAGGTGGTACGGCCGCTTTCGAGATCGTCGGCCAGTGTGGCGAGGGTCGGGGCGTTCGGCATGTCTGGTTCGCCTGCGTCGGGCGCGGCCAAAACGCTGCCGCGCTATTTCAATCCAAAATAGGCGCGCCGCAGCGCCTCGTTGTCGGTCATCTCGGCAACCGTGCCGGAAAAGCGAATGCGCCCGCCTTCCAGAACAAATACGCGGGTTGCCACTTCAAGGAAACCGATATTCTGCTCGGCGATCAAAAGCGCGATCCCGCGCCCCTGCAGGCCGTTCAGGATACGGATGACCTCCTTGACGAACAGCGGCGACAGCCCGGCCGAAGGCTCGTCCATGACGAGAAGCTTCGGCTCGGCCGCGAGCGCCTTGGCGATCCCGAGCATCTTGCGCTGCCCGCCTGACAGGCTGGAGGCAGCGTCGCGGCGCTTGTCGCGCAGCACGGGAAAGAGGCCATAGAGCTCGTCGAGGCGCCGGCGCGGGTTGGCATGTCCCAGCGCCTGGGCCCCCACCAGGATGTTCTCCTCGATCGACAGGTCAGGAAACACCGCGAGCTCCGACATGTAGGTCATGCCGAGCTTCATGCGGTCGCTGGAGCGCATATGTGCGATATTCTGGCCGCCGAGCGCGATGCTGCCGTGACGGGCCTCGACCAGGCCGACCAGCGATTTCAGGAACGTGGTCTTGCCGGCACCGTTGGCGCCGAGCAGCAGGACCGTCTCGCCGGACTTGACGTCGAGATCGACGCCCCACAGCACCTGCATGGTGCCGTAGCCCGCATCGACGCCTTGCGCCTGGAGAAGAGGCGTTGCTTCAGGCGGCATGCTCGCCTCCCAAAAACACCTCGATCACCTGCGGTTCCTTCACGGCCGCAGCGAGCTTACCCTCGAAGATTTCCCGTCCCGCATTGAGAACGATGACGCGGTCGGTGATGTGCTCGATGAAGCCCATCAGGTGCTCGACGACGATGATCGACATGCCGCCTGCCGCGAGCTGCTTGATCCGCTCGGCAATCCAGTGGAGCTCGGCGGGATTGAGCCCGGCGGCGAGCTCGTCGAGCAGCAGCAGGCGCGGTCGCGTCGCCAGGGCGCGGACCAGATCCAGCATCTTCTGCTGCGCACTGTTGAGATCGGCTGCCGGCCGATCGGCGACCGCGTCCAAACGATATTCGTCGAGCAGCGCATCGAGCGCCGGCGGCGTTCCGCCAATGTGGCCGTAGGCCAGGGCGACCCTGACGTTCTCCCGCACGGTCAGCGACATGAACGGCTTCGGCACCTGGAAAGTCCTGTTGATGCCGCGATGGACCAATTTGTGGGACGCAATGCCGCCGATGGGCTCGCCATCGAAAGCGACCTCGCCGCCATCGGGGGCGTAGAGACCCGAAATCACGTTGATCGCCGTGGTCTTGCCCGAACCATTCGGACCGACCAGCCCCAGCACCTCGCCGGGCGCGGCATGAAAGCTGAGGCCGTCGAGCGCGACGAAACCGCCGAAGCGCTTCACCAGCTTATCGACGCTGAGAATGGGTTTTGTGTCAGGGGACATGCCAGCCTCTCCGCGTCGCCAGCGAGACCAGCCCTGCCGGCAAGAACAACACCAACCCCATGATGAGAAGGCCGTAGATGAGCTGGAAATATTGCGGGGTCGTGAACCCGATCAGATTGTAGACGCCGTACAGGATCAGGACGCCGATGATCGGACCGGAGATCGTCGCGACACCTCCGAACAGCGCGAAGACGATCGCGAAGATGCTGAACTCGCCGCTGAAGACATTGTCGGGATAGAACACGGACACGTACCAGGCATAGATGCCGCCGGCGAGCCCCGCCACCAACGCCGAGGCCAGCCAGGCCGCGATGCGCATCTTGACGACGTTGACCCCCGCCATCGACGCGCTCACCGAATCCTCGCGAACGGCCTGCAGTGCAAGTCCGAAGCTCGAATTCTTCAGGAAGACGACACCGCCCACCGTCAATGTCAGCACCACCAGCGCCGCATCATAGGCGTGCGAGGGGTTGAACGTGCCCGTCAGCGACACGCCATACGGCCCCTTGGTGATGCCCTCCAATGCGGGATTGGCGACCAGGTGCAGCACAGCCAGCGACGCGGCGAGATTGGCAATGGCAAAATAGGCGCCGGAGAGCCGCAACAGCGGTGTCAGCAGCAGGCCGAGCAGCACGCCGACCAGCCCCGCCGCCAGCACGGCCACCAGCGCCGGCGACTGATAATGCATCACCAGCACCGCAAATCCGTAGGCGCCGGCCCCGAAGAAGCCGACATAGCCGAACGGCAGATAGCCGGTGAAGCCGTAGATGATGTTGACGCCCTGCGCGAGGATCAGGAACGTGACGAAATTGAACAACAGCAGATGGTTCTGGTAGAGGCCCGGCAACACCGCAAACACGGCGATCAACGGCACCAGAATGAACAGCACATGCTTGATGGCATTAGGCAACGCGCACCCGCCTTCCGAGCAGGCCGCTCGGACGTAGCAAGAGGATCAGGATCAGCAGCACATAGGGCAGAAGGTCCGCCCATGAGCTGAGATAGGTCTGCACCAGCATGTAGCAGACACCATAGACAACACCGCCGAGGGCCGTGCCGAGCGGATTGCCGAGCGAACCCAGCACGACGATCGCAAATGACGTCACCGTGGCGTCCGCGCCGAAGGCCGGCGTGATCGAGCCGAACATGAACGGCGCAAACACGCCCGCAACGGCAGCAAGCCCGAGTCCGATTCCGAACGCCGCGGCCGAGACACGATCGACATCGATGCCCGAGGCCAGCGCCTCGTCGCGTCGCGACATCACGGCGCGCGTCAAGGTGCCGAGCCGCGTGCGATAGAGATAGACGTAAACGAGACCGATCGCGACCAGGCTGATTCCGGCAGCAATCACCCACGGCGCGGGAAATCCCTGGCCGAGGATGCGGATCGGACCGTTCTGCGGCTTGCCGCCGAACAGCTGGACCTTGATGGTCGAGAACACCGTGCCGAGCAGCCGGCTCTGGATCGAGCGCTCGCTGGTGCCGGCGAAGATCGTGGTGATGGCTTCGACCACCTGCGACAGGCCGAAGAACAGGATGATCGACAGCATCTCGGGATTTGCCGATCCCTGCAGACGCGGCACCAGCACCCAATAAAGCAGCGTGCCGACCAGCAGAAACAGCACGAATGCCAGCGGCACCGCAAACAGCGGGTCGATTCCGGCCAGGGTGACGACGCCCAGCGCCACGAAGGCGCCGAGCATCAAGACGTCGCCATGCGCAAGGTTGACGATGCGCATGACGCCGAAGACGAGATTGAGCCCCATACCGACCAGGCTGAAATACAGCCCGAACAGGACGCCGGCGACCAACGCGTAGGTCAACATCAGCAGCCGACTCCCAGCACTTGCTCAGCGGGGTTTCCCGTCATGGACGCGGATAGACCGGCTTTCCGGTCGCCGTCTCATGGGGATAGATCGAGATGAACTTGAGATGCCCGTGATCGCCAAGCTCGAGCTGGCCGAGCGGCGTGAGCTCACCGATCTGACCGCCCATCTCGTCGAGCGCGAACGTGCCGTCCAGCGTTTGCAGCTGGTTGGACAGGCTGAAGGTTGCCTTGCGCAGCTCGAGCTGATCGAGGCTGGTCGCGACCGACAGGGTCTTTTCGATCACCAGAGCCGTGGTGTAGCCGGCGACCGAGTTGAAGCCGAACTCGACCTTGCCGTCAGGATATTTCTTGTTCCAGGCCGCTTTGTACTCGTCGATGTTCATGCCGAAATTCACCGGATATTTCAGCTCTTGCGGCGGCACGTAGGTGAAGACGTGCTCCAGTCCCTTCTCGCCGACGTTCTTCTCGAGCAGCTCGGTCTCCAGACCGGCGTAGATCGAGAACAGCATCTTGAAATTGACCCCGACGTCCTGAACGTTGCGAAGGAAGGCGATGTCGTTCGGCGCATAGCCGAAGTGAATCACCGCGTCCGGGTTGGTGTTGGCGATGTTGTTGATGATGACGGTGTAGTTGGTCGTCTCGGTGGGAACGCCCTGATCGTAGACGATCTCGATCGGCGCGCCCGATTCCTTGACGAACTTCCGGAAGGCATTGGCCTGCGTGCCCGTGAACTCGTTGGTCGCATAGAGGATCGCGACCTTCTTGATGCCGAGGCCAGGTCCATCATGCGAGACGAAATCGGCGACCGGTTTCGGCCAGACGGTCGACACCGGGTCTGCCATCAGGGCGATGTAGGGATTGTCCTTGGAGAAGAAGCTGGCGCCCGTGCCGGTCTGGTCGAACAGGAACATCTTGTGGTCGCGAGCAATCGCAACCGCAGGCGCGGTCAGCACCGAGCCGGAATCGGCAACCAGAAGATCGACCTTATCCTGGGTGATGAGCTGATTGTACAATGTCGCCGCGGTCGCCGTGTTGCTCTGGTCGTCATAGGCAACGAGCCTGATCGGGATCTTCTTGTCGAACGCCTTCACATAGACGCCGCCTTCGGCGTTCTTCTGTTCGACCCACAGCTTCAGCCCATAGTGAACCGGCATCGAGATCGAGGCATAGCGCCCGCTCGAGGCGTAGAGCGTTCCGATCTTGATCTCGGCCGGCGCATCCGCAGCAAGGGACGGCGCAGCGAAGGTCAGACCTGCAACCAGCGCAACGCCTACTGATCTTAACATGGAATCCTCCCGATCTCTTCTTGTCTCGGCACTTATGTACCGTGCGAACTTACTGGCACACAAGCACGCCGTCAGCAATTGTGCGCATGGTGGAATACGGGGCGTGCAGAGCTCAGTGCTGGACCGTTGACGCGCGATAGTCAATTGGCGCATCAAGATTGAAACACACGAGCATCGAGTTCTCGCCTTTGGGAGGAGCTGCCGACATGGCCGAACCGCAGCGCGCACGACCGAAACCAACGCCGGAGACCCAGCATTTCTGGGACGGCACCAAAGCGGGCGAGCTGCGCCTGCAACGCTGTGATGCCTGTGCGCATGTCTACTTTCCGCCGCGCCCGTTCTGCCCGTCCTGCGCCTCGCGCAAGGTCTCCATCTTCAAGGCGAGCGGCAAGGGTTTCCTCTACAGCTACGTCATCAACCACCGCCCTGCCGCGCCGGGCTTCACGCCGCCTTACGCGATCGCCGTCGTTGAGCTCGACGAGGGACCGCGGATGATGAGCAACATCATCGACTGCCCGCAGACGCCGGAGGCGCTCGCGCTCGACATGAAGCTTGAGGTCGCGTTCCAGCAGCTGGACGACAAGATCACCCTTCCCGTGTTCCGTCCGGCGAAGGGGTAAGCCATGCGCAAGAACCAGGTTGCCGTCGTCGGCGCGGCCGAGACCACCGAACTCGGAATCATCCCCAACGCCTCGCAGCTCCAGCTCCACGCGGATGCAGCACTCAATGCGATCGCCGATGCCGGACTGAAGCTCTCCGACATCGACGGCTTTGCCACCGCGGTCGAAACGCCACAGCAGGTCTGCCACTATCTCGGCATCAAGCCGACCTGGGTGGACGGCACGTCCGTCGGCGGCTGCTCGTTCATGCTGCACGTCCGCCATGCGGCCGCCGCGATCGAGGCTGGTCTTTGCAAGACCGTGCTGATCACCCATGCCGAGAGCGGAAAGTCGATGATCGGCAAGGCGCCGCGCTCGATCCCAGCCGACAGTCTGCAGGGCCAGTTCGAGGCGCCCCATGGCGTCTACGGCCCGCCCAGCATGTTCCCGATCCCCGTGCTGCGCTTCATGAAGACCTACGGCATCACCCATGAACAGCTCGCGTCGGTCGCCGTCGTGCAGCGCGAATGGGCAGCCAGGAATCCGCGGGCGATGATGAAGGATCCGATCACGGTCGCCGACGTGCTGAACTCGCGCATGATCGCCTATCCGTTCCGGCTGCTGCAGTGTTGCCTCGTCACCGACGGCGGCGGCGCGCTGATCCTGACCTCGGCCGACCGCGCCAGGGATTTTCCGCGCAAGCCCGTTTATATCATGGGCACCGGCGAGAGCGTGGAAACGCCGATGGTGAGCCAGATGGAGACGTTCAACTCCTCGCGCGCATTCAAGACCGCGGGACCGCTCGCGTTCAGGGAGGCCGGCATCGCGCACAAGGACGTCGATCACCTCATGATCTACGACGCCTTTGCGCATCTGCCGCTGTTCGGGCTCGGCGATCTCGGCTTCATGCCGTATGAGGAGACTGGCAAATTCATCGCTGATGGCAACACGCGACCCGGGGCTAAGCTTCCGCTCAACACCAATGGCGGCGGCCTCTCCTACATGCATTCGGGCATGTACGGCATGTACGCGCTGCAGGAGAGCGTGCGCCAGATGCGCGGCATCGCACCGGCGCAGGTAGCGAATGCGAAGATTTCCGTGTGCCATGGCGTCGGCGGCATGTTCGCGGCGTCAGGCACGATCGTGTTTACGAATGAGAGGTAACAGCCCGTCATTCCGGGGCGCGATTAGCGCGAACTATGGTGCGCGGTTGCGCACCTGAGAATCTCGAGATTCCGGGTCCTGTGCTTCGCACCATCCCGGAATGACGGACAAAACAGGAGGCACCACATGAGCAAATCACTGCAGGACAAGGTCATCATCGTCACCGGCGCAGGCCGCGGCATCGGGCGCGAGATCGCGCTGCTCTGTGCGGCTGAGGGCGCCAAGGTCGTCGTCAATGATCCAGGCGCCGCCGCCGACGGCGCCGGGTCGAGCGCGACGCCTGCTGAGGAAGTCGTCGAGGAGATCAAGAAGCGCGGCGGCACGGCGGTCGCCAATTTCGAGTCGGTCGCCGAAGCGATCCCCGCCAGCAAGATCGTGAAGACCGCGACCGATGCCTTCGGCAGGCTCGACGGTGTCGTCAACAATGCCGGCATCCTGCGCGACATGATCTTCCACAAGATGAGCGTTGAAGCGTTCGAGGCCGTCATCAAGGTGCATCTGATGGGCTCGTTCTATGTCAGCCACGCCGCGGCACGCATCTTCCGCGAGCAGGAAAGCGGCTCCTTCGTGCACTTCACCTCGACCTCGGGCCTGATCGGCAATTTCGGCCAAGCCAATTACGCCGCCGCCAAACTCGGCATCATCGGGCTGTCGAAATCCATCGCGCTCGACATGGGCCGCTTCAACGTGCGCTCCAACTGCGTGTCGCCGTTCGCCTGGACCCGCATGATCGGCACCATCCCGACCGAGACCGAGGCCGAGAAGGCGCGGGTCGAGAAGATCAAGCAGATGGGCCCGGAGAAGATCGCGCCGATCTGCGCCTATCTGCTCTCGGATGCCGCCAAGGACGTCACCGGACAGATCTTTGGCGCACGCATGAACGAGTTGTTCCTGTTCAGCCAGAACCGCCCGTTGCGCTCGGTCCATCGCAGCGAAGGCTGGACGCCGCAGTCGATCGCCGAACACGGCATGCCGGCGCTGAAGGGCTCGTTCTACAAGCTGGATCGCTCTGCGGATATTTTCCCCTGGGATCCGGTGTAACGCTGCGCCACCGTCATTCCGGGATGGTCCGAAGGACCAGACCACAGGTGCGCAATTGCGCACCGGGGAATCTCGAGATTCCGGGTTCGCCCTTCGGGCGCCCCGGAATGACGGCTACCCCGTATTCCTCAGCCCCGCCGAGATCCCGTTGATCGTCAGCTGAATTCCGCGCAGCACCTGCTCGTCCGGGTTCTGCGCGCGATGCTCCCTGAGCAGCTCGACCTGCACGTGGTTGAGCGGATCGAGATAGGGGAAGCGGTGACGCACCGAGCGCTCCAGCAGCGGGTTGCCCTGCAGCAGGCGGTCCTGCCCCATGATGTCGAGCAGCGTCTCGATGCAGGAATGCCATTCGCGGCGGATGCGGCCGAAGATTTTTTCGCGCAGCGCCTCATCGGGCACCAGCTCGGCATAGCGCGAGGCGATCGCGATCGAGCTTTTCGCCAGCACCATGTCCATGTTCGACAGCAGCATGCGGAAGAACGGCCATTCCCCGTAGAGCTCTTTCAGGAACGGCATGCCCTTGTCCGGATGTTCAGTGATCCACTGCTCGACCGCGCTGCCGAAGCCGTACCAGCCCGGCAGCATCAGCCGGCATTGCGCCCAGGAGAACACCCAGGGGATCGCGCGCAAATCCTCGATCGCGCGGGTCTTCTTGCGCGAGGCCGGACGGCTGCCGATGTTCAGCGTCGCGATCTCGTTGATCACGGTCGAGGACCAGAAATAATCGACGAAGCCCTCGGTCTCGTAGACAAGCCCGCGGTATGCCTTGAAGGCGAGATTCGAAAGCTCGTCCATCGCGATCAGATATTCGCGGCGCGGCGCGCTCTCGCGCGGCCGCAACAGGCTCGCATCCAACGTCGCCGCAGCCAGGATCTCCAGATTGTTGCGTCCGACTTCGGCGTTGGAATATTTCGACGAGATGATCTCGCCCTGCTCGGTGATGCGGATCTGGCCGTTCACGGCGCCGCCCGGCTGGGCGACGATGGCGTCGTAGCTCGGCCCGCCGCCGCGGCCGACCGAGCCGCCGCGGCCGTGGAAAAGGCGCAGCCGCACATGATGACGCTCGAATACCTCGACGAGCCCGATCTCGGCCTTGTAGAGCTCCCAGCCCGAGGTGACGAAGCCGCCATCCTTGTTGCTGTCGGAATAGCCGAGCATGACTTCCTGCACGCTGCCACGGCTGTCGACGAGGCGGCGATAATCGTGCAGCGACAGCATGCGGTCCATGATGCCTGAAGAGGCCTGCAGATCCTCGATGGTCTCGAACAGCGGCACGATGTTGATGGCGCTGCGCCCGGAGGGATGGACGAGGCCGACCTCCTTGAGCAACACCGCGACCTCGAGCATGTCGGACATGCCCTTGCACATCGAGATGATGCATTGGGGAATCGCGTCCGAGCCGAACTTCGCATGCGCCTCCGCAGCGGCATGGAAGACGTTGAGCTCGCCCATGGTCTCATCGCTGTACTTGACGAAGGGCGAGACCAGCGCGCGCGTCGAGCGCAATTCGTTGGTGAGGAGCGAGATGCGCGCCTCCTCGCCGAGCGCGAGATAGGACATTCCGGGGTTGGCGGCGTCGATCAGCTCGGCAATGGTGCGTTCATGCACCGCCGAGTTCTGGCGGATGTCGAGCCGCGCCAAATGGAAGCCGAAGCAATCCACCGCGCGCCGCAGCAGCCGCAGCCGGCCGCGCGCGATGACGCGAGCGTTGTTGGAGATCAGCGAGCGATGCAGCACGTCGAGATCGGCTTGCAGCTCCTTGACGCTCTGATAGGGCGCGCCCTTGCCGACCGGCCGGCGGGTGATCTCGACCTCGAGCTTCTCGGCCGTGGCGGTCAGGCGCGCATAGATGCCTGAGACCGCAAGGCGATAGGGCTCGCCGCTCCGGTGCGGCGAGGTGTCGGGCGAGCGCTCCGCGAGGTTACGCAGCTCCTCGGAGACATCGGCGAGATGGGCGGCGATCGACAATTCCGAGCCGAGCACGTGGAGCTCGTTCAGATAGAATTGCATCACACGGCTCGACTGCAGCCGCAGCGTGCCGCGCATCACGTCGGCGGTGACGAACGGATTGCCGTCGCGGTCGCCGCCGATCCAGCTGCCCATGCGCAAGAACGAAGCGAGCTCGCTGGCGGCCTGCTCGCCGCCCTCCTCCAGCCGGTCTTCCAGCGCGTTCACCAGCCGCGGCACCTCGCGCAGGAAGGTGTAGTCGTAGAACGACAGGCCGTTGGCGACCTCGTCGAGCACGGTGAGCTTGGTGCGGCGGAGCAGATTGGTCTGCCACAGCGTCAGCACCTCGCGGCGAAGCTGCTCGTCGCTGGCGGCGGCCTCGTCCGCGGTCAGCGCGACCCGCTCGCGGCGGTCGAGCAGCGCGGCGATCTCCATCTCGCGGTCCATGGTGCTCTTGCGACGGACTTCGGTCGGATGCGCGGTCAGCACCGGGCTGACCAGCGCGGTCTTGAAGAAGCCGCGCAGCGCGTCGGCGCCGATGCCGGCGGCCTTGGCCTTGGCCAATGTTTGCGCCAGCACGCCGGAGCCGTTGGCCGCGCTGCGGCTGCGCATCTGGCGGATGTTGTTCTGGTCCTCGGCGATGTTGGCGAGGTGGGAGAAATAGCTGAAGGCGCGGACGATCCGAACCGTCTCCGAGGTCGACATGCTGTCGAGGATCTGCTCGAGCTCACGGCGGGCAATCCGGTCCTCGTCGCGGTGGAACCGGATCGAGGTCTGCCTGATGCGCTCGACCAGGTCGAACACGTCGGCACCTTCCTGGTCGCGCACCGTGTCGCCCAGGATGCGTCCGAGCAGGCGGATATCGTCGCGCAGCCGGGCATCGGCCTCCAGGGC
Source organism: Bradyrhizobium manausense (assembly GCF_001440035.1). GTDB lineage: Bacteria > Pseudomonadota > Alphaproteobacteria > Rhizobiales > Xanthobacteraceae > Bradyrhizobium > Bradyrhizobium manausense. The sequence goes on along the minus strand of NZ_LJYG01000102.1, from coordinate 9,552 downwards.
CTGTACGTCCTCAGGCCGGTTGGGGCGAAGATCGCCAGCATCGGATGGTACAGTCTGGAGGGACATGGCTCGCTCCTTTTTCTAGAGCTCCCAATGGCTCCCCGGCGGACCGAGTGTGCGATATTTTTCTGCCGCAGTGCAAGACGAAGTTGGGGGCGGTGCACACACACCGCCGCTGGGGCCGGCGGCCCGGCAGAGTCAGGCCGGCACGATCACCTTGCCGATCGGCCACAGCGCGATGCCGGCGAGCTTCAGATGGGCCCAAGCAAAGGGAAGGCCGATGATGGTGATGGCGAAGAGCACGGCGGTCAGGAGGTGGCCGAGCGCCAGCCACCAGCCGGCCAGAACGAGCCAGATGATGTTGCCGATCACGCCGAGGGCACCGGTGCCGATGTCGCTCATGCCGGTGACCTCGTCACGGCTGACCGCGCGCGAGCCGAACGGCAGCAGCGTGTAGATGGCGATGTTGAACGCCGCCCGCGCCCAGGGCAGCCCGATGATGGTGATGGCCATGATCACTGAAGCCACCAGCCAGCCGAAGGCCATCCAGGCCCCGCCGATGAGAATCCAGATCAGGTTGAGCAGGATGGAAACTGGGGACATGAGTTTAAGAACCCTGGGATGATCCGGAGGCCAATGACCCCACTTATATAAGTGGGAAAATCGTCGCTGCGAAGGCGGCACCCACTTCATCGAATTGACGCACGCATTGCCCAGAATGGCACGGCGTTTGAAACATTCGGGGCGCAATGGCATTGCCGTCGCGGCCATCGGGGCCTAGGGGGGGCGCATGTCCGATTTCGTCATCGAGGAAGGCCTGCCCTATCCACTGGGTGCCCATTGGAGCGGCAACGGCACCAACTTCGCGGTATTTTCAGCCAATGCCACCAAGGTGGAAGTCTGCCTGTACGATGGCGATCGCGAGACGCATCGCTTCGAGCTGCCGGAATATACCGATCAAGTCTTCCATGGGTACATCAGCGGCGTCGGCCCCGGCACCTTTTATGGCTACCGCGTCCACGGGCCCTATCAGCCCGACGCCGGTCATCGCTTCAATCCCAACAAGCTGCTGCTCGATCCCTATGCCCGCGCCCATGCCGGGAGCCTGACCTGGAATCCGGCCGTGTTCGGCTACATCATGGAGACGGGCGACGACACGACCTTCGACGAACGCGACAGCGCGCCCTTCATGCCGAAATGCGTCGTGGTCGATCCTGATTTCGACTGGCAGGCCGAGGCGGCGCGCCAGAACGTCCATTGGGACGAGACCATCGTCTACGAGACCCACGTCAAGGGTTTTACGAAGAAGCATCCTGCGGTGCCCGACAACCTGCGCGGCACCTATGCCGGCTTCGCGGCGCCCGAGATGATCGCGCATCTGACATCGCTCGGCGTGACCTCGATCGAGCTGCTGCCGGTCCATTCCTTCATCAACGACGACAATCTTCTGAAGAGGAACCTGGTCAATTACTGGGGCTACAACACCATCGGCTTCTTCGCACCCGACCCGCGCTACGCCTCCGACGTGCCGAATTCCTTGCGCGAGTTCAAGGAGATGGTCTCGAAGCTGCACGGCGCAGGCCTCGAGGTGATCCTCGACGTCGTCTACAACCACACCGCCGAAGGCAACGAGCTTGGGCCGACCCTATCCTTCAAGGGCATCGACAATGCGAGCTATTATCGCCTGCTGCCCGACCGGAAGCGCTATTACATCAACGACACCGGCACCGGAAACACCGTCAACCTGTCGCATCCGCGCGTGATCCAGATGGTGATGGACAGCTTGCGCTACTGGGCCGGCCATATGCATATCGACGGCTTCCGCTTCGACCTCGGCACCATTCTCGCACGCGAGGTCTACGGCTTCGACGAGCAGAGCGGATTTCTCAAGGCAATGGATCAGGATCCGCTGCTGTCGACCGTCAAGCTGATCGCCGAGCCCTGGGACTGCGGACCCGGCGGCTACCAGGTCGGCGGCTTCCCGCCCGGCTGGGCGGAGTGGAACGACAAATATCGCGACACGGTGCGCGATTATTGGCGTGGCGAGGCGCCGCCCTCCGCCCTCGCCTCGCGGCTGCTCGGCTCCGGCGACATCTTCGGCCGCTGGGGCGGCCGTCGCTCATGGGCCAGCGTCAACTTCATCACGGCTCATGACGGTTTTACGCTGAACGATTGGGCGAGCTACAACGACAAGCACAACGAAGCCAATGGCGAGGGCAACCGCGACGGTAATTCCAGCAACCGCTCCTGGAATTGCGGCGTCGAAGGCCCGACGGACAACCAGGAGATCGTCGCCCTGCGCGAGCGGCAGAAGCGAAACATGCTGGCGACCCTTTTGCTCTCGCAGGGAACGCCGATGCTGCTCGGCGGCGACGAGTTCGGCCGCACCCAGCAGGGCAACAACAACGCCTATTGCCAGGACAGCGATATCTCCTGGTTCGACTGGACCATGGGCGAGCATGCGCAGAAGCTGCTCGCCTTCACCAAGCGGGTGATCCAGCTGAGGCGCGACTATCCGATCCTGCGCCGCAGCCGCTTCCTTACCGGCGTGCACGATGCGCAGCTCGACATCCGCGATGTCGTCTGGATCAACGCCAATGGCAGCGAGATGTCGAACGGCGAATGGGAGAGCGGCTGGCTGAAATGCTTCGGCGCCGTGCTTGACGGCCGTGCACGCAAGACGGCCATCCCGCGCCACGGCGAGGACGACAGCGTGCTGATCATCCTCAACAGCTATGAGGGCGAGGTCGACTTCAAGCTGCCGCACACCACGGCCGGACCGTGCTGGTCGCTGCTGCTCGACACCAATGCCGCCGACGGCGCATCCGGCGTCCGGTTCGACTTCGACAGCGTCTACAAGGTGCCGGGCCGGTCGTTCCTGCTGTTCGTCGGCGGAGAGCTGGTTTAGAGGTCAGCCCGTAGCCCGGATGGAGCGCAGCGAAATCCGGGCCTTTGCATCCGGAGAGTTAAGTCCCGGATTGCGCTTCGCTCCATCCGGGCTACAGGGCGTTTAAATCTTCCGCCCCGCCTGCTCCCAATAGGGATCGCGCAGGCGGCGTTTGAAGATTTTTCCGGAGTCCTCGCGCGGCAGGCCCGTGCGGATCTCGATATGCTTCGGGACCTTGTAGTCGGCGAGTGAACTCTTCAATCGCGCACGGATGTCGGCGACACCGAGCGTGACGCCCGGTTGCGGCTCGACCACCGCCATCAGCGCCTCGCCGAACTCGGCATCGGGGATGCCGAACACGGCGCAATCATGCACGCCCGGGATGGCATGCAGCACCGACTCGATCTCGGCCGGATAGATGTTGACGCCGCCTGATATCACCATGTCGCGCTTGCGGTCGCAGATGAAGACGTAACCATCTTCGTCGATATAGCCGACGTCGCCCGAGGTGATGAAACCGTCGCGGTCGATTTCGGCGCGCTTCTCCGGCTTGTTGTGGTAGGTGAAGTCGGCAAGCCCCGCCATGCGGGAATAGATCTCGCCGATCTCGCCGACGCCGAGCAGGCGGCCGTCGTCGCCGATGAAGCGCAGCTCGGCGCCGGGTGAGATCTTGCCGACCGTTCCCGGCTTCCTGAGCGCGTCCTCGGAGGTCGCGAAGGTGACGGCGCTGGATTCGGTCGAGCCGTAGAATTCATAGATCACCGGCCCCCACCACTCGATCATGGCGCGCTTGACGTCCGCCGGACAGGGCGCGGCCGCGTGAATGACGTGACGGAGCGAGGAGACGTCGTACTTCTTGCGGACCTCCTCCGGCAGTTTCATCAGGCGGATAAACATGGTCGGCACCATGAAGATGGTGTCGATCTTGTATCGCTCGATCAGCTCGAGAAACTCTTCCGCCTCGAAGCGCGGCATCAAGACCAGCGCGCCGCCGAGCTTGCCTGCGCGGATACCGAACGAGTTCGGCGCGGAGTGATAGAGCGGACCTGGCAGGATCGCGCGGGCGCCAGGTTTCAACCCGTAGATCGTCGCACGCATACGCTCGCCGGCCGCCTGCTGCTCCGGCGTCGGGGCGTTGCGACGTACACCCTTGGGATGACCTGTCGTGCCTGACGTGTAGATCATGTTCATCGGCTGCGGCACGACCGGGCCGTCATAGGGCTGATACTGCGCGAGCCAGGACTCGAAATCGATTGCGAAGTCCGGCGTCTCGAGGTGATCGGGATCGATCTTGTAGGTCTTCAGGATTTCCGGTGGCGTCGGCACACTGAGCACGGTGACGCCATCAGGAATCGCATCGCGCAAGGCATGCAGCATGTCAGCATGTCCGATCAGTACGGAGGTGCCGGTGTCACCGAGGATGTAGTTGATCTCCTCCGGCTTGAAGTGCCAGTTGATCGGCACGCCGTAGGCCCCAAGCCGCATCGCGGCGTAGGCGGCCTCGAGGAAGGCGATGTCGTTGCGCATCAGCATGCAGACGCAATCACCTTGCTTGACGCCCGACATGGCGAGCCCGGAGGCGATGCGGTCGGCGCGATCGGCGACCTCGGTGTGGGCACGGCGGCGGTCGCCGGAGACGATGCCGAGGAACTTGGACGTTTCGTTCATTCTTGTTTTCCGATCTTTCGTCGGGTTTCGACAGAGGCACAATCATGGTCGTCATTCCGGGGCGATGCGAAAGCATCGAACCCGGAATCCATGTCACGGCAGAGAATGCGGCGGGATGGATTCCGGGCCTGCGGCTGCGGCGCATCCCGGAATGACGAACTCAATCCGCATACTTCGCGGCGCGCTTCTCCAGGTTCGACCGCACCGCTTCGGTCTGGTTCGGGCTGCCGATCAGCTTCTGCTGCTCGACTGACTCCGCAAGCAGCGCAGGTCCTGGATCGACCGAGAGATTGTTCAGCAGTCGCTTGGCGGCGCGGATCGCATCGGGGCTCTTGCCGGCGATCTCACGCGCGACTTCGAGCGCCGCAGCGCGCGGATCGTCGCAGATGCGAGTGGCGAGACCGTAACTCATCGCTTCCTGCGCGGAGAAGATGCGGCCCGTGTAGGTGAGGTCGCGCAGGATGTCGTCGCGCACGAGGCTCGCCAGGATCGGCGTGCCTGCCATGTCAGGCACGAGGCCCCATTTGATTTCCATGATCGACATCCGCGCATCGGCGCTCAGGAAGCGCATGTCGGCGCCGAGCGAGAGCTGGAAGCCGCCACCGAAGGCAACGCCGTGCACGGCCGCAATCACCGGAACCGGAAGCTGGCGCCAGCCCCACACCGCTTGCTGCGGAAAGTTGGCCTGGCCATGCGTGCGCTTGGTGAGATCGCGATTTTCGCCACCCGGAATTCCGTTGCCGCCCTTCTCCTTCATGGCGGCAAAACGTCCCATGTCGAGACCAGCGCAGAAGGCGCGGCCCTCGCCTGACAGCACGACAGCGCGTACGCCTTTTTCCCTCGAAAGACGCTCGGTTGCCCCGACAAGCGCCTCGAACATGGCTTGATCCAGCGCATTCATCTTGTCGGCGCGCACCAGGCGCACGTCGGCAACGCCTTCCGAGATCGAGATCGAGACGCGCTCTTCCATGGATGAATTCTCCCTTGTTCTTGTTCGGTGCCGCTTTACAGAAAGCTGACGGCCGGATTTAGTCAATCGACCAATTAACTGACGATACGTACGGGAGAAACAGCCATGTTCAAGGAAAATCTTCTGGCTGGTCGGCGCATTCTCGTGACCGGCGGCGGCACCGGGCTCGGCAAGTCGATGACGGCGCGCTTCCTCGAACTCGGCGCCGAGGTGCACATCTGCGGCCGGCGCAAGATCGTCTGCGACGAGACGGCGATCGAGCTGATGGGTGAGTATGGCGGCCGCGTCACCAGCCACGGTGTCGATATCCGCAACGCCCTTGCGGTCGAGGAGATGGTCGACAACATCTTTCGCGAGGCGCCGCTGACCGATCTCATCAACAACGCCGCCGGCAATTTCATCTCGCGCACGGAAGAGCTGTCGCCGCGCGGCTTCGATGCGGTCGCCAACATCGTCATGCACGGCACGTTCTACGTCACCCATGCGGTCGGCAAGCGCTGGATCGCGCTGAAGCAGCCCGGCAACGTCGTCTCGATCACCACGACCTGGGTGCGCAACGGCTCGCCCTATGTGGTGCCGTCGGCCATGAGCAAGTCGGCGATCCACGCCATGACGATGTCGCTGGCCACCGAATGGGGACGCCACGGCATCCGCCTCAACACCATCGCACCCGGGGAAATTCCGACCGAAGGCATGAGCAAGCGCATCAAGCCCGGTGACGAGGCCGGCGCGCGCACCAAGGCGATGAATCCGATGGGCCGGGTCGGGACCATGGAGGAGCTGCAGAACCTCGCGGTGTTCCTGATCTCCGGCGGCTGCGACTGGATCAATGGCGAGACCATCGCCATGGACGGCGCCCAGGCGCTTGCGATGGGCGGCAATTTCTACCAGCTCCGCGACTGGAGCGACGACGACTGGAAGACCGCGCGCGAAAGCATCATGGCGCAGAACGAGAAGGACCGGGCGAAGCGGGGGTAATCCTCTCTCTCGTCGTCCTGGCGAAAGCCAGGACGATGGTGGGGCACCACCTTGTCTTCACCCGCGGATGACGCCACACTCCCCAGCCATAAAAACAAAACACCGCGGGAGAAACATGTCTACACAGCCATTGGCTGACCTCGCCGACATGGTGCGCGAGCGCGCCAGGAGCCGCGGCAACGCGATCGCCTTCGAGTTTGAGGGCCGCGTGACCAGCTTTGCCGAACTCGACGTCAACACCAACAAGGTCGCCAACGCGCTTCTCGCGATGGGCGTGAAGAAGGGCGACCGCATCGCCTATCTCGGCAAAAACAGCGATGTCTATTTCGAGCTGCTGATGGGCGCGATGAAAGCCGGCGTGGTGATGGCGCCGGTGAACTGGCGGCTCGCAGGACCCGAGGTCGCCTTCATCGTTTCCGACTGCAAAGCGCCCGTGCTGTTCGTGGGACCGGAATTCATCACGCAAATCCGTCAGATCAGGGACCAAATCCCGGGCGTGCGCACGATCATCACGACCGAGGGCGGCGCGCCGGAGTGGCAGGATTTCACGGCCTGGCGGGACGCGCAGAGCGGCGACGACCCGAAGGTTGCGATCGCTACCCGCGACATCGCGATCCAGCTCTACACGTCAGGCACCACGGGCAAGCCGAAGGGCGCGATGCTGAGCCATGCGAACTTCCTCAACCTCGTGCAGACAGGCAATGCCGAGGACAAGCCGGAATGGAACCGGTGGTCGACCGACGACGTATCGCTGGTCGCGATGCCGATCTTCCACATCGGCGGCTCGGGCTGGGGCGTGATGGGGCTCTATCACGGCGCTCGCGGCGTGATCGCGCGCGAGTTCGATCCGACCAAGGTGCTGGATTTCTTCGAGCAGTCGGGCATCACCAAACTCTTCATGGTGCCGGCAGCGATGCAGTTCGTGGTGCGGCAGCCGCGCGCCAAGACGGTGGATTTCTCCAGGCTGAAATACATGCTGTACGGCGCCTCCCCCATTCCGGCGGCGCTGCTGAAGGAATGCATCGAGGTCTTCAAATGCGGCTTCGTGCAGATGTACGGCATGACCGAGACGACAGGCACTATCGTCGCACTGCCGCCGGAGGACCATATCGAGGGCCTCGAGCGGATGCGCTCGGCCGGCAAGGCGCTGCCGGGCGTCGAGATCGCAATCCTCGATGCCGACGGCAAGCCGCTGCCGCCGCGTCAGGTCGGCGAGATCGCGACGCGCTCCGGCTCCAACATGGCCGGCTATTGGAACTTGCCGGAGGCGACCGCCGCAACACTGCGCAGTGACGGCTGGCTGCGCACGGGTGATGCCGGCTACATGGACGAGGACGGCTACCTCTACATCCACGATCGCATCAAGGACATGATCATCTCCGGCGGCGAGAACATCTACCCCGCCGAAGTCGAGAGCGCCCTGTGCGATCATCCTGACGTCGCCGAAGCCGCGGTGATCGGGGTGCCCGACGACACCTGGGGCGAGGCGGTCAAGGCCGTCGTGGTGATGAAGCCGGGCAAGCAGGCAACCGCCACCGACATCATCAATTTCACCCGGACGCGCATCGCCGGCTACAAGACGCCGAAGAGCGTGGAGTTCTTGCCGGCGCTGCCGCGCAATCCGAGCGGCAAGATCCTGCGGCGGCAGTTGAGGGAGCCGTATTGGGCGGGGAAGGATCGACGGGTGAATTGATCCACAGGAGACGAAACGATCCACGGTCCCTCAACGGTGACATTTCTGGATTGCTTCGCTTCGCTCGCGATGACGGTGTGGAGACAGAGGTGCACCTCTCTCCTCCGTCATTGCGAGGAGCCCTTGCGACGAAGCAATCCAGACTGCCTCCACAACAAGCGGTGCCGTAGGACCTCCTACCCTTCGTCAAGGGTGGGAGTCCCTGACAGATAACTATAGCACCGTGCTCGACGCTATCCAGGACGCTTCGCGCCGGCTTTGCCGGTGCCTATGGCATCCTGGACAGCGTCTGCGCGCGGCGCTCTTGCGTTCGGCAGGTCGGGACGAAGGAACGGTCGCATGCGGCCGAACAAAGGAACGGCTCAGCCTGCTGCCGAGATCTTCGCGCTGTTGTGGTCTGCGTCGTAGGGCGTCTGGTGCTTGAGCGTCGCGCACAAGGCAAAGAGCAGGCGATCTCCCACACCACGCAGCGCACGCGCATGGCCGTGTCCGCGCTGCCGCAAAGCATCATAGCGTCGCCGGGCTGCGGCGTCGTATTGAAGCGCGCCGCGCGACCAGTGATGAACGGCGCTTTGCAGCCGCCTGTTGCAGGCCAGGCGGCGGATCACGAAGCGTTGCTTGCCGCTTTGCCGCGTCACCGGTGCGACCCCTGCCAAGGCGCGCAAGGCGTGGTAGTCTCGTCTGCGCAGAGGCTCGGTGGCCTCGACGAGCAGTGTGGCAAGAACGATCCTGCCGATTCCCGGCCAGGAGCGAAGGATCGCCACGTCACACTGCTCGGGATTCTGCCCCGCGGGGCTCTCCTGTTCTTCGAGCTTGGCGCACAGGCGGTCCAGGCTGTGCTGCGCTTCCTTGATTTGCTGATTGACCAGGCGCAGACGGGCCGCGAGGCTGCGGATATGCACGCACGCAGCCTCCGTCGTGCCCGGTGCCACGAGCAGGGGTGTCTCGCGCAAAGTCTTGAGCACCGTCGCCGCATCGAGGCGGCGGATACGATAGGCGCTGAGGATGCGCGCGATCGCCTTGTCGCTGGCCTTGGCCGCGCTGTCCGGCGTCGGCACCTTTTGCCAAAGTGCCAGGAACCAGTCGTCGGCGACATCGTCGGTCAGCTTGGCCGCTTGGGGATAGTACCGCCACAACTGCTGACGCAGGCGATTGGCAAGCCGCGTGCGCTCCTGCTGCAGCTCCTCCGCCATGCGCGACCACTCGCGCAGCTCGATCACCACCGGATTGTCGGCCGCAAGCTGGCGGAAGGCCGCACAGTCCGTACGCAATGAGCTTCCGAGCACATGAGCGTCGCGGCGATCATCCTTGGCACCGGCCACCGTGAAGCGATCCCGGAAGCGGTCGAGTTGCTTG
>NZ_LJYG01000101.1:220322-225542 GCF_001440035.1 Bradyrhizobium manausense | reverse complement strand
ATTTGTCGTTTGATGGCTTTGATCCTGCTGATCTGGCCTTCGACCGGACTGGTTGTCCAGGAGGTAGTTATTGCCGCTCGGACCGCATCGATGTCGCGCGCGATGCCGTTGGCGAAGCTCTTGAGCTCGCTGTTGGCTGCTTGCGTGATCCATTCATCGAGCTCGGCGATGTCGCTACCACTGAGAAGGGACACAAACCGCTTCGCTAGATCGGCCGCCGTGGCGAGTTCCGGAGCTTGCGCAAACAGATGGCCGAGGAACAGCCTGGCTTCAGCATCGATCTGATCCGGATCCTGGCTCAAGTACCAAGCACAGCGACGACGCGTGGGAGCTTTCCAGGTCAGGTGTGGTTGTACTGTTCCTCCCGCGTCCGCACGTGCACGCCTGTCCGCGGCCCATCGCGCGACGGTCACCCGACTTCCAGTATACCCCTGTTGCTGAAGCTCTCGCCAAAGCTGCTGGCCCACCTGGCAGCCGGAGGCCCACCGCGCTTCGAGCCACGCCTCGAAGGGACCGATAAGATGTGAAGGTCTGTAAGGACGCGAATGCTCCGGTTCGCCGCCAGCGGCTAGCCAGCGCTGTACAGTGCGTCTGTCGACACCGAGCAGGTGGGCGATCCTGGATGTCGGGCAACCTTGCTCGCGTAGGCGACAGATTTCATCCCAGCGTTCGCGTCGCGCAGCCTTTCGATCCGCCCGCAACTGTGCAAGGCCGGGCGGCGCCGTGGAACTGCCGGTCTTCGGTCTTTGCGCGGACGCCATGATTTGTACGGCGGCGGCTACGTTGTGACGATGGCGGCCGACCGCGTGGCGCAGGGCGTCCCCCAAACTGTTGAGCAGGTGCCAGCGGTCCGCCACCTGCACCGCGTCGGGCGCGCCGCAGCGTGTGCCATCAGCATAAAGTCCCGCACGATCGCGGGCGACGACCTTGATTCCGGGCCAGCGCTTCAGCCAGCGCGCAACACTGTCGGCGTTACGATCGGGAAGTAGGTCAAGCACGCAATTGCGCTCCAGATCGCAGATGATCGTTCCATATCGCTGGCCACGACGCCAAGCCCAATCGTCGATGCCGACAACGGTCGGGGCAACGAAATCCGGCAAGGGAGCCGAGTGAATCATTCGGAGCAAGGTATCGCCACTGACCGGCATAGCCAGTTTGCGCGACAGGCGCGAGCCGGGCTCACCGCCGACCGCAAAGCCGATCGCCAGCTGGCTCTCGCCGAGGCGGGTTGTGCGTCTTGCTTTCGGTCGCACCGTTGCCGGTAGCCGCTCGGTGAATATCCGACGCGGGCATTGCGGATTCGCGCATCGAAACCGTCGCGCGTGAAGCCGGATTTCGACAACCCGCCCCTGCCACGGAAGATCGGCTAAGCGTCGCACGTAGTGGCTGTGGACGCGACCCGTCTGGTAGCCGCAACAGGGACAGAGTGAGACCGCTGACTTCGGCCGAGCCACGAGCACCACCCCGTCGGTCTGGGGAAGAATCTTGACAATCGAAAGCTCGGAGGAAATCAGCGAGCGGAAGGTATGGAGCAAGGCGAATCACGGGCGTCGACTGCGATTCCGACCTTATGCCCTTATTCGAACTGTCCGTGAATCCCGCACCCTGCACCAAATATGCGGAAGAACCCCTGTTTGTCGCGCCATACCACCACCGCCAAAGAGTCAAAATCACTGTGATAGACTACTAGGTTAGGTTCGATAGCCTGAATGTTTGGAGTAGTTGCGGCCATGAAGGCGTCGAGTGCGCGGCCGATTGCGGTGCAAACCGCATCGACGGCTCGCGCGGAAACTCTGCGGAGCAGGTGCTTGAGCTTGGCGAAGACCTGTTCGATCGGGTTCTGGTCGGGCGAGTATTTTGGCAGGAAGAAGAGCTTGGCTATAGCGCAACAATCTGGGTGGGACGCACTGTCACCCTGATTGCCGCGCGGCAGCTTGGCGCACGACCGAACGGATGAGTTGGCGAACGGCTTTGCGACTGTGACTGCCGAGGTTATCCAGGACGCCGGGTCTAAGGACGGGCAGAAGAACCCTCTCGGGTGAGAAAGCTCGCGCCGTCGATCGGCCGATCGATGAACCAGGCTCATAGATTCGGTCATGGCGCAGGGCCGCCAGGAAAGGTCATGGTCTTCCAGCGGCCGGCGGAGCCTTGGCGTGAAGACTGTCTCCGCGCGCGCCCATCCCCCCACAGGGCCTCTGCCGGATCGACTTTGGACTGGTAAACTTCGTTGAGCCGATCTGTCTGCTCGGCTTCAAGATGCTTCATTTCACCAAAAACGAGACAAGGGATTCTGATTGCCGCGTGACGAAAGCAGGTTGTCGCTAGCGCTTGATGCGAGCGCTGATAGGCGAACGCCATCGCGCTAGTCTAGGACCGTTGCAGTATCCCCTCGCGATTGGCTGGCCGCTTCATAGCTCAAGCCCGCGGTCCTCAAGCACCTGGCGCATCAGTGCGCCCTTGATCTCGCGGGCGATCTCCTCACGGATCTGGGCTCCGAACTGCACCTCGGCCTCGCTGTCTCCGGTGAGGTGATGATCGGCGAGCCGTTGCTCAAGGCGGCTCGGCAACTCCTCGTCCATCGCCGCGATGAGTCGGTGCTGCATCTGTGCGTGGGCTTCGGGAGCGATCCGGCTCACCACCATCTCCCAGGGTTGCCAGCGATTTGCCAGATAGTCGGCGAACCCCGCCGCCTCCTCATTTCGCACCCGCGTCTCGGCTGCGGTGAGGTCGTGCTCAGTGACGGCGGCAACATCAAAATACCGCATGTCCGGCGCGATGAGCTGCAGGTCCAGCCGCTCACGTAGCTTGACCTGATAGGCGAGATAGACCTCGATCTCGTCGACGAAGCGGAGCGAGTTGACCTTCTGACGGGCGATCGGCTCGAGCGCGTTGAGGCGAAACAGAACCCGTGCCTGCTGGATGAGTTCACCGAGCCGATCGTCATAGGCGCCGTCCTCGACATCAGCGTTCAGACGTGCGGTCTGCATGCCGTTCCAGGTCAGAGTGATGCGATCCTGGCAGGTCTCGCTCGCCCCGAAAGCCAGCTGAAAAAACTGCTGGCGCAATTGCGGCCTGATCGCTGCCTGCCGCAGATCCTCGGCCACGACCTGCTGGAACTGGGGATTGTCATAATTCACGGTCTTCTGCAGCTTGTCGAGGAAGAGAGCGTATTGCGGGGCGCCCTCCTCGTCGGCGAAGTTCTGCCAGGCGGCGATCGCCTCAGGCTCGCCCTTCAACCAGTCCGCGACCGCCTCGGCCAGCGGCCGTTCCTGGTCCACCGCCGTTCCTCCGCCCATCGAGAAGAAGACGTGCGGGCCGGAATAGCCCGGCGCATTCAGGGCTGCCCCCAAATTCGTCCGCACCCGCTCGGGCAGCCGGTTACTCGCCAACTCAATCCTGCACCCAGAGCCTAGCTGGGTTAGCAGGGTCTCCGGCAGGCTGGTTAGCCGATTGTCGCGTGCTTCGAGCTGCCGGAGTCCCGCCGGAAGAGCATCAGGCAGACTCGTCAGCCCGTTGCTGTTGGCGTAGAGCCGCAGGAGCCCAGGCGGGAGCGTATCGGGCAGGCGGGTCAGCCGATTGCGGCTGGCGTAGAGCCGCACGAGCCCAGGCGGGAGGGTATCGGGCAGACCGGTCAGCCGATTGCTACTGACGTTGAGCAGCCGGAGCCCCGCCGGAAGAGTCTCCGGAAGGCTCCTTAGCCAGTTTTCATTGACGTTGAGATCCCATAGCCCAGCCGGAAGCTTCTCGGGAAGGCTGATCAGCCGATTGCGGCTGACGTCGAGCTGCTGGAGGTCCGCCGGAAGGACGGGGGGCAAGGTTGTCAGGGACAGCGATGACAGATTCAGCGGCAGCGGCGCGGAGTCGTAGGCGTTTTCTTGCCAAGCTCTGATTCGCCTGACCGCCTCGTGCCGGTCCTCGTCCGGCCTGCGACCGAATTCGTCAACCCAAGCGTCCAGGATCTGATCCTGCGACTCCTGGGGAGGAGCGGACGAGCGCTTTCCAGTCAAGGCTTCGACCCACTGCGCTGCGGCCCGGGCGAGACCGCATAGGCACCCCTGCCGGTGGCCTTGCTCGGAAGGAATACCAGCGCCCGACTCGGCCCGCCCTGTGTTCATCAATGCTCGTTCTCCTGTCGCCGTCTAAGGGAATGCGCTGGAAGGAGCGCTGGCCGGTAGTTGTCACCGCGGATGGTAACAAGCTGCTATGAGGTGCTTAGCTGTCGACGAGCTGACGAGTCTCGCAACGATGCGGCGATAGGAACCACGTTGTCTTTCTCGGGAGCTGCGCCGTCAGCGCTCCGCCCCAGCAAAGTTGGCGACCGTCTAACAGAACTTATCGGGCTTCGGCTGCGGCGAAGTAGGTCCGCGGCAGGGACCGTGCGACTGTGAAAAGGTCAACCGGTAAAGTATGGCGCAACGGTCAGGAGGCAGGATCGGCAAAACCAGGTCAGGGATATTTGCATCGAGCACGTGAAGTTGAATTCGGACGTTCCGCGAACGTCCATATGGGGTCAGCAGCATGTGACAGTCGCAGCAAGAGGCCGGACGCATGTCAGCCGCCGACCACGCCTCCGAGCCTTCGAAGGATTCTTCTTGCACCGTACGCTGATAGTGCTTGGCATGGCATGGTCTTTCATCCGGCGCTCCACACACCGATTGTCGAACTTGATTGCCCGGAGGATGGAATTTGGGACGGCGCAGCAAATGTCGCTGCCAGACTAGCCGCCTTCAAATCAAGAAATCGCGGGGGCAGTCTGCGAGCGCCGAGCCATCCTTAGCCTCGGGGTCTTGAGCGACCGAAGCCTGGTCAGTCCAGCACGGCTTCGAGCCATTTGGACCTGCCGGCGCAGTTGCGCCCCACAGGTCAACGTGGCGGCGGAGGACTTACTTCATACATGTCGTCGAATTGGGATGGAAGCATGGCCGCCAGCCGGCCCCCGATGCCCTGATCGGCGCCCTGAATAGAAAGGGGTTGGCTTGCTGCCGACGACATCGATCCCGCGGCGCAAGAAAAGCGGCCTGATGGCGAGCCGTTAACGAGCGGCCCTTTAAGACTCCATGATCATGAGCTGCTTTGCAACAGTGACGTCAGATCCCCGTAGGAGTCGTCGTCGATCCTACACCACCGAACTGGGGCAAAGAACAACAGACCCGCCCCCAAACAACCGACGCCGGGCGAGAAATCTATTCGCGCGCGGCGCGTTCAACGATCACAGCCGTG
>NZ_LJYG01000101.1:191154-220312 GCF_001440035.1 Bradyrhizobium manausense | reverse complement strand
AGCACCTTGCCAGCAAGGTGCTCGATCAAGACCTCATCTTGAAGCGCGCACGGCTCACGACCGAAAAGCCTGCCCAAAACGGGGCGCGCCTGTCCCTCGGTCCTTCATTCGTCTAGTCAGCTTCTCGAAAGCTAACTCTTCTAGGATCGAAGGGGGGCCCCGCAAGGCGATCGCCCGCCGATGGCAAAGAGCCTGGGGGAGACACGCGCGCAATCATCGGAGATCCGGGGCGCGGCGGTAACACAGGCTTGTTGTTCGTTGTTCGCAGTTCGGACTTCGGCGGTCAGATCTTCACCGAAATGCCCACCGCCTTCAATCTGTCGCCTGCCTTTGCACCAAATCTGGCTGCGAGGGCTCTTTGCGGAACACTTTTTTCAGATGGAGCATAGGATAGATGGTTCGCAGTTCAACCCTTCGTACTTGAACCCGTCGGCCTCTGAAATTGCACAGCAGAATGCCGACATTGGGGAGCGGCAACAAGCGAGCGACGCGAGCCTCCAAGCGAGCTTTGAAGAACACGTGAGTGAATTGCGAGCCGGTTCGGGGCCGGGCCGGCGCGCCAGGCGCAATCACGACCAAGCATTCGGGGAGGATGTGGCGCTTATTAGCGAAGCTAAGCGAACAGCCCGGGGCAGAGGTGTACCCGACCGTTCCGTCGCAAACGCGGGAACTGATATACAAAATCTAAGCATCTGGCTCCGGGAGAACAGTAAGGCCCCGCTAGCCGCCCGGGGTGACGATGAGTCCCTTCAAGCCGATGTGCGGGACTATATCAATGGTGGCGGCTCTCGGAGTGTCGTGTCGTCGGTGAACAAGCTCCTGCCCGGAACGCTCCCGTCGTTGGATGAGGTACTCGGTCGCCCCCCACGCGCCATACGAACTTATCCCGAGGACGCTCGCCTCATCAACGAAGCGGTGCAGCACGCCGCGCGTGAGCATGGAGCCTCGACCGGTGAGCAGAGGAGGTCCATTCATATGCGGGCCACCCGTCTTCGTTATCTGAGCGAGTGGCTCCTGAACGGACATAGGGGGAGCATAGCCGGCCGATTTAACGGAGACCAGCAGCAGCAGGATGCGTTTCAGGCAGACGTTGCCGCGTACAGGGAAGTGATTAGCACGCGCAGGGATCGAACACTAACCGACGCGGATTTGGCATTGCTTCAAAACCGCCTGCACATCGTTGGGACGGGCCAGGCACCGAGGTTGCGGGACCCTGCGCAACCCGGTTTGCCCGTCATGGAAAGCGATCGCGAGGTGGTTCGGCGGCAGGAGTTTTCCGCGATCACCATCGCGGGAGCCTCTGCACCAGCGCTGGACATTGCCGGACCGTCGTCGTCTGTCAGGCCTCCGTCGGATATCTACGGCGGTCTTGAGTCGTTTATTGATCTGAATGCGCCCACACCGTACGACTTGCGCGACGATGCTCACTCTGCGCCGGCGCTGGACGTCGCCGGACCGTCGTCGCCCGTCAGGCCTCCGTCGGACATCTACGGCGGTCTTGAGTCGTTTATTGATCTGAATGCGCCCACACCGTACGAGTTGCGCGACGATGCTCATTCTGTGCCGGCTCAGGATGTTGCCGGACCGTCGTCGTCTATCAGGCCTCCTTCAGACATCTACGGCGGTCTTGAGTCGTTTATTGATCTGAATGCGCCCGCACCGCACGAGTTGCGCGACAATGCCGATTCTGCACCGCGCCGGACGTCGCCAGATGGACTCTGAGGCACCGAAAAGGCGTTCCACTCGCGATCGAAAATAAGATTCTGAGACAATGCCGCGGATTCGGCCGGTTCCGGCGCATCATCTGAACACGCGACGCTGGTGCGGGCAAAAAAGAGGGCTCGCGGGATAGCGATGTGAACGCCAAGACCTTCGTTCTGTCAGGCAATAAGATCGTCGGGACGCAGGGCTAATTGCTGCAGCGCAAAGCGCCGAGCAGCCGCCCGGACTCCGCCTCGGCGGCGGCTTCTTTTCACGCCCTTTAGCAGGCCCGAGAGTCCCCGATCTCAACAAATGAAACAGAAGGGTTTCATTTTGGGGTGGCCACCGGCCAAATCGCTCAGCAGGTCGACCACTTTCGCGATGATCGTGAAGCCCGTGCTCTCAATGTCTGCTCTTGCAGCCGTTGTAGTTAGTAGTTGGCGAGGCCTCCCGCCGGCGCTAGATAGAGCACGTAGAGATGATCGCGGCCGACGCCGATAAAGATTTCTCAGCGTCCAGGCAATGCCATCTCAAAATTATGTTCACTCTCCCGTCGGGTCAAACGACAAAGAACGCGTCGCCAGGCGTGCACGGCCTGGAACGGGCGATGTGGCGAGTCGCCTAAAAGAGCTTCAGTGTGGACGCGATTGCAGTGGCTTGTCCGCTCTGCTGCCAATCGAAATCCCCCACGGAGCCCAATCTTTTCGAAGTCGCATCTTCCGTTCCGGATCGGCGCAGCGGAGCGATGAGCCTCTCTTCACGTAATCGATGTTTTCAGCTTGTCCATGGCATCATGCACAAATCCGCCATCCCGTCACACCTCCGCAAAGGCCCGCACGCACCTCGGATTTCGGCCCCGACTGCTCTGTTATCATGGGAACGCTCAACCAAGCGCCAGAATCTTTGCAGTCTCATTAGGTTGTCAGCGAACTTGTGCCCGTGTGTTCCTGTGTCGGCTGGCGCATCAGGCGGTTCTAGTCATCGCTCCAGCGACGCGACGGCATGGTTTTCAGCGCGAGCGTCACAGGTATCCAGACCTGCCATGGTGTCGGATATTGGGCGTGCGGCTGTGTGACTCGTCGGCCTTGTCTGGGCGCTCGACGTCGCCAATTATCTGAAGGCGAAGCGCGTGGTGCGCAGCTTGCGCCATCCAATCCGCCGTGACGCGGGTTGGCATTGCCTTCATCACAAGGCTGAGGCGACCCGTCTTGATCGGATCGCCGACAGGACGTTGCAGATTGAGCGCGGTGAAATCCTGACCACGTCGCCCGACCAAGAGCGTGTCAGCGTCAAGATCGATTTCTCTGTCATTGCCGGTGGGCGGGCAGGGATGCCGCGGCGATCGACACCATATCGAAAAACTCACCGCGCTCGGCATTCCGCGCCCATCAACGGCGCCGCACTACTACCGCGTCGCCGCAAAAACGCGAACCCAGGACACCTGCCTCACCGTACGCGGCCCTGACAGTTCCGGCGAAATCGAACCCGTCATTGTCGCTATGGTTGACGGGCTCTGGGTCGGTATCGGATCTGACCATACCGATCGGAAGGCGCAAGCATTGGGCATAGCACGGGACCTCCGGGCAGAGAGCACGAAAGATCCAGTGACAGCCGTGAGGTGTTAAGTCCTATTGAGAAGGGCCGTAAGTTTCTCGTCAGACAGGCTGACTATTAAATCTCCGCTCGGCCCGACCGGCCCATGCTCGGTTAAATCATCTTCCCTGAAAGGAATACCAAGTCCATGTACAATCGAATCAACGACTCATCTAGTTTTCCATGGGCAGCCTATCACGACAGTGATGAGACGACACAGTCCGCCTTCGACGCATATGGGCGAAGCTTCGAGGACGCCTTTTCTGGAATGCACGTAACAGATCCGGGCTCTTATGGAAGTTCTTCCGCCAGCGGTTCACGCTCCTACTTCCTCGCCTCCGAGCCACCTGTGGTGGAGCTTTCTCGAGACGAATTCCTCGAAAAGGTGGAAGATTTTTATGGCGACGAAATTCATGAGATCGCCAGTAACCCGCAGAGATATTCGGCTCCGATCGCAAATAAGGCCGCACGGACTGCACAAGTTGCCTATGATTCCGGGAGAAAAGGTTCAGAAGATGCGAGGTATTTCAGCTACCAGCTTGGGGAGAAAAGTGTCGGACTTCTGCGCACGGAAAGTGGGGCTCCCTTCAAAGAGGTGTTCAAAGATAAGCGTGCGCGCGCCAAATTTGAAAGGCTGTTCCCTGGACGGAAGGAAATTACCTCGACTATCGATTTTCGGGTCGTTCATCCCTTGGTGGATAATGCAGGGGACATTTTGCTAGAGCATCAACTTCGGTTGGATGGCGACAGCCCGCTGCTGCTATCCCATCCGATAAACGAGTCGGCAAGGAACCGGGCCGCGACGCTCGGTTTTGTTGATGTAAGCGACTCGATGATGGTGCTTGACCCCACACGGTCCGACAAGTGGACGAACAATAGCGCGGGTGATTGGCAGCGAGCAGACAAGCCTCCGCTTTATCTTGCGAAGACTGAGGAGAGCGGTGGCAGGCATGCCGAAAGCTCGGCACGTGCAGCAAATAGGACGCCCGATTGGGAGGACGACTACGACTTCATGTAGGCCAGGCAAATCGGCAGCGAGAGAGGGGCGTTGAGGCCGCTCTCTCCTGCAGACGCAAATTGTTCGTAGGTTCGTATGGTGCGCCCCGACGGCGCGCATTATCAGCGCGCCTCGCGGACCAACTGGCGTCCGAGTTCGGCGGCGCGCATGCGGAATGGCACGAGAAGCTTCCAGCATCAGAAAGCATAATCAATGCAAGTCCGCCATGATTGGCAAGAAGGCTCCGGACGTCGCTGTCGAACATGGAGATTTTGCCGAGCGCAGGTGGGCGCACTTCGATCATTTTACACGATGGCACGCTTTTCGTAGCCATCGACGCAGGAGGGTCAGGGCAGATATTTGAGTTCTTCGGTCGACGGCGACAAGTCGCGGACCGTCATCTCGTCGATCATGCGCTGCCGACGACGGCCCATCGTAGCCATCTGGACCTGCCGGCTTGAGAGGGGGGCGACGACCAATAACCTCTCGGACTGACATCTCAGTTCAATAGGCTTCTCTCCTGCGCTAAGGGTTCGATCAATTCCGGACGCATCAACTCTGCACAATTGGAGGGTCGTCGAGCGCGTGCGCACCGCCCATTTTTCGCACATTGCGGTCCGAGCGCGTTGTCAGCCACGTTGAGGAAAGAGACGAACCCGTGGGCCCCGGTTCGTTTCCTGCAACTCGGCCCTGTAAGGCACGGTGCGGATATAGAAGCTCGTCGGCCGCCCAGCGCTTGGCATCAGGCGCTCGCCCTCCAGGTCAGGGATGAGATAATCCGGAAGCCAGCGTTCGCGATGCTGCCATCCCCCGCGGATGAGAGGCCCGATGTCCACTTGCGGCTGATAGGATGGCCCGGCTTCATTCGTAGGCCGAGCGCGAGGATGATGGATGAGACGAACGTCCCTGCGCCCTCCTGCCCCCAACGTGGCCGAGTAGAGCTCACCGTTGATCAAGAATTGGCTGGGGCCGTACTGGTTCGGCAGCAGATTGATATTATCCAGTATGTCGACCAGGACGGGGGAGGCAGGTTGGGAGCGGTGCTCCCACCCCTCGCCGACGACATGTCCGATTTCGCGTAGCTCCTGAGGGGCCCTCGATGGCCCGGCGAACGACGGCGGTCCGGCGAAGGCGGGCGCCGGCGCCCAATGAGCATCGTCGCGCAATTCATGGGGTGTGGGCGGATCTAGGTTAACCAGCGGATCAAGACCGCCATAGATGTCTGACGGCGGACGCGTTCCAGATGATGATGGAGCTGGTCCTTGCATCGCCTCTCTAAACAAATCCCAAGCTCCCGCGCTCGGCGTTGCTGGCGTTGCCGGAAGCTCCAAAAACCAGTTGGGTTGCGGTGTGGATGATGATGGAGTGGGCTCTCGCATCGCTTCCCTGAACACGGCCCAAGCTCCCGAGCTTGGGGTGGCTGGCGTTGCGGGAAACTCCTGCGGGGGGCCGGGCTGCTGAGCGTCTTCACCGAAAAGTGGAGGGGCATCCACAGGAGGCTGCAACCCCAGCGCTCTGTTTGCATCGAGGACCTGCTGGTATCGCTTAAGCCTTAGCAAATCAGCGTTGATTTTGGAGTCCTTGGTTTCTTGCCGGTAGGCCTCAACATCTTGGGTCAACCCAGTGGTAAAGAGCCGGCCAGCCATGGCTTCTCTCTCGCGTGCTTGCAGCCAATCGCTCAGCCTGTAAAGGCGACGAGCCTGCCTATCCACGCTCTCCCGCTCGATCCGCTGGGCGGCCTTTTCCGCCGCGGCCCACATGTCGATGAGGGTTGCGTCTGCGGGATAGGGATTTAAGCGGCGGATATCGGCTGACAGTTCCTTTCCGGCGCCGACGTCCCGCAGCTTTTTTAAGGCCGCCTTGATTCGCCTGCTGCGATCCTTCGCATAGGTGTCAGCATCGTTATCCAATTCATCGGCCAACGCCGGGTTGCCAATTCGATCCGCGATTGATGCCTGCCCGTTCTCGCTCAGGCGGGCGCTGAAATGGCGCAGATCGGCTATTGCATTTCTTATGGTGCCATCCCCCAGCGTCCCCGTGGCTCTGCTTTTGAATTCCTCAAATAGAGCCTTGTCGTCGTCCGGGACCCCGCGTGTTCGGCCGGGCTGTTTGGCATGATCAGCGCGAAACGTCGTTGAAATGAACTCCTGCTCCGCGGAGCCGGACGACTCCCGACTGCTGGTTCCCCCTAAGGCCTTCGTAACGCCTGACTTGATGCGCGACCACAGTCCGCGGCTTTTGCTGCTCTTCGCCCCCATCGCGGGCTGCGCCATTGGCAAGCCGTAGCGCGCGCTGCTGAACAGATCATCCCGCAAATTGGAATGCGGCAGGACTTCGGTCGAACTTCCAAGGTGAGTGCGGGGGATGTCTACGCTATGCCTCGTTCTTCTGAACGAATTGCCTCCCAGCCGAGACTGTGACGGCATGCGCATCGAACCGCCAATATCAGCGCGCCGGATCTCTCTACCGTCCTCTACGGGACTCTGATGAGGTGAACTGGAGTCTGTGGAGCTCTCATCAGTCGAATTGAGTTGCAACCGCTCCATCTGCCGCTCAAAGCTGCCCTGCTCACTCGCATTCTCCGATTGTTGCCCCGCCCGCAGGGCGGAGTATTGCTGCATCCAAGCTCCCGTATTATTGAATGGGTCGATTGGATCCATCGAGCTCTCCTTGACTTTCGCGTCTTACGCAACTCTGCCAACCTAAGCTCCGGCCCAGTGTGCGCAGGTGACGGAGATTCAAGCGAGAGCCAAGTTGATTTTGCGGGGATAAGCTTTCGAAAGCTGACGAGGCAATAGCCGAGCACACGTATCGATCTTGCGGCTGTGCAAGCCAATCCGCTCCCGCGTTCGGCCCCCAATGGTGCGCCGGCCGCGCCGCCTCGCGACCATAGCACGCCCCGCAGGCCGCCGTGACATCCGCCTTCATCATCGTGCCGAGTACCTCGATCCCTACCGTAAGCTCGAGCCGATCCAAGCTCGCCCGCATTTTCCGAAAACGCTTCGTCCATAGCCCCGCTCGCCGGCGAACCGGGCGGTGAGATAACTCGCGTCATGGAATTGCTCTCCCTAGTGGAATTCAGCGTCCCGAGCGTACCGCCTCAAGGCGGGCAACGCCGACCTCTTGAAGAAATTCAACAGAACCAGGGATCTTCAACAGGTTACATCTACGACTATCAGCCGATGCTGGATTCCAACATGCTAACTGCCGTGGTGGCGACTGCCGCGACTGACCTAACGAGGGCGAGAAGTCTGACGTCACGCTTCGCTCGTGCTCGGCGCCGCGCAAGCTCGGCATTGGTCGGCCGATCGATTTTCCTGCATGCGCCGTGGCCGGAGTGATGCAGCATGTGCCGCATCATCGCGAAGGCATCCAATCAATGCTGGCGTACCAGCTGATAGTCTTTAAGACTGAGCGAGATCGGCTGAAATTTGTGCCTCATTCAATTCCGATCTTGAGCTGGTCACAGCGGACTTCGTGATCTCGTGGCCTCACGCGATGCCGCCTGGTTTCAGATCGACATCGATGCGAACAAATTCGGAAGAATAGGCTGAGGTCGATCTCGCAGCCCACTTGTCGCTTCGGTGCCGCGCTGCCTCAACTGCGAGAAGCTTGCGGTCGGCGTCGACCAGCTCGACTGTCCTCGCGGAATTCCAGGTAAGGGCCAGCCGGTTGGACTTTTTCCCGTCGAACATCGGCCCGCTGCAGTTTAATGCACTTGGTCTTCAAGAGCGACGCTTCGCCTGACTGCCCATTCCGGAAACTCCGCCTCGCTATGGCGTTTTCCGACTTCCAAATCGGCACCCCGATGGAGCTCGCCAGGATGCACAAGCAAATCCCTAAGGCATGATCCGGAATTGTGTGAAGCGGTTTTCCCTCGCGACAAACGCGGAACGCGTTTGCACGGAGATCATGCGCAAACAACAACCTAAAGCGCAGTGACGAATCATCCTAATCTCATCGCGATTTAGACGATTTGCCAGTCAATCAGTCCAGCGTCTCACCACGGCTGGGTATCCTGATTGCCAAGCAGCAATTGTACAGCAACAGTATCGGCCGCTTGCGAAGCTGATGAATTGCATCTGAGCCGCTGCCGCGCGCGCCCGGTAATCGTTCGAAGACGTCAGCTCCGTCATGCGCGTGGATCTGCCGGCTGAGCGTTTTCAACAAACGGCTCATTCGGCGCGCCGGGATCCGAAAACAACATGACGTAGCGGGGGCCGGGTGGAAACAAAATTGACGCCCCTGCAATTGGAAGGCCGCTTCACAGCTCAATCGCGTGTTCCTCAAGCACCTGGCGCATCAGAGCGCCCTTGATCTCGCGAGCGATCTCTTCGCGGATCTGGGCTCCGAACTGCACCTCGGCCTCGCGGTCTCCGGTGAGGTGATGATCGGCGAGCCGTTGCTCGAGGCGGCTTGGAAACTCCTCGTTTATCGCCTCGGCGAGCCGGTTCTCCATCTGTGCATGGGCTTCGGGAGCGATCCGGCTCACCACCATCTCCCACGGTTGCCAGCGAGTTGCCAGATAGTCGGCGAACCCCGCCGCCTCCTCATTGCGCACCTGGATCTCGGCTGCGTTGAGGTCGTCGTCAGTGACGTAAGCGACATCAAAGAACCGCATGTCCGGAGCGATGAGCTGCAGGTCCAGCCGCTCACGTAGCTTGACCTGATAGGCGAGATAGACCTCGATCTCGTCGACGAAGCGGAGCGAGTCGACCTTGTGACGGGCGATCGGCTCGAGCGCGTTCAGTCGGAACAGGACTCGCGCCTGCTGGATGAGTTCGTCCAGCCGATCGTCATAGACCTCGTCCTCGACGTCAGCGATCAGACGTGCGGTCTGCATGCCGTTCCAGGTCAGAGTGATGCGATCCTGGCAGGTCTCGCTCGCCCCGAAGGCCAGCTGAAAAAACTGCTGGCGCAACAGCGGCTTGATCGCTGCCTGTCGCAGATCCTCGGCCACCGCTTGTCGGAACTCGGGATTGTCATAATTCACAGTCTTCTGCAGCTTGTCGAGGAAGAGCGCGTATTCCGCGGCGCCCTCCTCGTCGGCGAAGTTCTGCCAGGCGGCGATCGTCTCCGGCTCACCCTTCAACCAGTCCGCTACCGCCTCGGCCAGCGGTCGTTCCTGATCCACCGCCGTTTCCCCGCCCATCGAGAAGAAGACCCGTGGGCCTGCATAGCCCCGCGCATTCAGGGTTGCCGCCAAATTCGTCCGCACCTCGTCGGGCAGCGGATTATTATCCACATAAACCATGCACCCAGAACCTAGCTGGGTTAGCAGGGTCTCCGGCAGGCTGCTCAGGTGATTGTCGCGTGCCTCGAGCACCTGGAGTTCGACCGGCAGGGTCTCGGGCAAGCTCGTCAGCCTGTTGGCGCTGACGTGGAGTCTCTGGAGCTCAGTCGGGAGTGTCTCGGGCAGGCTATTTAGCTGGTTATCGCGGGCAAAGAGCAACTGGAGCTCGGCGGGAAGAGTGTCGGGCAGGCTGGTCAGCCGGTTGCCGTCGGCTTCGAGTTCTTGGAGTTCGGGCGGGAGAGTGTCGGGTAGGTATGTCAGCCGGTTGCCGCCGACGGCAAGCAACTGAAGTCCGCTCGGGAGGGCGTCGGGCAGGCTGGTCAACAGGTTGCCGCGGACATCGAGGTCCTGGAGCCCGGCCGGCAGGGTGTCTGGCAGGCTGGTCAGCCGGTTGCCGCTGACGGCGAGTGTCGAAAGGCCCTCCGGAAGGGTTTCGGGCAATCGGGTCAGCTGGTTGCTGCCGATGACAAGTGACTGGAGTCCCGTCGGGAGGGCGTCAGGCAGGCGGGTCAACCGATTGCTGCTGATGGCGAGCGTGCGGAGTTCGGACGGGAGAGTGTCAGGCAGGCGCACCAGCTCGTTGTCGCTCACGTTGAGTGACTGGAGCCCGGATGGAAGGGCGGCGGGCAATGTCCTCAGGCCCAGGTCTTGCAGCTCCAGCCCTGCATAGACGTCGCCGGTCTCTGCCCAGGCTTTTATTCGTCTTACCGCCTCTTGGCGGTCCTCGTCTTCCGTCTGCCCCTCCTCGCTGGCCCATGTGTCCAAGATCTGGTCGAGAGGCGATTCCCCGAGGACGGTGTTCTCAAGATCCGTCGAACCGCTGCAAGAGGCCCACGTGCCATGCAATGCTTCGGTCCACTGCGCCGGGGTGAGCCGGCGGCCTCCTCTTGAAGTACTGACATCGCCTGGCCGGGGCGGTCGGGGAAGGATTGATGCCCCGAGATTTTGCTGCCAAGGAATTGCGGGGGGCGTTGGCCACTCCGGCACCACATCACCGGGCTCCGCCCACCAATGCTCCTCCTGATCGACATTATGCGTCGGCCAATCGGCAGCTGCGTCCATGCCGTGCCAATCATCCGTCAGACTGAAATTGCCGGCTGGCAACTGGTCACCGCGATCCGCGGCCGCAAAAGGCATATGTTGATTGACACCTTGCCCAGAGAAGGTGGGGTGATCCGAGGGCAACCGCGAGGTGCCTTGTCCGACGCGATCCTCGTGCGGCATACTCAAAAAATCCGGATCTCTGTTCGACACACCGTGCGTGTCGCGGACGCTATTTGAATTGGGGGGCGGGCGATCGTGCGGGTGCAACTCGTTCAGGTGCTGCTGAAACCCCGCTGGGTCCGCCTGCTGCTGTTGCAGCCAGTCATAGTACGCGGGCTCGACATCTGGGGGCTCGAACGGGTTGAGGTTGTTGAACGGATCCATCTTATCTCCTTTGACAGATCTGACCAGCTAACGCCGAACCTGGATAAACACGCTATCGCTACGAGGCTTAGCTTTCGAGAAGCTGACGAGGAATCAGAATGATCGTAACCGTCCTGTTAGGTCACCGCGGGACGCTTAGCGCTGAACGCCCGCGCTGCGGTCAGTCATGCCGAGGCCGGACCGTCCCGGCGTTTCGAGCAGCCGATTTACAAGACTCTCTCAAGAACGTCCGCGCTTGCGGAACGCCGGCGACGCGGTCAACAACTGGTGGCGATCTCGTGGTCAATTCCGTCCAAGCTGAAGCTAATGCGCCGCGATCATGACGCACGTTAGTTGACTGCAAACAGGTCTGCCAGACTTGTGAGGGGGATGATCACAGTCCCCGCTGGGCCGGTTACGCAGCGGTGCCGCGCGAGGCAGGCATGATCGCGTCTAAACCACAACCGCTAATGGCCCGGGTCATCAAATACGCGAGAGGCTCGACGATGATCTGCGACGGGGACGCGGGCCTGAGGCCGAGGGTTATCGTCTTACCGCGACGAATCTCAAAATGTGCTCTGCCGGCAAAAGCGGTCTCGGCAACATCAGCCAACAGGACGCCACCCATTAAATCGGGCGCCACGCCCGCCTGGATGAGGGTATGACGAGGCGCAGAGTGCCATAGCGGTTAGCTCTCACAACAGCGCCTGGGAAATCAGAGACCGGGCAAAAGTTGCAATTTGTCAGCGCGTTCGAGCCAACACCGCGAACGCTGTCCTGCAAAGCAACGGCACGCGAGCCCGCGTGCGTCGTCGTGATCGAAAGGTCGCATGCCGGCCGCCTAGAAGCCGTCTCGCATATCCTGACCTACACGTCAGATTGGCGTCAGCTGGGACAAATATGCATGTGCGCTCGCTTGAGCAGCCAGAATTCGCTGCCAAGCAACTTCACCGATAGGAGGAAAATTTACATGTATAGCCGAATCAATGGCTCATCCGGCCAATTTTGCAACGCTTGCCAGGCCGACGATGCCAGATATTCGGCGGACAGCGACAGCTTCGCGGAGACGCTCGCAAACATGCACTTGGGGCCGAACTCGCACGCTGGTCCGTCTCCGTCAGCAACACAGTCATACTCGCTCGTTGGCAGGCCTCCTGTCGTGGAGATCTCGAAGCGCTCATTCGCTGAACAAGCAAAAGCCTTCCATGACGATGAGATCATGTATATTGCCGCGAACCCACAAGAGTATTCGCCTCACATATCCTCGAAGGCCAAGCGCACAAAAGAAATTGCTGAACAATACGGCACCACGAAATACGATACGGAAAGCGCGCGCTATTTCAGCTATCAGCTAGGCAACACAAGTGTTGGACTCTTAAGAACAGAAGGCGGATTTGAGATGCGCGACGTGTTCCAAGGAGAACAGTGGCAGAAAAAGTTTCCCGGGCGAACTGAAGTCACATCCACCGTAGATCTTCGGATCGTCCATCCGCTCGTCGATAACGCGGGCGATATTTTGCTGGAGCATCAGCTTCGGCTAGATGGCGATGGGGCGCTCCTCCATTCCCGTCCTGGTAATGCAGAAGCCAGGGCCCGCTCGCAGCAGTTTGGCTTTGTTGACGTGGATGACGATAACATGGTGCTTGATCCCACCCAGCATCCGGAGAGATGGACGAAGAACAGTGACGGTCAATGGCAGCGGGCAGACAAGCCCGCACTATATTTATCCAAAGCAGAGGCCAATGATACCGAGAGTGAAACAGGGCGCGTTTCGGATCGGGCCGAGGACGACTACGACTTTATGTAGGATCGCTTAGGATCTCTGGCAGACGGGTCGGACAAGACTGAACCTGGAACATGTCGGTTGCTCTACTGAAGGCGGCTCGCTAAGCGGTCGTTCGACGACATCGGCTCCATCATCGGCGCTCGCGTGCTGTCGCCGGGTTTCGGCCTCCTTGGTAAGGAGGCTGAAACTGTCTTTTCGTTAGCCTGTCTGCCCGTCGATGAGATCTGATAGCGCTGCCGCTTGAGCAGAACGTGCAGGCGCCGATCACCGGACCCACGCCTGCGCGATCGGTCCTATGCGTTCGCGCGGACCCAAACATCATCCGCCTGTTTCCTGCCGCATCTGTCGGTGCGCGTCAATCGGCAGCAAGGTGAGCGGGATTCGCGCACCGCCACGCGGGCGGCGTGGCGTTAGCGAGCACCACCCTGAGATCGAGGTTGTCGTATCCTTTTTGGTTGAAGCGGTCAGACCACTACGCGCGCGCTTCAGGATTTACCATGGTAGCGGCTGCGTTGGCTTCCATCACGCTTGCATCCACCGCGAACCCTTCGCCTTTGACGAGGCCCGCTGCCATTCACGTTGCAACCACGCGCTCGAAGATATGCCGCAGGATCTCGCTCCCACGGAAGCGGCCAAGCCGGTTGTTATTTGCAGACGCTGTTGCGACGCTACGATCTTCTGCGAGGCATCGACCCGAAGCGGTTTACCGCCAAGGGCGAAGAGCAAGTCACGCTGCTATTGCGCACTGTCTTTGAAAGCAGCAATGGTGCGGCGGCGCTGACCGTGCCGATCCTCCGAGCGGTGAGTGGGTGCATGCATAAGACTTGGGTCGAAAAGGGTCTCGCGTTCATCGAGGCTTATGACCGTATCCATCTCGTAGGGCTTCATGGGATGTTGACCGATCTCGGCCTAGAAGATTAGCTTGAGCGCGTCTTGCGCCACAAACTGAAGGAAATTCTCGGATCTGCGTTAGCGCCGGCGGCCCCAAAGAAGACCCCGCGACCGAATGCGGCACGGATGGCGGCTTAGAGCTCGAACGGCAGCAAAAAGGAAAGCAGACGGATGGCGTCGGGAGTTATCAAAAAGTGGATCGCCGATCGAGGCTTCGGCTTCATCAGGCCTGACGACGGGGGCACGATGTATTCGTGCATGCCACGTCGTTCCCACGCGGCGTTGAGCACCACGTGGGCGCGCGCGTGAGCTGTGACATCGTCAACGATGAGCGAAGCGGCTGGCCGAAAGCTGTCAACGCACGACTCAGCGGATAGGACGCTAGATGCGGCTGGGGCGTCGCGTGGAGCGGCCCTTTCTGGCGCCCGCTGCCCCACAATCCCAAGCAAAATACCGCATCAGCGCGGCGGCCTGAGGCCTTCTGAAGCCGGATACTAGCGCGACCCCCACATTCTGCTCAATTCCGCTGCCGCAAAATCCTCTCGCTCCCTCATAAAGCGTTCCTGTTGCGCTCTGAAGCTTGCGACACGTTGGAGGATTTCTTCGCGCTGGTTCGGGTCGGCAACAATCTGACGCCGTGAGGCGTTGGTCGGCTCCTCGCCGTACGCAAGTTGTTCGTCGAGCACGTGGCCAACGATGCCTGGATCATTACTTTGGCGTCTCGTATTAGGCGCGCTTCGTGCAATTCCTTTGGCGACACTAACTCGGTACGCTCACCTTTTCCGGGCTGGAAAAGGTGCGTTCGCCATTGCTGCGAAGTTCGCCACGATCCTGCGCCGCATCGTATTCGTCGGCGAGGCGCTTGGCACCAGCTTTTTCAACGAACGCCTTCGTTTCCGCGATGAGCGCATCGAGATCAGATTGCCAATTGGTCATTGGGATGTTCCCCCATCATCAAGTCTATCGAGACGGGAACGACTCTACCATCCCCTGGCTATTGGAAGCCTGTGGGGAGACGGTGCACAACTCGCACTTTTGGGCGCCCCAGATAGGCTGTGGATGCGTCCAGCCCCGGCCGGTACTTCCGCCAGCCCGAAATATGCACCGGGCGCGGCTACGGCGCGGCGCAAAATGTTCCATTTTTTGAAGTATATTTGATGCGCCATTGAAACGCGCGCTGCCGCTCGTTGGTTGGAGGGTAATCGAAACTGCTTTCGGAGATCCCCATGACCAACGAAGATATGCTGGTCCTGGCCGGATTGGCGGGCTTCGCCTGGTGGACATACATCTATTTGCCTCTGGTCTATTTCCATATCTGAGGACGGGCTGTTTTGGTGGATGTCCTCAGCCCACTGCAAGCGGTCAAGGTTTCTTGGCAGCCGAGATTCCATCTGCCACATAGTTTCCGACCCAGACCCGCTACTGCGTATCTTTGATCAATCTTCGCGACGCGCCGAAGGGGACCCTCAAAGACCCCTGGCGTCGACAAGGAACGCGCCTCGCGCGCCAAACTGAGGTAAAATGCCTCTCTTTGTGAGGCTCGCAAGCATGCGCGCTCTCGGTATCTCGCTGATCGTCGCTGGTCTCGCCCTTGTTTACGGCGCACTCATCTCGTGGCCTAGGGGATCGCAGACAAAAAGGAAATCGCGGAAAGAGGAAGAAAAGACGGAGGCAGGGGGCTAGCAGCCATGGTGCGACGCCTTAACGAGATCGACGATGATTCTCTCAATTAATGTCTCGTGAGTCGCTAGCTAACCTCGGCTTGAATCCCCGCAGCACTCGCGGCGGCAATCGCCTTATCTCAGTCGCGCGGCCGCTTTCCCAGCCTCAGTTACCTCGTACACGACATCACTGATGTTGACAGAGACTTCGGTCAGCCAGCCTAATGCCACGAGGCGTTGATATTTTCCGCGGTCAATGTTTCCGGCGGTGTATTTCCTTCCGCCCGCAGCAGCGATTTTGCGGATCAACTCAAGGTCGGTCGGTTCTGCTAGTGGAGTCACGATTTCTTCGCCTTCAGCGCGATCTCCAGCAACCGCCGGATCGCCTCGGGGCGGCCGGGTAAGTCAGGCTGCTTGCGACGCCAACCGTCTAAATCTTTTGCCAATTCGGGCTGAATCCGAACCGTGACTGGGCTCCGGTCGCTGGAGTCCGCTTTCTTGATGACGTCATGGTGTCACGAATTGCTTTTACCATGAAGTCATCGTGTCACGAAAAGCAAGCCGAGGGGAAGCGCGACCTTCCGGCCCGGCTCTAACAAACCACACGGAGGCCCTCCTATGGCCAAGGCTAATCGACATCGTGCGCCGGTGCGGCGAATGGGGGGCGTCGATGCGCGACGTTCACCCATACCACTACCAGCCAGGGATACCATGCCGGGAAATCTTCGTCGCGATCCCGGGCACGTTAGCCGACGAGGACGAGGTCGCGTGCGCCTTAGGCAACATGTGCGCGAAGGAGCAACCGCGGAGGGGAGCGACAAGATAGTCGGCCGCGCCCCTCTGATCACCAGCGCCTCACTGGAGAGCCCGTCGGTTCGCGCCGGCGAGTTGTCTTGATGACCTCGCTAAAGGCTGGTTAACTCGACTCGTTGCAATCTAGTGGAGACTCTTAAAGTGGCTATGGGAATTGTAAAGTGGTTCAATGCAACCAAGGGTTATGGCTTCATCCAGCCTGAAGATGGCGGCAAGGATGTGTTTGTTCATATTTCTGCAGTGGAAAAGGCTGGGTACACTGGCCTGGCCGAGGGCGCGCGCGTCAGCTTCGATGTCGTGGCGGATCGCCGCTCGGGCAAGGCATCCGCGGAGAACCTGCGCATTGCGTGAGGCCCGTGCGATCGGAAACCGGAGAGCCCGCCCTAGGTGGCGGTCTTTTTCTTTGGTGCGCCCAGCATGGGCGCACTCTTATGGGTGCACGTCCCATCGCGAGTTGATCACAACGAGCGAAGCAAAGGGCTGAGGGCGACCGAATGTGGGGAGGAAGCGCGGAGCGAAGCTGCGGGCCGATGAACAAGAACCGGATAGAGAAGTCGTTGCCGACCACGGCGAGCGGGCCGGAGACCGCAAAGCTCTCGTGATCGCAAGGGGAAGCGGAGTAAATCCGGCGGTCGTGCAGTAAAGGAGTGCGTTCTTACCTGGGGAGATCTCGCCTCGTGCCTTAAAGGTTGACGGTGTTCGTTTGGCCCTTCGCCTCCGGGGCGGCTTTGCGGCCTTGCCACCGACTACTACGGCCTTGGCTGACTTCTCGCTCCGGCTCGAGAGGCAGTGTTCCAGCACAATCACGACATCCTCATTGACCCCGGGGCAGAACTTTAGGATTGGATGATTCTTCAAGCTTATCGATCATCTGTTTACTGGGTTTGATTCCTCCGAAAGGATATCAATGGCCTCGAGCCTTGCGTCATACTCCTCGTATGTGCCGAGCAGGGCTTGGCCAACTGTCAAATTGTGCACGGGATCGATAATCGAGGGGGAATCGTAAGTTAGGGAGGTTGGTCCAGTAAATAGAACTTCTTCGCCACGCTCGTCGCGTCGCAACGTTCGGTCCGTACACCATTTGACGAGTTGCGTTACCGCTCCCTTCCCGGACTCAATGATGGGCGGCAGCTGCCGAACCGAGTAGAAATTCGTCCGCGCAGAATACATCTGTCGCGAATCCGAGCTCATGCGCTCGTCCGGTTGAGCGGTAAGGGTCAGCAGGCGCTTGCCTTTCGGACGCTCGAGCGTACCCTGAATTAGACCACCTTCTCTGATCAATCTAATGTGCGCCAGCTTTTTTGGAGCACCAAGAACCTCTCGTCCCGAGGCGAGAGCTGCATCATTTACTGTCACGTAAATGTAAGCGATGTAGTAGCCAGTCTCGCCGTCGGGATCACGAACTTGAATTCCTGAATAGCACTCCAAGTATGGCCCGACAGTGCTCGAGCGATATCTCGCAACCCCCACAATGGCGATTGCAGGGTTTGCTGCAGGTACCAGCTCCTTCGGCAATAAACAATTCGCCTCGTGCCCCACGCTGAACATAAGGTTTATGGCTTGGCAGCCGAGAAACGAACTGCCACGATTTTTACCCCCATGGTAAAGGGGCGCATCAAGCGGAATGCCTTTGACGTCAGGCATCGAATCCTCCTCGATCTCAGAATGGTTTCGCGCGATTTGAGATTGAGCTATTTGTCTCACCGCGCCTCTCCGGTTGTTGAAGGGCTCCTAGCGACTATGGCGCCCGCCGCGATGTGGGCTCGGTAGTCCGCCGGGGCGCATCGATCCAGCGATCGCGATCGTCGCTACGCGAGACCGCAGTGCCGTTTCTGCGCCTTGCACCTCAATCCGCCGGATTTAACCATCCGAAAACATCCAACACGCTTGACCTTTTCCAGCA
This sequence comes from Bradyrhizobium manausense, assembly GCF_001440035.1. Taxonomy (GTDB): domain Bacteria; phylum Pseudomonadota; class Alphaproteobacteria; order Rhizobiales; family Xanthobacteraceae; genus Bradyrhizobium; species Bradyrhizobium manausense. Next base: position 202,267 of record NZ_LJYG01000101.1, on the reverse strand, counting down.
GGCGGCTGTGCTGTGCTGCCGATGCGCCTGATTGCGCATCCATTCCGGCGAAGCGTGCTCGCCGACGATGACGTCAAGGCGAGTGGGTGGCTTCCTTTTTGTCTACCAGTCCCTATGCAACGTCGATGCCAGGCACCTCGTGCGGAGTTGTACGGCCTCACTAGGTTGTTGACGTCAAATCGGGTACGAGAGACCCGACAACTTTCGCCTCTTGTTCTGTTGCCTTCCTCGCTTGTCCGATTAACAACGCGATGTCGAAAGCCCGACATGAGCAAGCCTCCGGACAAAGTCGATGAGGCTCTGTTTGCGGGTTTTTGCAACACATGGCCATCGCCGTTGTCGCTCGATTGAACCAGATCAGCCGTGACGTTATCGCCGCGCATGGCCGAAAAACGCTAGGCCCGTGGACATCGACGTCCGGTAGGGCGTCGGAAGACCTCCCGCACCAGTACAAGAGCGACGTGAGTCTGACTTCCTATCAGATTCTCGGCGCGCCGATTGCACGGAATGAATACTCCAGTTCGCAAGACTTAGGAGAATCTCATGAGTTCTGCGACCCACTTCTCGATTCACAAGGACCTCAGTACGGTTCCGAACCGGCATCGCTTCGCTCGCGGGCAGCGATCCTATCTCCAAACCGGAGGAAATTCGGCCGCAAATTGCCTGCGTCAATACGGTGGCGCAGTTCGGCAAGGCCAATGCAGCAATCAAGGACGGCTAACGCCTGAGCGGTGGACGCATGTTCGCGACGTGAAATTGGTATCGAACTGCTTTCGCACCAATTTACATCAGGTATTGCGCACAGGCTTTGGGCATCAAAGAGGATGCGTGGCTGAGAGCATATCGACAAGAGCCAATGGACGCCGTGCAGACCGCGTCTCTTGGCTTGCCCGACTTCCAACACTCGTTCTCAATCACTTTGATCAACATGACCCGCATCCATTTTGATGCTCAAGAACCCTGCACCGCCACTGATCGAGGGAACAAGAGTTATGGGACGAGTGAGCGAAAAAGTCATTTTGGTAACCGGCGGGGCTCGAGGGATGGGGGCCGCTCATGCGCGCCTGCTGGTAGCCGAGGGAGCGAAAGTCGTGATCACCGATATTCTCCACAAAGAAGGAGAGGCTCTCGCAGCCGAACTCGGTCCATCTGCGATCTATGTGCGTCAAGACGTCGCTCAGCCGGAGGAATGGCGCCAGACGATCGCGGCTGCGGAGAGCAAGTTCGGCGCGCTGCACGGCCTCGTCAACAATGCAGGCATAGCTAGCATGGCTCCCATCGAGCGGTTCCCGCTCGAGCAGTGGGAGAAGACCCTGGCTGTTAATCTCACAGGTGTATTCTTGGGAATGCAGACTGCCTTACCTGCCCTGCGCCGCGCGGGCGGAGGCTCGATCGTCAACGTCTCGTCGGTCGAGGGGCTGAGGGGTAGTCCTGGGCTTCACGCCTATGTTGCTTCCAAATTCGGCGTGCGGGGCATAACGAAGTCCGCTGCCTTGGAGGCCGCCGCATCCGGCGTTCGCATAAACTCTATCCATCCGGGTCTCATCAACACCCGGATGACAGAGAACTTCGATCTTTCCAGTTTCCCGATTCCGCTCGGGCGGCCAGCCGAGCCGCAGGAAGTGTCACAGGCAGTCTTGTTCCTGCTCAGCGACGAGTCCTCTTATCTTACCGGCTCCGAAATCGTCGTCGATGGCGGTCTGACGATCGGCGTCCCGCAGAAGCGTCAGGCGATCGAAAACATCTTCTGACTATCTGCGGACGGATTGTCAGATCAAACGAGATGGAATGTCGCGATGTATTACAGCAGTGGAAATTACGAAGCTTTTGCCCGGCCCCGCAAACCCTCCGGCGTGGATAGCAAGACGGCTTGGTTCGTTGGTTCGGGGTTGGCTGCGCTCTCAGGCGCGGCCTTCTTGATCCGCGACGGGCAAATGCGTGGCGACCGTATCACCATCCTCGAACGACAGAAGGTTCCGGGAGGCGCGTTGGACGGCAGTCAGGATCCAGAAAGGGGATTCGTGATTCGAGGTGGTAGAGAGATGGAGGATCATTTCGAGTGCCTCTGGGATCTGTTTCGCTCGATCCCATCGCTCGAACTTGAAGGCGCCAGCGTGCTCGACGAGTTTTATTGGCTGAACAAGGATGATCCGAACTACACACTACAGCGAGCGACGGTGAACCAAGGGCAGGACGCCCATACCGACGGCCTCTTCACTCTGAGTGAAGAGGCCCAGAAGGAGCTGATTGCCCTTTTTCTTGCCACTCGTAAGCAGATGGAGACCAAGCGCATCGACGAAGTGTTCGGGAGGGAATTCTTCAACAGCAATTTCTGGCTCTATTGGCGGACCATGTTCGCCTTTGAAGAATGGCATTCGGCCCTCGAGATGAAACTTTATCTGCATCGATTTATCCACCATATCGGCGGCCTGCCGGATTTCAGCACGCTGAAGTTCACCAAGTACAATCAATATGAATCGCTTGTTCTGCCATTATGCAAATGGCTGTTGGAGCAAGGAGTCAACTTTCGCTACGGAGTAGAAGTCACCGATATCGATTTCCACATAACGTGCGGACGCAAGCAAGCCACAGCCATCCGCTGGCTGGAGAATGGCATTGAGGGCAGTCTCATTATTGGCGCAGACGATCTTGTTTTCATGACGATCGGGTCGCTGACTGAAAACTCGGACATGGGGGACCATCACATGGCCGCCAGGCTCAACGAAGGACCGGCGCCCGCCTGGGATCTGTGGCGGCGTATTGCGGCCAAGGATACCGCGTTTGGCCGCCCAGATGTCTTTTGCGGCAATATCTCTGCAAGCAAATGGGAATCGGCGACGATCACGACCCTGGACGAACGCATTCCGCCATACATCCGCAAGATCGCCAAACGCGATCCGTTCAGCGGCAAGATCGTCACAGGAGGCATTGTTACGGTGAAAGATTCGAGCTGGTTGCTCAGTTGGACCACAAACCGCCAACCGCATTTCAAGCACCAGCCCAGCGATCAAGTCGTCGTCTGGGTCTATTCGCTATTCGTCGATAAAGCCGGCGACTACGTGAGGAAATCGATGCAAGATTGTACGGGCGAGGAGATCACGCAAGAATGGCTTTATCACCTCGGTGTGACCGTCGCGAGCATACCGGAACTTGCCGCAGGGGCCGCCAAGGCCGTGCCTGTAATGATGCCCTACGTCACTTCCTTCTTCATGCCTCGGCAGGCGGGTGACCGGCCAGATGTTGTGCCGAAAGAGGCGGTCAATTTCGCCTTCATCGGCCAGTTCGCGGAGTCGGGTGAACGGGATTGTATCTTCACGACGGAATACTCCGTTCGGACGGCGATGGAAGCCGTTTATATCCTCCTCAAGATCGAACGTGGCGTGCCCGAGGTTTTTAACTCGACCTATGATATTCGCAAGTTGCTTGCAGCAATGGGTAGACTGCGTGACGGCAATGAAATTGAGATCCCGGGACCTGCGTTCCTGCGCAAACTTATTCTGAAAAAGATCAAGGCTACTGAGCTTGTCGAACTCTTCAATAAATATCACCTAAGCTGACTGAGGCGGAACGCTGCGGGCGACCGTTCGCTCGGATAGAGAAGCGTTGTCCTGCGCCGTGACGGTTCGGACTTGCCAAGGCGCAGATCAAACATCCGCGCCGATTTCTTGAGGCAACCTTCAGGCGTCCTCGGCTTGGTGCTATCCTCGCCACACGCATCCGATTAATCTCTTTGCCGTAAGGTGAGAGCGAAACTAGCGAGTTGGTCTGCAACGGGTATTTTGACATGCAAGCCGCGCAGAACGATGTCGAAACGTGGCGCACGGTCGGCGAACTCCTCGATATCTTCTCCAAAGAGGAATGCGCCAACCATCTCAAAAATTCACCGCTGTAACCTAGTTCGCCGTCCGGTTACTTCATCATCGCTTCGACCTCTGCACGAAACGCTTGGCGCGAGGCGTCTCGTGAATAGAACATGTGGCCGCCCGGAAAGACTACAAGTTTGACGCGCGGTGCCGAGGCAAATGGTGGCAATTGGTCGAGCACCATCTGTGATCCGAAATAGGGCGTGACGAGGTCAAAGAGGCCGTGCCCGACCAGCAATTTCATCTTCGGGTCCGTTGCAAGGATGTGGCGTAGCTCAGATAGCGACTCTGGAGGACTGCGGCCGAAATCCCAAGCCTGCCCGATTGTGCGGTTGATCAGCTCATAGGAGCCGTCCGGCCGCCAGTTCTTCGCTGCTGGTTGCCAATGGAATTCCGAAGGCAGTCGGCGGTGATTGGCCGCCAGCGAACGTCGCAAAAACCGTCAAGCCTATCTCTCAAGCTGACGCGGAGAGGTGACCTCAGCTACAAATCACGGAAGCCCCGACTAACCCACCACCAGCCGAGGAGAACTGCGATGAGAAGGACCGAGGCAATTCCCAGAGCCGCTAATTCCAACGTGCTTATGGAGCCAATGTCCATGGTGTTGTTCCCGACGCTTCTCACAAGCCCCACCCGAGCGTGTATCTTAAGCGCTCCGAAAGACAACGTACATGCGGCGGCACACCGCTGAGGGAGCTCGGATCGCATCCCGTTACTCTAGGCCCAGAAGCGGAAACGCGAATCCTTCCGAATCCACCGTCGTTCCACTGCCGGAGAAACTCACCTTGCTGTTCGTTGTCGAGTGCGAGAAAGTCCCTATCGTTGAAGTCCAAAAGCAAGGCCATGCCGGCAATGATTTCGCCTTGTATTTCTACGTGCTGCTTTTCCAACCAGTCGCTGATTGTCTGCAGCGGCGTCATCGGTTCAGTCACATCGACCTCTGTGCCAAATGCGAATCCGTCCGGACGAAATAGCTTGCCCGGGGGTATGGGCGTGCCCATGCCAATCGGAGGCAGCGCGGACGTGACTCGGCCCACGCCCGGTGAGTGAAGCGATGGCTGTCCCTACCACGCCCGCGCTGCTGGTGAAGTTAGTAGCGACGTGACTCGGCGCTCGTTGTGTACGATAAGTGCTGTCCCTACCACGCGCCGCTAACTTGAGTGGCCAGCCTTACCGCCTGAGCCAGTAAAGCTGACTAGTGCACCCTGATGTCGGCCCTAGGGTGCCGGCAAGTTGTACCTCTAGAGAGACATGCAGGCACCTACCAGGACTGGTCGGCGATCGGATGCGCGAGACCCGTAGCCCGATCTGACGTAAAGTTAATTGGTCGTCCGTTAAGAAACCGATTTGAGCGGTGAGCAGTCGCTGGCGGGCGCGATGAGGGTGGTGAGGATCAGGCACCAAAGAGCTCTCAGCCAGGCGAGGACACGGCGGAAGTTGTGACCGACGGCGGAGAGGATGACGTTAGCCGCATCGCCGGGGCGGCCTTTGAGATAGCATCGGCCGAGGTGACCATCGGTCTTCAGGTGTCCGATGATGGGCTCGATGGCGGAGCGGCGGCGCAGCTCGCGCTTGATGACACCGAAGACGCCGCGCTTCTGGCCGGAGATGAAGACGCGAGGAGGATTTTGCGCGTCGTGGCCGCGGTATCCCTTGTCGACATAGGCCCGCTCGATCGCACAGCCGGTGAGTGTCTCGGTGCGGTCGATGACGTCTCGCAAGGTGTGACCATCGAACGGGTTATCGGGTAGCGCCCTGGCGTGCAGCACGAACAGGCCGCCGGGAGCACGGCGGTTGTTGGTGACGATGGAGGCTTTGACACCGATCTATGGACCACTCCCGCGTTGCAAGAGGAATCGACAAAGGGATGTAGCGGTCTGCGCCAATCTATCCGGCTTCGATTTGAGGCTCTCGCCTCGAGCCATTATGGATATCCGCCCACTTCTGTCCTCAATAACTCGCCGGCCTCAAGAAGGGCCATGGCGTCGAACCAGGCTTCAGAAGTGTCGGTGCAACCGTTGCTCCATTCGTCCTTTCCGTCTCGCAAACCTCGGCGGGATATTGTGCCTTCCGGTCGGACCGTGGATCTTCTTCCTTCCCGGCCGTGTCTTACGCGGGGTGGCCCATGAAATTGGCGTCGTAATCACGGCCCTTTGCGAGCATGCTCCAGGCTAGGCGCGGGAGTTTTGCGGCCAGGGCGACAACCAGTACATTCGAGTGGAGCCGCTTGGATGCTGCTTACAACCAGGCTCCGAAGCCATGCCTGGGCCAACTCTGACGCCTTAGAAGTACGGCTCTGGCCCCTTGAATGAACAGCGTTCGCAGGTACCGGTTGCCACGCCTCGATATGCGGCCGAGAATGGTTCGATCGCCGGTCGAGATTTGTTTCGGTACGAGGCCAAGCCATGCTGCAAAGTCGCGGCCCTTATGGAAGGCATCACCAGTTCCGATCGCGGCGATCATCGCACTTGAGATGATTGGTCCGACACCCGGTGCACTCATCAGGCGGCGACAGTGTGCGTCTTGATCAGCGAGTTCGTCGATTTCCTTCGTGATCGATGCGACCCGCCGCTCGAGAAAGCGCCAGTCCTCGGCCAAGTCCTGAATGAGCCGAACCACTCGAGGCGACAGGTTATCCGAGAGCATCGAGAGAATCTGTGGAAGTGCCAATCGGAGTGCTGCCGCTCCCTGCCGAACTGGCAGCCCTCGCTCAAGCAAAAAACCTCGGATTTGATTGATGACCGCGGTTCTCTGCGTCACCAATCGACTGCGAACTCTGTGCAGCGCCTGCAAGTCAAGTTGCTCGGCCGATTTCAACGGGACGAAGCGCATGGTCGGGCGCTGCGCCGCCTCTGCGATGGCTTCGGCATCACGGAAGTCATTTTTGTGGCCCTTGAGGTATGGCTTCACATACTGTGCCGGCAAGAGCCGTACTTGATGGCCTAATTTCTCGAGCTTGCGACCCAGGTGGTGTGCTCCTGCACAGGCCTCCATTCCGATCAGGCAGGGCGGAACATTAGCCAGCGACTGCTCAAGCTGATTTCTCGATCGCTTCTTACGTAGGATGATCGCACCGGTGGCATCGAACCCCACCACATGGAATGTGTTCTTGCCTAGATCGATACCGATCGTGACAATGTTCGTATCGGACATGGTTTGCGCTCCTTCTCTTGTCGGGGCTCTACTTTGCCGCTGAGAGCGGGCGTGGTCCATGCCATTAACTCGTAGGGCGCGGCGGCCTTGCCCTTGCCGATGCACTCAACCTCCGGAGCATGGAAGGAATAAAGCTTCCAGCCGCGCTGGCGCTGCTGCTGCGATCGGATCTGCGAGGCCCGGCCGAGCGGGAGGGCGAAGGCGTTCTCGAGTACGGCCTGACCTTCGATCTTGCGGCGGATATCGCGGATGATCCGGCCCAGCCGGCTGCGCAGGATGCGCAACTGCCGCTGATGCCGCTTGAATTGCTTGGCGTGGGCGTAGCGTCCCGCCATCATCGCCGCGGTCTTGGCAATGCGAAGATAGGACTGCCGTAGCTTGACCCCGTGCTTCCTTGCCAGGCGGTTGAGCCCCTTGATTGCCGCGTGCAGCAGCTTGGCATCGGTCGGGAAGGTGATGGCCTTCGGCTGCACGGTGGTATGTGCGCCATGACGGCGCGAAGAAGGAGGTTGAGTATGTAGACCATCTTCCGAGCAGCCTTGCTGCGCAAGAGATGAGGGCAGGCCCCTCGGACTCGGATTGCAGGATCAGAGTCCAAACCGCCACAAGCTGCTTTAGCTCAATGGCTGAGGTGGTGAGCGTTGCTGGAAAAGGCGGGCAATCAGCCTGTCAGGTGAGCCACGGGAAGACGAACGCAAGTAAACCGCCGATGATGCATCGAAAGTACAGTTCAGGTGTTGTCGAAACCAGGGGCGATATCACCTCCTGGGATCAAGCGCGGCGAGAGCCTGTCTATTGGCCGGGCGGCAACCGGTGTAGAGGCGGCGTGATCCCGATGGCAGGCTCTTGCGCGGAACATGGGAACCTGCGTCGCGATGCCAAGGGAGACCCCAAAGGCGGCGGACCCGCCGAGGGCAGAGTACCAATGCGCGACGCAGGGGCGGACGGGTTCGTAATAGTGATGAGGCCCGGTAATACGGGCGGAGCGAAGGGACCCGATCTTCCAGCCAAAGTCACAGGCCAACCGGAAACGGGAGGAGCCGATGACTGAGGCAAAGTCGTATCAGATCCCCAAACATCTCGTTTGGGAAGCTTGGAAACAGGTGAAAGCGAACCGCGGGTCAGCGGGTGTGGACGGGGTCTCCATCGAGGAATTCGAAAAGGACTTGAAGAGAAACCTCTACAAGATCTGAAATCGAATGTCGTCGGGGACATACTTTCCGCCTCCCGTCCGTCTCGTGGAAATTCCCAAGGCTAATGGAGGGAAGCGTCCGTTAGGAATACCCTCTATAGCTGACCGCGTGGCTCAGACGGTTGCAAAGATGGTTATGGAGCCGACGATGGAACGAATATTCCATCCCGACTCCTACGGCTATCGGCCCGGCCGTTCGGCGCTTGACGCAGTGGGGACAGCGCGAAAGCGTTGCTGGAAATTCGACTGGGTTATCGACCTTGATATCAAGTCGTTCTTCGACTCGATTCCTTGGCACCTGATCGAAAAGGCCGTCGCCCACCACACGGAACTGAGCTGGATTCGTCTCTACGTAAAGCGGTGGCTGCAAGCTCCCGTGGAGAAAGAAGACGGAATCCTAGTGGAGAGAACACGCGGAACCCCTCAGGGTTCAGTGGTTTCACCGCTGCTCGCAAATTTGGTTCTGCACTATGCATTCGATCACTGGATGCAGCGGACCTTCCCTTGTTTGTGTTTCGAAAGATACGCTGACGATGCGATAGTCCATTGCAGAACTGAAAGCGAGGCTCGAACCGTGATGGAGGCGATCCGAAAACGTCTTGCGGAATGCGGTCTGGAGCTCCATCCGGAGAAAACCCGGATCGTCTACTGCAAGGATAATAAACGGAGAAAGGAATGCGAACACATCTCGTTCGACTTCCTTGGCTACAGTGTGCTGCAGAGACACATAGAAAGGAGGGAAACACGAGAGGGAAAGTAGTGTCGTAAAGCTGCGTGAAAGATGAGGGCAGGCCCCTCGGGATCGGCTTGCAGGAGCAGGTCTCAAACCACTCCAAGCTGCTGCGGTAAAGAGCCGTGGTGGTGAGCGTTGGAGAAAATGCTCAAGGTAAGACCTCGGGCAGGTGTGCATCCGAAAGACGAACGAAAGTGAACCCACCGAAGACGCGTCGTTAAGAAACTTGGCGTCGCCAAAACCAGAGGCGTGTAGCTCTTCTGGGATAAGTCTGACAGGCGCCTGATGACTGGGCAGACGGCGACCGGCGTAGAGGGGGCGTGAGACGGATGCAGGCTTTTGCGCGGAACTGCAGGAACCAGTGCTCCGATGGCAAGGGAGAAGCACAAGCGGCGAAAACCGCGAGGCGAGAGTACCGAAGCGGAGCATTGGGGCGGACCGATCCGCAGTAGTGATGAAGGCCCTGTAATGGAGCTGGAGCGAAGGGATCGGGTCAGGCGGTCGTGTGGTCGAAACAACTGGAAACAGGAAGATGCAGATACATACGACAGACAAGCCGTTCAATATTACAAAGAAGCAAGTGTACGAGGCTTACAAAGCGGTCAAATCCAATGCGGGCGCGGCCGGGGTGGATGGGCAGACGATCGAGCAGTTCGATTCCGACTTGCGGAACAACCTCTACAAGCTTTGGAATAGGATGAGCTCGGGAAGCTACTTTCCACCACCGGTGCGCGCCGTCTCCATTCCCAAAAAGACTGGAGGCCAGCGGATTTTAGGTGTGCCCACCGTAGCGGATCGCGTGGCCCAGATGGTTGTCAAACAACTCATTGAGCCGGACCTGGACCCAATATTTTTGGCAGACTCCTATGGCTATCGGCCGAGAAAATCGGCACTCGATGCTATCGGCGTCACGCGTGAGCGGTGCTGGAAATATGACTGGGTCCTAGAGTTCGACATCAAAGGTCTGTTCGACAACATCGACCACGAACTTTTGCTGCGGGCTGTCCGGAAGCACGTGAGGTGCAAATGGGCGCTGCTCTACATCGAACGATGGTTGACGGCACCTATGGACAAGGACGGAATAATTATCGAGCGATCCCGCGGCACCCCTCAGGGGGGCGTGATTAGCCCTATATTATCCAACCTTTTCCTGCACTACACTTTCGACCTCTGGATGGGACGGGCGCACCCAGACCTCCCATGGTGTCGGTATGCAGACGATGGGCTGGTCCACTGCCGGAACGAGCAAGAAGCTCAGGCTCTCAAGGCAGAGCTTCAAGCGCGCCTGGCAGAGTGCCGCCTGGAAATGCATCCGACGAAAACCAAAATCGTCTACTGCAAGGACGGGAAGCGCAAAGGTACGTATCCGAACTTTCAATTTGACTTCCTCGGATACGGCTTTCGGCCCCGGCTGGTTCGACGCTCCCGAGACAACACACTGTTCTGGGGCTTCAACCCGGCGGTCAGCGCCTCGGCGCTGAAAGACATGCGGGCGGCGATTCGGGAATTGAACCTACGACATCGCACAGAGTTGCCAATGAACGAGATCGCACGACAGATCAATCCTCTCCTACGGGGGTGGATAGAATACTACGGACGATACTCGCCATCGGCTCTGTACCCCGTGCTCAGATACATCAATCAGATGCTCCTGGCTTGGACGATGCGGAAGTTCAAGCGCTTTAGAGCTCACAAGATCCGCGCGAGCCGCTTTCTTCAAAAATTGGCTCGGGAAAACGCGAATCTCTTCGTGCACTGGCGGCTCAGTATGATCGGCACGTTTGCCTGATGGGAGCCGAGTGAGGCGAGAGTCTCACGCTCGGTTCTTCGAGAGGCCGGTGGCGAAATCCCACCGGCCTACTCACCCCTTCCAGCCGCGCAGCGCTCGCGATCGAAAGGGCGAGAAGTTCCTCAACTTCCTCCCGGCAATCAGCAACAAGGCTGCCAAAGGAATCCGACAAACCATTCGCTCATGGCGACTGGGTTCGACGCGAAACCACTGGAGTCTTGAAGAACTCGCCAAGCTGATTGATCCTGTCGTGCAAGGATGGCTGAACTATTACGGACGGTTTTACCGGACGGAATGTGTCAACGTCCTTCGTCACGTAAACGACGCGCTCGCCCGTTGGACGAGGCGGAAATACAAGCGGTTGAAAGGCCGGAAAGTCGCCT